>NZ_CP049744.1:3897500-5097500 GCF_000760935.2 Rhodococcoides fascians A25f | reverse complement strand
CGCGTTCTTCGTAGTTGCGACGCAGATACCGGCCGATGTAGCCGGAGGCACCGCAGATGACGACAGTCGATGGTGAATCGTTCACTGGTCCAACCCTTCCGAAGAGGTCATTCGTTTCAGGAGACCGGTAACGTCGGTGACCAACCCCCGCGCCACGGGGAGACGAGCAAGGCGCACGGCCTTGGATACGACGGGCACGAGACCGTCGACCAGTGCGCGCGTGCGTCGCTGGTTGTCCGAGGAGTCGGTCACCCAGTGCAGAGTGACTCCCATGTAAATCATCCAGAGCAACGTCGGGAGAGCGTCTTTCAGTGACGCCGGAACCTTCTGTTTCGACGCGCTGAGGGTGGTTCGCATGAGATCGATGGCCATGGATCTGGCGTCGGACGATTCCTCCGAGAACGGACTGGAGCTTGTGCTCGTCGGCAGCGCCAAGTGCAGGAAGGATCCACCGAACGCGTGATAGGGCTCCATCACGTCCAGGCCGGAATGCAATACAGCGGCCAGATTTTCGGAGAGCGATCCGCCGTCGACGAGAACGCTGAGCGCGCGCTCGCGATGATCGCGCTGAATCACCATGTACAACTCGTTGACGAGCTCATCCTTGCCGGCGAAGTAGTAGTAGGCGTTCCCCAGTGAGACGCCTGCTTCGTCGGCAATGCGACGCATCGTGGTTGCCTGAAACCCCTCCTCGCGAAACAGGCGAAGAGCTACCTCGACCACCTTGTCGCGAGTGTCGGACGTGCGGGCCATCGTATTGACCTCATTTCTGAACGTGTTCAAATTCGACCATAGACCGCAGTTTGAACATGTTCAAGTCCCTGGCCGTGAGGTTCATCCGGGTGCCCTCTCACACCGCGACGCGCGGAACTCAGCAGGCCCTACGGTGTACGCATGGTCTATTGGGCAATGTCACAGGTGGATTCGATGGCCGGCGTCGCGGTCCGAGACGGCTACATCGACGGCGATGACGCTGCATTTGGCGAGATCGCGGATGCCGCGTTGGCATCCCTGGCGGAAGCGCCGTCGGCCGCCGTCTGGGCGACGTTGAGCGCGACGCACGTCTCGGTACCCGAGTTCGGTGATTCGTCGAAGACTCGCGCAGATCTGATCGGTGACGTGCAGCGGCGTATTCGTGACGAGGAGAACCGGCAGCGAGCCGGCGGATCGATGCCGCCGAGCAGTCTGAATACGACGCCACCAGGATCGGTTCGGGAGCAGTGGGCGCGCATCACGGACTGGCTGCACGAGCGTTTTCCGGAGAACAGGATCTCGGGGGCCGAATCCGAATCGATCGAACATGCGATATCCGCGACTGGGCAGAAGTGGCCTCCGGAGCTGGTCGAGTTCTTCGAGCTGGTCGACGGCGACACCTCGGGGCCCGCATTCGTAGCGATCTTGCCGCGCTACCAATTCTTGAATCTCGACCACGTGGTCGTGGAGCGAGCAAGAATGGTCGAAATCTGGGCCGACGTGTGGAGCTCACGTGGGCTGGAAGTGCCGCCCTCTGCGGGGGAAAATGCCTTCACCTTCGCTCCTGCATTCGTCCCGTTTGCAGGCATGGACGGCAACTTCTTGTTCGTCGACGCCCGTCCCGGCGAGCTGTATGGATGCGTCTCCGAATTCGACAAGTCAGGATCGGACGAACGCGGTCCGCGATGGCTATCGATCAGCGCCATGCTGACAGATCTGGCAGACAGTCTCACCCAGAACAGAGAGTTCGACGAGGGCTGGATGTGGTCCGTCGAAGGCGGCGCGCTTCAGTGGGATTGGAGCCGCGCAAATTCGGTTGCGAGGGACATCAGGCGTGCCATCGAGGGCGGCGTTGCCAGGTCCTGATGTACTCAGCCCGCAGGGGTTTCGATGTCGTCTCTGTCGGCGGTCCGGCCTTGATCGAGGAAGCGTACGTCAGCGGTGGCGTGCGAACAGGCGACAAAGTGCATCGAACCCGGGCTTTCGGGTGTAGTCGTCGCGAAGTACGCCCCACTCGTTCTGCCATCGGGCGTCGGTGACGATGTCCCTCAGGCCGAAGAGCTCGTAGGCCGTTACATCGCAGTCCGCGTTGACGACTGCCTCGGCAACCAGTTCGAGGATCTGTGCTTGTGTGGCTTCGTCCCGACCCGCTCCGGTCGGCCACCCGGTTTCGGTGACGTGAAACGGGAGAACGGAGGAGAAGCCGGCGACAGTAGCGCGGTGTCGTGCTGTGCGCACGAGATAGGTTGTCGCGTCCGAAATCTCGTGCAGCGGAACCGGGTGGAAGACATCGGGGAAGAAGTCGAGTCCCAAGTAGTCGAGCTGAGCGACCAGGGCTGGAGTCAGCGAGCCGGCAAGGCGATGCCAGAACTCCTCATCGGCAAGCCCGGCTGCGTTCACGCCGATGAGGACATCGGCACCTGTCCGCGCACGTTCGTCGAGAGCGGCTGCAACTGCTGCGGAGACGGCCTCGAAGCAGCCTGGGCTACCGCCATCGAGCGGTGCTGGCATATCCAGCTCCTCGCCGATCTGAACCTTGCCGCCGCCCCAGGCTTGCACGTCGTTCACTGCCCTCCGCACGAACCGTGCAAACCCTTCGGCGTCCGGTTCGGAGGACTGGTAGCTACAGACGAGGTCGATTCGTCGCCCACTGCCGGCGTACGCCTCGGGGTTCGCAGGGGTGGCCTCGATATTCGCGAAATTCCCTACGCCGGAGCCGAAATGGCGGAAACATCTGACGTAGAACTGCTCGGCACGTCCCTGCAACTCGGTCAACGCAACCAGTGTTTCGTTCACCCGCTCGGGCGGGGCGTCGACTGACTGAAACGTCACCAAGTCTGCGTTCACCACGCCGGGCCATATGCCGAAAATCATAGATTCCCCTTAGCCGTATACGGTCACTCTCCAGGAAACGGTAGCCGTATACGGTCATGGTGTCTATTCTTGACCTGTGCCGACCAATGCTCTGCTGAACCCGCTGGTCCTACCGATCCTTGGGTTGCTCGTCGAACAACCGCGGCACTCCTATGCGATCTTTACCGAGCTCAGGTCTCGTCACGTGCACATGACCGTGCGCAACGGCACTGTCTACACGCTGATCGAGCGGCTTCGAGCAGAAGGCTGGATTCGAAACGGCGACTCCCGAACGCCTCCGGCCGTCGAAATAACTCCCGACGGTGTGGAAGCGCTCAGGCAGAACGTGATTCGACAGGTGAGGGACTCGGAATTGATTGATGGACACGCCTTCACTACCGCACTGGCGTATGTCGGAATACTCGACAAACACGACGCCCGAGAGTTGTTGTTCGTGCGAGCCGCAGCGGTCCGCGACGGAGTTGCCCGACTGGACGACGTGCTGAGCAAGACCGACGTTCCTCCGCTGCACATGATCGAAGCCCACTACATGCGCTCGAAGCTCGCCCACGACGCTGAATGGCTCGAACAGGTCATCGCCGATGTCGACAGCGGGAATCTCGCCTGGGTGACCGGTCGTTGATCGTTTCCGACCTATGCGTGGATCTGATCCGGTCTTCCTCAGGTGAGGATGCTGGTGGCGCGATTCCCGCGCGGCGAAAGCTCATCGTACGTAGCGTCGCTGGTATGAACCACGAAGCCGCTGTAGCAAGTCGACACGTCAGTCGAGTCATAGGGCGCACACCCGATGAGGTGTACGAGTTCGCAGCCAATCCCGCGAACTTACCCAGATGGGCAGCAGGACTGGCGAACAGTCCCGTGACCATCGACGACGATCGACTTATTGCTGAATCGCCGATGGGGCAGGTGACAGTCCGATTCGTGCCACACAACGACCTCGGTGTCCTCGATCATGACGTCACGTTGCCGTCGGGGACCGTAGTGAACAATCCCGTAAGGGTGTTGAGCCATCCGAATGGCGCGGAGATTCTGTTCACGGTCCGCCAGATCGAGCTCAGCGATGAAGAATTCGAGCGCGATCTCGACATGGTCGCCGAAGACCTGAAGAGACTCGCGGAGGTGTTGGAAGCTCAGTGACCATTCGCGTCCATCAACATGGAGATGTACGCGTCCAATCGATCCTGGACAACACGTGGCGTCAAGTCGGTGCGGCCCGCTTCGCGCCACGGGGCAGCCCACAACTGCACTTCCTCGGAGCACGCCAGTGCGTCGCGCACACGCCAGTATTGCCGCGATCGTGTGCTCTCGGAGAGAACGCCGCCGGCATCTTCGTAGGCAGAAGCGAACCGCTGTCCCCACTGAGGCCCGTGTAGCAGAGCGAGATTGGTCGAACAGTGCGCGACGTCGAGGTCCGTCGGACCCCACGAGGCCCCTGCCCAGTCGACAACGCCGGTGATTCGGGGCGTGGCGTTCTGCGGTATGTCGAACAGGACGTTGCCGGGTTGGAAGTCGCGATGCAGCACTCGCCCGTCGTATGCCGGGACAGGGCTGCGGAGTATGTCTATTGCGGCGGCCCATACTTCCCCGTCGGCTCCGAACGGCACCACGACGGAACCCGCAGTCGTCATCGCCTGGTACTCAAGGGGTCTGGGTTCCGCGTTCACCGCGTGAATCTCGACGAGTTGCCGGGCAAGAAGGGGGACCCGCTCGTCCACGCCCTCGTCGGTGAGAACCGTCGAACCTGGCAGATGGGTCATCAGGAGCGACGGGTACTCGCAATGGGCAGCGGTGGGATCGAAGGCCACCAGTTGGGGAGCCGGCACGCCCGAGCCCGAAAGAAGTGTCAGGCCTGCGCTTTCTCGGAGCAATGAATCCTCGGCGTGTAGCAAGCTGGCTGGATCTGTATACGTGCGCAACACCAGGTTCCGACTGAATCCATCTGTCGTCCAGACGGTCAGCCTTCGCATCTCTGCGGTGATACCGCCGGAGAGCGTTTCGGCTTTAGTGATTCGTTCACCGGCGTTCAGGTGTCGACTCACCCATGCACGAGTGGACGGACTCACTGCCGAGAATGAATCGGGTCCGCTCACGATGTCACCGTCTCACTTCGATCGACTCGAGATTGTCGAGTACTCGCTGCACTGCGCGCATCGGGTGAGCAGATCATGTGTGCACGAGACGACGTGCGTCAGAAAGCGCTCGGCATGGTCGAGTTGAGCTTGTTGCCGTCGTATTCGAGCCAGTTGTTCTTCGATGACTGCGGTTCGTCCGAGCTCGTCTCGATGAAGTATCAGGCGAATATCGGCCAAGCTGATCCCGACGCCCTGGCAGGCTTGCAACACCCGCAGTCGTCGCACATGTTCCTCGCTGTAGTCGCGGTGGCCCGACGGTAGGCGCTCGGGCACAACAACACCCACGTCGTCCCAATGCCTCAGAACATGGGTCGGAACGTCGAGCTCCTCGGCAACCTCTCCGATCTTCACCGTGCCGATGCTCTCACGTTGACTTCAGGTCGACCTGAAGTATTACGTTCATCGCCATGACGATCGACAGATTCGATCTACCGGAGCCCATCTTCGTGTCCGTGGGCGGCGCTTCGGTAGCGACCTACGAGCTGACTCCCGATGTGGACGTGCCATCCGCCGACGTCGTGTTCTGCCATGGAACCCCCTGGTCGGCACAGGTCTGGATCGAGGCCGCTCGACACCTCGGCGCTGGACATCGGGTCTATCTGTGGGACATGCCCGGATACGGCCGCTCCGCACAGGGATCCGATGTGCGGACCGGCCTACCCAGCCAGATGCTGCGTTTCGCGATGTTGCTGGACCACTGGGGGTTGGAGCGGCCCTTCGTCGTCGCACACGACATCGGCGGTGCCGTCGCCCTGGGTGCCCATCTGATACACGGACGCGACTACGGCAGTTTGTACTTGTGGGACGTGGTGACCCTGGACCCGTGGGGGTCCGAATTCTTCCGGCTCGTCGCGGACAACAGTGACGTCTTCGCTGCCTTGCCGGCTTCCCTACACAAGGCGTTGGTCTTCGAATACATTGCAGGAGCGGCACATCAGCAGCTGGACCCAAACATTGTGGCGACGTTGACCGAACCCTGGATATCCGACAAGGGTCAGCCTGCGTTCTACCGACAGATCGCCGAACTGCGCCCCGAGGACACGCGACCGACAGTCGACGCGCTTCCCCGAGTCCGCTGCGACACGTCCATCGGATGGGGTCAACAAGACCCCTGGATTCCCGTCGACCAGGCATTTCGACTGGAACAGTTGTTGCCGGGTCGATCGAATGTGATCATTCTTCCGGGCGTGGGGCACCTGGCGCCGCTGGAAGCTCCATCACTCGTGCAACAAGCCTTGGACACATGGTTGGGTTGACATCGTTCTCCGAGGTGGGGTGGCCGCGCCTCGTGGATACTGGGTTCCGTGGTGCTGAGACGAATGGGAACGTCCCTTATCGGAGGCAGAGGGGCCCAGTGGGTTCGCGAGCTGAACGAGCGACACCCATGGAGTCACAACGACTACTTCCACAGTTGGATTCTGGCGAACCTGCCCGACAGGCGTGGCCGTGCAGTCGATATGGGCTGTGGTCGAGGCGGTCTGGTGCGTGCGTTGGCTCCCCATTTCGATCAGGTCGCGGGGGCCGACCGCGATTCGGAGATGCGCCGAATCGCAGAGATCACCTCTGCCGACGTGAACAATGTGTCGATCACAGACAGCCAACTCGACTCCTGGGCAGACGATTCGATCGATCTCGTGACGATGGTCGCCGTCCTCCATCACCTCGACATGGACGACGCATTGCGTCATGTCGAACGAATTCTCGCGTCGGGCGGACGCGTGCTCATCGTCGGGCTCGCGCCACCGCAAAGCGCACGAGATCTGCTGTGGGATGCGGTCTCCATCATCACCAATCCGCTGATCGGATTTCTGCACCGCCCGTGGCCGAGCCCGGTGCCGGCACCGCCGGCACCGTTCCCGGTGAAGGACCCGGTGCTGAGCTTCGACGAGATCGGTCACACGGTGGAGAAGCGGCTCCCGGGCGCGGTCATGCGACACCGCATAGGGTTTCGGCACACGATCGAGTGGACCAAGCCGCGCGTATAGTCACACCCACGGTGCTCGACGTTCCCACCATGGCATCGATCTGGACCGGTCGATCTCGACGGTCACGTCGCGGTACCGCTGATCCAATCGAGCTACCGCGACGCGCAATCGGTGGGCACGACGCCCGTCGCGTCGCATGAGTCGTTCCAATGCGTCGCGGGGCCCGTCGCCGAAGAAGCGGCCGTCGCACGCTGGACAACCCGTGAACCCGGCCAAAATCGGTACCCGATTATCGAGCAACGCTCTGGGCTTCTGGTCGACGCGATCTTCCAGATACTCGACTCGTCGACGCCACTGCGCCAGATATTGGAGTGCCCAACCATCGGTCCGCGCCTTGCGCTGCCTGTGCGGGTTCACCGGACGAACGGGGACATTGCCCTTTCGTGCAGAATCGTCATCATAAGCGCCATATCGGAGGCGGGGCCGGTGAGTGGTGCGGGCTGGTGAAGCGAACGATACCGCAGTATCGGTACTTGCAGAAGTCGACGCAAGGGAAGGCGGAGTCACATGTGGGATGTGCAAACGGCGGGTGTGCTGCGGCTGCCGTCGGGCAGTCTCGTTCGTGGACGCGCCTTGCGCGATCCGATACCGGACGGCCCACGGCCGGATCTCGGGGTCTACCTGCAGGGCAGGGATCCTGGTGGATTCGATTGGGACAGCCGATGGGTTCGGTGGCCCGACTTCTGGCTCCCGTCCGACTCGAAGGAACTCGAGGTTGTACTGCGAGAAGTACTGCGACGCTGCGCAACCGAGAGGGTTGAGATCGCATGCACCGGTGGGGTGGGGAGAACTGGCACAGCACTGGCGTGCCTCGTCGCGCTCGACGGTGTGCCCGGCGCCGCAGCCGTCGACTACGTTCGAGCCAACTACGCGCGTCGAGCAGTGGAGTCGCCCTGGCAGAAGCGCTTTGCGAAGACATTCGTGAAACCGGGTTCTCTGCTCTGAGCAGAATCCCCGACACCTCATGGAATCGAGGCCTAGGCTCCGATCATGGGCGAGGTCATACGAATCGATGAGCGCCGAGCAGCGCGCGCAGTGGAACCGTTGTGGCGTGAAGTGGTCGGCCGGAGGCTACGCGAGCGCAGGCACGCCCGCGGCGACACCCTTGCCGAGACTGCAGCCCGCGCAGGCATTGCGCCGCAGTACTTGTCGGAGGTCGAACGTGGCCGCAAGGACCCGTCGAGCGAAATCCTTGCGGCCGTTGTCGGTGCGTTGGGCACGTCGATGGCGGACATCTCACGCCTAGCGCATCACGACCTGTCGCGAGGAGATGCGACGTTGATGGCTGCCTGACGCCCCTCGAGAACCTGGTCGACGACGCCGTACTCGCGGGCGGCAGAGGCCGTCAACACCAGATCGCGGTCGGTGTCATGGCGAAGCTTCTCGACGTCGCGTCCCGTGTGTTTTGCAAGGATCGATTCCATCTCGGCCCGGACGCGGACCACCTCGTCCGCAGCCAGAATCAGGTCGGGAATGGTGCCGCGTCCCTGCGCCGCAGGTTGATGCAACACCACCCGACTGTGGGTCAGCGCAGAGCGTCGCCCCGGTGCCCCGGCGGCGAGGAGTACTGCACCAGCTGCAACGGCTTGGCCCACACATGTTGTGGCAACAGGTGATCCGATGAACTGCATGGTGTCGTAGACGGCCAGCATGGCGGCCGTGTCACCGCCCTCGCAGTTGATGTACATCGAAATCTCCTGATCGGGAGAGTCGGCCTCCAAGTGCAGAAGTTGCGCGATCATCGCGTTCGCGACACCTGCATCGATTCCGGTACCGAGGTAGACGATGCGCTCACTGAGCAAATGCGAATACACGTCGACGACGCGTTCTCCGCGCGAATCTCGCGTGATCACATTGGGAATCGTGTACGTGCTCATCGTGCCAGCTCCATTCCGAAGGATACCCGCCGCGCAGGCATGACCTGATCGAACGAGTCGACGATCGCATCGACGAACCCGTACTCACGGGCAGCCTCCGCAGTGAACCAGCGATCGTGCAGAGAGTCGTCGAAGATCTGCTCACGTGTTTGTCCCGTGTCGTCGGCGATCAGGCCGAGCACCGTATCTCGGGTATGACGCAGATCGTTGGCCTGCACCTCCACTTCGACGGCCGACCCTCCGATGCCCGCCGAGCCTTGGTGCATGAGTATCCGTGAATGCGGCAGGGCGTACCGCTTTCCTCGCGTGCCCGACGACAACAGGAATTGACCGGCGCTGCAGGCCAATCCGAGCGCGAGGGTCGAGACGTCGCACGGGACGAGGCGCATCACATCGCGGATGGCGAGCATTGCGGGAACCGATCCGCCTGGAGAGTGAATCCACAGGGCGATGTCGGCCGAGGAATTCTCGGCGGCCAACGTCAGCAGGTGAGTGGTGAGGACGGTGCCGTTGTCGTCGTCGAGGGGGCCGTCGAGCACCAGGACTCGGTGCCGTAGGAGTTGGTTGCGGAGTTCGGGCGGGAACATTCGAGGCGATTCGCTCATGACTCGAGTGTGAATCCGAATTCGGTTGCACACCAGGTGTTCTGCTGTGGGCAGCGACTCTGCTCACAGCTGCGTCGGCCGCGGAGGGACAATGGTGAGATGACTGCACTCGAGTTCTCCGAATCCATCACCGTCGCTGCGTCGGTCGACGATGTGTACGCCGTCGTCTCCGACGTCACCCGTACGGGTGAATGGAGCCCGATCTGCCAGGAGTGCTGGTGGAACGAGCCCGGTGGCGGTGGCGTCGGATCTACGTTCACCGGCCGCAATGTGGTGCCGGGTCGCACCTGGGAAACGGTCTCTACAGTGGCGGCGGCCGAACCCGGCCGCGAGTTCGCTTGGGTGGTGGGCGACAACTTCGTCCGCTGGGGCTACACGCTCGAGCCCGTGGACGGTGGCACACGGCTGACCGAGAACTGGAACTTTCTGCCCGGCGGCATCGCCCACTTTCACCGCAAGTTCGGCGACGACGCGCAGCAGGAAATCGACACTCGTAGCCGAGCCGCTCTCGACGGCATCCCGCGCACCCTGGCGGCAATCAAGCGAATCGTAGAAGCCGAAGCCTGACTGGCCACCGACGGATAGCCTGTCCGCATGGCAGCAACGGTTCTGCGTGTGTCTACGGTCCTCGAATCACGGGGCCCTGCAGCAGCAATAGTGCTCAGTGACGAACAGGTTGCGTCCCTCGGCTCCACCAAGACTCCGCCGGTTCGGTTCACGATCGGCGGTCAGACGGTGCGCGGTCGGATCGGGCGGATGGGCGGCGAAAATCTGCTCGGACTCAACAAGAGCGTTCGCGCCACACTCGGCGTAGCGGCCGGCGACACCGTCGACGTGACGATCGAATTGGACGACCAGCCGCAGGTGATCGAGGTACCGCCGGCGCTGGCCACAGCTCTGGACGCGGATCCCGCCGTCCGAGCAGCGTTCGATGCGCTCGCACCGTCGACGCGAAAAGAACACGCCCGCTCCGTCGCCGACGCGAAACGCGACGACACCCGCGAGCGGCGCATCACGGCAATCGTCCAATCCCTTCGGCCCTGAGGCCACGTCCTGCCTGCCGGGAGAGCGCCACAGGCAGCGGTGCGAGCCCATCGTGACACCAGTAGGGCTTGACGGGACACCACTGGGGCTTGACGTGACACCACTGGGGCTTGACGTGACACCATTGTGGTGTCACTCTTGATGCATGGAACTTGGGCAGTACGTCAACGACCTCCAACGTCGGTTGGTCGAGTCGGCAGCAACCGGAGACGAGAACACTCGTGCCGCTGCTGAACGACTCGTCGACGGCATGGATGCGGCGACGCGTCTGGTGATGCTCGACGTGCTGTCGGCCGCGGTAGGAGACATCAACCGCGACCTTGCCCCTGGTTCCGTGGACATCAGGCTCCGCGGACGTGAGATCGAATTCGTCGTGGCGGCACCCGTCTCGGAACCGGAAGACGACGAACAAACCCCTCCCAGCATCGAACTCGACGACACGAGCACATCCCGCACCACTCTTCGACTGCCGGACGCGCTCAAATCGCGAGTGGACGAGGCCGCGGCGTCGGACGGTATGTCGGTGAACACCTGGTTGGTGCGAGCCGTCGCCACCGCTCTTCAACCCAAACAACGCCGAGCCGCGCAACGAACGGTTCGTACCGGGGACAACTTCGCCGGCTGGGCGCGCTGATCGTCGGCTCCAACAAAGCTTTTCAGTAACTCTGCGCCGAGCAGAGTGTCACAACCATGCCCATAGGAGGCATCGCCATGCCCGAATTCGCTACTCCGACGCCGATCGACCTGGCCATCGATCTACAGGTCGGGAGCATCGACGTCGTTGCGACAGAACGCGCCGACACCGTCGTGACCGTCACTCCCACCAACCCGTCCAAAGCCGTCGATCGTAAGGGGGCCGAGAACACGAAGGTCGACTTCGACGGCGAGCGCCTCACCGTCATCGGTCCCAAGGCGCGCATCAGCTTCTTCGGTCCGACAGAGTCCGTCGAGGTGAAAGTCGAAGTGCCGCAGGCGTCTCGACTCACTGCGGAGATTGCAGTCGGCAGCCTCCGCACCGTGGGCGATCTCGGTGCCGTGCGCATCAAGAGTTCGATGGGTCCGGTCGAATTGGATTCGGCAGAGGACCTGTGGGTGCGCGCCGGGCACGGTAACGCGACAGTGGGTACGGCACTGGGCAATATCGATATCACCGCCGACCACGGCCAGATTCGACTCGGAACGGTCGTCGGTGATGCAGTGCTCAAGGCGTCGCACGGCTCGATCATGGTGCGGGAATCTGGCACCGAACTCGATGCCAAGCTCTCCTACGGCGATCTCGATGTCGAGAAGTCGCTCGGCGGAGTGAGCGCGAAGACCGCGTACGGCAGCATCACTCTCCACGAAGTAACCGGTGGCGCAATCCAAGTCGAGAGCGGATACGGCCAGGTCACCGTCGGTGTGCGGCGCGGTGTGCCCGCGTGGCTCGATCTGTCGTCGAAAGACGGACACGTTCGCAACGAACTCACGCCCGAAGGCGCACCCGACGAGACAGAAGAGAGCGTGTCGATTCGCGCTCGAACGCGATACGGCGACATTGCCGTCCGGCATGCACAGCACAGCTGACAGACAAGGACCGGATATGGAAACACCCGCAATTCACGCCCGTGGTCTGCAGAAGTCCTACGGCGACAAATGTGTACTCGACGGTGTCGACCTCACCGTCGACGCCGGCACCGTCACCGCTCTGCTCGGGTCCAACGGGGCAGGCAAGACCACGACCGTCCATATCCTGTCCACTCTCGTTGGGCCGGATGGCGGTTCGGCAACAGTCGCAGGCTGCGACGTCGTCGGCAATCCCGACGGCGTTCGTGCAGCAATCGGTCTCACCGGTCAGTTCTCGGCGGTCGACAACCTCTTGACAGGCGAGGAAAATCTGATGCTGATGGCCAGACTCCGGCATCTGGGACCGAAGCGATCCAAGCCGCGGGTCGCAGACCTGCTCGAGCAGTTCGATCTGGTCGAGGCCGCTCGAAAGCCGTTGTCCACGTACTCGGGTGGCATGCGGCGACGGCTCGATCTTGCCATGACCCTCGTCGCCCCACCGCGCGTCATCTTCCTCGACGAGCCGACCACCGGCCTCGACCCCCGCAGCCGACGCACCATGTGGGATATCGTGCGATCCCTCGTCGCCGACGGCACCACCGTGCTGCTCACCACTCAATACCTCGACGAGGCAGACGAACTCGCTGACCGGATCGCGGTTCTCGACGGCGGCCGGATCGTCGCCGACGGTACCCCGGACGAGCTGAAACGCCGCATGCCCGGCGGCCACATTCGACTGCGCTTCGCCGACATCCTGACGCTGGACGACGCAACCCGCGCATTCGGCGATGCGGTCGTCGACGCCGAGGGTCTGGCGTTGTCGGTACCGACCGACGGAAGCGTCCGCACCCTGCAGGCCGTCTTGAGCCGGCTGGATGCGGCAGGCGTTGCGGCCGACGACCTCAGTATCCACACTCCGGACCTCGATGACGTGTTCATGGCATTGACCGGCCGGACCGGCAGCAAGGTCGAATCATGACGACTGCAACGACATTCGCGATAAGTGACTCGGTCACCATGCTCCGCCGCAGTCTTCTGCACATTCGGCGATATCCGGGCTTGACGATGTTCGTCATCGGCGCGCCAGTGGTGTTCCTGATGTTGTTCGTCTTCGTATTCGGAGGAACCCTGGGCGCAGGTTTGCCCGGTGTGGACCCAGACGCCGGACGGTCTGCATATCTGCCGTACGTGATGCCGGGCATCCTCGCCATGACGATTGCCGGTACCGCCGGTGGAACGGCGACCACCGTTGCCATGGATATGACGGAGGGCATCACCGCGCGGTTCCGGACGATGGCGATCTCGCGTGCAGCGGTTCTGGCAGGCCACGTTCTCGGCAACACGGTGCAGGCCGTTCTCGGAGTGGTGGTTGTGCTGGCAGTGGGAATTGCCGTCGGCTTTCGACCGAATGCCAATCCTCTGCAATGGGTCTCGATTCTGGGAATGGTGCTGCTCATCGCCTTCGCGATCAGTTGGCTCGCGGTGGCGATGGGTATGGCGTCGAAGTCGGTGGAAACCGCGAGCAATCTTCCGATGCTGTTGCTGCTGCTGCCGTTCCTGGGAAGCGGATTTGTTCCGACCGACACGATGCCGTCGGGGCTGCGATGGTTCGCCGACTACCAACCGTTCACGTCGTTCGTCGAAACCCTGCGTGGACTGTTGACGGGGGAGCCGCTGGGTACGAATCTGCCACTGGCACTTGCCTGGTGCGCAGTGATCACACTGGCGGGATACGTCTGGTCGATGGCAATCTACGAGAAGAAGTCGGTGCGCTGACTCGTCGGACATCGGTGGTTGGGTGTCGGCGTCACAAACGCGCGCGCATTCGTCAGGTGCGCGCGATTCCGCTGGCGAACAGGTGACCAATACGCGAGCGTTTCGCAAACGCGCGCGCGTTTGCGGGGACCGGCGGGCTCACACCACCGCAGCAGGCGAGCTCGACGCGACGGCCGCCGCCGGGTCGATCCCCGAGGACAGGTCAGCGAGAATGCCCACAGCCGAGGTGATGTCGGGAAGTGAGCGAGTGAACGGAATACGCTGATGATCGTCGAAGGCGTATCCCGTTCCGAATCGTAATCCGGGTGCCAGCAGCAATCCGTGCGAATGGGCGTCGGCGACGAGGGCACTGGATCGGGTGCCGTCGGGTAGGGAACACCACAATGCCAGGCCTCCGCTCGGAACGCGAAAGTGCCAATCAGGCAATCGATCTCGTATCAGCGCGACGGTGTGATCGCATGCGACTCTCGACATATCGGCGCGCACCCGGCGTACCTCGTCGTATCGACTGAGTAATTCCGTCGCGGCCAGCTGATCGATGACGGACACCGAAAGTTGGCGTCGCGCATACATTGCGGAGATTCTCGCCACCAGACCTGTTTCGGCTCGAACCCAGCCGACTCGCAGCCCTCCCCACACGGTCTTGCTCGTGGACCCGATCGTCACCGTCGCAACGTCCGGGGTTGCCGCACCGAAGGGTTCGATGTCGGGCGACCCGTCTAGGGACAGGTCTGCTGCTACCTCGTCGACGATGGTCAGTATTGCGTGGCGGTGCATGGTGGCGGACAGCTGTCGACGGGTGCGGAGGGGGAGTCGCGCACCGGATGGATTGGAGAAGTCGGGCATGAAATACGCCAGCGTGGGAGCGCTCTGTCGAGCGGCCCGATCTGCTGATGCCACGAATTCGTCGGTGTCGTCCGGGTCGATGGGTACCGGGATGCATCGGCCGCCGAGCGAATGAACGAGCTCGACGACACCCGGATACGTCGGATGCTCGACCAACACTCGGGCACCGGGCTCGGTGAACGTTGCCAGCACCGCATGAATGGCGTCGGTGGCACCGGAGGTGACGAGAATGTTGTCGGCGGTGGTCGGGACCCCTCGCCCTCGGTAGTACGCGGCGATGGATTCGCGGAGCTCGAACAGACCGGACGGAGCATAGCCGCCCAAGGTGAAACGGTCTCGAATCTTCTCCGCCGCAACGCCGTACGCATCGGACAGCATGGGCGACGCAGAGGGGGACGCGTTGACGAACTCCAGGTTCGCAGTCTCCCGATCGCCCGCGAGCGAACCCCACGACGGCAGCGAACCGGTAGGCGAAACGTATGTGCCCGAACCGCGCTGGGCGCTGATCCACCCGCCCTCGCGAAGGTGCTTGTAGGCCGACGCGACCGTGACCCGACTGACATCGAGACTGATCGACAGCGCCCGCTCGGCGGGCAACCGCGTCTGAGCCGACACCTCGCCGTTCTCGATCAACCGCCGCAACTCATCGGCGATCTCGAGGTAGAGCGGACCGCCGGATCTGTTCCGCAGCGTCGACGGGCCGATCCGTGCTGCCAACTCCGGGGCCGAGATCGCCGTTGCGTCGAAAGGATCCATACAGGCCACTCTTGCACACTGGACTGCAATATTCGGCCTAGAACCAGTCCATTGTTGTTCCATGATCGCAATTGGAGCTGTTGTGGCCCTATCTGTCATCGGAGCAGGGTGGACTGTGGTCGCATTGCGCGACGGTGGGAGAAGTGCCCCCACGGGGCCTCCGCGCAGTCGGGTGCAGGCAGACTGATGTAGTTGTCCACGGATCGCAGACGCAATCCGGGGTCGCGGAGGACAATCGAATCCATGCCTGCTCCCGTCGAATTCTCCACCCTCGATCTGCCGCTCGAGGAACGGATCGAACGCTGGGAGGGGCACAATGCGGACGTTCTGATCGGGCTGCGCTGCCGCATGCTGGAGGTGAAGCAGCTCGAAGCCACCGGAACGAACCTTCGGCTCGAATCGATGGACCTGGCGCGCGTCGTCGGAACTTCGCACGTGGTGGAACGAGACGCGGAGTTGATTCGGCGACACCCGTCGGACTCCGTCATGCTGTACTTCAGCCTCGTGGGAGATGCATTCTTCTACTCGGAGGACGGCATTCGTGCTGTCGGGCCGGGTCAAGGGTTGTTGCTCGACGCCGACACAGCCTTCATGCGGGGCTTCTCCCACGGCCTGGAGGAGCTGGTGGTGAAGATGCCCCGCTCGCTGTTCGCGGACGTTTCGGGTGCGGCGTCTCTCGTGGGCCCCACGATGTTCGACTTCTCCCCGAGCGGCAATGTGTACGCGGCGGCGCTCGCTCGGCAAGTGGGAAGAGCAACCGGTCGCGACGCGGCTTCGCCCGACGAGCACGCGATCCTCGAACTCGTCTCGGTGCTGACCACCGGTGCCCGCGCGAACCTGAACTCGGCGCATCGAGCGGCGGCGCGTTCGTTCATCGAGCAACGCCTGCCCGACGCTTCGCTGTCTGCCGCACAGGTGGCACGCGCAGTAGGGATCAGTGCCCGGCACCTGTCGCGGGTGTTCGCCGACGACGGCATCAGCGTGCCCAAGTACATCCTCGAGCGGCGGCTCGCACGTGCCCACGCGCAGCTCACCGCACCCCTCGATGTGTCGGTGACCATTGCCGACATCGCTCGATCGTGCGGGTTCTCGTCCGCCACATACTTCTCGAAATCGTTCGTGGCCAGATTCGGCCACCGTGCAACCGATGTCCGACGCGACGCGGTGATCATTCGATCGGCGGGGTGACACTCACGAAATCGGCCATGTGTGTCGGTTTGCGCCGAGCTCGGCACGATTGATGACAACACCGCAGAGTGATGCAGGACACTCGATCACAGAGCCCGAGACGAGAGTCGGGCACGACGAAGGGTGTGTTCCATGCCGGTGTTCGACGACGGCCAGAAGGCCACAGAGCTGCCCGATTCCTCGGTGGTCGAGACCGACGTTCTCATCGTCGGCTCGGGACCGGCCGGTGGATCCGCGGCATTGCTGCTGTCCACTCTCGGGATCCCCAACATCATGATCACCAAGTACCGCTGGACGGCCAACACCCCACGCGCTCACATCACCAACCAGCGCACCATGGAGGTCTTCCGCGACGTCGGTATGGCAGACCAGGTGCTGGCCGACGCCACCGAGCACGGGCTCGTCGGAGACACCGTGTTCTGCACCTCGATCGCGGGTGAGGAGATCGGCCGCATCCGCACGTGGGGTACCGGGGCCGATCGAGAGGCGGACTACCAGCTCGCGTCGCCGTGCCTGACCGTCGACATTCCCCAGACGTACCTCGAGCCCATCCTGGTGAAGAACGCGACGATGCGGGGAACCCAGGCCCAGTTCTCCACCGAATACCTCTCACACGTGCAGGACGCCGACGGGGTCAGTGTCTCGGTGGTCGATCGACTCACCGGACACCGCTACACGATCCGTGCCAAGTACCTGATCGGCGCGGACGGAGCGCGTTCCAAGGTGGCCGCGGACCTCGATCTTCCGTTCGAGGGCGCGATGGACATCGCCGGGTCGATGAACATCACCTTCAAGGCCGACATCGCCGAGTACGTCGGACACCGACCGTCGGTGCTGTACTGGGTGATTCAGCCCGGATCCAACGTCGGCGGCATCGGTGCCGGGTTGGTTCGCATGGTCCGGCCGTGGAACGAGTGGCTCGTGGTCTGGGGATTCGACATCGCGCAGCCACCGCCGGTGGTGAACGAGGCCGCCGCCGTCGAGATCGTTCGCAGCCTGCTGGGCATGCCGGAGCTCGACGTCGAGATCACCGGAACATCGCTGTGGGGCAACAACGAAATGTACGCCACGCATCTGCAGAAGGGCCGGGTGTTCTGTGCGGGCGACGCCATCCACCGACATCCGCCGAGCAACGGGCTCGGCTCGAACACCTCGATCCAGGACTCCTACAATCTCGCGTGGAAGATCGCCGAGGTGCTGAAGGGTCAGGCAGGCGAAGCGTTGCTCGATACCTACACCGCCGAGCGTGCCCCGGTGGCCGAGCGAATCGTCAAGCGTGCCAACCGCTCCGGTCGTGAGTTCGCAGACCTGTTCCACGCCCTCGGGGTCACCGACGCCAAGACCGAGGAGGAGATGGTCGAACGCATCGAAGAGCGCAAGGCCAACACGCCTGCGGGCGCGGCGAAGCGGGCCGCGCTGGTGAAGGCGATGGAGATCAAGAACTACGAGTTCAACGCCCACGGAGTCGAATTGGGCCAGTTCTACACGTCCTCGGCCGTCGTGCCCGACGGGGTTCTGCCCGAGGCGGTACGAGACCCGGACCTGTACTACCAGGTCTCCACCGTGCCGGGATCCCACCTGCCGCACGCCTGGGTGGGCGACAACATGCATAAGTTCGCGATGATGGATCTTGCGCCCTACGACCGCTTCACGCTCATCACGGGAGTCGCAGGATCGGATTGGGAGTCGGCGGCCGACAAGATCGGTCACGAGTTGGGTGTATCCGTCGAGGCCGTTGTGATCGGACCGGGACGTGACGTCACCGACCTGTACTTCGACTGGTCTCGGCTCCGTGAGGTGACCGAGAGCGGTGCATTGTTGGTCCGCCCGGACAAGCACATCTGCTGGCGTGCACACGAACTCGCGGCAGACCCCGCGGAAGCCCTGCGACAGGCATTGACCGCGGTCCTCTCGCGATGACCTACGACTTCGCCTACGAGGCGAACCCGATGCGGGTGCGATTCGGCGCGGGCTCACTGTCGGCTCTGGCCGACGAGCTCGACCACCTCGGCCTGCGGCGCGTCCTCGTTCTCTGCTCGCCGAGCCAGAAGGGCACAGCCGAACGTATTGCCTCGATGCTCGGAGACCGATGCGTGGGGGTGCGGGCCGACGCCGTGATGCACGTGCCGTCGGAGGTGGCGAAAAGATCCAGCGCCGAGGTCCTTTCCCTCGGTGCCGACGGCTGCGTCACCGTCGGCGGTGGCTCCTCGATCGGCCTCGGCAAGGCCATCGCCCTCGTACACGGGCTCCCGATCGTGGCCGTTCCCACCACGTACGCCGGATCGGAGATGACCCCGGTGTGGGGTCTGACGACCGACGGGCACAAGGAAACCGGTCGCGACATCAGGGTGCTGCCACGCAGCGTCGTCTACGACCCCGAGCTGACGACCGGCCTTCCGGTCGACATCTCCGTCACGAGTGGAGTCAACGCCGTGGCGCACGCCGTCGAAGCGCTCTATGCACCCGACATCAGCCCGATCGTTGCACTGATGGCCGAGGACGGGGTGCGCGCACTCGCGTCGGCGCTCCCGGCGATCGTGGCCGACCACCTCGATCCGCAAGCGCGCAGCGACGCGCTCTACGGTGCCTGGTTGTGCGGTGCCACTCTCGGTGCCACCACGATGTCGTTGAACCACAAGCTGTGTCACTCGCTCGGCGGCACCTTGAACCTGCCGCACGCTCCGACTCATACGGTGGTGTTGCCGCACGTGTTGGCCTTCAATCAGTCGGCTGCACCCAGCGCAGTGACCGCGCTCTCGCGTGCACTTCCCGGTTCCGGGGACCCGGCAACCCGGTTGTGGGAGCTCTGTCGCAGACTCGGAGCGCCACGTTCTCTGGCCGAATTGGGTATGAAGGAGAAGGACATCGACCGGATTGCCGACGACGTGACGAGCAGGTCGTACGGAAACCCGCGTCCCGTCACCCGTGAGGCCGCCACAGCCATTCTGCACGCAGCGTGGGCCGGCGACCCGCCGACCGACATCGGACAGCGAGAGAGACCATGACCGAGCAGACCATGACCGGACAAGCACAGGATGCCGTCGAAGAGCGGTTGGTGGAGAACGTACTTCGATCGTTCGACGACTGCACCGATCCCCGGTTGAAGCAGGTGATGACCTCGCTGGTGCACCACCTGCACGGATTCATTCGCGATGTGCGACTGACCGAACAGGAGTGGAACACCGCCATCGGATTTCTGACCGAGGTCGGTCACATCACCGACGACCGTCGTCAGGAATTCATTCTGCTCTCCGACGTCCTCGGGGCATCGATGCAGACGATCAACGTGAACAACCCCGCCTACGAGGACGCGACCGAGGCGACCGTGTTCGGTCCGTTCTTCGTCGACGACGCACCTCGTATCGAGAACGGTGGTGATGCATCGGGAGGTGCTGCCGGACAACCGTGCTGGGTCGAGGGAACCGTGCGCGACACCGACGGCACGCCCATTCCCGGTGCACGCATCGAAATCTGGGAAGCCGACGAGGACGGGTTCTACGACGTTCAGTACGACGACGCGCGTGTCGGCGGTCGAGCGCACCTCTACAGTGACGACAACGGGCACTATCGATTCTGGGCGCTGACTCCGACTCCGTATCCGATTCCGCATGACGGGCCGGTCGGACGCATGCTCACTGCGACCGGTCGCTCGCCGATGCGGGCATCGCACCTGCACTTCATGGTGACGGCACCGGGAATGCGCACGCTGGTGACGCACATCTTTGTCAGCGGCGACGACCTGCTGGGCAGCGACACGGTGTTCGGAGTCAAAGAGTCCCTGATCAAGGACTTCGTCGAGCAGCCGTCGGGAACAGCGACTCCGGACGGTCGCGATGTCGGTGACAGAACGTGGGCCAGGGCCGACTTCGACATCGTGCTCGCACCAGTAGGCGAGTCCTGACGCGTCAGTGTTCGACCGACCGACCGGCAGTGATCGAATCGACGAACGGAGTCAGCAGCAGCGCGAAATCATCTGCAGCAGCAGCAATATCGTGCGGGGGCTCGGGGATGTAGCTCAACGCCAGACGCACGATTGCCCTGCTGATGACGTCTGCCTGCCGCGGGCTCGCGCCTACCCAGCCGCGTTGGAAGGTGCTCGCGAGTCGGTCTCCCGCGCGCTCGATCAGTACGGCACTGTCGGTGGTGATCAGGCGGAGCAGATCCTCGGGGGCGTCGCCACCGTGCAGTGATCGCACGAGGGGATCCAGCGCACTCAGCTGGAAGAACGACGAGAAACCCTGGCGCAGGGCAGCGCCGGCATCGTCGGGATGCTCGTACAGTGCGGTCTCGCACAGGTCGACGAAAATGTCCGTCAATCTGATGGCGTACCCCTGTGCGACGCCGCGCCGTGAACCGAACTCGTTGTACAGGCTTTGTCTGCTCAGGCCGGCAGCCTTGGCGATGTGACTCATCGTCACGTTGCGCCAGTTGCGCTCGTGCAACAACTCGCGCAGCGCATCGAGTGCGGTATCGCGGGCAAGGGTCGACGCGGCTTCACGGTATCGACCGGGGGTCGACGTCTGTTCGGCTGCGGGCATGAACACGACTCTATCGAACGACCGCATGCGGCTGATCCAGCCAATCCTCTCCGAGGAGATCCCGATCGACACGGTCTTGGCTCGAGATGAGGGATCTGATCTGCCGGATGTCCTTGGGATACCCCACTCCGATAGCTCCGACGAGCGTATCGCCGCGCAGCGCACAGACGGTGAAGCGCCGGTCCTCGATGGAGCCGCGAACCACGACGTACTCGTCGTCCGCGCTGGTCCACCCCGCGAACTGCAGGTTGACGCCGTGCTGAGTGGACCACCCCCACGGAACGTCGAGATCGCCGACGTCGAGACCGAGGATGGACCGGGCGGCCCGGGTCGCCTGATCGACGGCCCCGTTCCAGTGCTCGCTCCGATAGGTGCCGCCGAGGATGGTGTTGGGCACCTCGGCGACGTCACCTGCCGCGTAGATGCCGGCCGCCGATGTTCTCATCTCGGCATCCACCAGGATTCCCGACGCGGTTTCGAGGCCCATGTCCGCCCCGAGCTCGATGTTGGCGACCGAGCCGACGGACACCAGAACTGTGCCGGCGGACCATGAGCGTCCGTCCTGAGCGGTGGCGAGGAGCGTGCCGTCGGGCAGCTTCTCCAGCTCGGTCACGGAGACGTCGGTGTGCATCGTTATACCGTTGTCGCCGTGCAGGTCTCGATACATCTGCGAGATCGCGGCCGGTGCGATCCGGCTCAGCGGAGTCGAGGCTGCCTCCAACACCGTGACCTCGGCACCGAGTGACCGGGCCGCTGCCGCCGCCTCGCACCCGATCAGGCCGCCACCGATCACCAGCAGTGATCCTGTTCGGAGGATGTCGGCGTGCAGCGGGGCGACGTCGGCGGCGCTGCGGAGCGTGAACACGTGACCCGATCCCAATCGATCGAGTTGTCGTGCCCGAGAACCCGTTGCCAGCAGCAGGGCGTCGTACGGGACCTGATCGCCGTCGTCCAGTTGCACGGCCGAATCGGTGACGGCGGTAGCCGTGACGCCGGTGCGAACGTCGACACCGTCGATGGCGGCACCCAGCTGAACCTGATCGACCGACTTGGTTCCCAGCAGCAGCTCCTTGGAGACCGCCGGACGACGGTAGGTGGCCTCCTGTTCGTTGCCGATCAGCGTGACGGACCCGGTGAAGCCCTCGGCGCGTAGCACTTTGGCGGCGGTGTACCCGGTGGCACCGGTGCCGACGATCACGACGCGGCCGGGTTGCCGAGTATTCACCCGCGTTCGACCTCGACCATCTCGAAATCGGCCTTGGCAGCGCCACAATCGGGGCACGACCAGTCGTCGGGAATATCGTCCCAGCGCGTGCCTGGCTCGATTCCGTCCTCGGGCCAGCCCAGTTCTTCGTCGTACTCGAATCCACACTGAACGCAGCGGTAGAGCTTCATGCCTTACTCCTGAAGTCGATTTTTTCGCGAACACCGCAGTCGGGGCACGGCCAGTCGTCCGGTACCTCGGACCATGCGGTGCCGGCCGGAAAGCCCTCGCGCGGTGCGCCGTTGGACTCGTCGTACACGAACTCGCACACCGGGCACTCGAAGGCAGCCATCACTTCGCTCCGTAGGCAGCGAGGATCTTCTCCCGCTTGGACGGCTGGATGTTGACGCGGGTGATGTCGCCGTCGTAGTGATCGAGAACGCGGTGGTCCATCACCTTGCGCCACACGGGCGGGAAATAGGCCAGAGAGATCATGCTCGCGTAACCACTCGGCAAGTTGGGTGCACCGTCCATGCTGCGTAGTGTCTGGTAGCGCCGAGTGGGGTTGGCGTGGTGATCACTGTGTCGCTGAAGGTGATACAGAAAGATGTTGGTCACGATGTGATCGGAGTTCCAGCTGTGCTCGGGGGTGCATCGTTCGTAACGGCCGTTGTCCTTCTTCTGACGCTGCAAGCCGTAGTGCTCGAGGTAGTTGACCGTCTCCAGCAGGGAGAAGCCATAGATTGCTTGAATGACCAAGAACGGCAGCACGATCGGACCGAACACGGCAACGAGAACGGCGTAGAGGACGACGGACATCAACCAGGCGTTGAGCACATCGTTGTGAATACTCCACGTGCTCTTGCCCAGACGCTCCATGCGAGTCTTCTCGAGCTCCCAGGACGACCGCAGGCTTCCCCACACGCTACGGGGGAGGAAGGCCCAGAAACTCTCACCGAACTTCGAGCTCGCCGGATCCTCGGGAGTGGCGACGCGAACATGGTGGCCGCGATTGTGTTCGATGTAGAAGTGGCCGTAGAACGTCTGTGCCAGAGTGATTTTCGACAGCCAGCGCTCGAGCTCGTCCTTCTTGTGCCCGAGTTCGTGAGCGGTGTTGATGCCCACCCCGCCCATGACGCCGATGCTGATGGCCAGGCCGATCTTCGAGAGCAGCCCCAATCCGCCGTCGATGCCGAGCCACGAGAGGTTGTCGGTGGACCAGAGGTAGCAGGCGAACACCAGGCTCGCGAGCTGGAACGGAATGTAGGCATAGGTGCAGTAGCGGTAGTACTTGTCTTCCTCGAGCGCCTTCATCACCTCGTCGGGTGGATTGTCGCCGTCGGGACCGAAGAAGCGGTCGAGAATCGGGAGCAATCCATAGACGAGCAGCGCGCCGATCCACCACCAGACCGGAGCCACCGCATTCCAGCCGAGCTGGTTGAAGGCCCACACCAGACCGGTGGCCAGGAACACTGCCGTGGGCGGAATCAGGCCCATGAGCCAGAGATGTCGCTTGCGGTCGTGCCACTCGTCGACCGGCGTCTGTGCCTGGTCGTCGATGTTCGATGCGGTCATCGTCACTCCTCGTGTAAGTCCGATCACTATGAATTGGACAATACACCGAATTTGTCAGCCTGATGGACAAATCTCGAAATTTGTACAAACTGCTGATGTGGGTGTGGCCACGCCCACAGCGACACTTTTCGGTCAGATCCAGCTGCTACCTTCCGATTCGTTGTGGCCGGTAACAGTCGGCCATGACATTCGTAGGTCCGTCTGTATCCCGTCGGGGGTACTTCACAACAGGAGTAGCTATGGACGCATTCATCGCCAAGATCATCGTCGACGTCATCCTCGGGCTCATCGGCAGCGGAAGCGCCGAGAGCGGCAGCACTGCAGTGAGCGCATTGCTCGGTTCCTGACGACGGGGGCTGCGCCGGTGCGATACCGGCGCAGCCTGCCCGGGAGTCGAGTCGCGGTGAGGGGGGCTCGTTTGTACTCTTGGCCGCGAGACAGGGAGACCGCCACCGCGCCATGAGCAATGACAACGATGACCCGCACGGCGACAGCCGTAGCTCTCGCGGGCGCAGCAGGCACCGACGGCCCAAGAAGACGAGTCGACGCATCCTCGGGGGCTTCGGCCTGCTGGTCGTCGTCGCTCTCGGCCTCGGTGCGTGGTTGGCTTACACGGCCAACGCCGCGTACACCAATTTGAACCAGGCCAGCGAATACGCCCAGGCAGCGAAAACTGCACTGCTGGCGGGAGATACGAGCAAGGCCGAGGACTCCGTCGACGATGCGGTGCGGACCTCGACCCGCGCGAAGGACGCCACCGACTCACTGATCTGGACTGCTGCTGCGGCAATTCCCTATGTGGGGCAACCGCTGGACGTCGTTTCTCGAATTGCCGACGTCGTCAACGGTCTGACCGTCGACGTGCTGACGCCGGCGGTCGCGGTGGGCACCGCTCTCGACCCGAGTCAGCTGCGCGGACCCGACCGGGCCATCGACATCGGTGCTCTGCGCGACGCCTCGCCGGCGTTGTCTCGGGCCGCCGCCGCGGCCGCCGAGCTCGATGTGCAGTCGCAGGCGATCGGGGAACCGGCGTTCATCGCGCAAATCTCCGACGCTCGGACTCGGCTGCAGGATCGGACGCACGAGCTGAACTCCCTGTTGGCGAACACCGACATCGCGGCCAAGGTACTCCCGGCGATGCTCGGGGCGGACGGCCCGCGCAGTTACTTCATGGCTTTTCAGACACTGTCGGAATCCCGAGGAACCGGCGGACTGATCGGCGGATTCGGGATCGTGCGTGCCGTCGACGGCACGGTGACGGTCGATTCGCTCGCCAGCAATGCCGAACTCCGGATTCCCTACGACCCGATCGATCTCGGTCCGGACTTCTTCAACGCCTACGAGACTCGCTTCCAACCGACACAGAATTGGCAGAACAGCAACGTCAGCCCGCACTTCCCGTATTCCGGGCGGATCTGGCAGTCGATGTGGCAGCAGGAGACCGGCGAGCGTGTCGACGGGGCGCTGGCAACCGACCCGGTTGCGCTCGGGTACATCCTCGATGTCGTCGGCCCGATCACGATGAGCGACGGTGAAGTGATCGATGGATCCAACGTCGTACGAGTCACGCAGTCCGACGCCTACTTCCGCTTCGAGAACGACAACTCCGCACGCAAGGCGTATCTCCAGGACATCGCCGCCAGGGTCGTCGCGAAGATGCAGGGCAACATCGCGTCGCCGCGCGCTCTTCTCGAAGCACTCGGAAAAGCGGCCGGCGAAGGCCACATCGCCGTATGGAGCGCGGACGCGGCACTGCAATCGATTCTGGGTCCCACCAAGATCGGCCACGAAGTACCGGACAGCCCCGACCCGTACGCCGCACTGGTGGTGAACAACGGTGCGGGCGGCAAGCTCGACTACTACTTACAGCGCAAGGTCACTTACTCCGCGCAGACCTGTGACGGCGCGACGCGGACCACCCACGTGGTCGCCGAGCTCACCAACAATGCGCCCCTGCAGGACTACACCACGTATATCGCAGGTAGACAGAACGATTCGACTCGATACGACGGGCCGCCGGGAACCAACCGCTCGGTGGTGGCGCTGTACGCAACGCAGGGTGCAACGTTGACGAACGCGACGATCAACGGCACACCCCTGTTCTTGCTGACCGCCGCCGAACGCGGCCACCCGGTGTTCTACGTTCCGGTCGTCATCGAACCGGGTAGGACCAAGACCATCGAGTACAACCTCGTCGAACCGAACGTAGCCGGCAAGGCTTCGGCACCGGTTCAGCCGCAATCGGTTCCGGTACCGACCGAGGTGGATTTCCCTGACTGCTCGTGATCGCAACCCGGCATCGGGAACGGTGGGGCCGATGGGCCCGCGACAACTGCGCGGATACCCGGCCTGCCTCGCACATCTGCGCACGCTGCGAACGGCGATGCTCGCGGGTGGTGATGACGCCGGAGTGACGGACCCGAGTGTTCAGGATCGTCCGTCGGACGCGGGATTCCGCCGATGGGCGTCGATGCTGAACACTCCGGTGCGGTCGGCCTGTGGATAACTCCGCTATGTCCACAGGTTTCGAAACTGCCTCTGGCGCAGACTTCGTCGATCGTCCACCGTATTCACATGGGGGTATGTACAGCGGGGGACTTGATGGCCCGAGGGATGAGTCGCAGCACCATCACTCGTAGAACTGCGTCGGGGCAGCTGATTCGAGTGTTGCCCGGAATCTATGCGACGGACAAGCCGGACTACCTCGATCTGTGCACGGCGGTAACGCTGTGGAAGCCGGGCGCAGTACTCAGTCATCTGACTGCGGCCTGGGCGTGGGGATTGCTGGAGGAAGAGCCGCCCACCGTCGCGGCGACGGTGCTGCCGTCGACCCGGCAGCGCGCACCGGAGTGGGTGAAGATCCATCGCCGACGCCTCCCCGAATCGGCTGTGTGCCAGGGGCTTCCGGTGGTGACGCTGGCCCAGGTGTTCGTCGACGTCGCGGCGATTTTGACCGGTGCGGAATTGGAGCGGTTCTTCGACACGGCCATCGCGCGGCCGGAGTTGCGCCGTCGCATCGCGTCGACGTGTGAGAAGTCCCGCGGAATGGCCGGGATGAAGACCGTCCGAAGACAACTGCGCCTCTGTTGCCTCCAGACCCGATCCGAGGCCGAGCGCGTGGTGGCACGGGCTCTGTCTGCACACAACTTCTTCATGGAGATCAATGCCCGGGTGGGACCCTACTTCGGTGACCTCGTCGACTTCAGGGCGCGGGTGATCGTGGAGATCGACGGGCGTGAATTTCACACCTCGAGCCAGGCATTCGACAGCGATCGCAGACGACAGAACGTTTTTGTGCTGGAGGGCTGGTTGGTGTTGCGCTACTCGGCGGTGCAGGCGCTGGGTGATACGCGACGCGTGGTCGACGAAATCATCGAGGTGGTCAGGCGTCGTCGACGGTCGATCGATGCGGACGGTCGTACGTTGCCGAGGACCTGAAGGTTCGTCGATCGTCCATTGCATGCGGGATCCCGCCGATGGGCGTCGATAGTGAACAACGAGATCCGCGATCAGAGGCGGCCCTCATGGATTGCCAGGATGACCAGAACGACCACAGCAATCGTGAGGATTGCTAAGAGCGCCACGTACATTGGATGTGTCGAGCCTGGCGGTCGAACCCCGTTCGGACCCCTCATCTGGAGCATGTCACAGACTGTAGGCCACCTTCTCGGATTGTGCACAGGATGAGTGGTACAAAACCGCCGCCTCGAATTGATTCGCACACGTGTTCGATCAAGCGTAGTGTTGCGGTCGGTGGAGCTGGGAGGGAAGCCCGGCTCCGCCGCCCAATCTGTGCACAGCTCCCGTGAAGTGGACGGTGATCCGATGGACGACGTAATGCGCAAAGCGAAGGAACTCGAGGCGGTGGTCATCGAGCTCGAGGCGTTGGATCATCGGCGCGTCGGACTGGGGGATCGGCTGGTGGATCTCGAGCACTTCTTCCGGAGAGCCGGGTGCCCCGAACTGTCCCAGCAAGCGCTCGACGCGTTTGTGGTCACGTACGCGGGCCGGGTGCTCGAGTTGGCCGACGGTATGCGCGGTTAGCCCCTGCGTCGGGAAGTTCACGACTTCGCAGACCAGGTGGTTTCGTCTGTGGTTGACTTGTCGATCCAGGTCGGGATACGAGGAAAGCCGCTCTTCACAGTGAACAGTCTTCGTCAATGGTGGTCGCTCCCGGTCGACTACGGGTGGAACGTCGCGTACGCGCGGTCGCAACGCGCACTGTCCATCACCAGAGTTCTCATCGGACTCTTCTGCTGGCTGTACGGCACCGCCGCCGCGATCGCCCTGACCATTCCGGGGCTCGGAGACAGCACTCTCGGTCGTTGGGCCCTGTGGTTCACCGTGATCACGACATTTCCGGTGGGTTCGGCCTGGTTGATCGGCGGCTGGCCGAGATGGCAGATGTCGATCGCATTCGTGCTGTACGCCGATATCGTGCTCGCCGCGGTTCTGCTGAGCGTGGACGGGCCGTCGGAGATGCTGCCCATGGCGGCTTTGTTCACCGTCATGGGCAGCTACGTCGTGGGATTTCACGGACCGAAACTGTTCACCGCACATCACGTGTTCGCGCTGGTGACTACGGCCGCACTGTACGTCTCTGCCCTGGTGGACGGCCCGGAGCAGCGTCTGCAGACCAACCTCTACCTGATCATGCTGATCCTGGTGATGTTCTCGGCCCCTCTGATCTGCCACTCGTTCCTCATGCTGCTGCGCCGCGACGCCACCGGCGCGTTCTACGACCCCCTCACTGGGATGCGGAACCGGCGGGGATTCGATGCGGCGATCGGAAACCTGGAGTTTCGATCCGGTTCGGACGCGTCGGTTACCGCAGTGGTGATCGACATCGACAATTTCAAAGCAGTCAACGACAGGTACGGGCACGAGCACGGAGATTCCGTCATACGAACGACCGCGACCCGAATTCTCGAGGCCTTCCCCGCGCCTGCGATCACCGTTCGGCTCGGCGGCGAAGAGTTCGCGGTCGTCTGCGTGGACGACCGCGATTCGGTGATCGAACGATCCGAATTACTGCGAATCCGACTGTGTGACAAGACGGATCGATCTCCGCTGACCGCTTCGTTGGGCGTCGCGGAGGCGGTTGTCGAGGCGCGGAACATCGAGGCCGACATCAACGATCTGCTGAGCCGTGCCGATAAGGCGATGTACCAGGCGAAAAGGCTGGGCGGCGATCGCGTCGCGCTGTACGTGGACGATTCACTCCCGAGTGGAGCCGTGGGCGAACGGCAGTGACGGCGCCGACCGATTCCGAATCCGGAACCGATCGACGCCGCGAGTGTCTGCTGTTACTTCTAGCGGGCAACCTCGGCTGCGATCGCGGACTGCGTGCCGACGTCGAAGACCGGGTTGGTCAGGTGCACGTCGAGGGTGTTGCCGGGGCCGGCGATGATGGCGTTGAGCACCGAGGTGAACGCGCCACAGTTCTGGAACTGCGGAATCGTGTAGGTGCCCTTGACATGTGAGTCGGTCTGGTTGTTCTGGATCAGATCGATGGCATCGAGAGAACCGGTGAGGTTGGCGGTGGTCTCGGCGGTGACGCAATTGGCACCCGCGGGGATCAGATCGAGCGAGGCCGACCCTGCCGATCCGGTGTCGATACCCAGCGGCTTCACCGAATCGATTCGGATCTTGAAGCTCTGCTGAACATCGAGATCCAAGGTGGGTGCCTCGGCGGGTCCGCCCTGGACGAGGGTGCCGGACACTGGGGTCGCGTCGACGATGGAGATGGTGAACTTCGCCAGCGTTGCAGGGCCGAGTTTGAGGTTGGCGGATGCTTGCGGGAGGGCGAGCGAGCCGGTGACGGTGGCGCCGACCAGGTCGACGTCGGTGACCAGATCGGTGGTCGGGAACACCACCGGCTGACCGGTCTTGGCGATGACCGTCGTCGTGTCTGCCTGGAAGGTGATGGGAAGCGTATCGGCGGCGTTGGCCGGGGCGGCCACCATCGTTGCCAGTGCGACGGACGATGCCAATGCCGCCATGGTGACGACAGACTTGTTGCGGATCTTCACGTGGTTTCCTTCGAGTGATGGGTTATTCGGACGAGGTCGAGCGTCAGGACAGGGTGAAGGCCGGATTCGGCTGGACCGACAGGCTGTTGACCGTGCAGTTACCGGACATCGGCTGGTTGGTCGACGTCAGCGTGTTGGTCATGTTGTCGAACGAACCGGCCAGGGTTGCCGGTCCGCAGTTGTACCCGACCAGCGAGAAGCCCACGTTGGACACTTCGCCGGTGGTGGCGCTGGTGGGGGTGAGGGTCCAGGGCAGGTTCTTGAGCTGCGGCAGGTTGCACAGGCGATTGGAACCGCTGATCTGGGCGTCGGTGATCGATGCCGAGGAGCCGTCGGCGCTGGTGGTACCGATGAGGTTGATGGAGCAACTCACCGGAACTCCGAACGAGGCCGGGGTGCTCACGACGATGGTTCCGGGGGCGGTGAAGGCGGTGCCGGCAGGCGAGATCGTTGCGGCACCGGCGCTGGCGGCACCGACCGTCGCGCCGGTGATGGCAACGGCGGCGAGTACGGCGGCGAGTGTACGAGAGCGGGTCGGCGGGTTGAGCGTCATCGATCGATCCTCCAAGTCCGAAAAGCGGCTCCGGAGCCCTCTCGGGGCAGCCGGTGGCACCGGAGCTCCGGTAGCCAGGAGGGACGTTAGGGCGACGAAACGTATGTCGGAATTGTTTCATTTCAACTCTGTGACAAGTCACAATACGGTCGGTACGTTTGTTGTACGCCATAGTAATGAAACTGGGTTCGAACTTCGAAAGTCCACTCCGTCATGGGTTTTCGGCCCGGTTTCTCGTCGTCGACGAGTCCGAGGAGGCATGACCGCCGGGCAAGGTGCCCGTTATCGGAACGTTATTCAAAGTTACCCAAACGAGATAGTTGCGACGTCGTCCACGACACCTCCGTCGTCCACGATCGTGAGAGCGAAAAGAAACTGACGAAAGTCAGGTTTGAAACACGGATCCACCCCCGCCGGACGGGGGTCGATTTTTCGTGTCAAACTGTGGTGTGACGTTCGCGCTGGCCGAAGCAGGATCCGCAGTCGACACGGACACGGGAGAGTTGACGGTGCAGCCGTATTTCGCCCCGGTCTGTCGGCTGGACAACGGCGCGCTCGCAGCGATCGAAGTGCAGCTGCGTGGTCCCGAGAACGGTCCACTTGCCTCCGCCGACGCACTCAAGCGTGCGGCCAGGGCCATGGACGCCAAGCGTGAGCTCGACGCCCTGGCCTGGGGGGTCGCTCGACTCGAGCAGTCGGTGCGACTGCCGATGCTCGTCTCGATGGACGTCGATTCGCTCGCCGCCATCGACTCCGCCACCGAAGAGCAACTCCGCCGCGACATCGTCGTCGTTACCGAGGCGGCGCTCGTGGACAGCCCGGCTCGTACTCTCGCGGCGATCGACAAGGCCCGGCGCGACGGCAAGGTGGTCGCCGTCGACGATGTCGGTCGTCGGCCACAGTCGATGACGCTCCTGCCGCTCATCGAACCGGATGTGATCATCCTCGCGGGAACGATGGTGTCCACCCGTCCCGACCTGTCCACCGCGCGAACCGCCCACGCCGTGTCTGCTCAGGTGGAACGAACGGGAGCGGTTGTCGTCGCCAGCGGCGTCGACACGGCGCTGCATCGGAGCCGTGCGCTCGGACTCGGTGCGACGTACGGGGTGGGCGAGCTGTACCCGGCCGCGCAGTCGACAGAAGAGCTTCCGGCCGACGCCGCCGAGGTTATGCCTCCGTTCCCGACGTGGAGCACTCCGGCAACAGCGTTGGAATCGCCGTACGCCATCGCATCCGCAGGCAAGATCGCGACGCGAAGTACCAAGCGGTTACTGGTCGCGATGAGCACGTCGCTCGAGATGCAGGCTGCATCTGCGGGACCGGAAACGTTGGTACTGGGCACTTTTCAGAGGGCCGAACACTTCACTCCCACCAGCCGTGCACGCTGGGTGTCGATGGCCGAGCAGATCTCGTATGCCGGCGTCTACGGGGTGGGGATGGGATACGTGCAAGAGGGCGGCATCGTGCATGCACCTCTCGATCCGACGGACTCGCTCGTCGAGGAGTGGAACGTGGTGGTGCTCGGGCCACACTTCTGCGGAGTGCTCGCTGCAATCGACCTGCACCGTGGTGAGGCCGACGCGGACCGTGAATTCGACTACGTGATGTCGTACGACCGAGCGACCGTAGTTCGTTGTGCGCGTGCGATTCTCGCGCGTTTCTGACATACCTGTGATGGCGGTGCCGGAAGGGATGTTTCGGGCAGCCACGGCAGGGCATACCGGTCAGCAGGTGATGAAGTGGTCCGGACTGCAGCATTGCTCAGGCCCCGTACGTTGAAAAAGCAGCGTACGGGGTCGACTCAGCTATGGCCGTTCGGTCGAGGCCCTGTCCACCAACTCCTGCGCGATATCGCGAAGCTTGCGATTGCTGTCCTGCGACTTGTCGACCAGCATCGAAAATGCCGCATCGGCAGAAATGCGATGTATTGCCATCAACATTCCCTTCGCCTGTTCTATCGGTGCTCGCTGCGAGAGTGCCCTCTGAACATCGTCCGGCAGCCCGAAGTGGGTTACGTGCGCTGCGGTCATGGAAGCATTGTTGCGCAACTTGTTCCGACGCAGGTCAGGCACGATAAGACACACCGAATTCGCGTCGAACAGAGCTGTTGGCGTTACCTGATTCGTAGCTTTTCGTGACCGCAGTGTTATCGAACGACTGCGTGATCAGGCGGCAGGGTTGGACAGCGGTCGTCCGATCAAGAACTCGAGAGTGCGGTACGCGTCGGTCCGGCGACCGTTGCTCGCATTGTCGTGGTACGCGGCACCGGCGACGACAACGCCGACCGGAATGCGACCCGACTCGATATCGCGCGCCGTTTGCTCCGCGCAGTTACGCAACACCGGGCAATCGGCGCACAGTCGCCATGCCTTTTCTGCGCGTTTGCGTCCATGGCGGGGAAGTTGCTGCGAGTCGTAGGCATCCATGTCGTCGATGCACGCACCCTTGAGGCGCCAGACCTGGTCATCTGTCATCGTCGTGATCCGTTTCGCGTCGTGCCGATCGTTCCATGACCCGCATTCCCCACCACGGGTAACTCGAAACAACCGAATGCCTTGCGCCGCCGCGGACCGTAGGAGTCAGACTGCGCGACGGGCCGATACCCGCGCGGCTGCGCCCGCCGCCGCGATGGTCACCAGGGCTCCGAGCACGATGGCCGGGCCCTCACCGGGAGCCAGGACGCCACTTTCCGCGCCGAGCGTCACTGCCGAAACCGGAACGCCGAGTTGGGCTGCCGCGAGTATCCCGAGTCCGGCAGGTTGGCCGGTCAGGCGCATGGCAACGTGCACCGCCACGGCTCCGCCTCCCAATACGAGCCCCAGCACGATCATGCCCGGATGACTGCCCAGGGCACGCAGATCGAGGGATGCTCCGAGCCAGACGAAATACATTGGCCCCAGGAAACCTTCGGTGATGGCGAACAGTTGTTTCGTCAGACGTCTCGGTTCTCCGATTGCAGCGACGGCCAGACCGAAACCGAAGCCGGCGAGCATCACCGAGGCGTGAGTGTGGACCGCAAGGGCCGCGAGGCCGAACAACAGAACCAGGTTGAGGCGCAATTCGAGCGCGAGCTTGCGCTGGGCGGAGACGTGGTGGATTCGGCGGCGCAGTCCGGTGAGGTCGAAGTGGCGCAGGACAACGAAGATCAGGCCGGCAGCGGCGATGACCGCCGCCGATCCGAGCGCAGCGGGAACGGCACGCGGTGGATCGATCACGAGGGGCAGCGCGACGATGCAGACTGCGTCGGCAAGCGCGATCTGAGGCAGAAGGGACATCAGCCCGGGTGTGGCCGTCTTGCTGGACTCGACGATCGGCATGATGACCGCGGCCGAGGACGATGCCATCAGTACCGCGTAGAGACCAATGTGTGGTGGATCGAATGCGGCGGAGACGGCCCAGCCGAGCGCGGTGGCCAGCAGCCCGACGGCCACAGCCCGTGCAGCGCCTACCCGGAGGCCGACCCGTAGTCGCGGGTCACGAATGGGAACCTGACTGCCGGCCACGAACATGACGAGGGCAAACCCCACCTGCGCCAGGAAGCTCAGTGTCTGTTCACTCGGATCGAGGACGCCGAAGCCGGTGTGGCCGATGGCAATTCCGGCGACGAGTTCTCCGATGACGACGGGTATCCGAAGCCCGCGCGGCAGCGCCAGCAATGGGCCGAACAATCCCACTGCGGCACACAGGGCAAGGGTCTCGAAGGTCATGCGACCGCGCCGTAGGATCGCAATCCGCTGCTGCCGTCAACGTGGATCCTTCGAGTGCTGTTGGAACGGCGAATGATCGACGGCACTAGCACGAAGGATGATCGCGCGACCGAACGAAGCGTTGCCAGTCTTCGTCCCACTGCCGCATGCGCGAACGGTCGCCGGCCACGGTGGTGAGATGGACCAGACCACCGATGACGACTGCGCCGAGAAACCACACGAACACGGCTGTGGCAGTTCCGTTGACGACGGCACCGGCAGCAGAAGCGGGCGTATGCGCGAGGTTCCCGCGCGCATCGATCCACAGTGGCGTGGTGTCACCGATCGAGACGGGTGATTGCACCTGGGCCGAACCCGTGTGCGTAGTGCCGTCCGGTGCAGCCCATCGCACCGTCGCGGTACCGGTCGCATTCGTGGTGACGTAGTCGTCGGACTGGATCGGCTTCGGATAGTCGATGATTCGAGCATCGACCCGAAGATATTCTGCGCGTTGCTGTTGCGATCGGTGCGACAGGTCGCTGTAGGTCACCGAACCGACCGTCGCGGCGACGGGTACGAGCAACAGAAGCATCGAGACCCCGACGACGAACACCGTTCGTTCGATCCTGTCGGGCACTCGCATCAGTGGATTGGAGATCCATGGACTCCGTCGCCACCAACGGTGCACGTGTTCTGTGAACATGCCCGTCACCTACTCCCGCCGGTCGTGTGTTCGGCATCGACTACGAGTCTGCGCCGCCGTGCACTGATTGCGTAAGGGCACAAGGTCCCGATACGCCCAGGGCGGTGGACCGCGAATTGTTCGATCGGACGTTGGATCAGCTCAGAAATGCCGCGTCGATGACGACATAGGCGGCCACTGCAAAGACGAGGTAGGCGAACAGGCGTTGCAATCGCCCTGTGTCGAACCGAGTTCCGAGGTGTGCAGCCAGGAGTGAGCCGACGATCGCGGTACCTGCGAACGCGAGGGTGATGGACCAGTCGATGCTCGTGCCGCTCAGATGCGAGGCAAGACCGGCCACCGAGTTGGCGACGATGATGACCAGCGAGGTGCCGACCGCGACCGACATCTCGATACCGAGCATCAGCACCAGAACCGGGATGATGAGGAAGCCGCCGCCGACGCCGAACAGGCCGGTCATGAAGCCGACGGCCAGGCCCGCTGGAATCGAGCGTGGCGCACAGCGTCTCCAGTTGATGCTCGATCCCGTTGTCTTGCATGCAGTTCCGATATCTCCGCGCTCGGCGAGCATCCGGGCCCCGGCGGCAACCATCACCGCTGCGAAGCCGAGCAGCAGTATCCTCTCCGGCAGCAGTCGACCGACGGCGCTGCCGGCGAAGGTCGCCGGGATGCCGGTCGCGGCGAAGACGGCCGCCAGTCGCCATTCGACTCGGTTGACTCGCAGTTTCGGTATCACCCCCACGGCCGAGGCGGCACCGACGACGATCAGTGAGATGGGAATCGCTTCCTCCACTCCCAAACCCAAGGCGAACACCAACACCGGCACCGCAAGAATCGACCCGCCTCCGCCGAGAAGGCCCAGCAGAATTCCGATCGCCGCGCCGAACCCGAGCGCCAGAGCCACTGTCATCGTGCAATCACTTCGTTTCGTAGAGTCGCTGTCATACCCCAGGGGGTACTTGACATACCCTAGGGGGTATTGCACACTGTGTCTATCGCCCCGTGAATCGCGCCTGGCGACAGCAAGATGGAGGAAACCGTGATCCTCGAGCAGTACTACCTCGAATGTCTTTCCCATGCTTCGTATCTGATCGGTGACGAGACCACCGGACGTGCGATCGTCGTGGACCCGCGTCGCGACATCGCCGAGTACCTGGACGATGCGGCGAAGTACGGACTCGTGATCGAAGGCGTCGTCAATACCCACTTCCACGCCGACTTCGTCTCGGGTCACCTCGAGCTGGTCGATGCGACCGGTGCGTGGATCGGCTTCGGTGAATCCGCCGAGACCGACTACCCGATCCGGCGACTGCGCGACGGGGAGCGGTTGTCCCTGGGTGAAGTCGAACTCGAAATCCTCTCGACGCCCGGTCACACCTGGGAGTCGATCTCGGTGCTGGTTCGGGAGCGCCCCGGTGCCACACCCACCGCGGTCCTGACCGGTGATTCCCTCTTCATCGGAGATGTCGGACGTCCGGACTTGGTCAATCTCGGGGATGGCTCCACCACCGACCTCGCCCGCGCGATGTATTCGACGATCCACGAGAAGCTGCTGACGCTGCCCGACGAAGTCGTCGTCATGCCCGCCCACGGAGCCGGCTCGTCCTGCGGCAAGAACCTGTCCACCGAGCTGACCTCCACCATCGGTGAACAGCGCGTCAGCAACCCGTCGGTGCAGCCGATGACCGAGGGTGCCTTCGTTGCGCTCGTCACCGACGGTCAACCGGCGGCGCCCTCCTATTTCTCCGCCGACGCCGCGATGAACAAACGAGTCCACCCACTGCTCTCACGAAGCCGCATGATCCCCGCTCTGACGCCCGACCAGGTTCGAGACGAGCTGGCTGCGGGAACCCGAGTGCTCGACGCGCGCAGTGTGGACGACTTCGCGGCCGGTCACCTCCGTGGGTCGGTGAACGTGGGGTTCGACGGCCGCTTCGCCGAAACCGGAGGCATGGTCGCGGAGATCGGCGGGCGCATCGTGCTCATCGCGTATCCGGGTGACGAGCAGGAGGCCGCAGTGCGCTTGGCCAGAATCGGATCGGACAACGTGATCGGATATCTGGGAGTCGATAGGGACGGAGCATTTGCTGCGGGGCTGACCGAGCTGGTCGAGACCGCGCCCCGTACCACCGTCGAGCAACTGGACGCGATGCTCGCAGCGGGTGAGGTGACGCTCGTCGACATTCGTAACCCCGGTGAACGCGATCTCGGCACGATACCGGGAGCGATCCCGATCCCGCTGGCCCAGTTGAGGACTCGGCTCGATCAAGTTCCTACCGGTAAGTCCGTCGTGGTGCACTGTGCCGGCGGATGGCGCTCGAGTGTGGCGGCGTCACTGCTTCGAGCGCAGGGATTCGATGACGTTTCGGATCTGCTGGGCGGGTACAACGCCTGGGCGGACGCCCACGTTCCGGCCTGAAACACGACAGACCAGTAGAGGAGAAATTCATGTGTTATCCCGTTACCTGCACGAAGTGCCGCAAGACCGGATGGGGTGGTTGCGGTCGACATGTCGACACCGTCATGCGATCGGTGCCAACATCCGACCGCTGCACCTGCCGTGAGAACGCGACGCCGCCTCGCGAGGAACGTCGAACTGTGCGGTCGTTCTTTCGTCGCTGAATCGTGAAGTGGAGGGAAGTCCTCGAGGCGGCGGACCTTGTGCCCTACTCCATGGGTTGCCCCGCGGCCACGCTGAACAGATGATGCCCACAACTCGAGTACTCACCGCGCGGAATCGACGATGGCCTTGGTTGGGGGCTGTCTGTGCCGGTATATCCATCAACGCATTCGGTGGCGCGATCGGATTGGCCTCGGGAGCAATCGAGCTGAGCGCCGACGCCCAAGCGCGACTGCCGATGTCGAGTACGGCCCTCGCCGGGCTCGCCTTGGTTCTGGTTGTCGGTGTGCCCATGGGAGTGGCAGCGGCCTCGGCACTGACCGGCGGCGGGAAGTCCGGCCCTATCGCCCACATCGCCGGGGTGCTGCTCGTTGCCTGGATCGTTGTTCAGCCCGCAGTGATCGGCGAAACGAGTTGGCTACAAGGATTCTTCGGCGTGCTGGGAGTTCTCGTTGCTCTTCGGGGGTGGCGATTGACCGTTCTGATGAGCCGTGTCGAGTCCGGCAGCCTCTGATGAGAATACTGGTGTCGACCGCAGGCCGTCACGGAGCGACCGAATCGATCGGGAGGGAAATGGCACGGGTATTCGAGCACGGGTGTGCCGATGTGGACGTGTGTGCTCCGGACTCCGTCGTCGATATCAGCCGATACGATGCGCTGGTCATCGGCAGCTCCGTCTACTCCGGTCGCTGGACCCAGGCCGTCAACGAACTGGTCGCGAGGGTATCGAGGGCGACGCATCCCCCTGTGTGGCCGTTCTCGTGTGGACCGCTGCATTCGAGCGACAGACCGGTCAACGACACCTCTGATGCCGCCCACGCGGTATCGGTGTTGGATGCGTCCGCGCACCGAAGTTTTCCCGGAAAGCTCGACGTGGAACAGCTGTCGGCAGGGGAGCGTCGGGTATTCGCGCACTCCGGTGCCGCCGCCGGGGATTTCCGCGACTGGGTGCTGGTGTGCGACTGGGCGCGAGAGATACTGGCCGGCCTCACGGGTGGGAGACCACGTTCGTGACCTGAGGTGTGGTTCCTGTGCCGGAGCGATGTGCCGAGGGGCAGACGTGCGTATGTATTTCCTCCGCCAACCGAGCCACCGATTCGGTCAGAACGGTATTGGCCTCGATCATGTCCTGCAGCAGCGTCGTGTTCGAAAGTGTGTGTACCGCAACCTCGCTGCTCACCGAGTCCGCGCGCTTTGCCGAGATCAGCAGAATTGCGCCCTGAAGTCCGGCGATCATCGACAGAAACAGATTGAGCAGGATGAACGGATACGGGTCGAATCCGTCGTTCTGGTTGTATGCCGCCCACAGCGCCATCACACTCAGAAACAGAAACACGAACGGCCAGGAGCCCATTCCGTTTCGGACGTAATCGGCCGCGCGCTCGCCGATGGTCAGTGCATCACCGGTACGGACGCCCGGGTGTTTTCTCCACAGGTTCATCGCTCGCAGGTCTCCGAAACAGAGGGTGCAGAAGTGTCCATGGTGCCGAGTATGGCCCCTGGTCGCCGGCGTCACGAGGGCCGAAAGACCATGACTGCAGTGCCTTTTGCCTACGCACCCGCAATCTCGGGAGACGTCCCGACCGGGCGGTGACTTCCGGCCCTACATGCCGGTTGCGGCAGCGCCCACCATCGACAGTGTGCATAGCTCGATGGTCGAGAACGGCATCGGTTTCGAAAATTGGAGGAAATCCACGATGAAAGCAGCTGTTGTCACAGAGTTCGGCGGACCCCTGGTCGTCAAGGACATCCCGATACCGGAACCCGCCCCCGAGCAGGTGCTGGTGAAGATGGAGACGTGCGGCGTATGTCACACCGATATCCATGCTGCGCAGGGTGATTGGCCGGCCAAGCCGACACTCCCGTTCGTGCCCGGACACGAAGGTATCGGAGTGATCGAGGCCGTCGGATCGCAGGTGTCCAAAGACCGAATCGGTGAGCGGGTCGCCATCGCATGGCTCGGTTCGGCGTGCGGCGAGTGCGATCACTGCGTGTCGGGTTGGGAGACGCTGTGTGAGAAGCAGCAGAACAGTGGCTACTCGATCGACGGTGCGTATGCCGAATACGCTGTGGCGCATGCGAAATATGTCGTCCGCGTTCCCGATGGCATCTCCTCGTTCGACGCTGCTCCACTGACCTGTGCCGGGGTGACCACCTACAAGGCAGTCAAGGTCGGCGGCGTCACACCGGCCCAGCGCGTTGCCATCTTCGGCGTCGGTGGCCTCGGTCATCTGGCCGTGCAGTACGCCAGGATCGCAGGCGGATTCGTCACCGCGGTCGACATCGAGGACGAGAAGCTCGAACTCGCCCGAGAACTCGGCGCAGACCACACCGTCAACTCCTCGACGACCGATCCGGTCGAAGCCATTCGGGATCTCGGTGGTGCGGATGTCGCCATCGTCCTGGCGGTCATACCCAGCGTCTTCGATCAAGCCTTTCGATCACTACGTCGCGGCGGCCGACTGGTGTGCGTGTCGATGCCTGCCCACGGGGCGTTCACGGTCCCGATCTTCGAGACGGTGGTCGGCGGGATCTCGGTACTCGGTTCGATCGTAGGGACGAGGAAGGACCTGCGCGAGGTATTCGCATTGCACGAGGCCGGGCGAACAACGGTGTCGGCAGTATCGCGCAAACTCGACGAGGTCAACGACTGCTTCGAGGACCTGATGGCCGGACGCGTCACCGCACGTCAGGTCTTCGAGTTCTAGCACGTCCGACGTCCTGATTCACCACCGCGCGAGCGAGGTGAATCAGGCGATCGGCGTGCTCATCGATACGGGTCAGGCGGACCGCGGCGCAGTTGGCGTCAGTGCTCGGCAGATGGTGCCGGCCCACTCGTCGACCTCGGCGCGGGATCTGTCGTCCCCGTCGCCGGCGTTGATCATCCGCACCACGGCTCGCTCGAATCGTGACAGCGTCGAGCGATCCAGCTTTCCACCGAACACCTTGTGTTCGATCGCCCAGGGAGCTTTGCTCCCGTTGGAACTTTTCGCGGACGGGCTGCTGTCCCCGATCGGCCCACTGGAGAACAACCACACCGGCCTGGTCTCGAGCTCGGATTGCTCGCGGGCGACCAGTGATCGGGCGTCGCCCAGCCAGCGGCCCATGTAGACGCCGCTGCCGATGACCACTGCGTCGTACTCGGCGATGCTGTCCACATCGGCGGCGTCACGCACATCGACTGTCGCGGATGTGGCGGTGTCGGCCAGCCGCGCGGTCATCGCCGTACCCAGCCACTGCCCGAGTTCACGGGTGGAACCATGACGGCTTGCCGTCGCGATCAGCACGCGCATGATGTCTTCTGCTTTCTTTCGCGGGATTCGGCGTTCACTCTGCAATGGAGTTGTGCGGCCAGACGATCCACGGACTTACGGTACTGAGCGACGTCGATATCGCCACGTGCGTATCGGGCCGCGAACAGCTCCTCCAACGTGTCGGGGCCGGCCATGGAGTGCGCTCTCGCCCAGGCGGGAGTCCGAACACCTGACCGCAACACTGCGAAACACAGTGCTATGACAGCGAGAGCGAGTGTGAGGGGGAGTGTCATGCCGGGGGATCCTTCCGGTGATTGCACGTGAACGTCACTGACGATGACTCTGCCGGGTGGCCCCGCCGATGAACAGGGACTTAAGGCCCCTGAGGGCAGTCGAAGGTGGTCGGAGCGAACAGGCGTACGCGCGCCGGAGTGATCACGGCCGGGGGTTGCGCCGGTGCGCCGCATTCGCTGCAATGGTGCGCAGCATCTTTCTGCTCATGACGAATCCGACGGGTTCGACGAAGTAGCGGCCGAGCACCAGGCTGCTCTTCAACGATGCTGCGTGCGAGTACCTTCCGCGCTCGATAAGTCGGGTTCGGCCACCGGGCAAGGGGTGTAGATGGAACGACCACAGTGCACGGTCGGCCGAGCCGGATTCTGCGCCCAGCAGTACGAAACTGTTCGGTTCGTCGACCAGAGTCACCGTGAGAGGTGGTGATTTCGGATGCAGATTGACGGAGTCACCGACGGCCGGTGTCTGGAACCGAGGGTCGATCCCTGTCTTCGAAGTGATGTTGCAGCCGACCATGTTCTCCAGCCCGCGATAGCTGTAGATACGTGACGTCGGAATACGTTGTGTCTGAGCTAGATACAGCAAATACTTGTATGCCGACCGGCCCGGGTGAACTGCCTCGGAATCCAACAGGGTGCCGACCGTCAGCAGTGGGCGGTGCAGCTGCGCATACTCGACGCCGCCGATCGATGCAGTGCCACTGCTGGGGTGATCCAGGCCGACGATCAACCTCATCGTGGTGGACTTGCCTGATCCGTTGGGGCCCAGAAATCCTGTGACAGTGCCGGGTTCGACGACGAACGACAGGTCGTCGATGACGAGCTTGTCGCCGTAGAACTTGCTCAGTGCCCGCACTTCGATTTTTCCGGCCGATGTGGTTGTTGCCGTTGCTTTCATCATGTCCTCGGGTGTCGAGTGATCCAGGTGAAGTCAGAGGTAAGGTGCCCGTCCGGCGGACGACTGCCGACATCGGGGCTCGGTCACCCGGGGTCAGGATCGGCGCGCCCGCCGATCCGCGAGAGACGGCGAGCGGGCGATGGGACGACGGCGACCGGGCAACGAGCGTGCGCCAGGACCGATCGACTGGTCGAGCCGAGCATCATCTCTCCGTAGCCGCCGCGCCCGTGGCTGCCCATCACCACCAATTGCGCGCCCTGCGCGTGATCGAGGACCGCATGCACCGGACGATCCTTGGCTACCACGGTGTGCACCGACACCGATGGATGGCGGTGGGTGTTCGGCTCGAGTATCCGCGCCAGCTGGCCTGCGGCGGCGGGCCGATTGGCCGGCCAGTCCAACCCTCGAATCGGATAGCCGACCGAGAGATCCGCGTCGGACCAAGAGTGCACAGCGGTCAGCGGTACCGACCGAACATCGGCCTCTTCGAACGCCAGCGCCAGTGCTGCCGCGCTCGCCTCGGTTCCATCCACACCGACGACGACCGGAAGGGTCGCGTGATCGACGTTACCCGCTGACCAGCCGCGCACTACCGTGACCGGGCACCGAGCATGGGTGGTGAGGGCAAAGCCGATGGACCCGAGTGATCTCTGCTCGGTGCCGCCGAGGCCCCTGGTGGCAACCACGATCATGCGCGAGTTCTTCGACAGTTCGAGCAGGGTGGTCGCTGCCGAATCCTCGGCCGACACGGTGTCGACGGTGATCGCACCGTGTGTGGCACTGTCGCGGACCGCGAGCGCCGCTGCTTCGTCCAGGATTTCCCTGATCTCCGATCTCGACTGTTCGACAACGCTGTCGGGGAGAATGCCCACGCCGGTAAGCGCTCTGGGCAGCGAGATCGCCGATACGAGAAGCAGATCGGAACTATGGAATCGGGCGTAGGCAACAGCCCACCGCACGGCGTCCAAGGCTGCAGCTGAGCCGTCGACTCCGACGACAGTCGGGTGTGAACCCATCGGAGCGACCTCCTCGGTCGTGGTGTCGGACAGTTCCATCAGACGCCTCCCACCGGCCTGTGCACCGCAGGACAACATCCCTGACACCGGGGACTTTGGTCCTCTGTGTCGGTGACGAAAGATCCCCTCGCAAGCCCCGGAGACCCGTAGTCTCGGAAGTCGAGGCGCCCATCCTGGACGCAGGTGAGGGGTGTCGCTGTGGTGACGGTGTTCTTGGTGGACGATCATGAGATCGTGCGGCGCGGTCTGATCGACCTCATCGACTCCGATCCCGATCTCGAGGTCATCGGTGAGGCAGGTAGCTGCGCACAGGCACTGGCCCGTATCCCGGCCTTGCAGCCGGACGTTGCGGTGCTCGACGTCCGACTGCCCGACGGCAACGGCATCGAACTCTGCCGTGAATTGCTCGATCGCCTGCCCGACCTCAAGACCATGATGTTGACCTCGTTCACCGAGGACCAGGCCATGCTCGACGCGATACTCGCAGGCGCGAGCGGCTATGTCGTCAAGGACATCACAGGGATGGAACTCACCCGAGCGATCAAGGACGTCGGTTCCGGTCGGTCGCTGCTCGACAATCGCGCGGCCGCGGCGTTGATGGACAAACTGCGGTCCGGGACGGCGACCCCCGGACCGATCGACCACTTGACCAGCCAGGAGCGCACCTTGCTGGATCTGCTGGGTGAGGGCCTGACCAACCGGCAGATTGCCGCTCGGATGTTCTTGGCGGAGAAGACGGTGAAGAACTATGTGTCCCGGCTGCTCGCCAAGCTCGGGATGGAGCGGCGCACTCAAGCTGCGGTGTATGCGTCGAAACTTGCCGAGGCCGAGCCGGAAGCCGGGAAGCCCCCGTGGTCTCAGGATGGTTGATCGCCACCCGGATTCCGGATCGTTCTTGCCGCAACTGCGACTCGGGGAGCTGCTGAACGAGGTTCAGGCCCGCATCGGGCGGATCGCCGATGCCCGCGCTCAGGCCGACGGACTGCTCGACGCCATGCTCGTCATCACCTCGGGTCTCGATCTGGAAGTGACGTTGCGGTCGATCGTGGAATCGGCCGCCAAGCTGGTCGACGCGCGGTACGGTGCCCTCGGTGTCCGGGGTTACGGAAAAGGGCTGAGCGCCTTCATCAATTACGGCATGGACGAGGACACCCGTATCGCCATAGGTCCCTTACCCACCGGACGTGGTGTTCTCGGACTGCTGATCGAGCAGCCGACAGTGATACGCCTGGACGACCTCACAGCGCACCCGGCGTCGGTGGGGTTCCCGCCGAATCACCCGCCGATGAAAACCTTTCTCGGCGTACCGATTCGGGTTCGCGACGAGATCTTCGGAAATCTGTACCTCACCGAGAAGAAGGGCGGCAAGCAGTTCACCGAGGACGACGAGGTGGTCACCCAGGCGCTGGCATCGGCCGCCGCGATCGCGATCGAGAACTCGCGACTGTACGAGGACTCGCGTGTACGCCAAGCGTGGATGGAAGCAACCAGGGACATCGGAACCGAGCTCCTTGCCGGCACGGACATCGACGAAGTGCTGCAGATGGTGTCGCGAAAGGCATTGCACCTGACCGATTCGGACGCTGCGTTCATCGCGGTTCCCGAGGACACCGACCAACCGTTCGAGGAGGTCACGCAACTCGTCGTCACGATCAGCGAGGGGCTAAGGGCCGATGCAATCGCCGGGGCGATCATTCCGATCGCGGGTTCGAGCTCGGGGGTGGCTTTTCGGCGTCGCGCAGCACTGCGGAAGGAACGACTGGAATACCGGGCGAGGGAACTGGGCACCGGGTTCGGGCCTGCACTGATTTCACCGTTGGGCGTCGCCGAGGGCGTCAGTGGTGTGCTTGTGGTCCTCCGCACCGAAGGTCGAGAACCGTTCGACGATTCCCAGCTCGATTTGATCTCCAACTTCGCCAATCAAGCTGCACTGGTGATGCAGCGCGCCGACGCCAGCCGTCGCATGCACGAACTCGAGGTCTTGTCCGACCGAGACCGCATCGCCCGTGACCTGCACGACCATGTGATTCAGCGAATCTTCGCGGCCGGATTGGCGCTGCAGAGCACGCTGCAACGCACCGAGTCCGAGGACGTTCGGCAGCGCCTGTCTCGTACCATCGACGACCTACAGGACACTGTGCAGGACATCCGGACGACGATCTTCGACCTGCAGAGTACGTCCCACTCGGCGACGCGTCTGCGCCAACGCGTCAACGCGGCGGTACTCGAACTCACGGAGAACGTCCCGGTCCGCGCCGTGGTGCGCATGTTCGGCCCGCTGTCGGTCATCGACTCCAAACTCGCCGATCACGCTGTCGCGGTTGTCCGCGAGACGGTCAGCAACGTCGTTCATCACGCTCGGGGCGACACTGTGACCGTTACCTTGTCGGTGGGCGACGACATGCAGATCATCGTGTCGGACAACGGGATCGGAATGCCCGAGGACACCACCGCCAGCGGACTGTCCAACCTCGGTGCCCGTGCCGTCGAGTGCGGTGGGTCGATGAACATCGGCCCCGGCCCTTCCGGCAGCGGCACCGAGGTGACCTGGTCGGTACCGCTGCCCTGACGGGTGTTGCCGTTCGTCACCTGTTTCGGTGACCTCCGGCCGCTGCCTCGAGTGGGTGTGCGCTCCTAGCGTTCTCGCTGAAGCTGCAGAACCTGTAGTCGCACCACCGAGAGGAACCCGATGAACATTGCACACACCACCGGACCCGTTGTGGTCGGAATCGACGGATCGACGGCGGCGCTCGATGCAGTCCGGTTCGCAGTCCAGGAGGCCAGGGGCCGTGGAACGTCCTTGCGATTGGTGCATGTGATCCAACCGCATCTGCAGCGCGAAACGGTGTTCGGTGCGCCCGATGTGGACGGCGACTATGCCCGCACCGTGTTGGACCAGGCGGCGATCGTAGCGAAGACGAGCGACGCCACTGTGAGTGTGGAATCTGTCGTGCTGCAGGGTAAGCCGGAATCGGTAATGCTGTCCGAAGCGGCATCGTCATGTCTGACGGTACTGGGTCTCACCACCGAGAACCCTCTTGCTGCTTGGGTTCTCGGATCCATGGTTCGCACGGTGGTCGAATGCTCGGCACATCCCGTGGCGATCGTCCGTCACTTCGACCCCGAGTGGCGGGGTGCGGTCGTTGCCGCACTGGGTGACGCTGAGGTGCCGGTGACGGACGTCGTTGTGGCACAGGCCTTCCAAGAAGCCGCGATGCGAGGGGCCAGCGTGTTGGCCGTGCACACCCAGGCGGTGACGTCGATTCTGGCCAGCGCCATCGGCGGTCCGGTCGACCACTTGCATCCGGAGTCGGCGATGGACGTCAGGTTGGAACCCTTCGGTGCGGAATATCCTTCGGTGCGCGTGGCGTCGGTCTACGCCGAAGCCGACTCCGGATCGGAATTGGTCGCGGTGTCCGAGACTGCACAGTTACTGGTGGTGGGACACGAGCGTGATCGCGTGCCGGGCAGCGCATTGACGACTGTCCTCCGCCGCGCCGAGTGCCCTGTGCTCGTCGTTCCTCACGCATGAGCAATGCGGGTTCGGCAGCGATCGTCGTCGGGGTAGACGGCTCCAGTTCGTCCCTCGATGCGGTCGGTTGGGCGGCGCGTGCTGCCGAATTACGCAACGTACGAGTAAAATTGGTGTCGGTCTACCAGGTGAGGAGCCTGTACGCCACACCGGTCGCGGCCCCCCAGCAGTTCGGTCCCGAGGAGCGGGCCGCCGGGATACCACTCTCGCCTGGGCTTCGCTGGTGGCGCGACGCTCGGTCCTGGCACCGGACAGATTGCCGATCGACATCGAGGCGGTCGGCGGTCCCACCATTGCGACCCTGGTCGATCAGTCCTCGGGTGCATCGATGCTCGTGGTGGGGACGCGCGGTAACGGGGACTACTTCGCGGAGCTGCTCGGCTCGGTGAGCACGGCAGTTGCTGCGCGGGCCCACTGCCCGGTGGTCATCGTGCCGAGAAGCGTCTCAGCCGAATCGGAACGGGACTCGGTGGTGGTGGGCGTCGACGGTTCGACCGGTGGTCAGCAGGCTCTCCGGTCGGCATTCGAGGAGGCCTCACTTCGCCGAATCACTCTCGTCGCCGTGCACGTCACGACGGAGGACTCGACAGGGCGCGGCGTTCTGGCGGACAGTCTCGCGGGCTGGGACGAAGAATATCCGCAAGTGGTAGTGGAGCGAACAGTGTTGCACGGGAACGTGGTCGAGAGCATTCTCGAACTTTCCCCACGTGCACAGGCCGTCGTGATCGGCGGCAGCCGACACGGTGGAGCCAGCGGTCGCTTGCTCGGCTCCACCGTCCGGTCACTGGCTCACCGCGTCGACTGTCCGCTGATCATCGCCCGCGGATAGCTGCCGATCGGTCACGACCACCGCCACTGCCGAATCTCGGGCAGATCCTCGAAATGCTCCCGGATGTAGGCGTCGTGCCGAATCAGTTGGTCTCGGCAGAACTGTCGAAGTTCCGCACCACCGTCCGGTTCGCTCGACGCGCGATCGAGAGCTTCGAGGGCCAGGTGGTACCGGCTGATCTTGTTCAGCACCACCATGTCGAACGGCGTTGTCGTGGTGCCCTGTTCGATGAAGCCGCGAACGTGGAATCGCTGTGCGTTCGGGCGACCGTGCAACAGCTGGTGCACTGCCCGCGGGTAGCCGTGAAACGCGAAGACGACATCGACCGCATCGGTGAACAGATCGACGAACTGCTCGTCGGAGAACCCGTGCGGATGATCGACGACGGGCAGCAGTGCCATCAGGTCGATGACGTTGACCACGCGAACCCGTAGCCCGGGTGTCCACGTACGCAGCAGGTCCGCGGCCGCGAGGGTTTCCTCGGTCGGCACGTCGCCGGCGCACGCCAACACGATCTCGGGATCGATTGGTGTATCGGTGTTCTCGGTACCGGCCCAATCCCACCGCGATGCACCGGCTGCTGCATGCGCGCGAGCCTCGGTGAGCGTCAGATACTGGGGATGGCTCTGCTTGTCGACCACCAACACGTTGACGTGACCTCGGCTGCGGAAGCAGTGGTCGGCGACGGCGAGCAGCGTATTCGAGTCCGGCGGAAGCCATACGCGAACCACTTCGGGGGCCAACGGGATCACCGCGTCGATCAGGCCGGGACCCTGGTGGCTGAAACCGTTGTGATCGTTGCGCCAGCATGTGCTGGTGAGCAACACGTTCAGTGACGCGACAGGCGCGCGCCAGGGGAGAGAGCTCGCGTGCTGCAGCCACTTGGTATGTTGGATCAACATCGACACGCTCACCATCGCGAATGCCTCGTAGCTGGCGAACAATCCGTGTCGACCCGACAGCAGGTATGCCTCGAGCCAGCCCTCACACAGATGTTCGCTGAGGACCTCCATGACGCGGCCGTCGGGGGCCAGGTTGTCGTCGAACTCGGTTGTCGGCAGCTGCCAGCACCGGTCGGTCGCCTCGAACACGGCCTGGAGTCGGTTGCTGGCGGTCTCGTCGGGGCAGAACAGGCGAAAGTTACCGCCGCCGTTCGGTTGTGCGTTGTCGAGGTAGATGTCGCGCATCATCTCTCCGAGTACGGTGGTCGTCTCGTGCGAAGTGCGTCCCGGGGATTCGACGGTGAGTGCATACTGCTCGAGCTCACGAATGACCAAGGGCTGCAACAGGAGACCGCCATTGGCATGTGGGGTGGCTCCGAGCCGGGCGTCTCCTGTAGGAGTGAGTTCACGGATGTGCGCCGCCGGCGTGCCGTTGTCGTCGAAGAGGGATCTGGGATCGTACGAGAGCAGCCACTTCTCGAGCTGCGCCAGATGCGACGGATTCTCACGAACACCGGACAGCGGCACCTGATGGGCCCAATGGGTTCCCTCGATCAGCTTGCCGTCGACCTCGTGTGGTCCGGTCCAACCCTTCGGGGTGCGCAGCACGATTGCGGGCCACTCGATGCCGTGGTGCGGTTCGCCGGCGCGGGCGGCATGCTGAATTCTGCGGATCGTCTCGTGGGCGCGAGTGAGAGCGAATTCCATCTCCGGGAACACCTCTCGTGGGTCGTCGCCCTCGACGAAGATCGGTGCCCAGCCCTGACCACCGAGATAGTCGGCGATCGACTGGTCGGTGCTGCGCCCGAGCACCGTCGGGCCGGAGATCTTCGCGTCGTTCAGATGCAGGATGGGCAATACCGCGCCGTCACGGATCGGATTGAGGAACGCCGGAATCTTCCAGGAACCCGACAGTGGACCGGTTTCGGCCTCACCGTCGCCGACGACACAGGCGACCACCAGATCGGGGTTGTCGAATGCGGCACCCGCGGCGTGGATCAGGGCATAGCCGAGTTCGCCGCCCTCGTGGATGCTGCCGGGGGTCTGCACGCTCACATGGCTCGGAATGCCTCCAGGAGTGGAGAACTGGCGGCACAGGCGACGTACGCCGTCGTTGTCCAGTGAGATGTTCGGATAGATCTCGCTGTACGTACCTTCGAGGTAGGTGTTCGCGACCAAGGCCGGCCCGCCGTGGCCGGGGCCAGTGACGTAGAGCCAGTCCGAACCGGTTCGGCAGATCAGCCGATTGATCAGCGTGTAGATCATCGACAGCCCGGGACTGGTACCCCAATGCCCGAGTAGTCGGGGTTTGATGTGTTCCACTGTCAGTGGTTGCTGCAGCAACACGTTGTCCTGCAGATAGATCTGGGCGACCGTCAGATAGTTCGCGGCTGCCCAGTAGCGCAGATCGGCGTCGAGTTCGTCGGAGCTGTAGGTGGTCTCGGTGGTGGACGCGGTCATCGGTTCGTGGGTACGACGACGACGGGGACATCGACCGAATGCAGCACCGCGCGTGAGGTCGATCCCAGCAGCATCGAGACGAAGCCGCCTCGGCCACGGCTGCCGACCACGATCAGCTGCGCGTTCTCGGAGGCTCGGACCAGTTCGCGAACGGGTCTGTCCTGAACTACCACCCGGCGGATGGTGACGTCGGGATAGTCCTCCGACCATCCGGCAAGGCTCTCGGCCAGCGAAGTCTTCTCGGCGAGTTCCGAATCTGCCCACGGCCCATCCTCGTCACGCGTCAGGACGCTCCCGAGCTCGAGGTCGCTCCACGCATGTACCGCAACGAGATCGACGCCTCGCATCGACGCTTCCTGCAGAGCGAAACCGATGGCGGGCTGGCTGTTGGACGTGCAATCCACACCCACGACGACCGGACCGTCGCTGACGGTGTTCGACTTGATCACTGCAACGGGGCATGTCGCGTGCGACACGACGGCGGTACTGACCGACCCGACCAGGCCGCCGGTGAACTCGCCGAGGCCCCTCGAACCGACAACGATCAGCGCCGGCGCGATATCGAAATGCGTGAGATTGCGTGCAGCCGAGCCGTGTTCGAGACGAGTGTCGAGAATCAGCGAATTGCCCGCCGCGGTCTTGTGCGCAACGTCGACCGCAGCGGTCAACACCCGCTTGGCCTCGACATCCGGATCTGCGAACGCGCCGATACGGAGGCTGATGGCATCGCCGTATGTTCCCGGTGCGAACAGTGACGACGTGACCAACTCGAGCGGGGCGTGGCGTCGTACGGCCTCGCGTGTTGCCCAGCGGACCGCGTCGAGCGATGTGGCAGATCCGTCGACTCCGACGACGACCCGGCTCGATGCATTCATGATGTATTTCCCGTCCATTGACTTCTCGTGTGCGGATACACCTCGAGCATTGCTGGATCGGACCCATCGCAGACAGAGGCGGAAGTCCCTCGACTTCGGGCGGAAGTCCCGCAAATTACCCCCCGGGGGTATCATTGCTATCGTCGGTGGCATGCACTCAGTGGATCGACACGGCCGCCGGGGCAGTGCCGTGATGACGACAGTGCTGATCGCTGTGTCGATTTTCGGGGTGCTCCTCATGCATTCGGTTACACCGACAACAACGGTGAGCGGGGCGCATCCCGCTATGGCGTCGGAGTCCCGCCACGGGAGCGCGGATCAGGTAGCGGCCGCTGAGCCCGATTGCCCGTCGGCACATCAGATGATGCATCCCTGCGCGGGAACCACGGCGTCGTGGCCTGCCCTGTCGGGACCCATGGCCGGCAATGCCATCGACGTCATGTTGGTGACGACCGATGGCATCGGTGGCCGTGCCCAGTTCGCCGCGGAGCGTGCGCCGCCGTGGACTCTGTGGGAGTTGGACCGATCGGTGACCTTGCGAGTGTGACGGGGAGCCCGGTGGACGCGCGTCCACCGGCGGATCGACAGACATCGATTCCCTGTTGTTCACCACTCTTGCAAGGAGATTCACATGCGTACAAAACTGGTCGCTGCGCTGGCTGTTGCCACCGTGAGCGCATTCCTCATCGCCGGCTGCAGCAGCGACAGCTCGCCGGATTCGACGCCGGCGGGGAGTTCGTCCTCGTCATCAGCGTCGGCGAACGTTTCCGAGGAGTTCAACGATGCCGATGCGATGTTCGCGCAGATGATGTACCCGCATCATGCGCAGGCGGTCGAGATGGCCGCGATGGTCGAGGGCCGCACCGACGATCCCGACATCTTGACGTTGGCGTCGGCGATCGAGGCGGCGCAGCAGCCCGAGATGGATCGAATGACCGCGTGGCTCACCGAGTGGGGCCAGCCCGCACCCTCGTCCGACATGGGTGAGATGAGCGGAATGGACCACAGTTCGGGCATGGGCATGATGTCCCAACAGGACATGGATGCGTTGACTGCTGCGTCGGGTGCGGAGTTCGACCGCCAGTGGTTGACGATGATGATCGCCCACCACACCGGTGCGATCGAGATGGCGAACATCGAGATCGCCGACGGCTCGAACCCCGACGCGCAGGAGATGGCTCGCACGATCGTGGCAACTCAACAGCAGGAAATCGACACGATGCAGCAGTTGCTCGGCTGATCCGAACCGATGACGAGTGCCGCGCCCTCTCCTCGGGGGTGCGGCACCGGCGTCGCGACGGGCTTGCTCGAGTACGCTGAACACTCGGAGAATCCATCTCCGCAGTTCGGTCCGAGGGAGAGCGTTCAGATGGCACGTCCACGGGTTTTGGTCCTCGGCGGCGGATTCGGCGGACTTCATGCCGCACGACGCCTCCGCAACGAGGACGTCGATGTGACCGTACTCGAGCGCGGTACCTCGCACGTCTTTCAGCCGTTGCTCTACCAGTGCGCCACCGGTCTGGTGTCCGAGGGCTCGATCGCCAGCCCACTACGTCACCTGCTGCGCAAACAGAAGAACGTGTATGTGGCACTGGGTGAAGCGACGTCCGTTACCGCCGTCGGCGACGGCGGAGTGGTGACGGCCAGTCGATTCGACGGGTCGACCTTCGAGCTGCCCTACGAATACCTCGTCGTCGCCGTCGGAATGCAGCAGGCGTATCACGGACACGACGAATACGTGCAATGGGCGCCGGGAATGAAGACCCTCGACGACGCCCTCGCGATTCGCCGAAAGTTGATCTCCGCCTTCGAGATGGCCGAATCCCTGCCCACCGCCGAGGAGCGTCGGCCGTGGCTCACCTTCGCCGTCGCCGGGGGAGGCCCGACGGGCGTCGAACTTGCCGGCCAGATACGGGAACTCGCCAGCAGGGCGTTGGCGAAGGAGTTCGATTCGATCCACCCGTCGGAAGCTCGCGTGCTCCTCTTTCACGGCGGCGACCGCGTACTCGAATCGTTTCCCGACTCGTTGACGAAGAAGGCGCAGCGCACCCTCGACACCGTCGGAGTGGAAACCCATCTCGTGGTTCACGTCACTGATGTCACGGCCACCGACGTCGAAGTGACGGCCAAGGCCGAACCGAAGACGGTCACTCGCTACGACACGCACACAGTGCTGTGGACCGCAGGCGTGGAAGCTGTTCCGTTCGTGAAGCAACTTGCCGACGCGATGGGCGTGCAGCAGGACCGATCGGGACGCATCGCCGTGCAGCCCGACCTGTCGATCCCGGGACACCGCAACGTCTTCGTCGTCGGAGACATCATGTCGCTGAACAAGCTCGCCGGAGTGGCAGAAGTGGCGATGCAGGGTGGTAAGGCTGCGGGCGCGGCGATCGCGGCCGACGTATCCGGTTCCGCGCGTTCGGATTTCAAGTATCGAGACCTCGGCACCGCGGCCTACATCGCGCGCGGACACGCACTGGTGCAGGCCGGGCCGCTGAAGATGTCGGGATTCCTCGGCTGGGTATCGTGGGGCGTCATCCACATCGCGTTCCTGGCCGGCAACCGCAATCGCGTCGGGACGCTCATCAACTGGGCCGCAACCCTGGCCACCGGAACCCGACGCGAACGCGCCATCACCTACGGCGACCCGGCAACGGCGCGCAAGCCGTACAACTGACCTGAGCGTCCACTATTTTCACCCTCACACGGAATCCCGGTTGTGGTGGCAAATAGTGGACACTGACGTCAGTTGCTGCTGGCGTCGACCGGGTCAGCCGATGCCGGGGATGAAGCCGGGGTAGACGAAGTGCCCTGGGCCGCCGCCGGGGAGCAGGTGGCCCGTCGAACCCGGGTAGTCCATGTTCAACTGAATCAGCTTGTGCGGGTTGCCGTTCGAATCGGCCTGCCAGCATTCGAGCAGCACCCCGTGGAATCCGGTGCACACGATGCGGGTGCTGTTGCCGTAGGGCGAGGTCAGTCGATTCTCGCTGACGAAGGGATTCCAGTAGTCCGGGTCCTGAGGCGTGAGGAACACTCCGGCGACGTCCTGCGGAGCCGTCGGGCTCGGATACGGCGGCGGAGTGGGCCACTCGTCGGCGTTGGCGGTACCCATTCCGAGGGCGGCGGCACCTGCAATGACGCTGGCAATGACGGCTGTGCGACGAAACATCTCGATCGACTCCTTCACGGGGCGGGCACCCAATAGACCACAGACACCCGTCTCGTGGGAACACATCTGTATTCACCGCTCCCGGTCGGGGTGGTGACGGCGGTGATCGTCGTCGTGGCCTGTCTTTTCGCAATCCGCAGCGGCACTCCGGAGCATCACGATCGGGTGTCGGATTCCTCCGGTCCGTGACTCCCCGGTCGGTTGCTCGAGGTAACGTCACCTCATCTTCGGCCGATGTAGAAACTCGACCGGTGTAACTCGACGAAAAGGTGAAACAGCGTGCCACGATCTCGACGACACGGCTTCCGGCGAATCGGTTCGGCTACGGCCGTCGCCCTCGCAGTGGCGATTCTTCCGACCGCGCTGATGACGCCCGTCGCGTCCGCGGACGAGCTGCCCGCTTCGACGACCCAGTCGAGCAACGGATCCCGCATCGAGTCGGTGAGCACTCTCGACAACCGCCAGGTGCAGTTGCAGGTGTTCTCCGCGTCGATGAACCGCACCATTCCCGTCACGGTGCAGCGGCCTGCCGACGAGAGCGTGTCGCGTCCGGTGCTGTACCTGCTCAACGGTGCAGGTGGCGGCGAGGATGCCGCGTCGTGGCAGTCGCAGACCGACGCCGAGGCATTCCTCTCCGACAAGAACGCCTGGATCGTGACTCCGCAGAAGGGGAAGTGGTCGTACTACACCGACTGGCTGCAGGACGATCCGAAGCTCGGCAGCAACAAGTGGAGCACCTTCCTCGGTGAAGAACTTCCCCCGCTGATCGATGCTCAGTTCGACACCAACGGTCGCCAGTCGCTCGCAGCGTTGTCGATGACGGGTACTTCGGTCCTCAACATCGCGATCAAGTACCCCGGCAAGTTCACCGGCGTCGCGGCATACAGCGGTTGCGCACAGACCTCGGACCCGATCGGACAGCAGTTCGTCAAGCTCGTCGTCGAGACGTACGGCGGCGGCAACGTCGAGAACATGTGGGGACCGCTCGACGGCCCCGTGTGGCGCGAGAACGACCCACTGCTCAACGCAGAGAAGCTCCGCGGCACGCAGATCTACATGAGCACCGGCAGCGGCCTGCCCGGCATTCCGAACGACACCTACGCGAACCCGCGCTTGAACAACGACCCGGCGACCCTCGCCAACCAGGTCATCGTCGGCGGCGGTATCGAGGTGGCCACCAACTTCTGCACGTCGAACCTGGCGAAGCGACTCGACCAGCTCGGAATTCCGGCCACCGTCGACTTCCGTCCGGTCGGTAACCACTCCTGGGGCTACTGGCAGGACGACCTGCACAAGTCCTGGCCGTTCCTGGCGGGATCGCTCGGTATCTGATCTCCGTAGAACACGTCAACGGCCCCTCGCACATCGTGTGCGAGGGGCCGTTGTTCGTTTGCCGGGTGTGTGGATCGAGGTGGGTAATCGAACGTATGATCGAACGATGGCACGGCGCGCGCAACCTCGACCGGCGTCCGCCGTGCGCCCCTTCAAGCTGCTCCGACCACCGCTGAAGGTATGGATCGACCTGAACATTCTCTACCCACTACCGCCACACCACGCGTCGAAGTTCAACCCCGAAGGATTCGATGTTCGACGCGTGGTGCCGGGCGATCTGGTCGAATGGTCCATCACCGTGGACGGCGACTGGCTGGGCCGCGTCACGTACGAGCTGATGTCACGCGATCGCAGTGAGACCGTCACGCATTGGGTGCCCAGCCGGGCGCTCAAGCCGCTCTAGAGCCGCACAAGCCCCGCCTCGAACGACGAGGCGGGGCTTTCGTGCAATCACCTTCAGAAGCTGTGCTTACGTGCCTTCTTGGCAAGCTTGCGGGTGGTGCGCTTCGACGGAACGAACAGGTGCGCGGCGCTGCGGCGACGGTTGCGTCGACGGATCAGCACGAACGCGACGGCACCGGCTGCGGCTGCGATGGCGGCGATGACCGGAGTGCCGACCTTCGCGGCCTGGGCCACATCGTCGCTGTCGATGTTGCGAACCGTGTTCTTCACGTCGTCGGCGACGGCGGAGGCCTTGTCGGCTGCCTTATCGGCGACCTGGGAGGCCTTCTCCTTCACGTCGTCGACGTCGACGTTCTGAACCTTGTCCTTGACGGTGTTCTTGACATCCTCTGCCACGTCGGCGGCCTTGTCGGCCGCATCGGAGGCTGCGTGCTTTGCTTCCTTGGCGGCGTCGGCTGCGGTGTCGGCAACGTTCTCGGCTGCGTCGGACACGGAGTCCGCGGCCTGGTGGGTGTTGGCCTTGGCCTGATCCGTTGCACCCTCGGCGCGGAGGCTGTCGTCACCGGTGGCCTCGCCGACCTTCTCCTTCGCAGTCCCGGCCAGTTCCTCTGCCTTGTGCTGAGCCTTGTCGATGAAGTCGGCCATCGGTGCGTACCTCTTTCGTGTAGGTCATCTCCGGCAAACCCGGAGCTGGGGGCGTCGCGGACGACGCCGATAGGTATGAGTCGAAATCGACGCTCCGAAACATACGTCCGACGGGGCGTGTTTCGGGTCACTATCGAGGAGCCCGCCGGCGTTGTGCATCGTGTCCAGTCGAACGGTCGAGATGTCGCGCCACCACCGGAAGGATTTCAGGGAATTCGAGGTGACGTCGGTGCGGTTGGTCAGCGGGGCGAATGCACCTGCGGGGCAAGTGAGTTACCCGGAGCGATGCGGCCGCAGTTGCTCGGAGCGGGTCGATCTGCGAATCGATCCGTCAACCATGCCAACGCGCCGGGAAGCCACAGAGCTGCGCCGACGGTGTGGCTGATGGTGTCGTACTCGTCGTACCGAATGGACAGGCCGGCGTCGCAGTACTTGTTCATCAGGCTGCGGACGTCGCCGGCAACCATGACGCCGTCACCGGGTCCGGTACCCATCGGCCCGGGAAGGGTGCCCTCGAGAATTCCGTTCGAGGCCTGCGCCACGAACATCGGAATGGTGGGAGTCGGCGCCTGTCCCATGTTGATCTTGTTGACCACATCGACGAACTCGGGAACCGAGTTGGGGTCGGAGTACTCCGGCATGACCACGTCCGCCCACTTCAGGCCCGGATATTGGAACAGTACGTTCAGAATCGAGGCATCGTCCACGTGCGCGAAGAGATCGCGTCCGCGGTCGTTGTAATAAGGGGTGAAGTCGATGTCGTAGGCACGGCCGAGGCCGATGATGGCCATTCCTGCGACGCCGGCCCATCCGATACTTCCCTCGATGTAGCGCAGATTCTTGGCCGGATCGACCAGCAATCCGCCCTGGGCGGCACCGATCAGGTTGTCGTCGATATCGGGCGCGTAGCTGGGGGCGAGGATCGCCGCCCAATTGGTCGCGATCGCGCCGCCCGAGTACCCGATCAGCCCGATCTCTGCGTTGTCGCCGATGCCCGTTTCCGCGACGTGCTGGGAGGCCCTCAACGAGTCGAGAGTCATCTGCCCGTACTCGGGTCCCGCTGCGAAATTCGCTGTGGGGCCTTGAGTATCGGCAACGACGACGGTGTATCCGAGCAGGAGCAGAGGTGCCAGGATGGCCGCTTCGCCCGAGGCGATCACACCGCCGACTTCGACGTTCCGGCCGCTCGGCGTCAGACCGAGCAGCGGTGTGTTTCCGGCTATGGCGCGTGATGGGCTGTCGTCGGGATTGAGTGAGTCGTAGGCGGATTGATACGCGACCACTTTGTCGGGTTGCGCGTTCGGTGGCCGAAGGACGGAGGTGACGTTCGCGGCGGGGCGGCCCTGCGAGTCCGTCGATCGGTACAGAATCTGGATCGCTTTCAGGGGAGTCGGCACGTTCACCACGTGATACGGGACGGTCCGAGTTGCCAGAACGGCTCCGGGTTCGAGATCTGCGAGCGCAACCTCGCCGGAGTACCGGAAGAACGGATCCTGAACCGGTGCCGCCGTTGCGGTCGGTGTGGCGACGATTCCGACAGCCCCCACACAGGCGATTGCCAACAGTCTCCGCAGTGTTGAACCAACCATTCGATCTCCCCCGACTCGTACACCCCCCGATTGTGAGGCGCATCACCTGTTGTTACCGCTGGGTAAGGTAGCACAGGATTTTTGTGGCATCCGCCGAATTTTTACTCGTCACGCCCCTCGGGATTCAGGAGTACCGGCAGGGGCATGCGGCCGCCGTGTCGGTTCTCGTGGGGGCTTCCCGATGTGGCGACGCATCTCGGCGGCCTCGTCTTCCGGGCTGCTGCGGGAGATCACCGTGCCAACGCAGACGGCGAGCATGGTCGACACGACCAGCCGCAGAAGAAAAGCGATGTAAACGATGAGCCACATCGTGCACCTTCTCTCGCTGCCTTCACGAGTGGCAGCTCGGTCATCTCGTCGAGCGGATCCTGCACTTTTCTCGGGGAACACGCGCCGAGCCCGATGTGTACGCCGCCGTGAGGGAACGTCGGTTGAAGTCCAGACCCGACCCCCTCGACGCGAGCAGGACGAGGGCGATGACTCCTGCGGCCCCGACCACCACAGGAGTCATCGGGTACTGGTTCCGGGCGCGATGGGGGTGCAGCCAACGGAGGGAGTGAAGTTCATGAGGGGTTCCTGTCTTCGATATGCGTTGAAGACTGTCATTGACACCACCACTCGTCAATGGCACATTACGTGATGTAAGTCGCGATCCGCTGCTCAGTCGGTCGACATTGCGATGGTGTTCGGCAAGACAGTGAGGCGTGGCGTGACGAAAAGCCCAGGTCGGTGGCCCCAGATCGACAATGCTGTCGACAACTTCAAGGACGTTCTCATCATCGGTGCCGGCATATCGGGCATCGGCGCCGCGTATCGCCTGCAGCAGATGGCACCGGAGCTCAGCTACGCGATTCTCGAGGGTCGCGAGCGGGCAGGCGGTACCTGGGATCTGTTCCGATACCCCGGAATTCGTTCGGACAGCGACATCTTCACGTTCTCGTTCCCGCACACGCCGTGGCAGGGGGACACTCTGCTCGCTCAGGGCGAGGACATCCGCAACTACATCGTCGATACCGCCTACGCCAACGGTATCGACGAGCACACACATTTCTCGACCATGGTCACGGCGGCGAACTGGGATTCGTCGACGGATCTGTGGACGGTCGACGCCCTGACGAACGGCGTTCCCACGACCTACCGCAGTCGATTCGTGTTCCTGTGCACCGGATACTTCGACTACTCGGGTGGGTACACCCCCGACCTTCCCGGGCTCGACGAGTTCACCGGGCAGGTGGTGCATCCCCAGCAATGGCCGGAAGGGCTCGACCACTCCGGCACGAGGGTCGTCGTGATCGGGAGCGGTGCAACCGCAATCACATTGGTGCCTTCGCTCGCGGCCGACGCCGCGTCGGTGACGATGCTGCAGCGTTCACCGACCTATATCGCATCACTACCGATGACCGATCCGTTCACCACGATCACTCGCCGCGTACTGCCGGACGCACTTGCGCACAGCGCGTTGCGATGGCGAAACGCACTGTTGATGGTCGGCTCGTATCAACTGTGCCGACGCGCACCGAAGACGGCCCGCAGGGTGTTCCGGGCGATGACGAAGGCGCAGCTGCCGCGCGGATACGACGTCGACAAGCACTTCGACCCGACGTATGCCCCGTGGGACCAGCGGTTGTGTGTCGTGCCGGACGGCGACCTCTTCAAGGCCCTTCGCTCCGGCCGAGCGACCGTGGTGACCGACCGCATCGCCAGGGTGACTGCCGACGGCATCGCACTGGAATCGGGTGACGAGATCCCTGCCGACATCATCGTCACCGCAACGGGCTTGAAACTGCAGGCATTCGGCGGCATCGAGCTCTCACTGGACGGCAAGCCGCTCGCGGCGCACGACAAGTTCGTCTACAAGGGTCACATGCTCGAAGACGTGCCCAACGTTGCCTGGTGCATCGGGTACACGAATGCCTCGTGGACGCTCAAGGCCGATATGACGGCCAAGGCAGTGGCAAAGCTGCTCGTGTACATGCGCTCTCACGGATATACCCATGCGATTCCGGACCGAGCAGGAAAGCCGGTGGAATCCCGGCCGGTCGTCGATCTCGCATCGGGATACGTCACCCGCTCGCTCTACGAGCTACCGAAATCCGGGACCGAACGGCCCTGGTCGGTGCGGCAGAACTATATTCTCGACAGAATCGACGCGCGGTTCGACGACCTGACGGAATCGATGACGTTCGGGCGAACCGTGCCTGCGACGGTGGCCGATCCCGCATCGGTGGACGTTCGGACCGGGTAGACGAGAAGAGATTGGATCGCAATGACTTTCGAGATCGACGGTCCCGCACTGGCGCACACCATCCGCGGTGAGGGCCCGACCCTGGTGCTGATCCACGGCATCGTGCACCGGCAGCACGCGTGGGACAGTGTCATCGAGACACTGTCGCGGCACCGGCGAGTGGTGACGGTGGATCTTCCCGGCCACGGCGATTCGCCGGAACTCCCCACCGAGGCATTCGATCTGGGTCCATGGATCGTGGCCGAACTGGAGCGCTTTCTCGAGCACGTGGCCGTGGACGGCGAGAAACCGCACGTAGCCGGAAATTCGCTGGGTGGGTACTTTGCACTCGAACTGGCCGCCCGCGGGTCGGTTGCCTCGGCCACAGCGCTCTCACCGGCCGGCTTCTTCCGCGGCCACTGGGATCAGACGCGGGCGCTGCTGGTGTTTCGTTTGCTGCGGGCCTTGTCTCGAATCATCAGCCCCATCGCGCCCGCAATCATGCGTTCGGTCGTCGGACGCACCGTCGCCAACGGCGTGTTCTACGCCAAGCCGTGGCGCGTTCCCGCGGAGACGGCCACGATCGACGCGCTCAGCATCACCACCAACCGCGCGATCGATGCGGCCGGAAATGCGGTTCCGCGGTTCAGTATTCCGGTCGACGAGACCGTTCCCGTCACCGTGGCGTGGGGGCGTCGTGACTTGGTTCTGCCGGTGTATCAGGCACCGCTGGTGCGTCGAACGTTTCCGCAGGCCGAAGTGACGACGTACCCGGGTCTCGGGCACGTGCCGATGTCGGACGATCCCGAGCTGGTTGCGTCGATTCTGCTGCGGGGATCACGAGCGGTATCGCAGTCGGCATGAGCGTGGCGGTCAAGGTCGACGGGCGAAGCCTCCGGTGGCGCGACCACAGAATCACTCGGCGGCGTGAATTGCTCGATCGCACCCTGGCAGTCATTCGTGAGCACGGACACGACGTGGGTATGGATGCCATCGCCTCGGCGAACGGCGTCTCGAAAACCGTTCTGTACAAACACTTCACGGACAAGAAGGGTCTCGCCGACGCTGCGATGGCTCGATACGTCGAGACTGCACTGGTGCCCCGGATCCAGGACGCGATCTCCGAGGACCACGACGAGTACCACCTCACCCGTGCGGTGATCAGTGCCTACGTCACGACGGTGTCCACCGATCCCGATATCTACATCTACGTCCACGCCAACAGTGCAGTCAGCGGCAATCAGGACATCATCACCGCGGCGGAGGAGCTGATCGCAGACTTGCTGGCGACGGTCATCGCCGAGAGATTTCGAGAGCGCGATTTCTCCACGGCCGGCTCGATGCCCATCGCATTCGCCATGATCGGTGCGGTCCGGTTGGCGTCACACTGGTGGATCTTCGATAGAACGATGACGGCCGACGAACTCGTCGACTACCTCACCATGATGGTCTGGGGCGGAATCGCGGGGATAGCGCGCGCCGCGGGATCGGCTGCGACTTTTGCCTCGAAGCCTCACTCGTTGACGCTCGACGGCTGAGCGCCCTCCTCAAGCATCAGCGGTCGAACACCGCGCGAACGCTCGTGGAATCGGGCACGGACTGGCAGGCCAATCGGACGCCGTGCTGGAGTTCGTACTCGTCCAGTGTCTCGTTCGCCAGCAACGTCACCGAACCTGCCGTGAGCGTGTAAGCGCAACCGCCGCAGGTCCCTTCGCGGCACACGTACGGCGGGTCGAGACCGAGCTCGAGGAGCCGGTCGAGCAGCTTCGTGTCCGCATTCCAGGCGAACTCGGTTTCCATTCCGTCGATTTCGACCTGAGCGGTGACGGAGTTCGCATCCGTCTCGTGAGGCGACGCAGTGTCGGCGGTGCGAAACGGGTTGGAGTCGAAGGAGGAGAACACCTCTCGATGTGTTCTGCGCGCCGTCGTGCCGGTGCGGGTGAGCCACTCCTCGGCGACGTTCATGTACTGCGGAGGGCCGCACAGGAAGGCCTCGCATTCGGCAGGAACTGTCGTATCCATCGAGGCCAGTCCGGCAGCGGTGGGTAGCCCCGAATCCGAGGTGTACCAGTGGTGCACCTCGAGACGATCGGGAAAGCGGGACTGTAGTTCGTTCAGTTGCTCCCCGAAGATCACCGAGTCGCGGTTCTGGTTGGCGTAGACCAGGGTGATCCGGTTGTCGTGCCGGAACAGGGCCGTTTTGATGATCGACATGATCGGGGTGATGCCGCTGCCGGCGGCCATGAGGACAAAATCCACGTCCCAGCTCTCGGGTCCGAACAGGCCCGACGGCTTCAGTGCCCTGAGGCGCATCCCGCGAACAGCGTTGTTGTGCAACCAGTGTGATGCCAGCCCGCCCTGGATGCGCTTGACTGTCACGGTAGGAAGCGGGTCGCGGACCGGAGAACTGGAGAAGGAGTAGCAACGGGCTACCGAGCCACCGTCGGTGCACGGGATCTCCAAGGTGAGAAATTGCCCCGGCTCGTACCGAAACTGGTCTTCCCGGTGCTCGGGAACCGCGAAACCGAGAGAGATCGCATCCTCGTTTTCACAGGTCACCTCGGCGATCTCCAACTCGAAGATCCTGTCCTCGGAACCGATGGCAGACGGATCGAGGTCCGCCGATGGTCCGCTCCTGAACATCGTCACGTGTGCTCGCTCCCTTGCGCTTTCGGTGTCGGTCTTCACTGTTACATACTCCGCCACTAATTAATAGGCCATTGACAAATGGCGAATAGCGGGTGACAGTGATGACGTGACTCCGACCACCGACGCCGACTACCTGCCTCGCGGCGCATTCAGCGCCGGGTCTCGGCGAACTCGTCTGGCTGCCTTGATGACTCGGCTGACTCTGCGTCCGATGACGAACCTGCTTCCGACGTCCCGCCGCGGCATCGAGTTCTCCCGACGCCTGGTCGCTACCTCGATGAACCTGTTCGGTCCGGTTCCGAAGGGAACGACGGTGGACCTCGTGGCCGAGGGCCCGGTGCGCGGTGAGTGGGTGCGAGCACCCGGCCTGACCCCGGGGCCACGCGTGATTCTCTACATTCACGGCAGTGCATACGTCATCTGCTCGGCGCGTACGCATCGTGGTCTGACCGCGAGGTTGTCCAGGTCTACGGGCCTGCCGGTGTTCACGGTGGACTATCGGCTCGCGCCGGAACACCCGTTTCCCGCCGCGGCCGACGACCTCGAAGCCGCGTACCGCTGGCTGCTGAGCCAGGGGTACGACGCATCGAACATCGTCATCGCCGGGGACTCCGCCGGCGGACACCTGGCCGCCGACCTGATCATCGAGAACGACCGGACCGGGACGCCGCAACCGGGAGCGATGGTGCTGTTCTCGCCGTTGATCGATCTCGACTTCGAGCTCTCGGCGCGGATGGAGCGCACGCGCAAGGACCCGATGATTTCAGCGAAGGCAGCGAGGGGACTCGTGGCGCTGTACACCGACGGTCACGATGCGAATCTCCCGCGTCTCCGGCTCGATCTCGCACTCGTGCGCAATTTTCCACCCACCCTGATTCAGGTGGGTGGAGCCGAGATGTTGCGGGGCGATGCGCGGCACCTGCATTCCATGATCGACGCGGCAGGCGGACAGAGCGAACTCGAGATCTGGCCCGATCAGATGCATGTGTTCCAAGCTCTCCCGAGGTTGATACCCGAGGCCGAGCATGCGCTCGGGCATGCCGCCCAGTTCATCGCCCATGCGCTCGACAGTCAAGTTGTACAAGATGATTCGAAGGAACAGGTGAGCTGATGAGAACCAAGGCCGGAAAACCCTCGTACGGGTCGAGAGCGGTGGTGACCGGTGCAGGCAGCGGCATCGGCCGGGCGTTCGCACTCGAGCTGGCTCGGCGCGGAGGAGCCGTCATGTGCGCCGACATCTCGTTGCCTCGCGCGCAGGAGACGGTAGCGATGGTGAACGCCCTCGGGGCCACCGGATACGCCGTCGAGTGCGATGTCTCGATCCGCGAGAACGTCGAGGAACTGGCGCTGCGTGCCGGCATCGAATTCGACGGACCCACCACGGTGCTCATCAACAACGCCGGCGTCGGCATCGGCGGAAAGCCCGTCGGCAGCATCGGTTTCGAGGACTGGAACTGGGCTCTGGGGATCAACCTGTGGGGTGTGATCCACGGCTGTGAGGCGTTCACTCCTGCGCTTCGAGCCGCCGGTGAGGGCGGAATCATCAACGTGGCCTCCGCTGCCGGCTTTGCTGCAGCGCCGCTGATGGGTCCGTACAACGTCGGCAAGGCCGCAGTGATGAGCCTGTCGGAAACGATGGCGGCGGAACTGTCGGGTACCGGTGTGCGGGTATCGGTTCTGTGCCCCACCTTCGTCAAGACCAACGTTGCCGTCGACGGCCGGATCACGGCGAGTTCGTCCCGGCTGGCCGAGTTCGCGATGCGCTGGACCGGACGCTCGCCGGACAAGATCGCCGCCCGAACGCTCGACGCCTTCGACCGGGGTCGGCTCTACGTCGTGCCCCAGTTCGACGCGAAAGCCGTCTGGCGATTCAAGAGACTGCTGCCCGCCGTGTACGTGCGCTTTCTCGGACTGCTCAATCGTGTGATGCCCGCCGAGCAGGAGCCGGCGAAGAACGAATCCCTCACCTCGACAACCACAGGAGCCTGACATGGCAATGGATTTCGAAGACATGCTGACCAAGATCAAGGACCGTCAGTGGGCATTGGCCGACATCGATTGGGACGGCCCGGGAGCCGAGACCATCAGCCCCGAACTGCACGCCAAACTCAAGCCCTTCATGTCCGATCTGATGTGGATCGAGAACGTGGGTGCTCGCGGATTCGCGGCGATGGCACTCAAGGCTCCGAACGAGACGCTGGCAGAGATCTATCGCTACTTCCACGCCGAGGAACAGAAGCACGCCAACGCCGAACTCGCCCTCATGCGGCGCTGGGGAATGCTCGACGGCGACGAGATGCCCGAGCCGAACATCAACGTCAAGCTCGTGATCGACTGGCTGGACAAGCACTCGGACGGGCTGTCCCTGGCCGTATTGGGCACCGTCATTCCGATGCTCGAGGTGGCGCTGGACGGTGCGCTGGTGAAGTTCATCATGGACGAGATCGACGACCCGGTGTGTCAGGCCGTGTTCAAGAAGATCAACTCCGACGAATCACGCCATCTCGCAGTCGATTTCGCAGTCATCGAGCTCCTCGGCCATTCCCGGATGCGCAAGATACTGGTCGACACCGTCGGTGCCTGGATGAACCCGGCGCTCATCGTCGGCACACTGCGATACATCCCACTGCTGAACAAGATGCGCGACAACATCGTGGAGATGGGTGTCGACGAAGAGCGGCTCTACACCGCGATGAAGCGATTCCGCAGTGTGGGGGAGCGTAGCCCCGAGGCGCTCCGCGTGCCGATGTACCGAATCGTGCAGTGGCACGGCAGCATTGTGATCAACCGCAAGCATCCATACCACCGCCTTGCGGACGGCCTGGTGAAGCTCACTCGCCGGTACCCGACCAAGACTCTCAATTCCGAGCCCACCTGGGCCAAGGAACTGACCTACGAGCCCGTCGCATGAGCGAGTTCGACGTGCGCGAAGGCGTACTCGACGCCGTGATCGTCGGTGCGGGATTCGCTGGAATCGGTACCGCTATCCGGCTGCGCAACAGTGGGATCGAGAACTTCGTCATACTCGAACGCGGTAGCGCGGTCGGCGGAACCTGGCGCGACAACACCTACCCGGGCGCAGCCTGCGACATACCGTCCAGGTTGTACTCGTACAGTTTTGCCCCCAATCCGAACTGGTCGCACACGTACTCCGGCAGCGGTGAGATACTCGACTACATCCACACGATGGTGGGCGAGTTCGACATAAAATCACGTATTCGATTCGGCCACAACGTCGTCGACATCATCTGGAACGAGGCGGCCGGGCATTGGCACCTGAGCATCGACGGGCACGCCGATGTTCGGGCGCGCACGGTGGTGATGGCGTCGGGGCCGCTCGCCAATGCCAGCCTGCCGAACATTCGCGGCATCGACACGTACGAGGGGCACAAGATTCACAGTGCTCGCTGGGATCACGATTACGACTTCCAGGGTAAGAAGGTCGCCGTCGTCGGAACCGGGGCGAGCGCTGTGCAGATCGTTCCCGAACTGGTGAAGATCGCCGAGACGGTCAAGGTCTTCCAACGTACCCCGGGTTGGACGCTGCCCCGAGTCAATCGAAAGACGCAGGCCGGCACCAAGCGTCGTTATGCGCGGTACCCGCAGACGCAGACCCTGGCGCGTTCGCTGTGGTTCTGGGGCCACGAGTCCGTTGCCCTCGGCGTCGTGTGGAAGACCCCGTTGACGCGCATCGTCGAACTGGTCGGTCGCGCCCATCTGCGTTCTCAGGTTCGCGATCCGTGGCTGCGGCGGCAGCTGACACCCCGGTTCCGAGCCGGCTGCAAGCGACTGCTGATGACCAGCGACTACTACCCGGCACTGCAGAAGCCGAACTGCACGTTGGTGACCTGGCCGATTGCAACGCTCTCGCCCAAGGGAATTCGAACCGTGGAAGGCATCGAGCATCGGTTCGACGCCATCGTGTTCGCGACCGGGTTCGACGTGTCCAACACCGGAACCCCCATTCCGATCACCGGGCGCGACAGCCGCGTGCTGGCCGACGAATGGAGCGCAGGGGCCAAGGCATACAAGAGTATTGCGGTATCGGGCTATCCGAACATGTACTTCACCTTCGGTCCCAACTCCGGGCCGGGACACAGCTCGGCGCTGGTGTACATGGAGGCTCAGATCGACTACATCGTCGAGGCGATCTCCCTGGTGCTCGAGGGAAATCTGCACAGCGCCGATGTGCGCCAGGACGTCCAGGATGCGTACAACGAGGAGATGCAGCGCAAACTGGCCAAGACGACCTGGAATTCCGGTTGCAGCAGTTGGTATCTCACCGAGGACGGCTTCAACGCCACCATGTTCCCCGGATTCGCCACCCAGTACGTCAACCAACTCAAAGGTGTCGAACAGGGCGACTTCACCATGGTTCCGCGCCGCGTCGACCTGCCGCGGGAACAGGCACGGGCCGTCGCCCACTCCTGAATCGCTCGCGAGCACGCTTGTCGCTGCGATGACGTTCGGGCTCCGATTCGGAACTTCCTTCCGCCGCGTGGTCGACGTATATCCTGTGAGTCGACGCGCGGCGGAGGTAGGGAGCTCGGTGGAATATCGAATCGACGACTTGGCTCGAGAGGCCAAGACGACCACTCGCAACGTGCGGGCGTACCAGGAACGCGGACTACTGCCGCCGCCCACGCTCCGAGGACGGGTCGGTATCTACGGTGACGATCACCTGACGCGGTTGAAGGTCATCGACTCGCTGCTCCAGCGGGGTTTCACCTCCGCGCACATTGCCGATTTTCTCGCTGGCTGGGAGCAGGGCAAGGACCTGGAAGAAATCCTGGGCCTGCAGGAAATCGTGACTCGTAAGTGGTCGTCGGCCGAGACCACGATCATTCCCGTCGAACTGATTGCGCAGTTTCTCGGTGAGGACAACAACGACATCGTTGCCCGACTGATCGACGCGAAACTGATCAGGATCGACGGGGATCAGGCCGAGATCCTCGACCCCACTCTCCTCGAGGTGTTCGTCGATCTGAGCCAATACGGCTTCACCCTCGAACAGCTGCTGGACCAGCACGAGCGGACCGCGTCGAAGATGAACGCCATCGCGGAGTCGATGGTGGGGAGTGTGACCGACCATCTGGCCGCGAGACACGGTCCGGGTTGGCTTCCCAAGTCCGGGGAGGTGGCCGAGACGACCGAGATGTTCGAGAAGATGCGTAGCCTGGCGATGAAATCTGCGCAGGCAGAGCTGGCTCGCGCCCTCGATCGCGTCCAGGAACAGGCATTGAGCGACTATCTGTCGCAGACGCTGTCCAGACAGAACGAATGACTGCGGTTTGAAGACTGCGACAATCGGACATACGTAACTCTCGACAGCCGAACGGCGGCTGACCGCCTAAGGGGGCACCATGAGGTTCGTAACGTTGATCGTTCTCGTCTGGCTGATCATCGGCGCATTCGCGTCGTACCAGCGTGGAGATTTCGAGAGCGCACCCGACAACTGCGCAGGCGCGGGCACCATCGCCCTGACCGTTGTCGCGGGACCGCTCAACTACTTCGGGGTCAACCCCGAGGTCACCGATTGCAACGTCACCGTCCCGCAGCCGAGTGAGTGATTCGAGTCTCTGACCGCGCGTACACGGAACACCTTCCCTAACCTGGTGAGGTGTTCCGTGGACGCTTGTTGCTGCTTCTCGCCTTCGCGATCCCGGTTGTACTGGTGTCGCTGGTGGGCGTCGGCGGATACATCGCGTTCACCAAGGCCCGCGTCGATCCGCTGACCACCGCCGATGCCATCGTGGTACTCGGCGGCGAGCACGACGGCCGCGAGGCCTACGGCATTTCTCTCGCCCAGCAAGGTCTGGCGAAGACGGTAGTGCTTTCCGACCCGTACGGATCCAGCGACCCCACCATGAAGAAGGCCTGCGCGGCGTCCACTGCCGAGTTCGAGGTGCTGTGTATTCCGCCGACTCCGTCGACCACGCGCGGAGAGGCGATGTTCACCGAGGAGCTCGCCCGCGAGCGCGGGTGGAAGCACGTCATCGTCGTCACGTGGCGCTACCACCTACCCCGCGCCCGGTACATCTTCGACCAGTGCTTCGACGGCACCGTCACGATGCGTCCGACGCCACGCGCCTACGACTTCTCCCTCGTCGAGTGGGAGTTCACGTACCTCTACCAAATTGCAGGGTTCGTCAAGGCCGGCGTGCAGGGGTCGTGCCAGGACGCGGCGAGCGACTGACCCCGGTGGGGCTCAGACGATCTTGTAGAAGAGCGTGACGCCCGACTTCCAGGCCAGGAATCCGAACATCGCCGCAGCGATACCTCCCACGACATTCGCGGCGAAAAAGGTTGCCGCGCTCCGATACCGCCGCTGTCGGGCGAGTCCGATCGTGACCGATGCCAGAGCCGCCATCGGAGCCACCGAGGCCAGGAAGCCGACACCGACCACAGACCTGAGAGCGTCCGGTGGATCGATTGCGAACACGAGCCCCAGCGCTGCACATGCCGTCAGATTGAGCGCGGACAACCGGCGGCGAGACGTGATCGCGAACGCGAACACGAACTGGAGAAGTGCTGCCAGTCCGCCCCCGACCGCCACGAGAACGATGGTCGTCATCGGCTGCCCGGTTTTGCGGTCGGTCTTGTTATAGCTGCGCCGATGGCCATGGCGATCAACGCGATCACGGGAGTGAACACGAGGTAGACCACCGAGTTCCAGGCACCGCGGTGCGTCACCGCCTGGAGCGCGTACAGGCTGAAGGTGGTGAACCCGCATGCCAGCCCGAACACTCCGGCGCGGGCGACGGGGGCCGACCGTCCCGACAGATAACCCAGGGCGGCTCCGACGACGAGGCAGCCGAACACATCGACGCCGAACGTGCTCATCAACAGCCATCGCGGCGTGAAGCGCCACGTCCACACCTCGTACCGCATCGCCGCACCTACCGCACCGCCGACAGTGACCGCGAGGTACTCACCGATCGATCGACGACGGTCCGCTCCCTGCAGTCCCTCGATCACCGAAGCGAGCCTAATGGGAGTCGAGCAACTCGGCCGATCGGAAGAAAGTCGGCCAGGGTGCACCAGGGTAAAGTCGCCTTGTGACTGTGGACGACATGGGCCTCGGGCCCCAGCACTTCGATGTGATCGTGGAATGGCGTGATCGGGATGTGGTTCTGGCCGTGTCCGGTGAACTGGATCTGGTGACCGCTCCCGACTTGTCCGAGTCGGTTGCTCTCGTGCTCGAGAAGTCGCCGACGGCGGTGGTGATCGATCTCAGTAACGTGGGATTTCTCGCGTCCGCAGGAATGTCGCTGTTGGCGTCCACCCATCAGCAACTCGGCGGCGAGGCCGGGTTTGCGGTGGTCGCAGAGGGTCCGGCCACCGGTCGTCCACTCACTCTGGTCGGTCTGGACGAGGTCTTCGGCATCTATGCAACGGTCGACGAAGCTTTCGGTGCACTTCGTAAGGGTAGATCCTGAACTTTTGGGTAGACGGGACTCATGATGGCGACACTCTCCGGAGGTGACGACTCACGTTCCGACAGTTCGATCTCGACGGCAGGCACGCGAATGAAAGAACTGCTGTTCACCGGCGAGCCTGCCGACGCTGATCGGGCGTCGGCTATTCGTCGTGAGCTCGGTGAGTGGTTGGACAGCGTGGGCGTCGATCCGGATCGGGCTTACGACGTGGTGTTGGCAACGTACGAGGCCATAGCGAACAGCGTCGAGCACGCGTACCGGGATCATGCCGATCGTGGGACTCTCGACATCCGCGTGCTGTGGGTGGCGGACGGTCGGATCGATGTGAAGGTGGTCGACCGCGGGGATTGGGCGTCGCACAACTCCGATCCCAATCGCGGGCGTGGCGTCCCGCTGATGCGAGCACTGGCCGACAGTGCGGCGGTCACCTCGGATCAGAACGGCACGACGGTTCACATGATCTGGGATGCGATCCGTAGCACCTGATTCCTCCGGCACACTGGTGGCATGGTCGACTTGCAGATCGCTACAGCGGAGAAGAAGAAGATAACTCTCCCCAACCTTCGTGTGCTGTGGCAGTTCGTTCGACCGCACAGCCGCACCCTTGCGCTCGGAATGACCCTCGGTCTCGTCGGAACGGGTGCCGCCTTGGCTACGCCGATGGTCGCGAAGGGAGTGCTCGACGGCCTCGGCGCCGATGCCTCGCTGATCGGGCCGATTCTGCTGCTCGTGGGTTTGCTCGTAGTGGGGTCGGTGGTGCTGTACTTCCAGTGGATCGTCCTGGGGGTGCTGGCCGAACGTATCGTTCTCGACGCCCGCAAGTCCATCGTCCGCAAGTACTTCGGAGCCACTGTCGGCAGTCTCGGCACGCGGCCCACCGGCGAGCTCGTCACCAGAGTCACCTCCGACACCGTTTTGCTGCGTGAGGCGGCGTCGAATGCGTTGGTGGGCATCGTGAACAGCGTGGTGGGCTTGGTGGGCGCACTGATTCTGATGGCAGTTCTCGACCTGGTTCTGCTCGGTGCGATCGCGACAGCCATTATCGCGATCGCGGTTCTGTTCTCGCGTCTGATGCCGCCGATTGCCGTGGCGCAGCGGCAGTCTCAGGAAGCAGTGGGTCGGTTGGGTGGAATTCTGGACGGCACCCTGCGGGCAATCCGCACCGTCAAGTCGAGCAGGGCCGAGACCCGCGAATCGGAGCGGGTGATCTCCGAGGCACGCACGTCGGCTCGGCACAGCGTGCGAGCGGTGAAGATTTCGGCATTGGCGTGGACGTTCGCCGGTGGCGGTGTTCAATTGGCCATCATCGGGATCCTCGGTCTCGGCGGCTATCGAGTCAGCACCGGAGCGCTCGCGGTGTCGAGTCTGATTGCGTTCCTGCTGTACGCATTTCAAGTGATGGGCCCGGTCCAGACCCTGGCCACCAACATCACCGCGCTGCAGGCCGGAATGGCGGCGGCTGCGCGTATCCGCCAGATAGACGATCTGGTGACCGAGGTGGGCGTGGAAGGCGCAGCGAACTCGACGAGAACCGACTCGGTTTCACCCGCCCTCGAATTCCGCAGCGTCACAGCACGATACGCGCCCGGTCGAGAACCCGCCGTGCACGGCATCGATCTCGAGGTGCCGGCACGTGGACACACGGCGATCGTGGGCCCGTCCGGTGCAGGCAAGACGAGCGTGTTCTCGTTGATCCTGCGTTTCCTCACGCCCGAGAGCGGTGAGATTCGGCTCGGTGGCACGCCCTACGACAACCTGACCATCGACGAGGTGCGATCCCGACTGTCCTACGTGGAGCAGGAGACACCGGTGATCCCCGGTTCGATCCGAGACAACCTGCTGTTCAGCCACCCCGAGGCCAGTGAGGCCGACATCTGGGCGGCACTCGAGTCGGTGCACCTGGACTCGACCATTCGTGCGCTGGACGACGGGTTGGACACCGATCTGATCGGCTCGACCGTCTCCGGCGGTCAGCGTCAACGAATCGCGTTGGCACGAGCCATCGTTCGTCGGCCCGAGATTCTTCTGCTGGACGAGGCAACGGCACAGGTCGACGGTCGCACCGAGGCGGCCATCCACGAGGTGATTCGAGCCATTGCGTCGGAAGCCGCCGTCGTCACCATCGCGCACCGGCTGTCCACCGTGCTCGATGCCGACACGATCCTGGTGATGGAGGACGGAGTGGTCCGCGCTCGCGGCACTCACGAGGAACTGATGAATACCGATTCGCTGTACCGAGAACTGGTGGCTGCGTTGCGAATCGGCGACGCCACCGCGCTGCCGACCCCGAGTTGACCAGCTAGCGTCCGGAACCGGACTCCGTGGTGGTGGTCTCGTCGTCCGACTCGTCCTCGGACGTGGTGGTCGTGCGGTCGGCACCGGTCGTGCGACGCGAGCTCCGCGTCGTCGTCTCGGACCGATCCGGAGTTGTCGTCGTGGGACGAGCGGTGGTGGGCACCGCGACCTGCCACGTGGGGGACGGAGGCACGACGACGATGGTCGAGCTCGGCGACGACACGACCGAGCTCAGGTTGTCCGACTTCAGTGCGGGTGGACGCACCGTCTGACTCGTGTCGTCGAACGCACCGCCCAGAGCGCCGATGGTCAATCCGACGGCGATGGCCACTCCCGCGCTTGCCACTGCTGCCAACGCGATGACCTTGTCGCGCATGCACAGACCCTAACGCCGTGGCCGAACCCGGATGGTCGGCAATGATGCGAGAACGTTACCTCAGCGAGCGAAGCTGTGAGGGATGGACGTTCATTGCGGCGTCAACCGCAGCACGGTGGGCAACGCCTCCGCGATCAGTTCTCCGGCCAGCTCGTACTCCGAGGGCTCGCGGCGGTACGGATCTCCGATGTCCAGAGTGTCGACCCGATGCACCGCCCGCGCATCCGCGAGATCCGCAATCGACTGTGCACCCGACGCAGCGGCCAGGCCGGATGCTTCGAGGAGGGTGAACGTACGACGCATCTGCCGCGGTGCGAGGGCCAGAACGGCGTCGCGATGGGCGGACGTCATCGTCAGGACCAGGTCCGCGTCGGCAGCGATCGCCGGGGTGAGGCGTCGGGCAACAAAACCGTCCGGATCGCCGCCGAGCTGAGTGAGCACCATCGCGGCCGTCGGGTCCATGGCGTGACCGGTCAGACCCTGGGTTCCTGCGCTGCTCGCGGTCACGTCGAAGCCGCCTTCGTGGGCGAATGCGGCAGCGAGGCGCTCGGCCGTCGGAGATCGGCAGATGTTCCCGGTGCAGACGAACAGAACGCGCATGCGGCAACTGTAATGGTGTGGTCGACGCGAGATGTCGCGTCCACTGGGGCGCAGTCGCGGGACGCGCTACAGTGTGCCTTCGGGGGGATCGAGACTGGTTCGTGACATCGGGTCTCGGCGTGTGTTCACGGGGAAATCGACAAGAGGCGGGTAATGACCGAAGTTCTCGGTGTGTCGGTGGGAGCCAGTGCGGTGCGCATGGCTCGCCCTGACGCGCGCCCGCAGAATTCGGGTCGTCTGGGTTTTCACCACGACACCGTCGACGCCTACTGGGATCGCGCCGAGGAGTTGGCTGCCGAGTCGATCGGGGTGGTGCTGTCGCAACCGGGTGACGGCGGCCCCGTGCAGGCAACCGGAGTGGCGTACCGCGACCAGCAGCAGTTCGGTGAGATCCAGCAGGCGATGGCGAGCCAGCGGCTCTACAACTACCGGCTGGTGCCCGAGGCGCGTGCGGCGTTGCAGTATCTGGAGGCATCGGGCGAACTGGGCCACTTCGGCACGATCGGGCTCTACGACCTCGGTAGCTCCGGGTTGACGATCAGCGTCATCGACCGCGGCACCGGCCAGGTGCTGCTGGCCGAGCGCACCATCGACATCAGCGGGGACGACTTCGATCGGCTCATCTCGGACAACCAGCTCGCCAAGCAAGGCGTCGACATTGCCGACAATCAGGAACTGAGCCAGTTCACCGCGCGTTGCCGCGTGGCCAAGGAGCAGCTGTCGACCAGTGGCGCGGTGTGCCTGCCCGGTGACGGCGGCGTCATTCTGATCTCTCGTGAGGCGTTCGAGTCGCTGGTCACCGTTCCGATCGAGTACTCGGCGCGGTTGGTGCGCGACGTCATCGGGCGGTCACCCAAGCACGTCGACGCTCTTGTTCTCATCGGTGGCGGAGCGCGTATTCCGCTGGTGGAGTCGATTCTCAGCGCGTGGATCGGCCTTCCGGTCATCACCCCCGCGGATCCGGAATCCGTCGCTGCCCGCGGCGCGGCACTGCTGGCGACTCCGGTTGCCGACGCGCCGCGTCAGCCCACCCCGGCCCCGGGCGTTCGGCAGTCGTCGTCCGAGCCCGCATCGTTGTCCGGAGCTCCGGATTGGTTGAGCCCCGATCCCGCGACCGACAAGCCGGCCGACTCCAAGCGCAAGGTCCGCGGCGCGGTGCTCGTCGCGGGCGGTCTCGTTGCCGTTGCCGCGCTCGGCTTGTCTCTCGGGTACGGCGGTGGTTCGACACAGCCGACGAGCGCTCCAGCGGAAACGACCGCTCCGATCACGGCGGTGCCCACCACGCCGAGAACGACGGTTCCGCCCACCACTGCGCCACCCACCACTACCACGGTGCCGCCCACGACCGAGGCCGCGCAGGCTCCGGCGCGCACCTATTCCGAGCCGGAATACGATCCGCCGGCTGCACCCGCACCCGCCCCGGCACCGCTGATCCCGGGCCTTCCGCAGATTCAGCTGCCGCAGATCCAGTTGCCGGCACCACCGGTCATCCAACTGCCTCGCTTCTAGCCCGGCTTCGGCGTCGGGCCCCGATCAGGGCAGCTGCAACTCGGCGAGAACCGCCAGGTGATCGCTCTCGGGGATCGCGAGCGGCTGGACCGACAGGGCACGAACGGTATCGTTCGTCACCACATGATCCAAGCGGGCCAGTGGGCGTTCCGAAGGGAACGTGCGGAACAGGCCCGCGCCCGCTGCGTCGGCCGCGTCGGAGAACGGAGACGACGCCAACGTTCGGAACTGCCGGTGATCGTTGGTGGCGTTGAAGTCTCCGGCAACGATTGCGGTGTCCTGGTAGGTCTCCATGATCGACCGCATCCTGGCCAGGTCGGCATCCCATTCGGCGGTGTGCCGGGGCGTTGCCGGCGACATCGCATGGAACGAGACGAGAGTCAGATCCTGCCCGTCGACGGTGGTTCGTGCTTGTACCGGCACGAAGCCGAAGTTGTCGAGGCGGGTGCCGTCGGTCAGCGGGGTGCGGCTCCACAGGCCGGTGCCGTCGGCCACCGGGAGAGCCGCGGTGAAGGAGAACGGGAGAAGTTCGTCGATACCCGCCGCCTGCAGATCGGTCACTTCCTCGGGCGTCAGTTCCTGGACGGCGAGGATGTCGACATCGTGGTCGCGCACGGCGTCGACGATGGCTGCAGCGTCGGCGTCCCCGTGCGCGACGTTGACGGTCAACAGGGACAACTCGGGGCCGGAATTGTCCGGCCCGTCGGCCAGGAACATCGGCACCTGCACTCCGACGACAGCAATGGTGAGCAGCACAGCGACTGCCGACCCGACGCGGGCGCGGGCAGCGGCGAAGAGGATCACTGCGGCGAGGGAGGCCACGCCCAGATACGGAGCTCCGACTACCAGCGCAACGAAGGAGATCTCGGTCACTCCAACTTGCCGGATGACGAACATTCCGAGGGTCATGGCGACCAGAGCCCAGCCGATGACCTGCGCTGCGGTGCGAACGAAACGGCGCATCGCCGCGGTACCTCCTGTTGCGTGCCCGAGTTGGGCATGGATGTGTCTGGTGTTGTCTACACTCGGCATGTGCCCAGCTCAGAGCCGATATGCAAGTGCCATCACGAACAAGCTGCGCACCGGCATTACCGGCGTGGAACCGACTGTTCGCTGTGTGACTGCCCTCGTTTTCGGGGTCCGATACCGCTTCTGTCGAGATGGTGGCCCAGAAAATAGTTCGCCGGACGAAAACAATCTTACCGTCCGATCCTGTGCGAATAATAAATCCAGTCGATAGGATTAGGGGCCTGGATACAGGCAATACGGACAAATGCGGCTCGGGGACCGTCCGACATTCGATCCGGTAGGAGAGGCTTCATGTCGAACGATGCAGTGCTGGACAGGCTCGGAACCGGGTTACGGGTCCTCGAGCTGGACCCCATCACGTACCGACCGCACCCGATTCACAATCACGACCGCATCTGGACCGAAACCAACTGTTACGTCGATCTCTGGATAGAGGTTCTGCACTCTCTCGGCGCGGATCCCACTCCCGCTCTGGCGTTCGTGCTCAGTGCCGGGTGCGACGGCAGGCAATGGGACTTCGTGAAGATCATGCCCGAGGACCTGCGCACCCTCTACGGCATTGACGTGGCCGAGATGAACGTGTGGCGGCCCGTGCTCGAGCATGTGGTCGAGGGTCTGGACGACGGTATCCACGTCACCGTCGAAGTCGACGGCTTCTGGCTGCCCGACACCGCAGGCACCAGCTACCGAAACCAGCACACCAAGACCACCATCGTGCCGAACCTCGTCAACCGCGAGGACAAGGTGATGGGGTACTTCCACAATCGCGGGTACTTCGATCTCACCGGGGCCGACTTCGACGGGATATTCAACCTCGCTCCCGAACCGCATGCCGAGGTGTTGCTGCCCTACGTCGAGCAGATCCGCGTGGACTCTGCGGTACTCGATGCCGGATTCGGTGATCGAGACCTCGACGTCGCTCGCGCGCACCTGGCACGGCGGGCACCGGGAAACCCGGTCGATGCACTTGCCCGGCGCATCGTGGCCGACATTCCGCTCGTCCAAACCGCCGGGCCCGACGCATTCCACCTGTGGTCGTTCGGACTGCTCCGCCAATTCGGAGCCACCGCAGAGCTCGCGGCGAATTACGTCGAATACCTCGACGGACGCGGTGCGCCCGGTGCTGCCGCGGCAGCACCACACTTCCGCGATGCCGCCTCCGGTGCCAAGGCCGTGCAATTCCGAATGGCACGCGCCGCACGTGGCCGGGACGTCGTGCTCGACGAGCCGCTGATCGAGATGAGCAAGAACTGGGCGGCAGCCATGGATCTCGTTGCAGGCGCAGTGGGCACGTGATCGATCTGCTCGACGGCGCTCGGTGGCAGCTGGCCAGAACCGACGCCGGCTCGGTTCTCGACCCCGGTGATCTACCCGCCGATCTCGAGTGGATCGACGCAGAGGTGCCCGGAACGGTGGCGTCGGCCCTCGGCGCGTCGCTTTCTGGAGTGAACCCGGACGATCACGACTGGTGGTTCGTCGCGGAGGTCTCCACCGCCGACCACCGTCGGGTGCGAGTGACGTTCGGCGGCATCGCAACTCGTGCCCAGATCTGGATCGACGGCAACCACCGCCGAACGGTGACGTCGATGTTCGTTCCCGAGATCGTCGATCTGACCGAATGCGGGCCAACAGTTCGTATTGCCCTGCACATCGAATCGCTTAATGCGCAGCTGAAGTCCCGACGTCCACGCGGGCGATGGCGATCGTCGTTGATTGCAGCGCAGGGACTTCGGCACGAGCGCACGACGATGCTCGGCCGGGCGCCCGTGTACGGGCCCCTTCCGATCGCCGTCGGACCATGGCGTCCGGTGTCGATGACGCCGATTCCCGACGTTCGTCGCAGCGAACTGTCGACAGCTGTGTCCGGCACCGACGGCATCGTGGTTCTGCGCGCCGAGCTGGATTCGCCACGAGACGCTCGAATTATCATCGACGACACCATCTCTTCGGTTCACACAGTCGAGCTCGGCACGGTCGAGCACATCGATTCGACTCTGACGTTGCCGGATGTCGAACTCTGGTGGCCGCACACGCACGGCCGACCGCGAACCTACCGGGTGGCGCTCGAGATCGACGGCACCGTTCATCGCATGGGGGTTGTCGGGTTTCGTACGGTGGAGCTGGACCGTACCGCGGGCGGCGCGCAACTCGTGGTCAACGGAGCGGACGTGTTCTGTCGAGGTGGAACGTGGACGCCGCTGAATCCGGTGCGGTTGTGGTCCTCGGAGGCCGAACTGCGTGCCGCGCTCGAACAGCTCCGATCCGCGGGCCTGAACATGGTGCGGGTGGTCGGCACCCTGGTGTACGAGCAGCCCGAATTCTGGTCGCTGTGTGCAGAACTGGGCATCATGGTGTGGCAGGACCTCATGTTCGGCACCGTCGATCCACCCACCGACGAGACCTTCACGGCGTCGGTCGCCCGCGAGCTCGACGCGTTGGCCGATACCGTGTCGGCGAACCCCGCACTGATGGTCGTCAGCGGAGGAAGCGAGACGCAGCAGCAACCGACGATGCTGGGGCTTGCCGCCGACGATCAGCGAATGGAAATGCTGGACAGCGTTGTTCCCGGCTTTCTGGCCGATCGCCTGCCCGCGGTGGCGTATGTGACATCGAGCCCGTCCAGTGTGCAGGGGGAATTGCACACGCATGTGGGTGACGGTATCGCCCACTACTTCGGGGTCGGCGGCTACCTGCGTCCGTTGTCCGATATCCGCACCGCCGGTGTACGTTTCGCGGCAGAGTGTCTGGCTTTTGCCGTTCCTCCGGAGCGAGCGTCGGTGGAGAGGTTCTTCGGGTCCGCCGCAGTGGCCGGCCACCACCCGGAATGGAAAGCCGCCGTTCCACGCGATCGCGGCTCGTCCTGGGATTTCGAGGACGTGCGAGATCACTACGTACGCAGCATCTTCGGCGTCGATCCGCATCTGATTCGCCGGGACGACGCCGAGCTGTACCTCGATTACGGCAGAGCCGCGACGGTCGAAGCGTTCACCGAAGCGTTCGGCCACTGGCGTCGGGCATCCTCGGGGTGCGCCGGTGCCCTGGTGCTCACGTTGCGGGATACGGTTCCCGGTGCCGGCTGGGGCATAGTCGATAGCGCCGGTGTGCCGAAAGCGCCCTTCTACGCCTTGGCGCGGGCCAGCGCGCCTATAGCTCTACTGTTGTCCGACAACGGACTCGACGGTTACTCGGTGGAATTGGTCAACGACGGCCCGGCGCGCACGGGCACGGTACGAGTGGTGCTGCACGCCTCTCGGGGCAGTCACGAATTCGAGCAGTCGGTGAAGGTGGGCACGAACTCCTCGGTGGCGCTGACGGTGGACTCCATCGTCGGCACGTTCACCGACGTCAATCACGCGTATCGCTTCGGCCGTCGAACCTACTCCGCCGTCACCGCCGCATTCCTGGACGCCAGTGGGGTGGAGGTGACACGAACCACCGTCCTCGTCGGCCCGCAGGCCTGTCAGAACACTGTGGGATTGTCCGCCGAGGTGACCGAGACACATTCCGGAACATGGGAATTGACGGTCATATCCGAGTGGGCGGCGCAGTACGTCTGTGTCGACATCGAGAATTTCGAGGTGTCCGACTCGTGGTTCCACCTGGCGCCGAACGAACCCCGGACGTTGACTCTTGTCGGTGATGGCGCGCCCCGCGGACACATCCGGGCGCTTAATTCCGTGGAGCGGGCCTCGGTGGCACCGACGGTCGTGAACAGCTTGGGTCATAGACTGAACTCGTAGTGGACTACGAATTCAGTCCATGGTCCAAGCCGTGCACGTGCCGCTAGCGGTTTGTGCTGAGTTTGCCTCGGGCATAGCCGATTCCGGCCGCCCCGACGCTTGCCACCACGGCCATCGCACCCCAGGCGCGCACCGGATTACCGCGGGCAGCGGCACTGGTTTCGCGACCGACTGCGCGAGGCAGGATCTTGGCGGTGTAGGCCCGCTCCGAGGACAGGGCGTCCTCGGCCCCGATCAAGCGGGCGATAGCTGCCTTCGAGACGCCCTCGGCGTAGCTGCGAGTGATGAGGTAGCGCGGACGAGTGCGGTCTGCGCTGACCGTGTGATCGACGACGATCGAGGGGTCGAACACGATCTGTGCATCGGGATGCGTCTGGCGTAGACGGATGCACAGTTCCGTTTCCTCGCAGCCGAGCGGAACTCGACCGATTCGGCCTATGCCGGAGACGAATCCGCCGAGTGCGACGACCGGTTCGCGGCGGAACGACATGTTCGCGCCCATGAGATTGCGGACCTGAGCGGTTTCCGTTGGCTGTCCGCGGTAGGTGCACCCGACGACCCAATCGAGTTCGCCGGGTTCACCCACTACCTCGGCCGGTAAGAAGGCCGGACGTTTGTCCGGCCATACCGGGTATGCAGAGCCCCCAACGGCGTACACGGCATCGTCCGAGTAATGGGACAGAATGGCTCCGAGCCACTCTGTGGTGCGCGGCGATGCGTCGTCGTCCAGGAAGACGACGATGTCACCGGTAGCGAGATCCAGAGAGGTGTTGCGCGCACCGGACAAGCCGCGCGGGTGGTTGTTCTCCACCACGTTCACGGTGTCGTGCAGCGGCAGGAACTCCTCGCGTGCGCGCTCGGCCAGCTGTGCGTTGTGATCGATGACGACGATCAACTCGTCGGCCGGTACGGCCTGATCGAGGACGGCACGCACGGCGATCCGAAGTTCGGACCACCGAGCCAACGTGTACGCGCAGATGACGACCGAGGAAGTCGGCAGACTCACGCCGTCCTCTCGCGCAGTTCGAGAACCTCGTTGTACGACTCCAGGGCCTCGAACTCGAGGTCCATGTCGGTACGAGCGTCGATCGACTCACGCAACGGACGAACGATGGACTTGCGCTTGATGCGGCGAGCTCGCATGCGCTCGGTCATCAGTGTGCGCAGTACTCGGAAGCCGTCGGAGAAGGTGCGCAGGTTGCTCTGGCCGTAGATCCGGGCCAGTTCGACGCTCGGCACCTCTTCGATACGAACGGAGGCCTCGGCGAAGCGGCAGTTGATGATGGTCTCGATCTCGAATCCGTCGCCCCAGAGCATCATGCCCTCGGCTCCGGGCTGATCGACGACGGGCAGATCCAGCACCGGCACCAGGTCGCGCCAGAAGGCGTTGTAGCCGTAGCAGAGATCGGAGAAGCGGGTTCCGAACAGCGTGTTCGCCACCAGGTGCAGGCCGCCGTTGCCGGCGCGACGCAGCGGCGTGATGTCGTGGCTGCCGCCTCCCTCGCAGAACCGGCTGCCCTTGGCGAAGTCTGCACCGGCGATCAGGGCCTCGACGAAGCGCGGGATCTCGGCAGCATCGGCAGAACCATCGGCGTCGAACATGACGATGATGTCCCCGGTGGCAGCCTCGAAGCCACAGGCGAGCGCATTGCCCTTGCCCTTGCGGGTCTGCTTGATGATGCGGATGTCGCCGCGGATCTCGCGAGCGGCATCGATGGTGCCGTCGACGGATCCACCGTCGACGAGCACGAGCTCGTAGTCGTGGGAGAGCAGGGGGAGGACATGGCGAAGGTTCGCGGCCTCGTTGAGCGTCGGGATGACGACACTGACGCGGGGATTCTGACGATTCAACATATCCATTCCACATGGGTCGAGTGCGATGGGCAGATGTCTCCGAGCTCCGTGAAACGACCCCCGCCGCATCCACAGACAGTGTCTTGGCGCTTGTTGTGAAGCGTTAGAACCTGTTTCCATTGACTGATAGCAAGCTTAAAAGATGCGACGAGTTTGTCAAGCTGCAAACAAACCAACTGGGAGATTGTTTAGAGACGCTAGTCATAGTTTGTGATCCGGCTACCGGGATCGGTACTGGTAGACGATCGTGTCGGCATCCTGGTACCGAACCGACCACGCCGAGTTGGTGCGCAGCCACTGCCGGAAACGGTTCACGGCGTCGTCGGGAACGAACCCGTAGTAGTGCATCGCTTCCAGCGACTGCCGAGTCAACACCATGTACGTCGGTGTATCGCTGACCGACGCGTTGTAGTCGATCTGGCCGAGCTTCTCCGGCGTCGGGAACCCCTGCATGTACTCGGGGCCGAGAGCGTACAGAGGAACGTCCCAGTAGTCGTTGGCCTCGGTCAGACGGCCGTAGTCCGATGTCGACCGAGCTGGGTAGCCCGAGGAGTAGAGCATCGTGACGGCGGTGCCGGAGGGCGACTGGGCGGCCACCGCGCGGGCGTCGTCGATCTGGTCACGATGCTCGAGCACGATCGGCCACAGTCCGAAATACGCTTGCAGGCCGAGGACAGCCGAACCGATCGCGCCGGCCGTGGCGACCGCGACCGAGGTGCGGGCGGTGAGCCTGCGGGCCCGCGACGGCCGGTCCTGGGACGGCTGACGGTCGAACAAGGCGAGGAACATCGGCGTGATCAACAGAACGCACCCGGGGATCGCGTAGAGGTACACCCGGAAGATCGCCTCGCCGCCGTAGCTCTGCCCGGCGAGCAGCATGATCGAGCCGAATGCCATCACCATCGGGGCCCAGAACGTCTTCTTGGTACGCCAGGCGTAGATCGCCGAGACGAACGCCAGGCCGAACACCCCGCCGGACAGCGCCCGGCAGACCAGGGACGTGATCTGTTTGCCCAGCACGCCCTCTTCCTGGACGTTGCTCGCCGCGTTCTGAACCGGGTCGAACCCCTGGAAGAGCCCGTACGGTGCCACGATCGGCAACCGTGGATACAGATACCCCAGCAGGATGACGCCGAGCGGAATCATCAGCCACCACGGCTTGGCTCGTCGGGTCACCAGCAGTACACCGGTGACGGCCATCAACCAGTACGGAGTCAACTGATGCGTCGGCACCAGCGCTGCGAACGGAATTATCGACAGGAACGCCGCGGATCGGGTCAGCGGCGAGGACATCAGCAGCGCCAGGAAGCCGACGGCGAGCAGCAGCGCCCAGGCCTGCGGGGAGTAGTAGTCCTGGCCCACCCAGTTGACGACCTCGGCGAGCATCGCGGCGGTGACGGCGGCCCGCTTGGTGAACTTCATGACTCGGGCCAAACCGTAGATGCACGCGGCGAGCACCACGTGGATCATCGGCGCGAACACGTGCGCCAGCGACAGTGTGTCGTAGCCGGTGACGTGCTGGAACCACGCCGAGACGAGGAAGAAGCTCGGCCACTCGCTGTAGATGTCCACCCCGCTCGGGGCCAGCCGGTTCAGGTCGAGGACGAATTCGGTGACGGCGACGTGCTTGTACGTCCAGTCGTAGATCGGTGCGGACGTGATCAGTGTGACGGTGAATCGTTGCACCACGATGGCGAGGCCGACCGCGACCATCATGGTGCGCAGCTGATTCCGCCGCAGTGCGATCAGGAACGCAGCGATGATCAGGACCATGCACAGCACGAGGCCAGGGCCGGTGCCGGCGGTCAGCAACCCGAACTGCGAGTACGTCGCTCGTTCGAGACCGGGCAGCATCGGCAGCCACAGAAAGAAGGCCAATGCGAGAATCAGGCCGGCAACGTTGCGGCGCAGTGTATCTCGGTCGGTCAGTACGAACTTGGTCGACGCGAAGGCCGCGGCGCGTGACGACGGTGAGACGACCGCACGTGTGCGCGCGATCCACTCGGGCAGGTCGGGACGACCGTGCTTGCGGTACCACAGCACCGACGAGCCGATCAGGGCCAGACACAGCCACAACGTCCACATCCGGGGCGACCAGCGGTATCCCCACATCGCCGCCGACACCATCAGTGTCACCACCGAGATGCTCAGAATCGGCAGCGCAGCCGGAACCGCGGTACGGGGGATGCGAACCCACGACAGAATTGCCGCACCCGGCCCGAAGAACAACAGGACCGTGAGCAGCACGACGCGAACGAGCGTGGGCAGCGCGATCATCGAGGCCAGACCGGACCCCGCTGCCAGAACGGCGATGTCGGCGTAGCGCAGTCGACTGCCCGCGCGTCGCGTCGTGCCTGCCGCGGTATCGGTTGTGCCGACCGGCCATTCGAGGGTCCAGTCGGAGGGGACGAACAGCTTGTGCCGCAGGTCCCCGAGGGACCGGTGGCTGGAATCAGTCGAGGACCGGCTCACGGCTCACCCCCGCCAACGGAGTGCGCTCGCGACCTTCGCGCCTGCTGCGCCGAATGGCCGCGGGGCCCTTGGCGATGGACAGCAATTCCATTCGGCCGATGCCGTCCGGTAGGTCGGCAGCAAGATCGTCAGGGGGCGACGCGACCTTGCTCATCTTGGCCGACAACCGAATTGCGCTGCCGAGCCGGCGGAACGCCACCGTGGCCGCGAGCATCGCAGATCTGCGGTTCGTGGCGACGGTGTACAGCCAGGCACCGAGGCCGAGGCCGTAACCGCGGGCCTGCACCGCCAAGGCATCCGAGTCGGCGCGGTGCCGGTGCCACACGATGGCCGCCGGCTCGTACACCAGCTTGTCGCCCGCCATCAATACCCGAAAGAACATGTCGAGGTCCTCACCGCCGTTGGTCGGGGAGCCGACTCCCAACGCCTCGTCGAATCCTCCCAGATCGAACATCCGACCGCGGTCCACGGCGAAATTGGCCCCGGTTCCGTACATGCCGACCTGGAACGGAAACAGCGGTACGTCGTCCGGGGGGTTCTTCAGGTCGTAGACCCGAGGCGTGACCGAACTCGCCCACCCGACACGGCGGTCGAAGTACGCTTGCGCCTGGGTTCTGATCTCCCCGCTCGGCACGATCCCGGACACGCACGTCACCCGGTCGGCTCGTGCGAAACCGCGCGCGATGCTCTGCAACCACTTCGCATCCACCGCGACATCGTCGTCGGTGAACGCGACGATGGTGTTTCGCGCCGCACGCAGACCCGTGTTCCTCGCCCTCGACAGCCCTGCCGTCGGTTCGGACACAACGCGAATGCGCTTGTCGCTCAGACCGTGGACGTACTGCTGCGTCGCATCGGTCGGAGAGGCGTTGTCGACGACGACCACCTCGAAATCCGGGTATTCCAGAGCGGACACCGATGCGAGCGCGCCCTTCAGGTGATCGACCCGATCCCGGGTGCAGATCACCACCGTGATCGGGGGCAGTGACCGGCCGGGTTCCGGCAGAGCCTCGGGCATAGGAACCTGCGCGAGAGACATGGCCGCTCGTCGCGCGTCTTCTGCCGCGACCGCGCCGTCGACGACATCGAGTTCGACGAAGCCGAGCGGGTCCAGTCCGCGTCGGATCAACAGCCGGGCACGCCGGTAGCCGTCGGAATCGTCGAGGGCGAGAGACTCCGGAAGATCCTGCTCCAGGTCGATGTCACCGATCCACACGGCACCGTCCCATTCGGGAGACTGGAGTCTGGGGAGCGCGGGAGGTAACACGGGAGGGGATCCTTTCGGGTGACACACATAGGGCAGGTACTGCGGTCTCAATCGGTGCGATACCGCACCCAGTCGACGGCCATGGTCGCCGGGTACGGCGTCGAATTGTCGGTTGGCCCGGGCCAGTCGCCGGCAACGGCGACGTTGAACAGCAGAAAGAACGGCTTGTCGAACACCCAGTAGTCGTTTCCGCCGACGAGGTCGGCCGGGGTGACGGTGGCCAAGGTGGTGTCGTCGATGCCGGTGGTCACGCGGCCGGGTGAGCGTTCGACCCAGTAGGTGTGGAAGCCCTCCGACAGCGGCTCCGGTGGAATGCCGCCTGCGTCCACTTTCTGGCTGGTGAGCGAATTTGGCTGGGGCGCATGGATTCCGGTGTGGTACTGGTCTGCCTGGTTCAGGGTCTCCATGATGTCGATTTCGCCGGAGAGGGGCCAGCCGACGGAGTCCAGATCGGTACCGAGCATCCAGAACGCCGGGTGCAGTCCGGCTCCGGCAGGCATCTCGATCCGAGCCTCGACGCGGCCGTAGGTGAACTCGAACTTGTCCTTGGTGGTCACTCGGGCCGAGGTGTAGCCGTCACCGTTGCGCATGGCGTTGATGACCATGTGGCCCTGGCCGTCGAGGGAGGAATTCTCGGTCGAGTCGGTGTAGTCCTGCTTCTCGTTGTTTCCCCAACCGGTCCGACCGACGTCGTGGCTCCATCGGTCGTCCGCCAACGCGTCGCCCGCCGTTCCCGAGAAGTCGTCGTAGACGGTGTATCCGGGCTTGGCTGCGGCGGTGTTCGACGCCGACGTCGTGGAGGTGGCGTCGACGCCGCCCTCGGCCGTGGATCGACCATCGGCCTCGGATCCGTCCGAGCGATGCGCAATTCCGTACACGGTGCCGGTGACGACCAGTCCCAGCACGACGAGAAATGCCAGCACCGACGGCCAACGGCGGCGCGGACGCTCGACGAGCAAGCCGGAGCCGGGGAGCCGCGAGACCTCGACGGTCCCTGTGCCGGACTCCCCGCCCGATGCGGAGTGACGGCTCACGCGGACTCGTCGAGGGTTTTCGGCACTCGCGTCGCGTTGAACTGCGAGACCGAGAGGACCAGGACGCCCACCAGAAGGGAGTAGGTGGCGACGCGTTCCATGGAGCCGATTCCGAGTCCGAATTCGTGACCACCCATGTAGGCGAAGTACCCGGCCAGACCGACGGCACCCAGCGCAGTGACCACGATGCGGATCGTTCGTCGCAGGCTTCGGTGCCCACCGGCGACGACGAGGCCGAAGTTCCCGAAGATGAAGAACACGGTGGCACCGAACGAGTGAATCGGGTAGTTCACGCCCTGGTTGACGACGCCGGCCGTGATCGCACCCGCACCGGCAACGACGAAGAACGAGGCTGCCCTGCCATCGATCCGGCGAACGATGTACCACGATCCGCCCACGGCCGCGATCGCCACACCGAACAGCACCATCGAGGCGTTCAGCAGGACGTAGAGCTGGCTGCACGGCCAATCGCCGACAGGACCGCAGAAGGGGATTCCGAGTTCGCTGATGTAATTGTTCCGGTAGCTGTAGAGCCCACGCCACGTAGCCGAGACGATGTACTCGACGAGGACGAACTGCACCACCGACAGACCCGCCCACCGAGCGACATGGGCAACGAAGCGCGATCGTTTCGCTGCTGCGGTCGGCTCGGCCCGCGCCGTCGCGGCGTTCACTTCGGATTTCGCTTCGGTGGTCATGCGGTCTTCTCCTGAGGGGCGAGCAAGGCGAGGGGGTCGGCTGCCACGAGATCGAGTGCTGCCTGCACGGTGTGACTGTCGAAAACATTGTCGTGGAACGATGCCGAGACGAACACGACCGAATCGATGGTCTCCATCGTGATCATCACCGACTCCGGTCTACCGGGAGCCGCGATCACGAAGAACGCTCGGTCGGCAGGTTCGGCGATCCAGGAAACCGGCTCCAGCTGCCTGACTCTACCGACATCCGAGAACATGAGTTCGACGTTCGGCCGCACCGGAACGCGGTCGTCGAACACACCGGAAACAGCTCGATGCTCGCGCTTGTACTTGATCGTGCTGATCGTCGCGGACGCGATCGGACGGCCCTTGTCGATGGCACCGGACAACGCGTCGTTCACCTCACCGGGCGAGGCGGGATCGATGTCGGTGAAACCGATCCCGGCGGCGAAATTGCCGAGCACCGTGGTCGACGGCGGGAGGTAGCGGCGGCAGTCGAAGAGAAACCCGGCGGATCGAGCGACCGAAAACGACGTACGCACGAATGCCGTGGACACGGCCGCGCACATCACGGCACTGACACTCGCACCGGGCAGATGGGATTCTCGCCACCGACGAATCGCGGTGGTGGTGCCCGCCGGCGTCACGGCAACGGCGACCGCGGCGGACGGTGTCCAGGGCACAAATGCCGGCGATGCGGTGCCGGATACCTCGGTCGATTCTGCGGATTCCTGCTTCATGCCGGGACGAACGCGGCCGTAGATCGTGTCGAGAACCTTCCGCGGATTGCGAACAGCCCAGTGCAGCAGTGACTTTCGTAAAGGATGCCCCTCCACTTTACTGCCGGCCCAGGCCGGAAGCGAAGCGTTCGGGGTGGCGTCGGCCAAGTAGGCGAACAGGTCGACCGGCAACAGGGCGTCGCCGAGGCCGTGATTGAGATCCAGGAACAGGTACCGACCGGCCAGACGGATCCGAACGGGAACCTCGGCAGCGGACGCGTGCGAGAACTCGGTCAACTCCTCGGCCAACTGCTCGTGGTCGACGTGAGGGCCCTCGGTGATGTGCTCGACAACCCGATCCGGCTCGAAATCCCATGCCGCCGTTGACTGTTGGGCGCGCAGACCCAGTCGAGTTGCCGGACCGATGGACGCCAACGCGAGCACGCGGCTCTGCACACGTGCGAGATCGCCGAAATCCGCAGGCCCCAGCACGGTCACGATTCGTGAATCGGACCGAAGCATGTCCAACGAACTTGCTCGATAGATCTGGGTCATGGTGCCGTCCTGTGTTGAGCGTGCACCGGAATGCGACGCGGCGACGGTTCGTCGTGCTGCGGCGGCGCGTCCTGTGGCTCGCTGCGACGAGGTTCGCGACGTCCCGTTTCACCGTGACGGGGTCCACCGTGTCGGGGTTCTCGTCGACTCTCGCGAGGGGAGCCGCCGTCACGATCGTCGATCGGCCCGCGTGGACCGGGATGGTCGGATGATCCTGCATCGTTGCCGGACTGGCCGTTGCTGCCTGCCGACAGCTCACGGATCCACCGAATCAGCGGCACGATCAGCACGAGCGCGCCGAATGCCTCGGCAGCGAGGTAGGCCCAGCCCACGGCCGCGATGCCCATCGACGACGACAGTCCGATCGATCCACCGATGATGAGCGAGGTGGCCACGACCTGCACGATCACGGCCAATCGCATGCGTCGGCGGACACGAGCCAAACCGTCGTAGAGGGAACCGACCACCGACAACGGAATGGTGAGCGCGGCGAGCTGCACGATGATGGTGCCCTGGTCGCGGTAACCCTGGCCGATCAAGCCGAGGCCGAACGGTGCGATGAAGGCCAGGAAGATCGACCCTCCGACAGCAACGATGCACACGAGAGTCATGAACCGTTTGGTCAGGCGGTGGAACTGTTCGGGATGTGCGGCGACCTCGGCGACATACGGGCCGATCAGAACACTGATCAGAATGTAGAGGGCGCTCACGATCGACCAGGTGAGGGAGAAGTATGCGTTCTGCTCGGCTCCGAGGGTGGCGACGACGATCATCGGCACGAGCAGTGGAGCGAGCGAACCGAGAGCGGTGATGCCGTAGGCCGAGCCGAAGTACGCCCACATTTCGCGTCTGGGCGGCAGATCCGGCTTGCCGGCGTACCGCTGTTCGGTGCGCACGTTCTTCATGATGGCGCGCAGGACGAAGATCGATGCCACGATCGCGGGGACCGCCCACGCAGAGATGATCGAGGTACTGCGCTCGGTGGTGAAGAGCGCCAACAGCAGGATGAACTTCAGGACGGCGTGGAAGACGTTCTTGCCGGCAGCCCAGCGTGCAACACCGAGACCGGACGAGGTCTGATCTTGAAGTGCGAACACCGCGAGCACCGCGACGAAGAACGGGAACGTCACGATTTCGGCGGTGTTGGTGAACATCTCGTCCCTGGGAGCGACCAGGAGGAAGCCGCCGCCGAGCACGAATGCGAACGCCGTGACGGTGAGATAGCCGCGCACGATGAACGATTTCGCCAACCGGCCCGAGACCGGAAGGAATCGCTCGTACATCGAACCGAGGCTCAGGTTGGAGAGCGTCGAGAGCATCACCGCGGACGTGATGACGGCAGACGCGCTGCCGACCTCTGCCACGGGATAGAGGCGGCCGGCCGCAGCCCAGAACAGCAATCCGAGCGCCCCGGTGATGGCCGTCGAGAGCATCAGTGCCAGCGAATTGAGCGCGAGGTTACGGTCGGACGCCTTCGAACCCGGTCCCGATTCGGGTACCGACTTCACGTCGGCTGCGGCGAGGTGATCGGGGTTGGTATCCAACACGCGGACCGAAGTGTGACGTGGCACGGTCGAAACCGGCATCGTCGGACTGTTCATCAAACCCATGTCGAACCGCGCAGGTTCGACCGGATACCACCGAAGCTGTTCGAGCTGCTCGTGTTTGGGTGGCGCGATCCTGGGAGCGCGGTGCTTCACAGCCGGACCCGCCCCACTGCTACAGGCGGCGACGGCGCGGAGATCTCGATGTCGAACGCAGCGGACGTGGCCGCGATCAGCTCGGCTCTCACGTTCTCCCGTAGATCGCGGCCGTAGAGCGAATGATCACCGGACTCGAACGACGTGACAGTGGGGACGGATGCTCGACGCTGCAACCGGCGCATACCTTCCGGCCCCCGGTTGGTCTCGAACCAGGTGGCGTCGGAGGGAGAGAGCAGTACCTGCGTCCGCACGCCCCGATCGCTGAGAAGGCGCAACGAGATCTCGGGAACCTGAATCAGTCCGCGCCGTCCGAGCCAGATCCAGAGGGCATAGGGAATCCGCGGTTGCAATGCATTCTTGGTCGCGACACCCCAGTGGTGCAGTCGATCGAGTACGCGCGCCCGCAGTCCTGTCTCCTCGGTGTGCATCGAGGAGCGTTTGACGAACTCGAGTCGACGAGTGGTCCAGTCCAGCGTGTTGAGAAGTACTGCCGACCGCACTCCCATCTCTCGGGCAGCGAAGCTGGAATACCATGACCCCGAGCACATTCCGGACACCAGCACATTGTCGGGGGAGGTACCCGACTGCTGGACGGCGGTGAGGGCGTCCTCGTTTCCTTCGGAACTGTAGAGCCGAGTCACCTCCCCATCGGTGACGGCACCGGACTCGCCGGTGCCACGCCGATCGAAGCGCACCGTGGAGACTCCGAACCAGGGGAGAAGCCGGGCCAGTTCCACCCACATCCGCACCGGACCGACGCGGTGCTCGTTCGCGGTGGGGTAGAACACAACCGTCGGCCCACCGGGTAGGCATCGATCCGAACTGGAACGAATCGCGAAAAGGTCTTGCACGCCGAGGAATTCGATGCTCTCGGCGATTCCGTCGACCACTGATCGCGTTCGACGCAGCACCTCGACGTCGTAGGCGGGTCGGCTCGGGAACTTCGACGCCGTCCAGGTGGCGAGAGTGGCGATGTCGGCGGCCGGGATGATGACCTCGAAGTCGCTCGGCTCGAGAAAGTCGTCGTGACCGGACAACGTGTGCTCGTCGGCCGAGAGTGCGTCGACCAGTCGGCGTACCGGCTTGGAGTCACCTCGCTCGGCGCGGGTGGCGACCAGTACCGGTGCGTCGGTCGTCGTCTTGGCGGCGTCGAGTGCGGCGAAGTCTGCGACCGAATCGGGATGCAGCACAGCGCCGATGATCGACACACGGGGATCGGCGTCGGAATCGGTGGTGACGCTGACCGAATACAGTGCGCGCTGCTCGTGCAGATACGACCGTCCGCGGACGACCGGATCCCACAGTGTCAACGCGGTCAGTGGTCCACACTCGGCGGCGACCGAACAGGCCAGGAGCGCACCCATGCGTAGGCCGACCAGCCCGACCTCGCCCACACCGCAACTGCGCACATAGGCAACGGCCTCGACGACGCTGCGCTGCCAGTGCCCGACCGCGCCGGGCCCGTCCTGATCTCCCCACGAATCTCCGGTGCCGCGGTAGTCGAATCGCAACACCAGAAGTCCCTGCGCACAGAGCTTCTGCGCCAGCAGAGTCATGCCCCGGTACGAGTCCACCTGCTCCTTGCCGAGCGGCGGGCACAGGACGACGCCTCCGCGAGCCCGGCCGTCGGACGGCACGTGGACGGTACCGAACAGAGGTGAATCGGACGGGCCGAACCACGTCGGGTACTTGCCGCCCGGGCTACGCGAGGAGGACTCGGCGGGAACGGAGCCGATGCGCCGAGGAGCGGTGCGGGAACTGTTCACTTCAAATGGTCCTTCTGCGTACACGGGTGAAGCGGAATCGATCAGGGGCGCAGTGCAGCCGGCCACGCGGAGCGATCGAGCCCGTGGGTGCGGAGCATGGCCAGCGCGATGCGTTCCATACCGAACCCGACGCATGCACTGTGAGCCGGTTCGCCGTCGACGGTGGAGATGTCGAAGGTGTGGCCGAAGTGGTCGCGGTGGCAGTTGCACGAGACGACCGCGGTGCCGTCGTCCAGATCTCCGTAGAGCTTGACGACCAGTTCGGTCTTGAGGTTCTCGTTGCGCTGGTTTGCCGCGAGCATGCGTCCGGCGCGACCGAAGAACGGATCGTTGGCGATGACCGCCTCGGCTTCGAGTCCCAGATCTGCCAGCACCTGCAAGCCGCGCGGCACCCAGCGTTCGCGGTGCTCGATCGCCTCGTCGGGGGTGCCGACGCGGACGAACTCGTGCATCCGAAATGCTTGCATCCGAGCCGGATCGACCGCAGGCTCGTGCCGGAAGCAGAAGCCGTAGATGTCCATCAGGGCACCGTCGGCCGGCAGTGTTCCGGTGAGCATCGAGTACGACGGGTGGCAGGCCGCCGAGACCAACATGGTTCCGGCGGAATGCAGAAAGTGATCCCAGTCCTTGCCGTCGGATCTCTCCGCCAACAACGCTGCGTGCTCCTTGTTGTCCCCCTCGAACGTATTGATGGCACCGGTGAGATTGGGGAACGACGCGATGTAATCGGTGCGCTCGAAGGCCTCTCGGGGGAAGACCGGAGCGAAGCGGAATCGCTTGGCCCGATAGCCGTGCTCGGTGGCCCCGGCCGCGACGACGCGAGCATCGATGAATTCGATGATGTCCTCGAATTCGCCGCTGCGCCCGTACAATCCGGGAATCGAGCTGGGCACCAACAGGCCCGCGTCGATGAGTTCGGCGCGGAAAGCTGCTCGGGCGGAGTCGAGTTCGCTGAGTTCGGTCTCCGGTGCAGACTGTGTGGTTGTCATCATTTTCCCTTGTAGACGAGGGAGAGCTGCGAGTTGTGGCCGAGAATGCGCTCGTTGCTCACCATGATTGCGGACCCGTGCGCATCTCGGAGGTGCCGGCCGATGCTGAGCTCGCCGTCCTGTCGGTAGCCCGAGATGCCGCAGATCTGCAGGGCTTTGCCGACGATGTCGATGACGAGCGTCGACGCGGTGACCTTGACATTGTTGATCTTGAGCGCAAAACCGATGGCTCCGAGCTCGGCCGGACTGTCTGCGACGGCCTCGAACTTCGCAGCTGCGCCGAACACCGTGTCCACCAGCTGCTCGTGAACCACCATCAACTCCGCCAGACGCAGTGCGCTCGGCGGCGGTATTCCCGGTGTCTTGCGCGCGGCCTTCTGTACGGACTTGCGCGCCTTGGTCACGGCGGCGTCGGCTATGCCGAGCCAGGCCGATCCCCACAGCACGTGTGCCACCGGCAGCATGGTCTGCGCGGAGATGTCGCCGTAGTTGTCGCCCAGAATGTTCGACGTCGTCGTGCGCGCGGCCAGCATGAAGCCGGGACTGCAGGTGCCGCGGAATCCGAGGGTGTCCCAGGTGCCGGTCTTCTCGAGCGTCACATCGGGCTTCTCGCACACCACCAGGACCTGGTCGCTCGGCGGGCTGTCGACGCTGCGTCGCGCCGTCGCCAGCACGATCTGTGCGTACTCCCCGTACGAGATGACAGGCGCGTTCTTGCTCAGGGTGATCCGCTCACCGTCGTACTCCACCGCACAACTGCTCGAGCGGACGTCGCCGCCGATGTTGATCTCGGTAGTGGCAGAGGCCACCAGGATGCGATCGGTCACAATTCGTCGCTGCAGCTCTGCCATGGCGTCGGACTTGCCGTGGCGCACGATGCTGAGCACCTGCGACTGGTGCATGACGAAGATCATCGCCGTCGATGCGCACTCGGAGCCGAGGGCACGCGCGATGCGGGCGATGTCTGTCAGGGTTGCCCCGCCACCGCCGAACTCGCGCGGAATTCCGACACCGAGCAGCCCGGCGTCGCGCAGCGCATCCACCGATTCGGTGGGGAAACGGGCATCGCGATCGACTTCGTCGGCATAGGTCCGCAGAACGGCCAGCACGTCGGTCATCGACTGGTCGATCGAGCTCTCGTAGACGGTGGTCATGGCTTCAGTCCGTCAGCTGGGCGATGGCCGCGGCGATGGCGTTGATGCTGCCGAACGTCGACTTCTGCAGCATGGTGTCGGGGAATTCGACGTCGAACTCGTCCTCGAGGGCGATCATCACGTTGACGCTCGCGTGCGAGGTCAGGCCGCTGTCGTACAGATCGGCGGCTTCGTCGATGCCCTCCACGGGGACCGGCAGCTTTCCGAATTTCTCCAGAACAGTTCGCACCCGAACCACGTCCTGAGCATTGAGCGTCTGCATCGAAAACCTCCACCGATCGCGTTAACCACGAGACCGGACGGCCTCGTAGTCGTCTCCAGGTCCGCTGGCTGCGCGCCTTTTCGACCCAAAGTCTCCCCAGACCCTCCCAAACAATATCCTAGATTGTTTAGTAGCGTTAGTTCGATGCCCGCATCGGTCCTCTGGACCGCCGTACACTTCGAGTGGAGCGGGGGCTCGTGAGGGCGCCGGATCGGGCGCCGAATCGCAATGTGCAAAGGACTGTCTGGTCGATGAGTGGAGTCTGCGGGGTGTCCGTCGGTACCGGTGCCGTGCGCATCGCGTACATCGCGGACGGGCGCCGCGTCGAAGACTCCATCGACGCAGCGGGCGCACACGACCTGCTGCCCGGCAAGCTGGTCGACCACGGCCCGTTCGAGGACATCGTGCTCGCCGGGTGGGACACCGCAGCCGTCACGGCCCTTCTCGACACTCTGGGCGACCGAACGGTCCCCAAGGCCCGCATGGTCGAGGAATCTCAGGCCCTGATGGCCTATGCGCGCACGGTTCCGGAACTGGCCGACAAGGACTACGTGCTGGTGGTCGACCTGGGCAAGAAGGGGCTGTCGGCCACCGCGCTCGACGTCGCAGGCGACTACATCGAGTGGACCGCACGCACCGTCGACATCAGCGGCGATCGCTTCGACGAGGTGGTCCGCGGCATCGTGATGGCCAAGGGCATCCTGCCTGCACCGGTCGGCCCGGAGGGCGACGAGGAATATCAAGCCTTCTTCCGTGAACTCAAGGAACTCGTCAGCTCGTCGGCGGGTGTCCGGGCACCGAACCGCGGCCCGATGTTGCTCAGCCGCAAGGAATTCGAGCGCGAGATCACCCCACTCGTGTCCGACGCCCTGGACTGGGCGTCCAAGCAGGCTCCCGACGCGGTACTGCTCATCGGCGGCGGCGCAGCCATTCCCGCGGTGCGCACCATCATCGAAGACAAATGGAATGTCCCGGTCCATGTGCCCGACGCGCCGGCAATGGCCATCGCCAAGGGCGCAGCGCTCGACGAGAGACCGGTTCTCGGAGCGGCCGTCGACACCGATGTTCCGGATGCCGGTGTTCTCGAGGCAGGTGTTCTCGATGCGGATGTTCTGGACGCGGATGTGGGAATCATCACCGTGCCGGACGATGCGTCGGAGCTTCTCGATGCGCCCGGGACCACGGATTTCGGCGCGGTCGACGAGTGGATGGTCGACGGCCTGACCGTCGATCAGCTCGCCACCGAAGAACTGGCGATCACCTCGACCGTCTTCGACGCTGCCGCAGCCGACACTTCGGTGATCGGGCCCGCGGTTGTAGAGCCTGCGGTCGAACAGCCTGAGGTTCTCGAACCCGATGTCGTCACCCAGCCGGCGCGGCGCACGACGAGATGGTCGGTGCGCGACGCATCCGTGCTGGCGGCGGTGGCCCTGGTGATCGTCGCGGTGGCAGGTCTGGTGTTCACCCGAGGAAACACTCCGGCACCCACTCCGCTCATCGACGAGCAGATTCCGGTCGATGCCGGCTTCGCTGCCGCGCTCGCCGACGCGGCCGGACCGGCCGAAGATGCAGCTCCCGGGCCGGCCGAGCTTCCCGTCCAGGGACCGGTTCGCCTGTCGGATGCAGATCTGTACGAGCGAGCTTTCACCTACGACGGCGAGCTCTACCGACCTGATATCGGTTCGGAACTGCCGGAATAGACCGCGGGGCGGGAACGGGTGGCTGGAACGGGGAGCGAGACCTGTCCTGTCGTGGCTGCTCTGGGGCGCGCACCCCGTAGTTTCGGTCGAGGCGGTAGCCTGGCGCTCTGGACGAGGTGTACCGCGTCCGCCGTAACTGCCGAACGAAGTGAGGCCGACAACTGTGACTGTGCTGCTTGGGGTGTCCATGGGGACCCGGGCTGTGCGCACGGCGCAGCCCCGAGCCGAGCAGTTCCAGGCTCCCGTCGCCGACGCTTCCGGCCTGGTCACCGACATCGAGCGGCCACTGTTCTTCCGTAACGAACTGATCGACAGCGTGGGCGGCGACCTCCCGCATCTGGCTGCCGAGTCGATCGGTGCGGCCGTCGAAACCGAGCCCGAACTCGCCACCGGTGTCGCCTACCGCGACCCTCGGCAGGCCGATGCGCTGCATGCCGCGCTCGCCGGTGCGCACCTGCACAACTACCACCTGGTGCACGAGGTGGAAGCCGTCATCGAGTACCTCGCGGCAACCGGCGAGGCCCGTGACCACAGATCGGTCGCGTTGTTCGATCTCGGCAGTTCCGGACTGACGGTCAGCGTCGTCGACCTGGTGCAGCGCACCGTCACCGCCTCGCAGCGATCGGGTGAGTACAGCGGCGATCTGCTCGACGCCTACGTACGCAACAACCAGCTCCAGCGTCTCGGCAAGAAGACGACGGACCCCGACATCGCACTGTTCGAGAAGCGCTGCCGAATCGCCAAGGAACGCCTGTCCACCCAGGATGCGGTGTGCCTGCCCGATGCGAGCGGAATGATTCTGCTCTCGCGCGAGAATTTCGAGCTGTTGATCACCGACCTGCTCGACGAAGCCATCGAATTTGCGCGCGGAGTGTTGATCGGCGCGAACGTGCCCATCGACGCCGTCGTGCTGATCGGTGGAGGCGCACGCATGCCGATCGTGCAGAATCGCGTCGGGCCGCTGCTGGAACTGCCGTCGATCGTGCCTCCCGAGCCCGAGACCGTCGCAGCGCGTGGAGCGGCTCTGGCCGCGCGACCTCACTCGCGCACTCGAACCGATCCGCGACGGAGCCTCGACGCGAACCGGCAGGTGGTACCGCAACCCTCGGATGGGGTCGACCCCGCGACTCGAGTCGACTCGGCCCTCACATCTGCGCCGGTTCCACAGCACCGACCGGCACCGCCGCGTCCGCCGCAGTCTCGGGTGGCGCGGCCTCGGCCCCCGCAACCTACTCCGCCGCCGGCGGCGCCGGTCCGACCGATTCCGGCTCGCACCGAATCGATGCACGCCGCACCGCCGGTGCCTGCTCCGGCTCCGATCGCAACCCGTCCGGTGCCCGCGCGTCCCTGGGTCGCGTCGGCTCCGGACGACACCACGATCGCCGACGCGGTGGACCCCACGAGTACGGTCGGCGGGTTCGAATCCTCGAGATTCACCGATTCCCTTGTCGATTCTCCCAATTCTCTTGCTGTCGAGCCGGAGTCGTCTCCGGCTGTAGCGGATGATGTTCTCGACGACCACGTGCAGGGGGCGCGGGTCGACGGGGAGGTCGTTGCGTTGAGCACGAATGCCGGGGAGGGCACCGTCGAGGACGCGGTCGAGGACTCGGTCGATGACTCGGAGGTGGCCGAAACTGCTGTAGCGCACAGTGTTACGCAGGCACCCGAGAAGCGGGTCGACACCGAGGCGACGGTCGACGACGACGGTAAGCCGGTTCCGTTCCAGCTGAAGAACATCTACTGGCTCGATGCCGACTACGACGACGACGACGGTGAGGACGATCGAACCCGTGCTCGGCGCAGGCTTCGCACCGGGGGTGTGCTCGCGCTCGGCCTCGCCGCAGTGGTAGGCGTATCCGGGTTCATGCTCACCCATCAGAACACGCCGCAGGTGGTCGACACCTCGGTGAGCCGCACTCAAACTCAGGCTCCGGCCGTCACGACGGTTGCGCCCACGTCGGAGACACCTGCTCCGGTGTTGCCGCCCCCCGCGCCGGAAACCACCGTCGAACCGACCACCGAGCCGACGGAGACCGAGGTCTACCAGGAGCCGTGGACGCCGGAACCGACGACGACCACCACGGCCGAGCCCGCACCGCCGCCGCCGGTCGAGTCCGTCCCCCCGACGACGCAACAGCCGCCGCCGCTGATTCCGGGCTTCCCGGACTTCACGCTGCCCGGCTTCCCGCCGATCGCTCCGGCTGCTCCCTGACCCGACTCACCTCTCTCCGTGAGTGTTTCGCGGTCTGATGTGTTCGAAGATCAGGATCGTCTCGGTTGCGGCGACGGCAGGGTCGGCGCTGAGATTCTCGACGACGAAATCGCGGAGCGTGGCGGTGTCGACGGTTGCCACGTGCACGAGGAAGTCGTCGGCACCGGCAATGAAGTAGATGTTCAGCGTCTCTTTTCGGGAGGCGATCTTCGATCCGAATTCGCTGATCCGCCGTCGAGCATCTGCTTGGAGCCGGACCGAAATCATGGCCTGGATGCCTTGGCCGAGGGCCTCGGGATCGATGTCGGCGTGAAATCCGCGGATGACACCGCGTTCGACGAGCGCACGAACCCGGGCCAGTGCGGTGGACGGAGCAACACCGGCGGCGGCAGCGAGTGCGTTGTTGGGTGTACGGGCGTCGCGGCGCAGCTCGTCGAGCAGGATGTGATCGATCCGGTCCAACGGGATGGGCCGAACATCGTTCGGCTGGGACCCCGTGCCGCCCGTCTCGAACGAACTATTGCTCACCATTCCAGGAGCTTACAGAATTATGTTCACTTCCGTTGCGGGTATTCCGTAGATAATTCATAGTTGGCCTACACGGATGGAGCCACTGCTTCACGTCACCCACCACCGAGGAGGCCGCCATGAAGATCGGAATTCCACGCGAGATCAAGAACCACGAATACCGGGTGGCCATCACCCCGGCAGGCGTGCACGAACTGGTCTCGCGAGGACACGAAGTGATCATCGAAACCGAGGCAGGAGCCGGATCGTCGTTCACCGACACCGACTACAAGGCCGCCGGTGCACAGATCCTCACCGATGCCGCCGAGGTCTGGGAAACAGCCGAGCTGCTGCTGAAGGTCAAAGAACCTATCGCCGAAGAGTATTCACGCCTGCGCAAGGGACAGGTGCTGTTCACCTACCTGCATCTCGCGGCGTCGAAGGCCTGCACCGATGCGCTGCTCGATTCGGGTACCACGGCCATCGCCTACGAAACGGTCACTGCCGCAGACGGTTCGCTGCCGCTGCTCGCGCCGATGAGTGAAGTTGCCGGACGCCTCGCGCCGCAGGCCGGTGCCTACCACCTGATGTCCAGCGAAGGAGGACGTGGAGTTCTCATGGGCGGAGTGCCCGGAGTACGTCCCGCCAATGTCGTCGCCATCGGAGCCGGTGTGTCCGGAAAGAATGCCACCGCAATCGCTTTCGGAATGCACGCCGACGTCACCGTTCTCGATCTCGATGTGAAGGCTCTGCGTGCCATCGACGATCAGTACCGCGGCGCCGTCAAGACTCTGGTGTCGAATGCGTACGAACTCGAACAAGCCGTTCTCGCCGCGGATCTCGTCATCGGTGCAGTGCTGGTGCCCGGAGCCAAAGCTCCGAAGTTGGTATCCAACAGCCTGGTTCAGCGTATGAAGCCGGGTTCGGTTCTGGTCGACATCGCCATCGATCAGGGCGGCTGCTTCGAGGATTCGCACGCCACCACCCACGCCGATCCCACGTACAAGGTGCACGAGTCGGTGTTCTACTGCGTCGCCAACATGCCCGGAGCCGTTCCGCGCACGTCCACCTACGCGCTCACCAATGCCACCCTGCCGTACGTCGTCGCACTCGCCGACAAGGGTTGGGAAGCTGCCTGCGAGGCAGACGCAGGTCTGAAGGCAGGACTGAGCACGCACAACGGTGCACTGTTGTCGGAGACCGTCGCAGCTGCATTCGCCTGAGGAGCGGCTCCGCCGCACGTGAGCGGAAACTCGTAGTCCACTACGAACTTTCGTGCACGTGCGGCGAAGCCGCTCTACGCGCTGTGGCGACCCGAGCCCCGCGATCGAGCGGGCTTGGGCGTCCGAGACGACGACGCGCCTTTCTTGGACGAGTTGATCGGCCGGGCCAGGAGCACGGCGATCGCGGTGGTGAGGGGCACCGACAACGCGAGGGCTACACCGCCCACGGAGGATCTGACTATTTCGATCGACACGGCGTCGCCGGTCAACACGTCCTGGATCGACCGATCGGCGACGCTGAAGAGCAACAGCAGCGGCAGCGCGCCACCGGCATAGGCGAGGACGAGGGTGTAGACGGTACTGGCGATGTGATCGCGCCCCACCCGCATCGCGGCGGTGAAGATCTCGCGCCGCGACGCGGTCTCGTCGACCGATGCCAGCTCGAAGGCCGCCGAGGCCTGAGTGATCGTCACGTCGTTGAGCACACCGAGCGAGCCGATGATGAAGCCGGCCAACAGCAGCCCCGTGACACTGACGGTGCCGATGTACGTCTGCACTGCGGTGTTCTGTTCCTCCGACAACCCGGTCAGGTGCGTCATCCGAATCGCGACGTACGACAGGACTGCGGCCAGGCCCATCGAGGTCAGTGTGCCCAGTAGCGCCGAGCTGGTGCGCAGATTCACCCCGTGCGCCAGATACAGCACGGCGTAGAGGATCACCGCACCGGCGACAAGAGCGACGGGAATGGCGGGTGCGCCGTCGAGCAGAGCCGGCAGCATGAACACCACCAGCACGGCGAACGCGATGAGTAGGCCGACCAGCGCGCGGAATCCCCGCCATCGGGCAACGACGCAGATGACCACGGCGAACCCGCCGACGATCAACCCGAGCGGAAGCCCGCGGGAATAGTCGTTGAAGGAGTACCGGATTCCACCGGAAGGATCTGACTGCAGAACCAGTCGGATGTCCTCACCGGCGCTCAGCGTCGGTTGGCCGGGACCCGGCGCGATCTCGAGCACCGTCCGCTTGCCCGCGTCCTGGCCCGACGTGATGTCGACGATGCTGCGCTGACATTCGTACGAGTCGTTGACCGCAGGCGTCGGGTTGCCCGTGAACGCTCTGCCTGCGTCGGGACTCCCGCAGGGCCCGATGCTCTGCGACGTGATGGTGCCCGCCTCGGTGGACACCGCACCTCCGCCCGAGGTCTGGAACGGCAGTGGGATATCGATGTTCTGTTTGCTGGGCCACAGCGCGAATGCACCGGCGATGACGGCTATGCCGATCACGACGAGCAGCCCGACGACGACCTTGGCGGCTACCGGGCCGAGCGGCACCGGACTGTCGCTGTGTCCGTGCCCGTGGCCCACATGGGAGTCGAGGCCCGGCTTGGTGCCGTCGGGATGATTGCCGTGTGGTTCCACGGTGCAAGGCTAGTACGGGGCCATCTCGGTGGCCGATGCGAGGAGCTAGGTGGCGGGGAGCAGGGGGGGCGTCCCCCGCCACCACCTGACCGCCCCGGGGGGGAGGGGACGACCAGGGCTCGCGGGCACCGAAGTGCCGTCCGCCAATCTACAGATCATTCGGCCTCAGGGCGCGCTCCCACCCAAGTTTCTTGCGTCACTTTCAACTACTTGCGCGTAACTTTCGACGTCACTGCTTGTAGGAAGCGAGAAAGTTGCCGAACCTTTCGATGGCCACGGCCAGATCCCGCGCCCAGGGCAGAGTCACGATGCGCACGTGATCGTGGCCGGGCCAGTTGAAGCCGGTGCCCTGAACCACGAGGATTTTCTCCTGTAGCAACAGATCCTGTACCAGCTTTTCGTCGTCGTAGATTTCGTGCACTTCGGGATCGAGTCGCGGAAACGCGTACAGCGCTCCCCGCGGCTTGACGCACGAGACGCCATGAATCGCGTTGAGTTTCTCCCATGCGACGTCGCGCTGCTCGAGCAGGCGTCCGCCGGGCAGGATCAGATCCTCGATGCTCTGGTAACCACCGAGTGCGACCTGAATGGCGTGCTGCGCAGGCACATTGGGGCACAGCCGCGTCGACGCGAGAAGGTCGATTCCCTCGATGAACCCCGCTGCGTGCTTCTTCGGCCCGGTGATCGCAAGCCACCCCGCGCGGTAACCGGCCACGCGATACGCCTTGGACAGACCGTTGTAGGTCAGGCACAGCAGATCGGGAGCCAGGCTCGCCAGCGAGGTGTGCTGTGCGTCGTCGTAGAGAATCCGGTCGTAGATCTCGTCCGCGAGCAATAGCAGCTGGTGCTTGCGCGCCAGATCGACGATGCCCTGCAGAACTTCCTTCGAGTACACCGCGCCGGTCGGATTGTTGGGGTTGATCACCAGCAGTGCGACGGTCTTGGGAGTGATCTTCGACTCGATGTCGGCCAGATCGGGATTCCACCCGTTCTCCTCGTCGCACATGTAGTGCACGGCCTTGCCACCGGACAGCGTCGTCATCGCCGTCCACAGCGGGTAGTCCGGGGCCGGGATCAGCACCTCGTCGCCGTCGTCGAGCAACGCCTGCATCGTCATCGTGATGAGCTCGGACACCCCGTTACCGAGATAGATGTCGTCGACGTCGAGCTCGGGGAAGCCCGGTTCGAGCTCGTAGCGGGTGACGATGGCGCGTCGCGCAGACAGAATGCCCTTCGACTCCGAGTAGCCCTGGGCGACGGGCAGTGCGGCGATCATGTCTCGCACGATCACATCGGGGGCTTCGAAGCCGAACGGAGCCGGATTACCGATATTCAGCTTGAGGATGCGGTGCCCCTCGGCTTCGAGTCGGGCGGCATGGGCGTGTACCGGTCCACGGATCTCGTACAGCACGTTCTGCAGCTTGGTCGACTGCTGCAACGTGCGGTAACGCGGCTGGGAGTTGATCTGTGGAGTGGTCACCCGTCATATCGTGCCAGGCGAGCGGTGTCGGTTTCCACAAGGTTGTTTTTCGCGAGAGGTTGTTTCGGCCGGCTTGTCGGTGGCGAGTGGAACAATCGACTCATGTGCGGACGGTATGCCAGTACCCGGAGTGACACCGACCTCCAGGCGGTGTTCGACATCGCCGAAACAGTGGGCGAGGAGGTGCCGCCGTCGTACAACGTTGCCCCGACGCAGACGGTGCGGACCGTGCTCGAACGCGCGCCCAAGGACGAACCGGAGTCCGACGCCGTGCGGCAATTGCGTTCGGTGCGTTGGGGCCTGATCCCCTCGTGGGCGAAGGACGCGAAAATCGGTTCCCGGCTGATCAACGCCAGGTCGGAGACCATCACCGAGAAGCCGTCGTTCAAGAAGGCCGCGAGCCGTCGACGCTGCATCGTGCCTGCAGACGGGTACTACGAGTGGGAGAAGCGCGACGGGGGGAAAGTGCCGTACTTCCTGCATACGGAAGGCGTGCTCGCGATGGCAGGCTTGTACGAATTGTGGCGAGACCCCACCAAGGCAGACGACGACGAAAACCGCTGGGTCTGGTCGGTCACGGTCCTCACCTCGCCGGCAGCCGATGCGCTCGGCCACATCCACGATCGCTCGCCGGTCGTGCTCCCGCCGGATCTCCGCGCGAGCTGGCTCGATCCCACCGTGACCGACCTGGGGGCGGTACAGGACATGTTGGCGGCAATCCCAGAACCCCGGCTCGCGCCCTACGAGGTGAGTACCGCGGTGAACAGCGTGAAGAACAACAGCCCGGAACTGTTGACGCCGGTGTGACGGTGGCTCAGGTGAGTCTCGTTCGGCAGATGTCGAGGATCGCCGCCCGCTCGTCGGGGGACAGATCCTCGGCCACCGGCGAATCGAGAATACGACGCAGCCGCTGGAAGTAGGTGCGCCCGTCGACACCGAATGCGACGTAGATGTCCTCGTCGCTGCCGCCGCCGTATCCCTGCCAGGTTCGGCCGAAAGTCAGAATCTCGTGGTCCACCGATTGGGTAGTGGTCCGGCGCATGGTGTTCCCCCTACTGCTGCTTGTCCTCCATCATCCGGGTCACTGTTGAAGGGCCGGTGAACAACGCGTTACGGCCACGTCAGTTCACTAGGGTGGAGCTCGTGACTGCACTCGCCTTCGGATCCTGGCCTTCGCCCATCACTGCAGCAGACCTGTCGTCCGCGGGCCATCCCGTCGAGGGCGGTCGCTACGTCGGCGACGAGATCTGGTGGTCGGAATTGCGACCTGCCGAGCAAGGTCGGACGGCGATCTGTCGCCACGTGGACGGAGAAGTGCAGCCGATTGTGCCCGCACCCTTCAACGCCCGCACCCGAGTCCACGAATACGGCGGCGGGGCATGGGCTGCGACGGCAGACGGCGACCTGGTGTTCGCCGAGTTCTCCGATCAACGCGTCTATCGCCTCACCCCCGGCGGGTCACCCGTGCCGCTGACTCCGAAACCGGCTGTGGCGTCGAGCATCCGGTACGCCGAATTGTCGGTGGTCGGTAACGACGTCATTGCCGTCCGCGAGATGCACGACGCCGGTGCGGTATCGCGAGACATCGTGGCGATCGACCTGAGCGGCGGCGGGGTGCGCTCGTTGGTGGCGGGCTCGGACTTCCTTGCGTTCCCGCGCTTGTCGCCCGACGGCACCCGCATCGCCTGGATAGCGTGGAACCATCCGCAAATGCCATGGGACGGAACGGAACTGCGCGTGGCTTCGCTGGCCGATCCGTCGTCCTGGACGGTGCTGCTGGGTTCGACCGAGGAATCGGTGATGCAGCCGGAGTGGATCGACGACGAACGGTTGTACGTCATCAGCGACCGAAGTGGTTGGTGGAACCTGTATTCGGTCACGCTCGACGGTTCGGTGGCCCCGCTACTGACGCTCGACGCCGACTTCGGGGCCCCGCTGTGGCGACTCGGATCGAGTTGGTACGAGGTGCTGGGCGACGGAAAGCTGCTGACCGTGCGGACCGTCGGTACCGATACCCTCGCCGTGCTCGACCCTGCATCCGGCACTCTGGACGACATCGCGCTCGAGGGTGTGACGTCGGTCGGTCTCGGTGGGCGCCATGGATCGACCGTGTTGATCAAGGGCGGTGGCGCGCAAGTGGCGAGCGGGCTGTACGCACTCGATCTCGGAACCCGTGAACTCACGGCTGTGCGTTCGGGTTTCGAGTCCGTCCCCGACGCTGCGTATCTGCCGGAGGGGCGTCAGGTGACGTTCCATGGACCGAATCGTGAGGTGCACGCCATCGCCTATGCGCCGCGCAACCCGTCCTACGACGGGCTCGACGGCGAACTCCCGCCGTACGTCGCGTTCGTCCACGGCGGCCCGACGGCACACGTGGCACCCGCACTGAACCCGCTGTTCGCGTACTTCACCAGCCGCGGCATCGGCGTCGTCGACGTGAACTACGGTGGGTCGAGCGGGTACGGCCGCGAATACCGCAACCGACTACGTGGACAGTGGGGCGTCGTCGACGTGGAAGACACCATCGCCGCCGTGCAGGGGCTCGCCGACAGCGGCCTCGCCGACCCGCGCCGGTTGGCCATCGAAGGTGGCTCCGCAGGTGGTTGGACGGTATTGGCGGCACTGACGTCTTCGGATGTATTCGCCTGCGGGGCTTCGTACTTCGGTGTCGCCGAGCTCGAGTTGTTCGTCGCCGAGACCCACGACTTCGAATCTCGCTACATCGACGGCCTGATCGGACCCTTGCCCGAGGCCATCGACCTGTACCGAACCCGTGCACCGGTCAACAACGTCGACGGACTCTCGTGCCCGGTGCTGTTGTTGCAAGGACTGGACGATCCGATCGTGCCGCCGTCACAGGCCGAGCGATTCCGAGACGCCATGGTGCAGAAAGGAATTCCGCACGCCTACCTGGCCTATGCGGGCGAGTCGCACGGATTCCGCAAACTCGACACTCAGGTGAACGCACGAGAGTCCGAACTGTCCTTCTACGGCCAGGTCATGGGATTCACGCCGCCCGGAATCTCCGAGCTGGAGCTGTGGCGTCCGCCTAGCTGAGGGGCGGGTGTGCGCGCTTCGCCTCGAGAAACTCGAGCAGCGCGCTGGGGATGGCGCAGTACTTGCTGTTGCCCACGGACAACTTGCTACCTGCCTCGAACGCTGCCTTCGACGGGCCGTCGTTCTCGAGGATCAGTGCGCAGAGTCGCTCGTCGGTGCGGCCCGATTCGCAACACTTCTCGACGTGAGCTCGGTCGTCGGGGGTCAACGCTGCCCACCACGCGTCGTAGCGTCGCCAGAGCTTGTCCGCGTCGTCGGTCATGCCTGCTCCTACTTGTCGGGTATGCCGTGCGTTTCCGACCATACTCACGGTGCCCGATTCGTCCACGTCGCGGGGGGTACGACACGAACTTCACACCGCATTTGCTGGGTGCGCGCCCCTGCTCCGACGTGAGCGGGGGCGCGCAGTCGGTAGAAGAGGCGCTCACTTACGGTTTCGGGCGCGCTCGGCAGCGTCGAGAATCATCCGATCGATCAGTTCGGGACGGTCGAGGTCTGCCCAGGCGATTCGCACTACCTGACGGCCGGTTGCACGAATGCGATCCTCGCGACGCTTCTCTTCCCACACCACGTCCGCCGCGGACTTTCCCTCCGGCACATAGCGTCCGTACTTCACCTTGCCGTCGAATTCGAGAACGGTCTCGATCTCGGGCAGGTCGAAGTCCACGCGCCCGACGAAGCCACGGGGATCTGTGATCGGTACCTGCAGTTGGGGGGTGTGACCCAGGTGATGCAGCAACACCCGGGTACGCGATTCACCCACACTCTCGGACCGGCCGTCCATGAATCGCGCAACCTTGTGGGCCATCCGATTCCCGGGATGGTTCGGGCATGAATCCAGCACTGCAACAATCTGTTCCACGGTCACGCCTGCGGTTCGCGCGGCTACATCCGCAATGCACACCGCCGTCTCGAACGGAAGAGTGCGAGCGCAATCGGCGACGGTTCGCGCGAGCCCCGTTACCCGCACACCGTCGAAGGTCGTGACTTCCTCGTCCGTGTAAGGAGACGTGTGCAGACTTCTGACGGCGCTGCTGCGCCCACCGCCACGGGCGCGATTGCGGGTGATGTGCACTCGGCTCAGATCGGCATTCCATACGTCGAGACCGTGAAAGACGGCCGCGCTCACATGACTGACGACTGCGTCGGGTGAGGTGGCCGCGTCGAACACAGCCTCCGCGATGACGCGGTGCTTTTCTTCAGTTGTGAGCGAGTCGAACTGTGTCCTGCTGACGAACCGCCCGGGTCGCAGTCGACGCCAGACTCGCGTTCGGCAGTACCGCTGCAATTCGGCGTCGGAGGTGCCGCGGGCGAGAGCGTCGGATCGCGAGACGATGCGGGTCATGCAGGAATGCTCTCCAGCGCAATCGCTTTGGACAAGCCCCCTGTGCCCGATTGTGGATAACTCGGTGCCTGTGGATAACGGTGCCGGTTTACAGCGTGGCCGGTGTACAGCGTGGCCGGGGACCTCACACCCCTACTGACGACTGCGCGCCCCTGCTCTGAGGTGAGCGGGGGCGCGCAGTCGGTAAAAAGGGTGTGAGGTTACTTCCGGCGGCCCGGAACCTTGGCTCCTGGAGCGAATCCGAGTCCACCGGCCTTCGGCTTGGGCGGAGTCCGATCATCCGAACCGCCGGACGCCGCATCGGCCGCAGTGTCCGACGCTTCTGCCTTCGGTGCTTCTGTCTTCGGTGCCACGGCCGCTGGTGCCTCGGTTTCCGGTGCGTCAACGGCCGGTGCTTCGGTGGCCGGTGCCTCGGCCGCTGGTGCCTCGGTTTCCGGTGCGTCAACGGCCGGTGCTTCGGTGGCCGGTGCGTCGGCCACAGGTGCCTCGGGTTCCGGAGTCGGCTCGGCCTTCTCCGGCTCTGCGTTCTTCGGCTCAGCGGGTGCAGCTGCTGCCCCACCCGGTGTCCGTGCGCCTGGCTTCTTGAATCCGGACTTCACGGCCAGACCCTTGGGCTGGACGGTCGGCTTGGATTCTGCTGCAGCGGAATTCGTTGCAGCAGGCTCTGCGGCGGCGGGTGCTTCCGAGGTCGCGGCCTCAGCAGCTGGTGCCTCGGAAGCAGATACCTCAGCAGCAGGTGCCTCGGCAGCCGGAGCTTTCGCCGCAGGGGCACTCGCGGTCTTGGCTCCCGGCTTCTTGAATCCGGACTTCACGGCCAGGCCCTTCGGCTGGACGGTCGGCTTGGATTCGCTTGCCGCAGCACCGGATTCCGCGGATTCACCCGAGGTCTCCGGGGCCGCTGCAGCCGCCGGTGCAGCTTCGGCGGGCTTGCCCGGTGCCTTGGCTCCCGGCTTCTTGAATCCCGATTTCACGGCCAGACCCTTGGGCTTGACGGTGGGGGTCGACTCGGAAGCCTCGGCTGTGGCGGGTGCGTCGGACGCAGCGGGAGCATCGGCAGGTGCAGCTGCAGGTGCCGACGCCTTCGCGCCGGGAGCCTTGCCCTTCATCTGCAGACCCTTGCCACCGGGTGCCTTGCCTCCGGCCATTCCGAGACCCTTCGGCTTCGGAGCAGCGTCGGCGGGAGCAGCCCCTTCGGCGTCAGGCTCGGCGGTGTCGGTCTTGGCAGCCGAACCGGGTGCCTTCGCCCCTGGTGCCTTGGCCAGACCCTTCATCTTCAGACCGCCGCCGGCCTTCGGAGCGGGCGCGGCCGGAGCGGACTTCGCTTCCGCAGGCTCCTCGACGGGTGCGATGCGCTCGGCCTCTTCGACCTCGGCTGCGTTCTCGGTGTCCAGCTCCTCCTGAGGGGTGCGCTCGCGGGGGATTACCTTGATGTTCTCGGCCAACACCGAGGACTCGACGCGGGTGATCGACTCGAGCATCAGCTGCGCGACATCGACAACCTCGACGCCTTCGTGCGCGCCGCCTTCCTGCCGGGCAGTGACACCGTCGGTGAGCATCACACGGCAGAACGGGCAACCTGTGGCGATCTTCTTCGGGTTGGTCGCGAGTGCCTCGTCGACCCGGTCGATGTTGATGCGCTTGCCGATGTTCTCTTCCATCCACATGCGAGCGCCACCGGCACCACAGCACATGGACCGCTCACCGTGACGCGGCATCTCCTTGAGGTTGGAGCCCGACGCGGCCATGAGCTCACGCGGGGCGTCGTAGACCTTGTTGTGACGGCCGAGGTAGCACGGATCGTGATACGTGATGTCCTGGCTGACCGAGGCCACCGGGATCAGCTTCTTCTGGCGCACGAGGCGGTTGAGCAGCTGCGTGTGGTGCACCACGTCGTAGTCGCCGCCGACCTGCGGGTACTCGTTGCCGAGTGCGTTGAAGCAGTGGGCGCAGGTGACGACGATCTTGCGCTTGGTCTGCTCGACGCCGTCGAACACATTGTTCAGCGTCTCGATGTTCTGCATCGCGAGCTGCTGGAACAGGAACTCGTTGCCCGCACGGCGAGCGGAGTCGCCGGTGCAGGTCTCATCGGCACCGAGCACCATGAACTTCACGCCTGCGGTGGCGAGCAGCTCGGCAACGGCCTTGGTGGTCTTCTTCGCGCGGTCCTCGTAGGCACCGGCGCAGCCGACCCAGAAGAGGTACTCGTAGTCCTGGAACGAATCGGCGTCCTGGCCGAAGACCGGGATGTCGAAGTCCATCTCGTTGATCCAGTTGAGGCGGTCCTTGGAGTTCTGGCCCCACGGGTTGCCCTTGTTCTCGAGGTTCTTGAACAGACCTGCGAGCTCGGACGGGAACTCGGATTCGATGAGCACCTGGTAGCGGCGCATGTCGATGATGTGGTCGACGTGCTCGATATCCACCGGGCACTGCTCGACGCAGGCACCACAGGTGGTGCAGCTCCACAGCACCTCGGGGTCGATGATGCCGCCCTCGATGGCGTCGGCGACGAGCTTGCGATCGGCCTCGTCCCGGGCGGCCTGCGGGATGGCGTCGAGCTTGGCCTGATCGACGTTGCCCTCGGAGTCGACGAGTCCGACCTCGTCACCGGCCATGTCCTTCTTGCCGCCGGCCAGCAGGTACGGGGCCTTGGCGTGGCTGTGGTCGCGTAGCGACATGATCAGCAGCTTGGGGGAGAGGGGCTTGCCGGTGTTCCACGCGGGGCACTGCGACTGACAGCGGCCGCACTCGGTGCACGTGGTGAAGTCGAGCCAGCCCTTCCAGCTGAAGTCCTCGATCTTGCCTGCGCCGAACGCGTCGACGTCGGGATCGGCCTCTTCCATTTCCAGGACCTTGCCGCCGGACATCATCGGCTTGGCCGGTCCGAGGGCGACGGTGCCGTCGTCCATGCGCTTGAAGTAGATGTTCGGGAACGCGGTGAAGCGGTGCCACGCGACGCCCCAGTTGATGCGGGTGCCCACGATGTAGAGCCAGATCATGCCGGACATCAATTTGATCAGGGCGAAGATCGAGACCATGTTGGAGTTGGCCGGCAGCAGCTCGGCGAGGCGCATCGTGAAGAAGTCGGTGTACGGGTTCGAGTGTCCGTAGGTGGCGATCTTGCCCGCCTTGACGAACACCATGCCCAGGCCCTCGATGAGCACGACGGCCTCGACGAAGTAGGCGGCCTTGAACCCGGAGCCGGCGAAGCGCGACTGACGCTCGGGCTTCCGCGGGTGGTTGAGCTGGCGAATGATGATCAGCGTGGTGATGCCGATAACCGTGCCGAGCCCGAGAATCTCGTCCATCAGGTGGTAGATCGCGGTGTCACCGACGATGGGCCAGTGGAACTCGGGGTTGAACGTCTGTCCGTAGGCCTCGAACCAGAACACGGACCCGACCATGAAGCCGATCATCACCAGCCAGTGCGCCCAGCCGACGGTACGGAACTTGACCATCTTGGTGTGGGCGGCGAACTCGATGATCATCTGCTTGAAGCGGGGGACGATCGGTCGCCAACGGTCGGGTGCCGGCTGACCCAGCCTCACGATGTTGAACATGCGCAGGGCCCCGCGGATGAAGGCGAACCAACACACGAGGCTGAGCAGAGCACCGACTGTGCCCAACGTGATCGTCAGGGCGTTCATGTCGTGGCCTTTCGCTGTAGGTGGCAGCTGGGACAGCTACCGCTGGTTCAACCCGTCGATCAGGATGACGGTCTAAGTTACTCGCCAGTAGCTTTTAGAACTGTACTGATGGGTAACTTAGCATCGTTCTGGCAAGCGACGCTGGTGGGCGTCGAAATGAGGCCATCCGACGGGCGGGCTGAACTCGTCAGTAGGTTGTCTCGTAGGTCACGTTATGCGTAGGCCTCTCAGGTGCTGTCTAGAAGGCAGTCCTAACCTGCCCGTTGCGTTGCCGAATCGTCGCCACGGTGGGCCCGATTCCGTGTGGGAGCCGGTGTCTCTCTCCGGGCTGTATTCGACCGATCGAACGACATTTTTCGCGACATGATGAGGCCCCACGGCCCCGTGTGCACCGGAAACTGAAAATGTTTGTGACAGTTGGTAACTGATAGGTGTCGGAGTAGTTGCAAAAGGACAACGAACGGTACGATTCGTGCGCTACACTTCGGTCGCACCAAAAGTCGCAAAAGGGTCATCGGGGTGACTTTGCGTTTGACGGTTGCCTAGCGGTACTGCCAAGCACTCCATGCACAGAAACGGAACAGAACTCCACATGAAACTCAGCAAACTGGTCGTCACTTCGGCCCTCGTAGCAGCGGCTATGGGTCTGGCCAGCGGAACCGCTTACGCACAGCCCGATTCCAGTTCGACGACCCCCGACACGAACTACTCCGTCGAGCTCGAAGACCGCACCATCGTCACCACCATCGATGCGGGCGTCTTCAAGGTTGCCGACGACGGAAAGACGGTCGACGTCCTCGATGCCGCCGACAAGATCCTCGTGACGCTCCCGCTCTCGTTCAACCTGGGTGGACTGAACTTCCCGTACGAGCAGAACGTCGATGACAACGGCAAGACCCTGCGCCTGATCCCGAACCTCGACTTCACCAAGGCTTCGGCGAACTCGCGCAGCATCGGTGCCACGACCGTCGCATCGCCCGAGGAGAACCTCGCGGCTCAGCAGAACTTCGCTTCGCAGCTCGGAATCGCGACCGCGGTCGGCGGCTTGACCGGTACTGCTATCGGTGTGGGTGTCGGCTTCTTGGCTGGTCTTCCACTGGCGGGTGTCGGCGGGGTTGTGACTATTCCGATCGCCGCAACCGTCGGGGGAATCATCGGCACCATCGTCGCCGGCGGCCCGACTCTCGTCGTCGCGGGCATCGACTTGATCAACACGCTGAATGCGGCACCCGGCACCACGGTGTACGCCAAGTAAGAAACGTTCCACACAAGAACCCGCATCCTCGTCGAGGGTGCGGGTTTCTTGTGCGCTGCGTACGGCTACGACGTGCGAACCGTCAGACCGGGGTTCTCGGCCAACACATCGTTGATGGGGGTGGCGAACAGCTCGGGTCGCTGGCCCTGCAGCATGCTGAACACCATCGCGATTTCGCAGGACGGTTGATCGCCCACGTTCGATGCGCTGGCGATGCCGACGGCGAGGGTGCCGCTGACGATCGGTCCACCGCTGTCGCCGCGGAGGGCGCAGATGGAGGTGGAGAAGCTACGGTCCATGGCGGCCTCACCCATGGCGACGCTGCGGCCCGTGGACAGGATTGTGCCGCAACTGAATCCGGTTCTGGAACCGGACTTGCAGACCGGTGCACCCACGATGGGGTTCACCGTTCCGGTGACGTGCAGCGGTCCCGAGCCGGGCACTCGCACCGCATTGCTCTCGAATTCTCCGACGTTGGCGTCGTCGATGTCGATCAAGGCGTAATCGTTGTGCGACTGGCTGGTTCGGTAGAACGAGCCGAACTTCGATCCGACGAGGCTCCCGTACATCGGATACGCGCCGGTCGACGCTGCGGAACCGGTGTCGGCTGCGCCCGGATCGCAATGGCCCGCAGTGATGTTGACCGAACCACGCGTCGGGTCGACGGCATTGAATCCGAGTGAGCAACGCAGACCGAGGCCGGCCGGGGTGCCCGCGAGGAAGCTGTCTCCGCCGAGATAGGAACTGGCGCGAATCGGACCGGCAGTGGGCGCGAGGTCGAAGGGAAGCAACTCCAGCAGCGGGTCGACGGCGTCGCGCACTCCCTGCGGGATCTCTATCCCGGGCGCGACCGTTACGAATCCGTTGGCCGATGCGGCGTCGGTCACCTCGGCGTAGGTGGGGCCGTCCGCGACCGCGACGACAGGCCGACCGTCCGCATCGAGCCAAGTACCCGTGACAGCCTCGGAACCGACGGCGGAAGCGAACTCCGCCAACCGGCGAGCCGCGTCGGCTCGGTCGAGGAACTGTTGCGGATTCAGCGCAAGATCACGGGCGACGGCGTCGGCCAACTCGGGCGGCAGCACCTGATCTGCGTTCACCATGGGCGCTGCAGTGGCGACAGGAGCAGACACCGCCATCGTGATCAGGCACGACACTGCAACCATCGACAACCCCAGCGCACGGCGACGCATCGAAACCCCTCCCCCAAGGCATCCGCGATGTGATGCCGTTCACGACTATAGGGGGTGCGCAGCTGTCGACGTACCGGCTTACTCGGTTCGCAGGGTGGATTCGGTTGCGTCGACGACCTGATCGATGGGAATGCCCAGGCTCGCGGTGCCGCCGTACTGCGCCAACGCCAGGTTCGCCTCGTTGCAATCGGGCGCGCCACCGCTGTTGGATCCGCTGGTGATTCCGAGCGCGAGTGTTCCCGTCACGATGGCACCGCCACTGTCGCCCGCCAGAGTGCACGCGGTACTGGCGAATCCACGAACCGTGCGGGAGGTGCCGTCCTCCATGTAGAGCTGTGTCTCGACGCGGTCGGCGGCAACAACGCCACACGTGAACGACGAGGACTGACCGGACTTGCAGACCGGCGCTCCGATCACGGGTGCTGCGGTTCCGGTGATCGTGACGGTGCTGCCGTTGGCTCCGCGGACGGTGGGACGGTCGAGGCCGGACGCAATGCCGCTGTCGTTCAGGGCGATCACCGACCAGTCGAGGCCGTCCTGTGCGCCCAGGCTCGACCGATCGAACGACCCGATCTGGGTGCTGCGCGCAATGTCCGCCGGGTCGGGAAGGTACACCGGTGCACCGCCGGCTCCGGTGGCCTTGTTCGGATTGCAGTGTCCCGCAGTCAAGTTGACGGCTTCGCCGGACTTGTCGACGGCGTTGAATCCGAACGAACAGATGCTGATGTCGGTGGTCGGAGCGTCCGCGATGGGCCCGGTGCTGGTGACATAGGTGTCGCCGCCCATGGGAGTCGGGTCGACCGGCTTGTTTCCGCCGGGGGAGAGGATGACCTTGATGTTGGCCAGCAGAGTCGGCAGGTTGAGCGCGCTACCGATCGGGCTGTTCACCAGGTCGATGACCACCTGGTTGTCGATGAAGTCGATGGCCGTTCCGTTGATCTGCTCGGAGATCTCACGGGGGAGGCCGGCGATCCAGCCGTTGAGGTCTGCGAGCGATTTCTCCAGCCCGTCCGCCGACACGGGTGACTGAGCAGTGGCATATCCGTCCTTGGCCACTGCCTGTGCTGCGGCAGGGGAGGTGACGGCGACTACGGCGTTGCCGTCGGGTCCGATCCATGCGCCGGCGAAATCGGCGGGGCGGCTGGCACGGAAGTCCGATGCGTAGGCGGACAGTTCCTGCGCACGAGCGGCTCGATCGAGATACTCCTGCGGAGAGATCTTCAGATCGCGCTGCACGGCCTCGACAAGCTCTGCGGGAAGCCGATCGGCGGGAGATTGGACGACGGGCTCGGCGGCCGCTGTTCCGGAGAACGAAGCGAACAGTAGGAAAGCCGTCGAGCACAGCACTGCAGCACGCAGAGCCCCGGTGTTACGCATGAAATCCCTTCATCGGGTGCTTGGTATCAGCGCCCCACCCTAGGGCATCAGTCGCTGAACCAGTGTTTGCGCAGGTCAGGGCTGAGCTGCCGTCGTCGTTGTGGTTGTCGTCGTGGTGGTGGTAGCTGTCGTTGTGGTCGTCGCGGCCGGGGTGGTCGTCACCGGGGTCGTGGTCGGCACCGGGACTGTGGTGGCGACCACGGGCGGGGGCGTGGGGATCGGTGCCGGCGGCGGCGCAGGCTGCGGTGTGGGTTGGGGCGGGGTGTACGGCTCGTACGTCGGTTCGTCGACCTCCTCCGGCACGACGACGGCTGGAGCGGGAGTGACGGTAGTGGTCGACGGCGTGCGGGTCGAGGTGACGACCGGCGAGCCCGCGTCGGTGACGGCCGGGGGCGTCGGAGCCGGCGAACTGCCGAACACGCCGCTGACTGCCGCGATCGCCAGCACGATCACCACGCCCGCCGCAGCACCGGCAATGACGGTGGTGATGGTGCGCGAGCGTTCGCTGCGTTCCTTCTTGGCCTCGGTCGACGCGACAGCCGGGGCAAGAACAGCCGGCACGTCACCGGTGTTCGACGCGTTCTCCTCGGCCGGTTCGACCGGGTGGGACCGGAACTCCGAGGGCTCGAACATCGGTGCCACCGCCGGCAGGGCCTCGGAGAATGCGAGGGACTTCTCCAGCGGGACAACAGGAATGGCGTCGGTGTCGAGCGAATCGGTGCCGTCGTTGCGGGTGACGATCGGCGCGGCACCGGTGACGAGAGAATTGCCGTCGACATCGTCGACCTCGGCCAGCAGCAGTGCGCCTCGGGGCGCTGCGAGTGGCTCGACAACCAGCCGGCCCGACGTCCGTTCGGCAATCTCCGCCGCCACCGACTCCAGTTCGGCGCTGCCTCCGGTGAGCACCACGGTGCCGGTCTGCGGCACGTCGAGGGTGCGGACCGAAGGCGCGACCAGGTTTGCGAACTCGGCTCGCGTCACGGTCGTGGTCTGCGACAGGCCCGGCAGATCGACCGAGATGGTGGCCTGCTCGTCCGTGCTGAGCGCATGTTTGGCTGCCTCGCAGGAGGCAACGACGCCGGTGAGGGCGGCCAGGACTGCGGCGTCGGACAGATCGATGTGTTCGCGATCGGTCACCACGTGATCGAACAGTGCGTCGGTGAACACGTCTCCGCTGACGGCAGTGGTGCGAACCGTTCCGCCTCCGGGATACGTCGAGACATCGGTGCCGGTGGCACCGATGTCGATCACCGTGGCGGCCGTGCCGGGGTTGCGCTGCGCGAAGGTGCTGGCGGCCTTCGCGTCGGGCACCAGTGCGATTGCGGTGAGGCCGGCGTGATCGAGGGCATCACGCAGCAGCGCAACGCTCTCGCGCGGCCATCGCGTCGGGTACGTCATGGTCGTGACGGGTGCGTCGGCCGACTCGGTTGCCGAAGACATCATGGTGACGAGGCAATTGGCCGCGTTGGCCATCAAGTCCTCGGCGCGGTACGCGGCGGCGTCGGGTTCGAGGTCCTCCTGCTGACCGACCAGGTCCACGAACCGGGTGAAGGGCGCTGTGTCGGCGGGTTCGCCGAGATGGGCGCGACCGTCCTCGTCGAATCTCAGAGTTGTCGGTACTACGACGACCGTCGGCTCGTCGTCGGCGCGGACGCGGTGGACCGCCACCGACCTGGTGTTGCCGACGGTGATTCCGAGATGCCCCGCACCGCTCATCGAGTTCCCTCTGTCGCTGCGTCACGTGCCTGCTCGGTCACGGTTTGTGGTTCGGTCGAATCCGGTTCGGTCGTCTCGCCGGTGTCGTCGCCCGGTCCCTCGACCGGGACCTCCGGTTCGGGTTCGACCGGATCGACGGTCTCACGCGGTTCTTCGGGGTCTCTGGTCTCGGGCGCTTCGAGCGCCGGGCGGGTGTCGATCTCGGTCGGGTCCGGCTTGCTTCGAGGGTTCTCGGAGGTTTCGGCCGGGCGCGTGTCTTCGGTAGTTTCCAGCGGAAGAGGTGCGACCGGGGCAATCTCGGCGGCCGGCTCCACGACGACGGTGGGGAAATCGATCGGGCCACCGGCTCCGGCCCCGGACGACGTCGTCGGCGGTATCAGCTGGGCGTTGCCGATGGTGGGCACCGTCGTGTCGGTGGAGGTCCCCAGTTGCAGCGCGATCAGGGACGCGCCGACGATCAACGCCGAGGCGAACGCCGCCGCCGCGAACAGAGGGCGACGGTCGGATCGTGTGGGTGACAGCACCGCGATCCGTTCGGTGACGGCGTCGACGGGGAATTCCGAGGCCAGAATCGCAGCACCGCGCGCTGCGGCGACGGCTGTGTCCCTGCTCTCGAGGGTCGCTCGTACCGATGCATTCCACGCAGCGAGCGCCTCCGCTTCGGCCACCAGCGACACGTGCGCGAGGCCGTGCGCATTCATCGCCGAACGCAACGCGAAGACCTGATCGGCCGTCCAGCGGGCCGGGTAGGTGGCGGCCGCGGCGAGGTCGCCGGGTTGCAGATCGATCGACGACGCCACCTCGGTGAGCAGGCACAACAGGGCCATCGACGTCAGCTGCTCGGCCGGGAAGACGGTGCCCTTGCTGCCGGTGACGCCGACGCCGTCGGCAAGAGAGCCGAGGAAGTGCGTGTACGCCTCCGACTTCTCGTCGGGTGCGTCTCCGAGCGAGACGGTGCCGTCGGGATAAGTGTTGAGCACGGTCGAGTGCAGCGACGCCAGGTGCAGCGACGGGCCGGGCGCAATGGGATGCGACACCGCGGCGACGGCGCGTTCGTCGTCCAGATAGAGGCCGACGTCCGGCGTGCCGATCCTCACACTGCCGGGCTGCTCGGTCATGGGGGTGCTGCCTGTTCTGATCGGTTACCGGTGGTCGGTCGTTATGTCGCTTCGGGCCCTCACACAGTTACAGTGCCGGTCGCCGCGCTGGTGGAGCCTCCGTATCCCATAGCGCGCAGCATCGAGATGAGCTCGGAACGAGACTCGGCCCCGAGTCTGCGTCGTATTCGAGCCACATGATGTTCGACGGTCTTCGGGGAGATGTAGAGGCGGCTGCCCACCTCGCGGTACGTGACTCCGAGCACGAGCAACTCGGCGACCTCGGCCTCGCGTTCGCTCAGCGAACCCGTCGGTGTCGGCGTGGTTCCCGAACTGTCGCGTCGGTGCGAGTTGGGCGGCTGCGATCCGGTTTGACGCAGCGACCTGGCGATGTGCAGCAGTGCGGTTGCGGTCGCGGTATCGCTGACGGTCAGCGCCGCCTCGCTGGCCAATCGGGCTCCGTCCCAGGGCAGTCCGAACGCGGTCAGCGTTCGTGCCGAATTCTCCACATCGGTCGGGTCGGGCCTGCCCTGCAACACGCCGAGCCAGGCGCGACCGGCCGCGGCGAGGGCGGCGCTGTAGGGGTGGGTGGGAGCGGCTGCCGCGAGAGCCTTGGCGTGCGGCACCAGCGCGTCGGGAGTCTGCGCCACGATGGCCGCCTGAACCTGATACCAGTGCAGCGCCGATGCCCACACGGGCGGATCTCCGAGCGCGGCGAGCAGATCGGAGGCCTGCCCCACAAGATGTTCGACGCGGTCGACCTGGCCGAGTCGGGTTGCAGCCAAGAGTAATTCGCCCAGAGGTAGTAGTGCGAACAGATCTGCGGAGTATTCGGCGATGACGTTCTGTGCACCGGTCCATGCCGTCATCAGCGATCCTGCGTCACCCGATCTGCGTGCCAGGCCCACCCTGATCGCGTGCAGGAAGAGCTGATTGCGCATGTGGGACAACGGAATCCGGAGTGTATCGAGCGTAGAGCTCGCCTCGGTTGCATCGCCCCGCAGCATGGACGCCCATGCCCCCAGGAGGATCAGTCGGGTGTGTGCCTCGGATCCTGGACGCCGGTCCGGCAGCGCCCGCGCCAGGATGGAATCGACGCGAGCGAGGTCGCCGCAGTGCACTGCATGAAGGGCCGCGACGGCCGCGGCGGTGTCGGTGGCACACGAACGATCGGATACATTGCCGGTCAACGACAGTGCGCGCATCAACGAGTGTGCGGCAGCGCTCGACTCGGCTGCACTGCGAGAATCGATCGACCCGAGGACGCCGGCCACCAGTAAGGTGCCCGACGCAGTGCTCGATGTCGGCGCAAGCGCGGATACGGCGGTCATCGACCGGTCCGCGCCGCTGCGATCACCGGCTGCGGCAGCGGACAGAGCGGCCCACACCCCATCGGGCCCGAGTCGATCCTCGCCGAGCCAGACGAACAATTGCGCGCTGCGGGAGAGCATTCCGCGCTGTGCGGCAATCGAGGCCGAGACTCGAACAGCCGTCCGCAGATCCGAGGAGTCGCAGACGGCGGCGCTGTCGAGGATCTCATCGGCGTAGCGCCCCGCCTCGTCCAGATCGCCGGCGGCGGCCGCGACCTCGGCCCGCCGGGCGGCGAGCGCCGGCGGATCGAAACCGGCATCGACGGCGGCGTCGTACAGCGCGCCCGCAGTCTCGACAGACGCCGAATCTGCTTGCTGCACAAGAAAGTCGGCCAGACCGGCATGAACGACGCCTCGCTGCGCCAGCGCACGCGCGGCGGTGGCGTCGAGCAGGCGGGATCGGGCTGCTACGTCGGTGACGGAATGGAGCAGGACGCGGCAGCGCCGATCGCCGATCAGCTCGGTCAAGGGAACCTCGGCGGCCGGAATCAACGTGCCGGTGGAGTCGAGCAAGCCGGAGCTGCAGGCGAGGTCGACGACAGATTCGACCTCGTTCGAGCGCGAGACGAGCTGCGCGGCCGTCGCGGGCTCGGGAGCGATACCGAATCGAGCCGCGAGCAGCAGTGCCCGTGTGTCGTCGGCGGTGTCGAGCAACATCCGACGATGCTGTGCAGCAACGGCTTCGGAAACCACTCGCAGGGGAGCCGGGTCGGAGAGTTCTGCGCCGAGCGCGGCAAGAGCCGCGTCGACGGCGGCAAGAATTCCCCCGGTGGACTTCGCGATCGCATTGGCCAGTGCCGCAGAGATGGGCCGTGCAGTGGCGGCTGCTCGTGCGGCGATCGATGACTTGTCCAGCGGAACCAGAGTCAGTCGACCGGAACCGGCCGACGCGATCAACTTCTCGATGCGAGAGTCGAACTCGCGCGGAGCCGTCGCCACGACCAGTGTGATGTCCGAGCGAGTCGCCGCCGCAGCGATCTCGTCCAACCTCTGCTCCGACAGCAGATGCGCATCGTCGACGAGAACCGTCGAGCCGGACGGTGCATCGGCGATGCTGCCCGGATGCGGATCCACCGACGCCGCGATCGCGTCGAGAACAGCGGAACGACCGGACCCGTTCACTCCGACGACAACATGGAAACCAGTGGTGTCGAGGACATCACGGACGAAACGATCGGCGCGTTCGACGCCGACGAGGGATGGTCGGATGCTGATCACGGTCGACTCAGCGGCCGGTCAGGCCGCCGACGACTCCGCCGAGCCCGTCGCCGACGCCACCGACCGCACCGCCGAGCCCGTCACCGACTCCCCCGACGACTCCGCCGAGGCCTTGACCGACATCGCCGAGATTGGGGCCTTGGTAGCTGGGAACCTGCACGCTCGGAACCTGCACAGCAGGTGGTTGGTAGCTGGGAACCGTCGGGGCCGCGACCGACGGGATGGTCGGCACGGTTGCTGCGCCGTTGTCGGCAGGGGCCGCGGCGGGGGCAGGGGATCCCGCAACCGGTGCTCCGGTGGCCGGATCGATCTGCGTCACCGTGCCGTCGGCGTTGACGACCGTGGTGGGGGTGCCCTCGGATCCGACTGCAGCAGCGTCGTTCTCGCCGGGAGCAGCCGTCGTGGGCTGGGCGTCCGCAACTGCGGAGGTGGTTCCCGGTGTTTGTGTGCTCGAGATCTCGGCGTTGGACTCGGCCGGAGCGGTGTTGTCGGAGGTCAACGCTGTACCCACCGACAGGCCTCCGCCGGCGAGAAGCGCGAGGACGACCACGGATCCGGCGACGAGGCCGGCCTTCTTACGGCCCGACATGCCTGCGTCGGATTCGACGGCGGTAGGCGTCGGTGCCGGTCTCGGAGTGGGGCGCGGCATCGGCGCGGCGGCAGCGGTAGCCACGGACGCGGTCGGGACCGCAGCCAGGGACGCTGCGTCTTCTGCGGCGGTGGCGTCGGCGATGTCGCTTCCGAGTATCGCGGCTCCGATCGCGACGGTCAGTTCCGGACGAGGTCCGGCTACTACGGGGGCGCGCAGTTCGGACGAGATGAGTTCGGCAACGAGGGGGATGGCCGAGCTGCCGCCGACGAGCACCACCTGGTCGATGTCGGTGACCTCGAGTCCTGCGGCGGCCACGGCGTCCCGAACGACCCCCACGGATGCCAGCAGCGATGCGCGTACCAGCTCTTCGATCTCGGAGCGCACCAGGCGAACCTCGGTGTGCAGGCCGGGCAGGTCGACGGTGAGCGAGGTGGACGTGTCGTAGGAGAGTTGTTCCTTGGCCTGGCCACACCGGGCTCGCAATTCCACCAGCGCACCCACGGTGTCGGGGTCGAACGGATCGAACTCGAACGACTGACTTCCCGAGACGGTATCGAGGACGTACTGCATGATCGCGTGATCGAACTGCGCACCGCCGAATTCCTGCGAATGGACGCCGCTGCCGACGACTCCGGCGTCGGTGCCGGTCCGGATCAGGGTCACGTCGAGGGCGCTGGCACCCAGGTCGTAGATGACGGCGAGGCCGTCGGACTGTGTTCCGCGGGTCACCTCGAGCCAGCGCATCGTGGCAACGGAGTCGGGTACCAGCGTGACATCGGCCAGGCCGGCGCGGTCCAATGCCTCGCCGAGGGCCTCGGCTGTGTACGCCGTCCAGCGGGTGGGGTGGGTGACGACGACCGTCGGGGCGGAATCGGCTCCGGCGGAGACCTCGGCCACGAGTGCGCGAGCGGCTGTGGCGTACAGATCCTCGGCGCGGTGACTGCGGCCGTCGTCGTCGATGAGTTCCACCGGGTCGCCCACTCGGTCGGCGAATCCGCTGATCAGGTGGCGGGCCGATCGGTCCCACAGCTCGGCCAGGCTCGGGGCCGCGCCGGGGCGAAGATCGAGTGCCGAGCGCTTGACCACCGAGGTCACGGGGTCGGTGTCGAGTGCAGCAGCCGCTGTCACCGAACCGATACGTATGCCGAGCCCTGTCCCTGTCGTTCCGCAGGCTGCACTCTTGCCGTTCATAGTGGTGTCGCCGCCTTCATCTCGCCCCAGCCGTCAGTGGTACTGCCGTCACTCGCACTGTCGGACTGGGTTCGTTGTTCGTTACGTCTCACAGCAGGTTAGAGCGCGAAACGAGTGAAATCCCCTAAAGCGCCCAGATCCCCTAACGACAGCCCCCTGGCGACCCCCGGGGTAGTAGGGGGATCGGCCCCGTTGGGCGGGGGCTCTCCGATGCATAGCTTTGTGATCAACCACGAAGCACCACTCGTCAAGGAGACCCAGATGGCTACCAACGCCGTACTCGATTTCATCCTCAGCCTGCTGCGCGACGACCAGGCCGCAGCGGCCTACTGCGCCAACCCCGAGACGACGCTGGCCGCTGCCGGCCTCGGCGACGTGACCCACGCAGACATCGTCGCCGTGGCACCCCTGGTCGCCGAGTCGGGTCTGTTCGCAGGAGCGGGCAGCCAGCTGTCGGCCATCTTGGGTGCAGGCGGATCGGCAGGCCTCGAGGGCGCACTCGCCGGAGGCGCGAGCCTCGGCGGCGGATTGTCGGCCGGACTCGGACTGGCTGCAGGCGCAGTCGCCGGCGGCGGACTGGCTGCAGGCGGCAGCCTGACCGGCGGAATCGACGTGACGGGTGAGATCGCCGCGTCTCTGCAGGCAGCCCTCGCCGCCGCGCTGGCGGTCGGTGGCCAGATCGGCGTGGAGCTCGGCGCTGCATTCGGTGGTGCCCTCGACGCCTTGATCGGCGCAGGTGCAGGCATCGGTGGCGGAATCGGCGGCGGTGTCGGTGGAGGTCTGGATCTGGACCTCGACGGCCTGCTCGGCGGAACCGTCGGACTCGGCGCTGCGTTGACCGGTCTTCTCGGAGCAGGCGCGGGCATCGGGGGAGCGATCGGCGGCGACATCACTGCACAACTGCAGGCCGCCCTCGACGCCGCCCTCGGCGCGACCGGTGCCGTCGACCTCGGCGCACTGGCCGACATCCAGGGTGGACTGAGCGGCGCGCTCGGCGCGATCTTCGGAGTCGGCGGAACCGTCGGAGCCGAGCTCGGCACGGCGCTCGGTGGCGTCTTCGACGCCGTCCTCGGTGCCGGAGCCGGCCTCGACATCGCAGGTGACCTCGGTGCCGCTCTGACCGCGGGCATCGGCGGCGCACTGGCAGGCCTCGGCACCATCGGTGCAGATCTGACGACCGATGTCGGTGCAGCCCTGGACGGAGCACTCGGTGCCGGTGGCGCACTGGTCGGCGACATCGCGGGTGGCGTCGGCGCCAGCCTCGGTGGGCTGTTCGCAGCCGACGGTGCCATCGCGGGATCCATCGGAACCGCACTCGGAGCCGTCCTCGACGCCGGTGCGCTCGCAGACCTGGACGTCGACGCCCTGCTGGCTGCGGGCGGCAGCGTCGGCGCGGTCGTCGGCGGCGCACTCGGAACGGCACTGGACCTCGACACCAGCGCGATCGGCGGCCTGACCGCTGCCCTCGACACCGCAGTGGAGGGAGTCCTCGGCGCAGGTGCCGGCATCGGCGGCGACATCGCCGGCGGACTTGCAGGTGGCCTGGCCGGTGGAGTCGCCGGTGCCGGTGGAGTTGCCGGGAACCTCGAGGGCCTCCTCGGAGCCGCATTCGGCGTCGGCGGCACCGCCGGAGCCCAGCTCGGCACCGCACTCGACACAGTGCTCGACACCGGCGCAGCCCTCGACCTCGGAGCCGTACTCGGTGCCGGAGCCGACCTGAGCGCAGGACTGTCCGGAGCGATCGACACAGCAGTAGCCGCCGGAGCCGATCTCACAGGAACCGTCGACGCAGCACTCGCCGGAGTGGGCGGAGTCGGCGCAGATCTGTCGGGCGGTCTGGCCGGAGTGGGCGGCGTGGGTGCCGGCCTGACCGGCGGGCTCGCCGGACTCGGCGGCGTAGGCGCGGGCCTGACCGGCGGACTGGCCGGACTCGGCCAGGTCGGCGCAGATGTGGCCGGCGGCCTCGGAGCCGTCGGAAACGTGGGTGCGGATGTCACCGGTGGGCTCGCAGCCGTCGGGAATGCCGGTGCGGGCCTGACCGGCGGACTTGCCGGTTTGGGCGACGCGGGAGCCGGCTTGTCGGGTGGCCTCGCCGGACTCGGCAGCCTCGGTGGCGGTCTCGCAGGCGGGGTTGCCGGCGGAGTTTCCGGCAGCGTCGACGCCGCGGCTCAGGCCGGAGCCGGACTCGAAGGAGCTGTGACCGGTGGCATCAGCACCGGAATCGATGCGGCAGCATCCGCAGGCGCAGGCCTCGAAGGAGCTGCGAATACGGCAGGATCCGTCGCAGGCGGCCTCGAAGGTGCGGCAGGCGGAGTGGTCGACGCGGGAACCTCGGTGGGCGGCGAGATCGCCTCGAACGTCGGCGGCGGACTCGACGCCGGTGCGTCGCTCGGTGGAGGCATCGCCTCCACCGTGGGTGGGGGAGTTGGTACGGGTTTGGATGCTGGTGCCGACGCTGCGGCGTCCGTGGGCGGCGGGTTTGATTCCGCTGCCGACATCGGTGGCCAGGCAGCGGGCAGCGTCACCGGTGGTCTGGAATCCGGTGCGGAGGGACTGGCGAGTGCAGGCGGCAGCCTTTCCTCGGCCGCGAACGGTGCAGCGTCGGGATCGTTCGAGCACTCCAGCTCCTTCGACGGCGGCGCAACCGCGTCCGGCACGGGCTGGTCGAGTGTCGACTCCAACGTCTTCGGACAGGCCGAGAGCGATTCGAGTCTGTTCAGCGACGGCAGCCTGCACGGCTCGGTGGACTCGGCAGCCGATTCTCTCGGCCACGCAGTGACGGTCGATCACGACATCGATCCGCTGCACCCCTGATTCGGTCAGCGACACCAGTGCTCGGCCCCGAGTGTGTTCGTCACACTCGGGGCCGTGTCGTCGCTAGAGTTCTGGTGGGGACGTCGACGAGAACGGGTTGTGAAGCGAGAGTATGGACGGGCACACAACGGAGCTGGCCGAGCTGTTGAATCGCACCGCGGCGGTGGCGACATCGGCGGGAAGATCCGACCTGGTGGATCGGGTCGAGGCGGCGCGGTCGAGAGTCCTGGATCCACGCCGACGCATCATCGTGGTCGGACCGCTCAAGCAGGGCAAGAGTCAGTTCGTGAATTCGCTGCTCAATCTGACGGTGTGCTCGGTCGGCGACGACGAGACCACGGCCATCCCGACGGTGGTGTCCAACGCCGAGAGCTTCTCCGCGCAGCTGGTTCTCGCAGATCCGGGTAGTGAGCCCATCCGCGTCGACGTGCCGGCCGACGAGGTCACGACCGTCACCCCGGCGAGTCCCCGAGCTCAGGGTCGTGAAGTGTTGCGGCTGGACATCGGAGTGCCGAGTCCGCTGCTCGCCGACGGTCTGGTGCTGGTCGATACACCGGGTGTCGGTGGGCACGGAAATCCGCACGCTGCAGGAACATTGGGACTCATTCCGTCCGCCGACGCAGTGCTCGTCGTGTCCGACGCCTCCCGCGAATTCACCGAGCCCGAACTGTCCTTTCTCCGGCAGGTGCAAGGGCTCTGCCCGGCCGTGGCCGTACTGATCACCAAGATCGATCTGTATCCGCACTGGCGGCAGATCGTCGAGGCCAATCGTGGGCACCTCGATCGCGGCGGCCTCGAGGTGCAGATGCTCCCGGTGTCGTCTCTGTTGCGCTCTCACGCACTGCGTTTGAACGACGAGGAGCTCAACGCCGAGTCCGGTTTTCAGCAGCTCTACGCGTTTCTGCGCGACGACGTGGTGGCCCGCGCGGATGTGCTGGCTCGCGCGTCGGTTTCACTCGACGTTCGCTCGGTCACCGAGCACCTGTCTCTGTCGTTCGGCAGTGAGCTTGCGGCGCTGAAGGATCCGGAGCGGGCGGCCGCGGCCGTCGCCGGTCTGCAGCGCGCCAAATCCGCTGCCGAAGAACTGCACAAGCGCTCGTCCCAATGGCAGCAGACGCTCGGTGACGGCATTGCCGATCTGGCGTCCGATATCGATCACGATCTACGCGACCGGTTGCGCCGCGTCACCCGGGAGGCGGAAGAGACCGTCGACGAGGGGGATCCGGGCAAGGACTGGCCGCAACTGGGCGAATGGCTCGAAGAGCAGATTGCCGCGTCGGTGGGCGACAACTTCGTGTGGGCGCACGAGCGGGCACTGTGGCTCTCGGAGTTGGTGGCCGAGCACTTCGCGTCCTCCGGGGCTGCGGCGCTGCCGGATCTCGATCTCGGCGATCTGGACAACGTTCTCGAACCCGTCTCGTCGTTGGCCGAGCTGGAATCCGGTCGTGTCGGTATCACGCAGAAGGTTCTCGTGGGAATGCGTGGCTCCTACGGCGGTGTCCTCATGTTCGGTCTGATCACCACATTCGTCGGGTTGAGTCTGCTCAACCCGATCTCGATCGGCGCGGGTGTTCTGCTGGGCACCAAGGCATACAAGGAGGACAAGGAAAACCGCGTCAAGGCACGTCGTTCCGAGGCCAAGATGGCGATCCGCCGCTTCACCGACGACGTCAGCTTTCAGGTCGGCAAGGAGTCGAAGGACCGGCTGCGGCAGATCCAGCGGGTGCTGCGCGATCACTTCACCTCGATCGCCGAACAGACTCTGCGGTCGCTGAACGAGTCCCTGCGCTCGGCGCAGGAAGCTGCCGCGGCCGACAACACGGACCGCGCCGCCCGCATTGCTCAGCTGGAGCAGGACCTGCGAGTGGCAGCCGATTTGAACTCTCGGGCAATCGCTCTCGTCAAGGAAACCGCGGTATGAGCGTGACGGCTCTGAACCGGGCACGTGATCTGATCTCGGCTGCACGATCGACGTACGCGGGGGACGCCGAAGCCTCGTGGATGCTCGACGAATGTCTGTACCGCCTGGACGAGCCGCTGCGGGTGGCGTTGGCGGGATCGCTCAAGGCCGGCAAATCGACACTGCTGAATTCGCTTGTGGGGCAGGACATTGCTCCGACCGACGCCACCGAATGCACCAAGGTCGTCACGTGGTATCGCAACGGCGTCACTCCCGCCGTCACGGCCTGGTACGACGGTGATCGGGCCGCGAACGTTCCGGTGCAGCGACGGGATGGCCGATTGACCTTCGATCTGGGGTCGTTGACGGCCGCGCAGGTCGATCGCCTCGACGTCGAATGGCCCGCCAGCACGTTGGCGCAGACGACGATCATCGACACCCCCGGCACGTCGTCGCTCTCGCGCGATGTCTCGGCACGCACGCTCGCGATGCTCACTCCCGAGAACTCGTCGTCGGGAGCCGACGCCGTCGTCTACCTGCTGCGCACGCTCAACGCGTCGGACGTGTCGTTTCTCGGGCAGATCGGCGCGCACGTGGGCGGTGATTCCGGGCCCCTCGGCGTGATCGGGGTGGTCTCGCGGGCCGACGAGGTCGGCTCGGGCCGGATGGACGCGATGATGTCGGCCAAGGAGGTGGCCGCGAGGTTCGCGTCCGAGCTGGAGGCCACCGGTTTGTGCCAGGCGGTGGTCCCGGTTGCGGGTCTGCTCGCACTCGGCGCGGAAACGTTGCGGCAGAACGAGTTCGCTGCGTTCGAGACATTGGCGACGGTACCGACAGAGGATCTGCAGTTGGCGATGCTCTCGGCCGATCGCTTCGTGCGACCCGAGAGCACGCTCCCCGTCGACGCGGCGCTGCGGGCCAGCATCGTCGACCGCTTCGGTTTGTTCGGAATTCGGATGGCGGTCACTCTCATTCGGTTGGGGGTGCGCGATTCGCCGACGCTTGCAGCCGATCTGGTCGAACGCAGTGGCTTGAGCGAACTGCGCTCGGTGATCGACGTGCAGTTCGGTCAGCGGGCCGACCAACTGAAACTGCATTCGGCTCTCGTTGCGCTGCAACGAATTCTGGAGTTTCGACCGGAATCGCACGCCCTGCGTACCGAAGCCGGGCGGATGCTGGCGGACGTGCACGGCTTTGCCGAACTGCGTCTGCTCGGCCGATTGCGTTCCACCACACCGAAACTCCCGGAGGGTGCCCTGCTGGACCTGCAGCGCGTCATCGGCGGGTTCGGCATCTCCGCCACCGAACGCCTGAATCTGCCGGCCGATGCCGGTCGCGCCCAGCAACGCGAGGTCGCGTTGGCGGCAGTACACAAGTGGCGGGGGTTGTCCGAGCACCCGCTGCTGGATCAGTTCACCTCTGGCTCGTGCGCCCTCGCCGCGCGCAGCGCCGAGGGAATACTCGCCTCACTGGCCTGAATCTTATGGGCTGAGTCTTATCGGCCCGTGTCTTTTCGGGCTGAGGACCGCCGGGGGAGTAGCGCGACAACGGTGGCAGCGGCTGCCGCTGCTGCGACGACGAACGGTCCCCACTGCAGAACACCGCCGAGCAGCGCGGGGGCGTCGGAGACGAAGGTCGAGAACGTGATGGCCGCACCGATGGTCAAGATCCCGACTGCGCCCATCAGGACCTTGGACGACGTCGCCGCGCCGCGCAGCAGGTTCAGCGCGACGAATCCGAGCAATACGAGTACTGCCGATGCAGCACCACTGGACAACAGCGTGGCCGAGGCGGTGTTGCGAACGTCGGCCGCACTCGCCGTCGAGTCCTGCTGCGAGACTGCATTTTCCACACCGGACAGCACGGACTCCCAATTGAGTGCGATGACCGCCGCCAACAGCAGGATGATTGCGAGCGTCGCTACCCACAGTCCGGTCGCAATCTTCGGAAGAACCGAGTGAGTGGGCTCCTGCCGTGGCCGAAGAGGCTCGACGACTACATCCGGCCGCGGCGGTTGCGGACGCGCAGGCCGGGGCCTGTGCGCTGTCGGATCGTTCGGTTCTTCGGCCACGATGCAGCAGTCTATCGGGGGAACTGCACAGGCACCGGCAAGGCCGCTGCGAAGTAGACCGAGAGGTCGTAGGCTTGGCTGCCGTGACCGACCATGCCGTACCGAACCTGCCATCTCGCGACTTCGATGACACGCTCGCGTTCTACGGCAGTTTCGGGTTCGAGCTGGCTTACCGAGACGATGGTTGGCTGATTATCGGCCGTGGCGCACTTCGGTTGGAGTTCTTCCGGTTTCCTGATCTCGAGCCCGAAGACAGCTCGTTCATGTGCAGTATCCGTGTGGACGATGTCGATGAGCTGTATCGCAAGATCAAGGCTGCGGGTGTCGTGGAGAGGCCGTCCGGTAGCCCTCGACTAGCTCCTGTGCGGCTTCAGCATTGGGGGCAACGCGTCGGGTTTCTCGTGGATCCGGACGGGACCCAGTTGAACTTGATCGAGAACCTCGGCGCGCCGACCGACGCCCCCTAGCTGAGCGAGATTCCGCTCAGCGCAGCACCACCGCCACGCCCTCGTACGGACGCAGTGTCATCGGGAAGCTGTTCAGCTCGTCCACGGTTGCGATCTCGTTGTCGTCGTACACGTCGATGGCGCACGTGCCGGGCACCAGGTGCTTGGACTGAATGGTTGCGCTGATCTCCTCGGACGAGAAGTTGAGCACAGTGGCCTGGATGGTCCCCTGGCTGAGTTCGTGCACCATCACGAGCAGGCCCTTGTGCGAGACCGTAGGAATGTCGATCTGCTGGGCGGTGGCGATACCGAACCGCTTGCGCAGCTCGATGATTCGCGCCAGTTGGCGGGCGAACGACTGAGGGTCGGCCAGCTGCTCGGGGAGCGAGCCGTAGAGGCTGCGTCCGCGCGGAATGCCGGACTCCGAGCGCACGGCCTCAGGGAAGTATCCCATCAGATCGTGAGCGCCGCGGTTGATCCACCGGGTGTCGCCTTCCCGAATGAGATCGTCGACCTCGGCGGCATCGATGGGCAGGATGCCCAGCAGATCCCAGCCCGACAGGGCGAACACGCCCGGCTGCCACGCGTTGTACATCGCCAACAGCAGGTGGGCACGCTTGACCGTCTCGATGTCTGCCTCGTCCATTCGGTCGAGGTCGCGAATACCGAGCGATGCGGTGATGACACTTGCTGTGGTGCAGGCGATTCCGTTGGTGGTGAACGTCCGGTTGTACGGTGCCCAGCGTCCGGTGAGCCGATCGGTCAGTTCGCCGCGAATGCGATCGCCCAGGTCGCAGCCCTTGACCGTCTCGCCGCCGTAGGAGAACTCGTCCTCCGCATGCAGGGTGGCGAAGTGGATGAGCTCGAACGTCATCTCGTCGTGATTCTGCAGCGCATGCACCAAAGATGCCGTGTCGACTCCATGATCACGCGCCAAAGTCATGGTGAGCCTGAGGAATTCGGTGTTCCCCATGACCAGCGCATGCTGATAGGCGGGGCGGTTGATGAAGTCGTACGACAGGTCGGCACCGTTGGTGCCCATGGCCTTGATGTCGTCGATCGTGAGGTTCAACTCCTGGAAGGTGAACCCGCCCATCTTGCGCACCACGCTGGCGATCAGGTGGTTGGCGGCCTCGGACAGGGGATGGCCCTCGGACCAGCCCGGGCCTTCTGCTCGACGCTCGACACCGAGAAAACCGTTGGCGTCCAAGCGCAGTGCGCCTGCGCCGAGGTCTGCGATGGAGTGGCAGGCGTCGCCGATCACCAGTCGCATGCCGGCGAACGAGGGGTCGAGCCAGTTGATCGACGGCTGACCGGCCTTGAAGTAGTGCAGGTACACCCAACGACGCTCGACGCCGTCGATGCCGACGACGGGAGGTGTTGCGCTCCAGTTGGTTTCCTTCACGCCGAGCTCGTAGAAGATCACTCGCTGCAGCTGGCCGATGATGTAGCCGGCGCGAGCGAGATTTGCCTCGGCCTCCGCGTCGATGTTCTGCGAATCGGCTCCGGCGCGCACTCGGGGCAGCAGGTGCCAGTCCTGTGGTTCGATCTCCACCATGTGATAGATGCCGGGGTAATCGGCCACGGCCATCTCGGCAAGGCGGAAGTCCGCACCCTTGCCGGTGTGTCCGGGCACGATGTCGTCGATGACGATGCCGTCGTATGCCGAGGCCACCACGCACAGGCGTCGGAACTCTTCTTCCGATCCGAATGCGGGGTCGATCTGCATGCCGATGCGGTCGAAGTGGCCGTCGACCGAGGGGGTCGGCCGCCAGCCGTGAATGCCGCCTGCCACCTTGACGGGGCCGGTATGCACTGCGGTGACACCGATTTCGGAGAATGCCTGCCACAGCTTCTCGTCGCCGAGGGTGCTCAGAAAGCTCGTCTGCGGAGCGTTGATCACCGAGATGGGGTAAGCGGTGAACCACACCGGTGCGCGCTCGACGGCGGCGCGAGGATCGGGATCGGCATACGGGTTCTGCCACATGCTGCCCTTGCCCGAGAGCTGCTCGGCAATCAGCTTGGCGTCCCGCAGCATCGACTGTTCGGTGAGCCAGTCCACGTACTCCGGGTTCGACGCAACCGGTTCGCTGTCGGGAGTGGGACTGTTGCTTCGATTGGCGCGGCGCACCGAGGGGCGAAGTGGTTTCGGCCGAGCCGGGTAGAACTTCTCGTCGTAGGTGATCTCGCTCGGTTCGTGCTGCACTTCGGGATCCATGTGCCTCCGTAGCCTCGCTTTTCTTCAACCCTACGTAGGGCGCGGCCGATCCGCAGGGTTGTGGTTCCCCTGATCCTCGACGGGCGAAACCTTGCCGGTCGACCGGTGAAACCTACGCCGAACTACACGAATGTCATTCGGCGGGGGCGTTTCCTTCGATATGCGAACGTCATCGAATCGAGACCGCCTGGTGTGGAATGTCTGATTCCGATAGGCCATAGTGAGTCAAGTACCAACTGCCCCTCCAGTCACATCAGACTCACGGGTCACATCCCCTCAGCTACAGGAGTTGTCCATGCGACGTCTTGCCCGCACATCGATCCTGGCCTCGACGGCCGCCCTGGCCGCCGGCATCGGTGCGGTCGTCCTCGTGCCCATGGCCTCGGCCGAACCGGAAGAGCCGGTGGGTCCGCTCGGCTCGGTCGTGCTCGAAAGCCCCGACCTGGTGGTCGCCATGTCCGCGGTCTGCGACACCACGGTGAAGGACGCCCCCGAGGGTGGCGTCGTGGCATTGCAGGTGAAGGTCGACAACGTCGGCGCGGACGACGCCTCGAACGTCAACGTCAACTACGGCGCACTGCCGGGCGTCCAGGGTCAGAACACCGAGACGACCATCAAGGCAGGCGAGTCGGCGACGTACACCGTGCCGTCGGTCGATCGTGAGTGGGTCGCTCGTCCCGCCGGTGCCGCGGCCTTCGCGAGCGCTCTCGACGCCGACTTCATGAACAACATCACGGCCGGACTGCTCAGCCACAGCTGCATCCCCGCGCCGGCCGAGGAGCCTGCCGAGTAATTCCGTCCGCCCTACTTTCTCCCCGCTGCGCCGCGACGATCCCCGCTGATCGTCGCGGCGTACTGCTGTGGAGGGGCTTCGCCCCATGTGCGCAGAACCTCGTAGCAGGGGTCGAGTTTCCGCGCACATGCGGCGCAGCCGCTCCCTTGGGGAACAAATTCGCCACACCCTCCGTTGTGCAGGTCAGCAGCCTTGAGTGGATGAGGCTCAAGTTGGAAGTTGACGCGATAGATCGCGTTGTGCAAACTTGAGCGGAGTTCGCTCACCCAGGGACTGAATCCACGCAACAACAGGAGGAAACATTATGGCTCGTGCGGTCGGTATCGACCTCGGGACCACCAACTCGGTCGTGTCCGTCCTCGAGGGCGGCGAACCGGTTGTCGTCGCCAACTCCGAGGGATCACGCACCACCCCGTCGATCGTCGCTTTCGCCAAGAACGGTGAAGTGCTGGTCGGCCAGCCCGCGAAGAACCAGGCGGTCACCAACGTCGATCGCACGATTCGTTCCGTGAAGCGCCACGTCGGCACGGACTGGACCGTGGAGATCGACGGCAAGAAGTACACCCCTCAGGAGATCTCCGCGCGCACGCTGCAGAAGCTCAAGCGCGACGCCGAGGCCTACCTGGGTGAGGAAATCACCGACGCGGTCATCACCGTTCCCGCGTACTTCGAGGACGCACAGCGTCAGGCCACGAAGGAAGCCGGCCAGATCGCCGGCCTCAACGTCCTGCGCATCGTCAACGAGCCCACCGCGGCAGCTCTCGCATACGGCCTGGACAAGGGCGACAGCGAGCAGACCATTCTCGTGTTCGACCTCGGTGGCGGCACGTTCGACGTCTCGCTGCTGGAAATCGGCGACGGCGTCGTCGAGGTTCGCGCGACGTCCGGCGACAACCACCTCGGTGGCGACGACTGGGACGAGCGCATCGTGACCTGGCTCGTCGACAAGTTCAAGGCTCAGAACGGCATCGATCTGACCAAGGACAAGATGGCGCTGCAGCGTCTGCGTGAGGCCGCCGAGAAGGCGAAGATCGAACTGTCCTCCGGGCAGAGCACCTCGATCAACCTCCCGTACATCACGGTCGACGGCGACAAGAACCCGCTCTTCCTCGACGAGCAGCTCAGCCGCTCGGAGTTCCAGAAGATCACCTCCGACCTGCTCGACCGCACCCGTGCGCCGTTCCAGGCAGTGGTCAAGGACTCCGGCATCGCCGTCAAGGACATCGACCACGTTGTGCTCGTCGGTGGTTCGACGCGTATGCCCGCCGTCTCCGAGCTGGTCAAGGAACTGTCCGGTGGACGCGAGCCCAACAAGGGCGTCAACCCGGACGAGGTCGTGGCCGTCGGTGCTGCACTGCAGGCCGGTGTGCTCAAGGGTGAGGTCAAGGACGTTCTGCTCCTCGACGTCACGCCGCTGTCCCTCGGTATCGAAACCAAGGGTGGCGTCATGACCAAGCTCATCGAGCGCAACACCACCATCCCGACGAAGCGTTCCGAGACCTTCACCACCGCTGACGACAATCAGCCCTCGGTGCAGATCCAGGTCTTCCAGGGTGAGCGCGAGATCGCATCGCACAACAAGCTCCTCGGCTCGTTCGAGCTGACCGAGCTGCCCCCGGCTCCTCGCGGCGTCCCGCAGATCGAGGTCACCTTCGACATCGACGCCAACGGCATCGTGCACGTCACGGCCAAGGACAAGGGCACCGGCAAGGAAAACACGATCAAGATCCAGGACGGCTCCGGCTTGTCCAAGGAAGAGATCGACCGCATGGTCGCCGACGCGGAAGCTCACGCAGACGAGGACAAGGCTCGTCGCGAAGAGGCCGAGGTTCGCAACCAGGCCGAGTCCCTCGTCCACCAGACGGAGAAGTTCGTCAAGGACAACGAGGACAAGGTCGACGCCGAGCTCAAGGGACGCGTCGAAACCGCCATCGCCGACGCCAAGACGGCTCTCGCGGGCAGCGACATCTCGGCAGTCAAGACCGCCGTGGAGAAGCTCTCGACCGAGTCGCAGGCTCTCGGCACCGCCATCTACGAGGCTCAGGCCAAGGAGCAGGGCGGCGCAGAGGGTGGCGCGCAGGCCGCTGACGACGGTGTTGTCGACGCAGAGGTTGTCGACGAGCCCGCCGACGACACGGACAAGAAGTGACGTCGGAGAACACCGAGCAAGAACCGGTCACTTTCGTGGACAAGCGAAAGATCGATCCCGAGACCGGTGAAGTACGGGAAGGTGACGCAGTTCCGGAGCCCCTCGTGGGCACCGGGGCTGCGCCCCAGCCCGACTCGGTGGACGAAGGGACCTTCGACGGAGACGTAGTCGAAGACCCGCGTGACACGCAGGTCGCCGAACTCACCGCAGATCTGCAGCGCGTGTCGGCGGAGTACGCCAACTACCGGCGTCGCACCGACCGAGAGAAGCAGACCGGAGCGGAGAACGCGAAGGCGTCCGTCGTCTCGCAGCTTCTCCCGGTTCTCGACGACCTCGAGCGAGCTCGCCAGCACGGTGATCTCGAAACCGGACCGCTCAAGGCAGTGGCAGACAAGTTGGCAGGGGTGTTCTCGAACATCGGCCTGACCACCTTCGGAGCCGAGGGCGACGCCTTCGACCCGGCCATTCACGAGGCCGTCTCCCACGAGGGCGACGGCAGCAGTCCCGTCGTCGGGACGTTGATGCGTCCGGGCTACAAGCTCGGCGAACGCGTTCTGCGGACCGCGATGGTCGGAGTGGTGGACAGCGCTGGTCAGGACACGGCAACACAAGAATCGGATGCACCTGCGTCCGACGAGCAGTAAACAGAAGTAGCGCGAGAGGAGGAAACGCCCGGTGAGCCAGCGGGAGTGGATCGAGAAGGACTTCTACAAGGAGCTGGGCGTTTCCTCCAGCGCGACTGCAGAAGAAATCAAGAAGGCGTACCGAAAGTTGGCCCGGGACAACCATCCCGATGCCAATCCCGGCAACGCCTCGGCCGAGAACAAGTTCAAGGCGGTCAGCGAGGCGCACGCCGTGCTCGCCGACCCGGCCAAGCGCAAAGAATACGACGAAGCACGACGGCTGTTCGCCTCGGGCGGGTTCGGTAGCCGCGGCGGCGGTGGATTCTCGCCCGGCGCAGGCGGATTCGGCGGTGGCGGCCAGACCTTCGACGTCGGCGACATCTTCGGTCAGGGTGGCGGCGACGGCGGAATCGGCGACCTCTTCGGTGGCCTGTTCAATCGCGGTGGCGCGCAACAGCGCCCGCAGAGCAACCGGCCCCGACGCGGAAGCGACGTCGAGACCGAGACCTCGCTGCAGTTCCGTGAAGCGGCACAGGGCGTTACGGTCCCCTTGAAGTTGACCAGCCCGTCCTCGTGCACCACCTGCCACGGCAGCGGCGCGAAGCCCGGAACCAGCCCGCGCGTGTGCCCCAAATGCAACGGCCAAGGCGTCGTCAACAGAAATCAAGGCGCGTTCGGCTTCAGTGAGCCGTGCGACGACTGCCGCGGCAGCGGGTCCATCATCGACGACCCGTGCGTCGATTGCCGTGGAACCGGAGTGCAGAACCGCACCCGCACCATCACCGTGCGGGTACCGGCCGGCATCAGTGACGGACAGAAGGTCCGGCTCGCCGGTCAGGGCGAAGCGGGTCTGCGCGGAGCGCCGTCGGGCGACCTGTTCGTGACCGTACGGGTCAAGCCCGACAAGGTGTTCGGCCGCAACAACGACGATCTGACGGTGACCGTGCCGGTGAGCTACGGCGAACTGGTGCTCGGCACCACGCTGTCGGTGCCCACCCTCGAGGGGCGCGTCGGAGTGAAGGTGCCACCGGGAACCGTCGACGGCCGAGTGCTGCGGGTGCGTGGACGCGGTATCCCGAAGAAGTCCGGTACCGGCGACCTGATGGTGACCGTCAAAGTTGCCGTCCCGCAGAAACTGGACGATGCTGCTACCGACGCTCTGAAGAACTATCTGGAAGCCGAGAAGGCCAGCGGATTCGACCCGCGGGCCGGGTGGGCAGGTGTGTGATGTCGGTCCCTCCCGAGGGCGGTTCCCCGAAAAACGGTGGAGCACAGGCTGATCCCGACGCGCAGATTTTCGTGATCTCCATCGCGGCACAGCTGGCCGGTATGCACGCGCAGACGCTGCGCACCTACGACAGGCTCGGACTGGTCACCCCGCATCGCACCACCGGCGGCGGGCGACGCTACTCCCCGCGTGACGTCGCACTGCTCCGTGAAGTGCAGCGACTCTCGCAGGACGAGGGCGTCAACCTCGCCGGCATCAAGCGCATCATCGAGCTCACCAATCAGGTCGAGGCTCTGCAGTCGCGAATCAGCGAACTGGCTCAGGAGTTGGCAGCCGTGCACGCAAGTTATCGCCGCGACCTGGTGCCGATTCAACGCAACGCCCTGGTGGTCTGGAAGCCGAAGCACCAGCGCTAGGTTCGCCGCCTCTTTGCGGGCTCAGATCCTCGCAAACGCGCGCGCATTCGTCAGGTGCGCGCAGATTCGTCAGCGGTTCGGTCACTATTCCGCGCGCATCCAGCAAACGCGCGCGCATTCGTCAGGTGCGCGCAGATTCGTCAGCGGTTCGGTCACTATTCCGCGCGCATCCAGCAAACGCGCGCGCGTTTGCGCCGGCGAGCCGCGCGGCGGTGGCGAACCTCGCGCCGGTCTGGCCCACCGGGGTTGAAGCGAGCCGCGAGAGAAGGGCGGCGGGTGCCGGGCGCGCATCCCCACAAACGCGCGCGCATTCGTCAGGTGCGCGCATTGTCGTCTCTGATTTGCTCGCTATTTCGCGCGCGTTCAGCAAACGCGCGCGCGTTTGCGTTTGCGAGCCGCGCGGCGGTGGCGAACCTCGCGCCGGTCTGGCCCACCGGGGTTGAGTCGAGCCAGTCCACCGGAGCCGCTTCGCGGGTCTCTGCCTCGCATATCCTCGCAAACGCGCGCGCATTCGTCAGGTGCGCGCAGATTCGTGCCTGATTCGCTCACTATTCCGCGCGCGTTCAGCAAACGCGCGCGCGTTTGCGAGGTCGAGCGGGGCGGCGGTGGCGAAACTCGGGCAGGTCTGGCCCACCGGGGTTGAGTCGAGCCGCGAGAGAAGAGCGGCGGGTTCCGGGCGAACATCCCCACAAACGCGCGCGCATTCGTCAGGTGCGCGCATTGTCGTCTCTGATTTGATCACTATTTCGCGCGCGTTCAGCAAACGCGCGCGCGTTTGCGACGTCGAGCGGGGCAGCGGTGCCGAACCTCACGCGCGTTGCGAGACACCCGCCCCCGACCCCTATCCTGGTCGGCATGCAGGCGTGGAGTTCGACGGTCGTTCAGTATCACCGCCTTCGGAACGACCTCGCGGTCATCAGACTCGAGGGCGACGTGGTTCCGTTCACGGCAGGCCAGTCGGTGTCGGTGACAGTTCCCCAGAACTCAGCTCTGACGCGGCGATACTCACCCGCGCTGCCGCCCTCGCTCGACGGCAAACTGGAATTTCACGTCCGGGCCGTTCCCGCTGGATGGGTGAGCGGGTCGATCGTCAACGAGACGCGGCCAGGGGATGTGTGGCAGATCAGCGATCCGAAAGGCGGTCTGCACGTCGACGACTCGGGTCGCGACGTCGTGATGATCGCGGGCGGCACCGGCCTCGCTCCGTTGCGGGCAATTCTGCTCGATCTCACGCGCTGGGAGCAGCCACCCAACGTCACGCTGTTCGTCGGCGGAAAATCGCCTCGCGACCTGTATGCCGGGGACATGCTGTGGTTGATGGCGTCGCAATTGCGGTGGTTGACCGTCGTTCCCGTCGTCGATCAACTGAACGAGCCGTGGGCTCCGGATCGATGGAACGACCGCATCCGTGACGAAATCGGTTCCACCACCGCGTTCTTCGAGCCCGAGCACTGTTGGGAAGGCAGTATGGCCGACGTCGTCGCCACCCAGGGGCCATTCCTGGACAGCCAAATTCTGTTGTGCGGATCCCCGGGAATGGAAGCGGCGACCGTGCGCGCCCTGGTCGAGAGCGGAACCCCGCCCGAGACCATCCGCCGCTGAAGCGCTGTCCCACGAGATCAGGGCAGCTGCAGAATCCGTCGTAGATGTGCCAGATCCGCAGCGGATACCGTCGTGAATTCCGGCGGCGGGGCGTCGGCGATTGTTCTGGCTTTCTCGGCAAGGCGACGGCCGGCATCGGTGAGCCCGATGATGCGGCGTCGGCGATCGTCGGGATCTTCGGTGCGCACCACCAATTCGCGCTTCTCGAGCTCGCGAACGTTGAGGGAGACGTACGGCGCATCGGACGCAAGAATCTCGGCCAGCTCGGTCACCGTCCGATCACCTGCGAGCAATTTGGTGAGCAATTTGGCCCGCAGAAAGCTCATGCCGGTGGCGTCGGCGACGGCCCGTCGGGTGTCGTGTTTCTCTAGCATCAGTGAGCGCATCTCGCGCCAGACATGCGCTGCGTCGGCGGTCATACGAGTACCGGACGGCCGATGTTCTCGGCGGTCGAGCGGGCCCACCGGCCGGTGGTGACCAAGGCGAGCGCGGTGACGACCACGCCTGCGCCTGCGATGACGAACCACGCGGGCACGGCGGCGGCGGTGAAACCGTCGGAGATCTCACCGACGATGCTCGCGGTGACGATGGAGCCGACGACGGCCACGCCGAGCGACTGACCCACCTGCCTGCTGGTCGACGCGATGGCGGATGCCACTCCGGCCTGGCTGCGCGGCATTCCGGACACCGCGGTGTTGGTGATCGGAGCATTGACCATGCCGAAGGACATTCCGAAGATCACGTATGCGACCGCCAGCCACGCGAACGACGTCGTCGGAGTCAGTCGGGTGAGCATCAGCGCCGATGCCACGAATCCGATTCCGGCAACGAGCAGCGGAATGCGCGCCCCCAGGGTGCCGACGATGCGGCCGGAGATCGGCGCGAAGATCAGCGTCATCAGGGCCATCGGCAGAGTGTAGAGACCGGCATGCAGCGGGGAGTAGCCGCGCACGTCCTGCAGGTACAGGGTGTTGAGGAACAGAAATCCGCCCAGGGAAGCGAACGCGCACACGGCGATCACTGTCGCTCCGCTGAACGGTGCGCTGCGGAAGAACCTCAGTTGGATCAGCGGTTCCTCGATGCGCGACTCGACCACCAGCAGGCCGACGAGGGAACCCACGGCAATGGCACCGGTGAGCACGATCAGCGGCGATCCCCAGCCCTTCGCCGGCCCTTCGATGATGGTGAACACCAGCGAGGCGAGAAACGCGAAGATGAGGAATTGACCGGCCGGGTCGAACTTTCTCGCGTGCTCGGCTTTGGATTCGGGGACGAACTTCACCGTCATCGCCAGTGCGAAGATGCCGACCGGGACGTTGATCCAGAAAATCGATTGCCAGCCGGCTCCGGTGACGAGGATGCCGCCGAGCGCGGGGCCCGCCGACATCGAGATCCCGACGACAGCGCCCCACATTCCGATGGCCCCGGCACGCTCTTTCGGGTCGGTGAAGGTATTGGTGATGATCGACATCGCGACGGGATTCATCATCGAGCCGCCGACGGCCTGCAGCATGCGGAAGGCGACGAGCCAGCCGAGCGACGGTGCGACGCTGCACAGCAGGGAGCCGAGTACGAACGTTCCGGTGCCGATCAGGAAGAAACGTTTGCGTCCGAACTTGTCGGCCATCGAGCCGCCGAGCATCAGCAGTGAGGCCACGACCAGCGTGTATGCGTCGATGATCCACTGGAGGCCCGATACCGATGCGTTCAGATCGGCGCGCATCGACGGCAGTGCAACGTTGACGATCGTGTTGTCTGTACTGACGAGAAACAGGCTCAGGCAGCAGATGCCGAGCACGAGATACCGGTGTCGTCGAGTCAACTCGGCCACGTTCACCTCCGCGATAATGCTTGTATATCTATAACTATTACATGAGTACTCCTAATTTGTTCACCGAGCAAGTGAGTGTGCTCATGTGCGTGCCCGATAGGGTGTGTGTCACAGACTTGCTCGAACCCGATCGCTCGCCGAATGGAGAACAACAGTGGCTTCCGAGATCGCACCAGGCGACCTGGTTCAGGCGTCCGGGCACGCCGGCCCGTGGAAGGTGCTCGAGATTCGTCAGGGTTTGGCGTTGCTCGAACACCACGACGGGCATCGGTTGTCGGTGCGCACCACCACGGTCGAGGTGGTACGCAAGGCGTCGAGCAGTGAAGGTTCGGCTCGGCAGGCCGAGGCGGAGACCGACAGTCCCTCACTGTTCGACGAGGGCTGACCTACCTCCCTCTACCGTCGGCTGCGTATTTCCGACGTAGTGACTTCGAGATCTGCTTGTACTCGCGCAACTTCTCGCTGCGAGTTCGAACGTCGTGCCTCGAGGTGGCCCAGGCGTTCTCCCGCAGCAGCTTTCGGTAGTTGCCGAGTCTGCGTTCGGTGAGCTCGCCCGCGTCGACGGCGGCAAGCACTGCGCATCCGGGCTCGTGTTCGTGTGCACAGTCACCGAACCGGCACAGTGCGGCCAGCTCTTCGATGTCGGAAAAGGCGCTCGCCACAGCGTCTTCCGATCCCTGGATCCCCACCGACCGCAGGCCCGGGGTATCCAGCAGAACGAGGCCGGACGACGGAATCGGCACCAACTCCCGATGCACCGTTGTGTGCCTGCCCTTGCTGTCGGCGCTGCGGGTGGCACCGGTGGCGAAAGTCGAGCCGCCCAGAAGAGCGTTTCCGAGCGTCGACTTTCCGGATCCCGACGGCCCGATCAGTGCAACCGTGCCTCGCAGATGTTCTGTCAGTGAGTCGATTCCGCCGTTCGACACAGCGCTCGTGCTGCACACGGTGACACCCGGTGCGGCTGCCAGTATTCGTTCCTCGTCGATACTGCCGCTGTCGTTCTTGGTGATCGCGAGAACGGGGACGCCGCCGCTGCCCCAGGCGAGGGTGATGTAGCGCTCGACGCGACCGAGGTCGAGGGCCGTGTCCGACGCGACGGTGACCACGACGGTATCGACGTTGGCTCCGAGAACCTGTGTCTCGGAGGTGGATCCGGCGGAGGCGCGTTCGATGGCCGTCCGGCGGGGGAGGATGGCGATCAGCCGGAACGAGTTCTCGGCCAGTGTCACCCAATCCCCGGTGCAGGTACTGCTGCCGGTGCCTCGGACGATGCCGCTGTCGGTGACGGCGTCGAACTCACCGCGGTCGACGCGTACGACGCGGGCGAGAATTGTGTTCCTAGAATGGTTTTCGAGTTCGGTCAGCCAGTGCTGATCGAGACCGTAATGGTCGAGTGGAGACATGCGAGATCCTTCGGGGAGGAGGAACGAGGGTTCGGGGGTGCTGTCGTCCAGGTGGCCACGATGCCCACCTCCTCACGTGAAAACGCATGAACTCGATACATGAAAAGAAACCGTCGACGGCAAAGTTACAGCCGTCGACGGTCGGAAGGAAAGCGATTTATCGCTGCGTGGGGTTCGAGCCTTCCGCAGGTTGGGCGAGTGCGGTCAGGAAGGAGCGGGCCCAGCGGTCGACGTCGTGGGCGAGAACCTGCCTGCGCATGGCGCGCATGTGTCGCTTTCCTGCCTCGGGTTCCTGCTCGAGCGCGCCGATGATGGCGTCCTTCACGCTGTCCAGGTCGTGTGGATTGCACAGGTACGCCTGGCGCAGTTCGGCTGCCGCACCGGTGAATTCGCTGAGCACCAACGCGCCACCGAGATCGCTGCGGCAGGCCACATACTCCTTGGCAACGAGATTCATGCCGTCGCGCAACGGGGTGACCAGCATGACGTCGGCGGCGACGAAGTAGGCCAGCAGGTCGTCGCGGGGGATCGGTCGGTGCAGGTAGTGCACCACCGGATGCCCCACCTGGCCGTATTCGCCGTTGATCCGGCCCACCTGCTGCTCGATCTCGCCGCGCATCGCTACGTAACTTTCGACGCGTTCCCGGCTGGGCGTGGCCAACTGCACGATGACGTTCTCGGCGGGGTCGACGCGGCCCTCTTCGAGCAACTCGCGGAAAGCGTTGAGCCGGACGTCGATTCCCTTGGTGTAATCGAGTCGATCGACGCCGAGCATGATGCGCTTCGGGTTTCCCAGGTCCTTGCGGAGTTGCTTCGCACGATCACGGACGGCCTTGGAGCGAGACTTGGTGTCGAGGTCGCCCGAGTCGATGGAGATGGGGAAGGCCCCGACACGCACGGTCCGGAAGCCGACCTGCACGACGCCGAGCTTGGACCGCACTCCGACGGTTCCGCGGGACGTGGTTCCCCCGGCGAGGCGTCGGGCAAGGTAGAGGAAGTTCTGTGCGCCGCCGGACAGATGGAACCCGATGAGGTCGGCACCGAGGAGTCCTTCGACGATCTCGGTGCGCCACGGCATCTGCATGAACAGCTCGATCGGCGGAAACGGGATGTGCAGGAAGAACCCGATGGTCAGATCGGGGCGCAGCATACGAAGCATCTTCGGGACGAGCTGGAGCTGGTAGTCCTGGATCCAGACCGTCGCGCCCTGTGCCGCCGCCTCGGACGTCTTTTCGGCAAAGCGGCGATTGACCTCGACGTAGGCGTTCCACCAGTCGCGGTCGTACTCCGGTTTGACGATGACGTCGTGGTAGAGCGGCCACAGGGTGGCGTTGGAGAACCCCTCGTAGTACTGGGTGTACTCCTTCTCGCTGATCGGGACCGGTCGCAGCTGCAGGTCGTCCTCGACGAACGGCTCGACGTCGACGTCGGACACGCCGACCCATCCCACCCAGGCACCCTTGTTGGCGCGCAGGATCGGCTCGAGGGCGGTGACCAACCCGCCGGGGCTTCGCTTCCATCGCGTGCTTCCGTCCGGAAGCTTTTCCAGATCGACGGGCAACCTGTTGGCTACGACGACAAAATCCGAACCCTGCGAGGCGTCAGCCACAACTGTCCAATCCGCTTGTAGATCTCTGGGGAAAACAGCCCTGCGAAAACCTGTCAGTCGGTCTTCGCTACGGGGTCTATACCCAGCATCGACAACAACATGCGGCATTCGTCGGCATCGGTCGCGTAGGCGGCGACGACGCGCTGAGCCTGGCTGGCCGTCTCGTACTCGAGTGGGACGATGTCTTCGTCGGCGATGTCGTTGTCGGTGGAGGTCTTGGCAGGCATGGTGTTCTCCGTACTCTCTGCTGGACTTACGTGGTGTTCCTGGCCACGACTCTATGTAAATGTGGCACCCCATCGCCAGTTCCCGATACCTTAGGCTGCAACAAATGACCGATTCTGTGCCGCTCCGCCCTGCTCGAACGGTGGTGGAGGGCCCTCCTCCAGCCACCGGCTCCGCGATTCTGCGCCGCACGGTACGACGCCATCGCGCTCGCTTGATCGGCTCGTCGATGCTGTTCGGGGTACATCAACTGTGCGAAACGATGGTCCCGGTGGCCATCGGTCTCATCGTCTCGCGGGCCATCGACACCGGCGACGTCACGGCGATGATCGTCTCGCTGATCGGGCTCGCGGCCCTGTTCGTCACGCTGTCGTACGCGTGGCGCATCGGTGCTCGCATCATCGTCGTCGCGATCGAGCGGGAGGCGTACCTGGTGCGTATCGAGGTTGCCGGACGCGTCCTCGATCCCCGCGGACTGCGGACCGAGCTGTCGGCGGGGGAGCTGCTGACGGTGTCGACGTCGGACGCCGAGAAGGAGTCGTGGATCCTCGATCTCATCGCGCGAGTCTTCGCGTCCGTCGTGGCGGTCGTGGCGTCGGCGGTGGCATTGCTGGTCATCGATATTCCGCTCGGCCTGGCCGTCGTGATCGGCACGCCCGTGATCCTGATCGCGCTGCAGCGCCTCGCTCCACTGCTCACTCGTGCGGCCACCGCGCAGCAGGCCGAGATCGCAGGGGTATCGGGGATGGCCACCGATCTGGTCAGCGGAGTACGGCCCCTGCGCGGTATCGGTGCCGAGAATGCCGCGACCGAGCGATTCGTGACGTCGAGCCGAACGGCATTGGCGGCAACGCTGAAGCTGGCCCGCGCCAACAACGTCTATCAGGGCCTCGCGGCGGCGATCAACGCGCTACTGGCCGTCGGAATCGCAGGAACCGCAGGGTGGTTCGCGTTGCAAGGCCGTATATCGGTCGGCGAGCTGATCACCGTCATCGGCTTGTCCCAGTTCGTCATCGAACCTCTCACCGGGTTGTCGAAGATTCCCGGTGTGGTGGCGATGGTGCGCGGATCCGCTGATCGGCTTGCCCTCGTGCTCGGCGCGGAACACGTTCTACCGCAGTCGGAGTCCGCGGATCCGATAGGCACCGACCTTGCCGTCGACGACGTTCGGTTCCGATCGCTCGACGGCCTCGCCTTCCGGGCTGCGCCGGGCGAGATGCTCGGCGTGGTCTGCTATCGGCCGCAGGACGGCGAAGCGATCGCCGCTCTGCTGTCCGGCCAGATCTCCGAGTCCGATTACACCGGAACGGTGCGTATCGGTGGCATCCCGACGGGGCAGATCGATCTCCGACGCGCCCGCGAGACCGTTCTCGTCGAGCCGCACCTGACCGACCTCTTCGCCGGCACCGTCCGCAGCAACGTCACCGCCGGACGCGAGCGGCCCGAGGCCGAACTCGACCGAGTACTGCAGGCCTCCGCGGCCACTGACGTCGTGGAACTGCACGAAGCCGGCCTCGACCACGCCGTCACCGACCGCGGAGCGAGCCTGTCCGGCGGACAACGCCAGCGAGTCGCCTTGGCCCGGGCGCTGTCGGTCGATGCCCCGGTGCTGGTGCTGCACGACCCCACGACGGCCGTCGACGCCGTCACCGAACACGCCATAGCCCGCGGTGTCGCCGAGCTGCGGCACGCAGGTAGCACGGCGCAGACGACGATCCTCATCACCACCAGCCCTGCGCTGTTGTCGGTGACCCATCGCGTGCTGGTCGTCGACGGCGGATGCGTCGTCGCCGAGGGAACGCACCACGATCTCGCGTCCTCGGACGCGCAGTACAAGGACACGGTGCTGCGATGACGACCCCCGAACTACTTCCGATCGCGACCGGGGCACGGTCCGGGAAGTGGCTGCTGGAACAGCTGCGACTGCGCAAGGCGCGAACGGCGGTGACGCTGCTCCTCGGCGCGATTGCCGCAGGGATGTCGCTGGTGCCGGTGTACGTGCTCGGTGTGCTGGTCGACCGTGTCCGGGACGGAGCCGACACCTCGACGATCATCGGCGTCGTCGTGGTGATCTCGGTAGCTGCGGTGATCGGCGGAATCGTCACCGGATTCAGCGGCTATCTGATCAGCACACTCGGCGAGGGAATCCTGGCCTCGCTGCGCGAAGCCGTCGTCCGTCGCGCTCTGCATCTGCCGGTGGCGACGTTGGAACGAGTAGGCAAGGGCGACTTGCTCTCTCGGGTTGGCGACGACGTCGCAGTGATGGCGAAGTCGATCGGTGAAGTGATCCCGCAGCTCGTCGGAGCATTCCTGCTCGTGTGCCTGAGCATGATCACAATGCTGGGAATCGACTGGCGTCTCGGCCTCGCCGGACTGGTGGCACTGCCGATGTACGTGCTGGCGCTGCGGTGGTATCTGCCGCGGTCGGCTCCGCTGTATGCGGCCGAACGCGTCGCGATGGGCGAGCGTGCGCAGTCGTTCGTCAGCAGCATGCAGGGCGCAAAGACGGTGCGCGCGTACGGACTCGAGTCGGCCCATCTGAGCGACATCGACCGGTCGTCGGCCAAGGCCCGAGACATCGGCCTCGAGGTCTTTCGACTCTTCACCCGCTTCGGCTCGCGCAGCAACCGTGCCGAATGCGTAGGGCTGTCGGTGATCCTGCTGGCCGGGTTCTTGCTCGTACGAGGCGATTACGTCACCGTCGGTGAGACGACGGCCGCGGCCTTGCTGTTCCACCGCCTGTTCAATCCGATCGGTACGTTGCTGTTCACGTTCGACGATATCCAGTCTGCCGGTGCGTCGTTGGCCCGCCTGGTCGGCGTCGTCGACATTCCCGACGAACGACCCGTGGGCAACGGTTCCGTGCCCGCCGACGCCACCCTGGACGTCACCGATCTACGGCACGCGTACGAGGAGGGTCACGATGTGTTGCATGGAGTGAACCTGCGCGTCGCTGCGGGTGAGACGGTGGCGCTCGTGGGGTCCACCGGTGCCGGCAAATCGACGATCGCGGCCATCGCGGCCGGTTCGATCGCGTCGACGTCCGGGTCGGTTCGCGTCGGCGGCGCAACGCTGGACGCGCTGGGCAGTGAGGGCTTGCGCCGACACATCGCAATCGTCAGTCAGGAAGTGCATGTCTTCGCCGGCCGGTTGATCGACGACGTGCGGTTGGCTGCGCCGGACGCCGAACGCGCCGACGTCGAAGCCGCGTTGCGGACCGTCGGCGCGTGGGGGTGGGTCGAGGCGCTCGAAGACGGACTCGATACCGCCGTCGGTGAGGGCGGGCACCAGTTGACCGCGGCACAATCGCAGCAATTGGCCTTGGCGCGACTGGTTCTCGCCGACCCGGCCGTCGCGGTGTTGGACGAGGCCACCGCGGAAGCGGGCAGTTCCGGTGCGCGAGAACTCGAAGCTGCCGCCGAAGCCGCGACGAAGGGTCGCAGTACGTTGATCGTCGCGCATCGCCTGACTCAGGCCGCTGCGGCCGACCGCGTAGTGGTGCTCGAACACGGAAAAATCCTGGAGCAGGGTCCGCACGACGAGCTGGTCGCGGCCGGTGGACGGTACGCACAGTTGTGGGAGGCGTGGCAGGGTCGCTGATTGGTTTAGCTATTTGCCTATAGGTATTAGTTTCGGCTACGGTCTTCTCGAACAGAGGAGGTGGCCGGCATGGCACGCGCAGGATTGACCGCGCAGCGCATCGTGGCAGCAGGAGCGGATCTGGCCGACGAGGTCGGCTTCGATCGCGTCACTGCCAGCGAGTTGGCGCGACGCTTCGACGTCAAGGTGGCGAGCCTGTATTCGCACCTGAAGAACTCACACGAGTTGAACGTCGGCATCGCGCTGCTGGCGTTGGAGGAACTCGCCGACCGGGTGTCGGAGGCTCTCGCGGGCCGGGCAGGCAAGGACGCGTTGGTTGCCGTCGCGAACGCATATCTCGACTATTCGCGTGAGCATCCCGGTCGCTATGCGGCGACGCAGTTTCCGCTCGATCACGAGACCGCTCTTGCGAGTGCGGGAGTGCGTCATTCGGCGATGATGAAGGCGATCCTCCGGGGGTACGACCTGGGCGAAGAGGATCAGGTCCACGCAGTTCGATTGCTCGGCAGTGTCTTTCACGGCTATGCCAGCCTGGACGCGTCGGGCTCGTTCGCTCACAGTGCACCCGACTCGCAGCAGTCCTGGGCACGCATCCTCGACGGAATCGACACACTCTTACAGCACTGGAGGCAGTGACATGGAACCCATCTCCGAACGCGACATCAGGTCGTCGTTCGTCAATTCGTCCAAGGGCGACGCCAAGCGGGTCACCCTTCCCGAGGCTTTCGACGCAGTACCGTGGGACGATCTCGACTTCTTCGGTTGGGTGGATCCCAAGCTCGCCGGAAGAAGCTACATCGTCGTGCCTTCCGGGGACGCTCCGCGCGGAATCGCGTTGCGCTACAAGCCCGGAGGGCCGCGCACGGCGCAGATGTGCAGCATCTGCCTCACCACACATGCCAACGGCGGGGTCTCGCTGATGGCTGCTGCGAAGGCCGGAGAATCCGGCAGGCGTGGCAATACTGTGGGTACCTACATCTGCTCGGACCTCGCGTGCTCGCTCTATGCGCGAAAGAAGAAGACCCCGGCGTTGGGTCGGCAGTTCAAGGAAGACTTCGATGTCGGGACCCGCACCGCTGCAGTCGAAGACAACATCGGTGCGTTTCTCGCTCGCATTCTCGGTTGATCAACTGATGGTGTGTACTCGGATGCCGGTGACCCCGGCCTGGACTTCGGCGCGCAGCACGAATCGCCGGTCGTAGTCGCCGCCGTTCTGGGTGCGGTAGGGGATGGGCTCCTCGGTGTGCAGACTCTTCACTCGCTGGAGGAGTTCCGATTCCGCTGCGGCGTAATCGGACTCGGCCATCCGGTCGGCGCTCGCCACGAGCATCGGAGGCAAGACGGACATGCCGGTATAGAACAGGATGCCGTGCTGAATCGGGTACAGCATCTCGTCCAGGTCGCCGTTGATGCCGCGTGGGGAGACGGTGTGTTCGCTGCCGCCCATGCTGACCACGACCATCGCACGCTTTCCGGCGAGCATTCCGTCGCCGTAGCGCCGGGTGCTGCCGTCGGATGTCCTGATGCCGTATCCGAATCCCTCGACGAACACGCGATCCACCCAGCCCTTTATGATCGCGGGCATCGAGAACCACCACAGCGGAAACTGCAGTACAACGGCGTCGGCGCGCAGCAGCTTCTGTTGCTCGGCGACGATCTCCGGGGCGAGGGTGCCGGCTGCGAGGGCTGTGCTGGATGCGGTCGCCACCTGGAATCGCTCGGTCGGATCGTGGGCGTAGTCCTCAGCGGTGACCACCGGATTCCACTGCATCGCATACAGATCCGACTGCTCGACGGTATGGCCGTCGGCGCGGAGTCGCTTCAGTGCTGCGTCTCGCAGAGAGCCGTTCAGTGAGCGGGCTTCTGGATGGGCGTAGACCCACAGGATGTTCATGCACTCGATCCTGGGTCAGTAGGCCTGCGGACAACAGTGGCATAAATGACAACTTGTGCAAGATTTCGGCCACAATCTGTGTGGCGCGGCTACCCGTGTCGGCTCGCGCGCCGCGGCCGCAGTGTTGTGATGAGCCAGGCCGCTGCCGCGACGAATGCCAGTCCCCAACCCGCAATTCCCGCCCAGGGCAGATCCAGCCGTGGGACGGCAAGAACCCCGACGATCACCAGAGCCGCGAATATCGGCGAAAGCGTGCGCTGTTCCCTCATCTTTCGAGCCAGCTCCTGTTCGTAGTGCCTGCATCGGACGACGCGGTCGTCCACGTCGCCGAGTCAACAGTAAACCGGGAGGTTGGTCGGAGCGCCAGAGGAAATGCCACGTGGCAGGATTCGGCCATGACGCATCGTATTGCTGTCTACGTGCGCGACGGCCTACTCGCCATGGAGTTGGGCATCGTGCACCGCCTGTTCGGGCAGGCGCAATCAGATTCCGGCGAGCCGTTGTACGAGGTGGTCACCTGCACTGACGTGCCAGGTCTGATCAGGACCGACTCCGATGTCCGGATACTCGTCGAACGCGGGCTCGACGCCGTGGCCGAGGCCGATACCGTGATCGTTCCGGCCTCCGACGCCGACTATGAGACCGACGTCGCAGCAGTCTCGCCCCTGTTCCGTGTGGTGACGAATCAGAGATTGGCGTCCATTTGCACAGGCGCGTTCGTTCTCGCCGCGGCCGGGCTGCTCAACGGCAAACGGGCTACCACGCACTGGAAGTCGGCCTCCCGATTCGCCGAGCTGTATCCGACGGTCCTGCTCGATCCGAACGTGCTCTATACCGAGGACGGCAACATACTGACGGCCGCAGGGGAGGCATCGGGAATCGATCTGTGTCTGCACATGATTCGTCAGGATTTCGGTGCGGCATTGGCCAATCGGGTGGCCCGAGGAACCGTCGTGCCACCCCATCGCAGCGGCGGTCAATCGCAGTACATCGACACCCCGGTACCGCGGACGCACGGCACATCGACGGCGGACGCGCAGGAGTGGTCGCTGAGTAATTTGGGTGCGCCACTGTCGGTGGAGGACCTGGCGCGACGGCAGTCGATGAGTGTTCGGACGTTCTCCCGCCGATTCATGGCCGAAGTCGGTGTCTCCCCGGCCCGTTGGATCGGGGCGCAGCGGGTGCAGCGAGCGCGAGAGTTACTCGAGAACACAGACCTGACCATCGAACGCATCGCGCACGACACTGGATTCGGCACCGCCACATCGTTGAGAAACCAGCTTGCCGCGGAGCTAGGTGTTTCGCCCAGTGCATACCGGGCGACGTTCAGGGTCGGCGGTCGACTCGCCTAGCACAGCTCACCGACAAGTTGCTTATCTCGAATCATGAAGCACGGCAATAGTTTTCAATTTGACTATCATTGCGAGTCGAACACATGTTCGATACACTTGGTCCATGACAACGGAGATCTGGCAACTGAGCGAGGCAGAACTCCTCGCCGACGCTGCTGATGTCTCCCACCAAATCCAGTTGATGGAAGCCCGACGCATCGCCCTCGTCGCCGAAATCGACACTCGCGTGGCCCGCGAGAAACTCGGATTCCCCGGACCCGCAGGGTGGTTGACTTCCACCACCCTGCTCACCCCCAGCAAAGCCACCAAGATCGTTGCCCTCGCCCGCGGACTGAAGAACTTCCCCGATATCGCCGACGCCGTCAACACCGGCGTGATGTCCGTCGACCATGCCGCGTTGATCCTCACCTTTGCCGAAACCCCACCCAAGAACCTCCCACAGGAGGGTCGCGACATCGCCCGCGCTGCCATGATCAAAGCTGCGACCGGACCCGGCGCACGCACCGACCGCATCCGCGAAGCGATCACCAAACTCGAGGACACCTACGGTGGCAAGAAGCCGCCACCCGAAGACGCCGACCGCAACGAACTCTTTGCCTCGAAGACCTTGAACGGGCGGCTGGCGCTCAAAGGTGACTTCGACGCCATCACCGGAGAAAAACTCCTCGCCGCACTCTCGCCGTTGACCGAACCCCGACCCGCCGCCGACGGCACCCAGGACGAACGCAGCCCCGCCAGGCGTCGAGCCGAAGCATTCGGGCACATCCTCGACCGCTACCTCGCCTCCAGTAATCGGCCCACCGAAGGCGGGGAGAAGCCGCACGTCAACCTGCACATCAGCCTGCGTGACCTCACTGACCTCCGCGGCGCTGCAGCGGGTGGCAGTGGCAGTGGCAGTGGTCGTGACGGCGCTACTGGCCCCACCGCGGATCGTCGCGCGTACAGGGACTTGTTCGGTGACGGCACCACCGTCGGGTGGCTGCCGTGGATGGGACCACTCTCTCGTGAGACGTCCCGGCAGCTGGCCTGCGATTGTCTTCTCACCGCGATCGTCATGGACGAGAACGGTTCCCCGATCAATCTGGCCCGCACCGCCCGCACCGTCACCGCGAAACAGAAACGCGCGTTGACCGCCCGCGATCACGGGTGCGCGTTCCCCGGTTGCGGGAAACCCGCAGCCTGGACCGAAGGTCACCACATCTGGCACTGGACCGATGGTGGCCCCACCGACATGAACAACCTCGTCCTGCTGTGCGGATTCCACAACCGACTCATCCACCACAGTGACTGGGAAGTGTTCATCGGCGCAGACAACCACCCGTGGTTCGTACCGCCGGCCACCGTCGACCCGTACCGACAACCCCGGCAATCCCACGCCCGAGCCGGCCCCCACATCGCATAACCAGCTGAACCGAGACCAGCCCCGCACCGGGAACACGGTGCGGGGCTGGAAGAGGTTGACCAAGAGGTCAATTCGAGTGAATTGAGAGCTCAGTCCTTGTTCTTCTCGGCGATGAACAGCTTCTCGATGCGCTCTGCTTCGTCTTTCTTGGCGTCAGCTTCCTTGGAACGCTCTGCAGCCTCGGCCAATTCGGCCTCGGACGGCGCTGCGGCCAGCTTCTCCTGCTTGTCGACCTGAGCCTGCTGAGCCTTCTTGCGATCCTCGGCTGATTTTGTCGCTGCCGCAGCCTGCTCGTCGGCCTTCTTCTTCTTGGCGGCGGCTTCACGCTCGGCTTCCTGAGCAGCCTCGCGCTTGCGCTGCTCTGCTTCCTGGCGAGCGTCACGTGCTGCTTCCTGGGCAGCGGCGTCGGCGGCTCGGCGATCTTTCTCTGCAGTCTCGCGAGCCACCTTCAGCTCGTCGTCCGCAGCGGCCTTCTTGGCGCGGGCCTCGGCGTCCAACCGAGCTGCCTCTGCTCGGTTCTCGGTGCTGTCGACCAACGTCTCGCCGCGATCCGCGAGGCTCTTGTCGCCCAAGAGGTTTCCGACGGCGCGGTCCAAGGACCCGAGTGTGTGCTCGTACACCAGGCGGGCGGGTGATTCCGCATTCATCTTCTCGACCACGTTGGTCTCGATGAGCTGCAACGGGATTCGAGCGATCTTGTACTGAATGCGAAGAATGGTCATCGGTATGGCTAGGACACTCATGAAACGAAACTCCTGGTTTGCGGTAGTGGTTCAGGCTTGGTTGCGGAGCTCTTCGGCCTTCTTGCGATCGGCCTCGGCTTGACGAAGTGCCTCCTGGTGCTTCTGCGCGGCCACCATTTCGTCGGAGTCCGCAGCGGCCTGCTCGATGCGCCTGTCCTCGTCGGCTTCGATCTGCTCGGCGGTGGCGTCCACCTCCGCGGCTGCGCGCTCCTGCGCCACGGTCTCGCGCTTGTTCTGCTCGGCCGCAGCCACCTGGGTCTCCCGTACGCGATCCGCGTTGGCCTCGGTCACCGCGGCGTTCTTCTCCGCAGCTTCACGCCGGCTTTCGGCAGCTGTGCGCACGTTGGCCAGTTCCTCGCCGGCATCGGTGGCCTGAGCCTCCGCTACCCGCTCGGTGGCGTGCGCCTCCTTGCGCTCGCGCGCTTGGGCGGCCTGCAACTGACCCTCTGCAGTCAATGAGTCGTTGCCGGTCACCGCGCCCACGACCTCTTTGGCTTTGCCCTTGATTCCGTCGAGCAATCCCTTGCGTGCTTCGCCCGCTACGTTCTCGTCAGTCATGTAACTGCAGGTACCCACTGGCTGTACGAGTAACCCCGTGTCGGTCCCGAACGATACGATCGCCGACGAACGCATCAGCAGTGAGGAGACCTATGCCTATCGCCAAGATCAACGGCATCGACATCAATTACCAGGTCAAAGGCAGTGGAGACCTGGTGGTTCTCGTTATGGGTACCGGCAGCCCCGGACGCGTGTGGGAGCTGCATCAGGTGCCCGCTCTCACAGCAGCGGGGTATCGGGTGTGCACGTTCGACAATCGCGGCATCGCGCCGTCGTCGGAGAGCACTCACGGCATCACGATCGAATCCATGGTCGCCGATACCGCGGGCCTGATCGAACTCGTCCGCAACGGCGAGGAGAAGGCCTTCGTCGTCGGCACGTCGATGGGTTCACGCGTCGCGCAGGAGCTGGCCTTGGCCAGGCCTGACCTGGTGCGCAAGGCCGTGTTCCTCGCCGGTCACGCCAGAGTGGACGAGTTTCAGAAGACCCTGGCCCACGGTGAGCGGGCTCTCTACGACAAGCGGGTCGAGCTCCCCGGCACGTACTCGGCGGCGGTGACGGCAGTGATGAACCTGTCGCCTGCGACGTTGCGTGACGGGCGCAGTGCCCGCGATTGGCTGGATTTGTTCGAGTTCTCGGCCTCCTCGCCCTCGGCCGGAGTGCGTGCCCAGCTTGGGATGGAGGACGACTTCGATCGAACTTCGGCTTACCGGGGGGTGTCGGTGCCGTGCCTGTCGGTGGGGTTCGCCGACGATCGGATGATCCCCGCCTACCTGGGCAAGGAGCTGGCGGACGCCATTCCAGGTGCCCGGTACGTCGAAATCGCAGATGCCGGCCACTACGGATATCTCGAGCGTCCCGAGGCAGTCAATGCGGAATTGCTCGGCTTTCTGAAGGCCTGACGGCACCACAGCCCGACCTGCGTTGCTAGGGTCGTGTGGCACCTCACGGTGCAGACTTACCAAACAAACGTTCGCGACGAGTGAGGCGAGATGAGTACCAACCCGTTCGATGACGAAGACGGACGCTTCTTCGTGCTGGTCAACGACGAAGACCAGCATTCGCTGTGGCCGACGTTCTCCGAGGTCCCTCAGGGATGGCGTGTCGTCTTCGGTGAAGACACCCGCGCTGCATGCTTGGAGTACGTCGAGAAGAACTGGACCGATATGCGTCCGCGCAGCCTTCGTGAGGCCATGGAAGCCGACGCTGCTGCACGCGCCTCTGCCGAAGGAACCCCCAGCGCCGAGGCCTGAGCTTCGCGTTACGAAGTACCCGTGCCGCGCCGCCGACGAACCGTCGGTCGGCGCGGTTCTTCTTTGCGGCGAAGCGTCGGGCGCAGTAGTTCCTCGGTGCGCGCCAAGATGCGCGGCCGGCGCAGGGTGCGGGCACCCCACTCGCCCAGGGTCACGCCGGCGGCCAGGCCGCAACCGACGCCGAACGCCGCGAATAGTGAGCTGATTCCCAGCAACAATTGGTCGTTCAGGATCGCGTACAGACCGCGATACAGAGAGAGACCTGGCAGCAACGGCGTGATCCCGGCAACGGCGACGATCAACGGCGGAATGAGCGCACGACGGGCAAGCAGACCACCCGCGAACCCGACGACGACAGCGGCGATGGCCGACGCGATGATCGGACCCACATTGAGCGTCTGCGACAGCAGGTAGACGAGGGAGCCTGCGAAGCCGCCCATGAAAGCAGCCGTCAACGCACGTCGCTCGGCGTAGCAGGCAAGTGCATAGAACAACGACGCTGCTGCGCCTGCGAGCACCTTCGTGGGAACCTGCAGGATGTCCGGTGGCGCCAGATTGCTGATCTGAGGCAGATCGCTACCGATCAACGCCGCAATCCGCAGTGACGTCGCGACACCGGCAATGATCCCGCCGGTCATCATCAACACCTCGAAGAACCTCGCCGACGCCGTGATCGGGGCACCGGTGATCGCATCTTGCACCGAGCCGACCAGAGAGAGTCCCGACAGCAACACCACCACACCGGCCGCGATGATCTGCGACGGCGAAATGCTGATGTTCAGCTGATCCTGAAAGTTGTACAGCGTGATCGCCGGTGTCGCGGCCACGAAGCCGCCGACCACTTGCTGAAAGAAGAACGGCAGCCCCGCACGGTTGAGGACTCGTCCGATGCGGTCGATCACCATCGTCGTCAGGAAGCTGACCACGGCCACCAGAGGGCCACCGCCGAGCAGCACACTGATGGCCGCGGCCATACCGGACCAGGCGAGGGTCGCGATCCAGCGGTTGTAGGGGTGCGGGGCCTTGGTGATGTCGTCGAGTCGGTCGAGAGCCACGCTGGGCGGGACCATCTTGACGCGGACCGCGCGAATGAGACGGTCGACCTCGGCCAGCCGCGTGAAGTCCATCGAGCGGTAATGCACGATGCGCATCGTCGACGCCGGAGGACGCGTCGGGCCGCGATGGGCGCTCAGAGTGATCGAGTTGTACGTGACGTCGACATCGCACCGCGCAAGGCCGTACGTCGCCGCAATGAACTGCACTTGCGTCGCAGTGTCCACCGCCGAAGTGCCCGAGGCCAACAACACCTCGCCGACGCGAACCGCGAGGTCCAGAACCTCCGCGACCGACGCATCGTCGGTCAGATCGATCGGGCGTAGGGGTGACGGCGCTGCGGTCGGCGTATCGATGGTGGCCCGACGCTCACCGGTGAGACGGCTCAGCGAAGCCGTCAGGTCTTGCAGGAAAGTCATGACCGTCTTTACACGTTGCTGGGGTGATCCACCGACAAGGTACCTGTTGACACTGAGCGTCCGATGAACGGATATGCTTGCCTCGCTTCACTGCCTCCTTAGCTCAGCGGTAGAGCACTCGCCTTGTAAGCGAGCGGTCAACGGTTCAATCCCGTTAGGAGGCTCCACTGAAAAAGGGTTCTGAACTGGCTTTTTGAGTTACTAGTAATGAGATTCATTGCCGATTAGGCGAGCTCAGTGTCACAGAATGTCACAAGTGCCGCAGAACTCGCCGGAACAGCGCCCGGTGAGACCGCCTGCTCCTATGTGGACGGTTGCGGACAAACGCCGGTCAACGCGCATCGTCGGGTGGCTCGTCGCGACGCCGGACGAGTGACTGCAAAGTGTCGGCTGCGCCCAGTAGCGCATGGTTCTGGGAATGGACGTAGGTGCGCATTGTGAATGCGTTGTCCGAGTGCCCGAGCCATGCCGAGATGACGGCAATCGGCACACCCTGAAGGTGCAGCAGAGTCCCACACGTGTGGCGGGCGTCGTGGAGGCGGATGTCGGACACCTTGCTGTTGGTGCATAGCCTGCGCCAATAGTCGCTGACCGTATCGGGATGAAAAGGTCGCCCAACAGCGTCGGACACGACGTAGGTGCCGGGGCCGACGTAGGTCGAGCTCTTTCGTTCCACACCCTGCAATCGGTGTGCAGTTTCGAGTGCGGATTTTAGGGCTGGTGTGAGGGGAAGCGTGCGCTTGGACTTTTCTGTCTTCGGAGGGCCCTCTACGACACGTCCATTGACCGAGACTCGCGTGTTGTTGATTGTCAGGCTGCCGGCGTGAAGATCGACATCGTTCCATCGAAGCCCGCACAGCTCACCGCGTCGGAGGCCGCTCAGCGCAAGCAGCCAAGCGTGGCCGTTTCGATCGCACGCCGATGCTTCCAGGAGGCGTTGCACTTCGTCCTCCGTGAATGTCTGCATCTCGACGTGCGCACGGGGCGCGCGGTCGACGAGCGCGGCAACGTCTCGTACCAATCGCCCTTCTCGCATCAGCCCGGTGAGGACTGCGCTTACAAGGTTGAGCATCGGATTGATCGAAGTGGCCTTCCACGGACGTCGCAGTTGGCCATCGGGCTTGACCGAGCTGCCGGCCAACAGATCGTTCACCAGAGCGTCCATGTGACCTTTGGTCAACTTCTGCACCGCTAGCGCGCCGTAAGTATCGCGCAGCGGTTGAAGGGCATGGGTGTACGCGGCTTTAGTGGACTCTCGTACGCGTCGTCCGGCAAGCCACTCAGCGCAAGCCTCCTCGACCGTGGTGGTCGAGGAGGGAACGAATGTCCCCTTCGAGACTTCCTCGAGCACCTTGGATAGGGCTGCGCGAGCGTCCTTCTCCGTAAGAAATCGACGACGCAACTGCGTTCGCTTCGACGCCCGGGTGCCGGTGGCGTCGGCACCACCAGCGTCGACGGTCATTTGATACCGCAACTCGGTACTGCCTGTAGACCGATTGGTGACGTAGATCTTCTTGATCTGTGGCGGCAGTTGCTGCCTAGCCATCCTCTTCGTCCTGCGTGTTCATGCCCAGTTCGGTCATCCGTCTAAAGAGCTCTTCCGAACGCCGTCGAGCATCCTCGTACAGATATTGCATCGACTCGATGTGCTCAGCTGATTCATTCTTGGAAAGGCCGTTTCGGAGCTGCACCCGAGCACGCCGCATCGCCTTCAACGCATCAAGCCATTCACGAGTGATCCCAACGCGATCGTTCTTCGGGTCGAAGGTGTCACGTACCCACATTTCGAAAGGAGCGTCGGATTCCTCCTCGGTCCACTCGGAGCTCGGCCGCATCAGCCCAGCCTCCCCGCTGAACCAGCGGAGGGCATCGTGAGACTCCTGCTGGAGCCCTGGGAGTACTTCGACTCTTCCCTTGGGGAGGTCCGGATAGACCAGTTGTGCTGGTGAGACACCCAGTGCCGCAGCCAAAATCAAGAGTTCCGAGACGTCCAAGCTCTTCTTGCGTCCGGTCTCCAAATCCGCGACTACAGATCGCGAGATCCCCCACCCGAAGTCAACCGTCCTGTCGGCAAGCTTTGCTGCGGACAGAGCGGAGTGGTCTTTACCTCGAAGTCGGCGCACTTCCGAGGCGACCCGGGCAACGATCGATTCCGCCCACGACTGCGTCATGGTTACGCAGTCTAGCGGAGAATGCCTCCCCGTTGTGGGATGGCTACGTACTTGTTACTCTGTGGTGGAACCACGTGGACTGACCAGAAATGTCCTGCAGAATGTGGCTCTACTACACAATTCAGTGGAGGTGCTGAAGATGCCCAGACGGTTGTTGTCTGTCCCGGAGGCTATGGCTTGCACGGGACTTGGACGTTCCAACTTCTTCAACAAGATCGCGTCCGGAGAAATCCGGAGCGTGAAGGTCGGCAAGCGCCGGCTGATCCCGGATACGGCCATCGATGAGTACATCGAAGGTCTCGAGGCACAATCCGACGCCAGCTCAGGCGTCGCGTGAGGCCGAGAGCCAACTGTCCCTCAGGAAACTGAAACGCCCCCGGAAAATCTCAGTGTTACCAGCACCGAGGCCGAGGGCGTCGAAACCACAACCCGTGAGGAAGGAGTTCCGCCACCGATCATAGAGCGTCTTGATAAGTCATTCAAGACATTTCGCCGAGCCACCGTTCTCCGCCCTCGATTTACGTCAGGGGCCGAGCGGGCGGTGACGCATGTTTCGACCCGCGACAGCGCGGTCGAGTTCTTTCTGCTCGCGCCGCACAGGCCTTGGCTACGGAACTTCCTAGCAAGGCCTGATGTGCCGCAGCAGCGTCGTTTTCTGGCAGAGCCCGACGTAACACCAGCCTGCAGCCGGCCTGTGCACCCTTTGTAAATCCTCGGAGACCGGCCCCGAGGCACCATCAGCTCGACTGATCATCGAACCGGTGGCGATACCGATTAGCCGCGCGCCCACCGAGGCGCGGGGCTATCCGGGCGTGGAGCGGACAACGTGGGTGCGGAAATTGGCTCAGGGGCCATGGGGGGTCCGGAGGGAACGAACGAAGTCCCTTGTCTTTCATACGTCACCACTATGGAGGTACCAGTTGAGCTCTCGACCCATCTGCAATGCTGACATGACCAAGTTGTCCGGCATGACGAACCGTCATTCAGGCCTCGATCTTTCAGTCCACGCCGCTCGCTTACTCATATCCGTTGTGCACGTCGATTCCATGAAGATCCAAACTAAGCAACATATTTGGCTACTTCAGCTCAAGCGCGGCAGTTCGCCGGTGCAGGCCGCTCCCGCTAGCGGTGCGGCGGCGTTCCGCAAAACTGACGTACCTGAATTACCCGCAAAGAGTGCCTCAGATGACTCGCTGGCGACGGGCGTCATACGTCCTGCGGTGGTTACACCTCCATTGCCCACAAAGGATGCGAGTCGCGCTTGGGATGTGTTCGTAGTAAACGCTTCTCATACACCTGTGGCATGCATTTCGCCTATGGCACGCGACTCGCGTTTCGTGCCCCTTACCTGCAATACATCCAACACTTCTACAGGGTGCGACTCATCCGTCGGTTCCAAGGCGTGCATGACATCCCATACCCGCAATGCCGCCAGTTCGTCCCATTCATCCATGGAAAGTGAGACCCACCATGCCCGCTGACATCTTTGCGTTCTGCAACCAGAAGGGCGGCGTGGGTAAGACCACCACCGTCTTTCACCTCGCCTACGCCGTCGCCCAAGCAGGGAAGCGAGCACTCGTAATCGACGTGGATCCGCAAGGCAACGCCAGCACAGTCCTGACCAAGACCGAGTTAGAGAGCGATGAGGTCGGTGTTGCGGACGTTCTCGCCGAATCATCGAACGCGACCATCGCCGATGCTGTTGTCCCCACCATCTGGCCTGGCGTAGACCTAGTACCCACGTCCCCGGGAAACGAGTCCCTGGCCTATGTCCGCGATCAATTGGTCGTCGCCGGTGCCGGCCGAGAACGGCGGCTTCGCGACGCAATCGACGTCGTACGAGGCGTGTACGACGTGGTCCTCATCGATTGCCCACCTAGCCTCGATCTGCTGACTATCAACGCCCTTGTTGCAGCGCGCGCCGCCGTAGTCGTGACTCAGTCCGCGCTGTTCTCAGCCAATGGACTCGCGCGATTGCTGCGCACCATCGATGCAGTCAAGCGCAGCTACAACCCGGACCTCGCCATGCTCGGTGCGATCGTCAACCTTCACGAGATCGCGACGATCAGCGGTCGAGAACAATTGATCGAGATCGCCGCGAGCATCAACATCCTCGGTGACGCCGTTCCCAAGCGGGTTGTCATCAAAGACTCGATGGAGGCCCAAACCAGCCTGGTCGACTGGGGGACAACACAATCTCGCAGCCTGTCGACGATTTATCGCGACACCCTTGCGCTGCTCACCAAGGGACATCTGTAATGGCCCGGCCCGAACGCATGAAGAGCGCACTCGCCGGATCGAGCCCGGTCGATCCGCCGGAGGACTCGCGGCAGCCCCACGACACTGTTTCGTCGGCCGAGACCGTTGCGCAACCGTCACCGGACAACGCTAAACAGAAGCGTTCGTACTACCTGTACCAGTCCACCGTCGACGATCTGCTCAACGCTGCCGAAGCGTTGTCCGCAACCCCCGGCGCTCCGCGGGGCCCGTCGGATCTCGTCAATGCGGCAATCGAAGACTACTTGGAGTTGTTGCGCAACAGATTCAACGACGGTGCGCCGTTCCCACAACGAACGGGTCCGCTCGCACGAGGACCGAGAATCCGATGAGCCGATCACACTCCGCGGCAACCCCGTTGACAACGAAGCCGTCAGACGTCGTTGCGATCCATCCAGCGATCTTGCAGTGGGCCCTCGCAACGGCCGTTGCGCTGACAGTTGGCATTGCCGGGGCGTCCTTCTGGCTCAGTTTCGCTGTGTTGCGTGATCTCGCGGTGATGGCTGGGATAGGTCCCGGCGAGGCGTGGGTGATTCCAGTCGTGTTAGACGGCGCAATTGTCTCGACAACAGTGACAGCCATTGCGCTGTCGAATCACACGGACAACCGCACGATCAAGGGCCGTCGCTTCGTCGTCACGATCTTGCGTGTCGCCGCATCGGCGTCGATTGCGGGTAACTCGTACCACGCAGTGTTGAGTGCGACCTTGCTTCCAGCCGTAGTCTCGGCGGGTATTGCCACCATTGCACCTATTGCGCTCCTTGCGATGACCGAAGTGCTGGCCGTCATACTTCGTGCGCCCCGCGGAGCCGTCAGAGTGGAATTCGCTCCAAGTGCTGCCACAGAGGAGCCGGACTGGACAGACACCGAGTTCAGCCAAGAAGGCCCCAGCCCGGGCCGGGACGAATCCGAAGGCGAAGACGGCACGCGGGGAGGACACGTCGAGACGGCGAACTCGCCTCGACTGCAAGTCGACGACCTCACACCGGAAGTTGCGGAAACAGCGCGGCTCCGACACGCCCACCGCGAATGGTCGTGGGCACGAATCGGTAGAGAAACGGACGGCTCCGTTGCATCGACCGCGATGCGCCGATATCGGAAGTGGGAAGAAGTCACCGCAGGGATCGTCGATGGCCACCAGGACGGGCAATCCAGGTTTGATGACAAGCCAGCCAGCGAGCGTGACCGCATGTCCGCAGGATAGAAGTGCTACCGCGACATCGAGCCTGGTTGCTTTCCGTCGCTCCCGCGCAATCACCCCAGGCTGTTGATGGCTCTGAGGTGGTCGCGCCCTGATGGCTCAGTCTGCCTTGAGGCGCGCGCTGCCCTGGGACCACCTCCGGCGGTCTCCGGATTGAGCTCCGCTGCGCTCCGCACAGCAGAAAGAACAATTTCCTTCGCACATCTGGCTCCGATCGAGCATGCAACACCCTGACCCGTCTTACCCAACCCTGACTCCGCGTTGCTCCGGCTCGATGGGCTCCGAAAACTTTTCAAAGCGCCTGCGGCTGAAAACTTTCCGGATCAGGGCCAGGACGCCGGTCCAGTGCGCCGCCTTCTCTCCTTCGAGCCAGATGACGGCGAAAGAAATTGGCAGAGCGAAAGGGCCGGGGGAGCCGGTCACGCAACAGAAAGAGAGCCCGACATGCCGCAGAATACTTCCAGCACAGGACGACGGACCACCGCCGCACACAACGCCCGGACCACCGGAATCGTCACCCACACAACCGTCCTGGTCTCCGGACCCCAACAGGCCACTATCACCGCTACCTCCGCAGCCACCGACGAAGCGCAGATGATCGTCGCACTAGGTCACGTCATGATGACCTTCCGAAGCGCCCAAACAGTATCCGCAGTCATCACCGGATTTGCCACCGTCCGGGCCGCACTCGCCGGAGCCGACGGACAAGCCCCCCACCCCGCCCAACCAGGCGCAGAATTCGGGGCCGCCGCGATCTCTGTCCTGTGGCTCGACAGCCCCGAACACACCGCAGTGCCGCACCACCGCTACAGCTCCGAACAACGTCGCACGATCCACTGGGTAGACCTGCACATGGGACCTGTCACCTGGCGTATCACCGACCGCATCGGGTACGACACCCTGATGGCCGAACTCCGACGCGTTCACCGCGCTGCCGTCGGAGTATTTCTCGACGGCAGCCGCTACCGCCGCGACCCCGCCAAACTCCTCGATGTCTTTGACGACGTCTAATACCACACGTTCGGTCCCAACCCCGGGGCCGAACGTCGTTTATCCACAGGCTGACTCGACACGACAGTTGTCCACATCCTCGTTCGATCGGTGTCCGCAGCGAACGCTTTGTTACGGACCTCGTGTGACGCTCGATTAGAAGCAGCTGGCCGGCACGAGCGACAAGGAACCAACGATGATCACATGGACAGTCACCACACACCCTGAGGACAACCCGGAAATTCTGACCGCGACCGGAGCAGAACCCAATCTCCAGGCTGCGAAACGCGCCGCCGCCGATGCCGTCCGTATCGCCCTCCTCGATGCGCGCGAGCACGCATCGTCCGACAACGGCAGCCCGCCGTCCTACCTCGTCACACTCGACGGAACCTGTGCCCTCATCGTCGGACTCGGAAGCTGCAGGCCCGAGAACTACAACGCCGTCCTCGACAGCCTCGAGCAGTTCGACGGCTCTGCGCCACCGAACCTTCTCTACATCTGATCCGGATTTCTACGATGACGATGAACTCTGCAGGACCGAGCAAGGCACCACCGGAATACCGAATCCAGTTCTCCCGCACCTGACCCCGCAAAAAGAAACGAGGCGAACAGATGACCCCGTTGAGAGCAGTCGAACCCGCCGACGACGATCACGCTGATCTGACGGACCATCCGGAGACGGCGCCGGAAGCACTGACGATCTGCGCAATGATGTGGTTGCAGGACACCGACGAGGCCGCCCGCATCGCAGCGACATTGCGGGCTAACGATTTTTATGATCCCGTCTATCGCGAGCTGTACGGCATCGTGCAGGAGCTGATCACCGACAATCTCCCACACGACCCCGCGAGTGTTCTGGGCGTCCTCGTCCGGTCGGGTGCCAGCGGACACCGCGGTGCACGGCTGCGTCGAACACTGACCGACGTCACCGCAGGGAACGCATGCGGAGCATCGGCGACCGACTACGCCGGCATGGTCCTGTCGGAAAGTTACCGACGTAGTTTTTTCGACGCTGGGATCAGAATTCAGCAGCTCGCCGAGGAAGCGCCGGAAGAATTTCTGTTCGACCAGCTCGTCGAAATTGGAAGGGCGCAACGTGAAGCGACGAACCGCCTGAACGCCTTCCGCAGAGGCAGCGCACAGTGACGGCGCGGGGAGAGACAGAGTCGGGCGATGAGGCGCGTCGAGCTGCCCTCGCTTCTGTCCGGTTGGCCGCCGCAGATGTCGCGCATCTCGATAGAGACGAACTCGAGGACCTCGCTGTCGGTTGTGAGATCCATGATGCTCTGTCCGACGGCAACACGCTCAGTGAGGTTGCGCGGTCCATCGGGTACACCGAGGCCGTCGCCTCAGACCTTCTGGGCAAGTTCCGAGAGCGCCGCGAGAGTCTCGCGGCGCGCAACCAAATTCCTCTGTTCTGAGCAAGATTCAACGCACACCTCGCATTGCCGCCGTGACCCGAAAAGGCCGACACCATGAACTTCATCCGCATCGACACCGACCGAGGGACCCTCTACGGGCCATCCTTCGCCGAGACGCTGACACACTTCTTCGGACAGAACCAGCACGTCGAGTGGGAATGCCACCAGCTGACCGCTGGATACTCCGGTGGGCGGTGCACAGTGTCGACTGCAATCCGAGTGAATCACCGTGGACAGTGGATTGTCGCAGCAAGGTCCTTCGGCACCCGCACAGTCGATGCAATCCCGGCGTGCGCAATGCACTTCGGATCGAGTTTCGCTACCGCACCGTTCGATGCACCCAAGATGCCTCGCTGGGTGTACGAGTGGGCGTATGACCTGTTGGTCTGAATTCACGGTATATATCGACCCGGTGCAGATCGAAAGCGAACTTACTCCAGCGCTTCTGCGTTGACGCGGAGCGCTTCCGCGCACTGAACAACGTTCGGCCCAACGCCACAAGCCCGCCGCGGGACGAAACTTCGACGAGATGTCAGAAGGTGCTGCGCAGCGCGCCGCATTCGAACCCACCACACGGAAGGAACTCGGCCCGTGCCAGCACAAGCCTGGATCACCCTCATAGTCGGCGTCTTCGCCGTCGTCGGCGTCGCCGGAACCGTCAACCAACGCACCCGAGCGGACAACCGCTCCCAATCCTGGCAACGAATCACCTGGTGCCTCGAACGCACCGTTAGCGACAACCCCGACGAAGTTGCGCTCGGCTGGACAGTGTTCGGCACCGTCGCCGCAACTCCCTTCATCGCCAAGACCGACCGTCGCACACTCCGAGCAATTGCCGACCGAGATATTTCGCCCAGCAGCGACGACCTGGCGGAAACCGACGACAACAGCGACAATGGACCTACAACACACCGCGAGGAGCGCCCATGACCACCACCGAACCACGCCGGGCCTGGACCCCCGAGCAACGCCGGAAGGTCCGCGCCGCAGCCGCAGGAGCCTCGATCAAGCTCCGCGAGTACGACAACGATCCAGTCCCGCAGTGGCTACGCGACGTCGCCGCAGGCAAAGACATTAAGCCGCCGACTGACTGAACACCCCATCAATCCGACAAGGCCCGCCCCCAACCAAAGGACGGGCCTTCGTCATTTCGCGAACGTCGGGAATCGATGCCGTCGACTACGCAGAACGAGTGGCCGCCATGCGGGCGGCAGGTGAATCGAACTCCACTGCGCTCCCTCGTGCCACAGCCCGGACAGCAGAGAGAACATAAAGCCGCCGCTCGCGTCGCCGCAGGCGGCTCGCCGCCTGTCAGTGTGCGGCGTTGTAGGCCTCTTCGATGTCGGCCGGGATGCGGCCGCGTTCGCTGATCTCGTAGCCCTGGTCGAATGCCCACTGCCGAATCGCCCGCGTCTGCTCCGGATCACGCTTGGTTGATCCGCCGGCCGCTGTAGCGGCAGACGCGGCAGCGGCGGAGGGCTTGCGCTTGCGGCCACCGACCCGTGTCGCGTGCCCGACGTAGTAGTCGAGCTTCTTGTGAAACTCGTTCGCATTTTTCGCTTTCAGATCGATCGAGTACTCGACGCCGTTGATCGCGAATTCGATCGTCTCGCCGGACTCGTCGTCGATGACCGAACCGTCGATATCGTCCACCAATTGGGTTGTCACTCGTTTGGCCACAGCCGAAAAATCTTTCATCGACACATTCGCTATGCGCAACCGCATTCTTATCTATGAGCGTAACCAGCACCGACATCCGCGCTCTTCAGCGACACGGCCGTTCGCTACCGCACCGTTCCACGCACCTGCGTTGCTTCGCTGGGTGTGCGACTGAACGGATGTCCTTCTGAGCTGACACGCACGCCGCAGCTCGACCGTAGAACAACAAAAGCGCATGAGCACAGTCGCGCTACGACGCTGAAATGGCGCGGAGCCGTGAAGACGGGTCGAGCAACAGGCAGACCCCGCCGCAAGCTAGCCACATGATGCAGCTTCGACGACCCTTTGGAAGGTGGTGCGCAACGCGCCGATGGCAACAGCAACGACTACGGCAAACATGATCGAAGCAACAACCACGCCGATGCGAAACACGCCGCCGGCGATGACTCCCGTTGCACGCAGGGGAGCGAACCGCCAACCTGACTCGGACTTTCCAGCTCGCCACAGCGCTCCTACGACGATCAAGCCGACGGCAACAAGTGCGATCACGATCGTGCACCTCCTATCGCAAGCCGGATCCCACACCGAGCCAGCCATATAAATACTTCGCCGTAACCATGTGCAGTGGGCGTGCGTTCTCATTGTGTTCTCGAAATATCGTTGTGTTGCACTGAGTCAGAGCCCTCGATGTGTGCGGTCGTGAAGCCTGCGGCGCTAGCTTCGCTCATATGTCAGGCGATGCTGCGCGCGCCCTCTCCATCCGCGCCTGCGTCTCCTTCTGTCGAAGGCTCTGCAGATGAAGTTGATGCGGAATCCCCAGGGCTCTCCAAATGTTCTTCTGTGCTACTCGTGTCACCCGCGTCATTCTCTGCAGCCGAACCGATATCGGGCCTGGCGGTCGAACGTGCCGACATCGTCGATTTGACCAATCGCGTCGCTTCCGGCACCGAAAGATCCACCAGCGCAGCGATGCTGGCGTATGTTTCACCGCGTTTCTTGAGCTCGGCCAGTGCTCTTGCGCGTCTCTCATACGCCGCGTCGAGTTTGGTTTCCGCGTCCCGCCGCAACCGCTCGATCCTCGTGGTCACATCGTCGTTGATTTTTTGTTCGTCGCGGGTGGCATCGAAATACGAGATCAAATCCTGCTCCTGATTCTTCAAACGCAACTGTGCGTCCGACAATCGCTGCGCATTCGCCCGCCGAGCCCGTTCCCGAGCGCTGATCGGTCCACCGTTTGAGGGAGTCATACGGGACAGGCTACCGCCGACATGCCGGCCGGCGGAAGAGTGCTACGCACCCACGGTCGCCCTGATTGATCTGTCCTGCTTCAACTTTCGTCCCTCACCGTCCATGCACGTTCTAGTTCGTCCGAAATCTAGATACTATCGACTTCAGATTTCCTGTGTCTCTTCGCGAAATGAAAAACCAAACGTCACACACCTCTTGCACTATTAGTGTCCATGGGCGGAATCTGCGTACTATCGCGACTGTGCCGCGCGATTTAGAAGCAGATTTCGAGGGAGATCGACTCGTGAGATCTCGCCGCACACAACCTCGTCGGCGGCGGTGCCCGCGATGATGACCGTCCACGCGCTGCACGCGGGCGACGGCTACACCTACCTCACCCGCGAGGTCGCCAGCGCCGATATCCGCCTCGAACGCGGCCAAGATCTCACCGACTACTACGCCGCCGAAGGCACCGAACCGGGCATCTGGGGAGGACGGGCCTCGGCCGAGCTGGGGGTGTCCGGGTACGTCCGCGAGGACCAGATGAAGGCGCTGTTCGGTGAAGGCCTGCACCCCGAAGCCCAGGCGCTGATCGAGGCCGCAGTCCTCGACGGTACGAAGGCGAACGCGGCGATCGAGAGCGTGCGACTCGGCCGCAAGTTCGCGAGCTTCCGCAACGAGGTGCCGCTGATGAAACGTATCCGCGCCGAGATCGATAACGACCGCGCCGCCGGCGGAAAGCCGCTCACCGCCGAGCAGTGCCAGCAGATCCGCTACCGCGTCGGAGCCGACGAGTTCCACCGCGAAGTCGGCCGGTCACCGGCCAGTGAAGCCGAGCTCGTCCGCTACATCGCCTCGCAGCAGCGCCGCGAACGTCAACCCGTCGCCGGCTACGACTGCGTGCTGACTCCGCAGAAGTCGGTGTCCGTTCTCTGGGGGCTGGGTGACGACGACACCCGTGTCGCGATCGAGCGCGCACACAGCGCCGCGGTGAGCGATGCCATCGGCTGGGTTGAGGACAACGCCTCTTACACTCGCGTCGGGAAAGCCGGTGTGGGACAGATCGAATCGACCGGCCTGATGTACACCCGGTTCGATCACCGCGACAACCGTAACGGTGACCCGAACCTGCACACCCACGTCGCGATCTCCACCAAAGTGCAAGGCATCGACGGCAAATGGCGCAGCCTCGACGGCCGCGTGCTGCACAAGCTCGCCGTCGCCGCATCCGAGCGCTACAACACCCTCATCGAGGAGTACGTCACCCGCGAGCTCGGCACCGTATTCGCCGACCGACCCGGCACCGGAACCAACAAACGCGCCGTCCGCGAAATCGAGGGCATCCCCACCGCACTGCTCAGCGAGTTCTCCCGCCGCGACGCCATCGAGTCACGCCTGGAAAAGCTCGTCTCCGACTACCGCAAGACCCACGGCAAAGACCCCTCGACCGCGATGCAGATGCGCCTCGCCGACCAAGCGACCCTGGAAACCCGCAACGAGAAAGCACCACCGAAATCGCTCGGTGCCCAACGCGCGGAATGGCGCAAACGCGCGCTCGACGTCGTCGGCCGCCGCGCCCTGAACTCAGCACTGAAATCGAGCACCGGGAACACGATCAGCGTCACCGACGCCGCCTCGATCGACCACCGCGAGATCGCCCGCACCGCAGTCGCACGCATCGCACAGCAACGCTCGAGCTGGAACCGCTGGCACATCCAAGCCGAAGTCCAACGACAACTGCGGCCGCTGGTGTTCGCGACCGCGGCCGAGCGTGACGCGGTCGCCGAGAAGGTCACCGAAGCCGCGCTCGGCGCAGAGTCCATCCGGTTGACCCGGCAGGTCGACGCGACACCCAAGGCGCTGCAACGCAGCGACGGGGAGTCGATCCTGACCGTGCACGGCAACGAGACCTACACCAGCGCAGCGATCCTCGCCGCCGAACACCGCCTCGTCGGTGCCGCCCACACCCCGACCGCGGTCATGGCACCTGCCCACGCCTACACCGCAGCCCTCGCCGCGCACACCCAACTCAAAGGCTGGGACCTCGGCGCGGACAAGAAAGCACTCGTCGAACATTTTCTCTTCTCCGGTGCTCTCTTGGCTGCCGGCGTCGGACCGGCCGGAACCGGCAAGACCACCGCCATGCGCGTCGTCGTCGATGCGTGGCGCAGTGCCGGATACGACGTGATCGCCCTCGGACCGTCCGCGAAAGCCGCCGACGTCCTGGGCACCGAACTGGGTGTCACCGGCCGCACCATCGCCGACGTTCTCACCCGCTACGAGAACGAACTCGACACCGGCATCACCCCGGGCGCGATGATCCTCGTCGACGAAGCAGGCATGGCCTCGACACACAATCTGGACCGGCTGACCTACATCGCCGCCGAGCACGGCGCAGTGGTCCGGCTACTCGGTGACCCGCAGCAGCTCGCCGCCGTCGACACGGGCGGTGCACTGCGGCTGGTCGCTCGATCGAGCGCGGCACCGGAACTGGTCGACGTCCACCGCTTCCGCGACAAAGAGGAAGCCGAGATCTCGCTGCGACTGCGCGACGGTGATACCTCCGTCGCGGCCTGGTACGCCGCGAAAGACCGGGTGCAGCACGGCATGGCGGACGACCTCGCCGAAAAGGTCTTCACCGCCTGGGCGGAGACCTCGGAGACCGAGACGACGTCGCTGATGATCGCCAGCAGCAACCACGCCGTCCGCGACCTCAACGACCGGGCCCGCACTGATCGACTCGCCAAGGGACTGGTCAAGAAGGGCGGCAACGATCTGTCCGACGGACTGCGCGCCAGCGCCGGGGACCGCATCGTCACCCGCCGCAACGACACCAGCTTGCGGGTGACCGGCACACGTGGGGAACGGGTCCGCAACGGCGACTTGTGGACGGTCAAGACCGCGCACCGCGACGGATCGCTGACCGTGCGCCACCTCGAACACGGCGGGAGCATCCGCCTGCCGGCCGAGTACGTCACAGAGCACTGCGAGCTCGGTTACGCGGCCACTATCCACCGGTCGCAAGGGATGACCGTCGACCAGGTCCACGTCCTCGTCGACGACACCATGAACCGGCAAGCCCTCTACGTCGCCCTCACTCGTGGCCGTGATGGAAACCAGCTGTACGTGCCCATCGACCGGATCGTCGACCCGCACCTGATCCACGTGCACCCGGACAAGAAGATCGCCGACGAAGTCGTGCGGACCATCATCGGCCGCGACGGCTCGGACGTCTCGGCGACCGAACAGCAACGCGACGCAGCCGTCGCACACCGCAAGCTCGACTACAACGTCGGCGGATACGAGTACGCGGGCGAACTCATCGACGCGCACCGCATCGAAGCGATCGTCCGCGAGAACATGGGGCCGGAACTGGCGAACACGATGATCACCGAAGCCGAATGGGACACCTTCGTCCACCAGTACCGCCGCGCCGAGCAGCTCGGCCTCGACGCAGCCCCCACCCTCGCCGCCGCACGCTCACAGCGCGAACTCGCCAGCGCCGACTCCGTCTCCGCCGTGATGCACTGGCGACTCGAAAAGCACATCGAGAACGGCGCAGACGAGATGCACGCCTGGGCGCAGAGCATCGAACCGACGCTGCGGACCCAGTTCGGTGAGCACGCCGAGAACATCCTCGCCGACGACGGGGCGTGGCCCGACCTCGTCGCCCATCTGCGCAATGCCGAACGCGCCGGCAAAGACCCCCACGCCGCGATCGTGGAACTGCGGCGCGGTGTCACCGACCCCGACTCGAGCGCAGCGGATCTGCTCGACGACGCCGAACGACGCTGGCCCCTCGGCCGAGAATCACGCGACCACAGTGCCCCGAGCTGGGTGCTGCCGCCGATGCAGGACCGCGAAGGAATCGACCCCGAACTCGTCGCCTGGACTCGCCGCCGATACACCGAGATCGCTGAACGCACCCGCGAGCTCGGCCAGCACGCCGTCGACGAACAACCCGCCTGGACCCGCCACCTCGGCGAGGTGCCCGACTCCGGCGGTGCCCGATTGCGCTGGCAGATCACCGCCGGGCAGGTCGGGGCCTACCGGGAACAATTCGGCATCGACACCGACCGCACGCTCATCGGAGACCGACCCGAACACGGCGAAGCGGCCCGCGCGTGGGATCAGGTCAACGCCCGCATCAAGACAGTCACCACACCCGCGTCGGTGCCCGCACACGCAGGCCCCGGACAGCAGACGACGCCGGCTCCGCAACCTGCGACGCCCGATCCGATCGTCGACACGGACCGGGCGCGGCGAGAGGCCGCCGAGCATCGTGCAGCCGAACAACTACGCCTCGCCGAACAACGTAAAGCCGAACGCCGCGAACAACTACGCCAACAGCAAGCCCGGCGCCCTGGACCTAACCGGCGACCCGGACTGTAAGTCATCGACGATGATCAGGACCTCGAGCCTGTTATGTGCACTGGGGGTCGATCGAGTCGACCACAGCTTGTCCTTCATCGATCGTCATCGACCCATCGACACATATGCGATCCGTCGGTCCTTGGCGGAGCACTATAGGCGTGTAGGCGTTTCCAACGTCATGTTCTACGACGGTCTGGGTGTCTGGCCCGTCCTTCTCGTCCGCTCTATAAGTGGTGACGGAGATCGTGTTGCCCGATCCCTGGCCGTCGAGTCGCTCGGCTTTCCCCCACACGGCGTTGCAGGACGGTGAGTACACCGCTACGAGCGTGAACTGGTCACTGGTTGTTGGAAGGTTCGCTCTGACCGCGTCCGCGATGCATCCGGCTTCGATCGGATCATGACCGGTTGTTACCGCCGGACCACTCGCCGTCTCGTGTCCCCGGAACAGTGAATAGTTGATCGCGGTAGTCGCAGCCGCCGTAACGATCACAGTGGTGCAGATGATGACGCAGTCTCGGATCCACCGTGTTCGCCGGATAGGACTGTTCGGTGGAGAAGGTAAGGCTGCTGGGGCTGGCGAGGGGTCTAGTTCGGCCTTGATGTTGTCGCGCCACGCAACGAATTTTTTGACTTGTGTGGCGTCGTCGCCGGTGACCGCAGCCACGTACGACGCAACTGCGGTCGCTGTCGGCAAGGTTAAGCACAGCTGGACATTGCTCATCGTCGAGCGGCTACATGGCTTGTAGCCAAGCGACTTCGCTCGATGTGCGAGCGCGTCGATGCCCCGTCTCGATTCGTTCAGCTCGACCAGGGCTGCTCGGAAGGGGGCGAGAAGCTTCTCCGCGCTATCGACGGTGTCGTTCCCCTCCTCATCCGAACGCGCATCCGGCAATAAACCACTCGCTTTGTTCGCCGTCGATTCGGTCATGGCCCCCCCTTGCATGTGCATCACGCTCCGCAGCGTGAGTCTTGTCGTCCAGTATTCCAATCCAGGCTCTGGACCAGTGTGGATGGACACAGATGCTGGTTCTGTCGATGTAGCCGACTCCCGCTGTCGGTGAGCCCCTGACATGAAACGGAGCCCCAGATGATCTCTTCGCATTCGGTTCTTGACTACGACCGTCCTGCCCCCGTGGCACTACCGAGGCAACCTATTCACGTGCGATGGGTGCGTGCGACGTTCGCTTTTCTTGCGGTGATGGGGGCGACGTTTGCACTCGTGTTCGCCGGACCGGTACCGGCGGAAGCCGCTGATACGGGAGGAGTTGCGAACCCGGCTACTGCCTGTCCGAACGCTCAAAACGTCAAATCCAAGGACATCCTCGATCGACGGGGTGCGGTCATTGGTCGGATTGACCTGAGGTGGGCGTACTCCTGCAGTGGGAACTGGGCAAGGACAACCTCGTACATGGGGAAACTGTCACAGATCGAGTCCCGAGCAGCCCGCGGCGACTGGCTGAGCGGCCCAGGCAGCGCATACTCCGTCGACTACAACGTCAGTCAAAACTGGACGTATTACATCAGCCTCCGCCCCTCCGATCCCGCCTGCGCGAAGGGGAGACTCTTCTACAACGGCTACTGGCAGGAAGCGACGGTCTGCTCGGATCGATAGAGACCGACGATTCGACACTTGTCACCTGGGAAGCACCTGGGTGGCAAGTGTTGCGTTTCTGCGTATGGCCGAAGAGTCGGTGAGAACGGGCTCGCGCGGCCCGACCAGCGGCCGACTATGCAGGATTTATCTCACGCCCACTTATGTCGACCTTTCTCCCTCGCAGCCATGGCGTAACTGGTTCTGTCCGGACAGGAGAAGCTCGGGAGTGGCTTCAGGGGCCCGCGGCGCAGGCTGGGTCGTAAACCCCTACGTCAGGATGGTGGTGGTTGCAGTCTGCGCGACTGCAACCACCGGCTGACCTCCTTCCTGTTGTTGACTTTTCTGAAAGCTCCGGTAAAGTTATCTACTGAGGTAGCACTCAGAGATAACTCAATACATCAGAAGCAGTTCAAAACCAGATGAATGGCTTCACGCAAGATCGTTTGGGCGATCAGGCGGAAAGCGAAATTTCGAACGCGTTTGTTGCGCGTCTGAGTTTCAACGTTCATGAAGTTGTCTCCTTTCTGCAGTACGAGCCCGAAGCGTCAGCCGCTTCGGGCATGACTCGTCTGCACCTACATCATACCACACGGTGGCAAAGGCCGTTGTCGGGGCTGGTCGGCCGTCCAAAACCGCTCCTAGCTCACGTTCCTTTCCTCGCCCAGCGCCTGGTCCCGGTATCGGTTGACCTTTCTCCGCACTGATTCGCCTTGTTTCAGAGGAGCACCGCACTCGGTCGCGGCATCTGCCCACGTACGTGCCCCACTTGCTTTTGCCGCGAGGATGGCCTGCTCCATCGGGTCGAGCTTGCTGAGGATCCACACCAGTGTCGGGTCGCTGAACTCGGCCTCGAACGGATCTCGATCTGCCTGTGCCGGCACCAGATCCTTGAATGTCACGCCGTTCGGGTCTCGGCCTATGGTTGCGTCGAGCCTCACGACCTTGAAGTGATTGAGCTGTGACTCGGTGATGGGGCGTTGGATGCTCCGATGACGCTTCTGCAGACTTCCGATGGTGGAGATCACCTGGTCGGGGGTGACGTCCAGCCAGTCGTCGTCGAGAAGCGCAGCTGCGACGGCATCCTGACCCTCTTTCGTCGGCTTGACGCGCAACCAGGTCTCCATGAAGCGCACCAGCGGCTCCGCTTCACCGTGAAGAACAGCCTCTCGAGCAGCGAGCGCAGCATGGAGCCCAAACCGCGCCGCCCGATGGCCGAAGTCACCCAGAACCTTCCAGACGTCGAGCAGTGACGAGACCCTCGCGCTGAGGGTGTCGGCGATCGGAAAGATCTGGAGCGAGGAGAAGTCGCTCCACTGGCCGAGCACCCCCGCGACGCTCGTGATCGCACTCAACGCACCCAGGTCGATCCTCGGTACAGCCAAGTCGAGACCGAGGTCGAGCTTGGGGATCGAGACGGAGAGATTGGGTAACTCGATGGGCGGAATCAGGTTGATCTTGGGTGCGATGTTGTCGAGGAAGTTGGTCGCGGGGATCGTGGGGATCGAGACGGGGAGATTGGGTAACTCGATGGGCGGAATCAGGTTGATCTTGGGTGCGATGTTGTCGAAGAAATTAATCTTGGGTGCGATGTTGTCGAAGAGGTTGAGCTTGGGTGCGATGTTGTCGAAGAAGTTCATCTTGGGGATTGAGGCGGCGAAGTCAGGCATCTCGATGCGTGGGGCAAGCCCCCCGAGGTCCACGCGGCTGGCTGATTTGTGGGTCCCGGTGGCTGGGACCGGCCGAGTAGAGGCCGGACCAGCGACGGGTGCTCCTGGGCCCGCCTTCGCTGCGTCAGCAGTCTCGGCTGCATCGCGGGCTTGCTTCGCGTAGGTCGGCAAGTTCTTCCGCACGTGCGCGAGCTGCATGGCGGCACCAGGGCCGAATTTGCGCTCGACCTCGTACATGGAGAGCGAACGGGTCGTCTTCTCGGGCTGAGTCGTGTCGTCTGAGTCAGACATAGGTGGGGCCTTCCGTCGTTTCGATTGTGTCCTCACCTACTAGCTGCGCCAACAACCAGAAACGACAAATACTTCGGTGTGAGCTACATCACTCTTCCGCAACTGGCATGAAGCTCTGGAATTGTCCCGGACATCGGCCGGCGTCCGGGCGGGGAACGTCCGGCCGATGCCCAGGTTCGGCGGTCCTGCTCTCTTCGGTGGCCGCGAGGGCCGTATCCGGGCGGGATGTACGGCGTCGCGGCCACTCTCGAGCTTTACAGGCCCGCAGCTCAGGGAGTGGAAATGACGGTCAGGTGGAAGGAACCCAGGCACCCATGCGGGCATCGAAGGTCCATTCCATGCCCTCGAAGCTCACGGGGCTGTCGGGGTCGGCGGGGTCGATCGGCTCGGCGAGACCGGAGTCGATGGCCATGTCCATGTCGTCGGCCGGGATGGTGCGCACTCCCTCGGCCGCGGTGACGTCGACGACCGGCGCAGGCGGTGCCGGTTCGGGGCGGGCGGCGACGTCGGCGTCGACGAACTCCTCGATGCCGGCGAGCGTGGCCGACGGCAACGGCCGGTGTGCGCACCGATCGTGAGTGCAACTGTCGAAGTCCGAGATGTCGCGGATGCGCGCCATGAGCGGCCGGAACCACTGGGTGTGCCAGGCGGTGAGGTCGTCCCGGTACTCGTCACCGCGATAGTAGGCATCGGTCCACGCCGCCATCAGGGCGCTCAGTTCCTCGACGACGGGATCGTGGCGGTACCAGCACGGCGGGATCTTGGTGCCGAGCTCGTAGCGCTCCCGCAGCCAGGTGGTCCAGTCGATCAGTTCAGTCCACAGGGCCCGAGCCTGTTCGGCGTCGAGGTAGCGCCAGGTGAACCGTGACGGCACCAATTCTTCTTGCTCGGCCCCCGGTGCGGTCACGACAGTGTCGTCCCGTCACTGACCTTGTCGAGCACTACCGCGCCGGACCGGAGCCCGGCACGAGGCGCGGTGCCCGTCGCCACGATCTCGTCGAACACCTTCTGCGATTGCAGCACCGCGGCGCGTGATTCCTTCTCGTCCCACACTGTCGGCAGGTGCACCAGGATCGGCGGCGCGGTGCGGTAGATCAGCAGCCCTTGGTCAGGGTCCATCTGGCGGATCTGCGCCGGCGACATCACCGGTACCTCTCGCAGCGTCGGGCCGGACTGGGCGTTGCCGGAGGGCTGCCACTCGTACCGGTCGCCGAGCATCTTCGAGATCGCCTGCAGTTCGTCGCCTTTGAGGCCGGGCAGGATCAGGCGGGCGGGGGAGTTGTCGGCGAACATCTTGCCGGCGACCGCGCCCCAGCGGAGCTTGTTCTGCTCTTCGTTGTGGGCGTAGGCGTGGATGGTGATGCCTCGGCCGCCCGAGTCCGACATCAGATCCGGTAGGCCCGGGATCGGGGCGACGTTGTTGACTTCGTCGAGTTCGAACCGGATCGGGGGATCGAATCGGCCACCGGGCAGGGTCTGCGAGTGGCGATCGGCGAGGTAGTGCACTTCGCTGGCGAGGGCCGCGATGAACGGTGCCGCCGAGTTGTCTTTGCCTTTCGACACCAGATACAGCGTGTCCCCGTCGGATCGAATGAACTCGTCGATGTCGAACGACTCGCGCATCGGCACATCGACCGCCTTGAGCAGTGCGGGGGAGGCGAGCGGGGCGAGGAGTCTGCTGGCCGCTCCGATCATGTCGTCGGAGGAGTCCGATCCGGAGTCGAGGATCTGGCCGAGTTCGGCTTCCCAGCCGGGCATCGTCCGCATGAGGATTTCGCGTGGTTCGCGGCCTTTGCGGGAGTTCACCCACACGCGCAGCGTGGCAAGATCCGCACCACTGATCGCGGCCGCGTGCAGGTAGCAGCGCAGCAGCACTACTGCTTTGTCCTCCCAGTAGCCGCCGTTCTTGGTGTCTCCCATCGGCATTGCCGACACCAAGCTCTGTGCGCGGCGGATCGCCACGTCCGGATCCTGGCATCCGGAGAGGATCGACCAGCGGATCGGGTCGGGCCACCCGGTTTTGTTGTCCGGATCGAAGATCGACACTCGCCCGAGCGCGGCGCGGTGCTCGTACGTCGACGAGATCAGGTCCACTTTCGTCGAGGTCACGAGCAGGGTGCCGGGTGCGTCCATGCAGCGCTGATACGCCACGCGCCAGGTCTTACCCGAGCCGGTGACGCCTTCGACGAGCATGCAGTCGTTCTGCTTGATGTAGACGACCTTGTCGGGGTCGACCATGTTGCGGCCCAATGCGATCGCGACCTCGCTCGCGTCCAGTTTCGATGCCCGCGTGCCCTTCAACGAGGAACGGGTGGCGACGGCGGCTTTGCGGACACTCTTCTCGTCGATACCTGCCCGGACGAGCTCGCGTCGACCGGCGAATCCACGTTGCGCCTGACCGCGGTGGTGCTGCCAGTCGTCGATCTCGGAGCTGATCCACAGTGCGACAGCGGTATACAGCGCACCGAGTACCAGAATGCACACCCAGGTCACCCACGCCGGGCCCGGCTGCGCGGTCGCCGGCCACGCGGCCGCGGGGTCCGACGGGTTCGTGACCAACCCGCGGAAGATCGACAACAGCTCACCGAGGCTGGTGGGCATCGCGATCACCTTGCCCGAGACCAGCGAGGAGACCATGCCGCCGCCGGCGACAGCGAAGACCAGACCCACGATCAGAGCGGCACCGACCCAGACCTCGGATGGAACGAACGGCTCACTGGGTCTACGGGGAGGGGATTGCATCGCACTCATCGAACTGTCCTGTCGTCGGTGGAAGGGACATGGCGGGAATAGCTTTCGAGCACGTGCAGCTCGGCGGCGAGACCGACAGCGCAGTCCGCGTCGGCCACCGGGTCGAGGGCGGCGAGGTTGGCTCGAAGTCGGGTGATCCGGATGTACCGGGCCACCGCGGCGGCGTCGGTATCGGAGATCGGGGCGGGATGGGTGATCTCGAACCGCCCCTGGTCGGGCAGGTACGTCACGGTGGCCGGGGTCCGTCGACCACTGCGCTCGGTGATCGAGCGGGCGAGGTCGTGCGCGAGGCGGTGCGCGAGGTCCGGTGCCCACTGTCCGAGCAGCAGTGTCGAGTTCGGCAGTGGATCGGGCCGAGTCGAGAGCACACGCACGTCGACGCCGGTTGTCACAATCACACGGCTATCGGGGCCGAGGTCGCTCCGCCATTGGATCGGCAGGGCGGCCTCGTCGCCGGCGGCAAAAAGGTAGGCCGGTGCCGGTATCCGCGCTGTGCGGACGCCGGCGCTGTAGGCCGGGACGGCGGCGAGGGCGCAGGCGATCTCGCCGGCGGTGCCGGACACACAGACGTCGTCGTGCCCGTCGACAGTGATGGTGACAGTGACGGGGACGGCGGGGCGACCGGCGTCGAGGGCGGCGGCCTCGCGGGCGGCGGCGTGGCTGACGGCGAATCGTGCTGCGGCGGAGGACGTTGCGAACCGGCCCCTGGTGCTCGAGCGGGTGTCGTCGTACCCGATCGGGGCCGGCGAGCTCACGTGGACGTCGATGGTGCGGGAACGCCGGGCCGCTGACGGTGAGGGCGGTGAGGTGCTCATGCGGGCGTGACTCCTTTGACGGCGGCGTCGGTGTCGGTGAGGGCGATCTCTTGCGGGGAGCGGACGTGTTCCATCAGGATCGGGTCGGCCGAGCCGATCTTGACCAGGCATTCGCCCTGGCCCAGGCCCATGATGATGTCGATGGACCCGGGCGGGAGGTGATACATCTCGGCTGTCTCGCGGGCGTCGTCGAAGCGTTCCTGCGCGAACAGGAACACGATTCCCGCTTCCTGCATGAGCGCCCGGGCGGGGGAATCGTGGGACATGTCGGAGGGGTGATGGAAGGCCGAGACGGTCGACAGGCCCAGTCCGCGGGAGAGTTTCATGTTCGAACGGAACACCGCGCCGGTCGATCCTTCGGCGACGTGCCAGCCTTCCTCGACGATGAGGATGGTCTGCTTGGACACCGACGAGCGTGCCGCGAGCAGGTTCGCCAGCCAGGTGTTGATCACGGTCATCACCACCCGCAGCGCAGGCCCTTCGGTCGGCAGCGCGGAGACGTCGAAGTGCGCGAAGGGGTACTCGAGCGCGGCGCGGACCTCCGGGGAGGTTTCTGCGTCGACGAGACCTTTGAGGTCCCGGTCGACCAGACGCAGCAGGGCCAGGCCCGGTTCGTAGCCCCATTCGAGGGAGCGCTCGGACCAGCGGTCACCGAAGTACGTGCCGTCGGCGGTGGAGGGTTCGACGAGGCGGCGGGCGAGATCCTCGAGCACCGGTGCGCGACCGGTGGCGGCGGCGTCGGCGTTGACCAGCTCCAACGCGCGGCCGACGGCGCTTTTCTCCGGGGTGGTCAGCGGGCGTTCCATCGTGTCGGCGAGGACGGCGAGCACGAGGGCTTCCTGACCGGCTGGGGTGACACCGTCGAGGCCGCCGGCGTGTTCACCGCCGGTGGTGATCGCCGGGTCGAGCAGGTTCAGTCTGGCGCCGCCGCCACCGGTTTTGAACCGGACCGATTCCACCTCGAGGGTGCGGGCGAAGATGGAGTACTCGCCTTCGCTGCCCTGGCGTTTCTTGTCGATGACCACCACCTGTCGGCCGAAGATGATCTGCCGCCACAGAAATGCGGTCTTGATCATCGAGGACTTGCCCTTGCCGATGTCCCCGACGACGCAGACGTTGATGTTGGAGATGTCGGTGCCGTAGAGCTCGAACGGATCGGTGATCACCAGATCCTGGGAGATCCGGTTCAGGCCGGTCACCGCTCCCTGGTGGCGCGCACTGCGGCGGCTGATGGCCAGGTTCAGCGCTTCGGACTGCCTGGTGGTGCTCCACGCGCCTTCGGAGCGGGGTTCGTACCAGCCGTAGCGGTCTAGGAGCGCGAACCGCCGAGGTGGCTTACGGCGGGCAATCCGCTTCGGGACCGCCTGCGCGGCCTCAAGGACGGCGTCGACGTCGCCGAGTCGTTCGCGATCGCCGCCGAGCAACCGCGGGCGTACCGGTTGCTCGGTCGCGGCCGGTCGGGTGGACGGACGACGGGTGGTGTGTTGCGGCATCGAAATCTCCTGGGCTACTTGGTGTAGCGCGTCACGGCGAGACCGCGAGCGAAGGGCAGGGTGGTGAACAGGGCGACGTCGTGCGTGTCGTCCTGCCAGGTGATGGTTTTGATTGCCGATTCGTCGGCGGCTTCCTCCACGCGCATGCAGGCCCGCTCGAGGTCGTCTTCGTCGCGGCCCGTGACCGCGACCGCGAGGGAGTAGATGGTGCCGTGATGGCCCGAGCCCGGCATCAGATCGGTGCGTCGACGCCCGGACGCGGTGGCCATCACTTCGGCCGAGCCGTCGCCGGTGATGCCTTTGCGTGCGGCACTTTCCTGCGAGGCCCGGTCCTGGGTGAAGTCCTGACTGGCCGCTTCCCGGGCGACGGCGTCGGGCACGAAATCGACTCGGACACTGACTGTTCGGATCGTCGGTGAGGGCGGGTTCTCGTCGTCGCCGATGTCGGGGGCGACACCGGTCAGCAGCGGCGCGAGCCACAGCGGGCCCAGCGGAATGGGTTCGATGCTCGCCGGCGGGAGGAACCCGACACGGGTGTGCCAGCGCCGCGACACCACCACCGAGTCCTGGCCACCGACGTAGGAGGGCCAGCAGTTCGACCACCGCGCCCCTTGGTGGCGATCGAGTGGGTTCGACGGGTCGACGAACGCGCGGATCAACGCGCAGGTGCGCTGCTCACCGAGGACCTGGACACGGCCCATGCCGGCGGCGACGAGTTTGCTCACCGCACGCATCGTCTCGTCGCGGATCACCTGGGCGACACCGCCTTCGAATCGGGCACCTTTCCCACCTGCAGCCCGCGCGGCTTCGGCCTCGAACTGGTCGGTCTGGGGGAACTTGAGCACCACGTACGCCCGGTGCTCTTCCGAGTGCGGCCGGATGGTGTCGATGAGGTCGCCGTAGGACTCCACCGGTGCCCGCAGACGCATGTCGCCGAGCTTTTCGACCTCCCGCTCGACCCAGTCCTCGTGCATGGTCAGATCCGCGGGAATGGAGCGGTGGATCAGCTGCACTCCGCGGATGAGCGAGGTCTTGCGGGCCATCGAGGCGCTGAACAGACCGAACTTCTCCGATGTCGTCGCCCAGGCCGCGTCGGTGCGCAGCCCCCCTGCCAGGCCCTGCACGGACAGTACGACCGTGTAATAGGCCCGCTCGCCGGGGTTCGCGGTGCGGACGATGAACATCTCGTCCAGGCCGGTGCCGGCGACGTCGAGCGGGGCGGTCCGCCCGAGCGGCACCGGATACTCCCAGCCGGGGTCGAGATCGGCTACCCCGTAGGCAGGGTCGTCGGTGTTGCGATAGACGTGCTCCCCGCGCCGCATCCGCGACCAGTTCCGCAACCGGTGCATCTGCCGCGCCGCCAGGGAAACGTCTCCGAATTCGTATGTCGAGGCGAACACCCCGACGTAGAACACGGCCACGAGCCCGACGGTCATCGCGCCGCCACCGGCCGCGAAGTAGTACACGACGCCGATGATCAGAGCCGCGGTCCAGGTGATGAGCACCGGTGCCGAGATCCCGGTCATGCCGCGGCGCGCGATCTCACCGCCCAGGATGGAGGTTCTCTGCTCGCTGTCGTGCTCGACGGTCTCGGTCGACATCGCTTACCTGCCTTCGGCTTCGGACGGAGCGGACTCGGCACTGGATTTGGCTTTGTTCATCGCCGCCGCTGCGGACTGCGCGGCGATCGGCACCGCCGCTGCCCCGGCCGAGGCGACCGTCGCGGCCGATCCCGTCGCGAGCTTTCCGCCGAGTCGGCCGGCCATTCCCATGGTCGAGCGCTTCGATGTCGACGTCCCGCCCTTGTCGGTGCCGCCGCTGTGGGCGGTCCCGGTTGTGTGGCCGGGGGTGGAGTTGTTCGTCGGGGTCGAATGCGCGGATCGGGTGGCCTTGTCGACGCCGTCGCCGGAGCGGGTCGAGCGCGGTGTGACGGTCGAGCCGCCTCCGCCACCTCCGCCGCTGCGGCTGCGGAACAGTGCCGAGCTGCCCACGCCTCCGATCACACCACCGGCGACGGAGCCACCACCGCGGCCGAATCCTTCGGAGTCGGCCTTGGTCGGCAGGATCGGTGCCCATGCGAGCATCGCCCACGGTGCCAGGCCGACGACGACCATCGAGGCCCCGACGAGCACCAGAGCCCCGAGCGAGGTCAGGTCTCCCGAGCCGCCGCCGCCCGAGAGCAGAGCGTTGTTGGCCCCGGCGAGCACGATCGCGATGAGCAGGAACAGCATCGGCTTGCTGAGCACGATGCCGACGAACGTGAACAGTGGCCGCAGCGCTTTGGTTCGCCACGTCGGGTGCACCCACATGCCGTAGCCGATTCCGGCGACGCACGCGGTCAGCGGAAGCCCGATCTGGTGCATGAGCAGACCGAGGTAGACCGACATCGCGCCGAGCAGCAGGATGCCGAAGAAGACCAGGCCGACGATCGAGCCGCCGACGACGGTGTCCTTGTTCAGCGTGCCCATCGTGGCGTAGATGTTCTGCACCATCTCGGTGATCGTGAATCCGCTGAAACTGGCGATGCCCTCGGTGAGCACCGTCGCGAACTCGATCACCAGTTGAGCCAGGGCCAGGGAGAACAGCATCATCACCACCCCGGCGGGCATGTAGCCGAAGACGTTGGCCACCAGCTCCGATGGTGAGCCCTTGTGCCGTGATCGCATGATCGCCAGCAGTACCGCCAGCGACATGACCATGATTCCCAGACCTGTCGATCCGGCGTAATAGGTCACGAACCACTGCTGGGTGGGATCGAAGTCGCCGGTCGAGGTGAGCCCACGCAGCACGGCGTCGGTGAGGGAGAGTGCCCCGCTCTTGGTGGCGTTTACCCAGTCGTCGATGACGGTGGTCGGATCGGTGACGAAGTCGACGACGTCGTTCGCTGCCCCCGAGATCCAGGAGAATGCCTGCAGGTAGGCCTTGCCAAGCTTGTACTGCGGGGTGGCCGCGATGACCTTGCCGAGGGTTTCCTCGAGGCGCTCGGTGAACGACGTGTTCTTGTCGATCCAGTTCGCGGTGCCGGCGAACAATCGCCCGATCGACAGATTCCAGTCCTGGCAGCGGCTGGCATCTGCCCGTTCGGCTTTCGAGCAGTCGACGAAGAAGGCGTGCATGCAGTACTGGTCGCCCGAACCCTGTGAGCACGGGTCCGACCAGGCGGCGTCGGGCACCTTGTCGGCACCGGGCAGCGCTTTGATCGCGGTCAGCGAGTCCGCGTCCGGGCTCTGCGCCCAGGCGAAGCCCCACGTGCCCCATTCCTTGGTGCCCCACCGAGCGAGGTCCTCGGCGCAGGTTCCGGTTGGCGGGTGAAAACTGGTGTCCCCGGCCGGGAATACGGTCGGTAGAGCGTCGGCGGGTGGTTCGGTCCCGTCGGCGACGGCCTCACGGGTGATCTCGGCCGTGGCCTGGGCCTGCGGGTCGCCGCCGACCGCGCTCGCACCGTCGAGCATGACGGCTTTGTTCTCGTCCGATGCGGTCCAGTACAGGAGCCGGTTTTCGTTCGTGAGTGCTTGGGAGATATAGGTTCCCAGGTCGCCGCCGTGGTCTCGGCAGTCCCCTGCGAACCAGGGCCCGCTCCGAAATTCCTCGGTACCGCCGATGAATTTCTTGAGATCGTCCGGGAAGTGCGCGGGCAGCCTCGATGCCGGTTGCTGGGCGGTGACCGCACCCGGTGCGGGAGCGGGAACGGCGGAAGGCTGGGCGAGCGCAACAGCGGATGACCCGAACAGAGCCACCAGTGCGGCAGTGACCGCGATGAGAACGAGACGGCGAATCATGTTCTCTCCTAGTCGATGTAGAAGGTGTAGTACCCGGCGGTCAGTTGACCGCCGAGCGTGGAATCAGCGGCCGGGTAAGAGGCGTCTTCCGGCCGCGGGCCCTGGCGGTAGGACCAGTCCTTGGCCTTCCAGTCCCCGTCCTGCCAGACCAACGAGATGTCGGTGGTCGCCCACAGAGTGCTCACAGCGACGGTGCCGGTGTTGTTGATGTCGGACTGGGTGGTGGTCATCGACCACACCGAGATCTGCGCGGCGTCGGCAGCGAACGAGGACACGTGCACCGCGGCCGGCAGGGTGTTCATCACGTCGCTGCTCTCGTCGCGGTTGCTGCCGAGTTCGATCTCGCGGGCCAGTTCGGGGCCGGGGTCGGCGGCGATCATCGTCGAGCGGACATCGTTCATGTCGATGCGGCCCTGGCTGGCCTGATCGAACGCCTGCAGCACGTTCACCGCGGCCGTCGATGCGCCTTGGGTGTCGCGGGTGTAGCCGCTGGGGACACCGTTGTTCACCGTCGTGGGTCCGTGTACTGCGCGGATGGCATCGCTGCCGCCGGTCTCGTCGGAACCGCCCGACAGACCGACGACGATCACCGAGACGACGGCGAGGATCGCCAGGGCGACGGCCCCGAGAATGATCCAGCGTTTGGACCCGGACTTGCTGTCGGAGTGCTGATCACCGGAGACGGTGCCGGTGTTGGGGGAGCTGGGGGGTTCGGAGCCGACATTGCGGTAGTCGATGGCCATGATGAGTGCTCGTTTCTGCGGACGGTGCCGCGTCGGGGCAAAGAAAATGGAGGGTAGAGCCGGGTCGGCTACGCGCCGGGCTGGACGAGAAGCAGGACTGCGCCGACGATCGGCGAGACAGCGGCGACACCGCCCAAGATGATGAGGGAGAGCTTGAGATCCTCGCCCGCTTCGCTCAGATCGCTGGACATGTTGCGCTTGCGGGCCTTCCTGGAGGCGAGGAACGAGGTCAGTACCCAGAGGCCAGCGAGGGCGATGCTGGCTCCCCAGATCGCCGCGAGCAGGCGCTTCCACGTCTGGTTCAGGGCGGGCCCGAACAAGCCGATGTCCGGGTTGACCCCGTCGTACGGGTTGACCGCCTGTGCGGCGGCGACTCCGCCGGCCAGGACGGTCAGCGCGGCAGTGATAGCGAGGACGCCGAGGACGCGGCGTGCTCGGTGCGGTGTACGGGTGGTGGGGGTGGTGACGGATTCTGTGTCCATCGGGGGTTCCTTTCCGAAACGGGTTGTTCTGCAGTGAAAGCACACGAACGAGGTAGTGGCTATTTGTCTTGAATGCGGCTCACCTCCCAGCCGCCGGACCCGCGCCGCAGGATCATCGCGACGACCCTCTCGCTCACCGGTGCCCCGTCGATGCGTTGTGTGACGCGGTAGGACCGGTAGGCCGTCGAATCGATCCGCGGGGGAACGGGTTCGTCGTCGGCGACGAAGTCAGGGGTCAGGACCGCGCCGCCTGCGGCCCAGGCCAGCCACTGCGCGCCGGGGCTCGATTGCGCTGTAGTGGAGGTGATCTCACGCGCGTACTCGGAGGTGAGCAGCGGCGCGGTGCGGGCGGCGGCATCGTTGGGTCCGGCGTCGACGGCGGTGTTCCAGGTGAACCAGACCGTCAACGCCGCGGTGGCCACCGAGTCCGGGTCCTGCCGGTCCACCCCTGCCGCGAGGTCGGGCAGCACAGTCGCAGCCGGCGGCGGGGTGCGGGTGGGATCGCTGCCGCTCGGCGGGGGCGTACCCGGTGTCCACTGCTGCGCCGGAATCGACGGGACCTCGCTGCCGTTGTTGGTGCTTTCACCACCGCAGGCAGTGAGAACCGTTGCAGCGATGAGCAATCCGGTCAGGGCGGTGCGGGTGGTTCTCATCCGAATCTCCGTGCTGTCAGGCCGCTCGCGGGCGGGGTCCAGTCCGATACCTTCACGACGTCGCCGGACTGCGGTGCCTCGACGACCTTGTTTCCGCCGAGCCAGATGAAGATGTGGCCCGAGTGTGGTTGGATGATGTCGCCGGGAGCGAGCTCGCCGGGGGTGGCGATGACGCGGCCGCGGCTGTCGGCGATCTGCGCCGAGTCCTGGTGGGGGAGCACGATCGCGCCGCCGGAGGCTTGTGCGACGGCGTAGAGGACCAGGCCGGAGCAGTCGAAGCCGACCTTGTCGAAGTCGCCGATCATGTCCGCGCGGCCGCCGCCGTCGCTGACCCCGCGGGTGGGTCCGTTGCGGTCGCCTCCGCCCCAGGCGTAGGTGGTGCCGAGCCAGCGCATCGCCGCCGCGACGACGTTCTGACCGAACGGGCCACCGGGGACGATGCCCGGTGTGGCCTGGGGGACGGCGACGGAGAACGCCTCTGCTGCCCGTCGGGGAATCTTCGCGACGTAGTCGAGGGTTTCGGCGTTCTGGCACACCCGGCCCTGCGAGAGGGTCGCACCGGGCCCGCAGTTGTACATCGACAGGTACAGCTCGGTCAGGTCGCCGCTGAGCTTGCCGGCGGCGAGCGAGTCCTTGGCGATGCCCGCCAGCTCGCAGTCGTAGGCGGCTTGGCTCATCACCGCGTCGGCGATGCTGCGGGTGTCCTTGCGGCCGTCTCCGTCTCCGTCGACGCCTTTCGCGGCCCAGGTGGCGGGCATGAACTGCGCCGGTCCGTCCGCGCCCGATCCTGCGTTGTGGGCGTCGACGTCGAAGCCGCCCTCTTGTTCGAGCTGCGCGGCGACGACCGGGGCAGTGACCTCGGGGCACACGGTGCCGGCTTTGACGATCCACGGCTCGAAATCAGCGGGCACCGATCCCGGTCGCAGTCCGGTCGATCCGGCCGGGACTCCGCAGCCGGGTTTGATCGCGGCGGCGAGTTTGACCGACCGGCTCGATACGCCCTGCGCCGCAGCACCGGTGGTCGGGGTCGCGGCGGAGGTGGCGGCGAGGACGTCCGCGGTGGCGGTCGGGGCGGTGGCACCGGCGGCTGCGAGCCAGGCGACGGGATCGACCGGGCTCGATCCGGATGCGAGACGGGTGCCGGGCCAGACCTCGAAGTGCAGGTGCGGCCCGGTGGACTGTCCGGCGTTGCCGACGGCGCCGATCGGGTCACCGGCTTTGACGGTCTGGCCCGCGGTGACCCCGACGCCGTCGTCGTTCATGTGGCCGTAGACCGTCGAGAGCGACTGGCCGTCGACGGTGGTGTCGATGATGATCCAGTTGCCGAACCCGCTGGCGTGTTCGGCCTTGACGACCGTGCCGTCGGTGGCCGCGTAGATCGGGGTTCCGATCGGGGCGGAGTAGTCCTGGCCCTGGTGTCCTTCGGCTTCGCCGGTGACCGGGTTCGTGCGGGCACCGAAACCGCTCGTGGCCTGATAGGTGCCTTCACGCAGCGGCATCACCACTGTTCCCGAGTGCGGAGCCACCACGGCCGCGCCGGCCGGCAGGCACGTGCCTTCGTCGACCGGGGGCGTGCGATCGCCCGAGAGGACACCGAACATGCCGATCGCAGCAATGGCGGCGATCAGCAACAGGCTCAGTGCGCCGGCACTGCCCTTGCTGCCCTGCTGTGATGCTGCCATTGGTGCATGTCCTCACGAATCGACAAGATGATCAGTGCCCGCCCGGACACCTGTGGTGGTACGCGTAATTCGGTTGTGTTGCTGTAGTTTTCGGCTGCTCTGCGTCATGTCCGCCCGGCTGGAGAGCCTGCTCGGTGGCCGCCGGTCAGCCCCCGATCTTCTGGGTGAAGAAGTCGATGAGCCATTGCAGGGCGCTGCGGCCGGTGGAGTCGACCTTGAAGTCGCCGTAGGACTGGTGCGCACCGGAGGCGAAGAACGTCGCGGCGTCGATACCGGCACCGACCAGCTCCGCGGCATCGCCGGCACTCGGCGACGAGGCCAGTGAGACGAGACTGCCTGCCAGACCGGCGAAATCGCCGGTGGAGGCTTGCTGGCCGATCGCTGCGGACTGTCCGGTGACCTGGGTCTGTGATCCGAGTTGGTCGGGGCTGGTCTTGGAGGATCCGGCGAGCACTCCGACCGCGACCGAGGCGAGGTCGAGCCCGATGGGCAGCAGCTCGGCGGTGGCCGCGAGGTTGCCGGTTTCGAGGATCTTCCACGCGACTTCCTGAATCGCGCCGACATCGTTGGCCAGGCGGATCACGTCGACGTTGCCGAGCAAGCTCAACACCAGGGAGGCAATCTGCGCCGAGCCGCTGGGGTCGGGGATCATCGCCACCAACGCCGCCAAGGTATGCAGGTCCACGCCAGCGGCCACCTTCACGATCGGCGCGAACTGGTTGTTGAGATCACCGGCGATCTTGTGCGATCCCGCGACATCGAGAGCAGCGACCTTCTGCGGCAACGCGATCAGGTTGTCGACGATGCCTTGGTAGTCCAGGCTCGTGAAGCCGGTCGCGACGTTGACGACCTGGTTGACCACCGTCTTCGGCTTGAGCAGCGAAAGCACCTGCGTTGCCGAGGTCAGCGCATCCGGGGACACGGACTGCAACGGTGCGACCTGCCCGCTCAGGGTCGACGCGGTGCCGGCAAGGCCCGCGGTGGTGCCGGTGCCGCCCAGCACCGACGACGCGGTGTCGGCGATCGACGTCGCTGTGCTCAGGACTGCGGGAATGTCGATCTGGTCCAGCGCGTCGAGCACCGTCGAGGTCTTCGCCTCCGGTGATCCTTCCGGTGCGGTGTCGAGAGTCGAGCGGATTCCGGGATTCGCGGCGATCACCGACTGCACATCGGCGACCGGTTCGAGGGTATTGAGCAACGATGTCGCCGAGGCCCCGACGCTGGCGACCTGCGACTGAGTGCGGTTGGTTCCCACCGAGTCGGGCAGGGTGGCCACCCGCTCCCCGAGAATGGATGCGGTGTTCGCCGCACCGGCCAGATCGACGCGGGAGAAGTCCGAGACCAGCGACGACGAGAAATCGCTGACCCCTCCGGCCTGTGTCGGCGTCGCGCCCGGCTGCGTCCCGGCACCGGTCACACCGCCCTGCGCGGTCGTCGACGCCACTGCGGAACTCGACGCGGCCGGGGCTGACCCGGTTCCGCCCTGTCCGCCGGTGGCGGCCGGGTCGACGGGCTTGTTCGCCAGGACCTTGCCCAGGCCCGCGAGCAGACCGTCCTTGCCGGCGTTCGTCGAGCAGTACAGGTCCGTGGGATTGCAGAGCTGCTTGACCACCGGGGCCAAGGAACCGAAGCCTTCGGGCCGGACCCCGCCGATGCCCTGACCGTCGACCTTCGGCCCGACGACGGTGCCGCCGGCGGTGCCCTGGTGCGGATCGGCGACCAGACCGACTCCGAGAATCCGGGCCGCGGGAACGACGCCGCGTCCGTTACCGATCTCGGCGGCGACGTCGCCAGCGGCGTCCGCGCCTTGGGAGTAGCCCGAGAGCAGGAACTTCGACGTCGCGCACGCGGAGGTGAGGATGTTGTTGATGGCGCTCTTGCCGGTTTCCTTGCTGTCGGCGTAGGTGCGGCCCTTATCGAACGCCGACGCCGCGTACGCCGGGTAGTAGACCTCGATGTCGTTGCCGTACTTCTGCTTCAGCGCGTTACCGACGGTGGCGAGCATCCCGACCGGGGTGGTGGGATTCGCAGCGACATTGGTCTCCCACGTACCCGGGGCCATGATCGCGACGTACTTCGCGCACGAGGTCGCCGCCGTCGCTGCCGGTGCGGCGTGTGCGGGGACGGTGCCCGCGGCCAGGACCACCGCGGAGACGACGACGGTCAGCGCCGACAGTGTCCGGCGTTGTCGTCGCCGCGGGGTGGTGAGCGTTCTCTGGCCGGTCATGGTGTTCTCCTCGTGTGCTCGAGCGGGGTGGGGGACGGGTCAGGCTCCGCGACGGTCGCGGCTGCGCCGCTCCCACTGCGAGAGCTGTGGGGGTGGTGCGCTGTCGGGCTGGCGGTACACCGGCTGCGGGGAATACGGATCGGTGAACTGATAGGCCGCGCCGGCTCGCGCGGCGGCGACGTTGTCGGCGACCAGGGCGGTGACATTGGTGTAGGCCTCGATCGTGGCGGGCGGGAGGTCCTTGTAGACGATCCGATCGCCGCGGGCGAGCGCTGATTCGTACGGGGCCTGAATGAAATTGCCCTCCTGGACACCGAGATTGCGCAGATCCTCGAAGACCGCCGACGCCAACTGCGGGTTGGAATCGGGCGTCGCACAGGTCACGACGATCGTCGACGCCAACAGGTGCCCGTAGCCGCGGGCGATGATGCCCTCGAGCATTTGATAGACCTGCCGGGCGATGTCGAGGCGTAGCGGGAGCGGAACGACCAGGGCATCGGAATGCTGCACGGCCCACTGCCAGCTCTCGGCCAAGGGATTGGCGGCGGTGTCGATGACGATCAGGTCCCGGTGTCGGCGTAGCACTGCCATCACCGCGGCGCATTCGTCCCACCCCAGGTTGCGCTCACGGTCGGCCGAATTGTCCGCAGCGAGAATGTCTTCCATCGTCGGTTGACGCCGCAGGAACGCGTTGAGCGATCCCGATACCGCCGACGAGGAGGCCAGTTCATGGGCGTGGTCGAGCAGGTCCCACACCGTGAGCTCCGGATCGGTGGTGCGGGCGGCTCGATCGCCGAGACTGCCGAGTGACTCGCTGGCGTCGAAGACAGTCACCCCGTGGCCACGGTGCTTACCGAACGTCGAACCGAGCAGCACCGATGTCGGAGTTTTGCCCGCTCCGCCTTTGGGATTGATGACGGAGACCACCGAGCATCCGGGAAGGGGTTGTTGCACAACGCGAATCGACTGACGCAGTCTGACTTCCGCCGATGTGGGCTTGGGCTTGAGATGAGTTCCCAGAGCGGCGTTGATCCGGCCCCTCAGCCCTGCTTCGGCGGGCTCGGCGGTCGGGTCTTCTTCCTGGCGGTCGAACAGTCGAGCTCGGTAGAACGCTGAGGGGTCGACGTCGGGTGTCTCGACCGCTGCCAATGCGTCCTGCCCGACCCCGTACGGGTCCGGTGCGGTGTCGTCGGCCGACTCTTCTGCAGGCTGTTCGTCCGGTTCGGATTCGGGTCGGCGCAGGCGCTGAGCGCGGAGGTTGACGGTGTCCTCGGCTTCGTACCCCGCGACGGGGTTGTCGACGTCTGGGCGGCGTGGGTGTTGCTCGGCCATCAGCCGACCTCCGCTTGATCGTCGACGAGCAGATCGGAGAGCCGGATGGCCTGCCACGGACGGTGACCGGGATCCTCGCACCACACGGTGGCCGGGTTCTCGTCGTCGATCTCGAGGCGTTCGAGGTGCACTCCGTATCGCGCGGCGAGAGCGGCGAGCCGCGTGCCGTCGAGGTGCGGGTTGGAGATATGCAGAATCAGCCGGATCGCGGGAGCGTCGAGCTCCTCGCGTAGCTTGCCGGCGAGAAAGGCTGCCTTGCCTGCCGCCGAGTCGTCGGCCGAGGTCTGATCGCCCTGCCGAAAGACCGCGTCCTTGGCGTGAAATGTTCCGTACCAGGCTGTTTCGTCACCGTCTCCGACCACTGCGAAGCTGCCGCGCTCATCGCCTGCGGCGTAGAGCTCGACCAGCGGTGCGGCCGACGCAGCGGAGGCGACCGCGTCGGTGACCTGCTCGGCCTCGCTGGCGCGCAATCCGTCGTAGTCCAGGTCGAGCTGCTTGTAGAGCTCTCGTTTGATCTTCTGCCACATCGACCAGTCGGTCAGCCCGGACTTTTCGGCCCATGCGCGGATCTCGCTCGCGGTCGACGCCTCGAGGGTCTCGCGTGCCTGTCGTACTGCGGTGGCGGCCTCGGCCCATTCGCTCGCTGCATCGCTCATGTCCTGGCGTTCCTTTCGTGGTGGCTGTTCGCCGCGGTGCTGCGGCGATCTCGCGCTGTGGCGGCGGTGGGTGATCACGCTTGCTCGATGGCGGCAATGACGTAGCGACCGTCGACCTGGTCGGTGGTGATCCGTTGGCGGTACTGCGTTCCAGGCCCGTTCGGGCCGCTCTCGGTGAGGGTGAGGGTGTAGGAACCGGTGCGCGCCGGGTCGATGTCGAGGCAGTAGGTGGTGCCGACAGGGACGGTGGCGATACCTGCGTCGAGGTTGGCTTCGACGGAGAACGGGGCACTCGCCGGGGCGTTCGGTGACACCAGAGCGTGCGCGGCCGCGCCCGATCGCTGGACGTAGTAGGCGTGCTCGAACGCCGCGATGACCCCAGGGCCGCTGTTCTGATCACCGGCCGGCATCGAGCAATCCGGCCCGGCCGCAACAGTTGTCGGCGCTACGGAGGAAGAGATAACCGTATCGGTGGCTGTCGTGTCCGGCTCGGAGTCACCACCGCTGAACAACACAGCGGCGGCGACGGCCATGAACATGACAGCAGCCCCGGCTGCCGCGACCGCGCGTCGGCGCGATCGCGGCACACGGGGCGAGCTCGACGGCACCCCTGATCGGGCTGGGCCGGTGGCACTGGCAATCGGAGATGTCGTCGAACGGCGGATCATCTGGATGTGTCCTTCCTGGCTGGTTCAACTAGCTGGCTGTAGGGCGAATCAGGCGGGTGCGAACGCCGCCTGCAAGCCGCCGAGAGCGGCAGTGGCCTGATCGACCAGAGGAGCTGCAGCCGACTGCACCGTCTCGACGGTCTGAGCCACCTGCGGCTGTTCGAGGGCCTTCGAGGTGAAGCCCTGCACTGCCGAGGCCGCCGGTGCGGTCCACACCGACGCATCGTCGACGGCTTTGTCGACGATCGGAGCCGCGTTCTGGACTGCGGTGTCGGCCGCCGCGAGAACCTGGCGGCCGTTCGGGTCGGCAGCGAGAGTGTCGCGAACCTGCCCGACAGGGCCGGGGAGATCGACTGTCGCGGCCGGCGGAATCGCCGGGACGCTGTCGGCGGCCGGAGGAACAAACGCCGGGGCGGGGGCCGGCTCTTCGATGATTTGCTGCTCGCCGCCGAGAATGGAGGCACCGAGGATGCCGCCGATGACAGCGCCTGCACCGGTCAGGCCCAGCACGATCGGTGCCGACAGGGCTGCGCCGACGCCTGCTCCCGCGAGTGCTGCCGCTCCGGGGATGAAGACCCAACCCACTGGTCCTCCCCAGATGACAGCACCGGTGCCTGTAGTGGCGGCGACACCGAGGCCGCCGCCGATAGCGGCTGCGGTTCCGGTGATCACCGCCGCCGGCACCACAGATGCCGCGAGACCGACAGCGCCACCGGTTATGACACCGGTCGCGGTGCCTGCGGCGATGCGATCGGCGCGAGGAGCATCGGCGAACCCGTTGTCCACGAGCCAGTTCCCGCCGTCGGCCTGGAGCGCGGCCACGGTGTTGTTGAACTTCTTCACCTGGTTGCGGTCGACCAGGTTCGGGTCGTACGGCACCAGTTCTCCGCCGACTAGGACGTAGCCCTCAGGTGCGTCGATCGGGGCGATGACCTTGCGCTGCACGGTCGGGACCGGCGGAGGCGGAGCTGACTGCAATGCGGGTGGTGCTTGGGCCGGTTCGGCCTGCGGCGGGGGAGCGGGCTCGTAGTAGCTGTTTTGGTACGAGGACTGCTGATTACCCGACTGATAGTCGTCGAAGCTGCGCCACTGAGTTTCCTGCACCCGCTGAGACGGTGGGATGAAGAACTCGCGCTCCTGAGTCGGGGCAGGCGGCGGGGTGGCCGGTACCGTCTGCGGTGTGCTCGTGACCCCCGGTTGTGATCCCTGAGGACTGGTCACTCCCGGCTGCGATGGTGCAGCCTGAGCAGGAGCGGCCTGCATAGTCAGGCCGGCGATCGTCACCGCGGCCACGGCGGGCAGCGATTTGATCACCCGCCCTCGCTTCTTGGATGAGCGGTGGTGTCCGGTGTCCTGTGGTGCTGGCATTGGTGTCGATCCCTTCCTGGTGCGACCCGGTGATCGGGTCGTGCTGGTGAATGCGATTGCGGAGCAACCGTTCTGGCGACAATTGGTTTTAGGTAAGTCGGTCGAGAGAAGTGGATGGGTGCATGCGATCCATAGGTTTTGGGCCAGTCGCACGCACCCATCACGTGCTAGAGGCTCAGCGCCAGCCGAAGACCACCGACCAGAACCACGGCTGCTGGAAAATCCACATCGGGTATCGGAATCCTTTCTGTGCGAACGGGTGTGAGTCCGAGGGGTGATGTCCCGGCGGGGCCGCGCAGCGCTGAACATGATGAAATGCGCTCACTGCGCGACCCTCGCGCCGGTCCACCGGTCGAGCTACAGGGCGCGGGGGAGCTCCTGTAGCTCACGAGTGGGACTATCAGCGAAAGCCCACCCGAGTCGGGTTGCAGTCCGGACTGTCAGGTCTAGGGCTTACGGGTAGGAATTGACCGCTCATTGCACGATGTGGATGGACCCCACTCGGCTAGCAGGGCTCCGTCGTCACCGATGTATTGGTGGCGACCGGAATGCCCTTGCTCGAGCGAGCAGGCAGTCAAGTCGCCGTGTGTCCGATTTACGACGATTGACGCGCAGAACTGTTTCTGCGCGAGGAAATTTGGCATCATCGCGTCCCGTGCGGCACTCACCTTGATTCGCCCCCGTAACCCCGGCGAAAGCGGCGATGTCGGGCGGATACACCTGCCGTCGCACCTCGTCCGTAACGGCCCAACGCTGAACTTCGGCGACGATAAATGCTGATGTCAGCCGTCGACGGCAACTGTGATGCGGCAAGGGCGAAACACGCGAACATGTAGAACTCCCGACAGGAAAGATCGGACGGAACCTGTGAACAGACCGACCTGACGTCCCGCGCTACAAGCAGTGCCGAGATCGACAAGCACCGAGGAATCCCTTTTGGGCGCGCATCAGGACTGTAGAACAGGTTAGGTGCACCGCGCAATCGGTTCTGCTTCGTGAAACTCGAATCGAATGGATGCATAGTCGCAACAGTAACGCGCAACTATAAAACGCACAAGAGTTCGAGGCTGCGGTGGATCGAGCAAGATGGGACTGTCTTGAAGGTTCGACAGGGAGTTGGGGACAGTGCCGCGAAGCGGAGTTCGTGGGTTTCGCGCCGACCGGTTGCGTGAGCTGCGGGTACGTGCGGGGTTCAGCGCTGACGACCTTGCGGCCAAGGTGGGCGCGACCAGGCAAGCAGTATCGACCTGGGAAACGGGGCGCTCAACGCCACCGCCTGCGACGCTTGGCCGAATTGCGAACGCCCTGCACACGTCCGTAGCGGCGCTGGTTCCGATCCCGGAGTCTCAGCTCAAATTGTCCGACCTGAGGGTGCATGCGGCGCTGTCCCAGGGCGACGCTGCGCAGCTGCTCGGGATGTCGACTACCGTTCTCGCCGACATCGAGCGTGGGCGAAAGTCCGAGACCGAGGAGCGCATCGAGTCGTTCGCCGAAACGTATGGTGTGTCGACTCGAACAGTGGCAGCTGCGTGGAGTCGAACTCGCGATGCCCGCACGACACGCGCACAATCCCTGTAAAGGACGCAACTAAAAAACGCACTTGTTGCGTAAGCGCCTCGGCCGCTTGCGGTCCGTAACAGTCTCTGTGAGTCCGTGGGGATCCGCCAGTTTATTTACTCCTCGCACAACTCGGTCAGAGTGACGAGTGCGGCCGTGGTGTGCTGATCGAGTGAAACTAGAACGGCATCGACTGTCATCGGCTTCCAGTCGCCATCAAGAGTTCTGAACCGAAGCACGCCGTTAGTGCGTTCGCGTGCGAGTGCGTTCGACATTTGCTTCGCAATTGTTATGTCGTCCGGATGAATCGCCGGTACAGGTTCGCCAGGAAGGTTTTCCCAGCAGATATTCGGTGCAGGTTCGGAGTTGTACCAGCGAAGTAAGCTCAGATTTCTAAGGTTGACCAGTGCGCGGTACTCGCCCTCCTTTGTGGAAGCCTCCAGAACGCGATGCTCGAGAATCGTGGGTGGGGGAGCGATATTGATTTCACCTGCGGGGCCGATGTCGTGGGTGATACCCCGCAGGATGACTTCGGTGCCCGAAATCCCGTCTTCGGCAATCATTCGGCACGAGAAGTGCGCGGCCCGAAGTTCACCGTCGTCCCGCCTCACTGTCCAGACCGCTTGGTGAGTGGTGCCCGGCGCTGATTGCACGATCTTGGCCATCGCTTCGCTCTCGTCACGGTTGGTGACCAGTCGGGTGAAGGCTCCCGCGAGTGCACGCTGGGTTTCGCGCTCGTCTGGAGGAACGCGGTAAAGGTCGAGGAGATCGCCGCTCCCGCTTGCCGTGCTTTTCGTGAGGTTGAAATGCCACGCCCCGGCGGCGTCTCGCGCAGGCGGAGTCTCTTCGCGCTGGCCGAGCCACACCCACGCACCATGTGTGCGACCCGCGAAGGTTCGCAGTGGTTCGGCCAGTACCCGCCTGAAGCGGTCTTTGCACAGCCGATCCACTCGGGCTCCTGTTGAAAGCGCCTCCGCTACCGCGGCCACTGCCTCGTTGCGGCTGGCGGAGCTGCGGAGAACATTACGAGGTGGGACAAAGGATTTCGGCGAAGACCCAACTCCGATCACGGACGGCTCTGCGTCTCCGAACGTCTCTATCAGGATCCAGCTATTCGACATAGTTGACCGACCCCCGCAGGTCTGGTGAGTGAATTATCTATTGGTGATGGCTAGTCAAAGCCGCCGCAGTGCTTGGAGCGCAGGCAGCAGATGTTGATAATGAGAGCCGAGTAGGCGCGTGGTTACGTCGATGAGGCGGGCGTCATATCCGACTGTCACCTGCGACTTACCCTTCCACGCACCCGCGATGATCTTCTGGGCAGCCACTTCAGGGGCGGTTCGGGCTACGCGGGTGTCGAAAAAATTCGCCGTTCGCGCGCGATCAACGCCGGGTGCCGCCCGTGCCGTCCGTGCGATCGGCGTTTTGAGGCCACCAGGGATCACGCACGTCGCACGCGCGGTTCGTGACGTCAGGCGCAGTTCTTGGCTTAGGGCCTCGGTGAAGCCCCGAACAGCAAATTTAGAGGAGTTGTAAGCCGAGTAGCCGGGTGCGGACATGACACCAAATGCGGACGACACGTTGATGATTCGACCTCGACGTGACTTCAGAATGTCTGGAAGGAAGGCGCGAGAGCTATTCACCACACTCTCGAAGTTGGTTGCCATGACGAGATCGAAGTCAGCTGGGGGAGTTTCGATGACGTCACCGCTGTATAGAACGCCCGCGACGTTGAAGATCGCATCGAGACCGCCAAGAACTCTACGTGATGAAGCGGCCCATGAATTGATTTCGGTCCGGTCGGCGACGTCGACTTGAGTCGCGTGTGCGACTGCGGTCTTAGCGACACATTGGGACTGTGTGTCCAGTAGTGCATCGTAGTTGTTGTCCGCGAGCACAAGTGACCAGTCCTGGCTTGCAAGCTGCAACGCGATTTCGCGGCCGACTCCAGAACCTGCGCCGGTGACCGCTGCTCTCCATTCCCCTGGCATCTAACCGCGCCTCCCACACCTCGCTGCCCTTGGTAACTAGGCACAGTAACGAACAGCTGACAGCCGCGCTAGCAACCAGCTGGTCTGTATTCCGGTTTGTATCTATTGGTGCGTATGTGTTCGTACGGAGGTGCTCGAACATGCGGTGAACCGTCGGTGTGAATATGACTTTTCGGGCTGAAATTCTCGCCACCGCATCCTGCCCGACGGTCGGTGTTGAGCACCGTAGAAAAGTAGATCCGATTTCCCGCGGTAAATTGCATTTTCCGCACCATCTCCGCTGAAACACCAGCTCAGCACAGTTTTGCTCTGCAAAGTTGTCGGCGACCTACGATACGCTGCCAGTATGGACTTTCGACCGTGCCGAACGCCTGCGGTGGCCACCCTTGTCGGCACTGCCGAAGCTGGCAGGCCGGTCGCTGTCGAGCCGGAGATCCCGCCCGCCGTCGCCAAGCGAATCGCAAGCGCTGTGCAGTCCTCCCGGTCCGAGGGGACACGCAAGACGTATGCGGCTGCGTGGAGACGCTTCGCCAGCTGGTGCGCCGCAAATGGTCACGTGACGCTTCCGGCACACCCGATTACCGTCGCCGCCTACCTCGTCGACGCTGCCGACACCCGCACCGAAGCAGGGGAGCGGGCCTACGCTGTCGCCACCTTCGGCACGTGGATTGCCGCGATCAACCACCAGCACCGCACCACGGGCCATCTCTCTCCGTCCGCGCATGAGCTGGTCTCCGCCACGTTGTCGGGGATCCGGCGCGAGTACGCCGCCGCGGGGGACCGACTGCGCCAACCGCGGGATCCGCTGCTGGCCGACGACATCAAGCTTCTTGTCTTGACGGCGCGGGAGCGATGTCGGGGCTGGGCGGACGAAGTCCTCGAACGCCGTGACTCCGCAATCCTGCTGATGGGGTTCGCGGGTGCCTTTCGCCGCGGCGAACTCTCCGAGCTGGTGTGTGGGGACGTTACCGTGCACCGGCACGACGGCCTACATGTGCGGTTGCGGAAATCCAAGACCGACCAAGAGGGCAGGGGAGTAGTTAAAGCCCTGCCATACACAGGCAATCACGAGACCTGCCCACCGTGCGCCTATGTCCGCTGGGTGCAGGTCGTCGCCGCGTTCGATGTCGGCGGCCGCCCCGCCGTCATTCGGCTACTACGGAAACAGGAACTGTTCGACGCGCACGTGTGTCGTGGGGGAGTGCCACGCACCGCAACCCGGGTACCGTTGTTCCGGGCCGTCGCGAAGAACGGAAACCTTGCCTCAACACCGCTGTCCGGGGCAGCGATCCACCAGACCATCCGACGCCGCGCCGAACACGCGGGCTACGACCCCACTGCCCTAGCCAAGCTCGGAGGGCACTCTCTCCGAGCCGGCTTCGTCACCCAAGGAACCCGAAACGGTGCCGACGGATCCGCTATCGCGCGCCAAACGGGCCATGCCAGCCTGGACTCGGTCGAGGTCTACCGGCGTGAGCACGCGCCCCTCGTGGGCAACGCCGTCACGGATATTGGTCTCTGACATCATGAGCGATCGAATTGCACTGAGGTGCACACTAGTTAACGAGAAAACCGTCCTGCAGCCGTCGCAGATTCGGACGAACTTCAGACGTCAATAGTGTGCGCCGGGCCGTAACGCAGTAGGTCGTAGAAACAGATCGCTTTCACCAAGTCAGTGCTGGGTTTCCCGTCTGACCCTAAGCACTGACTCCACGAGTCGTCTAGGAATGACCTCAGTTCTTCCACGTCAATTTTGGCCTGCGGCAGACATAAAAGTAACCGCAGGGTATCTTCTCGATCCAGCGATTCTTTCATTTCCGTGAAAGATACAAATGAACTTGCCCGGCTGTGAAAGAGTTTCTGCGAGCTTGCATTGACACTGTAGCGGCGAGGATCTTGTGCCTTTTCAACAACTTTTGGCGGGAGCTCTTTCGGTTTTCTGATGTTGCCATCAACATCTAAATAACCAGCACCCCTCAAACATTTAAACATCGGAAAATAACCAGGATTTTGCAGCAATTGGATAAAAGTCATGGCAACAACAGATGAGTAGTCCAGATCGCTGCTCACGTTGATGCAGTCCCGACATATTTCCACGCGTGAAACTCCCAGATAGCCGCGCTGCTGGACATTCGCCATCGCGCCAACGCCAACGTAGATGGAGCTGTGGTCGGCCACTCCCATGAGATCGTCCACATGCAACATTTTGGCCTGCGAACTAGGATCTAGAATGATTCTGTATAGCCTCTCCTGCACCTGCCTTATAATGTGCTTCGGCAAACTGCTGGGCACCTTCTTTATTGCGCGGAAAACTGGTGCGAAATCGGAGGTCTGGATAAGCTGTATGGGGATGCCAGTGGACCCGATTACCTGCACCGACGGGCTCATGGCTGCGACACCAGGGGTTTTGTCCCAAGACACAAAGATCAGCTTGTCTCGTAGCGTATCGCGAACACGCTCTTCGGTGAGACAGTTTTGAAGGCTACGCAATATACTTTGAACGTTTCGGTCCCCAAGGCTGTACCCTAAGAAAATGATCGGATGTTCCGCAAAAAGAGTGAGCAGTTTAGCAATTAGATACTCATTCCTCTTGTTAAACTCGTCGTAGTCGGATTTCGTTAGCACAATTGAATTTGGACTGCTGAGGCTGCCGTGTATTTTATAAATCTCCGCAACGCCAGCAGTCTCGGCCGCAATCAATTCGTTCTGGCTTGAATAAACTACGAAATTGGAGAATATTTCCTCAAGAAAAAAATCGTAGTTCGTGGTAATTACCAAATCGATATTGTCAGCGCAATCTTTCAACAGGCGCATCTCGTCGACCATCTTTGGGTCAGTGGTTATCTTGTAGCTGTTCTCTACCAGCTCTCTAGCTCTTATCTTTACTGCGCTCTGGCTATTCACGAGATCGTTTATATTTTTGTCACGCCATGCTTTTAATTCAGGAGTCCATGTTTTGGAATGCAGCTCTGAGGCCAGCATCTCGGCTATGTCTTCTGGATCTGTACCTACGTGCGTTTGATAGTATTGGAGTGGCCACCCCGACTGGGCGCTAAGTTGTTCCAACAAAGTGTTCCAGGTCGGTGTTCCTGCGTACCGCTGAGACACACCGGAGCCGACAAATAGAATTGGGCCAGAAGAGAATTTCTTCAAGTGATCGGATAGCTGGTCTTCAATGGTCACGCGTACCTCACCTTTACTGTCGTTAGTATCCAAGCTTAAACCCAGCTGCTCGGCACCGGAATCTGCCACAAATTATTCGTTCAGCTGAATGACCCCTGCCGGTCTGCGAAGCTACGACAGTTACCTGCTCTGCCCGAGGTTTGACTTGACTCAGTCGTGCACGCGTATGACACCAAAACTGACGCGACTCTAAATCTGGAGCGAACCCAGCAACACAACACCGAAACGTAACAGGTAGGCGCAAGCGTCGAGAGCCTTGAACGGCGCGGTAGTGCAGACTGGACCTACCCGGTGGTCGAGGCCCTCGCACCGGCCGGTTCGCACGCAACAGGCGGGGACCGAACTCGGCGGTGCTCGCCATGGTCTACACGGTCCGCGTTCGTTCACGAGCCGCCCCTACGCATTAGGCTGATTCAGCCTTACATGAGGTGGGTTCTTATTGTTCGGCCTACCGTGTACTTGTGTGATGCAGGAACCGATACTCCGTGCAGGAGGGCTAGGCGCGTGGTCGAAGCGAACCCAGAGTGGATGAACTACCAGCTGGAGGTCTCCCGGTTTTTCGCTGACCTGGGCATGGAGGCGCTGGTCGATCAAACAGTCCAGGGCGTCAGAACTTCGCACGACATCGATGTCCTCGTGCGGGGCAGTTTCGTGGGTTTCGACATCACCTGGGTCGTCGAGTGTAAGGCGTGGCAGTCACGGATTCCTAAAGAAAAGGTCCTCGCTTTAAGGCAGATAGTTGATGACGTGGGCGCTGATCGTGGCTTCGTAATGGCCGAATCCGGCTACCAGTCTGGTGCCTTGGAGGCGGCGCTGGTCTCCAACGTCACCTTGACGTCGATCGCGGATCTCACCGAACGGCTCCACTATGACCTGGCCATGACTAAGCTGATGAAACTGGAGCACCGAGCTGATGAGGCTAGGGAACGGTACTGGGCCCTAAAAAAGTACGTGCGAATTGACGCGGGTCTGCGACCCGAGGTCGGGGAAAGTGGCTACTCCGGGACAAACATCATCGCCAGCGTGGATCAAGCTCTGCGCGACATTCGTCTACGTGGGTTCCCAGTCATAGTCGACCCCGTGATGGCCACCTTGGCTTCACACGGCAGCCGTTACTCGCCGGGTTCCGAAGCGCAGGGCACGACCTTTAGCACTCCGGAGGAACTCTTCAAATTCCTCGACAGCGAGTTGTCTGAGCTCGAAGCAAGACTGGACCGTGCTCATCAGGGCGGTTCGGCTCCTCCAGCATCCTCCCCGGCGTAATTCGACGCGGATCAGCGGATTCCTTGTGGTCGTCAACAAAGGATGACGATGCGGTAACTGTGGTCAGCGTGCCGACCCCCGCCGCGTGAGTTCATGACGGCTGTTGCCCCGGCGTCGCCGACGGCCTCCGGGACTGTTCGGCAAGGCTGGCACGGCGAGGACGCAGCACCCGGCCAGCCAGTACGTACACACCGGCAGTCGAGGTCACCACCGCGCCTTCTCGTATACCGGAAACGGCGGCGACAGTGGCGAACAATGCGAGCACCCCAAGGCCGTCGAGTACCACCGCCGCCACTGGCACGTCGAGCAGGATCGGCTCGGCCCGAGCATCAAAAACTTCACCCGGTTCATGCCGCGGCAATACCGCAGACTGTCCCGGCGCGCCACCGGGTGCAGCTGGTTGGGCTCGGTCACGCTCCCGCGGTGCCGCGCCGCGGAGCTTCGTTGTCGGCCGCGATGTCGCTGTCGGCGGCGAAGACCAGTCGGCCGTCGTCGAGGGCGACTGCCCACCGCCGGGGCAGCGCCCATTCCCTGCCCGCTGCGGCGGAGTCCAGGATGCCGATAGTCGCGTAGTCCTCGACGAGGACACCCGCTGCGTCGGGTGTACGCAGTTGGACTCTGTCACCAACGGCGTGGGCCGCCGGTGTGAGATGTCCCGATTCGCTCATGTCGGTAGTGAAACAGACGCCCAGCACCGACGCCGTGGCGGTACCGGTTCACACGCATCACCGCCGACTGCGGTCGCCCGGCATGGACGACGCGAGAGGACAGTCGGTGGCTGCGGGTAGCGTCGCGGCATGTCGTCGCGACGGAGCGCTCAGCCCACGGCGTATCGCTACGAATGGGCGTTGTTCGCCGACTGGTGCGCCGCCGCCGAGGTAAGCCCGATGCCGGCCAGCCCGGCGGTACTGGCCGAGTTCCTCGGGGACAACCCCGCGGGCGATGCGGTGCAGCTGCGGCGGGTCTCGGCTGTCAATCGAGCCCATCTCGATGCGGGGTATCCGCAACCGGGGCGGGTGACGTCGCTGCGGCTCGCGCTCGACTCGGCACGAGCAGAGCGCATCGGTCGGCGAGCCGTACAGTATTCGGCTCTCGCAGCCGCGTTGCCGAATGTCGGGTCGACGGAGACGTTGTTCGGTCGCCGCGACGCGCTCTTGTTGCTCCTCGCCGGGACGGGCCTGTCCTACAGGGCAATAGCCGGACTCGACCGCTCCGACATCGCGACCGATGGAAGCAGTCTGTGGATCGGCGGTCACCATCGCATCCGGATCGATCCTGGGGAAAGGCGGAGGTGACGCCGACCGAACTGTGGGAACGCTGGCGCTCGATCCTGCGGTTCTCCGACCGCTACCCGTCCACGACGCTGATCGCCGAACACCTGCGAGACAACACCTTTCCCGATATGAACGGGTGGCCGGACCGCCCGGGTCCGGTCGCGGTACCCATCGACCGGTGGGGCCACATGCCGCTGCCCGCCGCCGCGATGACCGCCGCCGAGGTCGGGGCAGTTGTCCACGCCCATCGCACGGGCACCCCGCCGCAACACACCCCGCGCCGCCGGATGCCGCGACCGGACCAGCTCCGCCAGCGCGACCGCCCGACGCCCGCCGAGCAAGAACCGTCGTTCGTCGAGCTCGGCTCCGAGTACTACCGCACCGGAACCGCCGCCCGCCGCCGCGCCCACCAAGCCCTCGCCTGCGTCCCCGACCTCGTCGACGACGTCGAAGACCGCATCGAAGCGCTGCTGCAGCGCACCCTCGACCTACTCGACGAGGGAAGCGATGCATGACGTCCGTCGGCGTTAGCAACAACTGATCGTCAAGATGTCCTGTCGTTTCACCTGACGTAAAACCGGGTTATCGGTTCCTGACGAGATCGAGCCGACGTATACGACGTTATCGGTCCACATCTATGCGGCGGAGCTAGAGCTAGACCTGACATCGTGTCGAATACCGGGAGCACGTCGGTGCGTTCTTCGGCTCACGCTGACCGGGGGTGCGGTGCGCATTGCTCAACTACTTATATCGAGTATTTTCATGCGGTTGTACAAGGTAGATCGGCTGACGCCCAGATTGATCGCTGCCTGCGTGCGATTTCCCTGGGCCGCCGCAATGGCTGTTGCAATCGCCTCTCGTTCCGCTTCGTGACGAGGCGACAGGGGCCGGTATGTGTGGCGGTACGAACAGGGAAGGTCCGATAGCGACACCTCGCCTGTCGAATGTTGTGCCACCACCTCGACCAGTCGACGCAACTCGGCCATATTGCCCGGCCATGGCTGACTTGCAAGCGCGCGAAGCGACGCTGGTGCGAACCTGACATTGTTCCCGTTCGCAGATTCGTGCAGCATTCGCATCGCTATCCGAGGAATTTCATCCCTCCGTTCGCGTAACGGCGTAATCGTTTCCTGGCGACCGATCAGTGGTATGAGAGCGCCTTTGATGTCGTCCCAGCGCCGCCCGGGAACACAGGTCATAACAACACTTCGTCCGGGTCTATCAAGACGACCTGCCAAGCTTGCAATATCGGATTCGTTCAGCAGATGCACGTTTTCGAGAAGTACTGAGATGTGATTGGGTTTGCGGAATGCGGCCTCCATACGTCGTCGAAAGTGGCGGTGTGAATCAGAGTCGACGCCATCGAGCACCAAAAACTCACTGTCGTTCAGCAATTCACGCGCGCGTGCTGTCCTACCCGATCCGTGCTCACCGCTGAGAAGAGCGGGCCACATGTCATCTGTGAGAGTGGTCGCGGACTCGAGTCCGTTCGATTCCATCGGCGCCGTCAAAGCCACGACAACGCCGGACGCGCCTTCTATGACATTCCATTTCAGCTTGACCGATGTGCCATTTCCCAGCGTGAGGGTTTCGGGCATCGTCTTGCCTCGGAGAACATCGTCGGCCTGCGCTCTGAGGGCGATGTGGTCTTCGACGTGCAGCATGTCTAGAGCTGCAGGTGTCGCCATGATCGAGTTGTTGCCCAACGCGATACGAGCAGCTACGCCTTGAAGACGCGGCGACGAGAACGCGGCAGCGAGCGCGCGCTCGTTCCTTGGGCTGGCAACCAACAACTGCTCCGCGATATCACCGACAACTCGTCGAGCCAACGCACGAAAAAGCGGATTGTCGGCTCCCCTGTGGTAACAGATGTCGAGGACACCGACCGTGCGGCGGGTCACCGGATGATGAATCGGCTCGCCGTGGCAACTGAAGTTCTTGAACTGCTCATGGAAGTGCTCATCGCCCAGCACCGACACGCATCGCTGCACCTCCAGCGGGGTACCGATTGCATTCGTGCCGGCGTTGTCCTCGCCGAACCGCGCGCCGCGGACAGCGCCGAGCGCGGCCATCCAGTCCCGGACCGAGTTTTCAGCAGCGCGCACATCGGTAATGCGTGCATCACTGTCCGCGAGCAGCACTCCCGCCCCAACATCGGCGAGATCGCTCGACAACGCCAAGAGCACCGGACCGGCTGCAGCCGCGAGAGAACCCCCTTCGAACCCCTCACTGAAGTCGAGAAGCGGTGGGTTGCTGGGGTTGACACCGTTGAGTCGGGACCGAAGCCACGACGACGCGATCTCGGGGCGCCGCGGATCGGGCTGTGTTGCTCGACCGGTCACCACCCTCACTGCTCAGCCGCCTCGTCGCTGGTCACAGAGTCGAACCTACCACCCGGGGCGCTCAGGTTCCTACCAATGGTCAGACCTAATTGTCCAGAAAGTTGGACGGTCAGTCAGATCGTTTACTTCTTAGAGTTGTGTCATCTGGATCACACCCGAAGACGACCTCGACGGGTGCAACATTGAGGAGGCCCATGCGAATCACAGCGGCTGTAGTACGCGAGCCTGAAACACCGTTTCAGATCGAAGAACTCGACCTGGACGACCCCCGTCCCGGCGAGGTTCGCGTTCGCGTGCATTCTGTCGGTATCTGCCACACGGACATCGGGGTTCAACGACAGTGGTTGCCGGTACCGCTCCCGCTCGTGCTGGGTCACGAAGGGAGCGGTGAGATCGACGCCGTCGGTGACGGCGTCACCAGGTTCGCGGTCGGAGACAAGGTCGTCGTCACATTCGACGCATGCGGTATCTGCATCACTTGTCGTCAGGGCCTACCTGCGTACTGCATCGAGTTCACCATGAGAAACGTCAGTGGAGGTCGCCTCGACGGAACGAGCGCTATCTCCACGGTTTCCGGCGACCGAGTAAACGGAAACTTCTTCGCGCAATCGACATTTGCCTCCTACGCGATCGCGAACGAACGCAACATCGTGAAAGTCCCAGAAGACGTCGATCTCAGCCTGTTGGGTCCCCTCGGCTGTGGGATCCAGACCGGCGCCGGAACAGTGATGAACAAGTTGCGACCGCAAGCAGGGTCCAGCCTGGTCGTATTCGGTGTCGGTGCTGTTGGCCTGTCCGCGGTCATGGCCGCTCGCGTTGTGGGTTGCGAATCGGTGATCGCTGTGGACTTGGTCGATGAACGTCTGGATGTGGCACGCGAGGTCGGGGCCACCCACACTTTGAGGGGCGACGCGGACGATCTCGTCGACGCGATCCGCGAGATCACAGGCATGGGGGCCGACTTCGCTGTCGACACGACGGCATCCACCGCAGTCGTGCGCACCGCGGTCAGCGCGCTCGCCCCCGCCGGAACGTGCGCGGTGTTGGGGTTCGGCAAGGCAGGTACAGAAGTACGCGTCGACATGCTCGAATTGCTGATGGCCGGTAAAACCATCGTAGGAGTGACCGAGGGTAACTCGCGTCCCCACGAATTCATTCCCCGCCTCATCGAGTTGTACCGCCAGGGGCGGTTCCCGATCGATCGGTTGGTGAAAAAGTACTCATTCCAAGAAATCAATCAGGCGGTCGAGGATTTGGAAACCGGCGTCGCGATCAAGCCGGTTCTCGTTTTCTGACAGAGATTCATATTTGCACTGAAAGGGAAAATAGATGACTTCCACGTCGACCATTTCCACAAACGAAGTCGGGAAACCGGTGTCACGAGAAACTCTCGAGCGCCTTGTCCGCGACCAGCGCGCCGCCTTTCGAAAGGAAGGCACTCCGTCGGCCGAGGTACGGATCAATCGGATCGACCGTCTGCTTCTGGCGATTGTTGAGCACATCGATGAGATCGCGGAAAGTCTGAATGCAGAATACGGCTCCCGGCCCACAGCCCTGACGAAGGCGTTGGACACGTTGCCGTTCGTCGGTGCTGCACAAGAGCTTCGCGATGGTATCGCCGAGTGGATGAAGCCTCAGGACGTTTCGGGCGGTTACGTTGTTCCGCAACCCCTCGGCGTCGTCGGTGTGATCGGCGCATGGAACTTCCCCCTCGAATTGACGATCCACCCCGCAATCGACGCGCTCGCTGCTGGAAACCGGGTCATCATCAAGTTCCCCGACTTTCATCCTCGTACCGGTGCGGTTCTTGCAGCTGCCGTGGCGGAGCGTCTGAGTCCCGATGAGGTTGCCGTCGTGGTCGGCGACATATCGACAGCGGAGCATTTCTCGCAATTGCAACTCGACCACATCGTGTTCACCGGATCGCCGGCGATCGGCAAGAAGGTCGCCGAGGCTGCGGCTCGAAACCTCGTTCCCACGACTTTGGAACTCGGGGGGAAAAACCCGGTGGTGGTGTCGGAGTCGGCGGATCTCGACCTCGCCGCCCACCGCATTGCCGGATCAAGGTTGTTGAACTCAGGGCAGGTCTGTCTGTGCCCCGATTACGTGTTCGTCCCGCAGAAAGACGAGGAAGTCTTCGTACAGAAGCTCGGAAGTGAAATTCGTGCGCTCTTTCCGGACCCGAGCAGCACCGCCGGTCTCGTGTCGATCGTAAACCAGCGTAATTATGCTCGTATCGAAGGCCTGGTCGACGACGCTGTGGAGAAGGGCGCCGAACGGGTGGCCATCCCAGGCGAATCGGATCAGCAAGGTGAACCCTCCGGGGACCGCCTGCTGACCCCCACAATCCTCCGTAACGTACCGGCGGACGCAGCGATATCGACCGAAGAGGTGTTCGGGCCGGTCATCTCGATCTACAGCTACGCTCATGTCGACGAAGCGATCGACTACATCAACTCACATCCGTCGCCGCTGGGTGCCTACTGGTACGGCGAACAAGACGCCCAGTTCGACCGGTTCTTGGAGTTCACGCGCAGCGGCGGCATCACTGTCAATGACGGTATTGCACACGCGTTCTTACCTGGGACGCCGTTTGGAGGGGTTGGCAACTCGGGATCTGGTGCGTACCACGGTCGAGCAGGGTTCGACCGTTTGAGTCACATGAGAACCGTTGCGGTCGCTGAAGGCGAGTTGGGTCTGACGGATGGACTTGTCGGTGCCTCGTTGGCTACCGAAGGTTTCGCACAGGCAATCGACGCGAACATCCAGGCCGCGCTCGACGACCTGAAAGCGCGCGTGCGCGAGTAGGACTTTCCTGAGCTGATTGCCACGGGTCCGCGCGTTGTGGACCCGTGGCAATCATCTGTTCCAGCTCGTTGTCCGGCCTAACTCGATCGACTCCATCCGTCAGAGAGGACTGCGCAGCAATGCGTCCTGGGCGACGTTGCGTACTGGGGATTTCAGAGCAAGCAAAGACTTCACCAAAAGCGGCATGTCCATAGCGGAAAGTCTCGAATCAGATGCACAGATTCGCGAGGTTCTCGAACGCCTCGTACTCGGGCAAACATCGCCGACCGTTCCAATTGTGCTGTTGCAGAACGTGAACGACGACGTGGTTCCGACGTACCAAACCCGAGAGCTGCTTACGAAGTGGTGCAGCAAGGGTGCCGAGGCGAGCTACTCGGATGAGATTGACGCCCCGCCGTTGCTGCCGCAGTTGGGCGTGGTCGATCACTTCTTCGGTTTGCTGGCCGCATCACGTCCCTCCATCAGCTGGCTGGAGCAGCGGTTCCTCGACGGTTCGGCGCAGATCGACAGCTCGGGCGATGCTCCGTATCTCGCAGCACCGCACCATACCGTAATTCGCTTTCGGTCAGACCATATGATGTCATGGCTCGTGACGAGAGCAGAGGCGATCCGACGTGAGGGAGTGACGGTGCACGAACTGATAGAAGGCGTCGGGACTGCTCTGCGGACACTTGTTGCCGGCGTAGCGCTCCTGCTCATGTTGTGCGCGCTGGCCGTGGGTTTGACCGTCTCAGTGCTCTGCGGACTGTTCGCGCCCGTCAGAAGCTGAGTACTGACCGGTCGACGAACACGAGGGCCGGGCCTCGGACGACCACACCTATTGGAGGAGACGGTTCACATGAGCGGGATTGTTATCGTTGCCGGGGCACGCACCCCGATCGGTAAGTTGGCGGGTGCGCTCGCTTCGCTGAGTGCGGTCGACCTCGGAGCACACGCCATCTCCAACGCCCTGGCGCGAGCGGATGTGAGTGCGGAATCGGTAGACGCTGTGATCATGGGAAATGTGGTTCAGGCCGGTGTCGGACCCAATCCGGCACGTAAGGCAGCAGTTGCCGCGGGACTGCCACTGACCACGACCGCGATCACGATCAACAACCTGTGCTTGTCCGGGTTGCAGGCAATCATCGAGGCTGGCCGTCTGATCAGCTGCGGAGACGCGGAGATCGTGGTTGCAGGCGGTATGGAATCGATGACCAATGCCCCATATCTCGCCAAGGGTGCACGGACTGGATTTCGGTACGGTGCGGCGAGTCTCGACGATGCGCTCGATTCGGATGCCTTGATTTGCGCTTTCGACAAGGTGTCGATGGGTGAGGCGACCGAGAGCTATGTCCGTGAAGCTGGTGTGGCTCGTCAAGCGCAGGACGAATTCGCCGCGCGGTCACACGCTCTGGCCGCAGCCGCCACTGCGAGCGGCACCTTCGCCGGCGAGATAGCGCCTGTGGAGATCGCTGGGCGTCGAGGATCTTCGACCATGACCGTCGACGAGGGTATTCGTGAAGGCACCACAGCGGACAGCCTCGGCAAGCTCCGCCCGGCTTTCCGACAGGACGGGTCCATCACTGCCGGATCGGCATCGCAGCTGTCCGACGGGGCCGCTGCGGTCGTGCTGATGACCGAGGCCAGAGCCCGCGAACTCGGACTCGACTGGCTGGCGACCCTCGGGGCGTCCGCCTTCGTCGCGGGTCCGGACACTTCGTTGTTGTATCAGCCAGCTGCGGCCATTTCCGCTGCCCTGATGAAGGATGGGGTGACACAGGTCGTTGACCTGGATCTGATCGAAATCAACGAGGCGTTCGCTGGAGTGGCACTTGCGTCGATCGAGCGGCTCGGTTTGGACCCGTCCAGAGTCAACATCAACGGCGGGGCAGTCGCATTGGGGCATCCTGTCGGTATGTCCGGTGCGCGGCTGGCCTTGTCTCTCGCGCACTCGTTGAAGCGTGCCGGTGGCGGTATCGGCGCAGCGGCTCTGTGCGGCGGCGGCGGCCAAGGCAATGCCCTGTTGATCAAGGCTTGAGTGCAGAAAGCCGGAAGCGCTGGCCGGATTTGGTCGTACCATTTACTTTGTAGAGTGCCGGCTCATGATCGGCGTTCCCGAGGACAGGATGATGCATATGGCAGGCTTGTGGTTCGACGAACTGACTGTCGGACAGACCTTCGAACACGCAATCAGACGAACGGTGACCGAAACCGACAACGTCCTCTTCACCGCGATGACCCACAACCCCGCGCAGCTCCATCTCGACGAGGAGTACATGCGTGGCACCGACTACGGCCAGCGTATCGTCAACAGCGCTTTCACCCTGGGGTTGATGGTGGGAATCTCGGTGGGAGATACCACTCTCGGAACGGCCGTCGCCAACCTCGGGTGGGACGAAGTAAGGTTTCCAGCACCCGTGTTTCATGGCGACACTCTCCATGTCACCACCGAGGTCATCGAGCTGCGTGACTCGAAATCTCGGCCCGATCAAGGGATTGTCGTTTTTCTCCACCGTGCTTTCAACCAACGTGACGAGTTGGTGGCGTCGTGCAAACGGGCGGGTCTGCAGCGTAAGAAGCCGGAGTGAGCGCGCCATTACGGTCCTTCCTCTTCGTACCAGGCGACAGCGAGAAAAAGTTGTCCAAAGGCGCAGACAGCAGAGCAGATGCCCTGATCCTGGACCTCGAGGACGCGGTCAGCGAGAATCGCAAACCGGTAGCACGCGAACTGGTGCATCAATTTCTTCGTGACCATCAGGGGCGAGCGCAGGGTCCGCAGCTGTGGGTACGTATGAATCCCGTCGATACCGCCCATGCGTTGTTGGACCTCGCAGCGGTGGTGCACTCGAACCCGGCGGGGATCATGATCCCCAAGATCGACAGTCCAGCCGAGGTACTCAGAGTTCACCACTACCTCGACGCACTCGAAGCAGCGAGCGGCTTACCACAGGGACAGATACAGGTTCTTCCCGTCGTGACGGAGACCCCGACAGCCCCTTTCCGACTCGGCGACTTCGCCGAGGCCGCGCTGCCCCGGCTCTTCGGAATGACATGGGGTGCTGAGGATCTGAGTGCTGCACTCGGTGCCTCCAAGAATACCGGACCGGACGGCGGCTGGGCATTCACCTACCAGATGGTGCGGTCGATGACATTGATGGCCGCACGGGCAGCCGGCGTCGAGGCGGTGGAGACTCTTTTCGTCGATGTCCGCGACTCGGAGGGGCTCGCGGAGTCTTCACGTCACGCCCGCGCAGAAGGATTCAGTGGCAGGATTGCGATACATCCAGCACAGGTCGATGTCATCAACGATGCATTCACACCGTCGGCCGCGGAGGTCGACCACGCGCACCGCGTCATCGAGGCGTTCACCGGAGACGTAGGAACCGTTTCTTTGGATGGAAAGATGCTCGACGCGCCCCATCTCGCGCAGGCGCGACGCGTGCTGGCCCTCGCAGCAGCTGCGGATCCCCGACCTGAAGGGATCTCGTAGCAGTGGCCGAGCGTTCCTGCACACACAGCCGCGTAGCCACCGAATGGCGGCACTGTTCGGTCTTCCCACCCGGACAAGATGGCGGGCATAGACAATTGTCTGCGGCCAACCGGACAGACGGCAGACATACATCTTCATCCCGCGGCGGTCCGAGTGAGCGTCCTGGTGGTCGAGGGCGAGTTGGCCGAGCATCTCGAAGTAGGAGCACTGACCGTGGTTGAAACATCGGACGAACGTCTCGGCGACGAAATGTGCGTATTCGTAGCTCCCAGGCACGGGCAGGATGCTTCGAACGTGCGATATCTCCGGACGTGCCCGACCGATAGAGGAGGGGCAGTGCAGAAGGCACCGGAGCGGGTCGTTGAAGTGGATGAGGTACCGGCGACGGCGACCGGAGCGATTCGAGAGCTTGTACTGCGCAAACTTTGGGCCGAAAAGTTCAGTGCGGGAATCCCTGTGAGCGCGCGTTGACGTCGGAGACATCCGCGGTCGGTCGCGGCTTCGTGACCGGTGACATCGAACGTGCTCTGTACATCCGGCCCGTCAGCCTCTCGCAGGAGCACGCTCAGTTGGAGATGGCGTCGGGATCGTGGTTGACCGATCCCGTAGTCGGTGTGTGTCGGGCTGCGCTCGGTGTCGTCCTGGACGACGTGACGGGATACATCGTCGTGTCCGGGGTTTCTGCTGAGTCGTGGCCTGTGAGTCTCGGTATCCGCATGGACTTCCTTCGTGACCCGCCAGTGGATGGAACACCGATCACGGTGACCGGCGACATCGTCGCCCGTGACGGCACCAGCGGAACGACGCAGGGTTCCGCTCGCGACTCGTGCGGTTCCCTTCTTGCGTTGGTGACCCAACGATCGCACGTGGTGGAGCGGAGATTGGCGGCGCGGGATTCGCCGCTGCGTTCGGACTTGCTCGAAGGGGATCCCTCACTACGCTCCCGTCTCGAGATCACCACTCCCTCCCCCGACCGTCTCGTGATGGGACAAACCCCGTATGCAGCCAACGTGATGGGTATCGTTCACGGTGGAGTTCTTGTGTGCGGATCCGAATTTGCGGCAATGAACGCGCTCGGAGCGCGCGGCGAACTGCGTACTACGAGCGTCGACATCGCGTACGTGCGGCCGGCCGACGCCCTCCGCGCGACGACCTTTAGGTCAGAGGTGGTCCACCGCGGTCGTTCTCAGGCCATTGTTCGGGTCGTCTCCGAGAATGCTGTCGGTAAACCGTGTTCCATTGCAACGGTGACCGTCCAGCCCGCAGTGCGAAACGAGCAGTAAGGAACGTCGCGTATTACACGGGCAGGCTATGGCTGCGGCGTTCGGGTCGCTCTGATGCGCAGCGAATTGGCGTGAGCCCGGCCAAGTGGCTGCGCGAGTACCTGCGTGCACACGGATGCAGCGTTGGCCTTGGCAATACCGCACCGACGCACTCTGCATCGGGCCGCGGTGTACGTCCTTTGTCCGCACACCGCGGGCCGGCAGAATCGTGTCGGGAACGAATTGGGCTGCTGTGGTGTCCAGTGGGCGCTATTGCGATCGAACGTCTAACGCGGCGGTCGAGATTCGCGTGTGCGCCCGACCGGAAGCCACGACTCGGTCACCTACCGCGGCCTGCACAGTCAGCTCCGCTGTGTGGTTGTCGGAATCGACCGCGGAGACCGAGCCGGTAAGCCGGACGAGGTCACCGATCGCCAGCGGCGACGCGAAACGCACCGAATATGCCAGCAAGTGTTCCACGTGGACAGTATCGGCGATCCACGCCGCCAGGAGTCCGGCTTGCAGTTGACCCATCGCAATCACTCCTGGCAACCCTGCGGCCCGCGCGTACTCGTCGTCATGGTGCAGCGGATTGAAATCGCCACCGGCACCGGCGAAGCGCACGATATCGGTCTGCGTTATCGGTCCGATCGTTCGGCCGCCGAGAGTGTCTCCCGCGGACAGACGCTTCGGTTTGCGGTTCAACTCTTTCCCCGTTCGATCAAGACTTCTCTTTGAATGATCACAGCCTGACCGGACGAGTCTGCCCACGTCGTCTCCAGTGTCACCAAGCGCATACTGCCGCCCCGCTTGCCTTCCCGTGTGGTGTCGTCGACGACACGCCGAGTGCCGGTCACTGTGTCGCCGGCCAGCAACGGACGCAGATATTTCCATTCGACGCTGCCGACGACGACGCGTTCGATCGCCAGTCCGAGAGCACGTACGAACTCCTTCTGATCACGCTGATGTCCCGCCACGACCACGTGCGTGGGCGTTGCGGGTAGGCGGTCGAAGCCGGCACGTGACGCCGCAGTGGCGTCCGTGTGGACGGCGTCGGTCGTACGAGTGGCCCGGGCGAACTCGCGGATCTTTCCGGCTTCCACGTCTAGCGTGACGGAGTCGAGAACCCGACCACCACCGAAATCCGGTTCCATCTGTTTGCCCCTGTCTTTTTTGGTCAGACCTATTGTACCTTTAGACCGAGACGACTTTCGGAGGTTCCATGGATCTAACAGACTCCGCCGCCGAGGCAGAGTTTCGGTCGACGGTTCGACGGTGGTTGGCCGACGCGGTGAAGACCGTCCCTCGGCAGGCATCGCAGCGCCTCGAGGACCAGCGCGCCTCGTGGTCGGTGTGGCAGCGCATGTTGTTCGACGCCGGTTTTGCTGGTCTGTCGTGGCCTGTCGAGTACGGCGGCGCCGGAGCGGACGCAAAGATCAAGGCCATTTTCAACGAGGAGACCGATCGGGCCGGCGCGCCGGAGCGACTCAACATCATCGGCGAAGACTTTGCAGGGCCCACCATCTCGGCGTTCGGCAGCGAGGAACAGAAGAAGCGCTACCTGCAACCGATTCTCACCGGCGATGAAGTGTGGTGCCAGCTGTTCTCCGAACCCGAGTCGGGGTCGGACTTGGCATCGCTGCGAACCAAGGCGACGAAGGTCGACGGCGGGTGGCGGATCCAGGGTCAGAAGATCTGGACGTCTCGTGCACAGATCGCAGACAATGCAATTCTGTTGGCTCGCACCGGCGGAGGCGAGAGACATCGCGGAATCACATACTTTCTTCTGCCGATGTCGAGTGAAGGCATCACCGTGCGGCCACTCGCTCACATGCTCGGAGAAGCCGAATTCAACGAGGTATTCCTCGACGATGTCGTCGTCCCCGACTCCGCCGTGGTCGGTGAGGTAGACGGCGGGTGGAAGGTAGCGATGGGAACGCTGGCTTTCGAGAGGGTGGGCATCGCCACCGGCCGAGTGAACACCACGCGCGCCGTCGTCGATCTGATCGAACAGGCGCAACGAACCGTGGGACAGCACGATGAGCCGATGACGTCGAAATCCGAGGTACGTCAGAAAATTGCGGATCTCTATGGGCGAGCTTTGACGCATTACCTCATCGGCCAACGTGTGATCACCGGCGCGGCAACCGGTGAACCCCCAGGACCGGTCGCGTCGATAGGCAAACTGTATTTCTGCCCACTAGTCGAAGACATTGCCGACTTCGGACTCGAACTTTCCGATTTCGGGGGTCAACTGGCCCTGTCGGATACGACCGATCAGGAAAACTCGGACCAGCAGCGTTGGCTCCGCCTCGCCTATCAGGCGCGCGGGACTGCCATCGCCGGGGGATCGACCTTCATTCAACGCAACATTGCCGCCGAGCGTGTGCTCGGCATGCCACGAAGCTGAAAGAGAGCCCCATGAGCGACTACGTGTGGACACCTGACGCGGACCGTATCGACAGCGCGAACGTCACGAGGTTGGCACGTGCGCACGGAATCGAACACATCGACGACCTGAGGTCCCGATCGGTGGCCGATACCGCGTGGTACTGGAACGCAGCCATCGATGATCTCGGCATTCCGTTCGCCACACCGTACGAAACAGTCGTGGACCTGTCCGCCGGCGCCGCGTTTCCGGAATGGTTCACCGGAAGCACGTTCAACGTCGTCGATGCATGCATTCACCGGTGGATCGGCGACGGCGCCGACCGAACTGCTGTGGTGCACGAGGCAGAAGACGGAACGGTACGGACCTTGACCTATGGCGAGCTTGCCGAGCAGGTGGGACGGCTGGCATCCGGGCTACGAGATCTGGGCGTGAGTCCCGGCGAGACGGTGGCTCTCTACATGCCCATGATCCCGGAAGCTGTGGTCGCCTGCTACGCAATCGCGGGTATCGGCGCGGTCCTCGTACCGCTGTTCTCAGGGTTCGCGGCACCTGCGATCGCCGCACGGTTGAACGACGCAGACGTGAAGGTGGTCGTGGTCGCAGACGGCACGATTCGGCGCGGCAAGATCGTCGACATGGCCGCAGAGATGGGCAGAGCTCTGAACGATGTGCCGTCCGTCCATTCGGTGATCACGGTCGACAACGTAGGACGTGGAACAGATTTCAGCGGCGCGGCGGTGACGATCGCAGAGTGGAACACACTGACCGACCCCTCCCGACCCTCCTTCGAATTTCAGCCGTTCCCATCCATGCAGACCCTGATGCTCGGGTACACATCGGGGACCACCGGAAAGCCCAAGGGAGCGGTACACACTCACGCCGGATTCACCGTCAAAGTCGCTTCCGAGGTCGCCTACTCCTTCGACGTCGGAGTCGGGGACGTCTTCTGCTGGATCACCGACATGGGTTGGATCATGGGACCTCTGGCGGCATTCGGCACTCACGCGAACGGGGCAACGCTCGCCTTGTACGAAGGGTCGCCGGACAGTCCGGACGAGTTCAGGTTGTGGGATCTGGTTGCGCGGCACCGTATCTCGATGCTTGGGGTGTCGCCGACACTGATACGGGCCCTCAAAGGCGCCGCAGTGTCGGACATCGTCACACGTGATCTGTCGAGTGTGCGCACGCTCGGTTCGACCGGCGAACCCTGGGATCCCGACTCCTACGACTGGCTGGCCGCCGAAGTCTTCGGTGGCCGTGTCCCGGTCATCAATTTCTCGGGCGGAACCGAGGTGGGCGGGTCGTTCCTTGCCCCCTACCCGGTGGAACCGATCCCCAGCTGCTCACTGGGTGGGCCGTCACTCGGCATGGATGTAGACGTGGTCGACGACGAGGGAGAACCGTTGCGTGGCAGCATCGGCGAACTGGTGTGCCGTCAGCCCTGGCCCGCTATGACGCGCGGGGTGTGGCGGGACCGTGAACGGTACCTCGAAGCGTATTGGTCGACCTTCGACGGCATGTGGTGCCACGGCGACTATGCCCTCGTCGATCACGCCGGCCGTTGGTTCATCCTCGGCCGCTCCGACGACGTCATGAATGTCGCCGGCAAACGACTCGCACCCGCCGAGGTCGAATCGGTACTCACGACGCACCCTGCCGTCGCAGAGGCGGCGGCGGTGGGTGTTCCGGATGCCAAGAAGGGCGAGAGTGTATGGGCCTTCTGGGTGCCCCGCGCCGGGGTGAGCACCGAGGGCGTTTCCGACGAACTGCGCGCCCTCGTCGCCGCCGGTGTCGGTAAACCGTTCGCTCCGTCGAGAGTGTTCGCTGTCGCAGCACTACCGAAGACCCGATCCGCGAAGATCATGCGCCGCGCAGTGCGAGCGGCTGCAATCGGAACCGATCCGGGTGACCTGTCGAGCGCCGAGAACCCCGATGCAGTCGACGCCATTCGCAACGTCGTGCACTCCGCGTCGGTGAAGTGAGGAGATCTGATGCATTGGGAACTGTCGGACGAGCAAGAAATGTTCTCGAAGTCGCTGCGGGAGTGGACTGCAGCCAAGTACGGCACGGCCACCGTTCGTCAGCTGCAGTCGGACGGAGACGCTGCGACCTTCACCGCGAGCCTTGTCGAAGAAGGCTGGTGGGGCGTCGGGTACTCGGAGGAGTCCGGTGGACAGGGTGGCGGCGTCCTCGAGCTGGCGCTGGCGTCGCGCGAGTTCGGCCGATCCGCAGTTCCGAGTTCTGCCTGGCTCGGCGCAGCGATTGCGGCGCCTCTGCTCACCGAGGAGGAGCTCTCGCAACAGCTTTCCGGTGAGGTCACCTTCGCGGTGGCCGTGCGCGCGGACCGGGTGCCGAACTGGACTCCGGCACCGGGTCCGGTGGCGCATGTCCTCGGAGCTGCCGAAGCAGACGTGTTCTTGGTGCCGACGTCCTCCGGCAATGACGGAAGGGTCGGATTCGCACGAATCAACGCGTCCGCCGCGACGCTGCACGCGGACGATCTCCTCGACCGGTCACGATCGACATCAGCGGTGGAATTCTCGACCGATGCGGCGGCCGCCGCATCGGTCGTCGACACAGATCCGTCCGCCGCGCAGAGGGCATCGAACATCGCCGCGGTTCTGGTCGCCGCGGATGCATTGGGGTGCGCGGAGAAAATGTTGGAACTGTCGGTGCAGTACAGCCTTCAACGCAAGCAGTTCGGACAGCTGATCGGCTCGTTCCAGGCCGTCAAACACGCAGCCGCGCAAATGCTCGTCACGGTCGAGGCATCGTATTCGACCGCGCTCTACGCCGGCGCGGCGATCGACACCGGTCTGATCGACGCCTCGGCTGTGGCCGCGGTGGCGAAGGCTCAAGTGACCGGAAGTGTGGCGGACGTTGCAGATACCGCGCTGACAGTGCACGGCGCTATCGGATACACCTGGGAACACGACCTGCAGCTGTTCTACAAGCGCGCGAAACTCGACCGCACTCTGTTCGGGTCGCCTCCGGTCTGGAACGAACTCATTGCGACCTGGCTGCTGGACGGGAGCTAGACGGATGCACCGCAGCCGTTGTGTATTTGGTCAGTCCATTGATATGGTTAGATCAACCGATTTTGGAGGACCGACGTGGATTTCACGCTGACAGACGATCAGAGCACCATCCGTGACGCAGTCAGAGAGCTCGCGGGCAAGTTCGACGACCAGTACTGGTCGGACAAGGATTCGAACCACGAATTCCCGACGGAGTTCTACGATGCGTTCGCCTCCGGCGGTTGGTTGGGCATCACCACTCCAGAGGAGTACGGCGGCCACGGATTCGGCATCACCGAGGCGTCGATCCTCCTCGAAGAGGTCGCGGCATCCGGCGCCGGAATGAACGGGGCCAGCTCGATGCATCTGTCGATTTTCGGCATGCACCCGGTCATCGTGCACGGCAGCGACGAGATGAAGCGGAAGACACTGCCACGCATCGTCAACGGTGACCTGCACGTATGTTTCGGTGTGACCGAGCCCGGTGCAGGCCTGGACACCACCCGAATCACCACCTTCGCCAAGCGCGACGGTGACAAGTACGTCGTGAACGGTCGCAAAGTGTGGATCTCCAAAGCAATGGAGTCCGAGAAGATTCTCCTGCTGACCCGCACCGCCAAGTTCGACGAGTCCGCCCGTAAGACCGACGGAATGACACTGTTCCTGACCGATCTGGACCGCAACAAGGTCGACATCCGCCCGATCAAGAAAATGGGCCGCAACGCGATCACCTCGAACGAGTTGTTCATCGACGGTTTGGAGATTCCCGTCGAAGACCGCATCGGCGAGGAAGGTCAAGGTTTCAAATACATTCTCGACGGACTCAACCCCGAGCGCATGCTCGTCGCGGCTGAGGCACTTGGAATCGGCCGCGCGGCATTACGAGCCGGCGTGAAGTACGGCAACGAACGCGAAGTGTTCGGCCGCCAGATCGGCAAGAACCAAGGTATCCAATTCCCGTTGGCCGATTCGTTGGCTCGACTGGACGCCGCCGAGTTGATCCTCCGCAAAGCCACATGGCTCTACGACAACGGCTTACCGTGCGCCAAGGAGGCCAACATGGCCAAGTATCTGTGTGCCGACGCCGGATTCGACGCGGCCGACCGAGCCCTACAGACGCACGGCGGCATGGGCTACTCCGAGGAATACAACGTCTCGCGTTACTTCCGCGAAGCACGCCTCACACGCATCGCACCCATCAGCCAGGAGATGATCCTGAACTACCTCGGATCGCACGTCCTCGGCCTCCCGAGGAGCTACTGATGGCACTCGCGTCATCCACCGTGCCCGACAGCCTGAGAATCTTCGGGCTCCGTGGTCGCACCGCGTTGATCACCGGCGCGGGAGGGGGAGTCGGTGAAGCAATAGCTCGGGCGTTCGCCGCAGCCGGTGCAGCCGTACTGGTCACCGACATCGACCTCGAAGCGGCCACGCGCGTCAGCGACGGCATCGTCGGGGCCGGCGGGGTCGCGGAGCCGTTCCGACTCGATGTGTGCGACGGCGACAACGCCCGTGACGCGGTGACAGCAGCGACCCGGCTGGGCGACGGCCGACTGCACATCCTCGTCAACAATGCGGGCGTCGTAGCACCCGCAATGTTCCCCAACATGGACGAAGCTAAGTTCCGCAGAGTCCTCGATACCCATGTCATGGGTGCGTACCACTGCACTCACGCAGCGCTACGCTTCCTCCCCGAGGACGGCACCGGCCGCGTCATCAACGTGACATCGGCCGCCGGCCTCACCGGCACCATCGGCCAAGCCAACTACGGAGCGGCAAAAGCGGCCATCGTGGGCTTGACCATGTCCCTCGCACGCGAGCTCGCCAAGCGGTCCATCACGGTCAACGCCGTCGCGCCACTCGCAGCGACGGCGATGACCGAGAACATTCGGAGCAACGAGAAGTTGGCCGCCAAGACTCTGGCTCGAATACCATTGGGACGGTGGGCTTTTCCGGACGAGATTGCTCCTACGTTCGTGTTTCTCGCCTCCGACGCGGCGGCGTACATCACCGGTCAGGTACTCCCGGTCGACGGTGGAACGGTGATCTGACCATGGCATCGAAGATTTCTGGACCCTTCACTTCGGCGGGCCGCGAGGTGGTCATCGCCGAGGCCGTACGCACGCCCATCGGGCGGTCACATCCCGAGAAGGGCTGGTTCCGAGACACCCATCCCAATGCGATGTTGGCAGCCTGTTATCAGGACCTCGTTGCTCGATCGGGGATCGACCCAGCGATGGTCGAGGACCTGATCATCGGGTGCACCGCACCGTTCGGCGAGCAATCGCGCAACATCGGACGTAACGCGTGGCTGCAGGCCGGATTTCCTGCCGAGGTGCCCGCGACGACGCTCGATCGTCGTTGCGGATCCGCGCAGACCGCCGTGAACTTCGCAGCATCTTTGGTTGCGTCCGGAGTGCACGACGTGGTGATCGCCGGTGGAGTCGAGCACATGGGGCACGTCCCCATGAATTCACCGGGCAAGATCTCCGAACTCTACGGCGACCCATGGCCTGCCGAACTGCGCGAGCGGTACGACTTCGTCACCCAGGGCGAGAGCGCCGAGCTGATCGCCGATCGGTGGAACATCTCGCGCACGGAAATGGACGAGTTCGCTGTCCGTTCCCACACCCTTGCCTCGGCTGCGGTCGCCGCCGGTCGGTTCGACGACGAGATGGTCGAGATGGTGCTCGACGGCGAGCGCCGCACGAGCGACCAGACCATCCGGCCGTCCACGACACTCGAGACGCTGTCCGCACTCAATCCGGTCTTCCGACCGGACGGGGGACGCATCACGGCGGGCACGTCCAGCCCTATCTGCGACAGTGCAGCAGCAGTCCTGCTCTGCACACGCGAGGCCGCCGAACGCTACGGCCTCCGCATCCGGGCGCGCGTCGCGGACCAGACCACAGTCGGTGTCGACCCGATCATCATGCTGACGGGTCCCATCCCGGCCACGCACAAGATCTTGAACCGAAATCGTTTGTCGATCCACGACATCGATCTCTTCGAAGTCAACGAGGCATTCTCGTCAGTGGTGTTGGCATGGCAGCGTGAACTCGAGCCCGACGAAGAACGCGTCAATGTGAACGGCGGTGCGCTCGCACTCGGGCATGCCGTCGGAGCGACAGGCGCCCGCTTGGTAGCCACAATTCTTTCCGAGATGGAGCGCCGCGACTCACATCTGGGTCTGGTCACCATGTGTTGCGGCGGCGGTCTCGGAACTGGCACACTCCTCGAACGCGAGAGCTGATGGACGGTTTCAGCGAATGGCTTCGCCCTGGCATGGGGGTGTGGTGGGGCCAGGCAGCGGCGGAGCCGCGACCACTCGTCGACATGCTGCTCGCCCGCGAGCCCGACCTCGGCCCCTTGCGGCTGTTCAGCGGGCTCAGCTGGAACGATCAGATCGCGCAGGCGGTGTCGGTCGCCGATACCGTGGTCTCCTACGGTGGGCTGGGTGCCCTTCGCGCACTCGAGAAGGAGAATCGACTCGAAGTCGTCCCGTGCCACTATTCGGCATTTCCGCGGATGTTCGCCGAAGGCTGGTTCCCGCGCGACATCGGATTGCTTCAAGTAGCGCCGCCAGGTTCCGACGGTCTGTGCTCGCTCGGGATCGGTGTGGACTACATGGCCGACGCACTCGAACACACACCACTGCTGTTCGCTGAAATCAACGAACAAATGCCGGACGTGCCGGGCTCACCGCGTATCCCGTTGTCCAGGTTCGCATCTACAGTGTCCACGGATCGACCGCTACAGGATGAACCGAGCCGCGCACCGAGTGATCTCGAACGTTCCATCGCGCGCCATGTCGCGTCGATAATCGACGACGGTGCCACCGTTCAGGTCGGCGTGGGTACGGCAGGTGCAGCCGTGTTCGACGCACTGTCCGATCACCGGGACCTGGGCGTGCACACAGGGATGGTCACTGACGGCGTCCTCGCCCTCATTGACAAGGGCGTCGTTACCGGCGCACGCAAAGAGATCGATCCCGGACTGGCTGTCGCCGGCACCGCACTCGGATCCTCCGCCCTTTACAGCCGTGCGTCCGAGGTGCCGATGTCGTTTCGGCCGACCAGCTACACGCATTCGCCGCGCGTCCTTTCGCAATTGCCCTCCCTGGTCGCCGTCAACTTCGCGATCGAGGTCGACCTGACCGGACAAGTAGGTGCGGAGCTAAGCCGTGGCTCCTACCTCGGTGCCGTCGGGGGACAGGTCGACTTTGCTCGCGCCGCGTCCTTGACCGGTACCCGTTCCATCGTCGCCCTTCGATCGACGATGCGAGGGCGGTCCTCGATCAAGTTCGAGTTGGACGAGGGCGTGGTCAGCACCGCACGCGCCGACGTCGACTGTGTGGTCACCGAACACGGTGTCGCACACCTGCGCGGCCAGAGCTTGACCGAACGCATGCGTCGGCTGATCGCCGTCGCAGCCCCCGAGTTTCGAGACGACCTCGCTCGCGCCGCAAACGTTGCAGCATGAGCACCGAACCCCGACAGAAGGAAGATCGATGAGTAACCGAGTCGCACTTGTCACCGGCGGAGCCCAAGGAATCGGAGAGGGCATCTCGCGCCGCCTCGCTGCCGACGGGTTCCGCGTGGCGATCGCCGATCTGAACCTCGAGGCCGCCGAACGCACCGCACAGCAAATCGTCGCCGACGGCGGAGAAGCAGTCGCGGTTCCTGTCGACATCACCGACACCGCGTCGGTGCGCGCTGCCATCGAACGGATCGGTCAGGAACTCGGCCCGATCGAAGTCGTGGTCAACAACGCCGGCTGGGACGACTTCATGAAGTTCGTCGACACCAACGAGGATTTCTGGAACAAGATCCTCGACATCAACTTCAAGGGCGCGCTGCGGGTCAATCACGCAGTAGTGCCGGGCATGATCGAACGCGGCTTCGGTCGCGTGATCAATATCGGTTCCGACGCCGGCCGCGTGGGATCCTCACTCGAAGCGGTCTACTCAGGCGCGAAGGGCGGAATCATCGCGTTCACCAAGACACTTGCACGAGAGGTCGCAACCAAGGGTGTCACCGCGAATACCGTCTGCCCCGGGCCTACGGACACGCCGGCACTGCGCAAGTTCGCCGACAGCTCGGGTCAGGATGCGGACAAGGTGATAGGCGGGATGACCCGGTCCGTGCCGATGAAACGGTTGGCCGTCGCCGCTGACATCGCTGCCGCGGTAGCCTTCTTCGCATCGGATGACACCGGGTACATCACCGGCCAGACGTTGTCCGTGAGTGGCGGATTGACGATGGCGTGAAAGCCGACTGGACCGTCCTCGAGCGTTACGACGATGTCGAGTACGCGCGCACACCCGACGGAGTCGCCAAAATCACCATCTGCCGGCCGGAAGTGCACAACGCGTTCCGCCCGCAGACCCTTGTGGAGATCTCCAGCGCATTGACCCTGGCACGTGAGGACCCTTCAATCGGCGTCATCGTGCTCACAGGGCAGGGGGACAACGCCTTCTGCTCCGGCGGCGATCAGCGTGTGCGCGGTGACACCGGCTACCTGACAGATCCCGACCGGCCCGATCAGGTCGGCCGCTTCCACGTCACCGATCTGCAAGTGCAGATCCGCAGACTCCCCAAACCTGTGGTGGCCATGGTCGCCGGGTACGCAATTGGCGGCGGCCATGTCTTGCAGATCGTCTGCGATCTGACTGTGGCGGCCGACAACGCCCGACTCGGGCAGGTGGGCCCACGCGTGGGCTCGTTCGACGGGGGATTCGGCGCTGGTTTGCTCGCCAACATGGTGGGTGCCCGCAAAGCCAAGGAAATCTGGTTTCTGTGTCGGCAATACGACGCACACGAAGCGCTGGAGATGGGCCTTGTCAATACCGTTGTGCCACTGGGTGAATTGGAGTCCGAGACGCTGGCATGGTCTCGCCGGATGCTCGAGCTCTCACCCATGGCGCTGCGAATGATGAAAGCCAGTTTCCACGCGGCCGAAGACGGGCTGGCCGGCATCCAGCAGCTCGCACACGACACGAACCTGCTTTTCTACGCCTCCGAGGAAGCGAAAGAGGGCCGCGAAGCGTTCAAAGAAAAAAGACCACCGGATTTCGGTCGATTCCCACGGCGCGCTTGAGGCGAGGAATACAGACGGTGACTACATTCGGCATCAACGCCACCGGTGTCGGCCGCGGGCCGCAACGGTTCGAGACCATGGTCGAGACGGCCCGCGAAGCAGAAGCGATCGGGTGCACGAACGTGTGGGTCAGCGAGTTGTACAGCCGCTCGGCCACAATCCCCATGGCGGCGCTGGCCGGCGGCACCGACACGATCGGGATCGGTTCCAACATCGCCTACGGCGTCGGCCGCAGTCCGCTGATCTGGGCGGCCGAGGCACGCGATCTCGACGAAATGTCGAACGGCCGTATGACTCTGGGCTTGGGCAACGGGACAAAGAAGATGATGGAGGCGTGGCACGGCGTCGACGGGAGCGCGCCCGCCCTCCGCATGGCCGAACTGCTGACGGTCCTGAAGGCGCTGTGGCACCTGCACGAAGGCCCGGTACATCATGACGGACGCTTCTATCACGTCCACGTCTCACCGACTGCTGGTGTCCCGGAGCCGGTCAGGCCCGAAATCCCGATGTGGATCGCAGGGGTGAACCCGTTGATGGTCAGAACCGCAGGAGAGCACGCCGACGGGTTGGTGGGGCACCCGATGTACACGGCGGACTACGTCCGCGGCCCGGTGGCAGAGGACATCGCTGGCGGTGCCGCCCGCGCAGGCCGCGACCCAGGGAAGGTCACGATCATGGGCATCAAGATGTGCTCGATCGACGAGGATCTGGATGTGGCGAGGCGGCAAGCCGCGTATGCGATCGGGCAGTACGCCGCGTCACGGGTGTACGACCGGCTGTTCGAGTTACACGGGTGGAGCGCCGCCCAGGGCCGCATTCGCGAGGCGGCACGCATCGGTGACGACGAGGCGCTGGTCGACGCGGTGACCGACGACATGATCGAAAAAATTACCATCACGTGCCGGCCGGACGACTTCACACGGCGCTTGGCCGAGCTTCCGAACGACGTCGCCGATCACATCACACTGATCGCACCGCCGTGGGGACTGACGGCCCAACAGACCGCATACACCAATGCAGCCGTGTTACAAGGACTACGGTCCCATCTTGAAGCGGCAGAAGCTCAGGATCCGCGCAGGTCGATTTCGGTACGTTCCTCCACCTGAACCACGGCCTCGGCGTACCCGTGCACGTGCTTGCTCATTCTGCGCACCGCTGCTGCGGAATCACCGGCTCTGATCGCATCTGTGATCGACTTGTGCGCCCGGAATGTAGTCGCACGCACAGCATCGTCGACGAACGCCTTGTTCTCGGTCGAGCTGTAGATCGCTTTGGAGAGCGCACTCATGAATCCGGTCAGCAGTTCGTTGTGACTGGCCGTTGCTACCCCCACGTGCCAATCGACGTTCGCGCGCAAGAACGCCTCGAGCGGCAGGTCGGGATCGCCGACCACCTTGTTCGCCGCGTCGAGGCCGGCTAAGTCCTCGTCGGTCCGGTACTTGGCCGCGAGGCTTGCACACGCGGGTTCGATCGCTTCGCGGGTTTCGAGAAGGGCCGTCAGCCGCAGCTGTTGACCCCGTATCAACAAGCTGACGGAGCTGGCGACCGAGTCTCCACCTGGTTGCTGTACGAACGCTCCACCCGAGCGGCCGGTCTTGATGACGACCAACCCTTGCACCTCGAGGATCCTGAGGGCCTCGCGGACCGTAGTGCGACTCATTCGGGTTTGGGTGACCAGCTCGCGCTCAGGTGGCAGCGCGGTTCCCGACGGGTATTCACCACGGAGAATACGTTCACGCAGATCGTTGGCCAGGACATCCGACGCCTTCGGAACCGTCATCGGCTGCAACTGGACGCGATGGCGTGCAACTGTGTTTGTGGACGGTTGCGCCATGGACACCTGCTTTCCGTTTATGGTCGTACCTAATTTAACAGCAACCGCCCCGGTCGCACGATGTCGCCACGGTCATAGACGTCCGATTTTGGACTGACCATATAATTGGTTGACTATTAATCGTTGTCAACGATATTGTGTGGGGGCAGCGACCCCGCATGCGCTACGCGAGACTGAGTGAGGAATTCATGGCGGATCTCGCCGACGAAGTGGTCACCTGGCACCCGGTGAAACCCGGAATCACCCTGGTCACCCTGCAACGACCTCCGGCAAATGCGTTGGGATTGTCGCTGCTCGAAGGATTGCACCTCGCCATGGACGCCGCCGAGAAGGCGGGTGATGTGAAGATCATGATCATTGCATCGGCCATACCAGGGTTCTTCGCTGCAGGTGCCGACATCAAGCATCTGAAAACGATCGACGCAGCGTCGTTCACCGCGTACGGCGATAAGATGCGGGAGGTGAACGATCGCCTGGCCGCCGCTCCATGGGTATCGATCGCCGCCGTCGACGGTCTCGCCCTCGGCGGTGGGCTGGAGTTGGCGATGGCGTGCACGCTGCGCGTGGCCGGACCGAGCGCCAAGTTCGGCCTACCCGAGGTCAAGATCGGGCTGATTCCTGGTGCCGGTGGGACACAACGGCTCCCGCAGTTGGTGGGCCGCGGCCGAGCGCTCGACATCATGCTGACCGCCCGGCAGCTGCGCACACCGGAGGCGCTATCGATCGGCCTCGTCGAACGCGTGACCGATGGTGACGTCGTCGAGGGCGCTCTGGCGTTCGCCGCGGAATTGCGCGGTGGTTCCCTGCCTGCTCAACTCGCGGTGATCCGCACTGTGAACGCAGCCTTCGACGTCCCCCTGACGGAGGGCGCCAGCTATGAAATCGCGCAGGAACAGTCGTTGTTCGAAGAAGGTGAGGCCGCCGAGGGAATCACGGCGTTCGTCGAGAAACGGCGCCCTGATTTTCGCTGACCCTCGACTCAGCTGCTTTTGATCATGTGCGAGACGTCTCGCACCATCGCCCGGTAGACGTAAGCCGCGTGGAGCGAGATGTCTGTCGGATCGAGCGTGGTCGCCGCTACGTCCGCACTCCGCCTTCTAGGGCTTGTCGCTGCACGGTTGTCAGAGCAGTCCGGTACATGTCCCGCTGTCGGTCGATCCACCATCTTCAAATGTTTTGGACCGACCTGGTCCTGGCGATGCCCGTTTTCCTTGACCGCACCGGGCCTCGGGGGCTCGTCGGACGGTGAAGGTTCCGCGGCAGGCGAGCATCCGACCACCGCCCAGCGCAGTTCCGTGTGCCCGAACGTGTCGGATGAAACGAACGCCGTCGGTTCCCGAGCTCGTAGAGAGCGTCCAGGCGCACCTGCGTAGGCTGTCGGCGAATCGGGTGCCAACTGACGAAACCGCGTTCGTGCCGGTTCCGCGCTTCTCAAAAGACACGCTAGCCGTGTCGAGTAAAAGCGTCGGCGTTGTTCGGCACTTCTGGTCCGTGCCAGCGAGATGTCCTTCGAGTGCACCGCAGCCCTAGCCACCGCGGGATCGGAACACGAACGCCGACGTCGGTCCATGCCCACATGTTCTGACTCGGCGATGGGGCATCACTCGGAAGCCCCGCGTCGTCGACGATTCGGCGATCCCGGACGGGAAGCGGGAGGTGTGACACGGCGCGAGGGTTCGCATCCGTGAGGGGGTCAGAGGCCGATGGTTTTCGCGATGATTTCGCGTTGAATTTCGTTGCTACCGCCGTAGATCGGAGGAGCCAGGGCTCTCCGCACCTGACCTTCCATGCCGTACTCACGCGCATACCCGTACCCGCCCATCATTTGCATGGCCTCCAGGGCGGTGTTCTTGGCGACCTCCGTGCAGCGCATCTTCGCCATTGCGCTCTCTCTGGACAGGTCATCCTCCAAGCCGCTGTCGATGCTGCGCGCGACGTCGTACACGAACACCCTGGCGATATCGATATCGGTGGCGATGTCGGCCATGCGATGACGGAGGGCCTGGAAACTGGCAATCGGGCGACCGAATTGTTCTCGTCCACGGGCGTACACCACTAGGTCGTCGAGGGCCCGCTGAGCGCCGCCGATACTCATCGCTGCAATGATGAGACGCTCGATGCTCAGTCCTCGCATCAACTGTTTCCACGCCCCAAGGGGTGCGCCGACAACGGCCGACGTTGGAACCGACACGTCTGTGAAGAACACATCGTTGCAGGTGTGCGGCTCCATCGTCTCGATGGCTCGGATGGTCAATCCAGGTGCGTCTGTCGGCACCATGAGAAGCGTAAGCCCCTCATGGCTCTTCCCGGATGCGTCCTCACGGGTGAGCACCAGAACATGCTCTGCCACATGGGCGGCCGATATCCAGGTCTTCTGCCCGTTGATCAGGTACCGGTCACCATCACGCCGCGCACTCACCCGAACCCCGGCCAGATCCGACCCCGCGCCCGGCTCGCTGAGCGCAATGGCTTCCAGCCGGCCCGACACCAGGTTGGTCACCACCGTATTCTTCTGTTCGTCCGAGCCCCACCGAAGGTAAGTTTGCGCTGCGGTGAGGCCTGTCGCGTATCCGGTGATCGGCGCCAACCCGCGTGACGCCTCTTCCAGAAAGAGGCATTCATCGACGAATCCTGCTCCACCGCCGCCGAATTCATCGGGCAAAGACACACCGAGCCAGCCATTGTGCGCCATGTCCGACAGAACCTTGACACTGTTGGACAAGGTCCCGCCGTCGGTGACAGCGTCACGCTGCGCCACGCTCGCCAGCTCGCGCCGGCAGTAGGTTCGCACCGCCACCGCGAAGTCTCGCTGCTCGGGCGAGAACTGCATCTATTTTCCTCGGTAGGGACTGAAGTCCGGCTTGCGCTTTTCGTTGAATGCAGTAATGCCCTCGCGGGCTTCCGGGGTTTCGCCGAAGATTTCGAGTGTCGAGTACGCCATGGATCCGATGCTGACGAAATGTTCGGTGTCGGTGTTCATCGACTGTTTGAGGACCTTGAGTGAGGTCGGGGAGAAGTCGAGCATCTGATCGGCCCAGGCACGTACCTCGGACTTCAGATCAGCCGCTGGGACAACCTTGTTCACAAGACCCCAATCGAGCGCTTCGTCTGCGGACAGTCGCCGCAGCATGAACCAGATCTCGCGTGCGCGCTTCTCGCCGACAACGCGAGCGAGATATCCGGAACCGAGACCCGCGTCGAACGATCCGACACGGGGGCCGTTCTGGCCGAACTGCGCGGTGTCGGCCGCGATCGTGAGGTCGCAGAGAACGTGCAGAACGTGGCCACCGCCGATAGCCAGTCCGTTGACCGCGGCGATGACCGGCTTCGGAGCGTCGCGGATCACCCGGTGAAGTGCTTCCACCTCGAACAAACCGCTGGCGGAGGGCCCATAGTCGCCCGTCTCCATACGTTGTTTCTGGTCGCCGCCTGCGCAGAACGCCTTGTCACCGGCGCCCGTCAGCGCGATGACGCCTACCTCGCTGCTCGCCCAGGCCCGCTTGAACGCGAGAACCAGTTCGTCGACGGTTTGCGCACGAAACGCGTTGTACCGCTCGGGGCGGTTGATGGTGATCCAGGCAAGACCGTTGTCGACCTCATAAGTGATGTCGGTGAATTCAGCCATCAGACTCCGATGTCCTTTCGGTTGAGGGGCGGGACCGCCTCCAAGAATTATGGTCTTTGGACTGACCATTTGCGTAACAGTAGCCTGAGACGTCCATTCGCGGCAAGAGCCGACGAGCGTTCGAGATCGAACGGTCGAGCGACTATCAGCACTCCGGACCACAGACCGGCCATCTCATATGCATGGTTGTGGCGTCAGCAATACGACTGTGCCACAGCAGTTATTGGGTACATCGACAGGTGGACCGACACTCCGGCGGTGACACCTGGGCAGCGCTGGGATACGCACTTCCGAGGCATCCATCTCGCGCTGCCCGTCACGAAGGCGACCGAAGTGATGTCGCCACTCTCGGAGTCACGACTGGGCCTGCTGCTCTCAATTTGCGTGGCGCGCCATGGTCGGCCGGAACCAGGAGGCCCTGCTGCGACAGTTCATGGCGGGTCGCGCGCGGCACGAGAAGGGCTGATGCAACGCCGCGGGTAATTCCGTCGTCGCCGCGACCACACCCGCCTGCGGCAGTAGGTCGTGCAATCGTCGATCGTGTGCACGTAGTTCGCTGCTAGTACCCCCTACACAACGGCATCAGCCGTTCGGGGCGTAGCGCTGCGGTGTACGCCCCGAACGTCTGGAATCGACACGGCGGAGGACAACGCCGGATCAGAAGGCCGAAATGCCGCCATTGACACTGATGGATTGACCTGTCAGCCGTGCGGCAGCGGGTCCGCCGAGAAAGACGATCAGTGCCGCTAAGTCCTCGGGTACCGCTACTCCGAGGTGTGCCTGGGCGCTCGCTTTCTGGAACAACGACCTGCTGAAGCCGTCGCTGAGAACGTTTTGTGCCGTTGCAGTGCCCTCGACGAGTGAGGGCGTCACGCAGTTGACTCGCACGCCGTTGCGCTTCGCTTCGACAGCTGTGACTCGCGTGAACATCGCGATCGCGGCCATCGCGGCGCCCAGCACGCTTTCGCCAGGGGTCGGAACCTTCGCAGCGTCGGAGGCAATGTTGACGATACTTCCTCCGTTCTGCGCCTGCATCAGCGGAAGAACCGTTCGGGTGGCGAGCATGGGGGGGAGCGCCTGGCCCACGAGAATGCCCTCGATGCTGCTCGCCTCGGTCCGATGGAGCAGATCGGGCTTGTACGCGGTGGTGGTCGAATTGACCAGAACGTCTATCGAGCCCAGCGTCTTGTGTGCCTGTTCGACTGCGGTCTCGACCGACGACTGGTTGCCTGCGTCGGCGCCGACGAACGTGACCTGTATGTCAGGGTGCTGATCGAGCACGTGTTGCACCGCGTCCGCACCGCGGTCCGCATTCCTGCCGACGAGGCAGATCCGCTGAACACCGGCGGCGGCGAACCCTAGCGCGGAGGCCAGCCCGATGCCGGCGGTCCCACCGACGAGGAGAACACCCGAGTCCGGGTAACTACGTACAAGAGCGGGTTGAGACATTAGAACCTCCGGATACAGGCAACATATGACGTTTACGTCGCTGACGTTGTTCGCACTGTAGATCATTGCGGATGGAACCAATGGCAACCTATGGGGTTCGTACCTCGAAATCCCGGCCAGCACGTCGAGCTGCAGGCTTCAGGACGTGGTGGGTCAACGACCCCCTGCTGCGCCGAAAGCCACCATCCGACATCCGCACGTACTACATTTTAGGATTCTTGCAACCATATTAGTATCAAGAAGTATCGTCCTGACGACGTCGACAGACCTTTCCGATTCAGTATGTATAGCTAGTCACAGCAACGGTATTGGCTTCTACGGGTGTGCCGGGGGTCCAGCGCGTCTCCGCCGTAATTGGTCGTTGCTTATAAATGGTCCAATCATTTATAGTGTGAGGTGAGACATAGCAGGCCGCGGCGATGACGTCGCGGCGATGCTGCCGGGACAAGTAAGTTGGAGTAACGATGTCGCTCAGCACGTCCTTCTGGCCTGCGGTACCGAGCGCAGGCGTCCGGGAGATCACTCTTCCCGGCTTACTGCGAGAAGCCGCGAACGCAGTTCCGGACAGAGTGGCCTTGGTCGACGCAGTGCCGAATCCGGACCACAGGCGAGAGTGGACGTACGCGGAACTGTTGACGTCCACCGAGCAGTTCGCTCGCGCGCTACTGCAAGATTTTCGACCGGGCGACCGTATCGCGATCTTCGCTGCAAACAGTGCGGACTGGGTGGTCCTGCAACAGGCCGTGGCCATGGCCGGAATGATCGTGGTGGCGGCCAATCCGGCGTACCGTCGCGACGAGCTGAAGTACGTCCTGGAGCAGTCCGGAGCCACTGCAGTGTTCTATCAACGTGAATATCGTGGGTCCGACCTCCGTGCCATTGTCGAGGGAGCATGCTCGGACGTCCCCAACGTGCAGGCCACCTACGCAGACGATGAATGGCAGAAGTTCGCGTCTCGGGGTGAGGCATCGACGTCGCTGCCGGAGGTGGCACCGACCGACGCCGTTCAAGTGCAGTACACCTCGGGAACAACAGGATTTCCGAAGGGGGCGCTCCTGCATCACAAGGGCATCGTCAACGAGGCCACGTTCGTCTTCGAACGCGCGGGAATGAAAGACGGCGGCGTATGCATCAACGCGATGCCTATGTATCACATCGGCGGGGGAGCGGTCACCGAGCTGGGCACCATGTCCGCTCACGGAACGTATGTGGTGCTTCCTGGGTTCGACCCAGCGGGGGTGCTCGAGGCCTACGAGACCTACCGAGGAACACACGGCCTCCTCGTTCCGACGATGTTGATCGCGCTACTCGACCACCCCGACAATTCGACGAGGGACCTGTCGAGTATGCAAACGGTGATGTCCGGTGCGGCCACCGTGCCGGAAACGTTGGTGCGACGTGCCACCGCGCAGTGGGACTGCAATTTCTCGATCCTGTTCGGACAAACGGAAATGCACGGAGTCATCAGCCAGACAAGTGTCGACGACACACCCGAGGACCAAGCGACCACAGTCGGTCAACCGCTCCCGGAACTCGAGGTGAAACTGGTCGACCCCGCAAGTAGCGACATCGTTCCCATCGGCACTCCAGGCGAAATCTGCTGCCGCGGTTACCAAACGATGTTGTCCTACTACGACATGCCCAGCGCCACCGAAGCAACCATCGATGCCGACGGCTGGCTGCACATGGGCGACCTCGCTGTCATGGACGAGCGCGGCTTCCTCAAGATCACCGGCCGGCTCAAGGATATGATCATCAGAGGTGGTGTCAACATCTCGCCCCGTGAGGTCGAGGAAATGCTGTTCGAGCATCCAGACATCAACGACGTGATAGTCATCGGCGTACCCGACGACTACTGGGGTGAACAAATCTGCGCGGTCATCAAGACATCGAACCCCGCTGCGCGTCCCGACCCGGCCACGCTCAAAGCCTGGTGCAAAGAACGCATTTCGGCGCACAAGATTCCCTCGCTGTGGCACTTCGCCGACGAATTCCCCATGACACCGACAGGCAAGATCCAGAAGTTCAAAGTGCGTGACCAAGTAGTCGATGGCGAGATTGTTCCGACCTCGGTGAGCACAGCTTCCCCGCTCAGTTCCTGACAGGTTTCCCGATCGTCTCGTGTCGTGAACGGATTCGACACGCAGAACTAGCGAGAGAGGTCCACTGTGCAAGCTTGGCAACTGATCGGAGCTAACGCACCGCTCACTCTCAACGACGTCGAGCCGCCGACGGCCGGAGCGGACCAGGTCGTGGTCGATGTCAAAGCCGCTGGCATCTGCCATTCCGACGTCGGGTACCTCGACGGAACGCTGACACATTATCTTGCTTTCACGCCGATCACCCTGGGCCACGAAATAGCCGGCACCATCTCCAGTGTCGGGGAGGGAGTCGTGGACTTCTCGGTGGGTCAGCGGGTTGCCGCTGCAGCGCGCCCCGGCGGACCCGGAACGCGAACCGATGGAGGTTTCGCACACCAGGTCATGGTTCCGGCGAAGCTGTTGGCGGCGCTGCCCGACGCTGTTTCCTGGGAGCAAGCGGCGCCGGCAGCAGACGCCGGAACAGCCTCGCTACGCGCTCTCAGAGTCGGAGGTGTCGAAGCAGGAACCAAGCTCGGCATCATCGGGGCCGGCGGCCTTGGGCACCTGGCCATACAAATGGCGAGGGTGATAGGCGCCGATGTATATGTAGCCGAAACCAACGAGCAAGTGCGTCACTCTGTAGCCGCACTCGACGGAGTGCGCGTCTCTACTTCAATCCTGGGTTTCGCAGACGCCAAACTCGACGTCGTAGTCGACTTTGCCGGGTTCGGCACCACCACTGCCGAGGCTATCGATACCATCGGTTTCAACGGGACCATCGTCCAAGTCGGACTAGGGCGGAAACATGCAACCATATCCGTGCAAGCCATGGTCGAGAAGAAGCTTCACTTCGTCGGGTCTCCGGGAGGCAAAACGGAAGACTTGGTCGACGTCTTGGCCATGATGGCCGCCGGAACGATAAAATCCAACGTAACGACGATCGGTTTCGGCGAAATCGGTGATGCCATAACGCGATTGCAGCGCGGCGAGCTGTTGGGCAGGGCAGTAGCGCTGCTCGATCAGCCCGCGCATTTCACGAGCTCGCGGACCGCGCCATAAGTAATGAAATTGCGATCCGGTTCTGCCCCAACCCCCACTGCCGAGGTGGGTACCCGGTTGGACCGAAGACATCCTCCCTTCGCTGCGTCTCCCAACCCGCCGACAAGTACCCCACTAGATGAGAACAGCCGAATTCCGCGCTCATCGGTTACCGTCGACCGGCAGTTCGCAATCTGACGCAGCAAGTCGGGGCGGGGCCCTAGTCAAAGCTTGCCTTGACGGGGGCTGAGACAACGAGCACGTAGACCCAGAAGGGACGTCGTCCGTGGCGACAGAACCGTGTACCCCCGCAGCCAAGCGACGCCCCCCGGACCGTAAGCAACGCATTCTGGCCACCGCCACCACCCAGTTCGCGAGACTCGGATTCGCTCAGGTACCCATGGTTGCCGTCGCATCTGAGATCGGCATTACAGCCACCGCACTTTACAGGCACTATCGGGGCAAACAAGACTTGCTCGCAGCTATCTTGAACGGCACGCTCATCGAACTAGAACATGTGGTCGAGAACCCGGACAGCACCCTCGACGACGTCGTCCAGACCATCGCGCAGATCAGCACGGCCAATCGTGATTTCGGGGTCCTGTGGGCGCGCGATCGCCCGGCTCTGCCCAACTTCGAGCGAGAGCAGTTGACTACCAGAATGCGGGTCATATGTGTGCGGCTCCGCGATCGCATCAAGGACGCGTACCCATCTGCCGACCCGATGCTCTCTGCTGAGGCGATACTGGCAATGATCTTTACCCCGCCCGGGCATGCGGCCGAATTCGAGTCGACCAAGCTCACCACAGAAGTGCTCACCGATCTCGCAGCTCTGATACTCACCTCGATCCCAGTCACTGTCGATGTGCAACCGAGCCGTCCACCTCGGGTTGGATCTCGGTATGCACCGCACGTGTCAGTGACCAGACGCGAAGCCATACTCACTGCGGCAACACGGCTTTTCGCTCGACATGGTTACGCAGCAGTCGGCCTGAAAGACATCGGGGCGGCCGCGCACATTACCGGATCGGCAATCTATCGCCACTTCGGTAGCAAGATCGAAATACTCGACACAATCATGTCGCGCGGCACGGAAGCACTGTCGCTGTCTCTAAGCCACGCACTCGACGAAGCCGATGATGCCGACGACGCCCTCCGACGAGTCATCGACAGCTACTCCCACTTCATGCTCGAAAATCCCGCCGCGTTGGCCGTAATGGTGACAGAAGTCGTCCACCTACCCGAGCCACTACGCGAAATCTATACGCGTCACCAGCGCAACTTCATCGATGAGTGGGTGCATCTCGTCCAGCAGATCCATCCGCATATGCCTGTGATCGAAGGTCGCTGCCGAGTACATGCCGCCATCGCCATAATCAACGGACTCACCCGAGACGCGGAGCGCAGTGCACCGCACATGCTGCCCAGCATCTCACAACTGGCTTGCGCACTGCTCATCCTTTCACCCTCACCCGTCGGGGGAACGATCGCGTAGAAGTGGTACTCCTAGTGAGCTCACGGTTCTACGCACATGCTTCAACTCGCGGATCACTGCCGCACAGTAGTATCGATCGTCAGAGGTCAAGCGAAGCATCCGCACGCGGGACTGCCCTCGTTTACCCCGCGTGTACCGATACCGCTGCCACCACCGATTCTGCAGTTCCATCCGGATCTGCAGAATCGTCGATGACCGACACTCTGTGTGCGTCGTTACGCCTCTGGCTTTCAGTAGCTACCAGGTCGATGAACACGCCGGAGGAATACTTCTGCATGGTCTGCAGCACAAGATCACTGACGACTCCGCCGTCGGCTCGAAGACAGTTGACGACTATGTCGGGATCGCCGAGTGATCCGCTGAGCTCTGAGAGCATTCGGCTGGCCTCCGACTCGGAGGAAAGGTCGCCGGCGGCAGAGAGTGACCATATCCCCGACGCCAATTCGAACACCGATTTCGCAGCGGCACTACCGGCATCGGCGTCGCGACTGATCAGCCCGATTCGTTGTGTTCCGGCGCGGACGAGGTGGCGGGCGATGAGCAACCCGATTCCACTGTCCCCACCGATGATGACAACGGTAGAATCGGACACGTCTATAGTGGTCATGACAGGCCTCGCAAGGTCAACGGGACAACGTGGTTGTGATCGCCGGCGGTGCCGTCACATCCTGCGCACTGCGGAACGATACCTGCGGCCCGAGCGGCCAGCTGCTCCTTCGCTGCCGAATCCCGCAGTTCGGCAGTTTCACGAAAGCCTCGGTAGTCGTCGGCCGCCAATAGTGCGGCACCGTACGCCCCTGCGATTTGGGGTTGATCGAGCAACTCGATGGGATGCCGCAGTGCCTTCTCTATGTAATGGCGAGCAGCTGCGTTCTGGGCGACGCCGCCCGTCATGACGGTGGGGGTTGCTTTTCCGACCTGTGCAACAAGGCCGAGGGTCCTGGCGGCGACAGCTTTGTGGACGGACGCAGCAATGTCGGATTTCTCTTGCCCCTGTGCCAGCAGCGATATGACCTCGGTCTCGGCGAAGGTGGCGCACATGCTGCTGACCTCGAGTCCGTCCGCGCCGGACAGCGCTAGTGCGCCGACCTCGCTGACATCGACCTCGAGCGCGCGGGCGAGTACGTCGAAGAAGCGTCCGGTTCCACTGGCGCAACGATCGTTCATCGCGAAGCGGTCGACCAGACCGTCGGAGTCTACGGCGATGGCCTTGCTGTCCTGCCCGCCGATGTCGATCACCAGTCGCACGCCCGGGCTCAGTGCGGCAGCGCCGCGGGCGTGGCACGTGATTTCGGTGAAGGAGCGATCTGCGCCGGGCACGAGTTTGCGTCCATAGCCGGTACTGATAGTGCGTCGAATATCTTCTTGGGAAACACCGGCCGAGTCGAGAGCGAATCCCATAGCTCGAATCACTGCGTCGCGGCTCACGGCCCCCATCTGCACGACGGACGAACCGACGAGAGCGCCGCTGGAGTCGACGACGGCGGCTTTCGCCGTCGTCGAGCCCAGGTCGACGCCCATCACGTACCAATTCATCGAAGTCAGATCTTCATCCGCTGTACGTCGATGGCTTCCAACATTGCTTCGAGGCGACTGTCGAACATCTCGTCGTTGTAGAAAGACGCGTCTGCGACGTCGCCTTCGAAGACGAACGACTTGACACCGCGTTCACGCTCGGCGGCTTTGGCGAGCATGGACTGGGGGTTGGTCATTGCCCGGCAGGTACGGGTGGAGTGGAAGGCGATGCCGTCGATGGCATATTCGTCGATACGACGCAGCAGCAGTTCCTCCAAATTCTTCAAACCGTGGTTCAGCGGGCACAGCAGGTAATGCTGGGCCATGCCGCGTAGCGGATTGTCGACGTCGATGAGTTGTGGTTCCTGCCAGAAGGATTCGTGGGTGTAGCGTCCGGCCACAACGGCAACGTCGTATTCGGCGAACTTGCGGGTGAGGAAGCCGAGCTTGTTCCAGTTCATGATCCCGTCGAAGTACAGGCGGTACTTCTCGTTCGCGACACCGGAGATGCCGTCCACTATGCGCTGCTGGATTTCCGCTTTCACGCCGGCAAAGTAGTCGACGAGTGCTTGGTTGCCGGGCAGAAAGTTGATGGGGGCGATACTTGCGACCCAGTCCCAATACGTTGCGGGGGTCGGTGCCATCGTGCACAGTTGCATTGCCTCGAGCCGAAGCTCCGATGCCTTCTTGATGTAGGACATGCTTTCACTCAATACGTCCCAGTCGAACGGTCGTCCGGTCTGGTGTTCGAGGAAGCCGACCAACTCGCGCAACTGGCCTTCGGCGTACGTGCTGACTTCGTTCCATTCTTCACCACGCATGTAGCCAGCATCAGGCTTGTTTCCCCACAACATCGGCAGCGAGACGTTGAAGATCGGCAGCTTGCGGTCGAAGACGCGATAGGTCATCGCATCCCACTGCTGTCCGGTACTGCAACCCGCGTAACCGTTGACGAAAAAATCCGGTGCCGGCAGCTTGGCGGCCAGTTCCTGCTGATCCACCAATCCGACCACGCCGGTTTGACGTTCGCTGACCGTCTGCTGCGTCAGCACGGCGCAACCGAGGTGGGTCCGGGCGTAGGAACACAGTTCGCCGATGTAGCCGTACTCCGCACCGGCCGCCTGCGCGGGTTCCTCGAGGTGCTGCGCCGCGAGTCGGGCAGCGAAGGCCTCGCCGTGGCACCATTCGAGTCCAGCCGCCTGAAATAATGGATTCATGGCAGCACCGTTGTACCAGACCACATGCTTGCCGCGTTCCTTCGCGGTGAATATATTCTCCCAGTAGTCTGCGGTCATCTTGCCGCCAAGCCTGGTGCTCTTGAGACGATTGGTCTTGTCCTGCTGCGGGATTGCGGTGGTCATTGTGAACTCCTAGTGACGTTTCAGGCCGGAACAGGCGTGGGCTGACGGCGGATTCGCTCGACAAACGTTTCCATCCTGGTGCGCATGGTCTCGACCGGCATGCCTTCGTGCTCGGTCTCGATCAGCAGCAACGGAACTCCGTGGGACTCGAGCGCTTTGCGCAGTTCCGGGTAGTACAGCATGTGCGGTTCGCAGAACTTGGCCATCAACACGATCACACCGACCGAGCGGCTGGCCTCGAGCGAGTTGAGCAGGTAGGTGTCCCAGTCGACCTTGTTGGTCACCCGAGTGGGGCACGGGGCGTTGATGTTTCGTTCCATATACCACGATGACAATGCGATGAGCGGGTCGCCGGTCTCGGGAACGTCTGTGGAGATGTACCGGAATCCGGTGTAAAGGTCGTCGTCGACGACGAGCCCACCGGATTCCTCGATGACGTCGAGGATCTCCGGCTTGGGTGCATGGCAGAAGTGGCCTGAAAGGTGCAGACGGACAACATTTTCCGGCGCTTCGTCGTGTACGACCAATGCGTCGATGAGCCCTAGCAATATCGCGGTGTGCTCTTCGACGTCCATCACCATCGACGACTTGACGAGTAATTGCATCTCGCTCGCGGTGATCCGGACACGACCGGAACGACGCAGGTCGTAGAGATGCCGAAGGAGTTGCCGGTTCTTGTTGAACACCTTGATGCTGTTCGTCAGGTCCTCGGGCGAGAAACTGTTGCCGACGACAGTCTCTATCTCGGCTTTGAGATCTCCGATTCTGCTGTCGACGCGGGGCTTGGACCACGCGTCGTCCATGGAGCTAGTGAACTGTGCGAAGTGCACAGGCTTCTCCGGACGCACGTACCGAATAGCGTCGACCGCTCCCAAGAGCTGTACGCAATGATCGGCGGCGACGAAACCGTCGAAAATATCCAGTTCACCGATCGCAGCTTGATCGGCAACGCTTCGGGTGTAACCGCAATAGAACTCGGCGAGCATGCTCCGGCCCTCAGTGATGGGCGTTTTGCTTTCTTGGATGATGACCGGCAAGGCTCCGGCCGCGTGCACGATCTCCGATGGGAAGTTCATAGGAAACGAACCGATCACCGGCCGCTGCCGTGTTGCTTTCCAACTCTGTGCATACGAGACCGGATCGTCTGCAGCAGTTTGTAGCGTGGCCATGAGGGGTGCGTGAAGTTCGCTCACATCGTGTCCTTCGACTTGCTTATGGAACGCACCGAAACGGCGCTGCCCAAAATATTACATCTGAGTCCACTCAATGTCTACAAATGTATTACGCAAGGCGAGTCGTTACGATGATCAATCGAAGGGAGTGACCGTCAACCAGTGGGCGTGAGCGGCGGGAGTCCACTCCGCCCGTAGGTCCTGCAGTCGTTTGACGGCTCCTAGGCCGGCCCAATCCGGCAACAGAGCGGCCGGCAGATGGGGATCCATGTACGGCGTATGGCGCAGCGCGTCGACCAGCTCGAGGTGCGCCATCAGCGCTTCCTCGCCGGAAAGAATCCCTTTCTCGTCGAACCTGCTCAGAAGCTCGTCGTACGACTGCGCGACTTCGTCGAGATCCCATGATCGCTCCACCAAGTCGTCCTCCGATATGCCGGCGGAGGCGGGGGATCCGATAAACGACATGGTGTTCGGCGACAGTCCGAGCGACTCGATCACCGCGGCGGCCTCGGCCAAACGTTCGACGTGCGGAGTGACCCACACTCCCGGGCTGGGGTTACCGAAACCGGCCCATCGAAATGCCGCGTACAGCTTCTTTCGTACGGCTCGGTGCGATTCCGGAATAGGTGCGATGACGACGAGCCACTTGCCGTCCCAGCGACCGGCCGCCGCGACGTCGGGGAATACACGGCTGACGCCCTCGACGAAGAGTCGGTGTGCCTGCTCGGTGAGAATCCACTTGGTCTCGCGGCCGTCCCGTTCGGCGGTAAGCAAGCCCGATGCGCCGGCCCGCGCGATCGCCTGCCTACTGGCGGGCTCCCCGAAACCGAGGCCCATCAAGGCATAAAGGAGCGCAGCGGTCCGCACGGGCCGCCGATACGGCGCAACGAGCTCACCAAGCACTGAAACGAGCACCGAACGAGCGCTTCCGAGGGTGCCTACCTTCGCTGTCACGTCCGTCATGATACTTCGCGAATCTCAGCTTACTGCTGGGCTGAGTGCAGGTAGGGACGCGACGAGTCCTCTCAGAATATCTGCGGCCTCGGCTGCCATCCGCGGTACGAAGTCGGCGATGTCAATGATGTCGTTGATCGCTGCGGCGACCTGGCCGGTGAGGACAAGGCCGTCGACGACATCGCCGTCCGTTTGTGCGCGCTGCATCGATTCAATCTTCCAGCGTGTCAGCTCGACCGCATCGGCGACCTCGCCCGACGGCGCATCCAAATGCCTCGAAAGTTTCTGCGATGCGGCGTTTTTCAATCCTCGGCACGGGCCGTACACCCCGTCGAACGCTACATCGTCGCCTTCTTTGGCGTCGAGCAAAGCTTGAATATAGGCAGGGTGCCAATCGGAATTTGCGGTGCTAGTGATGAACCGCGTTCCCATCGCCACTCCGTCCGCCCCCATCGCCAGGGCCGCTGCGAGGCCGCGCGCATCGCGGGCACCCCCGGTCAGCAGCACTGGAACATCCACTGCTTCCGTGACGTTGGGGATCAACACGTAGGAGTGGACGGCCGCGCTTGGGGCATGACCTCCCATTTCGAAACCGGCAGCGATAACGACGTCGACGCCGGCCTCGGCTGCTTTGATCGCCTGACGGGTCGAGCCGACTTTGTGCTGATGAATCATCCCAGCGTCCCTGATCATCGAGATGTAGGACCCGGGAAAGCCAGCGGAGGTGGTCATGACCGTCAGCTTCCGGGCGAGCGATGCGTCCGCCTCACGAGCTGCCAAAACCGTACGAATATAGACATCTGTGAAGGGAAGCACAACGCCGTTCCCATCTACACCGACCGGAATGTTGACAGCGAAAGGCCCGCGGGTCAGGGCAGCACATTCCTCGATGTGCTCTCGAAAGGTACGCGCACCAGCATCGAGATCGGTGGGCATGCCCGGCATCGAGACCGTGCCCAGCCCGCCCGCGTTGGACACGGCGGCCGCAAGCTTCGGCGTCCGGAAGGGGCCGAGGCCTTCCTGCACTATCGGATGGTCGATGCCGACGAGCTGGGTGTAGCGGTTCCTGATGGGTTGCATGAGAACTCCATACTTCGCGTATTGATACATTTACAGTAAGTCAGTATCTATGTATGTAAAGAGTACCGCAATGGTGTCTCACGTGGCCCGTGTCGGACACAGCGCTGTTGCAACTGTTTTCGGCGCGGTTCGGCTTGGCCCTCCTCTTCAGTCTGACCATGATGTCGGGTCTCTCATCAACAGGTCACCTGGGCGAAGGCTTCGAGCCGATCCCTCTCGGTGCGCAGTGGGAGGGGCAGCGCCAGCAGCAGCTTTCCGGGAGTGCGTCGGCGTGGGTTGCCGACACCAACCGCTATTCCTATAGTATAGCGTCCAACTATTGGACGACCATGTGAATGATTGGAGCAGCGTTGCGTCTAGGTGCACGATTTCCCGAACGGCCGGTGAACCTCCCTGCGCCGGAGGCCGCATTGTGGGATTGGCAACTTGATGCACGTTGCCGCAATGCCAGTCCCGCCACATTCTTTGGCACCTCGGACTTCGAACCCTTCGAACACGAGGGCGTCGCAGCCGCAAAAACCATCTGCATGGCTTGCCCGGTCCGCAAACAGTGCCTTACGCACGCTCTCACGGCCGGTGAGCCGTTCGGAGTATGGGGCGGAATGACCGAACGTGAACGAAGGCAACGTAAGTGGTTCACATTTGACGTCTAAAAGGTGGACGACAAGCGTCATCGACAGGGACCGCTCTACCGAAACTGCGTCGGTACTGCGACATATGACGTACTACCACTGCTTGCGCACCGTGTACACAAACGACTGCCGGACATCGATCTTGAGCTACGCGGCGAGCTGTTGACACCGCAGCTGTTCGGCGGGCTCTGCGCAGGCGTCTAAGACCTGGTGCTGGTTAGACCTCTTGTGCTCGATCGCGACTCGAATGACAGATTGCGCGAGGGCGTAAAAGAACAAAGAAAATGAAGTGCCTCAGAACGGACAAAACCGAAAGCGATGCGAGTGATGAGTCGGATCTTGGTGTTCATCGATTCGACGAGTCCGTTGGACAAGCCGTGTTCGATTGCGGCATGGATCTGTTCGCGGTGGGTGCCGACACGGTGCGGAAGCGTGACGAAGGATTCGATTCGGCTGCGTCGTGCCCACTGGACCCATCGTTCGAGTGCTTCGACATCCTGGTCGGATGGGAGCTTGAAGACCGTCCATAGGCCTCTTTGACCAGGTAAGCACGGTAGACCCGAGGATCGGTAGATGCGATCCAGCGGAGCTTCACGCGTTGAAGGGTCCGTGAGATCTTCTGGGTTCTTCCACAGCGCGTACCGGGAACGGAGCAACGCTCGGGCGGAACCGATGGAGACGGTGGAGCGCCGGCCATTGATCCACCCGTGTGATCGAGTGTGGCCCACGCGGCGTGCGTCGGTCCATGCCTGGCGGCGTATCGCATCGAGTGCCTCTGTGGCCCAACCGACTACGTGATGGGCGGAGTCTCCGGCGAGGAACACTCGACCATCCTGCCAATGCTCGGCGACCACTTCCCGGAAGTTGTAGACCGGACGGCGCAGGATCTCGACATCGTCGGGGCCCACCCAGGGCTTCAACAGCTCCCATACCCGCTCTTCGGTGAAGTCCTCCGGCTTCTCGCCGGGCAACAGTGTCCACTCCCACCGGTGGTGGTGAGCACCGAGCTGGAACAGACATCCCGGCCGCTCAGGGTCGGCGAACTGACCGTTGTCGAACTCGAAGTTGAGCTTGTGCTTCTCGCGGCAGTCGACGACGAGCTGGTTGTAGTCGCAGTTGCCGACCCAGGTCTTGATCCCTAGGCGCTCGCGGATGGAGCTGTTAGCGCCGTCCGCGGCGATGAGGTACTTCGCCCGCACCTGAGTCTGCTCGCCGCTCTTGCGGTGCTCGAGGGTGATGGTCACCCCGTCGTCGTCCTGCTCGAAGCCCACGGCCTTGGTGCCCATGGTGATGTCGACGTTGCCGGTTTCGGTGACTGCCCGGTGCATCGCGAGCTCGAGGTAGTTCTGGTAGAAGATCCAATGGCCACGGTGACCGTGGGGGCCGACCTGCGACCAGTCCATGCGCAGCAGCAGCTCGCCGTCGAAAGCCTTGGTGCGCATGTCGTACATGTCCCACGGCACCGCGTCGGACTTGAATTCTTCGTCGATGCCGATCTTCTGCAGCGTGCGGACGATCTCGTCGTCCATGTGGCCGGCGCGGGAGAGGCCGTACAGGGTCTCGTAGGCCTCGAACGCGGCAACGGAATGCCCTGCCTGCCCGAGCTGGGCACTGGGCATCTGCCCGACGGGTCCGAAACCGATGACTACAACGTCGTAGTTCTTCATCGCTGGTGGGTCCTTTCGAGTACTTCTGTCTGCCGCCGGTGGGGCGGGGTGCATCTGTGCGGTGTTCCGGTCTGGCCTCGACCGTCGGCGCGGCCGCAGGCTGTTCGCGGCCGGACAACCCGGTGAGCTACTCGATCGGACCCTTGCGCTTTGTTTCAGCAGCTCAAGCCTTTATCGTCCGTCTAGCGGACAGTGGTCCGTTCGTGTAGGTTCAAGAATGCCTTCCAAGATTCGATGTGTCAAGCGTCATACGCGTGTAGGAGCGTTGTGCAGCGCACAGCCGTATCGGCATCCGCGCGACGAACTTCATCGGCGACCGGCTACAACTGAAGGTGCTGCACCAACGACATGAGAGAAGAGGCAGTTCAGTGGCTGAACGCGGACAGGGACCGGACTTCATCGAAGCGCTGGCCCGAGGGCTGCACGTGCTCCGGATCTTCTCGGCCGATAAGCCGGTGATGTCGTTGACCGAGGTCGCCGCTGGTGCCGAGCTGGCACGGCCGACAGCCCGGCGGATACTGCTCACGCTCGAAGAGCTCGGCTACGTCAGATCCGGCCACGCCGGCTACACCCTGACCCCGCGGGTGCTCGAACTCGGAATGGCGTACATCGGTGCCCTCAACCTCTGGGACATGGCCAGACCCCACCTCGAAGAATTGGTGGCCTTCACCGGCGAATCGTCTTCGATGGCTCAGCTCGACGGCTCCGACATCGTGTATGTCGCCCGCGTGGCGGTGCCCAAGCTCATCTCGCTTCGAGTCGACATCGGAACCCGATTTCCCGCGATGGTGACCTCCCAAGGGCGGGCCCTTCTCTCGGCGATGGACCGGGGTTCGGTACACGAGCGCCTGTCCGAGCCAACCCGCTCAGGGCTCGCTGCGAAAGTGTTCACGACCGAGCAGATCGACGAGATACTCGACGAAACAGCGCAGCGCGGTTGGGCGCTGGCCGATCAGGATCTGGCACCGGGCGTCCGCTCGATCGCGGTACCGGTACACGACGGCCGTGGAGTCGCACGCGCAGCCATGAACATCACCGTCCACGCCGCAGAAACCAGCGTCGGCACTCTCGAGGAGACCTACCTACCGAAGCTTCTGTCTGCTGCCGCCCAGACATCAGCCGACTGGAGCGCATGGCAGAACCGCCCGATCGAACCCGCGCCCCGCGGCACGTCGATCGACCCACAATCGCGTCCCTGAGGTTGCATGGCCTCCTTGCGGATTCAGCGAACTTCGGCGAAGTCTGTCGACGCCAGCCTCGATGTCCGGCCCGGATGGATGCCTGGCTTGGAGCTGCGGCGGCTGGTATCGCGGTCTCTGCCTATGGTCGCGATGATGCCGTCGTGATGGGTGTCAGTGCGGCCCGGTTGCACGGGGCGATTCCGCGGGCGTTAGCGACTGCTGTGGTGGCTGTCCCGACGCGCCACGATCCGATTCGGTTGGCGGATCGTGAGGCGGTGATTCGGTTCGTCGTTCGCGACATGGCACGTCTGGATGCGGACGCATCGATACCGAGTTGGGTGCGGTGCTGGTGACTACTGCGAAGCAGACGGTGTTTGATCTGGCGATGTGTCCGGGGCTCGGTGACGCCTAGGGTGAGGCGCGGCCCGCTGTGGAGCAGTTGAATCGGAAGTGCGACCGAGGCGTTTTGGCGGAGATCGCTGGGGCTCAGAAGATGACAACGACTGTATTGCGGCTGCAGGCTCGGTTGGGGCAAAAGTAGTGAATCTCGACGAGCTAGCCTCGGTGGCAACGCAATTCGGTGTCACGCGTGCACAGGTCGACCGGGGTCATCTCATCTCTCACCTGCTTGACTATCTGGGTGCGCACTTCGCGGATCAGGTTGTATTCATCGGCAACTGCTTCCCTATCATCCTGTCAGCGATGATGATGACGATGATGAGTTGTATGGGTGCAGGACTCGAATATCACTTCTAGTCGGCGAGGAAAGTCTCTAGGGCCCTTTGGTGATCTGGTGGTTTCAGTGTAACGCGCGGTAAACGGTTCTGAACTCTTCAAGCTCTGCGACCCGTACAGCAACTTCGACCCAAGTCTCTTCGAGGTCGTTGTCTGTCAGCGTTCGCAGTGTTCGCGCTGCGTCGACGGATTTTGGAGACTCGACACCCCGAGGAGTTGCGGACAAGATGCAAGATGTGATTGTTGCAAGGCTCTTAAATGCCGAGTATTCGGCAAGATCTGCCGCCCACCAATTTAATGGTCGGTCATTTTCTATGGCTTTCCTGAGCTGCTGAAACGCCTGCCGTGTCGCAGCTAAGGCGCTGACCTCATCGGCGGTCAGAGACCGCTCGGCGGACACCTTCACCAGTAATGACTCGATGTTTCCATCAATCTGCGCGGCGCGGTTTTGGCATTGCCAAACAAGATCGTTGTTCTTCTGGCCTCTTAGCGACCCTGAATGCAACGAGTCCCATGACTTCCACGTCGAGAAGAAATCACCGTACAAACGGTGAAACTCGTTAACGGCTTGTAAATCAAACTCGCGTAGCTTCTTGATTCTGTCCCACCTATCTGTGATTCGGGCCGTCACAAACCATCCTGCGATCAAGGTTAGGCAAGCCGTTGCAGGAGCGACGATGAAAGGCGCGATCGCAGTGATGGTCACACCAGCACTGTATAGGTCGCGAAACCCTGGTTGCCGGTGTGGCGGGTCTGTCGCAGGCATCCGGCTGCATCGACAGCGCGACTTGGAACTGGCCTGTTTCGATGTAGGCCGCCCGCTAAGTTCGTGCTGTCGCCATTGGGACTGAATAGGGGAGCCCGGTCCGCAAACTCCGGCGGTTCTAACCGGTCTCCCAGCTCCAGCCCGGCAACGTCTCCAGTTTGGCTGATCGCTCGGCTTTGATGTTCTCCCGCCCACGCCACTGCTCCCGGACCCACGCGCCTAGTTTGACGCCCTTTTCCACGTGGTCATCCGGGGGCTTGATGTGACCTTCACGCGCTACGTATTGCTCGAGCATCTCGAATTTTTGGTTCCAGATGTGATCGCTTTTTGTGCCCCAGAACCAACCGGGTATGGCTTCCAACTGAGCTTGTCTGTCAGAGTCGAGTCTTGTGTGTTCGCGTCGACGGAGCCTGGCCCATTGACCGATCTTCAGACCGTCCTCGACGAAGTCGACAGGAACGCTCGTATGGCCTTCCCTTCGTGCGTAAGACCGCAGCAGCTCGAGGTGTTGCGTCCATGAGTCGTCGAGGGTGTTCCAGCTCCAGCCAGGAACGGCCTCCAAGCGCTGGCGTCGGTCCTCGGTCATCTTGGCCCAATTGCCCCGTTGCTCTCCGACCCAACCGCCCAGATTGACCCCGTCGGCAATGTGGCCGCGCGAGACCCGCGTGTGTCCGTGCTGTTCCGCGTAAGAGACCAGCGCGGCGTACGCACGATCCCAAGCATCCGTGTACGGGTCCCACGACCATCCTGGAACCGCTTCCAGGTGCTCCCGACGTTCCTGAACAATGCTGGCGCGGTTATTCCTTTGTGCTAGAACCCAACCGCCGAGTTGCACGCCGTCTTCCTTGAATCCCTGCGGTACTAGCGCATGGCCCTCCCGCCGTTGATACTGCCTGAGCAGTTCGAGCTTCTGCTGCCACATCGCGGCTCGCGAATCCCACACCCAACCGGGCAGCGATTGTAGGCGATCTAGATCGCTCGCAGACAGATTTCTCTGATTGCCTCGTTGGACGGTGACCCACTTACCGAGCCGAAAGCCGTTCTCCACGTGCGTGTTAGGAACGCGAGCATGGCCTTCTCGCGCGACGAAGGCCGTAAGAAATTTGTAGCCGCGGTCCCACTTCTCGGCCTGTGGTGCCCACGACCATCCCGGCAGTGCCTCGAGGAGTCGGACCCGCTCCGACGATAAGTCGTCGCGGTTGGTGCGCTGCGCGGCCACCCACTGCCCCAGTCTGACACCGTCCTCTACCAGCCGCGGCGACGGCTGAGCGCGGCCCATTCGTGCGGCAAACGCCTTCAGTGCTTGGTAGTTCCGCGCCCAGGTGTCCTCGCGGGTATCCCACACCCAACCAGCGAGCGCTTCGAGTTCCCGTGTCCTTTCCTCTGACAACCGACCACGCTTGTGCAGACCACGCTGAGTCGCGACCCAGCTCCGGAGGTTCGAGTCGCCGACCGCGTAGGGAAATGGAACGTCGGCGTGACCATGTTCGGCTACGAACTGCTCCATGAGTTGGATCCACGTACTCCATTGATCTGCCAGTACGTCCCATGCCCACCCGGGAAGTCGATCCAGCGCGGACCGCCTGTCATCGCTGAGGGTCTTGTTGGTCAGCGCGATCCTTTGGACGCTTGCCCATTGCCCGAGTGCGTATCCGTCGACGACGTAGTCGACGGCCACTCTTGAGGTGCCCTTGTCTGCGGCGTATTGCTCCAGCATCCCGTACCAGAAATGCCAGGGGGCACTAGTCTTCTCGATCAAACGAACATCGAACGCGTCGACGAATGCCTTCCCGACGGTGTGCGCCACGTCCAGGTGGATCTTGTCCGGAATGCGTGCGCGCCCACCTGTGCGGCCGAGTTCACGGCGCATTTCGTCGATCTGCTGCGCCATCTGTTCGTCGTGAGAGCGCAGAGCAATAACGACACGCCAGACAGACTTGAACGATGAATCTTTGAGCGCGGTTTCGGGATCTGCGGCGGTGTCGATGAATACGGGAATGACAATGGTTCCGACGGTTTTGTTCTCGGCCAGCCGAATTGCCCGCCCGACGGCCTGAACGATGTCTACCTCCGAGCCCCTCGGGTCGATAAAGGCGATGCCGTCGAGGGTGGGGACGTCGACACCCTCGCCGAGACACCGCGCGTTCGTCAGCAAGCCGCGCTCGTCGTCATCGAGGTGGCGAAGACGTTGAAGGCGGACGTGTCGCTCACCGGAAGACATTTCACCGGAAGCGAACCCGGTCCACAATGCTCCCGGCGGCCGCTGCTCTTCAGGCATCCATTCGAGGATCTCGGGCATTTCGGCGGCAAATCGCCTGGCGCGGAGCACACGGGAGTGGAAGCTGATCACGCGGCGAAGGTCGTATTTTCGCATCGCTTTCGCAAGTCCGATCTGGCTGGCCAGGGTTCGCGCGTCGGTGCTCTGTTCCTCTCGCCGGACCAGAACGCCGTTGGTCGCCCACTCACGAAATGTCGAGTTGTCGACCCCGACGACAGTGACTTGGTAATCAGTGAGTAGTCCGCGTCGAATGGCTTCTCCGAAACTCAGACGGTGGAACACCTCCCCGAATTTCGTGGCGTCGTCCATCGACGCGACTTCCATCTCCGAGCCACGCGCCGCCGTCAGCACCCGTCCGGTGTAGTAGCGCGGTGTCGCCGTCATGAACAGCCGCCGGCGGGCTGCGATGGCGTTCGAGTCGAGAATCGTTGCGAATACGGTCGATTCGTCGCCCGCGACACGGTGACTCTCGTCCGCGATGGCCAGGTCGAAATGCGGGACTTGTCCGAGGGTGAATGCTTTCGCGATCTGCGGCGAGGACTGATACGTCGAAAACACCACACGTGGTCCACTGCGTTGAAGGAACTCGGCGATCTCGGCGGGGTCGTTCTGGACTGGGAGGCACAGTTCGCTGGTGGACGTCAAGGCTGCGTCGTCCTGGGTGACGGTTTCATCGGAGCAGACTGGTAGCGCCTCGAACGGTTCGGTCGCGTTCGTCCTCCATACCGCCATCGTCTGCTTCAACAGGGACAAGGACGGCAACAGAACCAATGTTCGCTGCGCGTGAAGTTCTTGCTTGATGAACAGAGACGTGAGTGTCTTTCCTGTACCGCACGCCATGACGAGCTGACCACGATCGGCGTTCTGGAAGCCGTCCACGACGTTGTCGACCGCTTCGGTCTGGTGATCGCGCGGTAGGGCCGGCTGCGGTGATGGGATGGGATGTAGGAGGTCCGGGGACTCCGCCCAGTCGATGTCGGCAGTTTGGAGGTACGCAAGGCCGATCAAGCCAACCGGTTTCTCCTGGGCGTCGATAGTTCTCCGCGCGACGTGGTGTATCCGGTCAGTGGTTGCGATGAGGAGGCGATAGTGGAACCGCCTCCTGGACGACTCGGACAGGAACTTGTCGACGTCGTTCTTTGTGACGGCGCGATCTGAGGCATATGCCTTCGCCTGTACCGCCCAGAGTTTTCCTTCGTTGTCTTCGACCACGAGGTCGATACCGGAGTCGCTGCCCCATCTGTGCTCCCAGTCGTCCCAGAGCCAGACATTGCGAACGGTTTGTCGGTAGTACGCGTCGTTCTCGACGTACCACTTGCAGATGCGTTCGAACTGCCTGCCCCGGATGTGGTTGTCCTTGGAGAGGTTGCCGTACAGGGTGGCGAATGTGCCCATCCTGGAGACGTTAACCGTCCTTGCCGACAGGCTCGTTTCCTTCACGGGTTTGACCCGAAGCTAGAGCTCGCGATCAGGCGCGCACCTGCGCCTATACGAACCCACTTTGGCGCACGTGAGCAAGTCCGGTGGGCGTGACAGCTTTGTAGGTGTGTCGCAGGAATCGCAGCGAACAGTGGACGGCCGCAAGTACGAGCGCCCGCGCCATGAAAGCCAATGCCGAAGTAGTATTTTACGACTAAGCCGCGCTCCGCGGCATCGTCTCCGCACGCATGCACGCATGCACGCACGGATCGTGATCGATCGCGACCGGAGTCGTCATTCATGTGTCGGTTGCGTTTTATTCGCGGCCAGGACCACGATTCGCAGGGCGATGTGGATGAGTACCGCGGCGACACCGGAGTCGACGTTTTTCACGTAGCCGTGTGCGAGAAGGTTTCGGGTATTCCAGCCGGCTGGGTGATTGCATATGGCGTTGAACATCCGACGATCGTCTTCGGGGACGTCGTACTCGGTGCAGAAAAGGTTCAACATGACTCCCAGGCCGACGTATTGGCCTGGCGACTGTCCCTGTTGCAGTCGATATATGCCTTGGTCGGCGGCAAGTACTGCAGTGCGGAGCATTGACTCGATCACTGGGGTTGTGGTGTACGCGGCCGCTTCCGGGTCGCCCGACCAGAAGCGAAACAGTGCGCGGCACAACCGAGTCGAGGTGTCGCTGGTCATCGCGGGACCAATGTTGAGCACATGGTGCAGGTTCTCGGCCGGCGGCGTGCCGAAGCGGTGGACGATCTCATGGAGCGCGGCGGCGAAGATTGGTGCCCAATGACCGAGGAGCTGGGTTTCCCACTTCACCATGTCCATGTCGAGACGTTCCGCGTCGGTCGTTGGGGCCCAGAGTGGCAAACCCTCTGGAGTCTGCAGTTGAGTCGAGAATAGGGCGGTCAGAGGAGCGAGGGCGTATTGCTCTCGGACGCGGCGCTCGGTGGTGGCGATGGGTCCAGTGACTGTGGTGAACGATGCGAACGCCGACAGCGCCTCCGACCAGTTTGCTGAGGGTTCGTCGGGCGCATCTCCGGCTTCGGCGGTCGGTCTCGTCGATGTGTCGGTGCCGAGAACTGCGTCGACGCACGAGTCCCACTCTTCCTGGAACTGACGCGACGATGCGGTGAGGTGCATCATTTCCAGGTCGAGCTCTCGGACCTGTTGGAGGCGGACGGTGGCTTCGTTGCGAAGCGCTGGGTCATTTGAGCGCTCTGCCAGTTCGACCGCCTGGTGGAGGCGGGTGGCTTTCATGATGTTGTTGGTTTCGCTGTCCGCCCGGTCGAGGAAGGTGTGGACTCGGCGTCGCCAGATTTCGGCGCGCTCCGAAGGTGACGTGGCGGATTCGAGGGCGAGGTTGAGGATGCGGTCTCGTTGAGTCGGGTCGGGCCACTTCTTCTCGGCTGTGGCCAACAAGCGCGTAGTGGTTCCCGGACTGCCTTCTCCAGTGAGCGTGATCAGCGCGCCGACCACGGACCCGAACGGTGGATCGTCCTGTCCGAGGAGCCGCTCGACGAGGACGCAGACCTGGTCGATGGACGTACTCAATGTTGTGTCGTCGTTGATAGCCCGACTGAGCCGGATAGCAGCCCGGCAATCCGCAACGGCGTCGTAGTTGCGCGCTTCTAGTGCGGACGCGTCGATGTAGGCGGCGATTGCGGCACGCGCGTGGTTGAGTCTGTCCCCGCTGCCGACCTGGAAGAGCAAGTGGTGAAGTCGTGCTCGGGTCGGGGCGTGCTGGACGAGTCCTGCGAGACCTCTCCACGTGGCAACGATGGTTGAGTCCACTGACCTGGTGTCGGGTGGGTTGGTGCTGTCGGGTCCGCGGAACTCGGGGAGCAATCGAACGCGTTCGCTTCCCGACGACCTATCGAAATCAAGTTGGTACCGCAGCGACCGCCATGCAGCGCGGTGCTCCAAGGTGAGGTGGTTGCCGCTGTCGGTGTCATCGCTCTCATCGTCGACCATACGGTGGTCGACGAAGACATCACGAGCAGCGGCGTATCGGCGGTACTCAGAATCGTGTTCCGCCACGCTATCGAGGGCGTCCGCCGCTTGATGAAGCTTCTCGTCGTCGGGTTTGGATGACTCCTCTGATTCAGCATTCAGCTGGTTAACTTTTCGATCCTCGCCAGGATCGGGCGGGTGGGGATCTGTGACCATGACAGACAGTGTGCAGGCGGGGCCCGACAAAATCTTCGACGCAATGCCGTGCTGACGAATCGCCATCGGTAGTTGCGTGCGGGGTGCGGTCGCTGATGCCTTGCTCTTCGGTGTCACGAGCGTGTCACATGTCGGGACTTACGACGGTGGATTCGGGTGGTGCTGGTTGGACGATTGACGCAGGTCAGAGTATCTGTGATGGTTCCATGCGGACGTATCTGGTTGTCTCGCAACATACTTGTAAGCGAGCGGTCAACGGTTCAATCCCGTTAGGAGGCTCCGACCACTCCGATCCCGGTGCCGGGCTCGGAGTTTTTCTTACCTACTTCGCGTCGAATCAGCTCCTCGGTTCCGGATATCCGACGCCGATCGGAGTCAGGTATCCGAAGGTGAGGAGTCGATTGACTCGATCGGTCGAATCGACGCCCGTCGCAGTGATCCCCGCCCTGCCTGCGAGGTGTCGATTTCGGTTAGGGGCGTGAATCTGGGGATCGGTATCGGCTCGTGTTGACTTGGGTCTGCTGCATCGAGTGGCGAAACCTGCCGGATCTCAGTGGACGAGTCATCGAACTCGGCGGGCTGCGTTGCTATTCGACCGCACCCGATCTTGCGCTGGGGATTCTGACGTGTAAACCTGGCTCCCCATGTCGAGTGCGTTGGCCCGGGGACTGCCTCCGGTTCAGCTGAAGCTGAATTGTGAGCGTCGTCGGGTCTGGTTCGAGAGTCCGCTGTCGTAGGGCATCATGAGTTGATGAGCGATCTCGAGTACCTCGCCACTTTGCTTGCTGGACTGGATGCTGAGATTGCACGCGTCTCTGCTGCCGAATCGGGCTCCGACGAGCAGTCGTCTGCCGTCGATGACGCCGTCGATGCCGTCTTGCGGTTGCGCTCGAAGGTCAAGGCCGGTTACCCCGGCAAGAAGGCTTACTACATCGCAGTGTCGACCGATCCGAAAGGAATCAGGGTCGAGGGAATTGCAGCCCTGCAGGGCAAACGCGCCCACGAACTGGTGCGAGACGGCGGTTGGATGCACGCAGATTCCACCACTGTGCTCGACCTTCTCGATGACGATCAGATCAGTCGGTACGGAGCCGTCGCGGGACGCGGCGTGGCGCAGACGTTTCGAGATTCGCGTGAATATCTCTCAGCGGCACTAGGTCTCGCCGAAAAGTAGACAGCGGCGGCAGTGCAGGGGCCCGGATTGTCGGACGCGACTTTCATGTACACGACCTGGGCCTGCGTCAGCCGGTCTTGTCCGTGGGGGTGATCGAGGCCATCTCGGCGGCGAATTCCGTAGCCATGGCGCGGGAGAGTGCCTGCGCCGCCGACAGCGGACGGACCATCACGGTGAAGTCGTCGATCAGGCCGTCGGAATCGAGGTGCAGGATGTCGCAGCCGTGCACGGTGACGTCGTCGATGCGGGCCTCGAAGAACATGACGTGGTCGCGGCCGCCGATGTCGTCGACGGTTCGGACGTAGTGGAAGTCGCGGAACACGCGTGTGACGGCGCGTAGTATCGCCGCGGTCGTCTGCTTGCCGTGGTACGGCTTGAAGGCGACGGGGGAGCTGAAGACGACGTCGTCAGCAAGGGTGGAGGCCATGGCGTCGTGGTCGTTCGCCTCTACGGCTTCTCGGAACAGCTGCACGCGTCATCTCCTTCAGTCAGGCCAGGACCGGGACTGCCCACGATCCGGTTGTTATCCGCGAACCATACACAACTTTGCGACTAGTGACGGGGTTATGTCGCGCTCATCTACGATCAGCGCGGGCGTCGAGTACTTCGAGGACGCGGGCACCCCAGCGGAGCGATTCCTCCTCGAACATTCGTCCTCGCATCAGGGTGAGGTAGGGGCCGATGCGATCAGCGGTCGCCAGAAAGTCGGTCTCGGTGCGTCCGTCGAGCAGGCGGTGCGCCATCCGGTCGTACCTGGCCAGCTTGTCGCGCGAGAGCTGCATTCGTTCGCGGATCGCGGCGGTCATAGGCTCGATGTCGCCGGCCTCCAGTGCGTGGACTGCGACCAGGTGCTCGTCACGAATAGCAGGAAGTTTCGATTGCCTGTGACTGACCTGGCGCAGCGCCGCACGGCCTTTGTCGGTCAGGCTGAACAGTTTCTTGTTGGGCCGACCGTCCTGCTCGACCAGCTTCGCCGAGATCACGTCGTCCCGATCCATTCGATCGAGCTCGCGATAGAGCTGTTGGGGAGTGGCGGTCCAGAAGTTGGCGACAGTGGCATCGAACGCCTTGGACAGGTCGTAGCCCGACAGCTCCCCGTCGACCAGTGCGGCGAGCACGGCATCACGTAGCGACATGATTCGGCACAGTACCCGCGGCCCACTCCACATAGTACTTTCATATACAACTTGTTGTATATTATGCTCGATGGAGGAGCGGTGGACGTGGTGAACGAAAAGGACCAGTTGCGTTACGTGGCCCTCGGCGACAGCCAGACGGAGGGGCTGAACGATGGCGACGAGGAAACGGGCTTTCGTGGCTGGGCCGATCGGCTCGCCGAGCACATGGCCGAGAGCGAAAACGGGGTTGCCTATGCCAACCTCGCGGTGCGTGGTCGCAAAGCCGCGCAGGTCAGGGCCGAGCAGTTGCCCGCTGCATTGGCGTTGAGACCGAGCGTTGCGTCCGTTGCTGCCGGCGTCAACGACATCTTGCGACCGAATTTCGATGCTCGCACCGTGGCAGGTGAACTGGGCGCGATGTTCGGCGCGCTGCGGTCCGCCGACTGCACCGTCATCACCATGACGTTTCCCCGTCTCGCTCACCCGGTCCCCGGTCGGGCGGTCATTGCGAAGCGTATGACCGAGCTGAACTCCGAGATTCGCGGGGCTGCAGAGGAATTCGGAGTCGTATTGATCGACCTCGAGCGGCACGATGTGGCATCGGACCCGCGGCTGTGGAGCTGGGACCGTCTGCATCTCAACGAGACCGGACATGCGCGGCTCGCCGCAGCTGCCGCCTATGCACTGGACCTGCCGGGTGCCACGGACGCGTGGAATCTCCCTCTGGCACCGCTCACACGCCCGCGTCTGGTCTCCCGAGTTCGTGCCGACCTCACCTGGGCCGGCATGTTTCTCGCGCCGTGGTTGACTCGCCGAGTCCGTAGACGTTCCTCGGGCGACAGTCGGACGGCCAAACGACCGGAGCTGACCTCGATGCTCGGGTAGAACTTCGACTGGAGCCTGATCGAAGTTACGGTGACCCGGGCGCTCTGTCGGTCCGATTCGAAGCGGCCGACTGTTTGGCCTTGTACAGAGCGGTGTCGGCCTGGGTCAGCATCTCTTCGAGGGTGCTGGCTCCAGTGTTGTGCGCGACGCCGATGCTGATCGACACGGAGACATGTCCGTCGACGACGTCGATCGGCGGGGACGTCGCAATGACCATCTCGCGCTCGATGTCCGCGGCGGATCGAGTTCGGCCGAGCAGGGTGCCGTCGAAGATGGCCGCGACGAACTCGTCTCCGCCGATTCTTCCGAACACGGTGCCGGAGTCGCAGACCGCAACCAGCCGCGCGGCCGTTGTGCGTAGAACTTCGTCTCCAACCAAGTGGCCGTACGTATCGTTGATGGCCTTGAAGTCATCGAGATCGATGAACATCACTGCCGCTGGAGCAGCTGTCTCCGCAGTTGTTCGCTCGATTCGTTCGAGCAAGGCGGCGCGATTGAGCACGCCGGTGAGATCGTCGACCCGCGACTTGACCAGGAGTTCGCGATACGCCTCGAGCAGACTGCCGGTTGTGGCCGCAAAATCGGTGACGTCTCGGAAGCTGATCGCAACGACACCGTCGATATAGTTTGCAGTCACCTCCAGCGTCCTGTCCGGAATGAAGAGGGCTTGCACCACCCTGGTGACCTCGCCGCGAGTGGCTACCGCGGCACGGTGCAGATCGTCGAAGTAGGACCCTCTCGTCACCGGCAGTGCCTCGTGGATGTGCCGTCCGACCACCTCCGTTCGGCTGACGCCCAGATGGCGCTCGGTCTGATTGTTGATGTACCGCAGCACCATCGCTTCGTCGACGATGGCGAATCCGAGCGAGACACAATCGAGGATCCGACTCCACCGCACGTCCGGCATGAGGTCTACGTGCAGTCCCGTCGGTGGCTCGACAAGCGAGACGACCCCGGTGAGCACCGATGGCGAACCGTCGGGGGCATGTTCGATGGACACACTCCGGGTTAGTATGTGCCGTATGTTGCTGCCGCGGTCGATGATTCGATAGATGCGCTCTGCCCCGATGGACGCGCACGCATCACCGTAGAGGGCTCGGAGCACAGCGGTATCGTCCGGATGTACGCGACTGCGCCAGATGTCGAGGGCGGGCCGATCGTCGTGACCGACGTCGAATATCGCGGCTGCGCGCGTATCCCACTCCAGGTATGAAGTGCCGATATGAAAGCGGGTGATCCCGATGGACGCCGCGTGCGGTGCCATGTCCGAGACGAGTGGTTCCCCGCCGAACGGCGAGTGTGGGGTGTCGACCATACGACTCCGTCCCTCGACCGACCCTGTTCCTATCGAGTGTGTACCAATGGACCGATTCACGTCATGGAATCGGGGGTTCTGTCGGTTTCAGGGTTTTGTCGAGGGATATATGTCAGAACTTCGGCACGATGTTGCCGGTCGCCCACTCGAGACTGAGTGGAGACGGGAATGCAATCGACTGAGCCTCCGTCGGAGAGAGTGGAACGTAGTTCCCGCGCGCGATTGCGGACAGGGATGCGATACCCGGGAGCGTTCGGAAAGCGTCGAGATCGGCTGGTTGTCCCGTCGCGATCACGAGATCGGCGTCGTTGTCTGCCAGGTATTCGTAGGTGATCTGTGCTCGCCCCGGAATGGAGCTGGTCGGCAGCCCGGTCGCGTAGTCGGTGGGCCGCATGCCGAGCGAGTCGAGAAATTGCGCACCGGCGTCGTCGGTCGAATTGACCACGTAGACACTGCCGTTGGCGGGGCCGACGAAGAACGTGAACGTCTTACCGGTCAGCTCGGGGTTGGCCTCTGCCGCAGCGGAGATCGTCGAGTCGGTCTCCGCGATCACCCGCTCACCGTCGTCGCTGCGCCCGAGCGCGGCCGCGATCGACCTGGTGGCGTCCTCCCACGTTTCTGCCGAGGGTGTGCTGTCGTAGTGCACAACAGGCGCTATCGCCGACAGCTGTTCGTAGCGGGTGTCGAGTCCGAATGCCTTCGTCCCGACGATCAGGTCTGGTTCGTAGGCGAGCACGTCTTCGATCGACAGGTCGGCATTGGCTCCTTGGAGGAACGCTGGGGCATCTTGATCGCCCAGCTCGGCCTCGGCCCACGGTTGGAACCCCGACGCGGCGGTTGCTCGGGCGGTGGCCACCGGCGTCACTCCCAGCGACAGCAGAATGTCGGCGTCGGTCCACGACAGCGCGACCACACGGGTGGGCTCCGAGCCGACCACGGACGAACCGAGTGCCCCCTCGATCGTGACCGGGAACTCGGCAGACGTGTTCGCGCCCGTCGGTGGTACGGGGTCGGGTGACTCGCTCGACGAGCAACCGGACAGAGATAGGACGACAACCGCGGCCAGGGCACCGAAAAACCTACGCATAACGGACGATTGTAGGGGCCGAGGTCTTAGAGTAGGGCAGTGGCGATCAGGTCGTGCAGTGTCCAGGACCTCCCCGCGATTTTGTCCACCGCGGTGCCGGAAACAGCAAGGGTGTAGTCGCCGCCGAAGTGCATCACGTCCACGGCGTTTGCCGCGGTCGATCGAAAGCGCGGCAGCATTCTGCTCGAGTTGCGCCGCGGTGGCAAGCTTGGCTGCGGCTATCGATATGCCAGTGCGCGTCGCATCCAGCCGTACACCCTCTGGTCGTTGAGGAGCGTGAAATGGTGTGCGCTGTTGATCGCCAGACCATCGTCCGGCCGAAGTCCTATGTCACGCAGCTTGTTTCGTCCTCCGGCGCTGTCGGTGCGAACGAGGCCGTCGCCCACGAATATCCCGACGGGGTGTCGCGGGTTTCCTGTGATGACGGCGGAGGCGTGATGATGCCGCACCCCGTCCGGAACCGAGATGTCCGCGGCCGCTCCGACGTCGAATCCGTCGGCGTAGCTCGCATGTCCCTCGTCTGCGTTGATCGATCCGTGAATCAGGTCGCGGACTCCAGCGCTTCGACGCGCCAACAGGTTCGCGAACGGACGGGTCTCGGGCGCGAGCGCCAGCGCAGCGGTGGCGACGTGAACGCCGCGCGCAAGCGGCGCACCCAGATGTGGTGTCCCCAGCGTGAATACGTCCGTCAACAGCTCCACCCATCGGCGGCCACTCTCGGCGGCATGGTGAGCGGCGCTGCGTGAGACCAACCCGCCCATGGAGTGTCCGACCAAAGTGATTCGGTGAACCCTGACCGGCCACGCCGTGACGAGCTGTTCCAGCAAGTCCGACAGGTCGGCGCCGTTCTTTGCTATTCGACGTCCGGTGTTGTAGCGCAAGAAGATCGAGGTGGTTCCGGCTTCGGAGTCCAGCCGCTCCCCGTACGTGGGTCGCCCACCGAGCCGCCATGCCGATTCGGTCTCGACGAGTCCGTGCAGGAACATCACGAGGTGCGCTCCCGCGTCGGGAAACGCCGTGGCCAGAGCGCGGTATTTCGGAACTACCGGGCGACCGTCGACACGTATCGACATCGGGTAGGCAAGGACCCGAGAACTGCGCTCCATGTCGTCGCCGATGAGACCGTGCAGGACAGCGATGGTCTGAGCGCCGCGGGTGGTGTGCGAGGGTGACGGCCGCGAATCGTCCTCGGTGACCTCGTCGCCGGTCACGTCGGAACTGCCGGTCAGCGCACCGACTACCTTGGCTGCGCCGGTGCAGGCGGCCACGATGCTCGCGTAGGTGCCGGCGGAAATGGCATCGTGCATCAGCTGTGTCGGCAAGACAGCCGGCCCTGCGCCGAGTTTCACGGCGGCAAATGTGCGTCGTGCAACAGCCGAGTGAACTGCACGCACTCCACCCGCGGCCGACGCCAACTCGCGAAGGGTGAGCTCGGCGAGTTCACCCAACTCCTGTGTGCGCTGAGTTTTCTTCCCCACCGAATCCAGTGTACGTGTGTCCACTGGATCCGTCAGGGCTGCGATGGCTGCGGTTTCCCACGTCACCGTCGCTCGAAATACTCGTGGACCTGGCGTACCGACATCGCTCCTTCACCGACTGCGGATGCGACTCGCTTCACCGAGCCGCTGCGGACGTCGCCCGCGGCGAACAGGCCGGGTCGGCTCGTTTCGAGCGTCCCGCACAGCGCTGCTCCGATCTGCAGGGCACCGTCTCCGCGAGCGAGAGCTGCGTCCGTACCGGTGACGACGAACCCGTGTTCGTCGAGTGCGATGGCGTCGGCAAGCCACCCCGTGTAGGGCATCGCTCCGATGAACACGAACAGGGCGTGCGCCCTGATCGTGGCCTGTTCGCCCGTGCGGTTGTTCTCGACTACGACTTCCTCGAGGTATTTCTTGCCGCGGACCGCGCGAACTTCGGTGTGGCGGTGCACGGTCACGTGCGGGTTGTGCTCGATCTGGTCGACGAGGTAACGGGACATGCTCTTTCCGAGATCGTCATTGCGGATGAGCAAGTGGACGTCCGAAACATGTTCGGCGAGAAACACTGTCGCCTGGCCTGCGGAGTTACCGCCGCCGACGATGGCCACCGGGTCGGTCCCGCACATGCGGGCTTCCTGATGAGTGGCGGCGTAGTACACACTCGTGCCTTCCAGTTCCGCGATACCGGGAACGGTCAACTTGCGGTACCGCGCGCCGGTGGCGAGCACGATGGACCGGCCGCGAACCGTGCCGCCGTCAGAGAGCCGGAGCACGTGGTACCCGGCTTCGGACGTCAATCCGGTCACCTCTGCCGAGACCAGGATGCGGGCACCGAACTTGTCGGCCTGGATCACAGCCCGCTCGGCCAATTCGGATCCGGAGATTCCGGCCGGGAATCCCAGATAGTTCTCGATTCGGGAGGAGGTGCTGGCCTGTCCCCCTGCGGCGATCGTCTCCAGTGTCACCGTGTTCAACCCGTCCGAGGCTCCGTATACGGATGCGGCCAGTCCGGCCGGTCCTGCACCCACGACGACCAGATCGAACACGTCCTGGGCCGCGTTCGGCACGGAAAGTCCGACGATGCGTGCGAGCTCTGTGTTCGTCGGATTGCGCAGTACCTTCTCGCCGTGCCAGATGACGACGGGAACGTCTTCGGGGGCGATGTCCAGGCTGCGCAACAGCTGCTCCGCCCGCTCGTCCCGCTCGAGATCGATCCATCTGTGGGGCAATCGATTTCGCATTGCGAACTCTCGAAGCCGCAACGTGTCCGGTGAATAGCAGGACCCGATGATCCGGAACCCCGAGCCGAGCCCGATCAGCAGGTGCCGACGCAGGAGGTAGGCCCGCAGGATCAGATCGCTCAGCACTGGATCGTGGGCAACCAGTTCGCGTACCCGCTCGGCGGGAGTGACGAGCAGCTCGCCGTCTTCGATCGCTTCGGCGGTGTAGAACGCCACCTGACCTTCGAGCAGTCCGAGCTCGCCCAAGAAGCGGCCGGGTCCGTGCACGCGCAGTATCCGACGTTCACCGTCCCGGTCACCCTCGTCGAGAACGGCGACCTTGCCGGACAGAACGACGAAGAAGTCGTTGCTGGGCGCACCCTCGCGTATCAGCACCTCTCCGGTACGAACCGATCGACGCGTGCCACCGACCTCGAGCACTGCGACCTGATCGTCCGTCAGCCGCGGGAACGCGCCGTGCTCGTCCGTGGTCTCGTCGACGACCGCTGGTCCGGCGTCCTCAGACGAAATTTCGGTCGACATAACACCACCTCCAATCTTCTCCGGGTTCCATCGACCGAACGATCGGATGGCCGAGGACATGTGCGTGCGCGCTCGCGTGTTTTCCCGGCGAGGAGTCGCAACACCCGACGTGTCCGCACGTCAGGCACAGCCTCAGGTGCACCCACGGGGTGCCGAGACGGAGGCATTCTTCGCAGCCCTGCGGGGTTCTGGGCACCACGGACCGGATTGCGTTCACGTGCGGGTCCATTTGCACGAACGTCATGATGTCGCCTCCTTGTCTGCATTCTTCGAGAGCGCTCGATCGAGCCATGCGCGTAGCTGGGGTACCGGGGCTGCACCGGCCTGCCGAGCGAGGACCTCACCTCGATCCATCACCAGCAGGGTCGGCACGGCGCGGACGGTGAATCGTTCGGACGTCAGGGGCGCGGCATCCACGTCGACCTTGACCAGCTTGATCCGCCCTGCTCGTTCTACGGCGAGCTGTTCGAGCGCCGGGCTGACCATGCGGCACGGTCCGCACCAGGTCGCCCAGAGATCGACGAGTACGGGCACCGTCGGTTGTTCGGCGACCTCCGCGAAGTCCTCGTCCCGTGCTGCGGCGATCCACGGCAGCGGCTCGTGGCAGTTCCCGCACCGGGGTGTCCCGTCCGCTGCGGCAGGCACCCTGTTGACCTTGCCGCAGTGCGCGCATTTCACCTTCTCCGATTCCATGGCGACATCTCCTCTCAGGCCGCCGCGACGGCGGGTTCCGCATACGCGACGACGAGTTCTCCGTCGACCACCGTGACGGCGATGGTGCCGCCTGGTTCGATGTCCCCTCGCAGTAGCGCGCGACCGATCCTGGTCTCGACCTCGTGGGCGATGTATCGACGCAGTGGCCGTGCACCGTAGACCGGGTCGAATCCGCGTTCGGCGATGAGCCTGCGCGCGTCCGGGGTGATGTCCAGGTCGATCCTGCGCTCCGACAACCGGTTCCGAAGATCGGCGAGCTGCAACCCGACGATGTGCTCGATCTGGGGCAGGGTGAGTGGGGTGAACAGCACGATGTCGTCGACCCGGTTCAGGAACTCGGGACGGAAATGCCCACGCAGTTCCGCGAAAACCCGCTCGCGGGCGTTCGGCTCGATCTCGCCGTCGGGTGTGACTCCTTCGAGGAGATGCTGGGAGCCGATGTTGGAGGTCATGATGATGACTGTGTTCCTGAAATCGACCTGCCTGCCTTGTGAATCGGTGATCCGGCCGTCGTCGAGCACTTGTAGCAGGGTATTGAAGACATCTGCGTGCGCCTTCTCGATCTCGTCGAAAAGCACTACGGAGTAGGGCTTTCGGCGCACCGCCTCGGTGAGCTGCCCGCCCTCGTCGTAACCGACGTATCCGGGAGGTGCCCCGATGAGCCGGCTCACCGTGTGCCGCTCCTGGTACTCGCTCATGTCCAGGCGCACCATGTTGTCTTCGCTGTCGAAGAGAGCACCGGCCAGTGTTTTTGCGAGCTCGGTCTTTCCCACGCCCGTCGGACCCAGAAAGATGAACGACCCGATCGGCCGGCGTGGATCACGGATGCCGGACCTCGCCCGGATCACCGCGTCCGCGACCAGCTGCACCGCCTCGTCCTGGCCTACGACCCTCTCGTGCAGAATCTCGTCGAGCTGCAACAACTTCTGCCGCTCGCCTTCCTGCAGCCGAGCGACCGGGATCGAAGTCCACGCAGCCACGATTTCCGCGATCTCGTCCTCGGTGACCACTTCGCGCAACAACGGGCTCCGGCCTTGTCTGGTGGCCAGTTGCTCTTCTGCCGACTCGAGCCTGCGTTCGAGCTGGACGATCTCGCCGTAGCGCAACTCGGCGGCCCGATTGAGGTCGTAGGCGCGCTCCGCCTCCTCGGCCTCGTGGCGCAAGCGCTCGAGCTCGCTCCGAAGCTCTTGCACCCGGCGGATCGCCTGTCGCTCCGCCTCCCACTGAGCGTGCCGGGCATCGGCCTCGGCCCGCAGGTCGGCCAGCTCCTTGCGCAGCTCGTCGAGGCGCGCCTTGCTCGCTCCGTCGGTCTCTTTGGACAGCGCGGCATCTTCGATCTCCAGCCGGGTCACCTTCCGGGTGAGTTCGTCGAGTTCGGCCGGCATCGAATCGATTTCGGTGCGCAACCGAGCGCACGCCTCGTCGACCAGATCGATGGCCTTGTCCGGGAGAAAGCGGTCGGTGATGTAGCGGTGCGAGAGGGTGACGGCAGCGACGAGAGCGCCGTCCTGAATCTTCACGCCGTGAAACACCTCGAGGCGTTCGCGGAGTCCGCGCAGGATCGAGATTGCATCCTCGGCGCTCGGCTCGTCGACGAGGACGGTCTGGAACCGTCTCTCCAGTGCCGCATCGGATTCGATGTGCTTGCGATACTCGTCGAGCGTGGTGGCACCGATCATGTGCAGCTCGCCTCGGGCGAGCATCGGCTTGAGCATGTTGCCGGCGTCGAGGGACCCCTCACCGCCTGCTGATCCGGCACCGACCACGGTATGCAACTCGTCGACGAACAACAGAATCCGCCCGTCGGCTGCCTTCACCTCGGCCAGTACCGCCTGCAGACGCTCCTCGAATTCCCCGCGGTACTTCGCACCGGCCACCAGGGAACCCATGTCGAGTGAGAAGATCGTTCTGTCGCGCAGGCCTTCCGGAACGTCGCCGCGGACGATCCGCTGGGCAAGGCCCTCGACGATCGCGGTCTTCCCGACGCCTGGATCGCCGATGAGAACCGGATTGTTCTTGGTCTTGCGGCTCAGGATCTGCGTGACCCTGCGGATCTCGGCGTCTCGTCCGATCACCGGATCGAGTTTGCCGGCCCGCCCCTCGGCGACGAGGTCGCGTCCGTACTTCTCCAGCGCGTCGTACGCACCTTCCGGGCTGGCCGAGGTGACGCGTTGATTGCCGCGCACCTTCGTCAGCGCTGTGAGGAAGGAGTCCCTGGTGATTCCATGACGGGCGAGTACTCGCCCTGCCGCAGTGGCCGAACCCTCTTCGGCTAGGCCCATCAGGAGATGCTCCACCGACACGTAGGAATCCTTGAGCCGCTTCGCCTCTCGCTCGGCGGCGTCGAGGAGCACGGACAAGCGTCGGGTGATCGTCACCTGACCGGTCGCGGCACCGGGGCCGCTGACCTTGGGCCTTCGCGAGAGTTCACCTTCCAGATCGGATTGCAGGGCATCGACCTCGGCACCGGCCTGCTCGAGCAATCGGGGCACCAACCCATCCTGCTGACCGACCAACGCGAGCAGTAGGTGCTCTCCGTCGACCTCGGTGTGACCCATTCTGGTCGCAAGGCTCTGGGCCTCCTGCAGCGCTTCGCGCGACTTCTCGGTCAGGTTGCTGATGTCCATGTGGTTGTCCTCCTTCTGCGGGAAGATGCTTCGAGTGTCTCGATTCGTTCCAGCAGGTCGAGCACGAGCCCGATTGCCGAGTAGTTCAGGCCGAGACCGGTCCGCAGTCGTCGAATGCGGGCAGCATGGGCCACTTCGGTTGGCGCGAAGAACATTTCGCCGTCTACGACGCGGTCGACGTCGAGCAGACCGAGGGCCACGAGCTTCCGTGCGATTTCCGGATGCAGCCCGGTACGTTCGGCGAAGGCGTCGGTCGACAATTCGGTGCGACGAACCAGTACGTACCGGACCACCGGGTTCGGGTCGCTCATGTCTTTGTCCTCGGATCGAAGTTCGATTCTGCGGCCAACTGCTCGAACAGTGTGCGTTCGCGTGTTGTCGGTTTCGACGGCACCATCACCTTGATCTCTGCGTACAGGTTGCCGTTGGTGCCGCGTGGATTCGGCATTCCTTCGCCGCGCAGGCGCAGCTTCCTACCCGTCGACGAGCCCGGAGCCACTTTGACTTTCGCCTCGCCACCCGGGGTGGTGACGGCGACGGTCGCCCCCAGGACCGCCTCCCAAGGCGATACCGGGAGGTCGACGTGAATGTCTCGGCCCTGTACTCGGAACCGGGAATGTGGCTCGATCCGTACCACGAGGTACAGATCCCCTGGCGGCGCGCCGCCGTTGCTCCGTCCGCCTTGCCCGGCCAACCGAATTCGCTGGCCGTCCACGACCCCGGCCGGAATGTCGACGTCGTACTGCCGTCCGTCCAGTCCGAGCGTGCGTGTGCCGCCCCGGTACGCCTCCTCGACCGTCAAGGCCAGTTCCGCTTCCTGATCGGCACCGGGAATCGGCCCGTACCCGCCACCGCCGCCGAACATCTGCCCGAAGAGGTCGTCGAGATCGACGCCACCGTCGCCACCGGAACCGAAGTGCACGCGTCTGCTCCCGCGGTCGTATCCTCCGCCGCTGTTCCCGCCACCGCCGTACCCACTCGAGTTGGTGCGGGTCCGTTCGTCGTAATCCTCGGGGACACGCCGAAAGTCGGCACCGAACCGGTCGTAGCGTTTCCGGGTGTCCGGGTCGGACAACACCTGGTATGCCTCGTTCATCTCCTTGAACGTGTCTTCCGCAGTGGGGTCCTTGCTCACGTCGGGGTGATACTTGCGAGCCAGCTTGCGGTAGGCCTGCTGGATCTCGTCGGTGGTCGCACCCCGCGGGACTCCGAGCGATTCGTAGTGGTCACGCGCCATCGGTGCTCACCCCTCGGGGCGGCTGACGACCACCGACGCCGGCCGCAGTTGCCGTCCGGCCTCTCCGTAACCCGGACGGACGACGTCGATCACGGTCCCGGACGGAAGGTCGGGCCGGACCACCACGCTGACCACTTCGTGCAATTGTGGGGAGAACGGAACTCCGACCTCGTCGTGACGCTCGAAACCGAACCGTGACAGCACCTGCACCGCCTGATCGCGGATCGCCTTGACGCCGTCGACAACGGTCTGCGAATCGCTGTCCGCATGTGCCAACGCAAGTTCCAGATTGTCCAGTACCGGCAGCCACGCCGCGGACACTCTCGTCACCTCCGCGGCCCGTTCTCGCTCCAGGTCCTTGGCATACCGCTTGCGCAAGTTGTCCAGATCGGCAAGGGCTCTGCGCCAGCGGTCGTCGAGTCGAGCCTCCTCGGCGCTCGTGGCGGCGTGATGCGGTACCGTCTCGGTTCGATCTCCTTCCGTGGCGTCGGCCGCTGGTTCGGGTGTCGAATGATCTGCAGCCCTTTCCATCTCGTGCCTCAACTTCGATCGAATTCGGCGTCGATCACGTCGTCGTCATCGGTCGAGGCCGCGTCCGCACCACCGACCTGACGTCCGTCACCGCCGTCCTGTACCGGCACGAGCCCGTAGAGGAGCTGTTGGAGCTCGGAGGCGAGTGGTTGTACATCTGCAGGCGAAGCGCCGTCCTTCACGGCCTTTCTGGCATCGGCGATCAGCATCTCGGCCCGTGCCCTGTCGTGCGGTGGCGCGCTGTCGCCGAGTTCGGCGAGTCGCCGTTCCACCTGATACGCAACGGAATCGAGTTCGTTGCGCGCGTCGACAGCTTTGCGCAGCGCCTCGTCATCGCCCCGATTCCGTTCGGCCTCGGCCAGCATGCGTTCGACCTCGCTCGGGTCCAGATTGCTCTGCTCACTGATCGTGATGCTCTGTTCCTTGCCGGTGTCCTTGTCCCTGGCCGTGACATTGAGGATGCCGTTGGCGTCGATATCGAACGTGACCTCGACCTGGGCGTCGCCGCGCGGTGCGGGCCGGATGTCTTCCAGACGGAAACGTCCGAGCGAACGGTTGTCGGCGGCCCGCTCGCGTTCGCCCTGCAGCACAACGACATCCACGGCGGACTGCTCGTCCTCCGCGGTGGAGAACACTTCGCTGCGGCGGGCCGGGATGGTCGTGTTGCGCTCGATGATCTTGGTCATCACCCCGCCCTGTGTCTCGACGCCGAGAGACAGCGGGGTGACGTCGAGCAGCAGCACGTCGGAGACCTCGCCTTTGAGCACGCCGGCTTGAACCGCCGCGCCGAGAGCCACGACTTCGTCCGGATTGACGCCCATGTGGGGGTCCTTGCCGCCGGTGAGCCGGCGAACCAGGGCTTGCACCGCCGGGATGCGCGTCGAACCACCGACCAGAATCACTTCGTCTATGTCGTTGGCGGTGACCTTGGCATCACTCATTGCCTGTTTAACCGGGTCGAGGCAGCGCTCCACGAGATCCGCCGTCAGATCCTCGAACTTCGATCGCATGACGGTGGTCGTGAGGTGCTTGGGACCGTCCGAATCGGCGGTGACGAACGGCAGGTTGACCTGGGCCTGGGTCACCGAGGACAACTCGACCTTGGCCTTCTCTGCGGCCTCGAAAAGGCGCTGCAACGCCTGTGCGTCCTTGCGCAGATCGATGTTCTCCACCTGCTGGAAGTCGTCGGCGAGGTAGTCCACCAGGCGTCGATCGAAGTCGTCCCCGCCCAGGTGAGAGTCGCCGGCCGTCGACCGAACCTCGACGACACCTTCGCCGACGTCGAGCAAGCTCACATCGAAGGTGCCGCCGCCGAGGTCGAAGACCAGTACGGTTTCGTGGACCTGCTTGTCCATGCCGTACGCCAGCGCCGCAGCGGTCGGCTCGTTGATGATCCGCAGGACTTCGAGGCCCGCGATGCGGCCGGCGTCCTTGGTGGCGTTGCGCTGCGCGTCGTTGAAGTACGCCGGAACTGTGATGACTGCTTCCTTGACCTTCTCGCCGAGAAACTTGCTCGCGTCGTCGACGAGCTTGCGCAGTACGAGGGCACTGATCTCCTCCGGCGCATACTTCTTGCCCCGCACATCGATTCGGGCCTCGCCGTTGTCACCGGCCACGATGTCGAAGCTGACCGCTCTTGCCTCATCGGAGATCTCGTCGTAGTGGCGTCCGATGAAGCGTTTCGCCGAGTAGATCGTGCCCTTCGGATTCAAGATCGCCTGCCGTCGGGCAAGCTGACCCACCAGCCGTTCTCCGCTCTCGGTGAAGGCCACCACCGACGGCGTCGTCCGCGCTCCCTCGATATTGGAGATCACCACCGGCTCGCCGCCTTGCCAGCTGGCGATGACGGAGTTGGTGGTGCCCAGGTCTATACCCACAGCTGTCGCCATGACTCGTTCCTTTCGATCGGTCCGGCCGGTGAGCATGTGGACGGCGTCGTCCGTTACCCCGACATCGGCGAAGACTTGGTAGTGAGGTGGTTGTACTGGCTGGTACGAGTCGAGATCGACTCGCCTGTCGGGCAGCGCAGGTCGAGAAGGTAGCCGGCAGGACGCAGTGCCGAAATGACTTCTTGAGAACGAATCAAGCTGATAGACAGCACTATTCGACGCGGCGACGAGGGTCAGCGCCCTGAACTCCTTGGTCGCGATCGTCGTCGTCGGCGAGTGTCGGTCGTTCGATATTTCTGTATCCGTGCGGAATTCGATCGACCTGTCAGTCGATCGAGTAGATCGTGATCTTCGAGCCGATACGCGGTGTGGGCGGTTCGCAGCAGCACACCGAACTGAACAGTAACCCAAAACGTTGGCACATCAACATGTTTCGCGAGGCAGCCGAAATTCGGCCGGCGCTGCACCTGGCGTGTCTATTCCCTCTACCGGTCGAGTCTCCTCTCTCGGCTGCGAGATTACTAGGGGCAAAACCAAATTCGCTCTTGCTCGGACTGCAGGCCCTTCCCTTTGCCGGTCCGAGGTGTGATGCTTGGCCGTGTCCACCACCTCGAACAGGAGAATCGTCATGGTCACCAAGGCACTACTGGTCCGACTCGAAGCCAAGCCCGGCAAGGAAGATGCAGTCGAGGAGTTTCTCCGGTCGGCCCAACCGCTCGTCGAACAGGAGCCCGGCACCCGACCCTGGTTGGCGGTACGGTTCGGCCCATCGACGTTCGGCATCGTCGATGCTTTCCCGGACGACGCCGCCCGTGAAACGCATCTCAACGGACCGGTCGGCCAGGCTCTCGGCGAACGGGCGGACGAACTCTTCGCCTCGCCGCCCGAAATAAGCTACCTCGATGTACTCGCCGAGAAGCTCTGACCTGGACTGCACACTTCGCTCACCTGCGAGCCCGACTGTCGTCCTGAATTGTTGGCCCGCTTCGGTTGTCCGCCCGGGTGTGCGCCGACAACATGTCCACGCTGAGTGAGATCGGTTGTTCCTGTTGCATTCCGGTGATTCTGGGAGGTGCGTATCGTTCGTCGATCGGTTCGCGGACTCCGGCGCTGTGACGCGCCGATAGGGGTGGGCACGACCGGGTCTCGGCGCGAGTACCGTCGGCTCAGTCTCGGCGGCCGACCACAGGGTTCAGTTCGGAGGCCGCGAGGCCGCCGGGCTCGACACCGGGAAGGAATTCGCGCCACGTTCCGCTGATCAGCGTCGGCGACTCCACGACTCGAGCCCCGTCGGCGAAGTAGGTGGTGGCCAGCGCTCGGCGAGGCTGAGTGGTCAGGTTGGGCCCCGCGGTGTGGAAGCACAGCGCGGAGTGGAACGACACGTCGCCCACTGCGAACGGCTCCGACTGCACCGCGACGTCACGCTCGACGAAGCGCTGCGCGACGGCCTCGTCGTACGACGTGCCGACCTTGTCGAACTCCAAGTCCGCAACCTCGTCCAGCACCTTTCGGCCGCGAGCGAACGACAGCGGACCCATTCGGCCGGGGATCGCCGACATCGGCATCCATGCAGTGACCGCCTGGGTGGTCTGCAGCGGAAAATGCTCCGCGTCGTGGTGCCACGGTGTGCGTCCGCAACCGGGTTCCTTGGACAGCGCGTTGTCGTGATAGAGCCGAACGGCCGGTTCGTCGAGCAAAGCCGCGGCCACACCCCCGATTCGGGGAGACAGCGCCACGGCGCGCATCAGGTCGTCATGGAGCCACATCTGTTCCAACGCGGTGAATCGGCCTGCGACGTCGTCGCCGTGCTCGGCTCGCAGCAGCTCCTCGAGGCGCTCCGCGAGGCGACGTACGACGGCCGGCGAGAACACAGCGGGCAGCCGCACGAAGGCTTCTCGCGCGAAGGACTCGACGGCAGCAGGGTCGAGGTTGTACGGCTCGGCAAGCTCACGTTCGACCTGCGCGTCCGTCGCCGCCTCGACGTCCGGTAGACCGGGACCGTCGACCAGCTCGGTCGGCATCGTGTCGTTGGCGGCCAGCGTGACGTACCAGTCCCACCAGTCCTGATCGTCACCTGCCCAGTCCTGATCGATACCGCCGTCGCGATTCTGTTCTGGGAGAAGCTCATTGGTCATCGGGTTCAGAGCCACAACAGGGCCGCCTCGTGCGAGAAGGTGTAGGAACCGGACGCGTCGCGACAGGAGGCAAGGTAGTCACCCAACACCGGTGCCGCCTCCATCTCCTCCAGTGACACGGAGTCGTCGAAGGCGCAGCGCTGCAGAAAGCCCTCGGCGACAAGGCGATCGGATGTCGAGGTTGTGTAGGTGACGCGTTGGTCGCGCACGTCCGCACCGGCGCGTATCAGCGCGTCGCGCACCTGCTCGGCCGTTGTGTACGGCGTCGCTTCGCGGACGCCTGCGCGGAAGGCGTCGTAGAACGCGATGTAGTGGGACGCTTCGGTGGCTTGCGCGACGAGTCCGAGACCGCCGGGGGCCAGCGCAGCCACGAACCGCTCGGCGGCGGCGTCGAGCTCGGCCGGAGGAAGTGCGTAGAGGGCGTGGGTGGCCCATACGACGTCGTAGCCGGTGTGGTCGGCGGGCAGGTCCTGCAGCGTCATCACCAGGTCGTGTCGAGCCACGAACGGCGCACCGAGCGACCCACGCGCCTCGGCGACAGAGAACGCAGACGGGTCGAGCAGGTCGTAGGCCACCTCGGGTACCGCGGACAGATCGGTGTATCGGCGCAATGCGGTCGGGAACTTGCCGCTGCCGCAGGCTACGTCGAGCAACGACCAGCCGTCGTGCGAGTGGGCGGCGAGCAGTGCGGGCCAGTCGGCGGCCAGGGCCAGCTGGTGGTAGTCCTCGGTGGCCAGGGCATAGAACGCCTCCATGCCCGTGCGACCGGCTTCGCTCCAATGCTCGAGACTGCGTTCGGCTGTGTCTCCGCTGCTCATGCCACTCCTCCTGGAAGCCGACCGCTCAGCACCGGGTGGGTGCGTCATGATGGACTCACTGTGACCTCCAACATAGCTCCGAATCTGCCGACCGACATCGCGGCCGTCCTTCTCGACGGTGTGCGAGCGGCGCGGCGTGGTGCTCCGGCCTTGGCCGGCCTCGAGCCCGAGTCCTACGCACGCGAGCATGCCGACTTCGAGCGCCTCTCCGACCAGCGCGGCCTGATCGCCGAGCACTTCGCCGACCGGCTGGCAGCGATCGGGGACGGACCGGTCTCGGTGCTGTCGGTGGGTTGCGGTGACGGCTCGCTGGACGCCCGGCTCGCCGCGGGGCTGATACAGGGGGTACCCGGCCGACCGGTGCGGTACGTCGGCGTCGACCCCTGGGTCGGAAGCGCGGAGCGCTTCGCCGCCACAATGTCCGCGCTCGAGGCGGACGAGCTCAGCTCCGACTCGTACGTCGCGTCGTTCGGTGACTCCGCGGTGGCCGAAACCTTCGATGTCGTGATGTTCGTGCACTCGATGTATTACGTCCCCGACCTGGGCGCGACGCTGCGTGCCGCGCTCCGCTTGTTGCGACCCGGCGGCGAGCTCTGGGTGGCCATTGCGCCGACGGCTGCACTCAACGCGTTGGTCGGCGTTCTCGCCCCGCCGCTGCAGGGCCACCGACAGTGGTTCAGCGCAGACGTCGAGAGTGCCTTCGTCGACGCCGGGATCTTTCTCGACGACGTGGTCGCTCTGGACGCGCAGATCGACCTCTCTTCCGCGAGCGACGAGGTGCTCGACTTCTCCGTACAGGCCCGGCTGACGCCAGATCTGCGCGGGCCGGTACGGGCCTACCTGGATGCGGTTTCGGTGCCCGGTTCCGATGGCAGGCCCCGGGTGCCACATCCGGTCGACGTGTTCGCCGCGACGCGTCGATGAGAGGGCCCGCCAGATCGACCCGAGCATGCCCGGCAACGCAGCATGGTGGAATCGGCGGTCACGTCCACGGCAGGTGAGAACGGTTGTTCCAGTAGCGCTCTGGATTCTCTGCGCTGTTCAGGCCGGCCGCCACGATCAGCTCGCGGTCGACGGAGAGTGCGGCAACATTCTGCTCGAGTTGGGTAACGGTGGCCGCGCCGGACAGCACCACATCGGCCCACGGTTGCGCGAGTGCGATCGCCAGCGCGAGTGCATCGCGGCCGATGCCGGCCGAATCCGCGACCCGGCCGAGTGCTGAATCTTCGGCCACGAGTCGGCCATTGGCCATTGCTTCTTTGACGACGACGAACCAGCCGGCGTCGTGTGCGCGTGCCAGTGCGGGACCGGCAGACGGCTCGAGTGGGTTCCACGTCGACTGCACCGAGCTGAAGACCCCTGTCTCGAGCGCTGCGTGGACGACGTCGGCTTGGTGTGGCCCGCTCGTGCTGATGCCGATTCGGGTACCGCTGTCTGCCACGGCCCGTAGGTCGTCGAGCAGTGCACCGTCGCTCAGGGCCGGACTGTCCGGGGTGACGCTGTGGATCAAGTAATGGTCGGGCGCACCGCCGAGTTCGTGGAGGGTCTGCGGCCACTGCTCGGCCAAGCGGGCAACCGAGTGTTCCTTCACCTCGTGAATCTCGGCTCCCTGCTGGAAATCGGCGACGTAGGCGTATCCCCACTTGGAGCCGATCACGAGGTCGGCGCGCCGATTCGGCTGTCGAGACAACCAGCTGCCGAGGAACCGTTCGGCCAACCCGTAGGAGCGCGCGACGTCGAAGTGTCGAACTCCGCGGTCCCAAGCCGCGTCCAGTACCGCGTGGCACAGCTGCTCGAGGGCGGCCGGATCGAAACGTCCCTCTATCGAAGCCGAGTGCCCCACCGTCAGGTACTCGGGGCGTCCGAGTGCGGCAAGGCCTAGACCGAGTTGCGTCATGTCGTCAGTACTTTCGTTGTGTCCTAGCGGTGAAGGTGCACAAGATCCACGGATATGGATACCAGCATGCATGTCGACCGAAGTCTCGATGCGGCTCGACACACATCGGACAGCGCCGGAGATATCGAGACCACATGTTGCGAGCCAGAAGTTCTCGGCTGAGACTGGGACGTCGGGCAGCCAGGCGCGTGGTCTCGAGAGGCCGAGCGTGCAGAACGACTACGTAGGAGAGAACTCGTGACCGGTTTCGAAGACAAGCCTTTGATCAAGGAGATTCGACTTGCACGCGCACGTGCCGGATTCAGTTGGGCCGGCTTGGCCGAGGCCATCGACATGCCGGTGGCATGGACGGTGTCGGCACTGTACGGCCAGCATCCGCTGAGCGTCGCTCAGGCCGATATTCTCGCAGAGAAGTTGAACATGCCCGAAGGCTCGTTGTTCGAGCTGACCCTGGCCCCCTATCGCGGGTCGCTCGATATCTCTTCGGACCCCACGGTCTACCGATTCCACGAGGCGCTGGAGGTGTACGGCCCGGCGCTCAAAGAACTGATCGCCGAGGAGTTCGGCGACGGCATCATGAGTGCCATCAACTTCACGATAAACATCGAACGTCGCCCGCACGATGACGGAGATCGCGTCGTGGTGACGTTCGACGGGAAGTTCCTCGACTATCGATGGACCGAGTAAACCTGGCGTACTGCGGAACTCGGCCGTCTGTCGTTCGGCCCGTCTTTTCTGGTTCCTAGCTCGATCCGTTCCCGGTCCCGTCGCTGCGTCGGAGAAGTTCCAACACCAGATCTGCTGCAGCGCGCATACCCTCTGTTGTCGGATGGAACGACCCGGCGAGAAGTCCGTTGGGTCGGAAGCCGTGAACCCAGGGTTGTGCGGCACCGGTACCGTGGCCGGACTCGAAGGACGACGCGGACACGATCTCTGCCCCGGTCTTCGCTCCGGCGGCGAGGTAGATGTCCGACAACGTCGCCGAGACGTTGCGGGCGAACGCAATCTCCTCGGCGGTGAGAGGAACGGTGTCGCTGGGAACAGTGGTGTCGTCAACGATCGGGACGTAGTCGACCATCACAACCCGCGCGTGTGGTGCACGCCGTCGTACCTCGTCGATGATCCTGACGACGGAGTCTGTGGTGTCCGATACGAGACCGTCGGTGATGTCCTTCTTGGACAGCACCTTTCGGAACAACCATCCCGCAGGACGGCCGTACCAGCGGTGCGCTACCCGGTTCGCCGCAGCACACCCGAGCAGTGCGCCGAGATAGCCCAGATCGTTTCCACCGACGGTGATCGTCACGAGATCGGTGGAGGTTCGGACTGCGTCGATCTGTGGGGCGAACCGCGTCGTCGAGACTCGTTGCTTCTTCTCGAGGATCGTGGCCGTGGTGGCCCCCGACACCGTTGCATCCGTGAGCGCGGCACCCAGGTCCTCGGCGACGAGGTGTGCGTAGTTTCTCCCGGACCGCATCGCCTTGTCGTCGACCACCGGTTCGATTCCGGGCCCGGCAGCGAACGAGCTGCCCAAGGCGACCATGTCGGAGTACGTGCGTGTGCGCGGCACGCGAGGGGATGTATCCACCGCTTCACTGTGGCCGATACCACGGCCTGCGTCCAGCCGCCTCGAGCACACCTTCTCGATCACCGAAGCTGATTCGGCAGCGGGGCAACGGATGTCACGCAGTGGGATCGACGAAGATATCGAAAGAGATGGGTTCTTCCTCGATGATCGAGACCTCGCCGCGGCATCCTGAGCCCTCGGTCATCCGCCGATGCGACGTGTGCGCCGGGGAGGTTGCCTCGAGTAGGCGAGGAGGCGTTCACGGAGTGCCGGTTCGAGATGCTCGGTGCTCGGGCTTGTCAGTTGCTCGGCAAGCCGCCGCCGGTATTCGGCCATGTGGAGCCCGAACTCCAATCTTCGGCTACATATTGACACGGAGGCGTTCCTAGTTGATGGTGAACTGAGAACGGTGCCGTTCCTGTTTGGTGCCGATGACGGAATGCGGAGGAAAAGTCATGGCGTCGAGCGCAGCACTGATGTCTCGGAAGTGGGTGACGGGCCGGGCGGTCGGCCGCCGGATCGAGGAACTCGACCCGGTTGTCGGAAACGAGGAAGCCACCCATCTCAGCCTCGAAGTCCGCTACGGGGATGCCATTTTCGCTCATGCCGCATACACGGTCGCCTTCGCCCGACAGGTGGCGATTCCGTCGATCGCGCGAATTCTGTACCGGACCGGTACCGGCGACATGATGCACGACGTGCGCCGACGCAACGACGACACGCTGCTCTTCTTCGGAGAGATGCTCCATCACGGCCACTCGAGCGAATACGGCCGATCGTTCATCGACCGGATGGAGCAGATCCACTCACGATTCGGCATCACCGACGACGACAAGCTGTACACGCTGGGATCGCTGGCTTTCGAGCCGGATCGTATCGTCGAACACCTCGGATTGAATGTCTTCACCGACAACGAGCGCGAGGCGCGCTTTCACTTCTGGCGTCAGGTCGGCGAATACATGGGACTCGACGCTCCGCAGACGCGGGAAGGGTTCTTGCGCTGGACCTTCGACTACGAGGCCCGTTACGAGCACACCGACGGGGCACGCAAGATCGTCGATCAACTGTTCCTCGATTGGCAGGAGCGGTGGTTCCCCGGTCATACGAAGCGTTTCTCCGACGGCATTCTGCTGTCGGTGTTGACCGAGGATCTTCGTGCGGTACATCGATTGCCCGACCCGTCCCGGACCTATCGGCGTGTCGTGCCGCCCGCGATCGGTGCTTACCTCGCTTTCCAGGGTGCGCGGCCGCACCGGCCCCATCGATCCTGGTCCGATCACTTCGGAACGCGTCATCCCAAGCCGCTGGACATTCCGACGCTCGGCCACCGCAAGGCCGTCGCACGCAGCATACGTCCGACAGGAGAAAACCGTTGAGCAGCAATGATATCGGCTTGCCGCTGACGGTGTGCGAGGCGTTTCAGCGGACAAGGAAGATCGATCCCGATGCGGTGGCGTTCCGTACTCCGGGCGACGCTGTTGCGGTGACGTGGGCTCAGTACGACTCGCGGGTACACGCTGTGGCCTCGGGGCTGCATGCTCTCGGTGTGCGCCGGGGTGACGTCGTCGCGCTGATGATGCGCAATCGGCCCGATTTTGCACTCGCGGACACTGCCGCAATGCATGTGGGTGCCACGACGCTGTCGGTCTACAACACCTCCTCGCCTGCGCAGCTGGCATACGTGCTCGGGCATTCCGGTGCCCGAATCATGTTGTGCGATAGCGCGATGGTGTCCACGGTCGTGGCCAGCGGAGCTCAGCTCGATCAGATCGTGTCGATGGACGGCGACGTCGCGGGCGCGGACCTGACCTTCGAGGAGTTGGAAGCGAAGCAGTCCGCTGCGTTCGATTTCGAAAGCAGTTGGAGAGCCTCGAGACCGGATGACACGCTCACGCTCGTCTACACCTCGGGCACCACGGGAGATCCCAAAGCCGTGGAGATCTCGCACGCGAACGTCCTGGCTGCGGCCCACGGTCTGAACGAGGTGGTGCCGATCGTATTCGGCGACCGAATCACCTCGTTCATGCCCGCAGCGCACATCGCAGACCGGGTGTCGAGTCTGTACTGGATGGCGATCCTCGGAATGCAGGTCACGTACGTCGAGGACGCAAAGGCGATTCTGCCTGCGTTGATCGACACGCGGCCCACGGTGTGGTTCGCGGTTCCTCGGGTGTGGGAGAAGTTCCGTGCGGCACTCGAAGCCAAGGTCGATGCGATATCGGACGACAGTGTTCGGGAAACAACGCGTCGTGCAATCGAATTGGGGCGTCTGCGCTCGCGTGCCCAGCTCGGCGGCCCCGAGTTGTCCGCCGAGGACGCCGCCGAGTGGCGTGCGTTGGACGGTCAGGTGTTGTCCCAGCTGCGTGCCGCCATCGGACTGAATCAGGCGCGTGCGTCGATCTGTGGTTCTGCCCCGATATCACCCGCCACCCTCGAGTTCTTCCTGGCCATCGGCATCACCGTCGTCGAGGTGTGGGGAATGACGGAAACCACCGGGATCGGCACGATGAACCCGCCGGGAGCCATTCGGCTGGGCACGGTCGGACGAGTGTTTCCAGGTAACGAGATTTCGGTGGCCGAGGACGGTGAGCTTCTCGTTCGAGGGCCGGTCTGTTTCGGTGGCTACCGGCATGCGCCGGAACTCACTGTGGCGGCCATCGACGGTGACGGATGGGTTCGTACCGGTGACATCGCGACCGTCGACGCCGACGGGTACGTACGCATCGTCGATCGTAAGAAGGAAATTCTGATCAACGCTGCGGGTAAGAACATGTCGCCGGCGAACATCGAGAACGCAGTGAAGGCCGCGTGTCCGCTGATCGCCACGGTCGCCGTCATCGGCGATGCGAGACCGTTCAACGTGGCTCTGGTGACCTTGGATCCCGACGCCGCCGTCGCGCTGGCCAAGCGCCTCGGGATCGACGACGCGTCAGCCGATTCTCTGGCCTGGGACGAACGTATTCGGACGGTGGTGGACGAGGGGATCGCGGCTGCCAATGACACTCTCTCGCGGGTAGAGCAGATCAAACGCCACCGCATACTGGATTCGGTCTGGGAGGCGGGCGGTGACGAGCTCACTCCGACACTGAAGCTGCGGCGCAAGCCGATCTCGGAGAAGTACGCAGTCGAGATCGACGAGCTGTACTCCTCGGGCGCGGTGCACACCCTGGACAGCGCGGGAGAGCGAATGAGATCGACACCGATGTCGGCGAGATAGAAGTCCTGAACTTGTTTCGGTCAACAATCCCGCGAAGGACCTACTCGGTGCAGGAGCCGCCAACGTCCGGCGACTCCGCCGACGTGAGGGACTGCGCCTCGTCGAACAGGACGTTCCTATCGGCTAGTGGACGGAGGGTGTCGCCTTACTCGATAGTGGTCTGATGGACACGTTGAACCCCGATGTACCGGATGACGTCTTCGAGGACGTGTTGAAGCAGATCTCGCAGTTCGTTCGGTCGCGTGTCGTGCCGCGTGAACTCGAGATCATGAACACCGATTCGATTCCCGACGATCTGCGGAAGCAGTCGGCGGAGATGGGCCTGTTCGGCTACGCGCTTCCGCAAGAGTGGGGCGGGCTCGGTCTCAATCTGATTCAGGACGTCGAGTTCGCGATGGAGCTCGGTTACACCTCGTTGTCGTTGCGATCGATGTTCGGTACCAACAACGGGATCGCCGGGCAGGTGCTCGTGGGCTTCGGTACCGAGGAGCAGAAGGCGAAATGGTTGCCCGGCATGGCAACCGGCGACATCGTCGCCTCCTTCGCGCTGACCGAGGACGGGGCCGGATCCAATCCGGCGGGCCTGAAGACGACGGCGAAGGTCGACGGCACTGGGTGGGTCATCAACGGCAGCAAGCGATACATCACCAACGCGCCGATCGCGAACATGTTCGTCGTGTTCGCCAAACTGGACCCGAAACCGGAGCGCGGCAACGGTATTGCGGTATTCCTGGTTCCCGCCGACACCGCGGGAATCGAGGTGGGCGTCAAGGACGCGAAGATGGGCCAGCAGGGCTCCGGCACGGCCGATGTGAACTTCACGGACGTCCGCGTCGAGGCCGACGCGTTGGTCGGCGGCACCGGCGATATCGGCTACAAGGCGGCGATGACGTCTCTGGCGCGGGGGCGGGTGCACATTGCTGCGCTGGCCGTCGGTCAGGCGCAGCGGGCATTGGACGAATCGGTGTCGTATGCCGCGGCGTCCACGCAGGGCGGAGAGCCGATCGGGAACTTCCAGTTGGTGCAAGCCATGATCGCCGATCAGCAGGTCGGAGTCATGGCAGGCCGGGCGATGGTGCGTGAGGCCGCGAGGGCGTGGGTGCAGGAGACCGATCGCCGAATCGCGCCGTCCGCGGTGAAGCTGTTCTGCACCGAGATGGTCGGCAAGGTCGCCGATCTGGCCGTCCAGATCCACGGCGGTGCCGGATACATGCGTGAGGTCCCGGTCGAACGCATCTATCGGGACGTGCGATTGCTCCGGTTGTACGAGGGGACAAGTGAGATCCAGCGGTTGATCGTCGGCGGCGGCCTGATCAGGGCCGAACAGAAACGCAACTCGTGAACGCATCAGGCGAAGGTCTTCCTGGCATGTCCTTCAGGATGCTTCGCTCCGACCACGTCGGATTCTCCGTCGGCTCCCTCGATGACGCCCTTCGGTTCTGGATCGACGGTCTCGGAGCGACCCTCGAACGCACCGGTGAGATGGGTGGAGAGTTTCTCGGAGAGGTCACGGGAGCCCAAGGAGCCGCAGTTCGGATGGCCGTGGTTTCCGTTGCGGGTCAGACGATCGAGCTGTTGCAATACCGCAACGTGGAGGGGGAGCCGGGGACGTCGCGACCCTACGATCCGGGTTTCGCCCATCTTGCTTTCGAGGTCGACAACATCGATGCGGTCCTGACACGTATCGCGGAGTTCGGGTGGAGGGCGCAGGGAAGTCCACAACCGATTGCCGGCGGTACCAAGGTGGGCACCCGAGTCATGTACGCAGTAGGCCCGGACGGCGAGACCATCGAATTCATGGAGCCGCCGCAGTGACGACGAGGCCGGGTTGCGCAGAAGTCATGTACCGCAGAAAGTTCGAAAACCGGCACTGAAGTTCTCGGGCGCAGGCAGGGCGTAGTCCGACCGGTCGTCGCGTCGATCGAACGGCGACGTGACGACGTCGAGCAGGCGCTCGAAAGGTTCGAGATCGCCCTCGGTCGCGGAAGTCAGGGCAGTGTCGACCAGATGGTTGCGGGGAATGTATGCCGGGTTGACGCGATCCATGCCGTCGGCGACAGATGAAAGGCCTTGTCCCCGTGCCGAAACCGCATTGCGCCAACGCTCGAGCCAATTTCCGGACGCATCGGGTGGAACGAGCGACTCGAACGGAGCCGTGTTCCAGCGCAGATTCTCGGCGAGGGCGCGGAACGTCAGGGTCCAGTCGGCACGGTGATCGGTGAGCAACCGGTGCAGGTCGTCGACGAGTGCCGCGTCCACGCCATCGTCTGCCAGGCCGAGCTTGCGGGCCATCGCCGCAGAGTAGTGCTGTCGGTAGCGATCCCCGTACGTGTCGAGGACTGCAGTGAGAGCCGTGATGGCGTCGTCGGGAGTCGTATTCACCAGCGGCAGTAGCGTTTCGCCGAATCGGGCCAGATTCCACCCGAGCACCGCAGGTTGATTGCCGTAGGCGTAGCGTCCGCCGTGGTCGATGGAGCTGAACACCGTCGCCGGATCGTAGGCGTCCAGAAAGGCGCACGGACCGTAGTCGATGGTCTCGCCGGAGATGGTCGTGTTGTCGGTGTTCATGACGCCGTGCACGAATCCGACCGACATCCACTGGGCTACGAGGGACGCCTGAGCGTCCACGACGGCTTCGAAGAAGGCGAGGTAGCGATCCTCGGCCGGAAGATCGACGAAGGCAGGGTAGTGGCGGGCGATCGCGTAGTCCGCGAGCGTCTGCGCGAGCCCCTCGCGCCGGGCGGCGAACTCGAAGGTGCCCACCCGGAGATGGCTCGACGCCACCCGAGCGAGCACTGCGCCGGGTTGCGGTCCTCCTTCTCGCAGTACCTGCTCACCGGTCGTGACGACGGCGAGTGAACGCGTGGTGGGAATGTTCAATGCGCGCATGGCCTCGCTGATCAGGTATTCGCGCAGCATCGCTCCCATTACCGCGCGCCCGTCACCGCCACGCGAGAACGGTGTGGCACCGGACCCTTTGAGATGCAGATCGACTCGATGGCCCCGATCGTCGCGAAGCTCACCGAGTAGCAGCGCTCGACCGTCGCCCAGCAGGGGCTGGAAGTTGCCGAACTGGTGACCCGCATAGGCCATCGCCACGGTGGCGGTCTCGGCAGGCGGAATGGACCCGGACAGCACGCCCGCCCCGTCCGGAGTGCGCAGCGACGCGGGGTCGAGTGCGAGTGACCGGGCCAGGCCGTCGTTGAGGATCAGCACCCGCGGGTCCGGTGCGGGGGTGCCCTGCCACGGCACCGTGACGCCGGGAACCTCGTCGGCCAAGGTGGTCTCGAACCCGAACGGAGGCAGGTTCGTGGTCGCGACTGCGGGGTCGTTCGAGGATCCACTCATGGTTCAAGGTTAGCGACGAACCACCTCGGACCGTGCCGCCGCATCGAATCGGATGTGGACTCGCCCGTCATCGACCGACACCCTCGCTCGCACCTCGTAGACCTCGGCGATCAAGTCCTCGGTCAGCACGTCCGCAGGTGTACCGCCTGCGACCACTTTCCCGTCTTTGAGTACCAGCACCTCGTCGCAGAACATCGCTGCAAGGTTCAGGTCGTGGAGGGCGACGATGCTGGTGATCGGCAGGCGCGCGACAAGCGCCAGCAGCTCGAGCTGGTGATGGATGTCGAGGTGGTTGGTCGGTTCGTCCAGCAACATCTCGCGGGGCTGCTGGGCGAGGGCGCGGGCGATGTGTGCCCGCTGCTGCTCGCCGCCGGACAGTGTGCGCCACAATCGATCTGCCTTGTCGCTGAGCCCGGTCTGCGCCAGCGCATCGTCCACTGCGTCGTCGTCCAGGTCGCTTCCACCGAACGGTCCGCGGTGCGGAATTCGGCCGAGTCGCACGACGTCACGGACCGTCACATCGATGTCCGTGTGGGCATGCTGACCGACGACTGCGACGGCGCGGGCGATGTGTTTGCGTTTGAGCGAACCGAGTTCGGCACCGTCGAGCTCGACGACACCAGAGGTGGGTGTCGCGGCCCCGGACAGCAGATGCAGCAGCGAGGACTTGCCGGAACCGTTGGGGCCCAACAGGCCCACCATGCGGCCGGGCCGTGGATGCACGGTCACGCCGTCGACCACCAGGACTCCGCCGCGCTTCCACGACACGTTCGACGCATGGAGTGTCATCGAATTCCTCTCCTGCGAGCCATGATCGCGATGAAGGCCGGGACGCCGACCAATGCCGTTCCGACTCCTACCGGAAGTGGGGTAGGAGCGAACGCGACTCGGGACACGGCGTCGACCCACACCATGAAGACGGCACCGATGATTGCTGTGGCCGGTACGAGTCGACTGTGGTTGGGTCCCACAAGTAGTCGCGCGGCGTGCGGGAGGATCAGCCCGACGAATCCGATCGCGCCGGCGACGCTGACCAACGTCGCGGTGATCAGGGCGGTACCGACGAGCAGCGCCATGCGCACTTTCGCGACATCGAAGCCGAGCGAGGACGCGACGGAGTCACCGAACGCGAACGCGTCGAGCACATACGCGTAGTAGCAACAGACCACTGCTCCGATGGCGGCCACGGTCACACACAGCACGACGTCGTCCCATCGCACTCCCTCGAACGATCCGAGGAGCCAGAACATCACGCCGCGGGTCTCGTCGGAGTCCGCGAACGCGAAGATCACGAAAGATGTGAGCGCCGAGAACAATTGAGTGGTCGCGACACCGGCGAGGATGACGCGGTCGTTTCCGCTGCCGGACATTCGGGCGAGGAACAACACCAGGCCGAACGCGACGAGTGCGCCGATGAACGCCCCGCCGGACAGGCCGAGGGCGGCTCCTCCGACGCCGAGAACGCCGACCACAACTGCCCCGGTCGAGGCTCCGGAGGACACCCCGAGCACGAACGGATCCGCCAGCGGATTGCGCAGAAGCGACTGCATGATGACGCCGCAGATCCCGAGCCCGACGCCACTGGCCGCAGCGACGAGTGCTCGGGGAAGCCGCTCCTCCCAAATGATCGCGTTCTTCGACACCTTGACCGGCACATCGGTGACGCCGAGATGGTTCAGCACCACATCGCGAACGTTGACCAGCGAAATGTTCGCCGGGCCGAGCGTGATGGCGACGAGAACCGACACCACGCACATCACGATTCCAGCGACCGCCGCCAGAACCCACCGCCACAGATGACGGGAAGCAGGCGAGCGATCGGCTGAAGGGCGGCGGACAGCGGTGGTGATCAGGACGACAATCCCAGGTCGCGCAGTCCGGCCGACACCTTCTCGACTCCGTCGACGGCCCGGATCGACGGGTTCATCTCCGCGCCGTGCAGCGAGATGTAGCGCTTGTCGCGGACGGCGGCCATCGTGCTGGTGACGGGGTCGGATTCGAGGAAAGCGATCTTGTCCGCTAGCAGGTCACCGGGAAAACGATTGCGTGCGAGGTCGCCGAGTACGAGCACCGTCGGATCCCGATCCACCATGGTTTCCCAGCCGACGGCAGGCCAGTCGTCGTCGGTATCGGCGAACACGTTAGACATACCGACCGTGCGTGCGAGCAGATCTGCCGATCCCCGTCCACCTGCGATGTACGGGCTCTTGGTGTCTGCGAACCAGAAGGCCACGGAAACATCGGCATTCGCGGTTCGCGCGGTGGCGTCGGCCATGCGGGTCTTCAGTTCTTCGACAAATTCGGCCCCGCGCTCGTTGACGTCGAAGATCGCCGCGAGTTCGGTGATCTCCTGGTACAGCGAATCCGTGGTCAGCGGCGTCGTTCGGGTGTTGCCGCCGTTGACGCTGCGACCGGCGTCGCAGTCCGTCGGTGAAAGATAGGTTGCTGCACCGGTTTCGCTGAACCGTGAGCGTTCTGCAACGCCGCCCTGCTCGAAATGGCGTCCGAACGATGCGGTGACGAAATCGGGTTCGGTGTCGAGAACGACTTCGTAGGTGGGCGCGTTGTCGGCGAGTCGGGGGACCGAGGCGTTCGCCTCGGCCAAATTCTCCCGCACAGGATCTGTCCAAGAAGCGGTGCCGACCATCCGATCCTGCACGCCGAGCGAGAGAAGGATTTCGGTGGAATTCTGATCGAGTGACACCACCCGCTGTGGGGCGGAGGCGAAGGTCACCGACTCCCCACAGTTCTCGATCGTCAGTGGATAGGACGTCCCACCCGCAGTGGTGTCGGAGATCGCGTCGGGCACCTCTTCGGATGCCCCGCAGGCGACGAGTGATCCGACCATGGCAACCGCGGCGGCGAGGGTCCCGGCGCGGCGACGAACGTTGAGCACGTGAAGATGTCCTTCGGTTTCAGACAGCAACGAGCCGCCGGGGATTGCCCGACGGCGGTACGCGGCGAGGTGCGTATGAGCACAGGCTAACCTTTGGCTTACATCGACGGAAATCGTCGATGGAATCGGGTCCTGAACAGCGTGATGCGCGGCATACTCGTCGTATGGCCGACTTCAACCAGATGATCATCGACGAGTTCCGCAGCAACGGCGGACATGTGTCCACGGCGGGCTTCGGCGATGCGCTCGTCGTTCTGCACTCCATCGGTGCCAAGAGCGGCGAGGTTCGGTTGAACCCCTTGATGGCGATCCCGGAGGACGGAAGCTGGCTGATCGTCGGGTCGGCCGCGGGCTCGCCCAAACACCCTGCCTGGGTGCACAACCTGCGTGCACACCCCGCCATCGACGTCGAGATTCCCGGAGACGGTGCCGTCGAGACCGTCGCCGTGACCGTGTCGGAAATCCCAGACGACGAGTGGGACACGAACTGGCAGAAATTCTTGGACGCGTCCGAGGGCTTCGCGAAGTACGTCGAGACAGCCGAAGGGCGACGGTTTCCGATCTTCCGGCTGACTCCCGCCTGACCGGTCGATGCCTGGCTAGTGTCGGAGCATGACCGCTCCTGACGCATCGAATCTGCACCCCATTCCCGGGCAGCCGCGGGTGGTGCTGTTGAAACCGCTGGTGTCCAGCCCGCTCATCGACATCGGCGAGTACACGTACTACGACGATCCGGAGTTCGCCGAGCAATTCGCGACCCGAAACGTGCTGCATCACTACGGACCCGATCGATTGGTGATCGGGAAGTTCTGCGCTTTGGCCACCGGAGTCACGTTCATCATGAACGGGGCGAACCACCGAATGAGCGGTGTGTCCACGTATCCCTTTCCCATCATGGGTGGTGCCTGGGCCGAGCACTCGGATTTGGTGTCCGATCTGCCGTCGCGGGGAGACACCGTGGTGGGCAACGACGTCTGGATCGGCGGCAACGTCACCGTGATGCCGGGGGTGCGGATCGGGAACGGGGCAGTGATCTCCACCGAAGCCGTTGTCACCAAGGATGTTCCGGACTACGCCGTCGTCGGTGGTAATCCCGCCCGTGTGCTCCGAGAACGGTTCACAGCGGACGAGATTCGAACTCTGCTGGACATCGCCTGGTGGAACTGGCCCATCGACTCGATCACCGAACACATCCGCACGATCTCCGATGGGTCGGTGGCCGACCTCGCTGCGGTGGCAGCGCGATTCGACTGAGTGGGAGTCGACTACCCGACGCGATTTCTACACCACTGCATGTGAATTCGAGCCGACCAGGGCGGGTGTGCGACGGGTGTCGACGCTCGGGCGCTGATCCTGCACGCGCGCGGCCATGGCAATGCCGACCTCGCTGATTTCGACACCGAGCTCCTCGCGAGTTCTGGAATCCGACTCGTACACAAATGTTGTCGATCCGACTGTCGCCCCGCAGTATTCGACGATGCCGCGCTCGATCTGCGTGCGGAACGCGTCGTGCACGCGATGGCGTTCGAAGCTCTCGGCGTCGTCGCCAGCGATAACTACCAGGTGGACGGTGAGTCGGTCCAGCTTCTTGACGAGCTCGACTCCCGGGTTGTACTCGTACGCCCATCCGCTGACGAAGACCCGATCGATCCACCCTTTCAGCAGGGCGGGCATCGACCACCAGTACATCGGGAAGGCGAGAATGAGATGGTCGGCCCGGTCGATTCGTTCCTGTTCGGCGATGACGTCAGCGGGGGTGGTGCCGTTGCCGCGGAACAGGTTCTGATCTGCGATGGCAAAGCGGGGGTCGAAGTTCTCCGCAGCGAGGTCGGCCGTCTCGACAGCTCCGCCAGTGGTGCGGATCGCGTCCGAAATGGATCTGGCGACGGAGTGGGTGAGAGAGTCGGGATCGGAATGGGAGACTACGACAAGAGCGGTCATGGCTGGTCCTTTCGTTGAAGCAACGGCTATGTACCAAGAGTAGGTTACTGTTCGTATATAGCGCAAGGAGGTCCGCGATGGCACGCACGAGACTGTCCCGATCGGACAGGTACGACCAACTCGTCGAGGTCTCGTGGGCTCTCGTCCGGGCAGAGGGGGCCGACGCCCTGACGCTGGGCCGGCTCGCCGAACACGCCGGCGTCGCAAAGCCGGTGGTGTACAGCCATTTCGGCTCACGTGCGGAGCTCTTGGCGGCATTGTTCACGGAATTCGACGACCGACAGGCAGCGATGCTCGAGGCTTCTCTCGACACAGCGCCCGCGACGTTGGACGGACGCGCGAGCGCTATTGCCAATTCGTACGTGGGCTGCACGTTGGCCCAGGGGCGTGAACTGACAGGAGTGCTTGCCGCGCTGGAAGGTTCACCCGAACTCGAACAGGTCAAGCGCGCTGCCGAGAGGGCGTACTCCGATCGTTGCCGGGCTATTCTCGAGCCGTTCGGAAGCGGTGGTATCTCGACGCCCGCGATCACCGCGATCTTCGGTGCTGCGGACGCATTGTCACACGCGGCAGTTTCGGGCTCGCTCACTCCCGAGGAAGCGGTCGGGGAGCTGTCCGAGTTGATCGTCGCAATTGCCGGTAAGGCCTGACGCGGCAGGCTGGATGGGAGTGTGAATCGGGCCGCATCTACTGCGTCGTCGGCGCGTTCATGATGGGGAACCGGTTACGCAACGCATCGAGCTGGCGATGCAACTCGTACAGGGCCCGCCTCTGGGTGTGCGCTTCCTCGCTGTGCCACACCTGACTGCGGGAATCTCCGACCCGGGACGCTTTGCGGGCACAGTGCTCGGACTCCTCCACGCGAGTCGAGGTCGACGCGATCTCGGCAACCAGCATGTCGGCAAACACCCGCGCCTGTGCCTCGTCCGAGCTCTCCACTATGCGTCTCCACTCTGCATCGGCGCTGGAGTACTCAAGAGTTCGAGTACCGAAGATCAGGATAACCAATCGTAAACATACCGATTGCTCGGATGTGAGATTGTGGCCATCGTTCTGCTGGAACGGACTGCACTGTGGCCTCGATCGAGTACCGTCCACACGCCGGGGTTCGAGGCAGGTAAGTGTGCCGCCGAGGTCGGCGGGGGATCTTGATCGAGGGGCGCGAGATGATCGATGAGCAGATGACGTTCGAGGTGGACGGCACCGAGGTGTCCGCCGTGCTGACCTTGCCCGCGGGTGAGAGCGTCGAGCTCTGGCCAGCAGTGTTCACCGCCCCGGGATTTGCCGGAGTCAAAGAAATGCTGATTCCGGACTACAGTCGAGAACTCGCTGCAGGCGGCGTCGCCTCGCTCGCGTTCGACTACCCCGGGTTCGGAGCGAGCGCCGGGCCCGTGCGGCAGCACATCGATCTGCCCCAGCAACTTCGTGCTTTCCACGCTGCGCTCGATGTGCTGATCGCCGACCCACGCATCGATTCCGAAAGAATCGGGGTGTGGGGAACGAGTATGTCCGGAGGGCACGCAATCGCCGTCGCCGCCGCGGACCCACGAGTGAAGGCGGTAGCAGCGATCATCCCCTTCATTTGCCTCACTCCTACGGGCAATCTGGAGCTCGCGCCGGTCATTGTGCGAGACGCACTTCGTCGACTGATCCGTAGGCCGGGTCTGACCATCCCTGCTGCGGGACGGCCGGGTGAGGTCGCCGCGATGAACTCGGACGGAGCGTACGAATGGGCAGAGGGCATGGCGCGCGGCGCGGAGAACTACCGCAACGAGGTGACCGTTGCCTCGCTACCGGCGATGTTGCGGTGGTCGACGCGTAAGGCCGCGGGCCGTCTCGCCGTGCCGGTCCTGGCGGTTCTGGCGGAATCCGACACCATCACTCCGCCCACGAGAGTGCGTAAGGCACTCGCCGACGTCGAGAGCGTCGAATACGTGTCCTATCCAGAATCGCATTTCGAGCTGTTCACCGATCACGCCGACGCAGTTCGTCAGGCGACGGTGCAGTGGTTGATCGAACATCTGGTGACGTGATGCTTCGGTCCACGCAGGTGAAGCTCGGTTGATCGCACAGTGCGATTCGGCCGCGCGTTTGGAGCAACTCACGAGTACTACGCGGTGTAGTCGATAGTAGGATCCCATCCATGTCTGCCACCGATGGATTCGCGCCCTTGCGCGGGGCATCCGTGGGCACTCTGTCCGCGCTGGTCACAGCAGCTGCGCACACGTTCGGTGGCGGGATGTTCCCCTCGGACGCGGCGGTAGTGCTGCTGGTGCTCGTCTGTGCGGCGGTCGGATATGCGACATCGGCGGTACCGAGCACGGTGGCACCCCGGGCCCAGCTGCTGGTCGTTCTGGCTACGGCGCAGGCGATCGGGCACCTGTTGCTCACGGCCGTCGACGGTCACCATCACGGATCGATGCTCACCCAGCAGATGCTTGCCGCGCACGCCGTCGCCGTCCTGGCAGGCGCACTCGCCATTCGCGGAGCCGAGCTCGGAATCCGGCGTGCAGTCACCTCGCTGCGCAGGGCATTGCCTTTGTTGACGGCGCTCGTCGTCGACGACAATCGCATCGCCCCGCCGCTCCCGGTGTATCGGATCCCGGGATCGACGCTACTGCTCGACCTCTCGGGCTGCGGGAACCGCGGACCACCGGCTCGTACTGCCTGAGCACAACCCGAACGTGTCACCCGCCCTGCGCGTCAGGCGTCGGGTGATGGGTTGTTGCCGCATTCGATCCTGTACCTCGCACTGTCGTGGATTCGCGCCGTCTGCGCACGGCTCGATCCGTCGTGCGATGCCACCTCGCGTATATATGCGCGCCCACTCATGCCTTCACGAAACGAGTCCTCGTGTCCACACCGGAAATGGAACGCGTCGCCGATCCTTCCCCGCCCACCCGTCCGACCAGCCCTCGCAGCTGGCGTCCGCTGATCCTGCGGCTGCACTTCTACGCGGGCATCCTCATCGCGCCGTTCATCCTGATCGCCACCATCAGCGGCGGGCTGTACGCCGTCGCGCCGACCATCGAACAACTCATGTATCGGGACTACCTGCACGTCGACGACACCGGCCCGGCCGCGCCGGTGTCGGATCAGATACGAGCAGCGCAAGCCGAACGACCCGACCTCACCGTCGCCGCCGTGCGGCCCGCCGCCGACTCGGGCGACACCACCCGCGTGCTGTTCACCGACCCCACCCTCGGTGAATCGAAGCGCCTGGCCGTCTTCGTCGATCCCGCCACCGCGACGTCCGTGGGCGAACTGACGGTCTACGGCTCCTCCAGCGCCTTACCCGTGCGCACCTGGATCTCCGAACTGCATCGCCATCTGCACCTGGGAGAGCCGGGTCGCCTCTACAGCGAACTCGCGGCGTCGTGGTTGTGGGTGATCGCGCTCGGCGGCCTCTACCTGTGGTTCGAGCGCTATCGACGAAACCGAGACAAGGCAAGATTGCTCACCTTCGATCGTAAGTCGAAGGGCCGCAACCGGTCCTTGAACTGGCATGGCGTAGCCGGTATCTGGATAGCCGTCGGTCTGATCTTCCTGTCCGCCACCGGACTCACGTGGTCCACCTACGCGGGCGAGAACGTCACCGAACTGCGATCGGCACTGAGCTGGACCACACCCGCAGTCACCACGACCATCGGATCTGCCGGCGCGGCGACAATGGGGGATCACTCCGGCCACGGTGGGCACTCGATGGACATGTCGGCCGACGCGTCGATGACCGAAAACAACGTCGGGCGTATCGATTCGGTTCTCGACACTGCGAAGGCCAACGGAATCGACGGAGCGGTGGAGGCATCGATCCCGGCGTCGGAAGACGTGGCGTTCGTCGTCGCCGAAACCCGTCAGCCCTGGGTGATGTCGAACAACTCCATCTCGATCGACGGCAGCACCGGCACGGTGATCGACACCCAGTACTTCTCGGACTGGCCCCTCGCGGCCAAGCTGTCGGCGTGGGGTATTCAGTTGCACATGGGGACGCTGTTCGGCGTGGCCAATCAGCTTGCCCTGCTTGCCCTTGCGATCGCACTGGCATCGGTCATCGTCCGCGGCTACATGATGTGGTGGAAACGCCGCCCCACCAAAGCAACCGGTCTCACCGCTGGACGGCCGCCGTTGCGTGGCGGTATTCGACGCATCTCACCGATGTCCGTCGTCGTACTGTCGGTCGTCGCGGTTGCTGTCGGCTGGTTCGTCCCGCTCCTCGGGCTGAGTCTGGTGGCCTTCCTGGTGGTCGACGTCGTACTCGGCTCGGTACATCGCGCGCGCACCAGAGCCGCCAACTCCGCTGCCTCCCAACATGAAAGTGAACTCGCCTGACGCACCTGAGTGTTCACGATCGTCGCCGATTCGCGGGATTCCGCCGATGGCGTTCGATCCTGAACAACCAGGTGCGGTCCCTCTGCTTCAGAACGCTGTCGCCAAGGCGACGCCGAGTGCGGTCAACGTGTCGACGAACTCGGCTTCGGTGAATGTCAGAGTGCCGCGCAGCCACCGGTCGAGAAGTTCGGTCGTGCCGGCGACCATCAGTACGGTGGCTGCTTCCGCGCGTGGGTCTCCGGGATCTGCGTCGAGTACTTCTCGCATCAGTAGCGGGGTGAACCTGTCGACCATCTGTCGGCGTCGGGCATCGAGTGCGGGGTTGGCCGATGCCGCGGTGTACAGCAGGGAGGCCCGTGGATCGGCGGTGAGAGCGCGTACCAGGGCCGCGGCGGTGTGTGCGACGCGGTCCTCCGCCGATCCATGTTTCTGCTCGAGCTCGTTCAGCGCGGTTCCCACGGTATCGATGACGTCGTCGAGGGCGGAGACGAGGATGGCGTCGCGATCTCCGAAGCTCTCGTAGAAGTAGCGCTTGGAAAGGCCGGCGCGGGTGCAGATGTCGTCGACCGTGACGGTGGAGACACCGGACTCCGCTACGGCGTCGATGCACGCCTCGAGCAGCTTTTCACGCCGTTCACGTCGGCGTTCGTCGGCGGCGACGCCTCGGTACGGACGGACGACGGGCGGCATGACTACATTTTGACACGAAGATGTGCTCAGTTGTGCGCGGTGAGCCGAGAACGGGAGTCCGGCCGCTGCACCGGCGTCAGAGCGTTGTCGACGCTCGACAGCGCCAGGCCCATGCTGGTGGTCATTCCTATGCCGGTGGTGACGGTGACGATGTGCACGCGATCGACGGGTTCTTCGAGCAGAAACTCCGAACCCGGTGCCGAGCAGTACGTGCCCTGCCACCGTTCGGTGACGTCGACGCGGTCGACTCCGAACAGTGACTTCGCTTCCGTGAGCAGCACCTCGAACCCCTCCTCGCTTTGAAACGGGGACGTGGTGATCTCGCGAACATGTGTGTCACCCAACAGAATCGACCCATCGGGCTGCGGGGTGTACATCTGGTGCAGATCGAGTTCGACGTAGTCGGGGTGGTCGGCCTGCAGGCGAGCGGCGACGTCTGCGACAGCGGGAAGGTTCTCGAAGCCCGAGTACCGGAGCAGCGACCAGCCGGTGAACAGCGGAGAGGGGAGTGGTGCGCGCACAGGGAGGGTCGCGCGCATCATGTGCAGACGGCATCGCACCAGTCCGCCGCGTTCCGCATACTCGGGGAACAGTCGATCGATGTCGTGGTTGACGGTGACGAACGTGGTGCCTGCGTGCAGGTCGCCGCGCGAGGTGTGGACGATGCCCGGAGCAAACGACGTTGCAGCGGTGCGCCAGTGGAAGTCCACCCCGCAGTCGGCGAGCCAGCGCGCGATGGCCGGCGCGGCGGTGCGGGGGTCCACCTGCACGTCGATCGGCATGTACAGGCCACCCACCACATCGGTGTCGGCAATCGGGAGCCGGTCCAGCACCTCGCGTCGGTCCAACAACACCGTGTGGTCGGGGCCGCGCAACTCGGCGAACTGCTCGAGTACTGCGAACTCGTCCTCGTGGCGGGCAACGCAGTGTGTTCCCGATTCCGCAGCCCAGAAGCCGGCTGTGCGGGCCAGCTCGAGCCAGTGACTGCGACCGGCCCTGGCGTACTCCAGCGCGTCACCGGATTGCGCTGTGATGCAGGCGTGTCCGAAGTTCTGTACCGACGCGCCCGCGACCCGGTCCGCATGATCGACCACTGCTACGGTCAGGCCACGTCGGTGAGCGTGGTACGCGTGGGCGAGGCCGACGATCCCGGCCCCGACGATCACGACGTCGTATTTCGTGGTCATATCAGGCATCCATGACAGCGGTGAAGGTCATCCGGTCTCCGCGATAGAGCGAACGTCTGTGCTCGATGGGAATACCGTCGGTGTCGTAGGAGACGCGGCCGAGCAGGAACATCGGTGTTCTCGTGTCTACGGTGAGGAGTGCGGCTTCTCGGGCGTCGGGGAGGACGGTTTCGATGGTATCGACGACACGTCCGAAGGTGATTCCTCGCGTACGCAATTCGGCATACAGAGACGTTCGGTGATCGAAGCTGTCCTGCAGCCCTGGAATTCGGTACGCGGGAATGCGAGTTGTTTCCAGGCCCACTCGGACGTCGCCGGTGGTGAAGACGCGCTCGAGTTGCACCACCTCTGCACCGACGTCGATTCCGAGCAGATCCGCGAGAGTGTCATCGGCGCGGAACGTATCCCAGCCCACCAGGATTCGGGTTGCGCTCATGCCTTTCTCGCGCGCTGCCTCGGTGTACGAGCCGATGGCGAGCGGCAGTACGACCTTGGGCTCGGCCACCACCGTCGCGCGCCCACGACGCTCGATTCGACCGGCTACCAACAGTTCTCGGATTGCCTGGCGCAGCGTCTCGCGGGAGACGTCGTATCGATCGGCGAGATCACGTTCCGAAGGAAAAGCGTCGCCTGCGGACATGCCGTCGAGCATCGCATCGAGACTTCCGCGCACGATCTGGTGCTTGAGCACCCGGGGTTCGGTGGTCACAACCATGATCCGACCATAGCATCAATTGGTCTAGACCTAATTGTTGCGCGACGTTCATGACTCGTTCACCCGAGTTCCACGCAATGGTCTATACCAAACGGCAGTCTCTTCCCCATGCCGAACTCCACCACCTCGAACACCAGCATCGACATCGAACTCGTCGTCCTCGACATGGCAGGAACGACCGTCACCGACGACGGCCTCGTACTCGATGCATTCGACGCCGCGGCGACGGCCGTCGGACTGGCGACAGACGGACCCGAACGTGACGACGCCCGACGCTACGTACTCGACACCATGGGGCAGTCGAAGATCGAGGTGTTCCGGGCATTGTTCGGATCCGAGGATCGCGCCCAGGCCGCCAACCGGGAATTCGAGTCTGCCTACGACGCCCGCATCGACGACGGCATCGCGCCCGTTCCGGGTGCAGCCCAGGCCATCACGAAGCTTCGTGAATCCGGCATCAGTGTCGTGCTGACAACAGGGTTCTCGGCACCGACACAGAAGCGCATCATCGACACACTCGGCTGGCAGGATTTGCCCGACGCCTTCCTCGCGCCCGGTGATGCCGGTCGTGGCCGGCCGCACCCCGATCTCGTCCTGTCTGCTGCGTTGCGCGCCGAGGTCAGTGACATCGCTGCCGTCGCCGTCGTCGGCGACACCTCGAGCGACATCTTGTCCGGTCGCCGCGCCGGCGCATCCGTTCTCGTCGGTGTGCTCAGCGGAGCTCACTCCGAGGACCTTCTGCGCGAGGCGGGCGCGACCCACGTGCTCGAGAGCGTCGCCGATCTTCCCCCCATCGTTCTGCCGTGAACACTCACTCGACCCAACCTCACCGAACGGAAATCATTGCCATGAACACCACCTCTCGCCGTCGTGCCGTGACCGCCGCGGCCGTACTGTCTGCTGCGGCTCTCGTCGCTGCCGGGTGCTCCAGTTCGTCCGAGGGGGCCACCACCGAGCAAGGGTTTCCCGAAACCATCACGCTCGCTGCGATTCCCGCCGAGAACTCGACCGATCTGAAGGCCAGCTACGACCCGGTGATCACACGATTGGAGAAGGAGACCGGTGCGAAGGTCGAGTTCATCCAGGCCTCCGACTATGCCGGCGTGGTCGAGGGCCTCATCGCAGGCAACGTCGACATCGCATTCTTCGGCCCGTTCGCCTACGTCGTAGCCGGCATCAACGGGGCCGAGATGACGCCGCTGGGAGCCGTCGTCCAGGACGAGGGTGGCAAGCCCGGCTATCAGTCCTACGGGATCGCCCGGTCCGACAATGCATCGGTGAACGGTCTTGCCGATTACGCAGGCAAGAATGTCTGCTTCGTCGACCCTAGTTCGACATCCGGATTCCTCTATCCGACAGCAGGATTGATCGAGGACAACGTGATCGCCTCGGGTTCGGAGACCGACATCTCGGCCGCCATGACCCCGATCTATGCCGGCGGGCACGATGCATCGGTGCTTGCTGTGAAGGCGGGCGATTGCGACGCCGGATTTGCGTTCGACACCATGGTCGACCGGACGATGATCGACAACGGCGAGATTGCACCCGGCGAGCTGAAGACCGTCTGGAAGTCCGATACGATCGCCGGTTCGCTCTTCGCCGCCAACGACGATCTGGGTGCCGACGCCATCGCGAAGCTTCAGGACGTGTTCAGCGAAGGTATGAACTCGGATGCCTTCGTCGCCGACGGCATCTGCGCCGAAGAATGCCGCATCACCGACGAGGATGCCTGGGGCGTCGTACCCGCACAGGACAGCGACTACGACGGTGTGCGCAACGTCTGCGAGATCACCGGCTCCGAGAAGTGCAAGGGCTGACGATGTCCACTTCCTTGGACAGGGCCGACGTGGTCGTCAGCGTCCGCAATGTCACCAAGACGTTCGGGTCGACCACCGCGCTTGCGGACGTCAACCTCGATGTGCACCGCAGTGAAATGCTGGTGCTGCTCGGGCTTTCGGGCTCCGGCAAGTCGACGCTACTGCGATGCATCAACGGTCTGCATCCCATCACCTCGGGCAGTGTCACCGCACTCGACATTCGCGTCGATCTGGCCAACCGCCGCCGGGTGCGCGAGCTACGCCGAGATGTCGGCTTCATCTTTCAACACTTCAATCTCGTCGGTCGGTTGAGTTGCCTCGAGAACGTACTCGTGGGAGGCATCGGCCGCCTGTCGATTCCGCGCTACGGAGCACTCACCTACCCGAAGGTGATGCGAGAAGAGGCTCGGGCCTGTCTCGACCGAGTCGGATTGGCGGACTTCGCCGAACGCCGCGCCGACACTCTTTCGGGCGGGCAGCAGCAACGGGTGGCGATCGCACGCACCCTGATGCAGCGACCGCGGATCGTGCTCGCGGACGAACCCGTTGCCTCCCTCGACCCCGAGAACGCGGGCGTGGTCATGGAACTGTTGCAGCGGGTGTGCAGCGAGGAGAAGCTGACGGTGGTGTGCACACTGCATCAGGTCGATCTCGCGCTCGGTTGGGCGCACCGACTCGTGGGTCTCCGAGACGGTCGGGTGGTGCTCGATCGCCCGGCAGCAGGGCTCGAGCGCGAGGACATCATGCCGATCTATCAGCGGATAGCCCCCGACGCCGGGAACATCTCTGCGGTGGCACCGACGTGACCGTCACCTTCGAACCGAAGCCCACGAACGCTGCAGTACAGAACGATCCGCGGCGACGTCGATGGCTGTTCCCGGCGCTGGGCGTCGTCGCGCTCGTTGTCACGGTGCTCTCGGCGGGGTACATCGACTTTGCGCCGACCACGTTGCTCGACGGTCTCGACGACGTCGGCAACCTTGTCGAGCGGATGCTGCCGCCTCGCGTCGACGACACCGGCCGGATCGTCTCACTTGCGGTCGAGACGTTGCTCATGGCGGTGCTCGGTACCGTGCTTGCGGCGATCGTCTCGGTTCCGTTGGCCTTTCTCGCCGCGCGGAACACCTCACCACATCCGATGCTGCACAGTGTCGCTCGTGCGATCATCACCTTCTGCCGGGCGATGCCGGACTTGCTGTTCGCGGTGCTGTTCGTCAGGGCGCTGGGAATCGGGGTGCTGCCCGGCATCCTCGCCCTCGCGCTGCACTCGATCGGCATGCTCGGCAAACTGTTCGCCGATGCCATCGAGGAGACCGACGTGGGACCGCGCGAGGCACTGCGCGCCGCCGGGGCGGGCTACTTTCGAGAGATGATCAATGCGGTTGTACCGCAGGTCGTTCCGGCATGGATCGGAGCGTTCGTCTACCGGATCGACATCAACCTACGCATGTCGGTGGTCCTCGGCTTCGTCGGGGCAGGCGGTATCGGCTTCGCACTGCAGGACGCCCTGCGTGGTTTGATCTACCCGCGTGCTCTCGGAATTGTGCTGGTGATCCTGGTGATCATCGCGGCAATGGAGTTGGCGGCCATGGCTCTTCGCCGCATGCTGCTGGTTCCGTCCGCGGCCGGTCCGCAGCGCGATCGACTGATGCGGATCGGAGCGTCGGCGGTGCTCGTCGTCGCGGTGGTGTCGTCGTTCGTGGTGCTCGAATTGGATCCGCGGTCGCTGCTGACGTGGATCGGGCCGTCGGTCGAAGTGTTCGGAAGAATGATCCCACCGGACTTCTCGTCCCTGGGATCGGACCTGCTCGACGCCGCCGTCCAGACCATCGCCATCGGTGTTGTGGCCACCGCAATCGGGATCGTGTTGTCGATACCCATCGGAGTCCTGGCCGCGCGCAACGCAACTCCGCATCCCGTGGTGTATTGGTGCGCGAGGTCCTGGATTCTGTTGGTGCGGGCTGTTCCCGAGCTGATTCTCGCGGTGGTGTTCGTCGCGGCGCTCGGACTCGGCCCGGTGGCGGGAACCTGCGCACTGGCCATCGGATCTGTCGGGTTCCTCGGCAAGCTCGTCGCCGACGCGATCGAGGAGATCGATCCCGGCCCCCTCGAGGCCGTCGCGTCGGTCGGTGGCGGGTGGTGGAATCGGACGTTGAGTGCTGTTGTTCCACAGGCTATTCCGGCGATGGTCGGGTCGAGTCTGTATCTGCTCGACGTGAACATCCGTACCTCCACCATCCTGGGGATCGTCGGTGCCGGCGGTATCGGCTTCCTGCTCTTCGAGTCGATTCGTACTCTGAACTTCGACGTCGCCGGTGCGATCGTTCTCGTCATCTTCGTCGTCGTGTACATCGTGGAAAGGATCTCCGGATGGATCAGGTCACTGTTGGTCTGACACAGGCCGCCGTATGGACGGGGAGTGGGATCGATCTGTGGGACATCGAGATTCCCACACTCGAATCGGGTGACCTGCTGGTCCGCATCGATTTTGCGACTGTGTGCGGGAGCGATCTGCACACGGTGTCGGGACGCAGGACCGGTGCGTGCCCGTCGGTACTCGGGCACGAGGCCGTCGGCCACGTGGTAATCGTCGGCGATGTGACATCCCCTGCGGAGGTGGGTGATCGAATCGTGTGGTCGGTCACCGTGCCGTGCGGCCGGTGCAGCCGATGCGACAAAGGTTTCACGGCCAAATGCTCGGCCGTGCGCAAGGTAGGGCACGAATCTGCCGAAGGGGCATGGGTTCTCAGTGGCTCCTACGCCCAGCACATCGTGCTTCCTCGCGGCACTGCAGTGGCTCGTGTGCCCGAGACCATGCCCGACGCCGTCGCCGCACCGGCTGCGTGTGCGACGGCCACGGTCATGGCGGCTCTCGACGCGGCGGGTGCTCTTGACGGACGACGGGTGCTGATCGTCGGCGCCGGAATGCTGGGCATCACTGCTGCGGCAGCGGCCACCGAGCGAGGTGCGACGGTCCGCGTGCTCGATCGAGACCCCGAACGGCAGGACAGAGCCCGTGAATTCGGAGCCTGCGAGGACGATGGTGCACCGACAGATGTGGCCATCGACTTCTCCGGTTCTTCGCCCGCTGTACAGGCTGCGCTGGGCAGACTCGATGTCGGCGGCCGCCTGGTGCTCGCCGGTTCCGTTGCGCCGGGTCCACCGATCACCGTGGATCCCGAAACAGTGGTCCGAAACTGGCTGACGGTCACCGGCGTCCACAACTACGAACCGCGGCATCTCGATCAGGCCGTTGCGTTCCTGCACGACACCGGCGCGAAGTATCCGTGGGAAGCCCTCGTCGAGGCTCCGGTTCCGTTGACGGAACTCGCATCGGTGTTGCGGCCGACGCCGTCGGGCATCCTTCGATCCTCGGTTACGCCGTAGCGGAGCGCAGGATTGCATATCCGGAAGTAGGGATACACCACAGGCATGCCCGAAGGTGACACCGTGTTCGCGCTGGCCGCGAGGCTGCGTCGAGCCTTGGACGGCACCACCTTACGGGCCGGCAGATTGAACGTGCCGGCACATGCGGTGGAGAATCTGGCCGGGCGAACCGTCGTCGCGCATCGAACCCATGGGAAGCATCTGTTCACCGATTTCGATGACGGCACAACGCTGCATACACACCTGCGGATGAGCGGTTCGTGGACGGTGGTGCGGGCCGGTCGATCGATTCCTCAGCGTGTGCGTCCGGACGTTCGCGTGCAGTTGGCCGTGGCCGACGGGCCCACTGCCTACGGAATTCTGTTGCCGGTGGTGGACTACGGCTTCACACCCGACATGAATGCCCTGGTTGCGCATCTGGGTCCGGACCCTCTGCAGCCGACGTTCGATACCGACACGGCGGTAGCCAACGTGGTTGCTGAGGCGGATCGGCCGATCATCGCGACTCTGCTCGATCAGAAGGTGATAGCAGGGCCCGGCAATCTATGGGCGAACGAACTGTGTTTCCTACGCGGAGTGTGGCCGTGGACTCGATCGAGTGACGTGGATGCCGAGAAATTGGTCGCGCTGCTCGAGCGGGCGATGCGTCACTCCGCGACCGTTCCGGGAGCGATGCAGGTCACGACCGGCGACACACGACGAGGACGCTCGCACTGGGTCGCTGGACGAGCAGGCAAGCCGTGTCTGCGATGTGGGACGCTCGTTCGCGTGGTCGCTGAGGTCCCTGGTGACCCCGATCGGCGTCGAACATGGTGGTGTCCGAGGTGCCAACCGGAGCATTAGCGACGAGCGGTCGATCGCTGTTGGCTCAACGACATAACCGCCCGCGGGTACCGCGTGTTGTGAGCCGGTACCACCCACAGGCTTCCTCGTACGCGGAAATCGAAACCTGGGGCCGGTCAGAAGGTCGAGTTGGGCGGGTGATCGGTCTCGACGAGATCGCGAGCCACCCTGTGCAACGGCAGGTTCTGTTGTTGCGACAGCTTCGCCAGCAGCTCGAAGGCCTGCACCGCGTCGAGATCGTAGCGTTCCATGATCATCCCTTTGGCCTGGCCGATGATGTCGCGGCTGGCCAAGCCGGCACGGAACTGTTCGTTGTCGCGGGCACCGAGCATCGCGATCGCGGCGTGGGCGGCGAGCGCCTCACCGATCTCGACGGCATCGGCGTCGAAAGCCCCGGGTTCGTCGCTGTAGAAGACCAACGCGCCGAGGTCATCGGCATTGCTGTAGAGCTGAAATGCGGCCAGTGACTTGAAACCTTCGCCGACGGCAAGGACGGCGAATTCCGGCCATCGCGGTTCGGACGTGAGGTCGTCGGACACGACGACGTCGAAATGACGGACCTCGGTGGGAATCGGGCCCTCGTCGAGCTCGTACTGGAGTCGGCACAGCTCCTCGGCAACAGGATCGGTGGATGCCACGACGGTTCGCTCACCCTTGCTCACCGTCGTGACGCAACCGACGGTCGCTCCTGGGATGAGCCGAATCGCAGTACGCAGAATTTCGCTGATCGTCTCGGGCATCGAACGACGGGTATCGCGTAGGGACCGCGCGAACTCGGCGAGCGACGATGTATGGGACGTACTGGCAGGGTGTCTATCGGTCGACTGTTGCGACATTCACACTGTCCTCTCGCATGGGACCTCTGCCGTCGTTCACCGGACAGATTCATGAACATGCGCCGTCTGCTGGACGCCCTGCCGGCTGCTACAGCCGGTCCTGTGCATTTTATACGGGTGCACAGCAGAGGGGACCGCCGATCGTGCGATCGACGGTCCCCTCTGCGGAACGACTTACTTGAAGGTGTCCTTGATGTTCTCGCCGACCTTCTTCACGCCTGCCGAACCCTGATCCTTCTTGCCCTCTGCCTCGAGGTCCTTGTTGTTCGTGGCGTCGCCCACAACTTCCTTGGCCTTGCCGATGGCGTCTTCTGCTGCGTTCTTGGCCTTGTCGATGAAGCTCATGTGAGTTCCTTTCCTCGTCCTGGGTTGGTACTGGTTACTTAGTCGAGGGCGGCCGTCCGAAGCGCACGTGTGCGTGAAGAGATCTAGGTCACACGTGCCGTCGACGTTTCCGCGACGTCGGCTGTGGATACATTCGACCGATGATGGTCGCGAAAGTGGACAGTTATCAGCGCAAACACCCGTCGGCGGGTTTTCCGCTGGCAGTGCTGTACAAATTTCTCGACGACCGAGGCGGCTATCTCGCGGCTCTGATCGCGTACTACTCGTTCCTCTCGCTGTTTCCACTACTGCTGCTGTTCACCACGGTGTTGGGGATCGTGCTGGCCGGCGATCCGGAACTGCAGACCCGAATCATCGATTCGGCGATGAGCCAAATCCCCGTGATCGGTGATCAACTCGGTCAACCCGATCGCCTGAGCGGCGGAACCACCGCCATCGTCATCGGCGTCGTCGGGTCGTTGTACGGCGGACTCGGAGTCTCCTTGGCTGCCCAGTACGCGATGAACACCGCGTGGTCGGTGCCCCGAAACGAGCAACCCGATCCGATCAAGGGACGTCTGCGCGGGCTGTTGCTTCTGAGCACCGTCGGCACGGCAATCATCGGGTTGACCGTCCTCAACGGAGTCGCGTCCTCGGGTGTGTTCGGGTTCGCGGGCGGTGCGTTGGCACTGATCGGTGCGGTGATCGTCAACGTCATGGTCTTCACAGCAGCGTTTCGCATCGGAACCGCACGTGCACTGACTGTTCGCGAGGTGCTGCCCGGTGCGACGATCGCCGCCGTGATCTGGCAGGCGCTGCAATCCTTCGGTGGAATCTACATTCGCTACGTCGTCGGCAATGCCAGCGCCGCCAACGGAATCTTCGCGATCGTCCTCGGTCTGCTGGGCTTTCTGTACGTCGCATCGGTGCTGATCGTGCTGTGCATCGAAATCAATGCCGTGCGAGTCGATCACCTGCACCCCCGAGCGCTGCTTACGCCCTTCACCGACAACGTCGAACTCACCGAAGGGGACAAGAACTCCTATACCGGTCAGGCAGAAGCGCAGCGTAACAAGGGATTCCAGGACATCACGGTCACCTACGACGAGCCGAATTCGGTTGTGGGCGAGGACTCGTCGGAGACGCGGGCCGACTGATCTGCGTGGGCTGATCTGCGTGGGCTGGTCGGCGGGGGCTGATCGACTGCGCAAACGCGCGCGCATTCGTCAGATGCGAGCGGAATAGCGAGGCGATCGGGCACTATTTCGCGCGCAGATGGCAAAGGCGCGCGCGTTTGCGAGATCTGGGGGGCGAGGGCTGATCGGCGAGGACCAAACGCCGACTCGAGTGACCCCCGTCACGAACCGGTCAGCCGGTCGGTCAGAAAAGACTCCGAGTTTGTTTCGCGAAAGCGCATGCGCAAGCGCTTGTATGCGCCTTAGGCTCCTGCAATCGAGCGACGCGACCGCGTGGCTAGGGGACAAGGGAGTCCACATGTTCAATCACCGTCGGAAGTCTGCGCTGACGATCGGGACCGTGCTCATGGCCGGTTCACTCGTCTTCGGCCTGACCGCATGCAGCAGCTCGGACTCGGACAGCGTCAAGGTCGGGCTCATCACCAAGACGGATTCCAATCCGTACTTCGTGAAGCTGCGCGAGGCCGCTCAGGCGCAGGCAGATTCCAGTGGTGCCGAGTTGGTGGCTCTGGCCGGTGCATTCGACGGTGACAACGAAGGACAGGTCGCAGCCATCGAGAACCTGGTGGGACAGGGCGTGAAGGGAATTCTGATCACTCCGAACTCCTCGACCGGAGTGCTGGACGCGATCAAGAAGGCTCGTGACGCCGGCGTCGTCGTCATCGCCCTCGACACTGCCACCGACCCCGAGGACGCGGTGGACGCCACGTTCGCGACCGACAACAAGGCGGCAGGCGTCAGCCAGGGCGAATGGGTCAAGGGCACGCTCGGAACCACTGCACCCCAGGTCATCATGCTCGACGGCACCGCAGGCGGCACTGTCGATACGTTCCGTCACGACGGCTTCCTCGAAGGAATGGGCCTGACCGACGGCTCGTCGGAGATCGTCGGCCAGGAGAACACCAACGGCGACCAGACCAAGGCGCAGACCGCCATGGAGAACCTGCTGCAGCGTGCGCCCGGCGTCAACGCGCTCTACACGATCAACGAGCCCGCCGCGGCTGGTGCGTACCAGGCAATTCAGTCCGCCGGCCGCGCCGATCAGATCACCATCGGCTCCATCGACGGTAGTTGCACCGGCATCGCGAACGTCAAGTCCGGCATCATCGGCGCAACGGTGCTGCAGTTCCCGGCGAAGATGGCCGAGCAGGGCGTCGACGCGGTCGTGAAGTTCGCTCAGGACGGCACCAAGCCCAGTGGATTCAACGACACCGGTTCGCAGCTCGTCACCGACAAGCCGGTAGCCGGCATCGAATCCCAGGACACCGCGTGGGGCGAAGCGAATTGCTGGGGCTGATCGCGACGTACCGGCGAACACAGGGATCTGATTCGTGAGTACCGATACCGCTGCGCCTCCCAAGGCACCGAGCCGGTTCAACGTGGGCACGATCCTGCGTGAACCGCTGCTCGGGCCACTGGCCGCACTCGTCATTGCCATCATCGTGTTCAGCTCGATTTCGAGCTCGTTCCTCAACCCGCAGAACGTCTCTCTGATTCTGCAGCAGTCTGTGGTCGTCGGCATTCTCGCCGTCGGCCAGACCCTGATCATCCTCACGTCCGGTATCGATCTGTCGATCGGTGCGGTCGCGGTGATGGGAACCATCGTGATGGCACAGTCGGCCGGGGCGAACGGACCGGTCGTCGCGTTGGGTTCGACGCTCGCCGTGTGCGTTGCGTTCGGCGCGATCAACGGCGGATTGGTGACGGTACTGAGACTGCCACCGTTCATCGTCACGCTCGGCACGTTCACGGCGATCCAAGCGGCCACCAGACTGCTGGCCGGATCCGAGACCTATCAGGTGCCGAGCGGACCGCTGACATTTCTCGGCACCTCGTTCAAGATCGGTACCTTCTCGACCACCTACGGCGTGGTGGTGATGCTGCTGGTGTACGCCGTGATGTGGTACGCCCTGTCCCAAACATCCTGGGGTAGGCATATTTACGCTGTCGGCGGGAGTCCGCAGGCCTCGGATCGATCCGGCATCAAGTCCGGTCGCGTGCTGTTCTCGGTGTACATCGTCACGGGTGTCATTGCGGCGATCGCGGCATGGGCAGCACTCGGTCGGATCCCCAACGCCGACCCGAATGCGTATCAGAACGCCAACCTCGAAACGATCACCGCGGTCGTCATCGGTGGAACCAGCCTGTTCGGTGGCCGCGGCACCGTCATCGGGACTCTCGTCGGAACTCTGATCGTCGGTGTGCTGCGCAACGGGCTCACCCAGGCCGGCGTCGACAGCCTGTATCAGAACATCGCGACCGGCATTCTCGTCATCGTCGCGGTGGCCGTCGATCAATTCGCACGTAGGAGGTCACAGTGAATGCCCCCCTCGCTCTGGAAGCGCGTGGTCTGGTCAAGACCTACGGCAGCGTGACGGCCATCAACGGTGCAGATTTCGAGTTGCGGGCCGGCGAGGTGTTGGCGGTGATCGGCGACAACGGTGCCGGAAAGTCCAGTCTCATCAAAGCTCTGGCCGGAGCTGTCATTCCGGATTCAGGTGAGATTCTGATGAACGGATCGCCGGTGTCGTTCAAGAACACGCGTGACGCGCGAGCGGCCGGCATCGAGACGGTCTATCAGGACCTGGCCGTCATTCCGGCGCTCGACATCGCCTCGAACGTCTATCTGGGACGCGAGATCAAGCGTAAGGGCATCAGCGGCAGCCTCTTTCGGCGTCTGGACATGCCGAGGATGCGGGAGGAGTCGTCGAAGCATCTGCAGGATCTGAAGATCGGTATCAAGTCGGTCAATCAGGCAGTCGAGACCCTCTCCGGTGGTCAGCGTCAGGGCGTGGCAGTTGCCCGGGCAGCGGCGTTCGGACGCGGAGTGATCATCATGGACGAGCCGACGGCCGCGCTCGGCGTGCGGGAATCGGGCATGGTGATCGATCTGATCCGAACCATTCGTGACCGCGGCATACCGGTGGTGCTCATCAGCCACGACATGCCGCACGTGTTCGAGGTTGCCGATCGGATTCACATTCACCGCCTCGGCAAGCGCGCCGGCGTCGTCGATCCGAAGAATCGCACCATGTCCGAGGTCGTTGCGCTGATGACCGGTGCGGAGGAGCCGACCGACGATGAACGCGCAGGCGTCTGAAAGGGACGCTCCGGTAGGAGTTTTCGTCGGACTGGCCACACTCGACGTCATCCATCGAGTGTCGGCCGCTCCGGCACCGAACGAGAAGATCACGTCCAGTGCGCAGTTCGTCGCGGCGGGAGGGCCGGCCGCCAACGCGGCCGTCACCTTCGCCGCGCTCGGCGGCACGGCCGTGCTCGTCACCGCACTCGGCGACGACCCGGTGGCCGAGCTGGTCAAAGCCGATATGGCTGCGTTCGGCGTCCGAGTGCTCGACGCGGCCCTGGGCACCAGCAGGTCGGTGCCCGTCTCGGCCGTGACGGTGATCGAGTCGACCGGTGAGCGGTCGGTCGTCTCGGCGGACGCCGTGCATTCCGAAGTTTCACCGCCCGAGGATCTCGAGACGGTAGTGGCCGGTGCCGATGTCGTCCTCGTCGACGGGCATCACCCCTTGATCGCCCGCGCCGCCGCGGAACATGCGGCGGCGCGGGTTACCACCCTGGTCGTAGACGCCGGTCGGTGGAAGCCGGTGATGAGCGAGCTGATCCCGCATGCCACGGACATGGTGTGCTCGGCGGACTTTCGCGCCCCCGGCACTTCCGACACGGCTACCACTGCAGCGGCACTCGTCGGAGCGGGCGTGCATACCGTCGTCACCACCCACGGCAGCGAGCCCGTCGAATGGTGGACCGAGGGGTCGTCCGGCTCGGTCGATGTGGAGCCGGTGACAGCGGTCGACACAGTGGGTGCCGGAGATGCTTTCCACGGCGCATATGCCTACTACTCGACGCAGTCGGGCTCTCTGGCCGAGCGCATCGACAGGTCGGCTCGCGTTGCGGCACTGCGCTGTTCGGTGGTCGGACCCCGAGCATGGCTACACGAACTTCCGCTGACACACTTCACTACCGACGGACTCGAAAGCGACAACGGTGAGCACTGATCAGGACGTACAGAGAGCGACCCTCGGCGAGCTCGTGGAGCTGGCCGGGCGACTCGCCGTCGCCGGAGAACGGCGCATACTCGGCCTGACCGGCGCGCCCGGTGCCGGAAAGTCCACGGTGGCGCAGCAACTCGTCGATGCGCTCGGGCCGGAGCGCGCAGTGCTGGTTCCGATGGACGGGTTCCACCTGGCCAACGAGGTGTTGATCGACCTGGGCCGGCTCGACCGCAAAGGTGCACACGACACGTTCGACGACGGTGGATACGCGCGACTGATCGCGGCGATTCACGACCAGCGACCCGGTGACCCCATCGTGTACGCACCGAGGTTCAGGCGCGAGATCGAGGAGTCGATCGGGTCGGCCGTTCCGGTTCCGTCGACTGTTCCGTTGGTGGTCACCGAAGGCAACTATCTGCTGATGGAGTCCGACGCGTGGCCTGCTGCGCGGTCGATGATCGACGAGGTCTGGTTTCTGGCTCCGCACACACGGGTTCGGCACGAGCGCCTGGTAGCTCGGCACGAGGCATACGGAAAGTCGCACGAGGATGCGGAGTTCTGGGCACTGGGCTCGGACGAACGCAATGCGGAACTGATCGGGTCGACCGCAGGCCGCGCCGATCGAATCCTGCGTCTGACATGACGGTTTCGCGGACCAGACAGCGCTGGGCCGATTGACGTGCCCACGATGGACGATGTCGCCCGCATCGCCGGAGTGTCGGTGTCGACTGTCTCGCATGTTCTCAACGGCACCCGTAACGTCAACCCGACCACCCGCCAACGCGTCGACGCGGCAATTGTCGAGATCGGCTACCGACGCAACGTTGTTGCCCGCTCACTCGCCGCGGGTCGGACCAATACTGTAGGGCTCTCGATCGCCGCCTTGACCAATCCCTATTTCGGCAGCCTCGTACACGCCGTCGAGCAACGACTGTCCGAGGCCGGATACGTGTTGATTCTCGGTGATTCCCACGACGAGCCGTTGTCCGAGCGGCGAGTGACCGATTCCCTGCTGGACCGTCAGGTCGACGGGATGATCCTCGCTCCCGCAGCAGGATCGGAGTCGAAGACCATTCCGGAGATCGTGCGTAGTGGTACCCCTCTGGTGTTGATCGACCGGATGCTCGATCTTCCCTGCGATCAGGTGGGACCGGAGAACGAGGCCTCGGCCTACGAGCTCACCGCCCACCTCCTCGATGCAGGCCATCGTCGCATCGCGATCGTCCGCGGAATCGAAGGAATCTCCTCCACGAACGAACGGTTCGACGGTTATGCCCGCGCGCTCGCCGATCGGGGAGTCGACCTCGATCCAGGACTGATTCTCGATGGTAGGTCCAACGTCGAGGTGGCCGAGATGCATGTACGCGCACTGATGTCGAGCTCGAACCGGCCTTCGGCACTGGTGTCGATGAACAACTCGATGACTATCGGTTCACTCAAAGCCGTTCGTGCCCTTGGCTTGTCGATTCCGCACGATCTTGCGTTCGTATGCTACGACGATTTCGAATGGTCCGATCTGTTCGAGCCTCGCCTGACAGCCGCAGCTCAGGACGTACAGACGATAGGAAGAACCGCAGCCGACCTGTTGCTGAATCGAATCGAGGGGCGGGACGAGAAGCCTCGGTCGATCCGAGTGCCGACCACGTTCAACCATCGCAATTCCTGCGGCTGCGCCGCGACCTCGGCCGGAATACCGGCCGCACCCGAAAGATAGGACAGCTCATGCCCATTGCCAGTCCGGATCAGTACGCGGCCATGCTCGACCGTGCGAAGGAGGGCGGGTTCGCCTACCCGTCGATCAATGTCACCGGCTCGCAGACGCTCAATGCAGCGCTGCAGGGCTTCGCCGAGGCAGAGAGCGATGGCATCATCCAGGTGTCGGTCGGCACCGCGCTGTACCTCTCCGGCAACGCCGTGCAGAACCGTTTCGCCGGTTCCAAGGCGCTCGCCCAGTACGCCCACGAAGTGGCGCAACACTATTCGATCTCGGTTGCGCTGCACACCGATCACTGCCCCGCCGAGAATCTGGACGACTGGGTTCGGCCACTGCTGGCCGACGCCATCGACCGACGCGGACGCGGACTCGACCCGCTGTACCAATCGCACATGTGGGACGGTTCGGCGGTGCCGCTCGACGAGAACCTGCGTGTCGCTCGAGAATTGCTCGATCTGTCGGTGGAGGCGAACACGATCCTCGAAATCGAAGTGGGCGTCATCGGCGGCGAGGAGGACGGCGTCTCACACGAGATCAACGAACAGTTGTACTCGACTGTCGACGATGCTCGGGCCACGATCGCCGCGCTCGGTGCAGGGGAGCGCGGTCGATACATGACTGCTCTGACCTTCGGCAACGTGCACGGCGTCTACAACCCTGACTCGGTGCATCTCCGCCCAGAAATTCTCGCCGAGATCCAGGCCGTCGTCGGAGCCGAGACCGGTAAGGACAACCCGTTCGATCTGGTGTTCCACGGTGGATCGGGATCCAGTGCAGAAGACATCGCCTCCGCGGTGGCGAGCGGGGTGATCAAGATGAACATCGACACCGACACCCAATACGCCTTCACCCGGTCCATCGCAGGGCACATGTTGAGCAAGTACGACCAGGTCCTCAAGGTCGACGGCGAGTACGGCAACAAGAAGGCCTACGACCCCCGATCGTGGGGCAAGCCGGCCGAGACGGCGATGGCGGCGAGAGTGGTGGAGGCTACGCAGATGCTCGGCTCGGCAGGCCGCACGATGCGCTGAGAAAATTTTCTTCTCGAACGTGTCGAATTCTGCGGACCGGTTACGTCCCAGGGTCGAATGCAGAAAGAATGGCTGCATCCGACGCTAGGAGACATCATGGCCAAGTACCTCATGCTCAAGCATTACCGCGGAGCCCCCGAGCCTGCCGACTGGATCCCGATGGACCGGTGGACCCCGGCCGAAGTGCACGACCACATTCAGTTCATGCGAGATTTCGCCGCCGAGCTCGAGAAGACCGGCGAGTTCGTCGACGCGCAGGCTCTGGCCCCCGAGGGAACGTGGGTGCGCTCGGACGGCGAAGGGAAACCTCCGGTCACCGACGGTCCGTTCGCGGAGACCAAGGACCTCATCGCAGGCTGGATGGTGATCGACGTCGACTCCTACGATCGCGCGCTCGAGCTGGCCGGGCAGCTGTCGGCAGCGCCCGGTGCCGGTGGGAAGCCGATCGACGAGTGGCTCGAGCTACGTCCGTTCATGGAGGCTCCTCCCACGATCGCCGACTGACGATCATCATGGATCCTGGAGTGCTGCGGGCACTGACGCCCGCGGTGATCGGCGTCCTCGTCCACCGCGGAGCGGACTTCGCGTCGGCCGAGGACGCCGTGCAGGAGGCGTTGGTGCAGGCGACCTCGACCTGGGCACTCTCGACCGGGGCAGGTGACGCGCCGACCGACCCGAAGGGCTGGCTCGTCACCGTCGCCTGGCGAAAATTTCTCGATGGACAGCGCTCGGAGAAGGCGCGTCGAGATCGGGAAGACCGACTGGCGGCACAGCCGGAACCGGAGAGCGTGGGGGGCGTCGACGACACGCTGCAGTTGTTCTTCCTGTGTGCGCATCCTGCGCTGACTCCGGCGGCAGCGGTGGCACTGACCCTGCGCGCCGTCGGCGGACTGACGACACGGCAGATCGCGCAGGCGTATCTGGTGCCGGAGAAGACCATGGCGCAGCGGATCAGCCGAGCAAAACGTGCGGTGCGTGATGTGCGATTCGATGCGCCGGGCGACCTGAGCACGGTACGACGGGTGTTGTATCTCGTGTTCAACGAGGGGTACACCGGAGATGTCGACCTCGCGGCGGAGGCCATCCGGTTGACTCGGCAGCTGTCGACGCTGTCCGACGACGAGGAAACGGCGGGTCTACTGGCGCTGATGGTGCTGCACCACGCGCGCCGTTCGGCGCGAACCGGATCCGACGGTCAACTCGTACCTTTGGCTGAACAGGACCGATCCCGTTGGGACACAGCACTGATCGCCGAGGGCGTGCAGATTCTGCAGACGGCGCTGGCCCGAGATCGGTTGGGTGAGTTCCAGGCCCAGGCGGCGATCGCTGCCCTGCACGCCGACGCGATGCGGGTGGAGGAGACCGACTGGGTGCAGATCGTCGAGTGGTACGACGAGTTGCTCGCCCTCACCGACAGCCCCGTCGTGCAGCTCAACCGCGCGGTGGCCGTCGGGGAAGCCGATGGACCCGCCGCCGGGCTCGCGGCGCTGGCCGAGGTCGATTCCACGGTCCCGAGGCACACAGCGGCGGCCGCGCATCTGCACGAGAAGGCGGGAGACCTCACGCAGGCCGCGCAGTTGTACGCCCGCGCAGCGCAGTCGGCTCCCTCGCTGGCCGAGCGTGACCACCTGACTCTGCAGGCCGCACGGATTCGTGCTGTGACTCCGTGACGGCGTCGAGCAAGCGTACGAACCGATCGGTTTCGTAATCTGATCGTTAGCGGTAGAAAGCGGAATCCGTGCGACCCTCGTATGGTGCTGATGTTGCCAGTGGGACTGAAGAGAAAGAAGCGAACTCGATCCGCCGCGGTGGTGACGGTCGCCGTGCTGGGATCGATGCTGCTGGCCGGAACGTCGGCCCAGGCCCTGCCGGGCAACTCGGGATCGGCCGACGCAGCGGCGGGAGCCGTCGGGATCCATCAGGTGTCGGCCACCCGTGCAGTGCTGAACGTGTTCTCCCCGTCCATGAATCGCGTCGTCTCCAACGAGATTCTGCATTCGCCGGAGGGCGGACCTGCCCCGAGCCTGATCCTGCTCAACGGTGCACTCGGCAACGAAGACGGTGTGGGTTGGCTCAACAACTCCGGCGTCGAACAGTTCTTTCTCGACAAGAACGTCACGGTCGTCGCGCCCATCGGAGGTCGCTTCAGCTTCTATACCGATTGGCAGACACCCGATCCGGTACTGGGCAGCAACATGTGGCAGACCTACCTGACTCGCGAACTGCCCGCAGCCGTCGACGCCGCCTATGGGTCCAACGGTCGACGCGGTGTGGCAGGACTGTCGATGAGCGGTGGGCCCGCACTGGATCTGGCGATCCAGGCCCCGGATGTGTTCGACGCCGCCGCGTCGTTCAGTGGATGCCCGGCACCATCGAATCCGCTTGCCACCGCGGGTATCTCGGCGATGATAGCCGGCGGTCTCAACAACCCGTTCAACATGTGGGGGCTGCCGGGAAGCCAGGGCTGGCGCGACCACGATCCGTCGCTCAACGTCGAACGACTGCGCGGAACGGCGGTGTACGTCAGCTCGTCTCGCGGACTTCCCGGACCGGTGGACCGGATCCCCGAGGGTGCGATTCCACCGTTCGGTGGAATGGCGGTCGAGGCGATGGTGAACTACTGCACGTCCATCTTCGTCGACGCACTGCGCCGGGCCGATGTTCCGGCCACGGTCTCCATGCGCGACGAGGGTGCACACACATGGCCGCTGTTCGAGGATCAGCTACGCGAAGCCTGGTTCACCACGCTGGCACCGGCTCTGGGAACCAGGTGATTGCGCAGAGACTCTCGCGGGTACCCGTCGATGGACATCACCGACGAAGGGACCACCCGAACATGGCGAAAGACGACTTGCACAAGGGCGACAAGGTCGAATGGCAGACCCACGGAACCACTACCGAGGGAACGGTGGTGGAGAAGATCACCTCCGAGACCGAAGCCGCAGGCAGAACCGTGAAGGCCTCGAAGGACGTGCCTCAATACCGGGTCGAGAGCGACAAGTCGGGCAAGGATGCCGTACACAAGCCGGAGTCGCTCGACAAGAAGAACTGAGCGACCACGAGGCGCAAACGCGCGCGCGTTTGCGGATCTCGATGGCGCAGCGCAGTTCTCAGGCCTGGGGCACCGATCGATCTGCGCCCCAACTTCGTTCGATGTAGCCGCGTATCCGATCGATGTCCTCGGCGGGGATTCTCTCCGGTTCGCCGTTCTCGAGCGGATCGGTATGAAAGATGTACAAGCGTGAGGCGAACTGGTCGAACGGCAGCGAACCTTCGCCTGCGCGTTCGCCGTTGCCCGCCGTTCCCACCACGACGCCGTCTCCCCAGTCCTGCCCGCTGTCGTTGTTCGGGTTGAAGAAATAGACCCGCATGACGCCGTCGGGGTCGGTGGTCACGCGCAGGATGGTGATGGCGTGCCACCCCACATACCGTGCAGCACTGTCGGTTACGGCCACACCGGCGGGCTGCGGATGAATCAGCGGCTGATGCCCGTTGTACTCGGGGTGATACGCCGCGTAGAACTGCCGCAGGAATGCGTCCAGGTCGACGATGTTTCCGGTGGCCACGTCGACGTCGATGTGGAACTCGCGAGCCGACCACCACCCGTGGAACTCCGGGTTGACCCAGCGGTGCGGATCGCCGGGGCGATCGGCGCAGCGCCTGACCATCTCGGCGTAGATGCGGTCGAGGTGCGGAACCAGCAGCAGTGACACCGGATCGAGATCCACCGGGTCCGATGTGGCGACTCCACTGGCGCTCTCGGTCGACGAGATCGATTGCCCCTCGAAGTGCATGACTATTTCCTCGTCACGCGCCGCCCACACCACCATCTGCAGGAGGTAGTCGGGATCGTTGTAGGCCCACATCGACAGTGCCCGCGCCGACTGGCACGTCGGGTTGTCGCCCTGACCGACGCCGAGCGGTTGCCCGAGCATCGACAACAGTCCACCCAGCAAGCGAGACTCCGGTGCCGGGACCGGCCCGAACGTGGTGTTCAGCTTGTCCTGCACTGCGGGCGCGAGTTTCAGCGACATCTGCCGCCACAACGACGGCACGATCGGCGGTTGATGCAGAATTCCGCGATCGAGCAGCAATGCCAATCCGTAGAGGCACTGCGCGGTCTCGGGGTACACCGTCTCCTCGATGAGGCGATGGACCAGTTCCGGGTAGCGCGTCAGACACGTGCGACCGGTATCGGACAGGCCCAACGCCTCGGGGAGAACGTACGAGTAGTGATCGGTGAGGTACTGCGTCAGCGTCGCGTGGTACGGCGAGACGAGTCCGGTGTCGTGCATCGCTCGCGCGAATCCGCGGGCCTCGAACTGCAGCGCTTCGACGTCCATCGCCTCGAGCCGCGACCGATACACCTCCACGCCCGGATCCTCTCGGCACGCATCGGTGGTGCCGAACAGGGCCGTGATCAACCGGTCCAGGCCTTGCCCCGAGGTGCCGAGGTCGACGGTCGGGTCGTCGCGATAGATCGCGATGCGGGTGACCATATCCTTGATGGTGTCCACCTGAATCGGGCGCTGCCGCAGGATCCGCCAGATTTCCTCGACCAACTCGTCGAGCACGCTGTCGTACCCGATCTGCCCGGCCACGTACCCGAACAGATCACGGATCAGATGCGCGGTGCGACCGAGGCGAACTCGCTCCGACTCGGACGGAGGTGTGAACAGAACGTCGAGATTGACCGCGAGGACCTGAGAAAGGAACCGACGGGCATCCTCGGCGGTGACCGCAGAATGCTCGTACTCGCCCGCAACGATCGCGACCATCCGCAGTTCGCTGGTCGCCTCGAGCACGAAGGTGTCGTCGTTGCCGCTGCGCAGGCTGGGCCCCACGAATCCTGGAACGAGAATGTCCGGCTGCGCCCAATCGGTGCCCGCGAAGAGCCCCGCATTCTCGAGCACCTCGGCGCGCTCACGAATTGCGTGACAACCACCGGACTGCAACAGAACTCGATGCAGCGCATCGAGAACCCGTCGCACCTTGGTGTTCTTACTGAACTCGGGTGCACCGGCCAACGCCTCGGTGGCGTGGTCGAGTTGGGCCAGTCTCGACGTCAGAGCCTTGTCGACCGGAGCCTTGTCGACCGGTGGAGAGTCGGTCATCGTCTGCGTCGTGGGTTCGTGGTCGTTGCCGAGTTGTTGCCTCACACGTAGAAGTCCAGTTCTTCCTGATGTTTCAGCAAGTCACGCATGACATAGGTGTCTTCGCCGAAGAAGTACAGCAGTCCCCAGTGGGTGCCGAACGCTGTTCTCTTGGTGACGGTTTCCTCGACGGGTGCCGACAGATCGTTGGTCTCGTAGTAATCGTGCCCGGACGTCTCCTCCGGAATTTCCAGATGGCTGACGACGCGTCGTCGTGGATAGACGCCGAAGCATCCGGCCACGCCGGTCGCATCGACGACCTCGCGCGGGAAGAAGGCGTCGATCTCCTCCTCGGTGGTCTTCGGGTCGAACGCCAACGCCAAGCCCTGATAGGCGTTGAAGCCGTACGCCCGCTCCAGTAGCTCGAACACCTTGAAACCCGGTGGGCGATAGGCGACCTCACCGAAGTACATCTCGCCGTCGCTGGTCACGAAGTACTCGGGATGAATGAATCCGAACTCGATGTCGAAGGCCTTGATCAGCTTCTCGATCTGCACGGTGATCTGCTCGCGGTACTTCTCCAACTCCGGTGTCGCAGGAACGAATACGGAGTAACCGAGCGTGACGTACTCGGAGATGTTGAGAAACTTGATCTTGCCGTTGTGAATCCACGCCTCGACGGCGAACTCCCACCCGTCGAGGTGGGATTCCATCAGCACCGGAAACTCTTCTTCCGGGATGGAGTCGACCTCGTCGGGAGTGCGAATGACGCGGTGGCCCAGGCATCCTGCTTTGTCGAACGCCTTGAGGTGAATGGGGTCGTTCGGGTCGCCGTCGAGCTTGAGCAGTGTCTGATTGACTCGGCGGAGGAATCGGATGACGTCCTCGCGGTCGTGTGCTTCCTCGAAGATGCCGACGCGAATGCCGCCCAACTGTGCCCGACGCTTCATCAGCGCCTTGTCGCGCAGCAACATGGCTTGACCGAACAGTCGAGGGTTACCCAACAGCACCGAGTTGATGGCACCGGCCCACTCGACCGTCTCCTCGTAGAGGGGGATCGCGACGTCCACACCTTTGCTCTGCAGCGTCTCGGCGATCTCGAGCGAGCGATCGTTGAGTCGCTCGAAGTTCCACGGTAGGTACGGAATGTCGTGCTCGGTGCAGTACGCCTCGGCCCACTCCGGGGCGACGACGACGTAGCGCCGATCGAACTTGTCCAGTGCTTCCACCGCGGCCAAACTCCACCCCAGCAGGGCCACGAAACCCTTGTTCGGGTCTTTCTCCAGCCTGTCTGGCTGAGCCATGAAGTTCCTTTCCCTGGATGATTCATCGGTCGAGGTCCTTCGCTCCACCGTACAGAGGCAGTATCGGCCGGTCGGCACCCCCGTATGCGACTGTCGATCGGGAATGCGGCGGACCGAGGCGTTCGGTACCGGCCACGATCGACAGATTTCCGCCGATCGTGCACGATCGTGAGCAACCAGGTGCGGTTCGCGCCATCGAGGAACGAGGAGCACGAGATGACGGTCGACAAAACCGGTGCCGAGGTCGAGATCGCGCAGCAGGCAGATCGTTTCACCGTCTCGATCGACGGCACACAGGTCGGCTTCACCGAGTTCGTCGACGACGAGGATGCGCGACGCATCTTCTTCCACACCGAGGTCGACGCGGCGTACGGCGGACGTGGTCTGGCAACGATTCTCGTGCATCAGGCACTCGACGCCACCCGGGCGGACTCCAAACGCATCGTCCCGATCTGTCCCTTGGTGGAGGCGTTCGTGGGCAAGCACTCGGAATTCGACGACATCGTCGAGCAGCCCACCGACGAGATTCGGCAGTGGCTGGCTGACCAGCAGGGCTGACGGCGGGAATACCGTCGGGCCCCGGTAGGTTGAGCTCGATCAGTAGTTGCAGAGTCAACTACCCTGCCGAAAGGGAAGCCATGCCCGCAGTGACGGTCGACAACATCCTCGCGTTGCCCCGCATCCCCGTGCCCGACGCCACCGCCGTACCCAGGCCGGTCCGGTCCGTCACGACGGCCCCGACGGGGTACGAAGGCGAGGGTTTTCCGGTTCGCCGCGCATTTGCCGGACTGGACATGTCGTCCCTCGACCCGTTCATCCACATGGATCAGATGGGCGAGGTGAACTACGCGCCCGGTGAACCGAAGGGCACGCCGTGGCATCCGCACCGCGGATTCGAGACCGTCACGTACATGATCGACGGAATCATGGAGCACAAGGATTCTCACGGTGGCGGCGGCATCATCAGTGGCGGCGACACCCAATGGATGACGGCGGGTGGGGGAATTCTGCACATCGAGGCCCCGCCGGAGCATCTGGTGCTGTCCGGCGGGCTGTTTCACGGCGTTCAGCTCTGGGTCAATCTGCCGCGGGAGAACAAGATGGCGCACCCGCGCTATCAGGACATCACCGGTAGCAAGGTGGCCTTGGCATCGAGTCCCGACGGCGGTGCGCTGGTTCGTGTCATTGCGGGCGACATCGCGGGTCTGCAGGGGCCGGGTTCGACGTACACTCCGATTGCGCTCTCGCACAGCACGATCGCACCGGGCGCGGCGCTGACGTTGCCGTGGGAACGCGAATTCAATGCACTCGTCTACGTTCTCGCGGGCGAGGGCACAGTGGGTGCGGAGAAGCGTCCGATCGGGATGGGGCAGACGGCGTTGTTCGGCCGCGGCGACACGATCGAGATGTCCGCGTCAGCGGTGGGGGAGTCGCTGGAGGTGTTCGTTCTCGGTGGCAAGCCGATTCGGGAACCCGTTGCGATGGCGGGCCCGTTCGTCATGAACACCAAGTCCGAGGTGCTGCAGGCGTTCGAGGACTACCAGGCCGGCCGGCTCGGCGTGCCCACCCGATGATCACCTCGGCCGTGCAACGATCTGCTGCATGACCGACGCCGAGCCCCGTATTCGTAGAACCCGGTTGTACCGCCGGTTGGTGACCCGTGCGGACGGTCCCCTCGAGCCCGCACGGGCAGCCAGGAGGCTCTCGGCCTACGTCTACGGAAACATCCTCATCCTCGCGGCGGTCGCGGCGTCGACGCCCGGCTCGATCGAGCACGGAACAGCTGCGGTCCTGGTTCTGGCTACGGCAGGGACGACGTTCCTGGCGCACGTGTTCGCCGATTTCGTGGCCAGTAGTCAAATACCCGAGGCGCACGGAAATGCCACCGACGAGCAACGCAAGTTCAAGGCCGTCGAGGAACTACGTGATGCCGTCCCGATCCTGAGTTCCGGCACCGTCCCCGCGCTGATGCTTGCCCTCGGGTGGTTGTCGGTGATTCCGGCACAGTGGTCGGAACTGCTGGCCGGCGGTGTCATCGTGGTGCGCATCGCCACGATTCAGATGGTCACGGAGCGAATTCGCGGCAATCCGTTGACCTTCCGTGCTCTTCTCGGTGGGCTGGCCACCGCTACAGTCGCTGCGCTGATCGTGTTGGCCAAGGTGTTTCTGGGGCACTAGCTCCCGAACTCTGCGTACAGCTCCGGTAGGAAGCCGGCGAGGTGGTTCATCTCCTGCCCGCAGTGCAGCATCAGATCTCGGGCCAGATCGAGCCCGAGGACGAGGTCGGTCGGATCCACCGACGCTCCCCGGCGGACGGCGCACGCAGCCTGCTTCACGTCCGGTACGTGCAACCCGCGCAGGTTCAGGTGGAAGCGGCTGCGCATCTCGGCACCACCGTCGACGGGTCTGACCTGATGGGCCAGCCATCCCAGGTCCACCGGTGCGATGGAGCTTCCCACTCGACCGAAAACGATCGTCTGATCCGAGGGAACGTCGAAGCCGTGCGCAATCGGGTCACGAAAACCGATGCCGAGTTGCTGCAGTTTCGGCCCGACGTACTCGTCCACGAAGGTCGTGTTGCCGACGTACTTGGCCTTGTCGGGTATGTCGAGTGCCGTTCGATCCTCCGCGAGAGCGGCGTACAGGTGGGCATCGGGATGCCACAGCTTGTAGCGAGCGGCTTCGGTGGAATGCCATCCGAACCACCAGTCCCACATCGCCGCTGTCACCCGAGGCATCACCGTGCGTACCGCCACGAACGTCACCCCGTCGGCTCTCTGCCCGTATCCGGTCTCGACCCTGGAATACCCGGTGGGAGCGAGATCGGTTGTGATCGAGTCGAATCCGGGTACCGCGTCGGGTGAGAGCGGGGGGCCTGCGTAGGTATCGGCCACCACGGTCGGTGCCGGAGTCGTGTGCTCTGCCATGTAGTGGGCGTACGGCCGGTCTCGGTCGGTGTCGCGGTAGCCCTGGTAACGCTCACCGCATTCGTCTGCAGACCCCACCGTCGGTGCCGCGGCCGCCCTCGAGGCAGTCCCGAGGACGGTTGCGGTCACGGCTACTGCCGCCCCCACGACGACCTGACGCCGTGTCGGTTTCCTGTTCATTTATCCCCCATGCTCAACTTCTGTTGAGAGTAAGTCGCGGGCTCAGGGCATGTCAACGACCAGTCAGTACACTGCCCGGTATGAGTCCTGCCACTCCCAAGGACGACGCATCCAGAGTGCGGCGGCGCGACGAGATCGCAACAGCGGCGATCGACGTGCTGGCCACCAAAGGCTTTCGTGGGCTGACGCATCGCGCGGTGGACGAAGCAGCAGGCCTCGGCCCGGGCTCGGTCAACTATCACGCGCCCACCAGAAGTCGATTGCTGCACTTGGCGCTGGGGCAACTGTTCGCCCGCGACTTCGAGATTGCCGGGGCTACGTTCGGCAGTCTGGTCGACGTCAAACCACTGACCGTGGACGTGGTGGTGACCCGAATCGTGGATTTCATCCAAGCAATGACGACGGGCGACGCCGCCAAGCGGGTGATTGCGCGAGCCATCATGCTCGGCGAGGCTCAGCACGATCGCGAGGTGCGCGAGTTGTTCGATACTCAGCGCGGCGCATTCGTCACGTTCGCCCAGTGGATCGTTGCGTCACTGGACTCAGAGGACCCACATGCGGAAGCCGAGACACTCGTCGTGATGATCGAGGGCTTGATTCAGCGCCAGGTGCTCATCGGATCACGCCTGCCCCGGTCGCTGGTGGAGCAGATGCTGAGAACGATCGTCGGATCGTCACCGCTGATTGCGGAATAGCGCCGCACGCGTCATCAGCCCAGCAGTGACTTTCGCTCGGTGTGGGTGAACGTGAAGATCGTCGCGCCGAAGCTGATCAGTGCGGTGAGAAGCAGGACCTGCGGCCCGGTGATGACGACGCCGATGAATGCACCGACCATCCCGCCCAGTGCGAACGACCCGAGAAGGGCTGTGTAGCACAGCCAGTCGTAATGCGTCCCACCCCCGAACAGATGCCGCTCGATACCTTGACCGAGTTTGACCAACGTTCCGGTGACGTAACTGAGCGGAATGTACGTCTCTTCCTTCTTCGTGAATGCGGTGTTGAGAGCGCCGAGTGCGAAGGCCACCAGCAGAATCGGGTAGAAGTTCACGTTTGCGGACGACCAACCGGAGATGGCGATATCGATCGTCCCGGCTGCGGCGAGTGCGATGGTGGTCAGCACAGTCGCCCCGTGCGGATGGTTCGACCAGTAGCGCCTCCTGCAGATCGACGAGATCACCACGCCCGCGAGAAACGACCCCATCAGGGCCAGTGCAGCCCACGGCGAAGCGCCTGGTGCAACCTCTTTGCCCTCCGGGTGTCCGAAGTGGCCGACGACAGCGCGTTCGGTGTTGCCGGTCATGAAGGTCACGAAATAACCGGCGGAGTGCAAGAACGCCACTGCCCCCACCATCCCCGCGAGTCCGGAAAGAATCCAGGACAGGCGAGCTTCGGCGCCGACGGCTGTTTCGCGGCTGATCGACAGAGGGGAAGTCATGACTCGATTCTCCGGGCGTGAGGTGAACCAGCAACTCTTTGAGTCGTCGGTCACATAACCGACGTGTTCTCCGCATTCGCGATCATTCCGCGGTGCATCACCCTGTTTCCGACTACCCCGCTGTGGTCGGCCCGATGCATCACACATCGGTTGTCCCACATCACCAGATCGCCAGGAGCCCACGCGTGCTGCACCACGTTGTCCGCTCGAGTGGAGTGCTCGAACAGGTACCGGATGGTCTCGCGCGTGTCCTCGGAGTTCAATCCGCTGATCGCGACGCATCGGGCGGGTGCCGAGAGCGCGAGTGCAGTGCGGCCGGACACCGGATGTACTGCGAACAAAGGATGCTCGGCAGAGGAATCGCTGTCCGACGCCACCCCGGTCACCCGATGCGTCACCGTACGCCCCGCCAGGTTCTCTTTCGCTGCCGCAGGCAGCGTCTCGTACGCCGAGTACTGGTCGCTGAACTGTGTGCTGCCGCCGGCTGTCGGTACGCACACAGCTCGTAATGCCGTGTACGCGGGGGGATTCGGCACGTACGTCGTATCGACGTGGAACGTCGACTTCGGCGGCGTGGTGCGGCCGATGTTGCTGACGACATTCAGGTCGGGAAATCCCGGGACCGGAGTCTCACCCTCGGTGAACATGAGATCACCGAACCGGCGAAGGAACTCGATGAAGCGTCGGTCGTCCATCGGTTGGTCACGCAGGATCAGTACACCGTATTCGGCCAGCTGCGTTCGCATGTCGTCGACCGAAGCCGAGTCCAGATCCAGACTGCGAATCTCCATTCCCAGCGTCATGATGCCAACTCCTTCACCGACAGTTCCCGGAGCGAGTGCGCGAACAGGCGGTCGATCGTGATGTCCGCTGCCGCGGCCATCACCGCAAGCACACTCGAGGGTGAGTACGAGCAGTAGAGACCGGCTTCGAGGAACCAGGGTTCCCCGTCGGGATCGATGCGGAAATCGAACAGCCCGTAGTGCCGGCAGCCGAGCGCTCGATAGCACGATCGTGCTGCCGCCCAGACCTTCTCGGTGATCGGATCAGAGGTGTCGACTATCCACGCTTTGGTCTGCTGTTTCGCGACCAGGTACAGATCCCCGTCCGCGGTCCGATTCAACTTGTCGGCACTCGTGCGCACGGAGTCGACGGCGTACTCCTCCAGGGGAAGACACACCAGCTCGCCGTCCACCGCGATGATGCCGCAGCGAACCTCGCGTCCTAGCGGGATGTACGATTCCACCAGTGCGGCCGACGAATACGCCAGCGCGTCGCGGATTGCGGAGGCCACAGAGTCGTTGTCCTCGACGAGCGTGACTCCCATCGAGTTGTCCGAGTCGACGGGCTTGACTACGACGGGTAATTCGAGATCGACTGTGCCGCCACTGCGTACCACCACGCCGGCCGGGACGGCGACTCCGGCAGCAGCGACGACGGCACGGGCCAGCGCTTTGTCCGCCGTCATGGCCATGACATCCGGGGTGTTGCCCACGTACGGGACATCCATGAGATCGAACAGGCTGCGGTAGGTCGTCATGCCGGGCAGGCAGAACATCTGCGGCACCATGACGTCGAAGTGCCACGCAGACATGACTTCCACCGCCTGAGCCAAGGACATCTGCGGTGCCGCAGCCACAGTGGCGGAGTCGATCCCGCCGGGAAAGCTCCACAGCCCACCCGGGGAGACGAAAGCCACCTCGAGTTCGTACGCGGGATCGTCTCCGAGCGCGTCGAGGAAGCCCCCCGCGTACACCCGAGACAGATCGCAGTGGAACTCGTCCACCGAAGATCCGACGAGTACCAGGACCGACAGTGCCATCAGTCGCCTCCGTTCTCCACGAGCTTGCCGATGTTGAAGTCGATACGAGACCAGCCGCGACGCGCCGCGAGATTGCGCAACAGCAGGGATGGAATCTGTAGGTGATGCACCAGCAGGTACGGCAGCGGGTCCCAGCCGGTCAGGATTGCGTCCTTGCCGCGAAAAATGGTGCGGAGACGAGGTGCTCGATTGCCCTCGGTGAGCAGACGCCACAGCTCGTGGTAGATCCAGTACGTCGGCCGGGCCGTCGGACGCGGCACGATCATCGGATGATCGTCGTCGAGGTACGCCGCGGCCAGATCGGGATGGTCGTAGAACATCGTGATGGCCGAATGGGTGCGCGGGTTGCATTCGATGGCGTAGACCCGGCCGTCGGCAGCGGACTCGATGAAGTCGAACGACAGCTGCCCGGTGGTATCGAGCGAGGAGACGAATGTGTGTACCCAGCTGAGGATTTCGGGCTTGTCGATCATGTCGTAGTTGACCTGGAAGGCAGACGACACGCAGCAGCCGTACACCTGAAGGCGACCTTCGCGCACCGTGCCGTGTGTGCAGTACTCCTGTCCGGCGATGAATTCCTGCAGGATCCACGGGTCGTCCTCGGTGATGTGCAGGCTCCGGGCGAACGAGGAGTTGCGCTCGGGCGTGTGCGCCGACAACCGCGTCAGATCCATTCGGCCGACCGGGTTGTACGAGATTCGCTTGAGGATGTACTCACGACCCGGCGCAAACTCGAACTCGTCGATCTGGGCGGGGTCGGTGATGCGTCGGAAGTCGGGAACACGCAGTCCCAATGACGCTGCGTGCTCGGAGAATCGGGACTTGTCGTCCACCATTCGCACGACGTCCGCGTCGCCGTGGATCACCTCGCAGTGCGCATCGAGGAGCGTACGTGCGTCCGCGTCGTGAATGCTCGCGGCCGGGCTTGCGACGGGCACGAAGACGTCGACCCCTTCGCGGCGAACGATGTCCAGCAGGGCCTCCGCGTATCCCGGATCACCCGGATCGGGAATGCAATGGAAGCGATCGACAGCGCGAGAAAAACGATGTCCGGTCCAGCGGTACTTCGCCGACTCCACCAGGATCACCCGATGCCCGGCGAGATGGAAGGATCGGGCGAGTTGCAGGGCCTTGGTCATCTTTCCGCCACTGATCAGAATCGTTCTGGGTGAACGGGTTCGATGGGTGGCGGGCCGGGTACCGCGCAGCGCCGCCACCCCCACCACCGCAAGATCGAGCGGAAGGGTGGCCGTGAGGCCGATCAGTGCTGCAACGGTGCGGATCATGTGCGCCGGATCAGCGTCACGCCGTCGCGCAGAGGAATCAGAACCTGTTCCACGCGAGGGTCGTCGGCGACGTAGTCGTTGAATTCGGCGATAGCCCGGCCGTTCTCGCTCGGCTGTGCAGCGTAGGGCTGCCCCTGCAGCAAAGTGTTGTCGACGGCGATCACGGCACCGTCGGAGAGCAGATCGCTCTCGAGCAGATACTCCACGTAGGCGCGATATCCGGTCTTGTCGGCGTCGATGAACACCAGGTCGAACGTCCCGTCCAGTCCGCGCAAGGTGTCGAGCGCAGGACCCACCTGCACCGTGATGGCAGATCCTGCAGTCGATTCCGCGAAGCAGGACTGCGCGAACTCGGCCACGTACGGATCCACCTCGCAGGCGACGACCTCGCCGCCTGCGGGCAGCGCCTCGGCCATCGCCAGCGCCGAGTAACCGGTGAACATGCCGATCTCGAGCACCCGCGTCGCCCGGGTCATGTGTACGAGGAACGCCAGGAAGCGTCCCTCCACATGGCCGGAGAGCATTTCCATCTCCAGGGGGCCGGAACCGGAGACCACGTCACGTGATCTCCAGTCCGCAGAGCGGGTCCGCGACGCCAACGTGGCCAGTGCCGCAGATTCGGAGGTGGTGCAGGTGTCGAGATACGGGTCGAGTCCCGCCGCGAGATCGCGGGCCCGATGCACACGGGTGGTCAGCTCGTCGGTCACCCCGGCGTCGAGTAGCGCGGCAATCTCGCCGAGCTCGCGGGCCAGGATTGTCGTCGGGGTGACCGGTCGCGGCTGCGCAGTCACGGCGTCGGTGCGGTGAACATGTCGAGGCCTTCGCCGGCGCGTGGAAAGTCGAGGCAGATCTTCTTGTGCAAGGTCAGCACATCGGCCAGCTCGTTCGCGTCCAGGTCGTTGAGGAAACGGCAGGTGCCGATCGGGTCGGGTACTGCGGCGCGCAGAATTCCGTCACGGGTCTTGAGGATCGATGCCGTTGCCTCCGAGAGCAACTCGGGTGTCAGGTAGGGGCTGTCGAGCGCCAGTCCGATGCTGCTCATGACGCCCAGCACTCGATCACGGTCGGCACTGGACAGATGGCCTCTCTGTTCGGCGACAGTCGTCGAAAGTGCCATGTCGATATTGATGGCATGACCGTGGAAGAACGGAGCGGGCGGCGTCAGCTCGAGCGTCGGGCTCCACGTGTGGCCGAAGGCGATGACGCGATCGAGGTCGATCTCGTGCAGGTTGGGAGCCTCGAGCTCGAGCATCGTCGCAATGGCCGAGTACGTCAAACGATCTGCCACCGAACGCAATTCGGGTGTCCCGTCGAGGTGGCCGAAGCGAGTACGCAGCAGTTCCGGGCCGTACTGCTCCAGCAACTCGAAGATTTCCAGGTTGCCGACGACGGAGATCTTGATCAGCTCCGCCATCCCGTTGCGCACCTGGTCCTCGGGCAGCGTGCCGAGGAACGAGAAGTCGAGAAGCACCTTCTGTGATGCGTGGTACGCACCGAGCCGGTTCTTGTGCTTGCCGTAGTTCACGGCAACCTTGATCGACACGCTCGCGTCGATCAGGCCGATCAACGTGGTCGGAATGCGGATGTACGGGGTGTTGCGTCGGTAGCTGGCGCATGCGAAACCTGCTACGTCCGTGGTCAATCCACCACCGACCACCAGGACCGGCTCGGTGCGGACCAGGCCGAAGGCGTCGAATTCACCGACGATGCGCTCGAAGGTCTCCAGCGACTTCGCGGTTTCCCTGATCTGTACCGGGACCACCGTCAGCGCGATGTCGTGATGATCGAAGTACGCGCGGATTCGGTCCCCGTAGATCTCGTGGACCGACTCGTCGACGACCATCAGCGCGCGTCCGTACGGACGGTAGCTGTCGGCCAATTCGGTGTTCTCGAGGGCGAAGACACCGTCGACGTAAATCAGGTCGTACTCGATGCGCTCGTATCCCTCGACGCGAAACGACCTGTCCCCGGCAACTACCTGGGCCTGAAGATTGCTCACAATTACTCCTGGGGTGGATGAAGGGTCAGGCCGAGATCAGAGCGCGCACGCGCTCGGGATCGAGTGCATCGACGGTGTCGGTGCCCGAGCCGAACTCGGTGCCTGCAGTGTTCTCGTTCGGGAATGCGACGCACGTGATGCCTGCGGCTGCTGCCGCCGCCGCGCCGCCGGCGTTGTCCTCGATGGCCACACTGTCGGATGCGTTCTCGCCCAACGTCTTCAAAGCGAACTCGTAGGACGCGGGATCGGGCTTGCCTGCGTCCACCGAGGATGCGTCGACGATGACGTCGAAGGAGTCGGCGGTGAGCTCCGGGCTCAGGGCCGCCAGTAATGCATCGATGTTGTCGCGGGACGTGGTGGTCACGAAGCCCACCTTGATGCCGTTCGCCTTGGCGGAGTCGATCGTATCGGCAACGCCGGGACGCGTTTTCACGTCGGATTCGCCGATCAACCGTTGGAAGATCTCCGATTTGGTGGCGTGCACTGCGGCCGCGTCGACCTCGGTGCCCGTATCGGACGCGTATTCGCTGATCCGGTCGGCACCACCGTTCGACCCGAGCATGGAACGGTAGTCCTCACGAGACCAGTTCCAGTTCAGATCATGGGCTGCGAAGGCCTCGTTGAACGAGCGACGTTGCAGTTCGGATGTGTCGACGAGCGTGCTGATCGAGCCGAACAGAATTGCGGACATGGGTGCCTTTCGGAGCGAGAGACGTTGTACCAGTCAATGTCTCGGCATGCGCGATGGGTGAGTTGGTTCGGGGGGTATGCCCCATCGGCACCGAACGGGAAACCTTCGAATTTCTACGGTGTGGCGGGCGGTCCGTGCCGATGGACGGGTGCGGCTAGCACCGTGGGTGTGGAGCGTCCACGCAGCGTCACGGAGCCACCTGTTTTCCAGTGCTTCCTCTCACCCGCGGTTGCGTGATCGAGCACGACCGACGACGTGAGCACATCGGTGTTCGGGTCGTCTTTCGCGAGATCGGTGAGCCGGGCCGCTTGATTGACGGTGTCGCCGATGACGGTGTACTCGAAGCGGGATTCGGCTCCGATGTTGCCTGCGATGACCGGCCCGTACGTCACGCCGATGCCGATTTCGAAGCCGCCGTCGGAGGCGAGGGCGACGGCCAGGGTGCGTGCGGTGCGCAGTGCCGCCGTGGCGGGATCGGGGTGATCGACCGGAGCGCCGAAGATCAGCAATGCGGCATCGCCCTCGAACTTGTTGACGAAGCCGCCGTTACGTTCGCCGTGCTCGACCACCACTGCGAAGAACCGATTGAGAATATCGACCACTGCCTCCGCGGACTCTCGCTCGGCCATCGCCGTCGAACCCACCAGGTCGATGAACAGCACGGCGACCGTCCTGTTCTCGCCGCCGAGGCGTGGAGCACTCGCCAATGCCCGCTGCGCCACGTCGTGGCCCACGTGCCTGCCGAACAGAGAACGCAGTCGCTCGCGCTCGTCGAGACCGACCACCATCTTGTTGAACCCGTTCTGCAAACGGCCGATCTCGGAAGCGTCGTAGACGTCGACGCGGGTGTCCGTCGCCCCTGCTTCGACGCGTTGCATGGCGGAGCTGACCTGCTGTAGCGGGTCCGATACGGAGCGTCCGACCAGAAACATGCCGCCGAATCCGACGACCAGGGCGATAGCGGACAGCGACACCATCGCGGGAGACAGGTCGACCTCGGGTGGGATGACGGTGTCGATCAATCTGCCGAGCCCGATGAGACCGAGACCCAGAATGGGGATGGCCGTGCTCAATACCCAGATGAGGACGACACGCAGCTTGACGCCGAGCGCGACCGTGTCGGTGACCTCACTGACGTCCATCACCGCGGCGGTGACCGGCCTGAGCGTTCGTTCGGCAACCAGATAGCCCAACGAGCAGGTCGCCAACCCGCCGAAGCTGACCGCGATGGCGACGATGATCGACAACGCTGCGCCTGCCGACGCATTGACCGCCACGAACACGGCGACGCCAAGGGCCCACAGCAGAACGTGGACACCGAGCTGACGCAGCGGCAGTCGCACGATGGCGATCGCGGTGTCCTCCGACGGCGTACCGCCGGTATGCAGCCACAGCACGAGCGGCTCGGCGACGCGGAGTCCGAGCACGATTCCGATGCCGATTGCGACCGGCAGATACACGAAGAACGCCAGGTAGTTCCGGTCGGAAAGGATCTCCTCCGAGCCAACGGGCAACGGCAGGATGAACCGCGCCAACACGAACACGATGACCGCCCCGATGGCATTGGCCGACACCATTCCCGCCGCGTAGAGCCGCATCGGGGTGCGGTCGAGGGCGGCGCGTAGAGCTGCGGTCACCGGTGAATCTCCGTTCTGTGGTTGCTCGAACTCCCGGGGCCCGAAAAAAGAATCGGGGCGATTCCGCACGAGTGACTATCTGTGTCGGCAAGTACCTGGTAATCTCCGTAACAGCTAACCACTCCTGTTCGACGATGAAAGGAACGACGGCGATGACCAGCACACTCTCCAGGAACGACGTTCTCGAGCCCGAGGATGTTTCGGCGCGTTTGCTCGATTCAGCCGCCCAGCTCTCGTACGACCCGGCCGAGGAGGTCGACTGGGAGGCCGATCTCGATCCCTCCCTCTACGGCCTCAATCCGGAGTGGAGCACCCTCTACGGCACGAAGTTGTGGGACGAGATGAGCGAGGAGCAGCGCATCACGCTTACTCGCCACGAGGTCTGCTCGATCATGAGCACCGGCATCTGGTTCGAGATGATCCTGCAGCAGATGGTTCTGCGCGATCAGTACTGCAAGGACTCCTCGAACTCGGACTTCCAGTTCGCGCTCACCGAGATCGCCGACGAATGCCGTCACTCGATCATGTTCGCCCGCGCCTGCCAGAAGATGGGTATCAAGGCGTACCTGCCGCGTCGATCGAGCATCGAGCTCGGCCGTGGCTTCAAGGCTCTCGCATCGGCGGAGGTGGCCTACGGCGGCATTCTCGTCGCCGAAGAAGTTCTCGATGTCATGCAGCGTGACTGGATGCGCGGCGAGAACGTGTTGCCGCTCGTGCGCACCACCAGCAAGATCCACGTCGTCGAGGAATCGCGACACATGACCTTCGCGCGCGCACAGATGCGTGAAGACATCGAGGGGAAGAGCCCGGCTCGCCGTAAGGCCAGCGCGTTGGTCGTCGCGATCGCTGCCCGCCTGATCGTGTCGAACATGGTCAACAAGGAGGTCTACGCAGCTGCGGGCCTCGATGTCGACCGCGCCGTGAAAGAAGCGAAGAACAACGCTCATCACCACACGATGATGCGCACCTCGAGCGAGCATCTGATGGCATTTCTCCTCGACTGCGGTTTGGTCACCAAGCCGGCCGAGATGATCTACCGTCGTCTGCACATGCTCTGACCACTCTTTTCGAGGCCGTGAAGGACATCTGAGAAACCCATGCCGTTCGCGATCACGCAGAACTGTTGCAACGACGCATCCTGCCTGTCGGTGTGCCCGGTCAACTGCATTCATCCCACGCCCGACGAGCCGGATTTCGGTAAGACCGAGCTGCTCTACATCGATCCGCGCTCGTGCATCGACTGCGGGGCCTGCGCGGACGCGTGCCCGGTGGACGCGATCACGCGCGTGTCCCGCTTGACGCCGGATCAGCAGATCTACGCCGACATCAATGCCGACTACTACCGCGACAAGCCTGCAGTAGCGGAGTGGGGTGAGCCCAAATTTCCGGTGTCGACGGTCAACGAACTGCCGCCGGTCAGCATCGCCATCGTCGGGACCGGACCGGCCGCCTGCTACACGGCGCAAGCCCTGTTGCGGGTGCCGGGCACCAGGATCACGTTCTACGACCGATTGCACACCGCGGGTGGTCTCGCGCGCTACGGCGTCGCTCCCGATCACCTCGGCACCCGCCGCATCAGTGAGCACTTCCGGGGGATCTTCGCGCATCCTCGGGTCACGATGAAGCTCGGCGTCGAGGTCGGTAAGGACGTCGATCACGTGGAGTTGGCTCGAAAGTTCGACTCCGTCGTTTATGCCGTCGGTGCCGACAAGGACCGAGCGCTCGACATCCCCGGTATCGATCTCGACAATTCCGTCAGTGCACGCACCCTGGTCGGCTGGTACACCGGGCATCCCGACGTCCCCGCCGACGCGATCGACCTCACCGGCGTCGAGCGGGTGACCGTCATCGGAAACGGGAACGTCGCACTCGATGCAGCGCGCATCCTCACCGCAGACCCGGACCGGCTCGACGGTACCGAGATCGCTCCGCATGCACTGGCCGAATTGCGTCGACACCGCGTCACCGAGGTCGTTGTTCTCGCGCGCCGTGGCCCCGAGTTCGCGGCATTCACGCGTTCCGAGTGCAAGGCGTTGGTCGATCGACCGGACGTCGACGTGGTGGTGGCAGGACCGGACGGAATTGTCGACGCTATCGATCGATTGCCGCTGTCTGCCTCGGCGTCGGCGCTGGCCGGGGCCGAGCGCGTCGATCTCGGCTCGCGACCAGGAGTGGAGCCTGCGGAACGACCCGGAAACAACGTAGGGCGTCGCATCGTCTTCGCGTTCGGGCGGGCACCATCCGCCCTGCACGGAAACGGCTCGGTGGAGTCCGTCGAGGTGGGGGTGGGTGAACACGCGGTCACTCTGTCGACGGAGCTGGTTCTGCTCGCGATCGGTTATCGCGGAACTCCGTCGCCGGGCGTCCCGTTCGACGACATCACCGGCACCATTCGCAACGACGGCGGACGGATCACCGCTGCCGACGGCACTCCGGTTCCGGGCAGCTATGTGGTCGGATGGGCCAAACGGGGTGCCACGGGCGGCATCGGCGACAACAAGATCGACGCAGAGGAAACGGCCGAGGCCTTGCTCGCGGACGTCCCGACACGAGGCCCGGCTCGTCCGCTCGGTTGGTACGGCAAAGTGAGCGCCGCTCTCGGTGATCGAGTCTCGCGAGCGCGCTGACCGGCGGTAACTCCGTGTTCTGTTCACTTTGTGTAGCAGTCTGATTCGAGTCTGCGCGATTCGTACGCACGGCGAGCTTCTCGGAGTTACCGTTGAGTATGGCTGAACGGGGGGCCAAGCCCCAGGTTTCTTTTGTAAGACGGACGATGCTGCGCGCAGTCCGATCGTTGTTCAATCCGCTCCGGCCTGACGACTACCTGTCGATGATCAATCCGCTGTGGACCACTCGCGAACTTCGGGGGAAGGTCGAGCGGGTGGTTCCCGAGGGGTCGGAGGCCGTCTCGGTGTACATCCGTCCGGGTTTCGAGTGGCAGGGCCACACGCCCGGGCAGTACGTCCGACTCGGAGTACTCATCGACGGTCGGTACCACTGGCGCGCGTACTCGCTGACATCCGATCCCGACCCTGTCGACGGTCTCGTCAGCGTCAGCCCCAAGCTGGTGCCGTCGGGCACGGTCTCGCCGTATCTGGTGGGCACCATCAGGACCGGCGATATCGTGCGCCTCAGCGAGGTGGAGGGTGAATTCACTCTGCCGAGTCCGGTTCCGGACAAGATGGTGTTCATCAGCGCCGGCAGTGGCATCACGCCGATCATCAGCATGTTGCGCGCCCTCGACCATCACGACCAGGTCCGTGACGTAGTTGTGGTGCACTCGGTGCACAACCGTGAACAGTTGATGTTCGCGGACACGCTGGAGGAATTGGAAGCCAAGCACGACGGGCTGACGGTGAAGCTACGCATCACCAGCGACGAAGGTCGGATGAAGGCGTCGGAACTGGACGAACTGGTCCCGGATTGGCGTGAGCGGGAGTCGTTCTGCTCCGGTCCGGGCGAACATCTGGACGATCTGCGCTCGTACTGGAAGGACCAGGGAGAGTCGGATCGATTCCATTACGAAAGTTTTCAGCCGGTCATCGGCGGCGGAGACGACGCTGGTGAGGGCGGCACCGTCAAGTTCCTCAACAGCAAGAAGGACGTCGAATGCGACGGTGCCACAACGATTCTCGCCGCGGGTGAGGAAGCCGGACTGGATCTGACGTACGGCTGCCGAATCGGCATCTGCCACACATGCGTAGGTACCCTGAAGAAGGGGCGTTTACGTGACCTACGTAACGGGGATATCTCCGAACCTACGGGGCAAGCGGTTCGGATCTGTGTCAACACCGCTGAGGGCGACATCGAAATCGAACTCTGATCTTCCATTCGAACAGGGGAATGTATGTCTATCGACGAAACCACCAGGCGCGTCACCGACACCGATGAGCCGGTGAACCCGCTGGCGCACCTGAGCGACGAGACGATCGCCGAACTCGCCAAGGAGTTCGACGCCATTCACGACGAGGTGTACGCCAGCCTCGGTGACAAGGACCGGAAGTACATCACCTCGGTGATCGCAGCCCAACGTCAGCTGCTGGTCGCAGGCCGCGTGCTGTTGCTCGGTTCCACCAGCAAGCCCGCGTGGCTGGCCGGTACCGCATGCCTCGGAATCGCAAAGATTCTCGAGAACATGGAGATCGGCCACAACGTCATGCACGGCCAGTGGGACTGGATGAACGATCCGGAAATCCACTCGTCGGTGTGGGACTGGGATACCGCGTCCACCGCCAACTCGTGGAAGCACTCGCACAACTACGTGCACCACACGTACACGAACATTCGCGGCAAGGACAAGGATCTCGGTTACGAGATCATGCGTATCGACCCACGTCAGAAGTGGAGTCCCGTCTACCTGGCCCAGCCGTTCTACAACGTTCTGCTGATGGCCTTCTTCGAGTGGGGCGTCGCTCTGCACGACCTTGACATCGAAGCAATTCGCCGCGGTGAGAAGCCGGTCAAGGAACTCGTCGAGGACCTCAAGGGCATCGGCGTCAAGGCACGCAAGCAGTTCGTCAAGGACTACGTGGGCTGGCCGCTGATCAGCGCAGGTGCATTCGCGTTGGCGCAACTGGCGTCGGGCGGTCGTGTGCCGGAGAGCAAGAGGTCTCGGCTGGCGTCCAAGCTGCGTGGGTCGGCTCGGTTCGGCAAGAATCGTAGGACCGCGGCGCTGCTGGACAGTCGGCTCAGCGGTGTCGAGAGCACGTTCCTCTCGACGGTGGCCGCCAACTTCACCGCCAACATCATCCGCAACGTCTGGTCGAACGCAATCATCTTCTGCGGTCACTTCCCGGATCAGGCCTACACCTTCAGCCAGGAAGAGGTCGAGAACGAGACCCGCGGCGGATGGTACGTCCGTCAGTTGGTCGGAGCCGCGAACATCGACGGCGGACCACTGTTCCACCTGATGAGCGGCAACCTGAGCTACCAGGTGGAACACCACCTGTACCCGGATATGCCCAGTACTCGGTACTCGGACGTCGCGCCGAAGATCAAGGACATCTGCGAGCGCTACGAATTGCCCTACAACACCGGACCGTTCTTCCAGCAGTGGGGCATGGTCCAGCGGACCATCGCGCGATTGGCCTTCCCGGGTGGCAAGGTTCGGCCGAAGCCGGGCCCCTACCGTCCCGAGGAGAGCTGGCGTCGGAAGTTCGCCGAGGGTGCCACCAAGGACAGCGAGGCCGCCAAGACTCGCGGTCGCGTGCCGGCAGAGCATCCTGCGGCGGGACCGGAGCACAACTCCGGTGGGGTCGATGTTCAGCCGCCGCCCCGTGGCGACGACTGAGTTTCGTCCGTAGAGAGCTGATAAAGACCGCGGCCACCCGATTACCGGGTGGCCGCGGTTCTTCGATGTTGGCGGTCGGGTCGTGGGCCCTCACGCCATGTCGACATCCTTGGTCTCGATCAATCGCTTGGTGCAGACCAGACTCAGCACCGACAGCAGAGCCAGCATCACGCCGATCGAGATGCTGCCGAACGCGGCCGTGAGCGGTGCGGCAAGCATCGGCGGAATCGCGCCACCGAGAACTCCGGCGAGATTGTAACCCAAACCTGCTCCGGTATAACGGAATCGAGTCTGGAACAGTTCCGGGAGGAGTGCGCCGGTCGGTCCGTATGCAACGCCGAAGATCGCGAGCGTCACGCACATACCGATCACGAACGCTTCCGGTGAGCCCGTGTCGAGCAACGGGAACAGCGCTATCGACCACGGCACCGCGACGATGCACGCCGCCATGATCACGCGCCGCCGCCCGACGCGATCGGAGTAGGTCGCCGAGAGCGCGATCGCGACCCCGAAGATCACCGCAGCGCCTATCCCGGTGACCAACACGAACGGACGGTCGAACCCGAGGGTCTTGGTGCCGTAGCTCGTCAGGTACGCGGTCCCCATGTAGAAGAATGCGAAGAGTGACGCCAATGCACCTGCAGCGGTGATGATTTCGCGCTTCTGGATACGCCACGCGTCGAATATCGGCAGCTTGGTCGGTGCCGATGTCGCCGGAGCTTGCTCCTCGGCGAGCTTGTTGGCCCGAAAGACCGGGGTTTCCTCGATGGCCAACCGCATGTAGAGGCCGATGAGTACCAGGACGGCGCTGAGCAGGAACGGGATTCGCCAACCGTAGTTCAGAAACGTGTCGTTGGTATCGCCCAGTAGCAGTCCCGTCGCCAGGAACGTCGCGCTCGAGAAGATGAAGGCGGCCGATGGTCCCAGTTGGGGGAACATCGCATAGAAGCCGCGCTTGCCCGGCGGTGCGTACTCGGCCGTCAGCAATGTCGCGCCGGCCCATTCACCGCCGACGGCAAACCCTTGCCCGAACCGGAGCAGCACCAAGATGATCGGAGCAGCCACGCCGATCGTTTCGGCACCGGGCAGCAGGCCGATGGCGAACGTGGATACCCCCATCAGCAGCAGCGTCGAGATCAACGTCTTCTTGCGACCGATGCGGTCGCCGAAGTGTCCGAACAGCACGGCACCGACGGGCCTGGCGATGAACGCGACTGCGAACGTCGCGAACGAGGCCACGGTGCCGGCCGTATTGCCGAGCGCTGGGAAGAAGATGGTCGGGAAAACCAATGCGGCAGCGGTTCCATAGATGAAGAAGTCATAGAACTCGATCGTCGTACCGATTCCACTGGCGACAGCGACCCGTCTGACACTGGTCTTGGACTGCACCGCCGGTCTGGTCGGCGTCGAGACACCCGGATCTCCGGGCGAGACAGCGGTCATGGTTCCTCCGTTTTGTCGGGTATCGGGCGAATGTGCGATACCGAATGCGACGAACGGTAGTGATCCGGGTCACCCGCGGAATACCCCCGGATGGGGGGGAACGGCGACCACCTCTCTCCGACCTACTGCCAGTGGGCAGTCTCGACGGCGGCGCGGTAAGTGTTCTCGAGGAAGGCGAGCAGCAGCGCATCGGGGTCCTCGGCGGTGCGCACGGCCTCGTAGGGGAGGACGTACTCGCCGAGATCGCGATCGAAGTACGCGGGAGCAGTGACGGCCGGATGGCTGTCGTAGCCGTCCGGATTCGGGTAGGCGTAGGCGTAGAACGCGCCCTCCGCTGCCCCGCCCGGCCAGAAGCCGGCGCTCGAGACCTCGTCGCTGTAGGCCTCGTGCATCACCCAGTCCGGACAGTTGGGAACACCACCGGGATGCTGTGGGGCAGACCTACCCGAGAAGCGCGTGACGGCGAGATCGAAAGCGCCCCAGAAGAAATGGACGGGGCTGGACTTGCCGCGAAAGTCGGCGCGAAACTCGGAGAACACGCGATGTGCGCTGACGAGGGCACGCCAGAACCTCTCCATCGCCTCCGAGTCGTAGGAGGCGTGTTCGACGTCCTCCGCGAACGGGGTGGCGTGCGGCAGTTCGACAGGCTTTCCCACGATCGTCGCGTCGACCCCGAGTTGCGTGAGCAGGTCGGTGTATTCGGCGAAGAAGTCTGCGACGGTGCGGGGTTCGAGCTTCATGGTCCGGCTCTGACCATCGGTGGTGGCCAGTACCAGTCGGTGGGCGAGGAAGTCGAAACGAATTTCGAGCCCGCGGTCGCCTAGTGGGATCAGCGATGTCGTCAGTCCGGATGCATCGACGTACAGCGCGACTCCCCACCAATGGTTGAGTGCCGGCGACAGTGCCATTCGGGTCTTGCCGACGATCTGGGTCCATAGATGCACCGTGTCGCGAGTGTCGGACCAGCTCTCGATCGGAAGTTCCGGCCACGCGTCGTACGAAGTTGTCATGCGTCGATGATGCACACACAGCCGGGGAGAAGGCCATAGATGTGCTACCTCAGGCGAGCCTCAGGATTCGCCGGTACCGTCTGATCCCAGGGGCGAGGCGCGTGTGGCAGCGGTCAGGGAAGAAGAGGTGATCGGCATGTCCACAGACCACAACCGGGATGTGTTCGACAATGCTCGGGTGGCCGCGGCCTATGAGGAGTACGCCGGCCCCACCGATGGATTTCTCGACCGTGGGGAAGCGGCGGCGCTGGTTGCTGCGGCCTCGGTTGCGCGCGGAACACCGGTGCTGGACGTCGGCGTCGGCAGCGGGCGAACCACGGCTCTGCTCCGACTCGTGAGCGATCGCTATGTAGCGATCGATTACGCGCCCAACATGATCGATGCGTTCCGTCGAAATTTCCCGGACCTGCAGGCGCATGTGGCCGATGCGCGCAGTCTGACGGCTTTCGTCGACGGCCAGTTCGGCCTGATCGTGTTCAGTAACAACGGAATAGACACCGTCACCCACCAGGAGCGGGGCCGCGTACTCGCAGAATTCTGTCGCCTACTGGCCGATCCCGGAGTGTTGGTGTTCTCCACCCTCAACCGCAACGGACCGTCGTTCGGAGAGAAGCCGTTTCAACTGAGCAGGCCTACGCAGCGATTCAGTTTCTCGCCGAAACGGGCAGTGACGGCAATCGGGCGGAGGCTGCTCGATCCTGCCGGTGTCGTTCGCAGCGTCCGTGATTGGTGGTCGGCCAGATCCCGCGTCGACGATCGTGGATCCTGGGCCGTCGCTCCGCTCGCTGCACACGATTTCGCGCCGTTCATGCACTTCACCACTTTGTCGGATGTGCGGGCGCTGGTGTCGGGTGCCGGTTTCACGATCGTGGAGATCTTCGCCGACGACGGTTCGATCGTGGCGGCCGATACCGAGACGAGCTCGGCCGACAACTTCACGATCGTCGCGCGCAAGTAAACGGTCAGCTCAGCCGCTCGAGCGCCTCGGTCATCTTCTCCACGGTGTCCGGCGCGACCTTCGCCTCGAAACCCGCCTTCAGGAACGGACCGGCAACCTTTGCGGCACCGTTGAACTCGACCTGCGCGTGGTAGTCGATCCGAGTCGATCCGTCACCTTCTGCCGTCAGCGTGATGTCGTCGACGCTGGTGGCGGTCTTGTTCTCGCCTTCGAGCACGATGTGATCAGGCTCGTCCGTGACCAGGGTGTAGGTCAACTCCGTGGTGATACCGAACAGCTTCGAGACGTTGTGCCACTGCGTTCCGACGGCGACCGGCCCGTCCGAAATCTGTGTGCAGCTCTGGGTTCCGGGATCCCACGACGGCGCATTGGAAAAGTCGCGAAGAAATGCGGCCGCCTTCTCGATCGGAACAGCGGCGGTGAAGGTGCGGGTGACATCGACCATGAGAGTTCTTTCCTGTCGTTGGAGATCAGTCTTCGAGCGGGACGCCGAGGTGGTCGGCAAGCCGGCGCATGGTGCCGACGATCTGGTCCTCGGTCACCCGCGGAAACCCGGCCATCTTGCGGAACTCCGGGTCGGTGACGCGCGACCAGTCGTACACCTGCGTCAGCGCTGTCCGGTCGTCGGCGACCTCCTCGAGCTCCCAGGACCACCGCGTGCCACGAGGTTCCATGCCCTGGCGATTGGGAATCCAACCGATGCGTCGGTCCTGCTCGAACACGAACAAGGTGTTCTCCATGACGTACTCGCCCAGTTCCGGCTGGTACATATCCATCGCGAAGGTGTCGCCCACCGCGCGCAGAGGCGTCGGGTCGATCGCGCCGCGCAGCATCTCCGAGCCGTCGACCGCGGCCTGGACCTCGGGATTGGCGAGCGCAGTGAACACGGAGGCGGGGGGAGCGTCGATCACGCGCCGGACGGTCAACTCGTCGGTCATGGACACGCCTTTCAGTTGTTTATGCCGGCTACGGAGTTACCCCCGTCTGCGGGGAAAGAAACTCCGATCGCCGTTTTTGCCTCCCCGTCGGTTTTGCATCGCAGTGGACACAACGACGAAACACGACCGCCACGTCGCATTCGTACAGTCGCCGGGTCGGACTCCGCAAAATCCAGCTGTGGAGCAGCACCTTGTCAAGGGGTAGCCATGAGTGGAAATACCGTACGCCTGCAGGCGATCAAAGACGTCGAGGCGTATGTGCCGCCTGCGGTCAGCTTCGTCGGAGACGAGAAGCCGGGCGAGATCTTCGGTGAGAACGTCTTCAGCAAGGTCGTGATGCAGAAGCGTCTGCCCAAATCGGTCTTCAAGTCCGTGATGGCGACGATCGACAAGGGCAAGAAGCTCGATCCCATGGTCGCCGACGCGGTGGCGTCGGCGATGAAGGACTGGGCCCTCGAGAAGGGTGCGACGCACTACGCGCACGTCTTCTACCCGCTCACCGGGTTGACGGCCGAGAAGCACGACAGCTTCTTCGACCCCGTCGGTGACGGCAGTGCGCTCGCCGAATTCGCGGGCAAGACGCTGATCCAGGGCGAGCCCGACGCGTCGAGCTTCCCCAACGGCGGTCTGCGCAACACGTTCGAGGCTCGTGGGTACACCGGCTGGGACGTCACCAGCCCGGCGTACGTCCTCGAGAACCCGAACGGCAACACCCTGTGCATCCCGACGGTGTTCGTCTCGATGACCGGTGAGGCCCTCGACCACAAGACGCCGTTGCTGCGTTCGCAGCAGGCGATGGGCGGACATGCCGAGCGCATCCTGAAGCTGTTCGGACACGAGAACATCGAGAACATCGTCTCGTTCTGTGGTCCTGAGCAGGAGTACTTCCTCGTCGACCGGCACTTCTTCCTGGCCCGTCCCGACCTGCTCAATGCGGGTCGCACCCTGTTCGGATCGAAGCCGCCCAAGGGCCAGGAATTCGACGACCACTACTTCGGAGCCATCCCCGAGCGCGTACTCGGCTTCATGATGGACACCGAGCGTGAGCTGTTCAAGCTCGGTATCCCGGCCAAGACCCGGCACAACGAAGTCGCCCCCGGACAGTTCGAGATCGCGCCGATGTTCGAGCGCGGCAACATCGCAGCCGATCACCAGCAGCTGTTGATGACGACGTTCAAGACGATCGCCAAGAAGCACGGTATGGAGTGTCTGTTCCACGAGAAGCCGTTCGAGGGCGTCAACGGCTCGGGCAAGCACGTCAACTTCTCGCTCGGCAACTCCGAGCTCGGATCGCTGCTCGTTCCCGGCGACAACCCGCACGACAACGCGCAGTTCCTGGTCTTCTGCGCCGCCGTCATTCGCGCGGTACACAAGTACGGTGGTCTGCTGCGCGCCTCGGTGGCGTCGGCGACCAACGATCACCGTCTCGGGGCCAACGAGGCTCCGCCCGCGATCATCTCGATCTTCCTCGGTGATCAGTTGGCCGACGTGTTCGATCAGATCGCCAAGGGTGCAGCCACGTCCTCGAAGGGCAAGGGCACCATGATGATCGGTGCCGACACCCTGCCCGTGCTGCCCACCGATCCCGGCGACCGCAACCGCACGAGCCCGTTCGCGTTCACCGGCAACAGGTTCGAGTTCCGCGCTCCCGGCTCGATGCAGACCGTCAACGGTCCGATGGTCACGATCAACACGATCATGGCCGAGGCGCTGGACTACATGGCGACCAACCTCGAAACTGCCGTCGCCGACGGCACCGACTTCGACACCGCCGTGCAGAACCTGCTGACGGAGATCATCACCGAACACGGGGCAGTGGTGTTCAACGGTGATGGTTACTCGGACAACTGGCAGGTCGAGGCCGAGGCGCGCGGACTACCGAACCTGCGCACCACCCTCGACGCATTGCCGGAGTTGATCTCCGAGTCGGCAATGGAACTGTTCGAGAAGTACAAGGTGTTCAACCATCGAGAGATGCACTCGCGCTACGAGATCGGGCTCGAGCAGTACGCGCTGACGGTGTTCGTCGAAGCGCGGTTGACGCTGGAAATGGGCCAGACGTCCATCCTGCCCGCGGCGGTGCGCTACCAGACCGAACTGGCGCAGAACGTCAGCGCTCTCAAGGGTGCAGGCGTCGACGACGTGGACATGACTGAGCTGCAAGCAGTCTCGGCTCCACTGTCGGAGCTGCGCGCAGCATTGGCGACATTGAAGGGCGCGCTGGAAGCCGACCCGGGTGGCGAAGCTCTGGCCGAGGCCGTGCATGCCAAGGACGAACTGCTGCCCGCCATGGCTGCCGTCCGTTCTGCGTCAGACACACTCGAAGCAATGGTGGCCGACGATCTCTGGCCGCTGCCGACGTATCAGGAGATGCTGTACATCCTCTGAGTGCGCAACGCAGGAGTGGAGCCTGCGGAACGACCGGATGGGGCAGGAGTGGAGCCTGCGGAACGACCGGATGGGGCAGGAGTGGAGCCTGCGGAACGACCGGATGGGGCAGGAGTGGAGCCTGCGGAACGACCGGATAAGCAGTGGTGTGGCTGAGTGCCGTGTGTGGCACTCAGCCACACCACTGTTGTTTTCGGGGTGAGCAATATCTCGAGGCGGAATAGCTCGGTGGACCTTTCGGGTTCGGAGTGAGCAGTGGCAAAGACTGTGCACGCACTCGTGAGGAGAGAGATCCATGAAGTTGTTTTCCCCGTTGGCGCTCGGTGACCTGAAGCTCGACAACCGGTTGGTGATGGCTCCGCTGACGCGGGTGCGTTCCGGAAAGGACGGCGTGCCGGGCCCGCTGGTGGTCGAGCACTACAAGCAACGCGCATCCCTGGGCCTCATCGTCAGTGAAGGCACCTACCCGAGCCACGCGGGCCAGGGCTTCCCAGGTCAGCCCGGTCTGGTGACGGACGAGCAGATCGAGGGTTGGCGCAATGTTGCCGACGCAGTGCACGCCGACGGCGGACTGATCGTCGCTCAGGTGATGCACGCGGGTCGGGTGACCCACGAGGCGACGACGGGTGGCCGCGAGGTCGTCGGGCCCAGCGCTGTTGCGATCGAGGGAGAGACTCACACGTACGAGGGCAAGAAGGCGTACCCCACCCCGCGTGCGCTGCGCGAGGACGAGCTGCCCTCGGTGATCGCCGATTTCGTCCAGGCGTCGAAGAACGCGATTGCCGCCGGGATGGACGGCGTCGAAATTCACGGTGCCAACGGCTACCTGTTGCACGAATTCCTTTCGCCCGCCTCGAACCAGCGGGACGACGCATACGGCGGCTCGCCGGAGAACCGGGCGCGGTTCGTGGCCGAGGTGGTCGAGGCAGTGGTCGCCGCCCTGGGCGCAGGCAAGGTGGGAATTCGTATCTCACCCGAGCACAACATTCAGGATGCCCTCGAGACGGACGCCGACGACGTGCGTGCCACCTACCGCGCGTTGGTGGATCGAATCGCACCGTTGGGTCTGGCGTATCTCAGTGTGCTGCACAAAGATCCGGCCGGTGAGCTGGTTCAGGATCTGCGGCAGGCGTTCGGCGGATCCGTGCTGGTCAACAGCGGCTTCGGTGAGATCACCAACCGCGACGAGGCTCTTTCGCTCCTGGACAACGGCATCGGTGATGCCGTCGTCGTCGGCCGTCCGGCGATCGCCAACCCCGATCTTGCCTACCGCTGGCGCGAGGATCTGCCGTTGAACGAGCCGGACCCGAGCACTTTCTACACCGATGGTGCCAAGGGCTACACGGACTACCCCGCCCTTCAGCACTGAGAGTGCCTGCGGCAGTGGTGCGGTTGAGTGCCTTCTGGGGCGCTCAACCACACCACTGCGCGGAGCGCACTAGAAGTCCGCGGTCTTGCGGGCCCTGATCTTGCTGACGATCGAGAACACCACGGCGATGATCATCAGGGCGTAGAGCACGATGGTGATGCCGCTGCTGACGAGGATCGACGGGTCGCCCTCGCTGACGGCCAGTGCGCGTCGAAGCGATTCCTCGGCAAGCGGGCCGAGGATCACGGCGATCAGCACCGGTGCGAGCGGAATCTCGTAGCGCCGCATCATGAATCCGACGATGCCGAGCCCGAGCATGAACATCAGGTCCACGATCGACGCACTCGACGCGTAGACGCCGAGGGCGGCGAACACCGAGATGCCGGCGTAGAGGTAGTTCTTCGGGATCTTCAGCAGTTGGGCCCACAACGGTGCGAACGGCAGGTTGAGGATCAGCAACACGATCATCGCCAGGAAGAGGCTGGCCAGTAGGGCCCAGACGATATCGCCGCTGCGCTCGAACAGGAGCGGTCCGGGTTGCATACCGTACTGCTGGAACGCTGCGAGCATGATCGCCGCCGTGGCGGACGTCGGTAGACCCAACGCCAGCAATGCGCCCATGGCCGTTCCGGCCGTGGAGTTTCCGGCCGCCTCGGGTCCTGCCACGCCACGAATGGCACCCTTGCCGAACATCGGCTTCTCGCGTTTACGATCGAGCCGACGCTCGGTGCCGTAGGCCAGGAAGCTCGGCACCTCGGCGCCGCCCGCTGGTATGACGCCGAACGGCACGCCGAATGCCGTCCCGCGCAGCCAGGCCGGGAGTGCTTCGCGGAACTCCGCCTTGCTCAGCCACGGTCGTCCCTGCGACTTGATCAACGACCGATCCTCGGGCCGCCCGATCTTCGACGCGATGTGGATGACCTCACCGAGGGCGAGCATCGCCACGGTGATGACGACGATGTGGATGCCGTCGAACAGGGCCGGCACCTCGAAGGTGAATCGTGAAGCGCCCGAGGGTCCGTCGATACCGATCACCGCGAGGGTGAGGCCGATGAGCAGGGCGGTCAGACCCTTGAGAGCGGAGTCCGAGACCACCGCCGAGGTGGCGATGAACGCGAACACCGCGAGTGCGAGATATTCGGCGGGTCCGAAGTTGGTCGCCAGCGCCGCAAGCGTCGGGGCGAAGAACACGACCAGGGTCGTGGCGATCATGCCACCGATGAACGACGCGATGGCCGAGGTCGCCAAAGCCTGTGGGGCGCGGCCGTTCTTGGCCATTCGGTGTCCCTCGAACGTACCGGCGATGGCGGTGCTGTTGCCGGGGGTGTTCATCAGGATGCCCGAGATGGAATCGCCGAACAGGCCGCCGAAATATACTCCGGCGAACATGATCAGGGCAGCGGTGGGGTCGAGAGTGAAGGTGACCGGCAGCAGCAGGGCCACCGCCATGGCAGAGCCGAGACCGGGCAGGACGCCCACAGCAGTGCCGAGCAACGCGCCGACGAATACCCACACCAGGTTCATCGGAGTCAGCGCGGTGCCGAACCCGTCGAGAAGATTACTCAATGAATCCATCGGAAATTCAGCTCCGTCAGAAGATCTGGGCGAGAACGCCGCCGGGCAAGGTCAGGCCGAGGCCCGCGGAGAATACGATCTGGACGGTGCTCGAAACCAGCAGTGCGACTGCCGCGTCGAAGACGTAACGGCGACCACCCAACCCGATCGAGACGCCCCAGAACAGCAACGCTCCGGCGAGAACCCAGCCGAGCGGGTCGAGCAGGGCGATGAACAAGGCCACCGATCCGACGGTGATCGACAGGGTGCGCCAATTGCTCACGGTGCCGGTGTGCGGCTTACCGTCGGCGTCGACTCCGCGGTCGATCACGTCGGGCTTGACCATCAGTTGGATGGTGATCAACAGTGCGACCACGAAGCAGCCGCCTGCAACGATGGCCGGAAAGACCTGCGGGCCAGGTGAGGTGGCGGTCGGCGGAACCTCCATCGTGACGGTTCCGTAGACCAGGAACACTCCCAGTGCGACGAGCAGCGCTGGAACGATCAATCCGCTACGGCCCGTCCAGAAAGATCGGGACGTGCCGGTGTCGGTGGTCGTTGTTGTTGTCATACCAGCCCCAACTCTTCGAGAATTCCGGTGATGCGTGCCTGTTCGACGTCGAGGAACTCTCCGAACTCGTCTCCCGTCACGACCGATTCCTTCCACCGGTTGCGTTCGACGGCCGTTGCCCACTGCTCGGTCTCGACCATCTCGGTGACGATGTCGACGAGCGTCTGTCGGTCCTCGTCCGAGATTCCCGGGGGTGCAACGATTCCGCGCCAGTTGACGAGGTCAACGTTGTAGCCCTGTTCGATGAACGTGTCCACGTCGAATCCCTCGAGCGGCTCGGGTGCAGCCACTGCGAGTGCACGCACGTTGCCTGCCTCGATCTGGTCGCGGAAGTCGTTGAACCCGCTGACCGCAACGCCGACGGTGTTCGACAGCAGCGAGGTCAGGACCTCGCCGCCGCCGGAGTAGGCGATGTAATTGATTGCGGCCGGATCGATGTCGGCTTCCTGGGCCAATTGGCCCGCCACGATGTGGTCGATACCGCCGAGCGACCCGCCGCCGATCGGCAGGCCACCGGGGTTCGCTCGCCAGGCCTCGATCATGTCCTCGAGATTCTGGATCGGCGAGTCCTTCGGGACGACGAACACCTCGAAGTCCTCGGCGAGTTTGGCGATCGGAACGGTGTCGGCCAGAGTCGTCTCGGAGTTGTTGATCGCAATGCCGCCCAGCATCACGGTGCCGGTGATCATCACGGTGGTGGGCTGACCGCTGAGGTTCTCGAGCTGGCTCAGACCGATGGTGCCGCCGGCACCGGGGACGTTTACGACCTGGGCGTTGTTGACGATGCCATCGCTGCGCAGCGCTTGCTGCGACTCGCGGGCGACCAGATCCCAGCCGCCGCCCGCGGCAGCCGGAGCGATCAGTGTCAGTTTGGCTCGGGCATCGGAGCCGCTGGCACTGCGAGCGGCATCGATACCCGCCACGGTCACCGCTCCCACCACCGCCAGGGCACCGACTGTTCGAAGCAATGTGGGCGGTATCGCCATCAGAGACCTTTCGTGTGGTGTGTCACAGCGTCAGGTTAGATACAGTTTGTCCGATTAGTCCAGTTCACAACATTGAGGGCAATCCTCGGTGGATTCGAGCAACGGGAGAGACCGTGTCTTCAGCGAGCACAGCGGTAGCAAGCGCAGTGGCAGTAGCGATGAGCAACACACCCGAGGGGCACGAAGCGCTGCGACGCGGTGCTGCCGAGGCCGAGCTGCGTGGGGCGCAACTGATCGTGTTGTCCGTGGTGGACCGCGATTCCGTGTCGGCGGAGGACCGAAGTGCGGCGCAGGCCGAGGTGGAGCGGACGCTGCCGGGAGCATCGACGACCGTGCGCGTCGAGCCGGACGGCGGCGACCCGGCCGGCGCACTGGTCGATCTCGTTGCCGATGTCGGCGCGGGGATGGTCGTCATCGGGTCCAAGCGTCGATCCGCCGTGGGTAAATTCTTGATGGGAAGCACCGTGCAGCGCGTGTTGCTGGACTGCCCGGTTCCCGTCCTCGTCGTGAAGGCGCCGTGACCCGGTAGTATCGGACAAACTTCACACACACGACCCAGAGGAATCATGGACAGCGATAAACCCGGGCCGGACACGGCTCCCCGCACCACAGCTACTACGTGCGAGGCGGTGTCCGGCGAATGAGCGTTCTGCTCACTCTTCTACTCGGCCTGCTCGTCGTTTTTCTCATCACCGTCGCAACCGGCTACTTCGTAGCTCAGGAATTCGCGTACATGACCGTCGACCGGTCCCGGCTCAAGGCGCGTGCCGAGGCCGGTGACGCCGTCGCAGCTCGTACGTTGACCGTCACCAAGCGCACATCGTTCATGCTCTCGGGTGCGCAGCTGGGCATCACCGTCACCGGCCTGCTGGTCGGCTACGTCGCCGAACCGCTGATCGGTCAGTCGTTCGGCGCGATACTGGGCGGCGTCGGTGTTCCGACGGCAGTCGGTGTCGGACTGGGGGCCGTTCTGGCGATCACCTTCGCGACGTTCGTGCAGATGCTCTTCGGCGAACTCTTCCCGAAGAACTTCGCCATCGCTCGCCCGGAGCCGGTGGCCCGATGGCTCTCGCTCTCGACGACCATCTACCTCAAGCTCTTCGGCTGGTTGATCACCATTTTCGATCAGTCGTCGAATTTGCTGCTCAAGGCGCTGAAGATCGAACCCGTGCACGACGTGGAGCATTCGGCGAATCCGCGCGACCTCGAGCACATCGTCTCGGATTCCCGCGAAACCGGCGACCTGCCCGAGGAACTGTCGACTCTTCTCGATCGCATTCTCGACTTCCCGACGCGCACCGTCGAACATGCGATGATTCCGCGTTCACGAGCTGCAACCGTGCGCGACACCGACACCCTCGGTGAGGTGAAAGCGCTGATGGGACAGGAGCATTCCCGGTATCCGGTGCTCGACGAGGACGACGGAATCGTCGGCGTCGTGCACCTGCACGACGTGCTGGCCTCCTCGGAGCCCGATGCGACTCCGATCTCCGGACTTACCCGCGATGCATTGATTCTGCCCGAACTGCAGAGCCTGCCCGACGCGATGCGCGAGCTGCGGGCGACTCGGAACCAATTGGCCTGTGTCATCGACGAATACGGCGGCCTCACCGGCGTCATCACCATCGAGGACCTGGCCGAGGAACTCGTCGGTGAAATCACCGACGAGCACGACGACGGCGTACTCGACCCGAGCCCGGTCAGCGCCGACGACGGCAGCTGGACGATGGCGGGGGAGGTGCACGTCGACGAGGTAGAACGCGCGATCGGGGTGGATCTGCCCGACGGTGACTACGAAACGATCGCCGGATTCGCCATCGCGCACCATGGTTCGCTGCCCGACGTCGGTACCCGCATAGAGGTGGATCTCCCGCCGGACAACGCGGATCTGGCCAACGACGACGAGACGCCGATTCGTTTCGTCACGATCGAGGTGCAGGAGATCGACAGTCACGTGCCGTCACTACTGACCCTCACCATCGACGAGCGGGCAACCGAGCACGACGAGAATTCGGCCGAGTCCGACATTGCAGGTGCACACCGATGAGCAACCTCTGGGTCTTTCTGGCCGTCACCATCGGTCTCATCGCTGCGAGCGCCTTCTTCGTCGCGGTCGAGTTCGCTCTACTCGCGGCCAAGCGGCATCGCCTCGAAGATGCTGCACCGAACTCGCGATCCGCTCGGGCCGCGCTGCGCAGCTCCTCGGAGCTGACGGTGCTGCTCGCCGGCTCGCAGCTCGGTATCACTGTGTGCACCCTCGCCCTCGGTGCGACGACCAAACCGGCGGTGCACTACTGGCTCACACCGCTGTTCGAGGGCATCGGCCTGCCGTATTGGTTCGCCGACGTGCTGGGATTCGTCCTCGCGCTGATCGTCGTCACGTTCCTACACTTGGTTGTCGGCGAGATGGCCCCCAAGTCGTGGGCGATCGCGCATCCGGAGAAGTCGGCCACGATGCTCGCGCTTCCCATGCGTGGATTCATGTTCGTCACTCGGCCCGCGCTCACGATTTTGAACAACATGGCCAACTGGTGCCTGCGCAAGGTCGGCGTGGAGCCGGCCGACCAGGTGGGGTCCGGGCAGAACGCAGACGATCTCCGCCAGCTCGTCGAGCACTCGGTGAACGTCGGTGCACTCGACGCCAGCTACCAGGCTCAAATTTCGGGAGCGTTGGAACTGCAGGATCTCACCGTCGGCGATCTGGTTGCCGGGAGCGGCACGCCGACCTCGGTGTCGTCGTCGGCCTCGATCGACGACGTGCGGGAGGCGTCCCGGATCAGTGGACATCTGCGCATCCTCGTCAGCGACGAGGACGTGGTGAAAGGTGTTGTACACGTGCGGGACACGTTGACCGAACCTGCGAATCTTTCCGAGATCACGCGACCTGCGTACACCCTGGAGTCCACCACTCCGGTGTACGTGGCGCTCGCGTCGATGCGCGAGACCCGGCACCATCTGGCGCTGGTGGTGGATGCTTCGGTCGGGGTGGGTGACACCGCGCGGACGATCGGCGTGGTGACACTGTCCGATGTGCTGACGCGGCTTCTGCCCGAACCCGTCTGATTCGATTCCGGCATTCGAACGAGTCATCCCCGACCGGCCTACACGGCCGATCGGGGACGACTTGTCTATACGTCGTGTCCGAAGCGAATCAGACCGGGGCGACGACCAGCAGGTGTGCCCAGTACGACGCGACGTCGTGGCCGAGTTGGGGGAGCAGCACGTCGTAGAGCAGGTAGGACATCATTGCCGTCGAACTCCTTGTTCAGCGGGTCGTTGCCGACTCGCATACCGAGACTTGTAGGTCATTGAGACTGTAGATGACCCGGCCTTCGGTGGCATCCATATCGCCTACTCGCGTGCGTTGCTCGGAACGTGTCAGCCGATGCAGCCCTGAAGCGTGGTGAAGCTGCCCGCGATTCCGGCACCGTTGCACACTGCGCCCTCGGGGGTGAGCGTGATGGTCGAGCCCGGTGCGGCCACTGCGATGGAGAGTCCGAGACCGGCGGCGGTGTTCTGCGCGACCGCCCCGGGGCCGAAGGCGATCGCCGCAGGCGCGCCGCCGAAACTGCCGTTGCTGACGGCAGTTCCGCCGTTCAGACCGAGCGCCAGAGCCGCCGCATTGTTCATTGCCTCCGCCGACCCCCAGCCCTCGAGGCCGAATCCTGCGGCCGCACTGGCGCCGTCTGCGGAGCTGTCGCACTGTGATCCTCCGACGAGCGCAGCGATGTCGGCACCTCCTGGCGCTGTGGTGCAGGCGACCGGTGCTGCCGATGCCGTGCCGGGCACCAGGGCTGCGAAGGTACAGGCGAATCCGAATGCTGCCGCTCCGCCGAGAATTCTCTTGGTGTGGAACATGGTGAATGCCTCCCGAGATCGATGCGTCGGCACCGGTGCGCCGAGCGTGATGGTCGCTGGGCCGGTGTTGCTGGGACCCGACTCCCTGACGTCGAGTCTCGACCCACCCGAGCGCGGTGCGGGTTCGTCGACATCTCGAAAACGTCTCGGTAGGGTAACGCCGAGACAACGCGACGTGCAGCGCGGTCTCTACCTACGATTGCCTCATGATCGGACGCATCGACGAGGTCGTTTTCGACTGCACGGAGCCGGCGTTGCTGGCACAGTTCTGGGCCGACATACTCGGTGGTCGGCCTGCCATGCGCGACGACTCGTGGCATTTCGTCGATGTCCCAGGGTTCACTCGGCTGGCGTTTCAGCGAGTTCCCGAGGGAAAGTCCGGCAAGAACCGGCTTCATCTCGACGTCGACGTACCCAGCATCGACAGGGCCGTCGAGGAGGCGGTAGCGCTGGGCGCGACAGTGCTCGGCGACCGGCACTCCGACGCGGCCGGATCCTTTCAGGTGCTCCTCGACCCCGAGGGCAACGAGTGGTGCCTGGTGACTCCGCCCAGCTGATCAGCGAGCGTCGTGCTGGGTGCGTGATTCGAGGACGAGCGGCATGTTGCCCTCGATGAGTTCGATGAGGTCGCTCAAGCGGGTGCCGACGTCGCGCCCCAGCGGGGTGAGGCTGTACTCCACCTTGGGTGGGATGGTCCCCTGCACCGTCCGTACCACGAGTCCGTCACGCTCCAGCGTCTGCAAGGTCTGCGACAGCATGCGTTCACTGACGCCGTCGACGCGTCGGCGCAATGCGTTGAAGCGATAGTCGCCTTCGGTGAGTGCCGCCAGGGCCAGGACTCCCCACCTGCTCGTGGCGTTCTGCAGAGTCTGTCGCGACGCGCAGTCCCGCGCGAAGACGGACGCTTCGAGGGATTCGGCGGCATCGGGCATATGGCAATGCTAGCGCATGCTGAAACATCAGCGATTACGATCGCAGTTGCACTGCACGAAAAGTAAGTGCATGATGAGGTGGAACTTGAAACCTCAACCCCGAGACACGCAGGAGTCGGCATGACCACAGCAGTAACCGGAGCAACGGGCAACCTCGGCGGACTCGTCGTCGACGCACTCATCACACGCGGCGTCGCACCCGGCGATATCGTTGCCGTCGTCCGTAACGCAGACAAGGCCGCGCAGCTGGCCGAACGCGGCGTCGTGATTCGGGTTGCCGACTACAGCGACACTGCCGCTCTGACATCTGCATTCGCAGGCGTGGACAAGGTGCTGCTGATTTCGGGATCCGAGGTCGGACAGCGAATTGCGCAGCACAACAACGTGATCGACGCTGCAGAGGCGGCCGGGGTGAGCCTGATCGCGTACACCAGCTTGCTCGCCGCCGACACGTCAGGAGTGAGCCTGGCCCCCGAACACAAGGCGACCGAGGAGCGACTCACCGCGTCGGCGATCCCCGCGGTCTTCCTGCGCAACGGTTGGTACTGGGAGAACTACCTCGGCTCGCTCGCCCAGACCGTCGAGGGTGGGGTTCTGCTCGGCGCAGCGGGGAACGGCAAGATCGCGGCAGCATCGCGCGCGGACTATGCCGACGCGGCTGCCGCGGTGCTGACCATGGACGATCAGGGCGGCAAGATCTACGAGCTCGGCGGCGACGAGCATCTGACCTACGCCGATCTGGCCGCTGTCATCGGTGATGTTTCCGGCAAGCCGGTGGTCTACAAGGATGTGCCGGAGTCCGAGTACGCCGCAATTCTCGAGGGTGCCGGTCTGCCCGATTTTGTGGCGACCATGCTCGCCAGTGCCGACGCCGGCATCTCGCGAGGCGAACTCGATACCGACTCCGGTGACATGCAGGCCCTTATCGGTCGAGCATCCACTCCGGTGGCCGAGGTGCTCCGCGCCGCGATGTGATGGATGTGCCGGGGACTGCGCCGCTACTTGTAGCGTGGGCGCGGTGAATCAGACGAAGACCCGCACCCTGTTCCTGGCCGCCTCCGCATCGCTCGTTCTCCTGACGGGTGCGTGCAGTTCGGATACGGACAGCTCGTCCCCGGCGTCGACGACGTCCGCCTCTGCGTCCGCCTCGGCCGAGGCAGCATCGGCCGGCACATGCCCCACGGCAGCCCCCGACTCGGCCGCAACCCCCGAGTGGACGCTGGCCGGGGATACCGGCAGCATCGCCGTCGTCGGATCCACGGACACCGCGGCACCCGCGGTCACGGTCGAGGCCCCGTTCAGCGTCGCCGAGACACAGGTGAAGACACTGACGGTCGGTGACGGTCCGGTCGTCGCGGACGACGCCGAGGTATCCGTGTGCTACCTGGGCGTCAACGGACGCGACGGATCGACGTTCGACAGCAGCTACGAGCGCGGCGCACCGGTCGATTTCCCGCTGAACGGTGTGGTGGCGGGCTTCCAGAAGGCAATCGCCGGGCAGACCGTCGGCTCGACGGTCGCCGTGGCGGTCACGTCGGCCGACGGTTACCCGAGCGGCCAGCCGGCGGCCGGAATCGAGCCGGGAGACAGCTTGATCTTCGCGATCGCGATCCTGTCCGCGAGCTGAGTGCGGCTTCGCCCCCCCTCGTGCGCGTTTTGCGTAGCTCTGACTACGCAAAACGCGCACGAGGGGGCGAAGCTCCGCCGCACTACACGGTCGAGAGCTGCTGAATCGTGGTCGCGCCGCCCGGGGTGGGGGTCGTGGTGATGAAGTTCGAGTCGTACCCCAGCGATTCGACGACGCTGCGGATCTCGCGGAACTGCTCGACGCTGACGTCGGGCGTGCGCTTGAGCACGAATCCGGACGTGCGGGTGGGGCTTCCGACGAACGCCCACGAGTAGTCGTCGGCGATGTAGGCCACGATGTAGTTGGTCGGCCCCTCCTGGCTTTCCTGCGTGGGTACTCCCGGGAAGCTCACGTGCAGTTGGGCTTTGGTGACCGTGTCGTTGACCCGAGCGTTGCCGACGATGCGGTTTTCCTGGCCCGTCCAGGTGGTGCAGGTGTTCTCGACGCGAATGTTGGATTCGTCGATCATCTGGTAGTTCGCCTGGGTGTCGCGGGCGCAGATCAGGTTGAACGGCTGCGGCACCGCGGCAACCTGGTTCCAGGTGCCCAGGTAACGCTCGACATCGAGTGACGGGATCGGAGCCAATGGCTCGAGGCCGACCGATCCGAGAGGGCCGACCGGTTGCGCCTGCGCCGGGGCCGCGGCGAGCAGGGCACCTGCGGCCACTACTCCGGCAATTGCGGTGCGGCCCAGTGCGGTACGGATATTCATCAATTCGCTCCTTGTGTTGCGGTTGTGGTTGCGATCTCGCTGGAATCGATTCTGTTCGGCCACCAGATTCTCGGGCCGATGAGGGTGAACAGGGCGGGGATGACGACGGTGCGCACCACGAAGGTATCGAGCAGAATGCCGAGACCGACGATGATGCCCAGTTGGGTGAGTGTGATGAGCGGCAGGACGCCGAGTACGCAGAAGACCGCTGCCAGAACGATTCCCGCGCTGGTGATGACACCACCGGTGGCCGACACTGCCCGTACGATGGCAGCCCTTGTACCGTGCCGCGGCGTTTCCTCGCGGGTGCGCGTGACGAGGAAGATCGTGTAGTCCACTCCCAGGGCAACGAGGAACAGGAACGCGAACAGCGGGGTGTTGTCGTCGAGCGCGGGGAACCCGAAGATGTGCAGGCTCACCCAGCTGCCGATACCGATGGCGGCCACTGCGCTCAATACCGTTGTCGCGACCAGGATCAGCGGTGCAACAACCGCTCGAAGCAGTATCAGAAGTACGGCGAGCACCACCGCGAGGATCGCGGGAATGACCACGAGACGGTCACGAGCTGCGGCGTCGGTGGTGTCGAGTGCCTTGGCGTCGCTGCCACCGACCTGCGCTCCGTCCACTCCGGAGAGTGCGGAGCGGAGACTTTCGATCACGGTGAAGGAATTTTCGGACGCGGGAGCCGCATCGGTGACCACCGACAGGCGGGTCAGTCCGGTACCGGAATCTGCGACGCGATCGACCGAGACGACTCCATCGATGCCCTCCACGATGCCGATGACCTCATCGATGCTCGAGGTGGGCGCGAGAATCGTCGTCGGATCGGCCGAGCCGGCCGGAAAGTGTTGCGAGAGAGTGTCGAATCCTTCGACGGATTCGGCGGTGACACGGAACTGCTCGGTCTGCGAGAGGCCGATCTGAGTGCCGAACAGTGCCGCACAGCACGCCAGTAGCGCGACGATGGTGACCGAGGCCGTTGCCACCGGCTGTCGCGAGACACCTGCTGCGATCGAATGCCACACGCCCTCGGTGGTGGTGTCTCGATCCGATTGCTTGGGGACGAACGGCCAGAACAGCTTCGGGCCGCACAGCGCCAGCAGTGGCGGCAGCACGAACAGGACGAACACCGCTGCGACGACGAGTCCGGCTGCGGCCAGCGCTCCCAGGCTGCGGGTGCTCGGCAGGATTGCGAGGAGCAAAGTCAGCAGTGCCAGTACGACGGTGGCATTGCTGGCGATGATGGCGGGCCCGGCCTGCCGGACGGCCTGGTGAAGGGCGAGGCGGTGGTCGGACTCGCGACGCAATTCCTCGCGGTAGCGAGAGATCAACAGCAGCGCATAGTTCGTTCCGGCACCGAACACCAGCACGCTGGTGATTCCCGAGGTCGAACCGTCGAACGAGAGACCGGTGACCTCGGCCAGGGCAGTGCCGACGGTAGTGGCGAACCGGTCTGCAAAACCGATGACCAACAGCGGCACCAACCACAGGATGGGTGACCGGTACGTGACGATCAGAAGGACTGCCACCACGAGCGCGGTGACCGCGAGCAAGGTGAAGTTGGCTCCGGAGAACGAGTTCGCAATGTCGGCACCGAAAGCGGGGCCGCCGGTGACCTGAGCGCGCAGGTCCGGTGCGAGGCCGTCGGTCGCGGCGGACCGCAACTCGGTGATCAGTTCGTTCAGCGTGAAGCCCGACAGCTCGGAATCGACCTGGACGAGAGCGATCGCGGCCTTGCCGTCGGGTGCCACGATCGGAGGGGGTCCCGGCGCGTCGGGCACCGAACGGTCGACGGCCAGCAACCTGTTCTTTGCAGCGGCGGCGGCCTCGATATCGGCCGGGGTCAGGTCTGTGCCGTCGGTCCGGCTCAGAACCAGGATCACAGGGGCGGTGTCGGAGTCCGGAAACTCGGCCAGAAGCTGGTCCACCTGGTAGGACTCGGCAGAGGTCGGCAGCGAATTGGGTGACTGACCGGCCGAATCGTTGCTTCCGACGAGCCCCATCACGGCGGCCGAAAGAATGAGGATCGCGAGTGCAATTGCCCATGATCGACGGTGCGTCACCGCCGCGGCGATGCGGTCCCACGCGGCGTTGTTCTCGGTTCGTGTGCTGTCCACGCTCAAAACAATCTCATTTACTTAGATATTAAGCAACTGAATCTGTTGCGGGCAGTAGTCTGACGTTGACCGCAGCGAAGGAGTTACCACCGACATGACCGACCGAAACCACCTCGAATCCGCAATATCTGCGGATCTCCGAGCGCTTTCTTCGGTCTCCGAGCAGATCGGTCAGGTTTTCGGGGCCCTACACAGCCTGCGGCCCAACGACTTTCGTGCCCTGCTGCATGTGATGGTCGCGGACGTGGAGGGCGCGCCGCTCACTGCAGGTGAACTCGGCACGATGTTGGGGCTCTCTTCTGCGGCCATGACCTATCTCGTCGAGCGCATGATCGCTTCGGGTCACATACGACGCGAATCGGATGCATCCGACAGACGCAAAGTGATTCTGCGGTACGACGAGCACGGGATGGAGGTCGCTCGCGGCTTCTTCGGACCCCTGGGAATGCGGACCAGCGCCGCACTGGCAGACCTTCCCGATGCCGATCTGGCCGCCGCGCATCGGGTGTTCGAATCGCTCATCGGTGCCATGCGTGAACACCACGCCGACCTGGGTAACAGCAGTCGAGCGTAGGGCGCGTGCCCGGGTGCGATGTTCGAACCGCTGGTGGGCGGCCTGCTCGAGCCGATGCTGGACTCCGAGCCTGCGAGTGCCGTAAGGTTGGCCGAGGTTGAGCTAACAGCCGGTCACGGGGAAACGCAGCGAAGTCGGCGTCCGGGTCAGGCATTATTCTGCTCCCGCTGCGTCAATCGGTTTCCCCCTCAGTTCGACCGATCGATGGGATCTGCCATGAGTGTTGAATCTTCAGGCAACAAAGTTCGAACCACCCCGGTGACTGTCGCGGAGAAGTCCGTGTCCGTCGCAGCAACCGGAGCAATCTTCACCGCGCACGACGGCCCCGACGGCTCACTCGTCGTCGCCGTCCACGGCGACATCGACATGCGCAGCGCGCCGATGTTCTCCGATTTCGTCTGCAGCCGCGTGTCCAGCAAACGGCACGTCACCCTCGACCTGTCCGATGTCGGTTTCTTCGGCATCGCAGGTCTCACAGTTTTCGATGCAGTCCGCGAGTACACGGCCGGCATCGGTGCATCATGGTCGATCGTCGCAGGACGTTCGGTCTCGCGTTTGCTCCAGGTCGCAGACCTCGAGGCCACTGTCCCGACGTCTCGTCCTTCGAGCGACTAGAAGTACTCCGGCGATAATCGCCGCGACAAGAGGTGGGCAGCTCCTGTATAGGGGCTGCCCACTGTTGGTTCTGCCCTCGATTACACAACCTCGACTCACAGAACCTCGATTCACAGAACGGACGACCCTGACCGACGGCGTGGCCGAGGCGCAGGATCGTCCGAATGTGTTTCAGCCCAAACGAACTAGTCTTTGGTTCCATCGGAGTCGCTGAAGAACGCCCACTCGCCGTCGTGCTCCACTTCCAGTCGCCAGCCCAACTCTTCGTTGTCTGCGCGGCTGTCCTTGAACCAGGAATGCGCATCCTCGGAACTTGAGATGTCCTTGGTGTCGACGACGGTTCCGTGCGGATCGATAACTCTGTAGTTTGCCATGACGTCGGGATGCCCCGATGTCGCGCAACCTAATCCACGTCGGCACGCCGAGGGGAAGCGGCGGTCGGCTGCTGGAATCCGCAAACGCGCGCGCGTTCGTCGAAGGCGCGCGAAATCGCCTCGAAAACGATGAGATTCTGCGCGCATCTGGCAACCGCGCGCGCGTTTGCGAGAATCGAGTACTTCGGTGAACCCTCTACTTGCGCGAGAGAAGCGATCGCGCGAAGAACATCAGGTTGGCGGGGCGCTCGGCCAACCTGCGCATGAAGTAGCCGTACCACTGCTCTCCGTACGGCACGTACACCCGAACGTGTCGATCGGCGTCGACGAGCCGCCGCTGTTCCTGATCGCGGATGCCGTAGAGCATTTGGAACTCGAAGTCCTCGGACGACCTCCCCGCGGCCGCCGCGAATGTCTCGGCCGCCTCGATCATTTCCGGGTCGTGCGAAGCGACCATCGGATAGCCGCGACCGTCCATCAGGATCTTCAGGCACCGGAGGTAGGAGTCGGACACCTCCCGTGCACCCTGAAACGCGACCGACGACGGTTCGTTGTACGCCCCCTTGCAGAGTCGTATCCGTGATCTCGGTCCGGACAATTCCGCGCAGTCCGCTTCGGTTCGCCTCAGGTACGCCTGCAGCACCGTGCCCAGATCGGGAAAGTCGACGCGGAGCTCACGCACGATCGACAGTGTCGAATCGGTGGTCGTGTGGTCCTCGGCATCGACCGTCACCCGTACCCCGGCCGCAGCGGCAGCCGTGCAGATCGTCCTGGCGTTCTCCAGCGCCAGGGTCCGATCGATTCCTTGACCGAGAGCCGAGAGTTTGAGTGAGACCTCCAGCGCGTTGGTGTTGCTCCGCCGAGACGAAAAGCGCTCTATCAGAGACAGATACGACTCGACGGTGGCGCTCGCCTGAGCTCGGTCGGTGGTGTCCTCACCGAGATAGTCCACGGACACGAACCGACCCGAGTCCAGCAGGGTGTCGACAGCGGTGACGGCCGCGGGCTCCGATTCCCCGGCCACGAAGCGGTCGACGAGAGCGCGAGTGGCACGCATTCGCGTCACCGTCGCCTGCAGTTTGGGCGATCGAGCGGCCGCCAGCAGCGCCGGCCGGAGGGGATTGTTCAGCAGGGTGGTCATCGCGTGCCCTCGCCTTCCTGATGTGGGTAGCCGTGGGTGGTCGGCGGGACGAACGTTTCCTTCACGGTGCGGGCAGAGGTCCAGCGCAGCAGGTTCTGCGGTGAACCGGCTTTGTCGTTCGTTCCCGACGCTCGGGCTCCGCCGAACGGTTGCTGGCCCACCACTGCGCCGGTCGGCTTGTCGTTGACGTAGAAGTTTCCGGCTGCGAATCGTAGTGCGGTATGGGCCTGTTCGACGGCAGTGCGGTCGGTGGCGATGACCGCACCGGTCAGCGCGTACTTGGATCCGGTGTCGACGGCGCGCAGTGTGTCGGCGTAGGCGTCGGGCTTGCTGTCGTCGTAGACGTGCACGGCCAGGATGGGCCCGAAGTACTCGGTGGTGAAGGCCTCGTCGGTCGGGTCGTCGCCGAGGAGAACGGTGGGGGAGACGAAGTAGCCCTCGGAATCGTCGCAGGTTCCGCCGGCGGCGATGGTCAGGCTGGGCACGGATTTCGCTCGATCGAGTGCAGCTGCGTTGCGGTCGAACGCCTTTCGGTCGATGACGGCTCCGCCGTAGTTCGACAGGTCGGTCACGTCGCCGTACTTCAGCGCCGACACCTGCTCGATGAACGTCTCGCCCATCGCAGCCCACACAGATTTCGGAACGAAGGCCCGGGAAGCGGCCGAGCACTTCTGTCCCTGGAAATCGAAGGCACCACGAATCATGGCCGTGGTCAACACTTCCGGATCGGCGGAGCTGTGCGCGACGATGAAGTCCTTGCCGCCGGTCTCGCCGACCAGCCGGGGGTACGTGTGGTAGTTCGAGATGTTGTTTCCCACCTCGCGCCACAGCGTCTGGAACGTCGCGGTGGATCCGGTGAAGTGGATGCCCGCGAGTCGTGGATCGGCAAGGGCCACTTCGGACACCATCGGTCCGTCGCCGAGGACCAGGTTGATCACACCCGGTGGCAAGCCGGCCGCTTCGAGGAGCTGCAGCGTCAGGTATGCGGCCACGGCCTGGGTGGGGGAGGGCTTCCACAGCACGGTATTGCCCATCAGCGCAGGCGCGGTGGGCAGGTTGCCCGCAATGGCGGTGAAATTGAACGGGGTGATGGCATAGACGAAGCCCTCGAGCGGACGGTATTCGACGCGATTCCACACTCCCGGTGCCGATACCGGCTGCTCGGCAAGTATCTGCCGGGCGAAGGTCACGTTGAATCGCCAGAAGTCGATCAGCTCGCACGGTGCGTCGATCTCGGCCTGATAGGCCGACTTGGACTGGCCGAGCATCGTTGCAGCAGCGATCCTTTCGCGCCAGGGCCCGGACAGTAGATCCGCTGCTCGTAGGAAGACGGCGGCGCGCTCGTCGAACGGGAGATCGCGCCACATCGGGGCCGCAGCAGTCGCGGCATCGATGGCGTCGCGAACATCCTGGTGGCCGGCACCGGCGAAGCTGCCGATGATCGACGCATGCCGGTGGGGCTCGACGACATTTTCGACAGTGCCGTCGGCGACGCGGTGGACGCCGCCGATGACCTGGTGGATCTCGACGGGCGATGTCCTGAGCTCGGTCAGGCGGGTTCGTAGGCGGGCACGTTCGGCGCTCCCCGGCGCGTAGGTGTTGACCGGCTCGTTGGTGGGGGTGGGAACTGATGTGACGGCGTCCATGGCTGCTCCTCGTCTTTGCTGTGTGGTGGCCATTGAAGTCCGATTCGGGGGCCGTTCAATCAGCTCATCGGCCAAAGAATCCGTGGTCTACTTGTCCGTATGGCCAATGCCGTTTCTCTACGATCGCTACTGACATCTCTGCACAGCGCTGTTGTGGAACTCGTGGTCGCGCCCGTAGGGATCGACATGACGGTCGAGTCCGTTGCGTTGCTCGACGCCGACGACCTACGCCTGCCGCCGGGGGCGTCCGCCGATGTGACGTTGCTGGTGGGGGTGACCGAGGCCGACGTGGTGCGGTGGATCGACGATCTTGCTCTGCGTGCCGCGGCCGACAGACCGCGTGCGGTGTTGACCAAGGTGGCCGACTCGGCTGCACTGACCCATGGTGCGCGCGAGACCGGTATCGCCTTGGTTGCCGTACACCGACAGACACGCTGGGAGCTGCTGCTGTCGATGACGCGGGGAGTTCTCGACCAGGTGCGGACGCACAGTCCGGACGACGGGACCTTCGGAGCCGACACCGATCTGTACGAACTTGCGCAGACGGTGGCGTCGCTGACGAAGGGCATGGTGAGTATCGAGGACGAGCGCTCACACGTGTTGGCGTACTCGGCATCGGACGACGCAGCCGACGAGTTGAGAACGCTGTCGATCCTCGGGCGCGAAGGCCCGGCCGACTACTTGCGGGGGCTGCACGAGCGTGGTGTGTTCGATCGTCTTCGGCGCACCGACGACGTCATCGACGTACCGGCCGATCACGAACTCGGAATTCGACGACGCCTCGCGGTGGGGATACGCCGAATATCCGGTAGCCCGACAACTCTCGGAACCATCTGGGTGCAGGAGGGTGCCATTCCGCTCGCCGACGAGGCCGACGGTGTGCTCCGGGGAGCTTCGGCTGTCGCGGCACGTTTGATCACTCGCATCGCGAACGCCCCGACCAACGAGACCCTGCAGATCCAACGACTGCTCGGGGCCAGAGGGGGCGGAGTGGACGTCCCGTCGCTGGCATCCGCGCTGTCGATTCCCGCCACCGGATCGTCGGCGGTCGTGGGATTCGCGTCGTGCGGAGAATTCGACATCGGCGCACTGGCCCCGGCGATCAGGCTGCACGCCAGCGCCTTTCGACGTGATTCTCTGGTCACCATCATCGGCGAGAGAATCTACGCACTGTTTCCCGGGGTGGCGTCGGGCACGGGGATTTCGGGGTGGGCCGCCGATGCCGTGGGCCGAATCGAGAGGCGAACCTCGCTGGCTCTGCGCGCGGCGGTGGCGGCCCCCATTGCCGACCTCGAAAGTGTGGCCGTCGCCAGATTCGAGGTGGATCGGGTGCTCGACGGCACCACCGGCGAGGTTCGCGTCACCACGCTGGAGGAATCGAGAACCTCGGTGCTGCTGGGAGAAATTCTCGAACTGATCGGCAATCACGACCAACTCCGTGACCCGCGTATTGCCGAGCTCGACCGATACGACGCATCCAACGACTCCCGGATGCGCGAGAGCCTGGAGACGTACCTGACGTGCTTCGGTGACGTTCGGTCCGCGGCCGATCGCTTGCATGTCCACCCGAATACCCTGCGCTACCGCATTCGCCGCGTCGAGCAGATCCTGGAACTCGATCTGACCGATTCCGATGCGCGTCTGTTGGTGGAAATACAGCTCCGTATGTGAGCGAGAGGATAGGGAGTGAGCCTGCGGGACAACGGGTTCCGCTCAAGGGCGGATGGAAGTCGGGAACCCGGTCCACTGTAGTTGTCGTGGCAGGTGGCTCATATCGTTGAACATGACGACGCTCGGCGGTAGTCCTGTCCGGTATTCGATGACGGTCAGTGCGGTGTTTGCGCTGTCGATGCCGAGCCACCGAACGCGCGGCGCGTCGAGAGCGTGCCGGATGAACCACGCAATCGGGTACGCGTGGGTGACGAGCAGCTCGTGGGTGTCGTTCCTCGGCTCGGCTGAATCGGGCGTCGCGGCGAAGCGCCTGATCATGTGATCGGCTGTGTCGGCACCGCTCAGTGCGTCGTCGGCGTCCCAGCCGTCGAAGAACGGAATCCACGACGGGGGTGTCTCGTTCGGTGTTGGCACATAGGGGACGTTGTCGATCAGTTCGTCGGATTCGATGACGGGGGTGTGAGACCGGCGGTGTCTCACGATCTCATGTGCTGTGTCCACTGCGCGTGGCAGTGGGGAATGCCAGACGACGTCGAGCGGGATGTGTCCGAGGCGCTCACCGAGGAGGCCGGCTTGTTCGCGACCGACATCGGTGAGTCTTCCGAAGGCGTCGGCGTCTCCGTGACGAGCCAAGTACACGTATCGAGTTGTCATGTGGTGGTGATCGTTCCTTCCTGCCCGTCGATACGGACGATCTTGTTGTCGCGCAATCGATCCGTTGCGTTCGCAACTCCGAGGACCGCTGGAATTCGTAGTTCACGGGCGACGATCGCGGCATGGGACAGTACGCCCCCGGTTTCGGTCACAACGCCCTTGGCCGCTCGCAGCAGGGGCGTCCAGGCGGGATCGGTGTAAGGGCACACCAGGATGTCGCCGCGACGTACTCGGCCGAAATCGCTTGGGCCACGGATAATTCGTGCGGTTCCCGTCGCGTGTCCGCCGCTACCCGGTGTACCGATGAGAATTGTGGAGGAATCGAATCGTCCATCGGCAGTGGCGGTATGGGGCATTGTGTGGTGGCTCGGTAGAGCAGCTGTGATCGGCCTGGCTTGCAGAATCCAGATTCGACCTTCTGCGATGGACCATTCGATGTCCTGCGGTCCGCCGAGACTGGCAGCGATCTCTCCTCCGAGCTCGGCGAGCCGTACCGCGGCCCGGTCGTCGAGTGTCGACCTGGTGCGGTCCGAAGGCGCGACGTCGCTGGTGAACACTGTGTTCTGGCGGCGATCCATTCGGGTCCGCTTGTCCGCGACGACCGAGGCGGTGGTCCCGTCATCACCGATGCTGTACCGGTCGGGGGTGACAGTTCCGCCGACGACCGAAAGACCGAGTCCCCACGCTGCTTCGATCTCGGTGTCTCCGCCCGGTGTCGACGGGGTGAACATGACCCCCGAGATGTCGGCGTCGACGAGCCGCTGAACGATGACCGCCATTGCGCCCTGCTGGGGCGAGGCAGACTGAATTCGAGATAGATTCTCGCGGTAGCCGACGGCACGCTCGGAATGCAAAGACGTCCAGCAGGACTGCACCGCGTTCATGATCGAGTCGATGCCCTGAACCCCCAGGACGCTGTCGTGCTGGCCCGCAGCCGATGCTGCCGAACCGTCCTCGCTGTCGGCCGATGAGCGCACCGCCAGCGGAGCATCGCCGAATCCTTCGAGCCAGTCGGCGATGTCGTTGCGCAACGACATCGTCACTCCGGGGCGATCGCCTGTCGCTGCCCGGTACGTATGGAACGGAACCACAACGCCATCCGGCACAGGATAATTCGCCCGAAGAAGGATTCCCAGCGCATGGGCTTTTCCTCCGCAGCTCGAGAACGTTGCGTCTCCGAGTTTCACGAGCATCTCGACTACCCTTCAACCGACTGGCTTCAACAAAATGTTGACAGCTTTGTCCCGATATTGCAGGCTTCGACCATGGAACGCAAGCGTGAAGTCGCGACATCGTCGAATCGAACGCACCTGGATGCCGAGCGCGAACAGCAGGCAACCCAGCATCTTCTGGGCCTCGGTGCGGGCGATCTGGACGCCCGCCCGTGGCGTCCTGCGCCTGCTCCGCCGACTGCGGTCGACCTCGCGCACTTCGCTCTGTGGCGTTCGGCCGAGCTCGCTCCGGACGCCCTCGTCAGCGCCCTGAACCTTCTGCCCGCCGCCCGCGCGGAAGTCGAAGGTCTCGAATCAGGTCTGCTGTTCGCTGCCCGCAGCGCCGGTCTGACGTGGGCGCACATCGCAGAAGCAATGGGATTCAACTCGAAGCAAGCATGCCAGCAGCACTACACGCGACTCACTGCACGCGACGCTGCCGATTCATGACTGCCACTTCGTCTCCCGAGCTTCTGGTCTTGCATTCTGTTCGCATACTCGGGTTCGCCGACACCCCTGTGATTGCACATCGTTTCGGGGTCGACACCGCGCAGGCGGAAGAACTCCTTCTCGACGCGCAGGCGTGCGGATGGATCCAACGCGGCGAGTTCGCGGACGTGCGTGGTTGGTCTCTCACGGAATTGGGTAGGACCGTGAACGAACACCAACTTCGCGAGGAGCGCGAGGCGACGGGCCGGACCGACGTGGTGCGGAGCGTCTATCGGAGCTTCTTGCCGCTGAACGAACGGCTGTTGCGTGCATGTACCGATTGGCAATTGCGGCCCACGGACACGAACAGGCTCACCGTCAACGACCACAGTGACCGGGTGTGGGATCAGAGGATCCTCGACGAGTTGGCGTCCATCGGCGATGCCCTGAGTCCGCTTGTCGACCAACTGAGTTCGGCTTTCGCACGATTCGCCGGCTACGACAGTCGATTCGGTGCTGCATCGAGACTCGCGCGCGCTGGGGAACACAATTGGGTCGACCGTACCGACGTCGACTCCTGCCACAAGGTCTGGTTCGAGCTACACGAAGACCTCATCGCGACACTCGGGATAGATCGCCGATCGGAATCAGGTATCGACGACAGTCAGTGATTCGTAGGGGCATGTGGGGGACCGGTGCTGGACCTGATCACCAGGCTCGGCTCGATGCTCGAGCGTCGGGTGCTTCGGTTCCCGGTATCGATCTGGTTCAGCAGGATTTCGACGCTTCGGACGCCCACCTCGCTGAATTCCTGGCGGATCGTCGTCAGCGGAGGGGAGAAGAATTCCGCGTCGGGAACGTCGTCGAATCCGATGATGCTGACGTCCTGCGGTACTCGTTTGCCCTGTACCTCGAGTGCCCGAAGTATCCCGAGGGCCATGGCGTCGTTGCCGGCGAACACTGCGGTCACGCCTGCGGTTCTGGCCAGATCGCTTCCGGCGGAGAACCCCGATCTCGCAGTCCAGTCGCCGCTGAGGGTGGGAGGCGGTTCGATGCCGGCATCCTCGTGGGCCAGCCGCCATCCGGTCACGCGGTCGGTGGCCTCGTACCACCCGAGCGGTCCTGCAACGTGCCACACCGCACTGTGCCCGAGGCCGAGCAGATGTGCGGTGGCAGCCCGCGCTCCGGCGATCTGATCGACCGAGACCACGGCCAGATCGCCTGCGGGAGAACCTTCGACGGCCACCAGCGGAAGTTCGCGGGCCAGCTCGGCGATGTCGCCGCCATCGGTTCTCAGTGGTGCGATGACGACGACGCCGTCCACGCCTTGCTTCTGCAACCGGCGGACGCAGGTGATGATCGCCGACTCGTCGAACGACGTGGGAACGCCGACCACGACGGAGTAGCCTGCCTGTCTCGCTGCGGATTCGATGCTGTAGAGCGTCGACACCGGACCGTAGAGAGCATTACCGGTTCCGACGATGCCGATGGTGCTGCTACGGCCGGTGACCAGAGCGCGGGCGGCAGGGTTGGGGCGATAGCCGAGCTCCGAGATCGCTTGATGCACCCTGGTTCTCGTTGCCTCGGTCACGTTGGGGTGACCGTTGATGACGCGAGAGACGGTCTGATGGGACACCCCGGCGAGCCGGGCGACATCGGTCATGGCCGGTCCGCGGGTCGGTGTCATCTTTCTGCAGCTCCTCTTGCGTCGTCGAGGACAATCACAGCATGTCCGGTCCCGCACCGCTCGAGACCGTACCGCTCACGTCGTCTTCGTCATCGACGCTGACGTCGGCGGTGCGGTCTCTCCCGGTTGGCCGGGGGAGAACATCTCGGCCGGCACGGGCACGCCCAGATAACTGGTGGGTGACTTGGCCAAGTCTCCCTTACCGCCCTTACCGCTCGCTGCGCGACGCTTGGTCCAGATGTCGAACGCCACAGCGGCCAGCAGAACCAGGCCCTTGACCAATTGCACTCGCTCGCTGGGTGAGCCGATGAGCGACATTCCACTGTTGATGACGGCGATGATCAGCCCGCCGGTGAGCGCGCCGACGATGCGGCCCACGCCGCCCTGCACTGCTGCGCCGCCGATGAATGCTGCCGCGATGGCGTCGAGCTCGAAGCCGTTGCCTGCGGTGGGGCCCGCCTGATTGAGGCGACCGGCGAAGATGATTCCGGCCAGGGCCGACAGCACACCCATGTTGACGAAGATCCAGAAGGTCACCGGCTTGACCTTGATGCCGGACAGCGACGCGGCATGGATGTTTCCGCCGATGGCGTAGACGTGCCGACCGAAGACCGTCTTGCCTGCGAGGGTGGAGTACCCCATCACCAGCACGGCCAGGAGGATGAGTACGTACGGGAGGTTCTTGAACCGAGCCAACTGCACCGCGATGGCGAGTACGAGAGCGGCGGCGAACGTCATCTTGATCAGGAACAGCGGCATCGCGTCCACGGTCTGGCCGTACTTCTGCCGACCCGTTCGAGAACGCCACTGGCTGAACACGATTCCAGCGACCGCGAGGATCGCGACGAGCAACGTGAAGATGTCTGCCCCACCCAGTGGTCCCAGTCCCACATTGCCCATGAAACCGGGCAGAAAGCCGTTCGACAAGGTGCGCACCGGTCCGGGGAACGGCCCGATGCCCTGGTTGCCGAGAACGATGAGTGTGACCGCGCGGAAGACGAGCATGCCTGCGAGGGTGACGATGAACGCAGGAATGCCGAAGTATGCGACCCAATAGCCCTGCCATGCACCGATCAAGCCGCCGACGATCAACGTGATCAGCACTGCCAGTGGCCACGGCACGTTCTGTTGAACCATGAGGACACCGGCAATGGCACCGGTGGCCGCCACGACCGATCCGACGGACAGGTCGATATGGCCGGCGATGATGATGACCACCATGCCGATGGCCAGGATGAGAATGTACGAATTCTGCACCACCATGTTGCTGATGTTCTGCGGCACCAGAAGCTGACCGCCCGTCAGTACGGTGAACAGCACGATGATCAGCGCGAAGGCGATGAAGATTCCGCTCTGGCGAAGGTTGCGCGTGAGCAACCCCCGCACGGTCGACAACTGATTCATCGAAGTACTCCTGTTCCACGGGTCATGAGATGCATGAGCGATTCCTGGGTCGCGTCCTCGCGAGTGACCTCACCGGTGATGTGGCCTGCGGACAGTGCGTAGATCCGATCGCACAGCCCGAGCAGTTCGGGGAGCTCGGAGGAGATCACCAGCACCGCCTTGCCGGCATCGGCGAGATCGTTGATGATCGAATAGATTTCGAATTTTGCGCCGACGTCGATTCCTCGCGTCGGTTCGTCGAGAATGAGCACATCCGGATCGCTGAAGATCCATTTGCTCAGCACGACTTTCTGCTGATTACCACCGGAGAGTTTGCCGACCACGGCGGAGACGTTCGGTGCCTTGATGTTCATGCTCTTACGGAAGCCCTCGGCGACTTTGAACTCCTGGTTGTCGTCGACGAAGCCTCCCGTCACCAGTTTGTCCAGCGCCGCGGTGGAAATGTTGCGTTTGATGTCGTCGATCAGATTGAGGCCGTACCGTTTTCGGTCCTCGGTGGCGTAGGCGATGCCGTGACGGATGGCATCGTTGACCGATTTGACGTGTATTTCCTTGCCGTACTTGTACAGCCGACCAGAGATGTCGATACCGTAGCTCCGGCCGAAGACGCTCATGGCCAACTCGGTGCGGCCGGCACCCATCAACCCGGCAAGACCGACGATCTCACCTCGCCGCAGCGTGAGGTTCGCCTTGTCGACGACGGTTCGGCCCTGCTGGGTCGGACTGTGCACGGTCCAGTCCTCGATGCGCAGAACTTCCTCTCCCACAGTCGATTCGTGAGGGGGAAACCGGTGCTCGAGATCGCGGCCGACCATGAGCGAGATGATGCGATCCTCGGTGACATCCGGGTCTCGCATATCCAGCGTCTTGATGGTCCGGCCGTCACGGATGATCGTGGTTCGGTCGGCAACGGCCGCGATCTCGTTGAGCTTGTGCGAGATGATCACGCACGTGATGCCCTCGTCTCGGAGACCACGGAGAAGGTCGAGGAGATGAGCCGAATCGGAATCGTTCAGTGCCGCAGTGGGTTCGTCGAGAATCAGCAGGGTCACGTCCTTGGACAATGCCTTGGCGATCTCGACGAGCTGCTGCTTGCCGACACCGAGGTCACTCACGACGCTGACGGGGTTTTCCCGCAGCCCTACCCTCTTCAGTAGGGCTGCGGCCTCGGAATTGGTTCGGTTCCAGTCGATGAACCCGCGCTTCGACCGCTCGTTGCCGAGAAAGATGTTCTCGGCGATCGAGAGATGCGGACTCAGTGCGAGTTCCTGATGGATGATGACGATGCCCTCGGCTTCGCTGCTTCGGATGTCGGAGAACTCGCACGCCCGACCGTCGAACACGATGTCGCCGTCGAACGTGTCGTGTGGGTACACACCCGACAACACCTTCATGAGCGTCGACTTGCCTGCTCCGTTCTCACCGCAGATCGCGTGGATTTCGCCGCGATTCACCGAGAGAGTGACATCCTGTAGCGCCTTGACACCGGGAAAGGTCTTGGTGATGCCGCGCATCTCCAAAATCGGGCTCGTCATCGCCGAACTCACTTCAACTGATCCTCGGTGTAGTAGCCACCCTCGACGAGCAGCTTCTCGTAGTTGTCCTTGTAGACGATCTCGGGCTGCAGCAGGTACGCGGGAACGACCTTGTCACCGTTGTCGTAATCGGTGGTGTTGTTGGTCTCGGGAGTCTGACCGTTGAGCATCGCCTGAGCCATCTGGATCGTGACCTCGGCCAGTTGACGGGTGTCCTTGTAGATCGTCGAGTACTGCTCGTCGGCGATGATGGACTTCACGGACGGCACCTCGGCGTCCTGCCCGGTGACGATCGGGTAGGGCTGACCTGCCGTGCCGTATCCGTTGCTCTTGAGTGCGGAGAGGATGCCGATGGACAGGCCGTCGTACGGCGAGAGCACGCCCTGAACCTTCTGGCCCGAGGAATACGTCTTGGTGAGCAGATCCTCCATGCGCTTCTGGGCGGTGGCCGGATCCCAGCGCAGTGTTGCAGCCGTCTCGAAATCGGACTCGCCACTGCCGATCTTCAGAGTTCCCTTGTCCAGGTACGGCTTCAGGGTTTCCATGGCACCGTCGAAGAAGAAGGTGGCGTTGTTGTCGTCCGGCGAACCGGCGAAGACCTCGATGTTCAACGGGCCTGCGGGCGCGTCGGCCTTGTCGGTGCCGTCCTCGTTCTTCAGACCGAGACCGACGAGAAGCGACGTGGCCTGATCGACGCCGACCTTGTAGTTGTCGAACGTCGCGTAGTAGTCGACATTGGGCGAGTTACGAATGAGGCGGTCGTAGGCGATGACGCCGATGCCGTTGTCCTTGGCTTCCTGCAGCTGGGTGGTGATGGCAGTGCCGTCCACGGAGGCCACGATGAGAAGCTTTGCGCCCTGGGTGATCTGGTTCTCGATCTGATTCACCTGAGTGGGAATGTCGTTCTCGGCGTACTGCAGATCGACCTTGTAGCCCTGACCCTCGAGTGCACTCTTGAGGTTGTCGCCGTCGGCGATCCATCGAGCCGAGGACTTCGTCGGCATCGTGACGCCGATCAGGGCTCCGGCGGTGCTGCCGCCTTCGGCCGGAGCCTCGTCTGCGGTCTTGGTGCTCGACCCGCACGCGCCGAGCGTGAGGGTGAGTGCCACCGCAGCCGCGGCCATGGATAGGTGTCGAAACTTCATCGTTTCTCCCTGCGTTGTGGAGTAGACCGTGAAGCGGGGCCGTCGGGGTGTCCCGTGTGGTTCGCATCACATCAAAACGAAAGTGTGAGCGATAACATCGGCATTGTCAAAGATTTCTTTTTTGCACCCGCGTGAGCGGTGTGAGCGCTAACATCCGATGCCTCGAAGAATGGCGGGAGCACCCGTCGAACAGGTCAGTGCAGTTCGTGCACCGACTGCTTGCCGCTCTTGAGCCAGCGCCCCGGCAACCGGCCGACGAGCTCGCCGAGCGGGTGCACCGCCGCCGACAGGATCTCGACGGAATCCTGCAGGATGTCGATCGAGATGCTCATGCGCTCGATGTTGGGAGCCACGGACGTCAATGTCTCGGAGAGCTTGACCAGTTGGTCGAGTGGGCCGCCCTTGGCCGTCAATCTCTCGATCGGACCGTCCTCGGCGAGCAGCGTCTCGAGGATGCCGTCTTCGGCAATGGCGCGCTCGATCAGGCCGTCCTGACGTGTGAGCACCTCGAGGGGACCGTCCGTGGCCGTCAGTCGTTCGAGCGGACCGTTGGTGGCGGTGATGCGATCGAGCAGACCGCCTTCGGCCAGCAGTCGTTCGAGGGGCCCGTCCTCGGCCAGCAGGCGATCCAGGGGTCCGCCGGGAGCGAGAATGCGTTCGACGGGTCCGCCCGGAGACAACAGGCGCTCGAGGGTGCCGTCCTCGGACGTGAGGCGATCGACGACGCCACCCTGGGCGAGCAGGCGATCCAGTGGCCCGCCTTCCTTGAGGGCATTGCCCAGGGCGCGGTCGTCGGAGGTGAGCTGACCGAGCTGGGCGAGCAGTTGCATCGTGCCGCCGCGCGGATTGGCGAGCGAGGCCACTCCTGCGGTGCCGGACGCGCCGGTGGCCAGCGCCATTCGGGTGGTTGCCAGCGCGACCTCGGCGACGCCGATCGCCTGTTCGGCAATGGCAATTCCGGCGCGCGCGGGCAGTGTGATCGCAGACACCCAGTTCATCGTTTTACTGTAACTGCTCGTAGCTCGGAAAATCAGTGAAGAACCTTCAGTCCCACGACACATCCGACGATGCCGACCAGAAGCGCGACCTTGAGCAGTGATGCAGCTTCTTCGCCGGTGATCATGGCGTAGGTGACGGTGAGGGTGGCACCGATTCCTACCCAGACGGCGTAGGCGGTTCCGGTGGGCAACGACCGCATCGCGATTGCGAGACCGATCATGCTGAGCACCACCGCGACCCCGAAGACGGCGGACGGTCCGAGTTTGGTGAAGCCCTCGGACTTGCCGAGCGCGGTTGCCCAGATCGCTTCGAGAACACCGGAGACGACGAGAATGAGCCAAGCCATGAGAAATCACTCCTTGCACCGTCTTGTCGCTGTTCGGGTACGGTGCGCTCGTCCGATTGTCGGAAGTGACTTGTACGATCGTACCAATTCTGACGGGTGATGGCCACGAAATGGCGGTCGGTGCCGGCGTGCGCACGTCCTCTCACAGGAACCTCACAGCGAGAGTCCAGCGAACGAGCAGCATCTCGCGCAAAGATGGACACCGTGAGCGAGACACCCGAGGCCCGAGTACTGATCGTCGACGACGAACCGACCATCGTCGAACTGCTGTCGGTCAGTCTGAGGTTTCAGGGATTCGAGGTGGCGACGGCGTCGTCCGGTCCCGAAGCCCTCGACAAGGCGCGTAACTTTCGGCCCGAGGCTCTCGTTCTCGACGTGATGATGCCCGGCATGGACGGGTTCGGTCTGTTGCGCCGACTGCGCGCCGACGGAATCGATGCGCCCGCGCTGTTCTTGACGGCACGCGATTCGGTGGACGACAAGGTGACCGGGCTGACCCTCGGTGCGGACGACTACGTCACCAAGCCGTTCTCGCTCGAGGAGGTCGTGGCACGACTCCGGGTGATCCTGCGCCGGTCGGGCAAGAGCGAGGATGCGCAGCCGTCGCGAGTTGCGTTCGCAGACATCGAACTCGACGACGACACCCACGAGGTATGGAAGGCGGGGGAACCGGTATCCCTCTCGCCCACCGAGTTCACGCTGTTGCGGTACTTCATGGTCAACGCGGGAACCGTGCTCAGCAAGCCGCGGATTCTCGATCACGTGTGGCACTACGACTTCGGTGGTGAAGTGGGAGTGGTGGAGTCGTACGTGTCGTATCTACGTCGCAAGGTCGACACCGGAGACACCCGCTTGATCCACACACTGCGGGGAGTCGGCTACGTCATGCGCCAGCCGCGGTGACGGGCATTCGAGCTCGGATTCGGAATCTGCCGCTGCGCTTCACTCTGGTCGCAGCGTTGCTGCTCCTGGTCGGACTGGGTCTGCTGGCGTCGGGTGTGGCGGTGACCTCGTCGCTCGAGACGTCGCTGATGCGTCGCCTGGATCAGCAACTGGTCGAAGCGTCCCAGGGGTGGGCGAAACCGGGCGGAGAACGCCCGCCGTTTCCGATCGACGAACCCAGCCCGAATCGACCGCCGACGAACTTCTTCGTGCGTTCCGTGGCGACCGACGGTACCGTCCGCGGCCCGATCAACGATGTGGCCGAAAGTGTTCCGGACCTCTCGGGTGCGCCGTCGGCAACCCCGGAGACCGTCGGTTCCGAGGGCGACCCGTCGAAGGAGTGGCGGGTGATCACGGTGACCAACAGCGAGGGTTCCACCACCGTGGGAATGTCGCTCAGCGCCAACCAGCAGACTGTCAGCAGGCTTGTGGTGCTTCAGTTCTATATCGGCGCGGCCGTGTTGCTGGCTCTCGCCGTGATCGCCTATTTCGTGGTGCGGCGCAGCCTTCGTCCACTGCGTGAGGTGGAGACGACTGCCGCCGCCATCGCTGCCGGAGACCTGCATCGCCGGGTCCCCGAGTGGAGTGAGAAGACCGAGGTGGGCCGATTGTCGGCCGCCCTGAACGGGATGCTCTCTCAGATTCAGCGCGCCTTCGCGGCGACCGCGGCCTCGGAGGAGGCGGCGCGTGCGTCCGAGGACCGGATGCGCCGATTCGTCGCCGATGCCAGCCACGAGTTGCGCACTCCGCTGACGACGATTCGCGGGTTCGCCGAGTTGTACCGACAGGGCGCGATGAGCGACATCTCGTTGTTGATGACGCGTATCGAAGGTGAGTCGGCGCGCATGGGCCTGCTCGTCGAAGACCTGTTGATGCTCGCCCGCCTCGACGCCCAGCGGCCCCTCGACATGCGCCGCGTGGACGTATTGACCATCGCAGCCGATGCCGTGCACGACGCCAAGGCGGTATCTCCCGCGCGGGACATCTCGCTGAAGGTGTTGGCGGGGCCGGGAATACCCGAGGTCGACGGCGACGACGCACGGCTGCGTCAGGTGCTCGCGAACCTCGTCGGAAACGCGGTCCGCCACACCCCCGAATCGGCGTCGATCACCGTGTGCGTGGGGACGACTCGGTCGTCGGTACTACTCGAGGTCGAGGACACCGGGCCCGGTCTGGCCGAGGACGAGGCCGCGCACGTCTTCGAACGCTTCTATCGAGCCGACTCGTCGCGGACGCGCGAGAGCGGCGGCAGCGGGCTCGGACTGTCGATCGTCGCGGCCTTGGTGGCCGCGCACAACGGTACCGTCTCGGTGCGGAGCACTCCCGGAACGGGCGCGAGCTTTCGCGTCGAATTACCGAGGCCGACAGGCTGATTCCTCGGCTTCGCGAGATGGCTCCTCGTTCGATCGTGCCTTCCTGCGCTCGGCGAGTTTGGTGTACGCCGCGGCGGCGAGTGGTGCAGCAACGAGCATCGACACCAGGCGGATCACCTGTACGCACGCGACGAAGGTGACATCCGACCCCGTGGTCGCGGACACGGCGAGCACCGCCGCCAGACCGCCGGGTGTGGTCGCGAGATACCCGGTCAGCATGCTGACTCCGGTGATCGCGGACAGCGCCCAGCCGAACAGTGCGCAGACAACCCCGATCGACACGACCAGCAGTGCAGCCCACGGAAAGATCCGTCCGATGGCGCGCAGGCTCGCGACGGTGAAGGCAAGGCCCGCTTGCCATCCGATGACGATGAATGCGACCGGCAACAGCACTGCGGGCACCGAGATGTCGACGGGCCACCCGAGTAGTTCGCAGGCACCCGCGACGATCAGTGGCCCCAGGGTGGCGGGCGCGGGCAGTCGGATCAGCCGCGCGAGCACGATGCCGATGACGACGGCACCGATCAGAAAGGCCGTGCCGACGAACCACGGGGTCGTCGACTGCTCCTGGGTTCCTGCCCCGCCGTCGGTGTCGGTATGGAAGGCGAAGGTGACGATCAGGGGCATCGTGACGACCACGAGTGCGACGCGGAGGTACTGGACCACCGCGACGATCCGCTCGTCACCGCCGAGTTCGCGGGCAATGGACACCAGGCCCGTTGCACCACCGGCAATCAGGGACAGCGCCCCGGTGACGGGGTCGACGTCGCGGTGCAGTGCCAGCAGTGCGCCGCAACCGGCGCTGACGACGAGCGTCCCCGCGCCGACGAGAACGGCGGGAATCCAGTTCTCGCCCAACGCCCCGAGCGTGTCGGTGTCGAGCATCAGGCCGATGGTCACCGCCAGCGTGCCCTGCGCTGCCATGGATGCGGGCCGGGGCACTGCAGCAGGGCCCAGGCCGGTCAGAGCGAAAACCACGGCGACGACGAGAGCGGCGAACAGCGACGGTGCCGTCAGGCCCAGGGCTTCGAAAAGGGCCCAGCCCCCGACGGATACGGCTGCGAGGCCGATCCATCGGAGGCTGTGCCCGAGTATTCGCCTCATCCGTTTCGGAGCACTCACGCTCCGGACTTGACCAGCAGGACAGGAACCGGGATCTCGAGCAGCAGACGCTGAATCGTCTGTCCCATCAGGAACTTTCCGACCGCCGAGCGGTGGCGAGAACCGACGACCAGGATCTCGGACTTCTGCTCCTCCACCAGTGTCAGCAGGGTGTTGACGGCGTCGGGATCGGGCCTGCCCACTGCCACGGTCCAGGACACGGAGTCGGCGTTCTCGATGTCGGTGAGGGCCGTCTCCACTGCGGTGGAGACCGCAGCAGTTTCGGCTGCCTCGGCGGACGGCTCGGCCGATCCCGACAGTGCATGCAGGACGACGAGGTCCGTCTCCCGGATGCGTGCTTCTCGAACTGCGGCCGCCAGTGCTGCGCGGCCCTCGGGTGAATTGTTGTGCAGTACGCCAACAGTCATGACGGTTTCTCTTTCAGGAAGGTGGGGGTGGGGGATCAGCCGAAGGGGATCTGGCCGAGAACGATGCCGACGGCCAGCATGGCGAGGGAGACGACCACCGCTCGCCACAGCACCTTCTTGTGGTGATCGGCCAACGACACTCCGGCGAGGGTGACCAGCAGCAGGATGGCCGGAACCAGCGGACTCTGCAGGTGGACGGGCTGGCCGGTGATCGAGGCACGTGCCATCTCGACCGGGTCGATGCCGTACTTGCTCGCGGTCTCGGTGAGGACCGGCAGAATGCCGAAGTAGAAGGCGTCGTTGGTCATGAAGAACGTCAGCGGGATGCTCAGGATTCCGGTGATGACGGCCAGGTACGGGCCCATGCCGGACGGGATGACGTTGAGCAGCCACTCGGCCATGGCCTCGACCATGCCGGTGCCCTGGAAGACGCCGGTGAGGATTGCCGCGGCGAGCACCATGGCGACCACCGAGACGATGGAGGACGAGTGCCGTGCGATCGCGTCGCCCTGCTCCTTGACCTTGGGGAAGTTGACCGTCAGGGCGATGGAGGCAGCGATCATGAACAGAACCGGAATCGGCAGGATGTCCATGACGAGGATGACGAGGAGGATGACCGTCAGAGCAGCGTTGAACCACAGCAGCTTCGGGCGCAGGGTGTCGCGATTGGGATCGAGGCCGTCGAAGAACTGACCCGATTCACCCTCGTCCGATCCACCGGTTCCTGCTCCGCCGCCGCCCTTGCCGCCCTTGCGAAGACTTCCGCCGCCGGAGGCGACCAGCTCGGGCTCGTAGATCAGCTTGCCGATGCGGCGACGCTCCATGATTCCCAAGTGCACGGCGAACAGCAGCACGATGATCAGGCCGACGATCATGGACGGAACCATCGGGACGAAGACGTCGGAGGGTGAGATTCCGAGAGCGGATGCGGCGCGAACCGTCGGGCCACCCCACGGGATGATGTTCATCGTGCCGTTGGCGAGGCCGGCGACGACGGTCAGAATCACCGGACTGACACCGAGTTTGAGGTACAGCGGTAGGAGCGCGGAGGTGACGATGATGAATGTCGTCGAGCCGTCACCGTCGAGCGAGACAACCATGGCCAGGATGGCCGTTCCGACAACCAGTTTCATCGGGTCGTTGCGCACGAGGCGCAGGATGCCGCGCACCAGTGGGTCGAACAGTCCGACGTCGATCATGATTCCGAAGAAGATGATGGCGAAGAACAGCAGGGCCGCGGTGGGGGCCAGGGACTTGATGCCGTCGGTGATCATGTCACCGATGCCGAGTCCGGCACCGGCCAGCAGGCCGAAGATGACGGGAACGAGGGTGAGCGCGACGACGGGCGTGGCTCTCTTGGTCAAGATCAAGAACATGAAGGCGGCTACCATGAGGAAGCCGAGTATCACCAACATCGTGCACTCCTTCTCGAGATGTGTGAGGTGGGTCCGGTTGGACTACGTGTTGTGACTGAAGTTACGTAACCGGCATCACATGTTCGCTGTTGTGCGCACTACCCGCGCAAGCAACGTAAAGAGCCTTTTGCGCATTGTGCTCGAGCAGCTGGCGCTCTAGCCTTGGCACGTGCGATTGAGGACTCAAGTGCTGTTGCTGCAGGCCGCGTTGGTTGCGGTGGCGCTGGCAGTGGCCTTCGGGGTGTTCGCGATCAGCAGCGGTGAGCAGGCGAGTGAGGAGTACGGCGAGCGGGCACTTGCGGTCGCGCGGACAGTGGCCTCGGATCCGGAAGTCCGCTCGCTCGTCGAGCAGTTCTCGGCTGCGGACACCGCAGGTACCGATGCTGCGCCGGCCGGGGTGTTGGCCGGCGGCGCGCTGCAACGGGCGGGCGAAAGTGCTCGGGAACGCACCGATGCGCTGTTCGTGGTGATCACCGACGATCGGGGCCTGCGCCTGGCGCACCCCGATCCGACCGTCCTGGGGCAACGGGTGAGCACCGATCCGTCGGGTGCGTTGGCCGGCAACGAGGTGGTCGAGCAGGAGCGCGGCACGCTGGGTGACTCCGTTCGCGCCAAAGTTCCTGTGCTGGCGCTCGGCTCGACCGACGTGGTGATCGGCGAAGTGAGTGTCGGCATCTCCACGACGGCAGTGCGCACCGAACTCGTGAAAGATCTGATCAACGGCGCGCTGGTGACCGGAGCGGTGCTGCTGTTGGGTGTGCTCGGCTCGATCCTGTTGGCGCGCAGATGGAAGCGGCTGACCCTCGGGCTCGAACCCGAAGAACTGGCCGAGCTCGTACGCGAGCAGGAGGCGGTGCTGCACGGCATCGGCGAAGGCGTGGTGGCCATCGACCCCGAGGGTGTCGTCACGGTGGTCAACGACGAGGCGCGCACGCTGCTCTCGATCGACGGCAAGCCCGGGATGCGTGTCGAGGACATCGGCCTGACGCCCAGATTGCTCGAGGTCATCGAATCGCCGACGGCGGAACCGGTACTGGCGGCCGTGAACGAGGTCGTGGTGATCGCAGCTGCTCGAAAGGTGCTGCGCGACAATCGAGATCTCGGTACGGTGCTGACCGTGCGCGACCGAACCGATGTGGAGGCGCTGACCCGTCAGCTCGACGCGGTGCAGTCGATGTCTGCCGTGCTGCGCGCGCAACGGCACGAGTTCGCGAACCGAATGCATCTGGTCAGTGGACTGCTGCACGAGGGCCATCCGGACCGCGCGTCCGAGTACATCGACGAGATTCTGGGTGTTGGACCGAGATCGGAAGCAGTCGAGGGAATAGATGCCGTGTCCGATGCGTATCTGCGTTCCTTCCTCACCGCCAAGGCGGCGCACGCCCGCGAGAGTGGTGTGCGCCTGGTGCTGGGGGAGAACACCTGGGTCGGCGGCGAACTGGTCGGACCGGTGGATGTCACCACCGTGCTCGGCAATCTGATCGACAATGCGATCGATGCGGCCCGGCTCGGGGCACGTCGACCTGCCGAGGTGGAAGTGGAACTGGTGCAGGAAGATTCGACCCTGCATATCGTGGTCGTCGATTCGGGTGACGGTGTCTCGTTGACACCCGAGCAGGTGTTCGTCGAGGGCGTCTCGACCAAATCGACAGCGGATACCCCCGGTGGTCGAGGTGTGGGACTGGCATTGAGCAGACAGATCGCGCGTACCCGTGGCGGCGATGTGACATTGGCCGATATCGGTGGGCAGATCACGGCAGACAACGACCGTGGCGGCGCGGTGTTCATCGCCACGATTGCCGGCGCACTACTTATTCAGGAAGAGACACAATGAGAGTTCTTGTCGTCGACGACGACTTCAGGGTTGCAGATCTGCATGCGGCACTGGTGAATTCGCTCGACAACTACGAGGTGGCCGCGGTGGCGACCAGTATCGCCCAGGCGCGTGAGCTGTTGACGGCACAGTCGTTCGACCTCGCTCTGGTCGACGTGTACCTGCCCGACGGGTCCGGTATCGACCTGGTCCGCGAACTCCCGTGCGACGCAGTGGTGCTCTCGGCCGCGGCGGATCAGCAGACGGTCCGCTCGGCGATGACCGCGGGCGCGTGGACGTATCTGATCAAACCGTTCCCGCGCTCGGCGCTGGTCGACCGTCTCACCGGATACCTGAATTACCGCGGCGCGCTGGATCGTTCGGAAGAACTGACCCAGGCGGACATCGACGGAGGGCTCGACGCCCTGCGCCCTCGTGCTGCGGCACCGTTGCCGACCTCGCAGTCGGTCACCCGTGATCTGGTGCTCGACGCGGTGCGCGGTACGGCCGAGCCGATGTCGGCCGGCGAAGTCGCTGCCGCAATCGGGATTTCGCGAGCGACCGCGCAGCGCTATCTGGCCACCCTGGTCTCCAAAGGACGGTTGCGGATGCAGCTGCGCTACGGGTCGACCGGGAGGCCGGAGCAGGAGTACTCGTCAGCGCCGGGTGCGTGAGAACGCCACCACCACGGCCCCGAGAACCGAAATCGCGGCAGTCACCAACGCTGCTGTGTTCCAGCCCGTCGTCAATGCCGCTGCGCTGTGATTGCTTATCGATTGGGTCATTCCGCGGGCTCCACTCCCGGCCGGAACAGCCACCACCGCAACCACGGTGACTCCGATAGCGGATCCGACGTAGCGCGCGGTGTTGTTGGCTCCGCTGCCCATTCCGCCGCGGCCGGCGGGGACGCTTGCGACCGCCTCGCGACCGAGAGCGGCATTGAGTACCCCGCTGGCAATACCCGCTACGAGCAGTCCGGGAAGCAATCGGGGCCAGGATGCGTTGTCGGACAACCCCGACACCATCACCATTCCTATCGCTACGCCCACCAAACCGACCGCGAGTTGTGTCCGACCGCTCACCGATGCGGGGAGCCTGCGGGCCAACAGAGCGGTGACTACCGACGTCCCGGACCACCCGAACAGCAGCAGGGCCGCCCCGAGAGCATCGATTCCCAGTGCGGTGCCGACGAATCCGGGCATGTACGACATCAGCGCGATGATTCCGCCGCCGGTGGCGAGGGCTGCGACCGTCGCTGCGAGAAAGGGCGGGTGCCGGAAGAGGGTGAGATCCAGCATCGCCGTCGCACTGCGTAATTCGAGGAATGTGAAGGCGGCCAGCAGTAGTGCGGCGAGGACGAAGAGAACGATGGGAGTGACGGCCGTCCAGCCCTGCCTGCCCTCCACCAACGCGGCCAGCAGCGAGGCTATGCCGGTTGCCAACAGCAGTGCGCCGACCGGATCGAGCCCGCGCGGGGCGTCGGACCTGGATTCTTCGACGAGTAGGTGCGCGGCGACGGCGAGTGCGACCGTGGCGACCGTGAGAACCACATAGGCCTCGCGCCAGCTCGCCCAGCGATCGAGTAGGGCGGCCAGCAACGGGCCGAGAGCAATGCCTGCACCGACGCTCGCGCCCCAGACTCCGCTCGCTTTTGCGCGCACGGGCCCGGCGGGGTGAGTGTGGGCGATGATGCCCAGGCTCGATGCGATGACCGCGGCACCGCCGAGGCCTTGAAGGATGCGGGCCAGTACGAAGATCACCGTGTTCGGAGACACGGCACTGATCAGCGTGCCGACGGCCAATACCGCGGCACCGAGTGCGAAGGTGCGGCGACGGCCGAAGTCGTCGGCGACAGTCCCGGTGGTGAGCAGTGCGGCGGCAAGACCGATGCTCATCGAGCTCAGGATCCAGGTACGCCCCGCTGCGTCGGACATCAGATCTGCCGCGGTGCTGTTGATCGTCGCAAGCGGGGCGGTGAACGCCATCAGGGTCAGCAGGGTGCCGAGGGCTGCGATGGCGAGTGCTCGGGTGCTGTTCTTCGTGCCGGTGGGCGAAAGTGCACTGTCGGTCATTGTCGTCCTTTTGGTCTGGTGATCGAACTGTAAACGCCCAACTTGGTTCGGTCAACAGACTGTACGATTGCCTCATGGCACTCGGAATCGACTACGCCCGCCAGGACTGTTCCCTGGCCCGTGCACTGGAACTGGTCGGCGAGCGCTGGACCATGCTCATCGTGCGCGACTGTTTCTTCGGCGTCCGACGCTTCGGCGATTTCCAGGTCCACCTCGACATTTCCAAGGCGGTTCTCGCCCGACGCCTCGGCGCGCTGGTCGACGCGGGGCTGCTCGAACGGCAAGCCCGAGCCCTCGAAGGCGGACACGACGACTACGTCCCGACGGCCGCCCTCGAGCGACTGTGGCCTGCCGTCTTCGCCCTGAGCTACTGGGGTGAGGAACAGACCGCGAAACCCGCAGGGAGGCGTCGACGATTTCTGCACGCGGACTGCGGAACCGACCTCGGGCAACTGGGTATGTGCCCCGAATGCGGGGTGGCACCCGAGCCCCGCGACATCGACACCGACATCGGGCCCGGGTACGACCCCGACACGCGATCCGACGAGGTGTCGATGCAGCTGCGGACGCGTCGACGCTTGCTCACGCCTCTGCGGTGAGCGAGATGCGTCAGTTCGGGACGTGGGCCTCGTGGCCGAGGTTGCGCAACGCCGCTCGCAGCTTGTGTGCGGCCTCGTCCTGAGATTCGGCCGACGGATTCGGGTCGGCGCCGGAGATGTCGAAGTTGCCCATGTCGTAGGCCGGGAACACATGCAGGTGCAGGTGCGGTACTTCGAGCCCGGCGATGAGTAGGCCCGCGCGGGGAGCGTCGAACGCGGTCCTGACGGCCTGACCGATGATCTGCGCGACGGCCGTGATCTTGGCGAACGCGGCACCGTCGACGTCCTGCCACTGGTCGATCTCCGCACGCGGAACCACCAGTGTGTGGCCCTGTGTGACCGGCGCAATCGTCAGAAACGCGACCACGTCTTCGTCCTGCCAGACGAAACGTCCCGGAATCTCGCCGGCGATGATCTTGCTGAAAATGGAAGCCATGGGAACAGGATGCACTACCGGGTTCGGGTGGGTAGAGCTCCGCTCCTGCATCTCCCAGCCAATTGCCAGGTCCATCGCAGGGCGATGCAAGGTCCGGGCTCGATTCTGGTCAACATGACAACGAATTCCCTCGCACGAGCAGCAGGCCAGCGGCCCGGCTCGAACGCCACTGCCACTCTCGAGGTGGTCATTCCGGTCTACAACGAAGAAGCCGATCTCGAACAGTGCATTCGTCGTCTGCACGAGCACCTCGAGGACCGAATCCCGTTCCGGTCCTCGATCACGATCGCCGACAATGCCAGCACCGACGGAACGCTCGCCGTCGCGCATCGACTCGCCGACGAGATCGACGGAGTCCAGGTTCATCATCTGGACGAGAAGGGACGCGGCCGGGCACTCAAAGCCGTGTGGCTGGCTTCCGACGCCGACGTCGTGGCCTACATGGACGTCGATCTCTCGACCGACCTCAACGCCCTGATGCCGCTCATCGCACCACTGATGTCCGGTCACTCGGACCTCGCCATCGGGTCGCGGCTGAACCGATCGTCTCGGGTGGTCCGCGGGGCCAAGCGTGAATTCATCTCGCGCAGTTACAATCTCATTCTGCGCACCTCGCTGCGCGCGCGCTTCTCGGACGCGCAGTGCGGCTTCAAGGCCATGCGTACCGATGTCGCGCAGAAGTTGCTCCCGCTGGTCGAAGACACCGGCTGGTTCTTCGACACCGAATTGCTGGTCATCGCAGAAAAAGTGGGCCTGCGTATTCACGAGGTGCCCGTCGACTGGGTCGACGACCCGAACAGCAGCGTCAACATCGTCGACACCGCCGTCAAGGACCTGCAGGGGTGCTGGCGCGTCGGCCGCGCCCTTGCCACCGGAGTGCTGCCTGTCGCCGAACTACGTCGAAGCCTGGGACGGGAGCCGCTCGTGCCCGGTGTACCGCACGGAATGATCAGCCAGATGGTGCGATTCGGCATCATCGGCGTCGCCAGTACCGTCGCCTATGCACTGCTGTACCTCATGCTGCACTCGTTGATCGGCGCACAGGCAGCGAACTTCTTCGGGCTGCTGATCACCGCGGTGCTCAACACCGCGGCCAACCGTGCGTTCACCTTCGGGGTCCGCGGATCGGACGGTGCGGGCAAGCATCAACTGCAAGGACTGGCGATCTTCGGCTTCGCTCTCCTCGTCACCAGCGGATCGCTTGCGGTGCTGCACGCCTGGGTTCCCGATGTGTCACGGCACGTCGAACTCGCCGTCCTGATCGTCGCCAATCTCGTTGCCACGGTCTGCCGATTCGTCGCACTGCGGTGGGTCTTCCGTAGCTCGTTGGACGCAGGCTCGGAGTCCGTGCGTTCGGAGAAGAGCCTGTGACGACGACGATCGAGCGGCCGTCCGCGGCCGAATCGTCCGCCCCCGCGGCCACCCCGCGATGGGAACTGATCGGGCTGGTGGCACTGCTTTTCGGCACCGGCGTTGCCTATATTTGGGGACTCGGTGCCTCGGGTTGGGCCAACTCCTTCTATTCGGCCGCGATTCAGGCGGGTTCGGTGTCGTGGAAGACCTTCTTCTTCGGGTCCTCCGACGCCGCGAACTCGATCACCGTCGACAAGCCGCCGATGTCGCTGTGGTTGATGTCGTTGTCGGTGCGCATCTTCGGGCTCAACACGTGGGCGATGCTGGTGCCGCAGGCTCTCCTCGGGGTCGCCTCGGTGGCACTGCTCCGCGCCACCGTCAAGAGACGCTTCGGCGGAGCGGCCGGTCTGCTCGCAGGCTTGGTGCTGGCCGTGACTCCGGTTGCCGCACTGATGTTCCGTTTCAACAATCCCGACGCGCTGCTCGTGCTGCTGATGATCGCATCGGTCTGGGCGCTGCTGCGAGGCGTCGAGACCGGAAAGACCAAGTGGCTGTTGATCACCGGCATGTTCGTCGGATTCGGATTTCTCACCAAGCAGCTCCAGGTGATGCTTGTCGTGCCGCCGCTGGCGTTGACCTACCTGATCGCCGGGCCGCCGAAGTTCCTCACCCGATTGCTGCAACTGTTCGGTGCACTGGGCGCGATGATCGTCTCGGCCGGATGGTGGATTCTGATCGTGGAATTCTGGCCGGCGTCGTCCCGGCCGTGGGTCGGCGGTTCGCAGAACAATTCGATTCTCGAACTCACGCTCGGCTACAACGGATTCGGCCGTCTCAGTGGTGACGAGACCGGAAGTGTCACCCCCGGCCGCGGCGGTATGGGCGGCGACATGGCCGGTGGAATGGCTGGGGGCATGCCCGGCGGAATCTGGGGAGAAACCGGCATCTTCCGCATGTTCGACGCCTCCCAGGGCGGCCAGATCGCCTGGCTCATCCCGGCCGCGCTGATTCTGCTGGTTGTGGGACTCGTGTTGCGCGGCAGAACACCTCGTACCGACGGGCAACGCGCGTCGCTGATCGTGTGGGGTTCCTGGCTGCTCGTCACCGGGCTGACATTCAGCTTCATGGCCGGAATCTTCCACGCGTACTACACCGTTGCGCTCGCACCCGCCGTTGCCGCGCTGATCGGCATCGGCAGCGTCCTGCTGTGGCGGCGACGCGATACGTATTGGGTTCGCGTCGCGATGGCCGTCGCGGTGGCGTCGACCGTGGCGATGGCGTGGGTGTTGCTGCGTCGCAGTGAGAGTTTCGTGCCGTGGTTGAAGTGGGCGATTCTCGTCGTCGGACTTCTGGCGGCCGTGGCGCTGCTCGTTCCCGCGCTGACCCGAGGCAGGCTGGCGGCGGCGTCGATCCTGGCGGTGATGTTCGCCGGACTCGCCGGTCCGACGGCCTACGCGGTCGACACCGTCGATACTCCACATACCGGAGCCATCGTCTCGGCCGGTCCAAACACCGGTATGCGCGGATTCGGCGGAATGGGTGACGGCCCGGGCGGGAGGGGCGGCATGCAGCTGCCGCCGGGTGTTCAGTTGCCTGCGGGCTTGCAGCTTCCTGCGGGATTCCCGGGTCAGGCCGGCGCTCCTGGCCAGGTGCCCGGCGACGGCGGGTCCGAGATGGGCGGTATGGCTCGGGGTATGGGCGGCGGTATGGGTGGTCTGCTCGAAGGCAGTGCACCTACCGCGGCGATCACCGAGATGCTCGAGCAGGACGCCGACTCGTACACCTGGGTGGCAGCGGCCATCGGAGCCAACACCGCGGCCGGCTATCAACTGGCCACCGAGGATCCGGTCATGCCCGTCGGCGGATTCAACGGCACCGACCCCTCGCCGACTCTCGCCCAGTTCCAGCAGTACGTCGCCGATGGACAGATCCACTACTTCATCGGAGGCGGCGGTATGCCGGGAATGGCCTCGGGTACCTCGGCCGAGATCTCGGCGTGGGTCACCGAGAACTTCACCGCGACCACGGTCGACAACGTGACGTTCTACGACCTCACGCAGTAACACCGAACCATCACGAAAGAGCCCCGCACCCTGACAGGTGCGGGGCGCTTTCGCGTCGAGCAGATAGTCTGATGCACTGTGCGCGTACTAGTCATAGGTTCCGGTGCTCGTGAGCACGCCCTCCTACTTGCGTTGAAGGCCGATCCGTCGGTCGAGAAGCTCTTCGTGGCTCCCGGCAACGCAGGCACCGCGAAGCTCGCCGAGCAGCACGCGGTCGATGTGGCCTCCGGCGAGGCGGTGACCGCGCTGGCGAAGAAACTCGACGCCGATCTCGTGGTCATCGGACCCGAGGTGCCCTTGGTTCTCGGGGTCGCCGACGCGCTCCGCGAGGCAGGCATCGCCGCGTTCGGCCCCTCCGCCGACGCCGCGCGCATCGAGGGGTCCAAGGCGTTCGCCAAGGACGTGATGGCTGCAGCCGGTGTCCGCACCGCGCACAGCGAAATAGTCGACTCGCCCGCTTTGCTGGATGCAGCTCTCGACCGCTTCGGTCCGCACTGGGTGGTCAAGGACGACGGTCTGGCCGCGGGCAAAGGCGTCGTCGTCACCACCGATCGCCTCATCGCCCGCGATCACGCTGCCGAGCTCCTCGAGAACGGTCACCCGGTGCTGCTGGAATCGTTCCTCGACGGACCCGAGGTCTCCCTCTTCTGCCTCGTCGACGGCGAGAGCGTGGTGCCGCTGCTGCCCGCGCAGGACCACAAGCGCGTCGGCGACGGAGACACCGGGCCCAACACCGGCGGCATGGGTGCGTACACCCCGTTGCCGTGGTTGCCCGAGGGCGCGGTGGAGCAGATCGTGCGCGATGTGGTGAAACCCGTTGCCGCCGAGATGGTGAAGCGCGGCGTACCGTTCTCCGGCCTGCTGTACGCCGGCCTGGCGATGGGAGCCGACGGCCCGGCCGTCGTCGAATTCAACTGCCGCTTCGGTGATCCCGAGACCCAGGCGGTGCTGGCGTTGCTCGATTCACCTCTCGGTGAGGTGCTGAACGCGACGGCAACCGGCACTCTCGCGTCGTTGCCGCCGCTGCGCTGGAAGGACGGAGCAGCCGTCACCGTCGTCATCGCCGCCGAGAACTATCCCGGTCGCCCCCGGATCGGTGACGAGATCCTCGGCTCCGACGGCGCTGGCGTCCTGCACGCGGGCACTGCGACCAAGGACGGAGTTGTGGTCTCTGCGGGCGGACGCGTGTTGAGCGTGGTCGGCACCGGATTCGACCTCACCGCCGCCCGCGACGACGCATACTCCCGAATTGCGGGAATCCGCTTGCCGGGCAGTCACTTCCGCACCGACATCGGACTGGCGGCAGTGGAGGGTCGCATCTCGCTGTAGGTGCGCTGAGTGTCCACAATTTCGCCTACCACACGCTTTCCCGTGTGCCGGCCGAAAAGTGGACACTCACGTCAGTTGTCCACAGGTAGCAGCGTTGTCCACATTTCTCGAATCGCTCACCCACACGTGGATTTCCGACGCCAGGCTGTAGTCCATGGGGGTTTACACGAGGCAGCAGCTGCTGGACACCGGTGTCAGCGAGGGCGCAATCGCATATCGGACGAGAGTCGGCACACTGACCCGGCTGCTTCCGAGCATCTACTGCACCGGCGAATCGACGTACCGTGACCGTTGCGTCGCCGCCACGCTCTGGCAACCGCACGCAGTGCTCAGCCATCTCACTGCGGCGTGGTGGTGGAACCTGCTGGAGCACGAACCCGATCACGTGGACATCACAATGCCTCGCGCGTCGAGAACACGCGGTCCGAAGTGGCTGCGGGCGTACCGACGCAGTCTCGCCGAGTCGAGCTTCGCGGACGGTCTGCCGGTGGTGACCATCGAGCAGTCCATCGTCGACGTCGCTGTGTTGCTGCCCCGGCCGGAGCTGGAACAGTTCTTCGACTCCGCACTGAGCCGCGCGGTGAGCTGGCGCGGGGTGGCGAGGCAATGCGAGAAGTCGGCCGGGATGGCCGGCATCACCGAAGTGAGAAGGCAGCTGCGACTGTGTTGTCCGCGCACACTGTCCGAACCGGAACGCATGGTGGCCCGGGCGCTCACGGCGGCGGGCTTCTTTCTCGAGATCAACGCGGAGGTAGGGCCCTACTACGCGGATCTGATGGACCGCCGCGCACGGGTGATCGTCGAAATCGATGGACGTGAATTCCACAGTGCGCCAGGTGTGTTCACCAACGACCGCGTGCGCCAGAATGCACTGCAACTCGACGGATGGCTGGTGTTGCGCTATTCGGCGGCGATGGTGCTGACCGACTTGGACTATGTGGTGCGGCAGATCGTCGACACAGTGCGGCGTCGCCGGAAGGCACTGACGTGAGTGTCCACAATTTGTGCACTCGGACGGGATCCCGTGCCTGGGACAAAATAGTGGACACTCACCGCGCCTGGCTCGGCCGACAGCGCTCACCGTCCACAATTTCGGCTCTCAGGCGGGATCCCGTGCCTGCGACGAAATAGTGGACACTCAGTGCACCTACGCCGAGCGAATCGACGTCGGTAGGGTCGAAACAATGCACAGTGAATCGCAGCGATCGAAGGTCGAGCCGTTTCATGTGATGGATGTGTTCGCGGCAGCAGCCGAGCGGGCACGTACTCACGGTGATGTTCTCTCGCTCGCCGCAGGTCAGCCCTCCACCCGAGCACCCCGGCCCGTGTTGCGCGCCACCCGGGAGGCCCTGGACGCGCATCTGCTCGGGTACACCGAGACGCTCGGGATTCTGCCGCTGCGCCAGGCAATCGCCGAGTACCACAGTGCGCGGTACGGCATCACCGTCGACGCCGACGACGTGGTGATCACCACCGGGTCGTCGGGCGCGTTCACGTTGCTGTTCCTCGCTGCGTTCGACGCGGGCGACACCGTTGTCATGGCCAGGCCGGGCTACCCGGCGTATCGAAACACATTGGCGGCGTTGGGCTGTCGCGTGGTCGAACTGGACTGCGTGGAAGAGACGCGGTTCCAGCCGACCGTCGCGATGCTCGAGGAACTGCCCGAGCCGCCCGCGGGGCTCATCATCGCGAGCCCGGCCAACCCCACCGGCACGATCATCGACCCCGACGAGCTGGCCGCGATCGCTCGCTGGTGCGACGAGCACGGAACTCTGCTGATCTCGGACGAGATCTACCACGGCATCTCGTACGGCGATGCGCAGACGGCGAGCGCCTGGGAGACGTCGAAGGAATCCGTCGCCATCGGATCGGTGTCGAAGTACTTCTCGATGACCGGCTGGCGGCTGGGTTGGATGCTGCTGCCGGCCCGATTGCGCAGAGCCGTCGAACGATTGGCGTAACATGACGGTGTGCCCACCGGCGATCTCTCAGGTTGCCGCCATCGCCGCATTCACCGAGGAGTCCCGCATCGAGTTGGATTCTCACGTCGAGCGCTACGCCGTCAACCGCCGAATTCTGCTCGACGGTCTGCCGGCCATGGGCATCACCGACCTCGCGCCTGCCGACGGTGCCTTCTACGTGTACGCCGACATTGCGCATCTCACCGATGACTCGCGGAGTTGGTGCGCGCGAGTGCTGTCCGAAACCGGGGTCGCACTGGCACCGGGCGTCGATTTCGACACCGTACGCGGAAACCACACCGTGCGATTCTCGTTCGCCGGCACCACCGTCGACGTCGAGGACGCGTTGGAGCGCCTTCGGGTCGTGATCGAGGTGCCTTGGGGTCGTTCCGCAGGCTCCACTCCTGCCTCGTAGCAGGCCAAGAGTCCCGTTCACATGCGGCGCAGCCGCTCCAGTACCTCGTCGATGTCTTCGGAGTCGACGTCTCGGTGGGTCACGAAGCGCACCTTGCCTGCGACGGTCACAGCGGCGATACCCAGGCCGGCGAGCTCGGTCACCTTCTGCGCCGGATCTTCGACGGTGGCCAGCACGATGTTCGTCTCCGGTTCCGGCACATCCCAGCCTCGCTCCCGCAGTCCACGGGCAAGGGTCGCCGCGTTGGCGTGATCCTCGGCCAGATCGCCGATTCGATCCAGCGCAACGAGCCCTGCCGCAGCCAGAACGCCACCCTGACGAACCCCGCCGCCCAACATCTTTCGGACGCGTCGGGCCTCGTGGATTCGCGCCGCGTCGGAGACCAACATCGAGCCGACGGGGGCTCCGAGGCCCTTGCTCAGGCACACCTGCACCGTGTCGGCGCCTGCAGTCAACGATGCAATCGGAACATCGAGGGCCACAGCGGCATTCCACAGTCGCGCACCGTCCAGGTGAATTTTCAGACCCGAATCACGTGCGGCACCGACGAGTTCGGACCATTCGTCCGGCCCGAACACGGCACCGCCGGCAAAGTTGTGGGTGTTCTCGAGCGAGAGCAGCGTAGTCCGCAGCGCGAAGTACGGTCCTGCGCCACCGGCCTCGGCGCGAACGGTCGACGCGAGGGGACGGCCGGGGCCTGCGTCGTGGGGGAGGGCGTTCGGCATCCCGCCTGCCAACCACGCTGCGGTGCCGAGCTCGGATCCCAGCACGTGCGCGTGCTCGGGTGCCAGGAACCGATCGCCGCGCTGCAGATGCAGCATCAGCGCAATGATGTTGCCCATCGAGCCCGATGGCACCCACAGTGCCGACTCGAATCCGAGCATGCCTGCGACGGCCTCTTCCAGTGCCGCCATCGTGGGGTCGTGATCGAGGACGTCGTCGCCCACTTCGGCGTCTGCCATGGCTTTTCGCATGACCGAATCGGGCCGGGTGATGGTGTCGGAGCGGAGGTCGATCGTTCTGTGTGCCACGAGTAACGACAATTCCATAGCTCGAAAGCAGTCCGACGAACGGCCTGGAGCTGGCACGATGACTTGAATGTCCGCAGGTCCGACCGAGTCGCAACACAAGGTGTCGGGTGCGACTCCGAAGGGGGTGCGCCGCCGCCAGGCATTGGCGTCGGCCGCTGCGGACCTCCTCGTCGAGGGTGGCTTCGACGCGGTTCGGCACCGATCCGTGGCCGCGCGAGCCGGGCTTCCGCTGGCGTCGACCACCTACTATTTCGAGTCCCTCGGAGACCTTGTTGCTGCAGCAGTCGACGTCGTCGGAACCCGTGAGATCGACGTCATGCGCGGTCGCATCGAGGACGAGGGCAAGTGCTCGAACGAAATGGAATCGACGGTCGACCTCATCGTCGACCTGCTCATCGGGCCACAGGACGGCCACGAGCAACTGATCGCACGATACGAGCGCTTCATCGCGTCGGCCCGGCATCCCGAACTGCGGGAAGTGCAACTGCGGCTGCGCGCCCAGATCGACGACCTGCTCACCGACGTGCTGCGTAGATCGGGCCGAACCGTGCAGGAAGAGCAGCTGCGACGACTCGTGGCGGTGGTCGACGGAGCAGTGGTGGGCGCGCTCAGCGAAGTGGACCCCGATCCTCGTGAAATGGCGCGAAGCATGCTGTTGGCCGTCATCGACATCGTGGCACCGGCGGAACAGGTGCCGGCCGATTGACTGCTAGTCGGTCTCGTCAGGGTCTGCGTCGTGGATTGGCAGTACCTCGCACACGCCGCCCTCGCAGACGGGGCCGTGGTCGTCGCCGATGATCTCCAAAGGACTGCTCATGAGCCGGCAGCGGCCTTCTGCAGGACCTCGGCGAACACCGACGGTTCCTGCGCGCCCGAGACACCGAGCCGTCCGTCGATCACGAAGAACGGCACACCGCTGATCCCGTACGCGATGGCCTGCTCCTTGTCCGCGCGCACTGCTGGCAGGAACTCCTCGGATTTCAGCGCCTCGACCACCTCGTCGCGGTCGAGGCCGACCTCCGTGGCCAGGTCGGCGAGGTCATCGGTCCGGCCGACGTGGCGGCCCTCCTCGAAGTAGGCCGCCAGAAGCCGTTCCTTCATCTCGACCTGCTTGCCCTTCGACTTGGCGAAGTGCAGAAGCTCGTGCGCCTTGACGGTGTTGGTGTGCTGCAGGGCGTCGAAGTCGTACGCGAGCCCCTCGCCTGCGGCCAGCTCGGTCATCTGCCCCAACATCTGCGTGACCTGGGCGGCCGGCATGCCTTTGTGCGAGACGAGAAAGTCGACCTCGCTGCCGTCGAAGTCGACCGGTGTGTCGGGCGCCAGCTCGAACGAGTGGAACTCCACCTCGAGCGTTCCGCCCCCGGCGGTGAACGCTGCAGCGCCTGCCTCGAAGCGGCGCTTGCCGACGAAGCACCACGGGCATGCGATGTCGGACCAGATGTCGACCTTCACTGTTCGGCTCACGTCGGCTCCAACCTCGGAACACGCTGCGGTTATTCCACTCCGCGGCGATGGTCTCGATGCTCGGTCCGACGGCCGAATCCGAGTCCGACCTCATCCGAGACCGACAACTGCGCCACGTAAGCTGGACGCTCGTGAGCATCCCGAATGTCCTGGCCACCCGTTACGCGAGTCCTGAACTGGTGGAGCTGTGGTCGCCGGAGCACAAGATCGCCCTGGAACGCCAGTTGTGGATCGCCGTGCTGCGCGCGCAGTCCTCCCTCGGAGTCGACGTACCCAACGCTGCGATCGCCGACTACGAAGCCGTCGTGGACCAGGTGGATCTCGCGTCGATCGCCGAGCGTGAGCGGGTCACCCGGCACGACGTCAAGGCTCGAATCGAGGAGTTCAACGCCCTCGCAGGCCATGAACACATCCACAAGGGACTCACCAGCCGCGACCTCACCGAGAACGTCGAGCAGCTGCAGATCCTCCGCTCGCTCGAACACGTGCACGCGCACGGCGTCGCGGTTGCCAAGCGGCTGGCCGAACGCGCTGCCGAGTACTCCTCGCTCGTCATGGCCGGTCGCAGTCACAATGTCGCGGCTCAGGCCACGACTTTGGGTAAGCGTTTCGCCTCCGCAGCCGACGAGCTGTTGCTGGCACTGGCCCGGGTTCAGGAACTGATCGCTCGCTACCCACTGCGCGGGATCAAGGGCCCGATGGGCACCTCGCAGGACATGCTCGATCTCTTCGGCGGCGATTCCGCCAAGCTCGTCGCACTCGAGCGCATCGTCGCCGACCACCTCGGGTTCCGGCACACGCTCACCAGCGTCGGCCAGGTCTATCCCCGCTCGCTCGATCACGAGGTCGTCTCTGCGTTGGTCCAGATCGGTGCCGGACCGTCCTCGTTCGCGCATACCGTCCGACTGATGGCGGGCCACGAACTCGTCACCGAAGGCTTCCAGCCGGGGCAGGTCGGCTCGTCGGCGATGCCGCACAAGATGAACACCCGCTCGTGCGAGCGCGTCAACGGCTTGCAGGTGGTACTGCGCGGCTACGGATCGATGGCCGCCGAGCTCGCCGGTGCGCAGTGGAACGAGGGTGACGTCTTCTGTTCGGTCGTGCGCCGCGTCGCCTTGCCCGACGCCTTCTTCGCCATCGACGGTCTCATCGAGACCTTCCTGACGGTGCTCGATGAATTCGGTGCCTACCCGGCCGTCATCGCCAAGGAACTCGACCGATACCTGCCGTTCCTCGCGACGACGAAGGTGCTCATGGCCGCCGTGCGCGCGGGCGTCGGCCGCGAGACCGCGCACGAGGCGATCAAGGAACACGCCGTCGCCGTCGCACTGGCGATGCGCGAGCAGGGTCAAGAACCCGACTTGCTCGACCGACTGGCCGCCGACGACCGACTCCCACTCGATCGGGCTGCCCTCGATGCTGCACTTGCAGACAAGACCGCTTTCATCGGTGCGGCCGACGCCCAGGTCAGTGCTGTCGTCTCGGCCGTGGAGCGGTTGATCGCGAAGTTCCCGGGCGGAGCGTCGTACAGCCCGTCGCCGATTCTCTAGTCAGGACAGGACGTCGGGGAGGTCAGCGACGGAGTCGATCACGTGGTCGGGCTCCATCGCGAACTCGTCCGTGATGCGGCGGTCCAGCACATCCTGACGGAACTTCCCGGTGCGCACCAGCACCCCCGTCATACCGACGACCTGGGCGGCGAGAACGTCGTTGTCCAGGTCGTCGCCGACCATCACGACATCGTCCGGGTCGACGCCCATCCGGTCGGATGCCGTCCGGAAGCCCAGCGGAGCCGGCTTCCCGATGGCCTTCGCGGTATGGCCCGACGCTTGTTCCATTCCGGCCAGATACATGCCGGTGTCGATGCGCAAACCGGCTCCCGTGCTCCACATCAACGACCGATGCATCGCGACGACGGGTATGCCGCGGCACAGCCAGTCGTAGACGCGACTGAGGCGCTCGTGGGTGAACTCCGGCCCGGCCCCGCCGACCGCCACGACGTCGGGATCCTCGGACGTCTCGTCGACGAACTCGATTCCCGGCATGTCGCCCTTGATCTCACCGTTGTTGATCAGCACCACGCGCGCGTCCGGATAGTTCTCGCGTAGATGATCCGCGGTGAGCGACGCGGCCGTGACGATCTCGTCGGAATGGACGTCCAGCCCGACATCGCGCAACGCTCCGGCGATCTGTTCGCGTGTCTTCGACGTGGTGTTGGTCAGAAACGCGCGGGCAATGTCCTTGCTGTCCAGGAACTTCAGCGTCTCCGCGGCCCCGGGCACCGCCTGCCACGACGTCACCAGAACGCCGTCGATGTCGAAAAGAACCCCGCCGATACCCATCGGCAAACAGTAGTCGGGTTACCGAACGCCTGCAGCCTCAGCCATGTCGTGCACGTAGGGTCGACCGCACCTAGGGCGTAAGTCATACGCGTGAGGGACCTTTCGCCCTGTTTCTTCGACTGTGTGCTCCCGACAATGGGTTTGTGACCTACTGCGGCGCGGAGAGCTGACGTCGTGACGGAAACGTCGGATCACAGCAGAGACGAATGGGGCTCGGCTATGTTCTCCGCTCGAGGCGAGCCGGTCCGAAACCGGACCGTCCGTGGATTCGAATTCTATTCGGCTGCGGGGTCCGTCGCCGACTCGAGCGGCTCTCGGTCGGTGTTGCGGCAAATCCGTTCCAGTACTGCACGATCGGTGACACTGTCGTGAGCTGGATGGACGTCGAGCCCTTCCTGGTGGCGCTTGCCATCGGGCTGCTGCTCGGGTTCGAGCGTGAACGCAGCCATATTCGCAGCTCCCGGCCGGGTCGCGTTCGTTCGCGCTGCTGTCTCTTGCCGGAGCCGTCGCCGCCGGCTTCGACAACTGGGCCGTCGCAGCCGGCATCGCTGTCGTCGGGCTGCTCATGGCACTTGCCTACCTCCGCACCAGCGGGCAGGACCCGGGGACCACTACCGAGATTGCCGCGCTGGTGGCCTATCTGCTCGGCGCGCTCGCCTATACCGACCCGTCGGTGGCCGTCGCCCTTGCCGTGATCGTGGCCGCACTGCTGGCGTCGAAGTCTCGCATTCATCGCTTCGCCCGTCAGATGGTCAGCGAGATCGAACTCGAAGACGCCATCAAGTTCCTCGTGGCGGCGTTCGTCATCCTGCCGTTGTTACCCGATCGCGGAATCGGACCCTAGGCGTGCTCAACCCGGCCAAGGTATGGCTCCTCGTCGTTCTGCTCACCGGTATCGGATGGATCGGATACATCGGCGTCCGGACGCTCGGGCCCCAGCGCGGTCTGCTCGTCACGGGTCTGGCCGGCGGATTCGTATCCGCAAGTGCGGCGACTGCGTCGATGGGCCGGCTGAGCCGAACGGCCGATGACATGCGGGCACCGCTCGCCGGGGCGCTCGTTGCCAGCCTCGCCACCTTCATACAGTTGCTCGTCGTCATCGGGTTCGTCGAGCCGGAGGTGCTTCGACGACTGTGGCCCCCGGTGGTGGCGGCAGCCATGGTGCTCGTTCTGGTCGCCGCCGTCGTCTACCGCGGTGCCTCGGCCGGCGCACAAGACGCTGAGACGAGCGCGAGCGTCGAACCGCAGACCGCGGCGCGGCCGTTTTCGTTGCGGCCGGCACTCGTCTTGGCCGCTGTTCTCGTCTTCGCCCTCTTTGTCGGCCGATGGGGTGCCGACGTTCTGGGTTCGCGAGGAGCGGTGCTCGCCGCAGCTGCGGCGGGTCTCGCCGATGCCCACGCCGGCGCTCTCGGTGCTGCGAGCCTTGCTGCGAAAGGCACCATCACGGTCGACAGCGCGCTGCTGGCAATCGCTGCTGCGCTGGGATCGAACCTGCTGGTCAAGAGCGTGCTGGCCTTCACCTCGGGTGGTCGTCGCTTCGGTCTCGGGTTTCTTGCGGGCATGGCTGTGCCGACCATGGTCTTCGCGGTCGCGATGACCATGGTGGTGACGGTGGGGTGAACTGCAGTGGACCTTAGAGTCGGGACTGTGAACCCATATACGATCTTCGCCGAAATCACTGCCGGGACGGCCGAGTCCTCCCGCGTCCACGAGGACGAGACAGTGGTCGCGTTCATGGACATTCGACCGCTCACCAGTGGACACGTACTGGTAGTGCCCAGGGAGCAGTTTCGGACGCTGGCGGAGTTGCCGCCGGAAGTCGGCGCCCGTCTGTTCGTCGTGGGGCAGAAAGTGGCCGCCGCTGTGCGCGCGAGCAATCCACGCGTCGCCGGCGTCAACCTGTTTCTCGCCGACGGCACGGTGGCAGGCCAGGAAATCTTTCACGTGCATCTGCACGTCATCCCACGCATGATCGGCGACGGCTTCGGCCTCCGCGCTCGACCGTCGTCCCCGCAGCGATCCGAACTCGACCGACGAGCTGCGGAGATCGCGGCGGCGATTACTCGGTAGTGACCTTCTGCGCCTTGGACAGTGCGTCGGCGTAGACGTCGATGGTCTTGGTGTAGCGGCTGTAGCTCTTGTTGGCGCCGTAGTCCCAGAGCACCATCTGTTGCTTGTCGACGGCCGCGATCGTGTCGAATCCGGGGTAGCGACTGGGGATGTCGGCCAACTTCACGTCAGCCGCGTTGGCAACGTCGTGGTAGACGAATGCGACATCGGCATCGACACTCGACACGTTCTCCCACGACACCTTCTTCCAGTATCCGTCGTCGGTGCCGTCGGGGGTGTACATCTTCAAGCCCCAGCTTTCGTAGTCGCTGAAGTCCGGATCCGCGGACGGGTCGAGTACGTACGCGACGTCGAGGGGCCAGACGCCGACTCCGGTGAGGTCCTGGCGTTCGGCGGCAACCTTTGTGAAGTTGTCGACGGCAGCGTCGTAGTCGGCCTTGATGTCTGCCAGTTGCGGGGTGTCGAGGTCGACGCCGAGCGAGGACGCGAGTCCGGCGTAGTTCTCGATGGTCTTCGCTGTCGAGGTCGTGTCCAAGGTGACACCCAGGGTGGGAGCGAGCTGATCGATCGTGTCGGCCTTGGACGTGTCGGCCGTGGTGGTCAGCTTGCCGAACTGGCCGAATCGTGGGTTGAACTCGCCGATGACAAGATCCGGTTCGAGGCCGGCGGCTTTCTCGAAATCGAATGCGCCCCAGCTCTCGCCGACCGATTCGATGCCGGCGAGATCGGAGCAGCTCAGAATGGGGCTGGTGCCCATCGGAGTCGTCGACCAGATGGCGATCGGCTTGATTCCGTACGACATCAGCGCCGCAGCGGATTCCTCGTCGGCGATGATTCTGGTCGGCTGGGTAGCGAGGGAGATCGTGCGTCCGCGACCGTCGGTGTACGTGAACGGTCCGGACGCGCGGTCGACTGCATCGACGCGGTCGTTCTCGCCGCACGCGGCGGGGTTCGCGTTCAGGTCGACGATCTGTGCGCCGCGGTCTTCCGGTTCGGTGGTGTCGCTGCTGCATGCCGCGGCAGTGAGAAAGACGAGGACAGCAATGCTCCCGGTCAGGGCACGTGGTCGAGACCCGTACCGGCCGGTGCTGGGGATTCGATGGGAGATCATGTCTCGCTTTCGTCTTGGTTGCATTTACCGTCATGGCCCGGTGCGACGCATCGCACCGTCGCTGACCGTCGGCCCAACCGCGTGGTTCGAGGCCTACGACGAGACTTCGGTTCGGCGGTGGAGGTGATCAGGAGACCGTGCAGTACCTTACTGCGTGATTTAGGTGAGCGTTACCTTATAAGTGCTACCTTGTCAGTCGCCTCACCCGGTCGGGTGTGAGACGCCGCAGTGTGTTGTCGAGTCGAGAGGTACCGAGCAACGATGAAGGTTCGTACGAAGTGGACGAGGAGCGCCGCGTCGATTGCGCTTGCCGGAGGGCTGACCATCGCTCTCGCCGCCGCCGGCTGCAGCAGTAGTACCGACGAGGCACCCACGGCCGAGTCCACCACCGCCGCGTCGGAATCAGCATTTCCGGTCACCATCGATTCCGCACTCGGATCCGCGACGATCCCCGAGGCCCCGACGCGCGTCGCCACCTGGGGTTGGTCCAACCAGGACGCCATGCTCGCTCTCGGTGTCGTGCCCGTCGCCATGCCGACCTTCGACGGCCCGCAGTACGGCTCGGAAGGCGGCATCTTGCCGTGGGACGCGAAAGCGCTCGCCGACCTCGGCGGCGAAACACCCACGCTGCTCTCCGGTGACGGAACCGGAGCGGTACCCGTCGAGCAGTTCGCCGCTGCCGCCCCCGATCTGATCTTCGCCCCGTACTCGGGATTGACCCAGGAAGAGTTCGACAAGCTCTCCGACATCGCACCGGTCGTCGCATACCCGGACGAGCAGTGGACGACCTCGTGGCAGGACCAGCTCACCATCGCGGGCAAGGCACTCGGCAAGGAGAAGGAGGCCGCCGATCTGGTCTCCGGAGTCGAGAATTCCATCTCCGACGCGGCCGCGAAATACCCGGCGCTGCAGGGCAAGACGGTCACCATCGCTCTCCCCAATGCTCCCGGCACGTTCGCCGTCAGCAAGGACGACGACGTGCGCGTCGAGTTCCTCGAACAGCTCGGGCTGGTCAACGAGCCCACCATTCAAGAGGCCGACCCGGCCAAGGATCCCGATGCCGTGTTCTTCGAGCTCAGCCTCGAGCAGGCGTCGCTGTTGAAGTCGGATGTGTTGTTCGTCGTCGCCTACGACAAGGAATCACTGGGTGCCTTCCTCGTCGAACCGGCTGTGGCCTCGCAGCCTGTGCTGGCACAGGGACGCACTGCATCCACCGAAAGTCTCAGCGTCGACAAGAACTTCGCGTTCGGCGGTTTGACGGTACTGACGATTCCGTACATCCTCGACGACGTGGCATCGGCGCTGAACACCGCCGCCGAGAACGTCCAGGGCTGATCCGAGCGCAGGCCCACCCGACGCACCGCGGACGTGCATTCATCCGAGAAGGAGCGTGTTGCACCGTGGCAAGGTCTCACCGACTTCAGGTCGTCTTTCCCGAAGTCATCCGAACGGCCACCGTGATCGACACGGAGCAACTCAGTTCGGGAATGCGCAGGATCGTGCTGGGTGGGCCGCAGCTGCGGGAATTCTCGCGAGACGGATACGACTTTCCGGCGCTGCGTAGCGAGGGATTCGACGACTTCGTCCGCCTGTTCTTCCCACTCGACGACAACGGCACGATCGCTCTACCGGTGCAACACGAGCGCACGGTTGAGTGGCCGCGGGACCCGCGGCCGCTGACCCGCAACTACACCGTGCGCAGCGTCGATGCCGAGACTGCCGAAGTGACTCTCGATTTCGTCACCCACGACACCGGAATCGCGTCGACGTGGGGGCGTCGCTGCGCCGTGGGTGATTCCATCCCACTGTTGGGCCCGGTGCGCTCGGGTCACGCACCCGCCGAGGTGGATTGGGTGTTGCTTGTCGGAGACGAAACCGCGTTGCCTGCTGTTGCTCGCTACCTCGACGAAGCCGGAGCAGGTGAGCGAATCCGGGTGTTCGTCGAGGTGGCCGACGCCGAGCGAGAACTACCCTTGCCGACGGCCGCCGACGTCGAGATCATGTGGGTCCACCGCGACGGCGCGGTTGCAGGTACCGGAGACCTGCTGGAAACAGCCGTGCGCAGTGCGCCCTGGTGGGAGGGAACCGTGTTCGCCTGGGTAGCAGGCGAATCCACAACACTCAAAGGCATCAGGCGATACCTGCGCGAGGATCGCGCGATGCCGCCGGAGATGGTCGAGGTCACCGGCTACTGGCGGCGCGCAGAGGTTCTCACCCGCGCGGACGATCCGGAAGTTCCCGATCTCAACGCTCGCGAATCCGAGCCGTTCGACAGGCTTGCCGAACGAGCGGAGATGTTCTCCCCCTTCGCGATCAGGGCGGCGAACACGTTGCGCATCCCGTTGCATGTCTCCCGCGGAATACGCACCGTCGACGAACTGGCCACGGCCACGGGCACCGATACGCGAGCATTGGCAAAATTCGTCCGCTACCTGCGGTCCGTCGACGTGCTCACCGAGGATTCGGATGGCGGTGTGATCCTTGCCGATATCGGTGAAGCCATGCTCGGTGACGACTGGATTTCGCACTGGCTGGATTTCGACGGTATCGAGGCGCGAGTGGAATTGTCGATCACCGGACTCGTCGAGAGCCTGCGCACCGGCGCTGCCAGTGCGAGCCTGCTGACCGGCAAGACGTTGAGCGAGGACCTCGCCGGCTCGCCTCGGCTGACGGAATTGCACCACAACCACATTGCGGACGAGGCAGCGTTCCTGGGTCCTGCTCTGGTCCAGGACTATTCGTTCGACGGCGTGTCGACGTTGGCGGTGACCGGTGCGGCATCCGGGGTGGTGCTCGGCTCGATCCTGACGGGCCACGACGCGATGTCGGCAACCGTTCTGGGATTGCCCAGCGAACTCGACCTCGTCCGACGCGATCTGCAGACGTGGCCGGAACTTCCGGCGCGCGTGACCGAGTGCGCTCAGAGTGTGATGGCCGAACCCCGTAGGACCCCCACGGACGGATTCGACGCATACCTGTTGCTCGAGGTCACCGGGCATTATCGTGACGACGATCTGGCGTTGCTCCTGGCGAGCGCCGCAGCAGGCTTGTCGGAGGGAGGCAAACTGGTTGTGGTGGAAAGACTGTCGGACGACGGTGCGATCAACGAGGATCAGGCCGAGTTCGATCTGTTGATGCTCTGCATGCATGGCAGTGGAGTGCGAACCAGAGCCGAGTTCGAGGCGGTCGCAACCGCTGCAGGCCTGGTGGTGACCGCGTCTCGTCTCGTCGGCTGGGGTATCGCCGTACTCGATATCCGTAGTGCAGACCGTGTGAGGACAGGGTGATCGATGAGGCGGACCACCCGGTGTCAGCGGAGGGGCTTGCTCACACCGATGCGCGGCGGACCGCAGGGTTGGTCGTCGTCATCGGAGTTCTCGCGACCCTGTGCCTGGTGAGTGTCGCGGTAGGCACCGAGTACATCCCCCTCGGTTCGGTCTGGCATGGCCTGTTCTTCTCCGACGGTTCCACCGACTCTGTGATCGTCCGCGAACTGCGCCTTCCGCGAACCGTTCTTGGGCTCGTCGTGGGCAGCGCACTAGGGGTGGCCGGTGCACTGATCCAGGCGATGACGCGAAACCCCCTGGCCGATCCGGGCATCCTGGGCGTCAACGCCGGAGCCGCGTTCTTCGTCGCGTTGGCCGTCGGCGTACTGGGTTTCACCGGTATCGACTCCTACATCTGGTTCGCGTTCGCCGGAGCCGTACTCGCCGCGGTCGCGGTGTACGCACTGGGGTCGATGGGGCGGGCGGGCGCGACGCCGATTCGCCTGACCCTGTCCGGAATTGCGCTCGGTGCGGTACTCGGTGGAATCACCTCGGGCATGCTGCTCCTCGACCCGGACGCCTTCGACAGAATGCGGTTCTGGAGCGCGGGATCATTGGCCGGCCGCGGCCTGGACATCGTGACTGCGACCGGGCCGTTCATCGCATCGGGGCTGTTGCTGGCTGCCCTCGTCGCACGTCCGCTCAACGCGATCGCACTCGGTGACGATCTGGCGCAGTCGTTGGGAGCACGAGTGATGCGTACGCGCCTCATCGGTGTTGTCGCAGTGACTCTGCTCGCCGGTGCCGCGACCGCAGCGGCCGGGCCCATCGGGTTCGTCGGACTGATGATTCCGCACATGGTGCGGTGGTTCGTCGGGCCGGATCAGCGCTGGATTCTGATCTACACCGTGTTCGCGGCACCGGGACTGCTGCTGCTTGCCGACGTGGTGGGCCGTATCGTTGTTCGGCCGGGTGAGCTCCAGGTGGGGATAGTCACCGCATTCGTCGGCGCTCCGGTACTGATCGTGCTGGTCCGCCGCAAGAAGGCGAGCGGACTGTGACCCCAGGGCAGCGCGGCAGCGTGGACTTCGGGCGGCGGTTGTGGATCGTTCGACTGCGTGATCGGGTGGACGGACGAATCGACATCCGAACGGTGACGGTCTGTGCCGCACTGCTTCTCGCGACGGCGGTGGTCGCCGTTCTCGCGGTCGGTACCGGCGACTACTACGTTCCGCCGAACGAGGTGCTGGCCGCGGTGTTCGGTGACGCTCCACGCGTCACCGAGATCATCGTCATGGAGTGGCGCTTTCCCCGAGTGGCACTGGCGTTCCTGTTCGGAGCCGCCCTCGGTGTATCCGGTGCGGTCTTTCAGTCGTTGACGCGCAATCCGTTGGGCAGCCCCGACATCATCGGATTCGCCACCGGCGCGTACACAGGCGCGCTCGTCGTCATCCTCACTCTCGGTGGCGGCTATTACCGGACCGGAGCGGGCGCGCTCGTGGGCGGACTGGCCACGGCGGCGGCGGTGTATCTGCTTGCCTACAAGCGCGGGGTGCAGGGCTTTCGGCTGATCATCGTCGGGATCGGCGTCAGCGCGATGTTGGCCTCGGTCAACACCTGGTTGGTCGTGAAGGCCGATCTGGCCGAAGCGATCGCGGCCGCCGTCTGGGGTGCGGGAAGTCTCAACGGGTTGGGATGGGCGCAGGTGTGGCCGGCGCTGATAGTGATGGCCGTGATCACTCCGTGCCTGGCGGTACTGTCGCGGCGGTTGCCGATGTTGGAGATGGGGGACGACGCCGCACGTGCCCTCGGGGTGCGCGCCGAACCGACGCGTCTGATGCTGGTTCTTCTGGGCGTAGCGTTGATCGCACTGGTCACCGCGGCCGCGGGACCCATTTCGTTCGTCGCGCTCGCTGCGCCGCAACTCGCGCGCAGGCTTACCGGAACATCAGGAGTCGCGATGGTACCCGCGGCCTGTATGGGGGCGCTGATGCTCGTGGTCAGTGACGTTGTCGCACAGCGCGTCTTCGCCCCGACTCAGCTGCCGGTCGGTGTTGTGACCGTGTCGGTGGGAGGCGCATATTTCGTGTGGTTGCTCGCTCGCGAAGGGAGAAAGCAGTGACAGGGAGAAAGCGATGACCGAGTCTCGGTTGCACGCAGACGCGATCACGGTCGGATACGACAAGAGCGTGATCATCGAGAACTTGACCGTCGCGATTCCCGACGGCAAGTTCACGGTCATCGTCGGCCCCAACGCCTGCGGTAAATCGACGCTGCTGCGAGCACTCTCGCGGCTGCTGAAGCCCTCCCTCGGAGCCGTTCTGCTGGACGGCAAGTACATCTCGTCGTACCCGGCAAAGGAGGTTGCGCGACGCCTCGGCCTGTTGCCCCAGACCTCCATCGCACCCGACGGTATCTCGGTAGCCGATCTCGTTGCGCGAGGACGATATCCCCATCAGAAGTTGATCCGGCAGTGGTCGACGGCGGACGAGGATGCGGTCGTCCTGGCCATGGACGCCACCGGAGTGACGTCGCTGTCGGCCCGACCGGTCGACGAACTGTCCGGTGGACAGCAGCAACGAGTATGGGTGGCAATGGTTCTCGCGCAACAGACACCACTTTTGCTCTTGGACGAGCCCACGACCTTTCTCGACATCGCGCACCAGATCGAGCTTCTCGACTTGTTGGCCACACTGCCCCGCGAGAACGGCAACACACTGGTCGCGGTGCTGCACGACCTCAACCACGCCTGCCGGTACGCCGATCACATCATCGCGATGAAGGACGGCGCCGTCGTCGTCGAAGGGCCGCCGGCCGAGATCGTCACCGCCGACGTGGTGGAGGCGGTTTTCGGACTGCCGTGCCGCATCATCGACGATCCGGAATCGCACACTCCATTGGTGATTCCGATCGCGCGACGCTGAGAAGCACGGCCGACACTCAGGCTCCGAGCGTCGCACCGCCGTCGACGTAGAGTGCCTGCATCGTGATGTGTCGGGCCCGATCGGAGAGCAGGAATTCGACCGAGTCGGCGATGTCTTCCGCAGAGGCTATGCGGCCCAACGGAATACCGTTCTTGTACGACGCGAGGTCACCGTCGACGACGGGTTGAATGTTGCTCTCGTCGGTCGCGTCCGGCCACAGAGATCGCTGCATGTCGGTATCGGTGGACCCGGGTGCGACGATGTTGGCCCGGATGCCGTCCCGAGCCAGTTCGAGACCGAGGACCCGAGTCAACATCGTGGCGGCGGCCTTGGAGGATCCGTAGGCACCCATCGACATTCGCGGTACTCCTGCCGCGTTCGAACCGACGACGACGACGGCTCCGGTACGGCGTTCGCGCATCGGCTTGCATACCGCCTGTACGACGTTGAGTAGCCCGAACACATTGACATCGAATATCTTTCGCCAGTCGTGGAGACTGGAGTCGAGAACGGAGCCGGTGGACAGGATGCCTGCGACATGGGCCAAGCCGCTGATCGGACCGAGCGTGGACTCGATCTCTGTCACCATCGCCGTGACTGCGTCGGGATCGCGCACATCCACGACATGAATGCTCGCTGCGCCGCGGAGGAGGGCGGCCGTTTCGGTGAGGGCCTCGTTGTCGATGTCTGCGAGCGCGAGCCGCCGCCCGGCGTGAGCGAGTGCGATGGCGGTTGCGCGGCCGATTCCCTTGCCTGCACCGACTACCAGAGTGATTGTCACAGTGTCACCCCCAATGCGCAGAGCACGGTACCGAACTTGGTGGACGTTTCTGCCAGTTCGGCCGAAGGGTCGGACTCGGCGACGATCCCGCCACCTGCGTATGCGGTCAAGACTCTTCGATCGGAACTGATTTCGGCACAGCGGATCGCCACCATCCACTCACCATCTCCATCGGAGTTGCACCAGCCGACGGCCCCGGCGTAGAAGCCTCGGTCGCCCTCCAATTCTGCGATCGTCCGATAGGCGGCGTCGGTGGGTGTACCGCACACTGCCGGCGTCGGGTGTACCGCGAGTGCCAGCTCCAGGGCTGTGGTGTCGGGTTGTCGGAGCTCCCCTCGAATGGGCGTTCCCAGATGCCACAGTTGCGGCGTACGAGTCAACGTCGGGGCATCGGGAATGTCGAGGCTGCGACACAGAGGCGCAAGCGATTCGCGGAGTGCATCGACGACGAACGCGTGTTCGCGAGTGTCCTTCGACGACTGGAGCAGTGCCTGGCCCGCGTCGCGGTCTCGACGCTCGTCGGGGTCGCGGGCAACGGATCCGGCCAGCGGATGGCAGGTGACCGTCGAGGCTCGGCGACGGATCAACACCTCAGGACTGGCACCCACGAGCGCACGGCCTACGTAGTGCCCGCCTGCAGGGCTGAGATCGACCTGAAAGCCGTTGCGACTACGGTTGTTCGCCACGAGTGCCGACAGAACGGCCGAGGGGTCGATGCGATTGTCTGCCCGTAATCTCAGTGTTCGCGCGAGAACCACCTTCTGCAGCGAATCGGCGGGGTCCGCCAGTGCCCGTACGGCAGTGCAGACGCGATCGAGATGATCACGCTCACCTCGATCACCGACGGTGAATCGCGGCAGTGCAGGACCTGACGGGGTCTGCGGCCCTGATGTCGTCGGATCGACGAATGTCAGTGTTGTGGGAACCGAAAGGGCGCAGGGAGAATCCCGGCGGAATGCCAGTGCACCGACCACGGCGGACGCCGCCCCCGTCCGGAGTGCGCCCGCCGCCTCGACCGGGTCGTCGTAGCAAGTCTCGATCCCGCGACCGATAGCTGTCCCGTGGGGACGTGAAAGCACGAAACCCTCTGCAGCGGTTGCATCCTCGGTTCGGTCGGCGCGCACCGTGCTGATCTGGGGCTTCATTTCCATCCTCGTCTCATCGGTGAAGACCTCATGGTCTTGTTTCTGCAAACTCCCTGAGGGGTTTACACTCGGCAGTCGCAATGTAGGTTAGGCTAAACTGCCCCCAACCGACAAGGACAACAGCACCCATGGCGATCGATCACTCCGAACCAGTCGACATTCTCGGCGTCGGCTACGGCCCGTCGAACCTGGGTTTGGCTATCGCTCTGCAGGAACGCAACCGAGCGGTACCGCAGCAGGATCGATTGACCTCGGTGTTCGTGGAACGTCAACTGGAGTTCAGGTGGCATCCGGGCATGCTCCTGCCCGGCGCGACGATGCAGATCTCTTTCCTCAAGGACCTGGCGACGCAGCGAAACACCCGCAGCGAATACACCTTTCTGGAGTACCTGGCTCAGCGAGATCGACTGACACACTTCATCAACCTGCAGACTTTCTTTCCCTCCCGGCTCGAGTTTCACGACTATCTGACCTGGGCGGCAGCAAAAGTCGATGCCGACGTCGCGTACGGGACGTCCGCCACCTCGGTTGCGTGGAAAAGTGGCTGTTTCGAGGTCTCGGTAACCGACAACGACGGACGCCCTAGCATGTTGCGTGCGCGCAACGTGGTGCTCGCAGGTGGTTTGACGCCCACACTGCCTGCCGGCGTCGCACCCAGCGCGCGAGTGTTCCACAACCACCGTATTCTCGATCACCTCGAGGCATTGCCGGATCTGCAGCACCGTCGGTTCGTCGTAGTGGGTGCCGGGCAGAGTGCTGCCGAAGTGGTTGCACACCTGCACGATCGCTACCGTGATGCCGAGGTGCACGGCGTCTTCGGCAAGTACGGGTACAGCCCGGCAGACGACAGTCCGTACGCCAATCGGGTGTTCGACCCGGAAGCGGTGGACGACTTCTATTCCGCCACTCCGCAATTGCGGGAGCAGCTGATCAATTACCACCGCAGTACCAATTACTCCGCGGTCGATCTGCCGCTCATCGAAGATCTGTACAACCGGGAGTACGGCGAGCGAGTGTCCGGCGACCGCAGGTTGTTCGTACACGGGGCATCCGAGGTGTCGATGCCCGAACCGATCGACAACGGTGTGGAGGTCGCGATCGTGCATCGCCCCACCGGCAGAGTGGAGCGGCTCGACTGCGATGCTGTGGTGTACGCCACCGGTTTTCGGTCGCTCGATCTACGCGGCATTCTCGGCGAGCTCGGCAACGACTGTGTGTTCGCACCCGACGGCACCCCGGAGGTCGAACGTGATTATCGGTTGCGGACCGATGAGTCCATTACCGGTGGTATCTACTTGCAGGGCGGAACGGAACATTCGCACGGGCTCACGTCATCGTTGCTCTCGAATATTGCCGTGCGATCGGGCGAGCTGGTGGACTCCTTGGGCTCGCGTGCGCTGCTCGACTCGGTCCTGGCGCGCTGACATCGTGAAATTACCGATCTTCTTCGACGCGCCGCCCACGCCATTGGCGTTGCGGGACATCGAGATCGACCAGACCACGACCCCACGTCAGCTGACATTGCGGACGATGTTCGGGGCCAAGAGGTACACCGTGCCTGCCGGCATACTGTTGATCTCGCATCAGCTGTGCGCGGCGTTGGTCCCGGTGATCATGGGAGTGGCCGTCGACCGAGCCATCAGGACCGGCGACCCCCAGCAGCTGGTGCTGTGGGTAGCGGTGCTCGCGGTGAACTTTGCGTTCATGTCCATGACTTTTCGCTTCGGTGGACGCATCGGATTCCTCGGCATGAACGCCATCCAACACCATATTCGAACCCGGGTCACCGACAGAATTCTCGACTCGCGTGGAATGGCAGGACCAGCAAGACAACCGGGAATGTTGCTCTCCATAGCGACATCGGACGCGCGGCAACTCGCCACGTCCGTCGCAATCGGGATCTATCCGCTCGGTGAATTCGCTGCGGTGCTCTTCGCTGCACTGATTCTGTTGTTCATCTCGTGGCCGCTCGGACTGGCCATCGCGATCGCCGCGCCACTGATGCTCTGGCTGATGGATCGAGCTGGAGCGCCATTACGCCGCCGTAGTGGTCTCGAGCAGCAGTTGGCCGGTGAGGCGGCCGGAACCGCAGCAGATCTCGTCGGCGGGTTCCGCACGGTCAAAGGTCTCGGGGCAGAGCCCGAGGCTACCGGTCGCTATCGCGCAGCGAGCGGGCGCGCGCTCGAAGGTACGTTGCGCGCCAGCGTGGCCCGTGCGGGATACCTCGGATCCATGGACTTGGTCTCCGGTTCGTTCATCGCCGCGGTTGCGGTCGCGGCGGGCCTGATGGCATCGAGCGGGGCAATGACGGTAGGGCAGCTCATCACTGTCGTGGCCGTCACCCAGTTCGTCATGGGCCCGCTACAGGCCTTCGCCGCCAACTTCGGTGTCGTCTGGGCCGGTGCGTTGGCGTCGGCTCAGCGAGTCGCGACCGTTCTGCAGGCACCACCGGCGGTCCGCGATTCCCCATCGACCGGCTGCTCACGCGGAGCGGACTTGGCGTTGAGGGGAGTGCGGTGCGGCGGCGGGGACGTTGCCGATGTCGAGATAGCCGAAGGTGAGTTCGTCGCAGTCGTGGCCGGGCCTGCAGCGGCACGAGCATTGGCCGAGGTTCTCGCTGGTTCGGGCGAACCGGATTGCGGCACTGTGACAGTCGGCGGAGCGGAGATACACCGATTGTCCTCCACCGAGCGGAAGTCGCGTCTGCTCGTCGTTCCACACGAAAGCGATCTGTTCGAAGGAACTGTGGCGGAGAATATTTCGCGCTCGACGATGCTGCCCGGTGATTCCATCGATCGAGCACTGTTCGCGGCTGTCTGCGAGGACCTCGTCGACGCGCTGCCCGACGGCTTGAATACCGACGTGGGTGAGGCAGGCCGGTTGCTTTCGGGCGGGCAACGGCAACGAGTATCCCTGGCCCGCGCGCTCGCCGCCGATCCGCCGATTCTCGTGTTGCAGGATCCGACGTCGTCGGTCGATTCGGTCACCGAGGCGCTGATCGCCCAGCGGATGGTCGAGATGCGACGCGGACGTACCACCGTGGTGATCTCGTCGTCGCCCAACCTGCGGGCCGTCGCATCCACCGTCATGCACCTCGAATCCGCTCGGTCGGTGGAGGACATGTCGAAGCAACAGCAGGATGTCGAGGTGAGTTCGTGATGTCGTCGTTGGACACCGTGACCCCACCGTCGGCGAATCCATCTACGCTACCGGTCGCGGGCGTATCGCAAGTGCTGGCCGAAGTCCGTCGATCCTTCAGAGGGTCCGGCGTGCGAATGTTCGTCGTCGTCGCGGTGATGATTGCGGGCGCTGCCCTCGGACTGGTTCCGCCGTGGGCACTCGGACGCATGGTCGATACCGTCATCGACGGCGGTGGAGCGCACCGGATCTGGCTCCTCGGGGCTGGGATGGTGGGTGCAGCCGTGTCGTTCGCCGGATTCACAGCTCTGGGAGTGGCGTTGTCCGCGCGACTGTTCGAGACGGCGCTCGCGCGATTGCGCGAGTCGATGTTCGCCACCAGCCTCGGGCTCCCGCTGGAGCGGGTCGAGCGTGCAGGAAGCGGAGATCTCATTTCTCGTGCGACCGACGACGTCGACGAGGTCTCGTCTGCGATCGATGCCGTTGTGCCTGCACTTTCTGCGTCGCTGTTCACAGTGGCACTCACGGCGGTCGGACTGACCGCACTGGACTGGCGCTTCCTCGCCGCGGTGGTCGTCGTCGTTCCGATCTATGTTTTCGCGGTGCGGTGGTACCTGAAGAACGCTCCGGGAATCTATGCCGCTGAGCGGGCCGCCATGGGTCTTCGTGCGCACCAAGTTCTGGGATCGGTCCGAGGTCTGCGCACTGTGCACGAATTCGACATGGCCCCGGCGCTGGCACGACGGGTGGGCACGCATTCCTGGGAGGTGGTGCGGTGGAGCATGCGTGCGCGCATCGTCCAGAACAGGTTCTACGGACGCCTGAACACCGCACAGTTCGTCGCCATGGCCGCTCTGCTGATCATCGGCTTCCACTTGGTCGGTGCAGAGGCAGTGACGGTCGGAGCCACGACAACCGCAATGTTGTTGTTTCTGAGGCTCTTCGAGCCGATCGACAACGTTCTGTCGGTGATCGACGAACTTCAATCGGCGATTGCCTCACTGGCACGCATCGTCGGAGTGATCTCGCTGGGACATCCATCGGCCGTGCGGCACGGTGCCGACGACGAATTGCCGGCGGCAGGGGCTCTGCACGCTCGAGGTGTCAGCTTCGGGTACACACCGCAACGCCAGGTCGTGCAGTCGGTCGACCTCGCCGTCGAGCGGGGCGAAACTGTTGCCATCGTCGGTACTTCCGGTGCGGGAAAGTCGACGCTCGCGGCCGTGTTGGCAGGGGTGCGTCAGCCGACTTCCGGATCCGTGCACTTTGCGGGAGTAGATGTGAACGAGATCTCGGATACGGCCCGCGCACGACGAATCACGCTCGTGACTCAAGAGGTACACGTGTTCACCGGCAGCCTGCGCGAGGACCTCGGCCTTGCCGCACCCGATGCCGACGACGAAGCGATGAAGACCGCGTTGCGTACGGTGCTGGCCGATGAGTGGTTCGACCTGCTTCCCGATGGTCTCGATACTCGGCTGGGAGACGCCGGGCACGCGCTTACCCCCGTGCAAGCTCAGCAGTTGGCGCTGGCTCGGCTGGTTCTGGTCGACCCCGCGGTGGCGATCCTGGACGAGGCAACTGCCGACGCAGGGAGCGCCGGCGCGTCGTTGCTCGAGCGGTCTGCCGCGGCTGCCCTCGAAGGGCGCTCGGCCGTGGTCATTGCGCACCGACTGGATCAGGCGCGTCGCGCTGATCGAATTCTGTTGATGGACAACGGGTGCATTGTCGAGAGTGGCTCGCACGAGCAGCTACTCGAACAAGGTGGGCGCTATGCGCGCCTGTGGAACGCCTGGACTCTGCACCGCTGAACAGATGTACCGAAGAGAGGGACGATCATGGCAATACCCAAGATTGCGAGCTACGAGTTGCCCAACCGTAGCGAAATTCCGCACAACGTCGTGGACTGGACATTGGATCCGAACCGCGCGGCGCTGCTGGTGCACGACATGCAGAAGTACTTCATCGACGCCTACGTCGACGCCCCCGAATTGATCACCCCCGTCATCGACAACATCGCCGCGATCCGGTCCCGGGCCGACGAACTCGGTATTCCTGTGGTGTTCACGATGCAGCCGGGGGATCAACATCCCTCCCGTAGAGGCATTCTCGCGGACTTCTGGGGACCCGGGCTCGGTACGGGGCGCGACACCGAGGTGATCGAACGGCTTCGGCCGAACGTCGGTGACATCGAGGTCACGAAATGGCGATACTCGGCGTTCCAGCGCACCGATCTGCGCGAATTGTTGGCACATCACGGTCGAGATCAGCTGATCGTCACCGGCGTGTACGCCCACATGGGCTGCCTTCTCAGTGCAGCCGAGGCCTTCATGTCCGATGTGTCACCGTTCTTCGTCCTCGACGCCACCGCGGACTTCTCCCGCGACGAACACCTGATGGCAGCTACGTACGCCGCCAAGCGATGCGGCACGGTCGTCACCACCGACGAGGTGGCATCGTCGCTACGGAGATCGAGTGCAGCTGTCGGAGTGAGCAGTTGAATACTTCGACAGCCGAATCCGTTGTACCGCTCGAGCTACCGGGGGTAGTCCCGTACCCGGAGGAGATGGTCCGGCGCTATCGCGAGAAGGGTTACTGGACGGGCCGAACGCACTCGGACCTGCTGGACGCCGCCGCGAGTGAGTACCCCGATCGGACGGCTGTGGTCGACGACCACCGGACACTCACCTATTCCCGGTTGGCCGAGCGGGTGCAGATCGTCGCCGGTGAACTCAGCAGCAGAGGAATCGGCCGCGGAGATCGAGTCGTGGTGCATCTGCCCAACACTGCCGAGTACGTCGAAGTGGTGTTCGCCCTGTTCGAGATCGGTGCCCTCCCGGTCTTCGCGCTTGCCGCACATCGAGCCGGCGATATCGTTCAATTCTGTTCTGCCACCACGGCTCGGGCGTACATCACCGTCGACCGGTTCGGAGCGACCGACTTCGCGAACATCGCCACCGACATCGCGGGCGAGTGCCCGGACGTGTCGACGGTGATCGTTGCGCGCGGCGACGAGAATTGGACCACCGCCGCACCACTCCCGCGTCGAAACCGTTCGCTGCCCTCGGATATTGCCTTCCTCCAACTGTCGGGCGGGACGACCGGAACCCCGAAGCTCATTCCGCGGACACACGACGACTACCTCTACTCGGTGCGCGAAAGCGCTCGGATCTGCGGAATCGACTCGTCCTCGGTGATGCTGGCCGTCCTGCCGATCTCGCACAATTTCACGATGAGTTCGCCCGGGCTCCTCGGCATCGTCGCTGTGGGCGGTTCCGTGGTCATGGCCCCAGACCCGAGTCCGGATACTTGTCTGCCTCTGGTGCAGCAACATTCGGTGACTCACGCTGCGCTGGTACCACCGCTGCTGGTGGCCTGGTTGAACTCCTCGGCTCGCTCGGTGTGGGACATCTCCTCGCTTCGGGCGTTGTGGGTGGGCGGCGCGAAGTTGCCTGCCGAAGTCGCTCGACGGGTCACCCCGGAATTCGGTTGCGAGCTCACTCAGGTATTCGGGATGGCCGAAGGATTGGTGAATTACACCCGACCGGACGACGATCTCGACACCGTCTGCACCACCCAAGGCAGGCCGATTTCACCCGACGACGAGGTTCGCGTCGTGGACGATTCCGGAGTCCCGGTTGCAGACGGTGAGCCGGGGAATTTGCAGACGCGTGGGCCGTACACGATTCGCGGATATTACCGAGCTCCGGAGGCCGATCGCATTGCGTTCACTGCTGACGGCTTCTATCGGACCGGCGATATCGTCGTTCGAGACCATCGGGGTTACCTCCAGGTTGTCGGTCGGACGAAAGACCAGATAAATCGCGGGGGCGAGAAGGTGGCCCCGGCGATGGTGGAGAATCATCTGCTGGCGCACGACGAAATCCACGACGTGTCCGTGGTCGGTGTCCCCGATGATGCTCTGGGGGAGAAGATCTGCGCCTATGTCGTCAGGCGTGATGCACGGTCCGAATCCCCCACCGCTGCCCAGCTGCGCGCATTCCTGCGAACGGAACGGAAAGTGGCCGCGTACACCATTCCCGACCGATTCGAGTTCGTCACCGAATTCCCGACCACCTCGGTGGGCAAAGTCGACAAGAAGAGCCAGAAGCAATGACCCTCACGGAACACCTTCACTCCTACCCGGCTGCGAGCGCCACGGTCCCGCTGCTTCCGCTGACCGGTGCGCAAGCAGGAATCTGGAATGCGCAGCGGTTGGAGCCGGAGTCGCCGTACTACCTCGTCGGCGAGGTCGTGGAGATCGACGGTTCGGCCGATGATGTCGGGCTGAATCTCGACATACTCGTCGATGCCGTCGTCGACACGATCGCCGAGGCAGAGACGATGCGGCTGCGATTCGTCGACACCGAAGGTGGACCACGACAGTGGATTTCGGATCCCCCGTCACGTACTGACGCGGCCCAGGCAGTGACGGTGATCGATCTCTCGACCGAGGCGGACCCGCGACGCAGCGCCGAAGAGCACGTTGTGCGCTGCCGGACGGAGGCTGCCGAATTCTGCCGCGACATGGTGGATCGGGAGCTCTTCGCGTACACCCTGTTGGTGCTCTCGCCCAACGAAATCTGGTGTGTACAGCTGTATCATCACCTGATCGTCGACGGCTATTCAGCGGCCATGATTTCGCGTCGGGTGGCCGCCCGATACACATCGGCGACAACGGGAAAGGCGCTGCGTCCCAATCCGTTCGGCTCAGTCGCGGAATTGATCGACGAAGATGTGCGGTACCGGGAATCATCCGACGCCGCCGCCGATCGGGAGTACTGGTCGAAGACACTGGATCCGCTGCCGGAGCGACCGAGCCGAGCAGGTACCGACGACGGTCCGGCCGAGGACACGCATTCGGCGAGGGCGACCGTCGATCGAGTCGCCATGGAGCGACTCGCGGGTATAGCCGACCGCTGCGGCTGCACGTGGGCGGACGTTCTCATCGGTAGCTATGCGGGTTTCGTCTCGCGACTGCACGGGACTTCGGACGTGGTCATCGCACTGCCGGTGATGGTACGCACAACCAGGACGGCGTTGACGACGCCTGCGATGGCGGTGAACGTTCTTCCGCTGCGCATCTCGGTCTCGCTCGAAGATACGATCGTCGATCTCGCGATGTCTGCTGCGACGGCCCTGACGGAGTTGCGCGCGCATCAGCGTTACCGCGGCGAGGACATCGTCCGCGATCTCGCTGCACCCGGTGCCGGTGCTGTGCTGCACGGAGTCGGAATCAACCTCAAGGCATTCGATGTGGGGTTGAACTTCGGCGGCGCCGTGGGCACCCTCCGCAACGTTGCCGGTGGACCGCCGGAGGAACTCGGTCTGACCGCCACGCCGATCGCCGGCGGCGCGATGATGCTCGGATTCGAAGTCGATGCGCGCCAGCACTCGCAGGCGACCGTGTCTGCGCGAATGGAGGGGCTCGTCACTCTCATCGAGTCGATGTGCTCGCAGGCCCTCCCCGCTCTGGGACACGTCGGGCTCAGACCCGCGGGTCTCGATCCGCAGTGGCAGCCGGCTGCGCTCGCGGGTAGTGCTGTGCCACAACCTGTTGCGGATGTCTTTGCCGATATGGTGCGCGATCGGGTCTCGGACGTTGTGCTCGACGACGGTGAAACGAACTGGACAGCAGCAGAACTGGCCGATCGCGCGTACCGGATAGCGCGACTGATGCGGGATCGGGGAGTCGGTTCGGGCGACCTTGTGGCCCTGGCGCTACCGCGATCACTCGACCTGGTCGCGTGCATCTTTGCGGTGTGGGAGGCGGGTGCGGGCTACGTCGCTCTCGACCCGGCATACCCGGTCGAGCGCTCCCGAGATATCGCTCGACGAGCTCGTCCTGCCCTGATCGTGAGTCAGGGTGGCGCGACTTTCGGCGATATCGACTGCGACACCATCGATTTTCGTGAGAGCGCGACCGCGGCAGAACTTGCACGCTATCGGGCAGCCCGACTGCAACCCTCGGAACTGTCCGCACCCAGGCACCGGGAGGATCCGGCGTACGTACTGTTCACTTCCGGTTCGACAGGGCAACCCAAGGGCGTCGTCGTCCGGTCCGGTGGACTCTCGCACCTCGTGCATCGGCATCGCAACACCGTCTATGCGGACGCAGTCGGGCGAACGGGCGACGATGCGCGACGCCTCCGCGTCGCGCACACCACCTCGTTCTCGTTCGACGCCTCCCTCGACCCGCTGTTGTGGATCCTCGATGGTCATCGAATCAGACTGTACGACAGCGATGTACAGCGTGATGCCGAATTGCAGCTGGCGTCGTTTGCGGCCGACCGCATCGACGTGATCGACACTACTCCGTCCATGATGTCGTTCCTGGTGGACGCCGGGCTCGACCGAGTGCGCAGTGTCGGCACTGTTCTGATCGGTGGTGAGGCGCTTCCGAGTGCGCTCGCGGAACGGCTGGCGTCGAGTTCTGCTCGCGTGTACAACATGTACGGACCGACCGAAGCCACCGTCGACGCGCTCTCGGCCGAGGTCACCGGCGGACACGTTCGGATCGGGCGACCCCTCGACGGCACGTCGGCGTACCTCCTCGATTCGGCTCTGCAACCGGTGATCGACGGTGAGACCGGGGAGCTGTACCTGGCCGGCCCGCAGCTCGCCCAGGGCTACCTCGATCGACCCGACGCCACCGCGGACAGGTTCGTCGCCGATCCGTTCGGTTCTGCCGGTGACCGGATGTATCGCACCGGCGATCTCGCGCGGTGGCACAACGACTCCGGCTACGAATACCGCGGTCGCGCAGACGACCAGGTCAAGATCCGCGGCCACCGCGTCGAACTGGGGGAGGTCGAGTTCGCGCTGTCGCGAACCGAGGGCGTGGCCGGTGCCGTCGCGGTGGTGTCCGGTAGCGGCACGACGGCCAGGTTGTTGGCCTACGTCGTCGGCGAGACCGTAGCAGTGGAGTCCGGGGACAGGCCGACGACAGGCGCGGTGATCGACAGCGACAGTATTCGTCGTGACATGGCCTCGCGCGTGCCCGATCACATGATTCCGTCGATCGTGATGGTGCTCGACCGATTCCCGACGACGGTGAACGGCAAGGTCGATCACGCGAAACTACCTGCGCCTCGATCGGGCTCCCCGTCGACATCGAGTACGCGAACTGCCCGCACTCCGGCCGAGTTCGCGCTCCAGTCGGTATTGGCGGACGTTCTGGACCACGAGGACGTCCCGCTGGAATCGGATCTGTTCTCACTGGGCGGAGACAGCATCGCGGCCATCAGCATCAGCAGCCGATTACGTGCTCACGGGGTGGTGTTGACGCCCAAGGAACTACTGACCGGGCGCGATCTGGTGACGCTCGGTGCGGCCGCCCGCGTTCTCGACGGCGTCCCGAATTCCGCGGTCGTGGACGCCCCGCACGGTTCCACGCCGACCACACCCATCATGCGTTCGGTGTTGCGCACCAACGACGTCGAGTCGATCGCGTCGTATGCGCAGTGGGCGGTGGTAGAGGTGGCCGAGGTTCCGGATCAGGCGCTGCTCGTCCAAGCGGCGTCGCGCTTGCGTCGGCGACACCCCGCGCTCGGGATGGTCGTGGAGAGCTCCGAGTCCGTGTACGTCCCGGAAATTCCGGGCGACGACGACAGCTGCGGTGCCGAGTTCGGTCCCGTCGATGCCGAGCAATACGCACAGAACATCGGCACCTGGGCACGCTCGCTGTCGCGAGAGCTGGACCCACGGGCCGGGAAGCTGTTGCGGCTTGCCGTCGTTCGCATGTCCACCGGTGACGATCGATTGTTGGTGATGGTGCACCACATCGCGGTCGACGCGGTGTCCTGGCCCACGCTGTTGAGAGATTTGCTCGCATCGTTCGGTGACGAGGACGGCAACTACGTAGTGCAGGGCACGTCATGGCGTCACCGCGCACTCGATCTTGCCGCTCGCGGCGCTGCCCACCGATATCTCGACGAACTCGACGTGTGGATCACAGTGGCGAACCCCGTGTCTCTGCCTCTCGTCGACGGCACTCTTCGCGAGGGCGTCGACACCCACTCGACTGCCTCGATCACCCGAACCACCGCCGTCCCGTCGATCACGTCCGCCGTTCTCGACGACCTCTGTGCCGCATACCGAATGCGTCCGGACGAAGTACTGCTCGTGGCACTGACCGTCGCCGTACGGGCCTGTCGCGGATCCGCACTGGAGAATTTTCCGGTGATGATGGAGGGACACGGCCGCGACGAGGACGGTGACATCGATCTGGGTACAACGGTCGGTTGGTTCACCACCGAATACCCTGTGTCAGTGCCTGTTTCGATCCTCCACGATGAAAGTTCGGTCATAGAGGCGCTGGCCGGTGGTGAGGTCGTGGCGAAACTGCTGCACGGTGTCAAGGAAAGCCGCCGGGTCGGGCGAGACGACGGCCTCGGCTACGGCGTTCTGCGCTACCTCGACGACGCAGGGACGGGGCTCGGGGCAGTGAGTGGACCACAGTTGCTGCTCAACTATCTGGGCAAGCCTGCAGTGACGTCCGGGCCCGGCTGGCGGAGCGTAGCCGGTGATGCGTTCGGGGTGGTGGAACCACCGAACCGGATGCTCTCGGAAGTTCTGGCCGTCAATGCATTCGTCCACGACACCGCAGACGGTGCCGAGCTGTCCTTCGAATGGACGGCAGCCGGACTCCTGTTCGACTCGTCGAATGTGCTGAGGCTGCAGCGACACTTCGGTGCCGCCCTGTCGGGCCTGGCTGCCCACGCGGCGCTCTTCGCCGGTGGACTCAGCTCGGTCGACGCCGACGCCGTGGGCGTCACCCAGCAGCAGATCGACAATCTCGAAGGCCTTGTCGGATCGGTCGATCGCCTCCTTCCGCTGTCACCGTTGCAGGAAGGCCTGTTGGCCCATGCGGCGAGATTCACCGACGACTCCGTCTACACGCTGACCGCAGTGGTGGATCTCGACGGCGATCTCGACGCCGAACGACTGCGATCCGCATTCGGTGCAGTAGTGCGTCGGCACTCCAACCTCGCGGCGGGCTTCCACTTCGAGGGGTTCGATGTTCCGGTACAGGCGATCACAAGAGAATTCGACATCGCCTGGCGAACCACGGACCTGAGGTTCCTGCCGGACGAGACAGCTGCCGCTGCGGCGCAGCAGGCGCAACACACGGCCGCGGCCCGCACCTTCGACGTACGGTTCGGGCCGCTGATGGCGGGGCACGTAATTCTGCTTCCCCATTGCCGCACTCGGTTGATTCTCAACGCGCATCACCTCGTGACCGACGGATGGTCGACGCCGATTGTCCTGCGCGAGTTGGTACAGCTCTACAACGGTTTTCCTCACCCGTTGCCGCCGGCACCGGACTACGCCGACTACCTGCGATGGCTGGCCAACCTGGATCGGACCGAGATGCAGGGTGCCTGGCGGTCCAGGCTGGCCGGTTTCAGCGAGCCCACCATCGTGGCGCGCGGCGACGGTACCGGACTCGGTGTGCTCTCTGCCGAGGTGCAGTTGTCGCCTGCGGTCGCAGATCGAGTCCCTGCGCTCGCGCGAGAGAACGGTCTGACCGTCAACACTGTCGTACAGGCCGCCTGGAGCGCGGTGCTGTGCGCACTTCTCGGGCGAACCGATGTGGTGTTCGGTACCACTGTCTCGGGACGCCCGGCCGAGCTGGCCGGTGTGGAGGACATGGTCGGCCTGTTCAGCAACACCGTGCCGGTACGGATGCATTGGACGGAGGAACCACTCCGAGAAATATTGCGGCGCAGCCAGAACGAGCAGTACGCCCTCGAAGCTGCGGGGCATCTGTCGCTATCGGAAATCGAGGCGTGCAGCGATGCGCGCGGAGCAGATGCTCTGTTCGACACGCTCGTCGTCTTCGAGAACTACCCAGAGCTCGTCGGGTCCGCGGCAGCGGGCCACACCCGCGTTCTTTCCGTCGGCAACGTGGGGTCCACGCACTACCCGCTCTCGCTCCTCGCTCCGCCCGGTGATCGCCTACGGCTCGTCGTCGACCACGATTCCTCGGCCGTGGAATCAGCGACCGCCGATGCAGTCGCGAGAGCCCTGGCGTCGGTGCTGAACGACATGATCGATGGAATCGACCGTCCAGCAACGGAGTACGTTCCCACATCGGTGCCGGTGCTGCCACCCCGGGTGCCGAGCCGAATTCTCGAACCGGTATCGGGCGAGGCCTCGGCCGACGTGGTCGACACCGTCACTGCGCAGCTCGCCGCAATTCTGGACATGCCACTGGATATCGAGGACGACTTCTTCGAGCAGGGTGGCCACTCATTGGCCGCCATGCGCGCAGTGAGTGCACTGCGCCGCGTCGGAGTCGTCGTGACGGTCGCGGACATTTTCGCGGCACGGACGCCGAAGGCCCTGGCGGCGCGGGCATCGCACGCACACACTGTCGACGTGGCTGCCCCGGTCGGCTCGGTGGCTGGTGAACCCGTCATGTCCTCCGCGCAGGAGCGGTTGTGGATCCTGCAGCGCATGGAAGGGCAATCCCGCACCCATGACGTGCCGGTCGCTCTGCGCCTGACCGGGGAGATCGACATCGTGGCGCTGCGCGCTGCGTGGGGAGATGTGCTCGATCACTTCGCTGTGTTGCGAACCTGCTACCCGGCAGCAATTTCCGGTGATCCCACCGTGCGCGTCGTCTCGGACTCCGACTTGCCGGACCTGATCGTTCGAGAGAGCAACGCGGGCATCGTCGACGCGGTACAAGTCGAGCTGAGCGATCCGGACCGTGCCGTCGACATCGAGTCGTCCGCACCGGCGCGGGCAGTCCTGATCCGCGCCGTCGACGGTGTCGCGCTGGCACTGGTCTTCCATCACATAGCAATCGACGGCGCGTCGGTACCCATCGTCCTCGACGCCTTGATCGAGGCCTATCGGGCCCGAACGGTCGGTCATCCGCCCCGGCTACATCACGATGCACCGACGTTCGGCGAGTTCGCGATTGCCGACCGCGCCCGCAGCGGATCGGCAGAGGCCGAGGATGCGCTCCAGTATTGGCAGGAGAGGCTGGCCGATGCGCCGGTGGAACTGGACCTGCCGACGGACCGATCGCGGCCCCGACGTACCTCGTCGAGATCGGTGAGTGCCGTCCGTCCGCTGTCGAACGGGATGTCGAGTGGACTTCGCGCTGCCGCAGTTCGGCACGGAGTGAGTCCGCTCATGCTCGTCGAAGCCGCCGTCGCACTGACCTGGCAGCGGTACGGTGCCGGAGACGACATTCTGCTCGGAACAACCGTGTCGGATCGAGAGATGCTGCAGGACGGTAGGTTCCGCACTACCGTCGGATATCTGGTCAACACGACTGTGCATCGCGTGGATCTGAGCGGAAACCCCACGACCGGTGAGGTTCTCGGGCGAGTTCGGAGCATCGGACTCGATGCACTGGCCCATCAACAGGTCCCGTTCGATCGAGTGGTCGGCGCTCTCTCTCCGCCGCGTGCTGTGGGGCGCCATCCGCTGTTCCAGACTCTCGTGGGTCACGAATTCGGCGGAGCACCGATCGAATTCGGTGAGGTTGTCGCGACACCGATGGAACCGCTGGACCCGCCCGCTCGGATGGACACTGTGGTGTGGTTACGAGAATTGCCGACAGGGCAGGAAGTGCGAATCGGGGCCGCGGCGGACCTGTTCGACTCGGCCACTGCCGATTCCGTTCTCGACGAGATCGTTCGTGTACTCGATCACATCATCCGGTTCCCGGACGCGCGGATCGACCGGATCGGTGCCCGACCGACGCAGTGTGCGTCCGAAACGGTCTCGACCACTCCGAAGTCTGTGCTCGAGCGATTTCTGCATCAGGTGCAGGTCGCCCCGAACTCGATTGCCATCGTGGCCGGCGACACGGAGCTCGATTACAGCGAGACCGGCTGCCGTGTCGAAGCCTTGGCGCGAGCACTTCTTGCGGCGGGCGTGGGCCCGGGCGGCGTTGTGGGCGTTGCCCTGACGCGGGATGTCACACTTCCCATAGCTCTGCTGGCCGTGATGCGATGCGGGGCAGCGTATCTTCCGCTGGACGTGGACTATCCACGAGAGCGGTTGCAGTACATGATCGACGACGCACGGCCGGTGTGCATCGTCGCGTCGAATTCGGCGTCCCTCGACTGGATACGGGTTCCGTCGGTGTCGGTCGAGCACCTCGGGGCGCCGGACGACGAGACGGTTGCGTTACCTGTCCCGGCGGATCCTGGACCGGCACCGGCCTACATCATTCACACGTCCGGAACCACGGGGAAGCCCAAGGGCGTCGTGGTGACGACGGCAAATCTCGCGACGTTCGCAGAGGCGGTGACCGAACAGCAATGGGTACGACCCGGCGACCGTCTGGTGGCGGTGACGACCGTGTCGTTCGATATCGCCGTGCTGGAACTGCTGTGTCCCTTGACTGTCGGAGCAGCGGTCGTGGTGGTACCGCGTCAGGTGGTTGTCGATCCGGAGCAACTCGGCACCGTCGTCGTGAGCAGTGGTGCCACCGTCGTGCAGGCAACTCCGTCGCTGTGGCGTCTCCTGCTGGGATCCTCTCGCGCCGCGGAATTCGGTGGGTTGCGCGCCTTGGTGGGCGGTGAAGCCCTGTCGTCGGAACTGGCCGAGCAGCTGATCGAGAGCACCACCGAGGTGTGGAACGTGTACGGTCCCACCGAGGTCACCGTGTGGGCGACCGCAGCCCGACTCGACGTGGGATCGCCGGTGAGCATCGGGGCACCGTGGAACGGGGTACACGCAAGGATCCTGGACGGGCTTCTGCGCCCGGTGCCCGACGGGGGACGCGGCGAGCTGTATCTCGGGGGCGCACAGGTTGCGGCGGGATATCTCGGCCGTCCGGATCTGACGGCAACGAGGTTCGTGCCCGATCCGGAACATATTGGGCAAAGGCTCTACCGCACAGGTGATCTCGTCCGGAAGCGGCCGTACGGTATCGAGTACTCGAGACGCACCGACGATCAGGTCAAGGTGCGCGGCTTCCGGGTCGAGCTCGGAGAAGTCGAGTCGGCTCTGCGAACCGTGGACGGCGTGCGGGACGCCGCCGTGAGGGTCGGGGAGATCGGCGACGGTACTTCTCGCCTGTTCGGCTACGTTGTTCTGAACCCGGATACGCCTGCGGCGGAGCAAGCTTCCATCGGCGGAAACACGTCGACGGAAATACGGATTCGGCGCGAGCTCGCTGCGTTGGTTCCGGATCACTTCGTGCCGCAGTCGATTACGGTGCTCGGCGGACTGCCGCGTACGCTCAACGGCAAACTCGATCGAGGTGCGCTGCCGATGCCGGTGCCGTCTTCGAAGCCGGGCGGTGACGCGGCGACGGTGGCCACGGTCGAGGTAACGCCGATGGCGGCGATCCTCGACGCGGCGGCCGAAGTGCTGGGCGTGTCGGTCGAGACCGACGGCCCCGACGCGAGCTTCTTCGAGCTCGGCGGCGACAGTATCGCCGCGGTTCGATTCGTAGCGGCAGCGGAGCGAATGGGTGTCCGATTCGAGGTCGCCGACGTCTTCGGCGCAGGCACCCTATCCGAACTCGCTGCTCGTGCTACCTCGTCCGCACCTTCCTCGGCCGTGACCGAGAAGAGAGTCGAGCTCGTCACGGTGGGCCCGCAAGCACGCCGATCGCTGGACCGATCGTTCCCGGGGTGGCAGTCGGTGCTTCCGCTGACACCGTTGCAGCGGGGCATGTACTTCGAGTCGATCAGCGCCGCCGGGACTGCGGGCCGTGCCGACAGCTATCACGTCCAGCATCGGTTCGAGTTCGGCGAAACCATCGACCGGCCGGCACTGGCGGCGGCTCTGACGGCTGTGCTGAGTCGGTACCCCACTCTGGGGGCAGCGTTCACCCACAGAATGATGGCCGAACCGGTCGCAGTGGTCTCACCTGCGTCGATCGAGTTGCAGGAGAAGCAACTGCACAACGCACGCACTATCGATGTTCTTGCGGCCGAGGAGTTCGCCACTCCGTTCGACCTCGAGCGTGCGCCCCTGATCCGTGCCGTGGTTGCCACGACGCCGGGAGGTAACTCGTACCTGGTGGTGACACAGCATCATCTGCTCAGTGATGCCTGGTCTCAATCGGTGATGTTCACCGAACTGTTCGTGCTCTACGGAGTCGCGCGCATGACATCGGGTCTGTATCGGTCGCAGGACTCGCTGGCAGGTTCGCTGCAGCGAGTCCTGGAGCCGGCAGCCGATTTCACGGAACATCTGCGGCACTTGAACACTCGTGACAACGCAGCGGCCGCCGACGCATGGAAGGACCATCTGGCCGATCTCGACCAGCCGACATCGGTGGCACCGTCGAAGAACAACAACACGACCGCGAGCTCGATCTCGTTGCCTGATCGCCGCACGCGTCAGGTCGATGCCGCCCTGCGCGAGTCCGTTACCGCGACGGCGCGTGAATCGGGAGTGACGGAATCGACGGTGGTCGCGTTGGCGTGGGCACTGACGTTGCGCCGCACGACCGGACGAGACGATGTCGTGTTCGGATCCACGGTGTCCGGACGCGATCCGATGGTTGCCGGCGCCGACCGAATGGTCGGCCTCACCTTGAACACGGTGCCGATCCGGTGCCGATTGCGGCCGGGGGCATCGATGCCCGAACTGCTTCGCGAGATGTTCGGCGACCGAGCAGCTCTCGTCTCACATCAACATCTGGGGCTCGGCGAGATCGGGCGCGTAGCTGGGTTCGCGACGTTGTTCGACACGCTGCTGGTGTTTCGTAATCTCGGCGGCGACGCCGAGAGGTTCGAGGTCTTCGAGCGTGCCGGTGTCGTGTCGGCCGACGCCACCGATGCCACCCATTACGCGGTCACTGTCGACGTCGATCCTCGGGGTCGCAGTGGAGCCATGGAGGTGACGGTCGAGAACCGCCCGGACCTGGTCGACTCCGAGACAGCAGAGCTGCTGTTGGACAACATGATCGAGATGCTCGGCGCGGTGAGTGGACGCACGGTGGGCATCGGGACCGTCGCGGACACCGGTTGCTCGATCGAGAACTCGGAGTCGACTGCGCTGACTCCCGAGCGTGTCCGAGTTCCGCTGCCAGGGGATCCGGAGGGCAGCATCGACACGTTGTTGTCCGAGCGAGCCGCGGCGACTCCCGATGCGCCGGCAATCACGTACGGACCGGACACACTGACCGCCCGCCGATTCGACGATCGCGTCGGAGCGTTGGCGCGGATTCTGGTGGCATCGGGAGTATCTGCAGGTGACGTGGTTGCACTGTTGCTCCCTCGGTCGATCGATCACGTGGTTGCCATCTTTGCCGTCATGCGTGCCGGGGCAGCATATGTGCCACTGGATCTGCAGAATCCGATGTCGCGAATCGAGGAGATTCTGGTCGACAGTGGCGCTCGTACTGTGATGTGCACCGGCGGTGTCACCTTCGGTGCACAGGGACCTCGGCTGATCGATCTGACGGCCCCGGAAATACGTGCCGTGCTCGACGGCGTAGTCCCCGCTCCCGTCACTCCTCTCCGCGCTGTGAGTGGCCCGCGGCACGCTGATCAACCCGCTTACATCATCTACACATCGGGGTCGACGGGAAAGCCGAAGGGAGTGCAGGTCGGTCATCGAGGGCTGACAGCGATGTTCCACAATCACCGGGACGAAATTTTCACGCCCACGGTGAATTCGGTGGGGGGTAGGCAGCTTCGTATCGCCCACACGGTCTCCTTCTCGTTCGACATGTCCTGGGAAGAGCTGTTCTGGATGCTGGCCGGGCATCATGTCCATGTCATCGACGAGGAACTGCGGGCCGATCCGGTTGCCCTGGTCCAGCACTACCACCGCGTGGGAATCGACGTGGTGAACGTAACGCCCTCGTATGCAAAGGAACTCATCTCGGCTGGTGTGCTCGCCGAAGGCCATGGTCCGGCGCTGGTGATGCTCGGTGGTGAAGCGGTGCCTCAGGAACTGTGGACCCGATTGCGGGAGCAGCAGGGAGTCGACGGATACGACCTGTACGGCCCTACCGAATTCACGATCAATGCCATGGGGTCGGCGGTCCACGCCAGTGACACCCCGTGTCTCGGCCGTCCGGTGCGTAATGCGCAGGCGCGCATTCTCGATTCGGGTCTGCGACCGGTGGCAACCGGCGCAGTCGGCGAGCTCTATTTGTCCGGAGACGGGACGGCCCATGGATATACGGGTCGGGCGGGACAGAGCAGTACCGCGTTCGTCGCTGATCCTTTCGGCCGCGGTCGACGGATGTACCGCACCGGAGATCTGGTTCGATACCTGCCCGGTGCCCGCCTCGAATACCTGGGGCGCGCGGACCGTCAGGTCAAGGTGCGTGGAATTCGGATCGAACTCGGTGAAGTCGAGTCGGCCCTCGAGTCTCTGGAAGGGATCGAACGCGCCGCCGCGACCGTTCGGACCGATGGCGGCAGGACAGTGTTGGTGGGCTACGTCGTGTGCACCGAATCGAGCGATCGTGTTCGGATCGATGAGGCCGAGGTGAGGTCCAGGTTGCGCAACAGTGTTCCAGCGCAACTGGTTCCGGCTCAGATCGTGGTGGTGGATCGGATTCCACTGTCAGTGAACGGCAAGCTCGACCGCGCTGCGTTGCCCGAGCCGCCCAGTCGGAACGCAGGCGAGACATTGCGCGGTGACACGCAGCGGACGGTGGCGGCAGTCTTTCGTTCGATTCTGGGAATCGACGTCGGCGCGGACGACGGATTCGCCGACAGCGGCGGCGACTCCCTGGCGGCCATGCAGGTGGTGTCGCAGCTCGAACGAGAGACGGGAGTGCGTGTCGAGGTGGGAGAACTGATCGCGTTGCAAACCGTCGCGCAACTTGCCGAGGCGGTGGAAGGTAGGAGAGGCTTAGTTTAGTATCGCCCAGGGTGTTCTTCTCGCAACCATGAAAGATCTCGAAAGGATCCAGCAGTGTCGAGTACGGCAAGTACAGATTCGGGCCATTCCCGTTCGCGATTCCGCATCCGGGGCCTGCGCCTCGCGGCAGTGGCCTCGGCCGCCTTGATCGTCCTCGGATCGGCAGCGTGCAGCTCCAATGCCGGCTCGGACGAGGGGGCGGAGACCACAGCAGCCGATACCCGCGTGATCACGACCGATCAAGGTGAGGTCACAGTGCCCGCCGATCCACAGCGCATCGCAGTGCTCTCGGCCGGTTTGGCGGGGTACTTGTTCACGCTGGACGCACCGATCGCCATCGCCGACACACGCCTACTCGGTGTCACCAACCTCGACGGTGGCTTTCCGCCGCAGTGGGCCGACAAGGCGAAAGCCCAAGGCACGGCCGAGCTCCCGGCCGGTGAACAGCTCGACCTCGAGGCTATTGCGCAGGCCGATCCTGATCTCATCATCGGTGGCGGCCAGGGTTTCGCGGCTGTGTTGGCACAGGAGTCCTACGATCAGTTGACCCAGATTGCTCCTACCGTGCTCGTACCGTCGAGCGTCAACACCTGGCAGGGTGAGCTCGAAGAAGTAGCCGAGGCCGCCGGGGAATCGGACAAGGTCGACGCGCTGATGACGGCATACGAGGACAAGGTTGCCGAGGTGAAGGATTCGATCACCGTGCCCGGGGCCCCGGTCTCCTACTTGCTGTCCCTGAGTACGAACGAGCCCTCGTTCATCCCGCAGACTGCGGCACTGCCGACATTGCTGGCGTCGGTCGGCTTCGAACCCGACGACGTCCTGACGAAGGCGAACAATCCGGAGCTGTACGGTTCGGGCGATTCGTTCGTTGTCAGCCCCGAACTGCTCGCACCGATCGCGACGGCGCCGGTGATGTTCGTGGTCCCGGTGGCCGGGCGCAGCCTGGCCGAATTGCAGCAGGATCCGGCGTACGCGAGCCTGCCTGCATTCGCCTCCGGCAAGGTGTACGAGCTTCCGGCAACCAGTTACCGCCCCGATTACGACGGTGTGATGTCAACTCTCGACCTGGTCGAGCAGACCTTCGCTGCCTGAGCAGATTCGGGAACCAATCGAACACGAAGGACGCAACTGTGCTCACTCGCAATACTGTCATCGAAGACATTGCCGCCGCACTGGACCGAGCGGCTGGGACTCTCGGCGACGATGTGAATCTGCTCGACGAGGGACTGGACTCGATCAGGATCATGGGATTGGTGGACCGCTGGCGGGCTGCGGGTGCCGATGACGTCGATTTCCCGACGCTGGCCGCAGACCCGACCGTCGGGCACTGGGTAGCCGTCGCGTCGGGTGAATTGTGAAGTTTCGGCCGAGCCGACGTTTCTGACAGAAGGGTGTTCGATGGCGGGGACCGTCCGCGAGGTTCGAGTTTTTCCGATCTGTATGCGGGAACTCGACGTACTGGCCGTGGAAGACGTGACGCCCGGGATGCGGCGCGTCGTCGTGGGCGGTCCGTCGATGGATGCGCATGTGCGTGACGGCGTCGAGCTGCCACCGGTGCGTAGCACCGGATTCGATGACGACGTCAAAGTCCTTCCGGTGGATCCGATCACCGGTAAGCTGCCGTTTCCGGTGCCCGAGAACGCGGGTGACGGAACGGTCGACTGGCCACCGGGATCGTTCCCGTACGGCCGGACCTACACGGTGCGTCGTTTCGATGACGAGCGCCGCGAGATGGCTCTCGACTTCGCGGCCCATGAGGGTGGACTGGCAGCCGACTGGGCCAAGACGGTCCAGCCCGGCGAGAAGATTCTCGTTGCCGGACCCAAGCATTCGGCCGGACTGCCCGTCGGCGTCGACTGGATGTTGATCGCCGGCGACGAGACTGCGTTGCCCGCAATCGCGCACTGTCTGGAGAAGTTGCCCGCCGATCTACCTGCCACGGTGGTCATCGAGGTTTCCGAGCACGCCCACCGGCAAGAGCTGACAAGCGCTGCGCCGGTGGATATCACCTGGCTCTGTCGGACCGACAGTGGCGGCGAGTCACGCTTGGTGGAGACGGTGCAGCGTGCGCAGTGGCGTCCCGGACAGCCATACCTGTGGGTGGCGGGGGAGGCGTCGACGATCAAACCGCTGCGTCGCTGGGCCAAGGTGGACAAGGAAATTGCGAAGCAATTCATCGAGATCGCCGGGTACTGGAAGCGACGCGAGATCGCAGCCGTCGGATCATCGGCGGAGTCGGATCCCGATGCCCAGCTGCACGAGTTGTCGGAGTTGTTGCCGCCGTTCGCCATTCGTACCGCCGTCACCGTCGGTATCTTCGCCGCGATCGACGGTGGGGCAGGCACGCCGTCGGACATCGCAGCCCAATGTTCGACGCATCCCGGTGCCACCGCCAAGCTACTGCGTCATCTGGTTCTGATGGGACTGTTGACCACCGACGGCACTCGTTTCGGACTCTCCGAGATGGGTGCGCTTCTCAGCGACCCGGACGCCTTCGTCACTCAGTCGTTGAATTTCGACAGGATTCATTCACGACTGGACATGGCGTTCCTCGGCCTTCTCGACACCGTACGGAGCGGGGTGCCGGCGCGGCAGCACGGCTTCGTCGACAAGATGAGCGAGGACGGGTTCGCCGCTGACTTTCACGAAGAAACAGCGTTCGGTGCCGTGTATCGAGCGCCCGCGCTGCCCGATGCAGTCGACCTGGAGGGAATTCGGACCGTCGCGATCTACGGCGAGGGCGGCGGGGTGTACGCGGATACTCTGGCGCGCATGCACCCCGACCTGACGCTACGTCTCGTCGGACTCCCCGCTCAGGGCGATCGCACGGCGGCCGATGTGGCTCCGTCGCGTCGGGACCTGGTCGAACGCATCGACGCCAGTGAATTCGTTCCGTTGGCCGAGCCTGTCGATCTGGTGATCGCGGCCGACGTGCTCGATTCTCACCCCGACGCCGATGCCCGAGTGCTGCTGAAGGCACTGGGGAATTCGGGGCGGCGGGTGGTGCTGATCACCGACTTGCTCGATCCCGACACCACCGATGACCACGACACAGAGGACGACCTGTTGCGGCTGTGTCTGTACGGCTCGGGTCGTCGCACTGCAGCGGAAGTACGGGAGTTGGTCGTCGGGTCGGGGTTCGAGCCGCCGCGTTTCGGATCATTGGGTTGGGGCTCGACCATCGCCGAGTTCGGCGGACATGCTTACCGGGGTTAGCCTGAAGGTTCTCTCGAGAAAACGACGAGATATGTATCGAGGACGAAGATGAGTGAAGGATCGCGTGGCTTCTACTACGCCGACGTCGTTGCGGTGGAACAGCTCACGGTGCACATGGTGCGCGTGACGTTCGGCGGCGAGCATGTCGCCGGCTACCGCACACTCGGGGTGCCCGACGAATGTGTCGGTGTCTATTTCCCTCGGGCGGGGGAAACGAAGCCGCCGCCGATGACCGAGGTCGACGGCCTGTGGTGGTTCCACGGTCTCGAGAACGCACCGGAGGGCCGCAACTACACCATTCGCCGTCTCGATCCCGAGCGCGGTGAGCTGACCATCGACTTCTTCGCACACGAGGGTGGGGTCGCGGCGACGTGGGCTCAGCGGGCCACCCCGGGGCAGACGGTGCTCTTCACGCGTCCGCGATCCTGGTATTCACCTCCCGCCGACGTCGAATGGCTGCTTCTGGTCGCCGACATGACCGGTTTGCCCGCACTCGGCCGGCTCGTCGAACAGTTGCCGGCCGGGGCGAAGGCTCATGCCATTGTCGAGGTGCTCGAGCGCGGCGACATCCAATCCTTCGAGACCGCGGCCGACGTCACGTTCGATTGGCGTATCGGTTCCGGAAACGGAGACAGCGCAAGCGTTCTCGACGACGCGGTGCTGGCGTACCCGCTACCCGAGGGGCGCGGCTACGTGTGGTTCGCCGGAGAGGCGTCGTCCTCGCGTCGGGTGCGTAAGTATTTCCGAAAGGAATTGGGCTACGACATAGCGCATTTCGACATCATCGGATACTGGCGGGCCGATTCCGAGAAGTGGCTCGAGAAGTACAAGCAGTACCAGGAGGAAGCGCTGGCGGTGTACAACGGCGTCATCGAATCCGGCCGCACCGAGCAGGAAGCCAGTGAGGCATTCGATGCACTGCTCGAGCGGGTCGGGCTCTAACTCCGGAATACGTAGTTCGGCAACTCCAGCGTCGCCGCATCGGGACCGAGGAATCTGCTCGTGACCGCTTGCACGGGTTTCGATCCGGCGAGACGAAGTACCCCGCGGAACGCGGCTACTCCCGCAGCGGTTTTCGGATGCGCGACGCGAGGCACGCCGGGCGGAAGCTTCTGAGCCTGCTCGACGAACGGCCGCATGCGTGCCTCGAAGGCCTCGAATCCGGCGCGATGATCGCTGGCCCGGGCGAGTTCGCCGGCGAGGACGTAGGCGCCGGTGACCGACAACGTGGTGCCCATGCCGCTCAACGGCGTTGCGCACCAGGCGGCATCGCCGAGCATCCCGATTCTGCCGTTCGACCAGCGTGGAGCCTTCACCTGCGCGAGGTAGTCGACGTAGAGTTCCGAGTCCGGTCCAAGCGAGTCGAGAATTCTGGGCACTTCCCAGCCGACGTCGGCGAACTTCGCCCGCAAGGCAGCAATGACCTGCTCGGTGGACGCGCCTTCGTACCCGCCATCGTCGGACACCCAGGACAGGCTGAAACGCGTCGTGCCGAGGTTGTCCGGGCGCAGATTGGCGACTCTGGATCCGGGGGCGTTGCACCAACGCCACCAGCCGTCGTCGCTCGGTCCCTTCGGCAACACCCCGTAGGCGGTGTACAGGCCGACCGGCGTGGTCTCAGCTTCGGCAGGAAACACCAGTTCTCTACTGCTGGAACGAACTCCGTCGGCGAACAGGACGAGATCGAACCTCTCCACGGGCGACGACGCGAACGTGACGTCCACGCCGTCGGCATCCTGAGCAACGCCGACGACACGATCGCCGTACCGGTATTCGGTTCGCGGACCGGCTGATTCGACGAGGATCCGAGCGAACTCGCCGCGCAGAATCTCCAACTCCGCCGTCGGTCCGTCGTGGGAGCCGTCGCCGGCCGGGAAAGCGGCGATGGTGGCATCGTTGTCGTCGACGAATCGCGTGCCCTTCTCGGTGGTGCCGTTGGCGAGCAATGTCGCGTCCATGCCCATCCGCCGCAGCACCTCGCGGCCCGATCCACGAACATCGATGTTCTGGCCGCCCAGCCGCAAGTGCGGAGCGCGTTCGACGACGGTGACGTCGTAACCGGCCTTGTCGAGCCAGAAGGCCACGGTGGGTCCGGCGATGCTGGCACCGGTGACGAGCACACGAGAAGTCATGGGACGGGCATGCCCGGGCGGCTGGTCGTTCAATCCCGAAAGGGAAAGTAGCTGAGCCTCACCTTGGTGGTGTACCTTCTCGGATTGTCCGGTTCATCCTTTTCGTCAGGAGTCCAGTGTTCACAGTCCGTCGTTTGGCCCTGCTCTCGTGCAGCGCAACCCTCGTCCTCGGTCTTACTGCGTGCAGCTCGGGCTCCACCGACGAGGCCGCGTCCACGTCCGAGTCCGCCACCGCAGACACCGCGCTGGTGGTGTACTCCGGCCGCGGTGAAGAACTCGTCGACCCGCTGATCGAGCGCATCGGCGGCGGTATCGAGGTCGACTACTCGGGCAACACCAACGCCCAGGCCGCGAAGATCCTCGAAGAGGGCGACGCGACGCCGGCCGACGTCTTCTACGGACAGGACGCAGGCGCCCTCGGCGCTCTCGACGAGGCAGGCGCACTCGCGCCGCTGCCCAAGGACATCCTCTCGCTCGTCCCCGAGCAGTACCGCGGCACCGACGGCACCTGGGTCGCCACCTCCGCACGAGCCCGCGTGCTGGCCTACAACTCCGATTCGGTGCAGGCGGCAGACCTGCCGACGGGCATCGACGGACTGCTCGATCCCCGCTGGCGCGGACAGATCGGCTACGCACCGACCAACGCGTCGTTCCAGGCCTTCGTCACTGCCCTGCGCGTGCAGCGCGGTGAGGACGGTGCTCGCACCTGGCTCGAAGGATTCGTCGCCAACGAGCCCGTCGCGTTCGAGGGCAACGGCCCGCTGCTGACCGCCGTCAACGATGGACAGGTCGCCACCGGCCTCCTCAACCACTACTACTGGTACCCGTTCAAGGACGAGAACGGTGCCGACGCTCCCGTCGAGCTGCACTACTTCGAGCCCGGTGATCCCGGCGCACTGATCAACGTCGCCGGTGCCGGTGTGCTGGCTGCGTCGGACAACCAGGAGGCCGCATTCGACTTCGTCCGTGAGCTGCTCTCGACCGAATCGCAGACCTACTTCGCGAACGAGACTGCCGAGTACCCCGTCATCGACGGCGTCACGTCGGACTACGACCTGCCGCCGCTGTCCGAGCTGGGCTCGACCGATCTCGATCTGGGCCGGCTCTCGTCCCTCGAGGAGACCCAGACCCTGCTCACCGACGTCGGAATCATCTAGTCGGTGCTCGATTCTGCACTCCAGCCGCTTCGGCGGCGCCACTTCGGCGGTCGTCCCGTTCTCGGGACGGCCGCGTTGTGCGTGGGAGCGCTGGCGCTGACACCCTTGGTGTACCTGTTCGTTCGAGCGTTCGACGGTGGTACCGAGAAAGTACTGCGGCTGCTCCTGCGGCAACGCACCCTCGATCTTGTTGTCCGGACGGCCACACTCGCGCTCACCGTGGTGGTCGCCTCCGTTGTGGTGGGGACGCTGCTGGCCTGGTTGACCGTGCGGACCGATCTACCGGGTCGACGCATCTTCTCGATGATTCTCGCGGCACCGTTGGCCATCCCGTCGTACGTCTCCGGCTACCTGTGGATCGCCGAATTTCCCTCACTTGCAGGGTTTTCCGGCGCTGCGCTGGTGCTCACGTTGTCCTGCTTCCCGTTGGTGATGTTGCCGGTGTCCGCGGCGTTCGCCACCGCGGACCCGTCGTTGGCCGAAGTGTCTCGCACCCTGGGCCGCGGGGCGGTGCGCACCGCATTGACCGTCGAGTGCCGTCGCGTCGTTCCGGCGGCGGCGGCAGGTGCACTTCTGGTGGCGCTGTACACCATCAGTGACTTCGGGGCGGTTGCACTGATGCGGTACGACGCCTTCACTCTCGGCATCTACAGCGCTTATCGCGGCGGGCTCGACCGTACCGCGGCGGCCGTCCTCGGGTTGGTGCTCGTGGTGGGTGCGTTGGTGCTGACCCTTCTCGAACGGCGTGCTCGACGCGGGGCCACGGCGCGCGTGGGATCGGGCACCGACCGAACCGCGGAGCCGATCGCCCTCGGCCGATGGCGCATCCCAGCTGTCGCTGTCGTCGTTGCAGCACTGAGCATTTCGGTGCTCGTGCCGATACTGGCACTGGCGCGATGGCTCACTCGATCGCTGCGCTTCACCGTCGACTGGTCGGACGTGCTGGCTGTCAGCGCCAAGACAGTCCAGTACTCGGCGACTGCTGCCCTGGTGGTAGCCGTGCTCGCGTTGCCGGTCGCGCTGTTCGCGGCCAGATCCACCTCCCGAAGTGCCCGCACCGCCGAGTTGTCCACGTACATTGCGCACGGTCTCCCGGGTATCACCGTCGGACTCGCCACGGTGTTTCTCGGAATCAGGTTCCTGCCGTCGTTCTACCAGACCGCGCTACTGCTGGTGCTGGCGTACGTGGTTCTGTTCCTGCCGTTGGCCGTCGGTAGTACCAGGGCCGTCGTCGACGCCACTCCTGTTGTTCTCGAGGATGTTTCGCGAACGCTCGGCGCCGGACGTGTGCGCACCGACCTTCGGGTGACGATTCCGATCGCCGTACCCGGCATCGCCGCCGGGTCCGCGCTGGTCTTCCTGACCGTCGCCAAGGAATTGCCGGCGACCCTGATGCTGCGCCCGCGCGGAGTCGATACCCTCGCGACCACGCTGTGGTCCACCACCGAGGCGTTCCGATACGGCGAGGCGGCTCCCTATGCCGTGGCGCTGATCGTGATCTCCGTGGTTCCGACGATCGTCCTGACGCGGGCGCTGGGGCGCACGACACGGAAGCGAGTGGTACTGCGATGAGTACGATGATCTCCGATCTTGTTGCCTCCTATGGCAGTACCACGGTGTTGCACGGCATCGATCTGGATCTGGGCGACGGTGAGATGCTCGCCGTGCTCGGCCCCTCCGGCTGCGGCAAGACGACTCTGCTGAGATCGATCGCGGGCCTGCACCGTATCGATGCGGGTCGCATCACCTCCGACGGGCGCGACCTCTCCGTTGCCGGACGTGTCCAGGTACCCCCGGAGAAGCGGGGGATAGGCCTGATGCCGCAGGAAGGTGGACTGTTTCCGCACCTGACAGTCCGCCGAAACATCGAATTCGGTTTGCGCACAGGGTTCGTGCGGCCGTACCTGTCCGGCCGAGCGGAGCGGTCGCGACGCGTCGACGAGATGCTCGAGCTGGTTGGACTGCCCGACGCGGGTGCGATTCGGCCCAGCGAACTCTCGGGTGGTCAGCAGCAGCGCATCGCGTTGGCGCGTGCGCTGGCTCCGGCACCGTCGGTGGTGCTGATGGACGAGCCGTTCGCCGCTCTCGATGCAGGACTGCGCACCTCGATCAGGCAGGACGTACGAGAGTTGTTGAAGGCCAGCAAGACCGCGTCGCTTCTCGTCACCCATGACCGGGCCGAAGCGCTCGGCACGGCGGATCGTGTCGCTGTACTACTGGGCGGGCGCTGCGCCCAGGTCGACACGCCGCGTCAGGTGTACGAGCGGCCGACCACGCCCGCCGTGGCGCGATTCGTCGGCGACGCGTACTTCGTCGATGCGGTGGGCCACGGCGATTACGTCGAGACGATCCTCGGACGAATCGAGACCACCACTCGCGCAACGGGAGACGGGCAGGTTCTGCTTCGCCCCGAACAGTTGGTGGTCTCGGATCCGGAGGACGGCGCATTCGTCGTCGAGCACGAGTTCTTCACCGGCCCCGAGTCCTCGGTGACCTTGCGGCACAGCGATACCGGGCTGCGACTGCGGGTCATCGCCCGCACCTCCGATCGATTCACCCCCGGCAGCGTTGTGGACGTCTCCGTGACGTCTCCGGTGCACTGGTTCGCGGGCTCTGCGGACTAGGTTCGCAACTCCACGAGCGGGATCGGATCCTGTTGGCCGGGCCAGGTACCGAACAAGTGCGGCAGCTCGGTGGCAGTAGTGTCGATCACCCGTCGGACATACAGGCGCGGTGACGTCGACGGGTGCCCACCGGTACCCCGGACCCGCGTAGTGGATTCACGCACCGCTCGAGAACCGCCGGGGGAGTGCACCACCAGTTCCGCCTGTTCAGCACCGTCGACGATCGCCGCGGTGGTCACTGTCACGTACACCGGATCGCCGACGCCGTCGTAGACCCAACGCGTGCCCAGTACCGAATGTTCCATCGTGGCAACAAGATACGCGTCGGCGCCGGCCAGGGGTGCACTGCGATAGGTCAGGGGTACCTGAAACACCGTGCCCGACGGCGTCCGCACGAGATGGGTTTCGACGCCGACCTCTCCCGCCGGATCGTCGAAACGATATGCGCCGACGGCTTCGAAGCCGGTGGTATCCCTTTGAGCTGCCCACTCCTGCGTCGGAATCCAGGCTGCAATCGCGTCCAGTTTCGAGGGAACGAGCGTGGCGCGATGAATGATGGACATACAGAGAACGCTACTTTGCTGCACGCTTCGGCATCAGTACGGCTGCGACGGTCATCAGGACGGCCGCGACCAACACTCCGATGAAGACCAGATGGATGGCGTCGGACAGTTGTTCGGGTTCGGGATCCCCGGACACTCGCGCGTTGACGATCGCGCCGAACACCGCGACGCCGACCGCGCTACCGAGGGAGCGGGCGAACATGTTGGTGGAGGTGACGACGCCACGTTCGGCCCAATCGACGCTCGACTGTGCTGCGATCAACGTGGGGCTCGCGATCAACCCCATGCCGAGGCCGATGACGAAGCACATAGCCGCGACATGCCAGATCTGCGACTCGGCGTCGAGCAACGTTGTCAGTGCCGCCCCGACGACGCCGATCGAGCCGCCGACGACCGCGGTTGTTCGGAAGCCGAAACGGAGGTACACCCGACCGGACTGGGATGCGGCGATCGGCCAACCGAGAGTCAGTGTGGACAGCGAGAACCCGGCGACGATGGCTCCGGTGCCGAAGACCCCTTGCACGAATGTCGGCACGTAGGAGGTCAGCCCCAGAATCAGCGCGCCGACGAGCAACGAGATGAAGCTGCTGACCACCAGAACGCGCCGGGTGAACACCCACAGCGGCAGGATCGGCTCCTCGGCGCGGGACTCCACCCACGCGAACACCGCAAGCAGTAGGAAGCCCACGACGAAGATCGCGATGCTGATCGGCGAACCCCAGGCCCAGGACTGGCCACCTTCCAGCAAGCCGAGCAACACCATTGTTGCGCCGACGGTGAGCAGAGCGGCCCCGAGGTAATCGATCTTGGGTTTTGCGCGTTCGACGGCACCCTCCTCGAATTTGCGCAGCAGCATGAACGCCGCCAGCGCGCACAGAGGAATGTTGATGAAGAAGATCCATCGCCAGGACAGGAACTCGGAGAAGACGCCGCCGAGCGCTGGGCCGAGAACCGAGGAGATCGCCCACACGCTGGCCAGGTAGCCCTGGACTTTGGCGCGTTCGGCGAGGGTGTAGATGTCGCCGGCGATCGTGATGGACATCGGCTGTACGGCACCCGCACCGAGTCCTTGAATCGCGCGGAAGGCGATCAGAGCAGGCATGCTCCACGCCAGGCCACACAGAATGGAGCCGAGACAGAACATCGCGATACCGAACAGCATGATCTTCTTGCGTCCGAACAGGTCGGAGAGCTTGCCGTAGAGCGGCACCGAGACCGCCTGCGCAAGCAGGTAGATCGAGAACAACCACGGGAACTGCGCGAACCCGCCGAGGTCGCCGACGATGGTGAGCACCGCAGTGGCGATGATCGTGGCGTCCAGCGCCACCAGTGACGAGCTGAGCATCAGCGCGATCAGGATGGGACCGCGTTCGGAGCGGAATCCGATGTCCGGGGTCGATTCGGTCGTTGCCATTGCTACTCATTGTGATCCCTGCCTGCCGACGCGGCGGCACCGGCCCAGATAGTGTTGAACACCGTGCGACCATCATTGAGTAGCTACGAGCATCTGGCCGGCGGCAAGGTCCGCGATCTCTACACCATCGACGACGCGCATCTGCTGCTCGTCGCGAGCGACCGCATCTCGGCGTACGACCACATCCTCGACACCCCGATCCCGGACAAGGGACGGGTGCTGACGGCGATGAGCGTCTTCTTCTTCGAAGAACTCGGCGGCGTGAACCATCTGGCAGGCGACCCGCGAGACGAGCGCATTCCCGCCGAACTGCTCGGCCGCGCTCTGGTGGTGAAGAAGCTGAACATGGTGCCGATCGAATGCGTCGCTCGCGGCTACCTCACCGGCTCCGGTCTGGCCGATTACAACGCGACCGGAGCGGTCTGCGGAGTCGAGCTGCCGCCCGGCCTGATCGAATCGAGCAAACTCGACGAGGTGATCTTCACTCCCGCCGCAAAAGCGGCACTCGGCGATCACGACGAGAACATCACCTTCGACCAGGCCGTCGAGCAGGTCGGTGCCGAACTTGCCTTCAAGTTGCGCGAGGACACCATCGAGATCTATTCGCGCGCAGCAAACTTCGCTCTGGAACGCGGAATCATTCTCGCTGACACCAAGTTCGAGTTCGGTACCGACGCCGACGGCAATCTCGTGCTCGCCGACGAGGTGCTCACTCCCGACTCCTCGCGGTACTGGCCCGCCGATTCGTACCAGGAAGGTCGCGTTCAGCCGAGCTTCGACAAGCAGTTCGTCCGCGACTGGTTGACCGGTGAATCCGGGTGGGACCGCAAGTCCGACACCCCGCCACCACCGTTGCCGGACGACATCGTCGCCGCGACACGCAGCCGCTACATCGAGGCCTACGAGCGCATCTCGGGCCTGAACTTCGACGATTGGGTCACGCCATGACGATCACCCCTCCCGTTGCCAAGAAGGTGCCGCTGGAGCGCACCCATCACGGCGATACGTTCACCGACAACTACGAATGGTTGCGTGCAAAGGAAGACCCCGAGGTCATCGCGTACCTCGAGGCCGAGAACGCCTATACCGAGCAGCAGACGGCCGGACTGGAATCACTTCGCGGCAAGATCTTCGACGAGATCAAATCGCGAACCCAGGAGACCGACCTGTCCGTGCCGACGCGCATGGGTCAGTGGTGGTACTACTCGCGCACCGTCGAGGGTAAGTCGTACGGCCTCCAATGCCGTTGCCCCGTGGACTCTCCCGACGACTGGACACCGCCGACGCTGTCTTCCGACGTGGACGTTCCCGGTGAGCAGGTCCTGCTCGACGCCAACGTCGAGGCGGAGGGTCACGACTTCTTCTCCCTCGGTGCGTTCTCGATCAGTCTCGACGGCACGCTGTTGGCGTACTCGACCGACACCGAGGGCGACGAGCGGTACACGCTGCGTTTCAAGAACCTCGAAACCGGAGAACTGCTGGCCGACACCATCGAGAACGTCGCGCCGGGAGCCACCTGGACCGCCGACGCCACGCACGTCTTCTACCTGACGGTCGACGAATCCTGGCGTCCCGACACCGTGTGGCGACACACCCTCGGTAAGACCGAGGACGTCAAGGTCTTCCACGAGCCCGACGAAAGCTACTGGGTAGGTTTCGGTTCCACCCGTAGCGAGAAGTACCTGATGATCTGGGTCGGTTCAAAGATCACCTCCGAGTGCCTCGTCCTGGAATCCACCGATCCCGAGGGCGAGTTCCGCGTGGTACTGCCGCGCACGGACGGCATCGAGTACAGCATCGAACACGCCGTCGTGGCGGGTGAGGATCGTTTCCTCATCACCCACAACGGTTCGGTCAACGGCTGGGGCACCGAGGGGGAGAAGGCCGAGAACTTCCTGCTCGCCGAGGCCCCGGTCTCCGACCCGCTCGATCAGCGCATTCTGGTTCCGCATCAGGGCGACGTCCGAGTCGAGGACATCGACGCCTTCGCCGGCCACCTGATCTTCACCTACCGGCGAGAAGCGTTGACCCGCATGGCGATCTGGCCACTGACCGACGAGGGATACGGCGAATACCGCGAGCTCGAGTTCGACGAGGAGCTCTATTCGGTCGGAGCCGGCTCGAACCCCGAGTGGGACCAGCCGCTGCTGCGGATGGTCTACACCTCGTTCATCACCCCCGGTCAGGTCTACGACCTCGACATCGCCATTGGTGAACTGCTACTCCGCAAATCGCAGCCGGTTCTCGGCAAGTTCGATGCCAGTGACTATGTGCAGCACAGAGATTGGGCCACCGCGCCGGACGGAACGCAGATTCCGCTGTCGGTCATCGCTCGCAAGGACGTCCCCGAGGGCCCGGCTCCCACGTTGCTGTACGGCTACGGATCGTACGAGGCGTCGATGGACCCGTCGTTCTCGGTCGCGCGGTTGTCTCTCCTCGACCGCGGCATCGTGTTCGTCGTCGCACACGTGCGCGGCGGCGGCGAGATGGGTCGCCACTGGTACGACAACGGCAAGACGCTGAAGAAGAAGAACACCTTCACCGACTTCGTCGCTGCCGCACAGCATCTCATCGACACCGGCCGCACCTCACCGAAGCATCTGGTCGCCGACGGTGGTAGCGCAGGCGGTCTGCTGATGGGTGCGGTGGCCAACTTGGCACCTGAGCTGTTCAACGGCATCCTCGCCAACGTTCCGTTCGTCGATCCGCTCACCTCCATCCTCGACCCGTCACTGCCGCTGACGGTCATCGAATGGGATGAGTGGGGAAACCCGTTGGCGGACAAGGAGGTGTACGAATACATGAAGTCGTACTCTCCCTACGAGAACGTCGAGGCCAAGGACTACCCGTCGATCCTGGCGATCACGTCCATCAACGACACCCGCGTCCTCTACGTCGAACCCGCCAAATGGGTTGCGGCCCTGCGTGCCACGAAGACGGGGGACTCGGATCTGCTGCTCAAGACCGAAATGAGCGCCGGGCACGGGGGAGTGAGCGGACGCTACGAGAAGTGGAAGGAAGCGGCTTTCGAGTACGCGTGGATCGTGAGCGCCTCCGGCGCACGTGCATAGAAACTCGTAGCCTGCTACGAGTTTCCGTTCACATGCGGCGCAGCCGCTCTAACGCCACACGTAGCGGACCTGCGGTCGCCCGGCTTTACCGTATTCGGTGTGCCGGGTGACCAGGCCGTCGTCGGCCAGACGCTCGAGGTATCGCCATGCCGTCACTCGGGACACTCCGACGACCTTGGCGGCCTCGGATGCATTGAGTCCGTCGGCCGATTCCTTGACGGAGGCGGTGATTCCGTCCATCGTCTGCGGGGCAATGCCTTTGGGGGTGGAGACGCGTTCGTCGGCCGTCCGAAGATGTGCCATTGCACGGTCGATGTCTCGCTGACTGGACGCGTTCTCCCCGGCGGGTAATGCGTCGTGGAACTCGCGGTAGCGCTCGAGCTTGTCGCGAAACGCAGCGAACGTGAACGGCTTGAGCAGATACAGCACGATGCCGTGCGCCACGGCCGAACGCACAACCGACAGATCCCGCTCGGAGGTGATGGCGATGACGTCGGGGCTCGGGCGCAGGCCGCCGAGGGCCGCAGCCACGTCGATGCCACTCGCGTCGGGCAGCCCGATGTCGAGCAACACCAGATCGACGGACTCGGTGCTGGCGAATCTCATGGCAGCAGCACCGGTGTGTGCGACGCCGGCAACCTCGAAGCCCGGGGTGCGCTCGACGTACGTTTTGTGAGCCTCGGCGATCAGCGGTTCGTCGTCGACGATCAGTACCTTGATCACGACGGAGATCCAGGGATGGTGGCGATCATGACAGAGCCGTACGTCACCTCGGATGTCAAGGTGCCGCGATGGCGACCGATCACCTGAGTCACCAGGGCCAAGCCCAGCCCGCGTGACCCGGACTTGGTCGAGTAGCCGCGCCGCAGAGCTGCTTTCAACGTCTCCGGTGGCATTCCGGGACCGCTGTCGGCCACGCGGACGACGAGTTCGCCGTCGGCATCACGGACGGTCACTTCGACCCACGGCTGATCGGATTCTTTCGAGGCATCGATGGCATTGTCTATCAGATTGCCTACCAGCGTGACCAATTCGCGAGCCGTCAATACCCCCTCGTCCTCCATCGCCGTGTCGTCGGTGATGGTGAGTTCCACGCCCTGCTCGGCAGCTTGACTGACCTTGCCCAGTAGCAGTGCCGCGAGCGCAGGCTCGCCGACGGCGTTCATCAGCCGGTCGATGAGGGATTGCGAGAGCTCTAGATCGGCCGTCGCGAACTCCACGGCTTCCTCGGGTCGACCGAGTTCGACCATCGTGATGACCGTGTGCAGCCTGTTGGCCGATTCGTGAGCCTGCGAACGCAGCGACTCGGCGAAACTACGCACCGAGTCGAGTTCACCCATCAGTGAACGTAATTCGGTCTGATCGCGGATCGTCAGCACATTGCCCAGTCGCCTGCCCTCCCACATCACCGGATCCTGATTGACGACGAGAACACGATCCTTGGTCAGATGCAGTTCACCGCGCACGATGCCGGTGTCCATCTGCTGCATCGACTCCGGCAACGACGCGAGCGAGACCGGGCCTTCCGGTAGGTCGAGGAGGCGTCGAGCCTCGTCGTTGACCAACTCGGCCTCGTCGCCGCGGCCGAATACCAACAGACCTTCACCGATGGAGTGCAGGACGGCGTCGTGATGCTCGTACATGGTGCGCAGCTCCGCCGGTGCCATGCCCAGTGTCTGACGCCGGAGCCGGCGGCTGAGCAAGGTCGATCCCACCGCGGCGACGACGAAGGCGGCGAGCACGACTCCGATGATGAGCGGTAGCCCCTGAAAGAACTGGTCGCTGATCTTCTGGCGAGTGACTCCGGCGGAGACGAGGCCGACGATCTCGCCGGACGAGTCGGTGACCGGTGTGACCGACCGAATCGAGGGGCCGAGGGACCCGACGTAGGTTTCGGTGAACGTTTCGCCTTGCAGCGCACGGTCGATATTGCCGCTGAAGGGCTTACCGATCAGGTCGACGGTGGTGTGGGTGAAGCGGGTGCGATCCGGTGCCATGACGACGATGAAGTCGACGCCCGTTACCTGCCTGATTTTCTCCGTCTCCGGTTGCAGACGCGAGGTCGGATCGTCGGACTCGATGGCCACCGGCGTCGACGGTTCGTTGGCGATGCTCACCGCGATCGCCGTGACTTCGCGTCGGGTCGCGTCGTCGCTGTTGGAACGTTCGTTGAGCACCGTCAGGATGCCGCCGGCGAACACGACGACCGCCATGACGACGAGCTGCAGCACCAGCACCTGGCCGGCGACGCTCAGCGGACGTTTGGTGGACAACGGATTCCTTTCGCGCAAGAACAATCGGTGTGAACGAAATGAACGTATAGGTGACTCCTGTCACTGCGTGCAGCAACATCATCTCTCAGCAGGGGTGATGCACCTCACTCCACTCCCAGTAGTTACGAAGTCCGCAGTTCGACTCGCGCTTCACTTGAACCAGAAGGAACACTCATGAGTATCAGCACCGATGCTGAGCGGAACGACAACCCGCCCACCGAGCCCAAGAAGAAGCGCGACAGGACTCACTGGCTCTACATCGCGGTGATCATCGCTGTCGTCGCCGGTGTGATCGTCGGACTGGTGGCGAAGGACTTCGCCTCGGACCTTTCCATCCTCGGCACACTGTTCGTCAGCCTGATCAAGATGATGATCAGCCCGGTCATCTTCTGCACCATCGTGCTCGGCATCGGATCGGTCCGCGCCGCAGCCAGCGTCGGCCGCGTCGGTGGATTGGCTCTGGCGTACTTCATCGGTATGTCCACCATCGCCCTCGGTATCGGCATGGTCGTCGGTAACCTCATCAAGCCCGGTGACGGCCTGAACATCTCGCCCAACGACGCCGGCCTCAAGCTGGCCGACACCGCTCACGAAGCGGGCGGCACCATGGACTTCATCGCCGGAATCATTCCGACGTCGTTGCTCTCGTCGCTCACCGCCGGTTCGGTACTGCAGACGCTGTTCGTCGCCATCCTCGTCGGCTTTGCACTGCAGGCCATGGGCAAGCAGGGCGAAGGCATTCTCAAGGGCATCGGCGCAGTGCAGAAGCTCGTCTTCCGCATCCTGACGATGATCCTGTGGCTCGCCCCGATCGGTGCGTTCGGTGCCATCGCCGGAGTCGTCGGCAAGACCGGATTCGACGCCGTCATCCAGCTCGGCACCCTGATGCTCGCCTTCTACATCACCTGCTTCATCTTCGTCTTCTTCTTCCTCGGACTGATCCTGAAGTTCGTCTCCGGATTCTCGATCTTCAAGCTGGTCAAGTACCTGGCCCGTGAGTACCTGCTCATCGTCGCCACCAGCTCGTCCGAGTCGGCCCTGCCGCGTCTGATCGCCAAGATGGAGCACGTCGGAGTCGAGCGCACCACCGTCGGCATCGTGGTCCCCACCGGCTACTCCTTCAACCTCGACGGCACCGCGATCTACCTGACGATGGCCTCGATCTTCATTGCCGACGCCATGAACATGCCGCTTTCGATCGGCGAGCAGTTCTCGCTGCTGCTGTTCATGATCATCGCCTCCAAGGGTGCAGCCGGAGTCTCCGGAGCCGGCCTGGCCACCCTCGCAGGCGGCCTGCAGAGCCACCGTCCCGAACTGCTCGACGGCGTCCAGCTCATCGTCGGAATCGACCGGTTCATGTCCGAGGCCCGCGCAGTCACCAACTTCTCGGGTAACGCTGTCGCCACCCTGCTGGTCGGCACCTGGACCAAGACGATAGACAAGGACCGCGTTCACACGGTGCTCGACGGCGGACTGCCGTTCGACGAGGAGACCATGGTCGACGACCACCTTCCCGAGGACGACCGACCCGCTGACAAGCAGGTCATCATCGAAAAGCACGCCGCCAAGGCGTAAGGCCTGCCGGGTGCCGCGCATCCCCCCGTCGCCCGGTTCGGAAAAACGCAAGTACGACCCCGCCACCAGCGGGGTCGTACTTGCTTTTGTACGTCGGTTCCATTCTGTCGGTACTCACAGGTAAGTTCGGGTGATGACTGAAGTTCAGAACATCGGCATCAACACGCTGGGTGGTGCGCCCACCTCGCTCGACGAGTACGCCGGAAGGGCCGTTCTCGTGGTCAATGTCGCCTCCAAGTGTGGACTGACCCCGCAGTACGAGAAGCTCGAGAAGCTCGCCAACGAATACTCGGCCCGCGGCCTTTCGGTCGTCGGAGTGCCCTGCAACCAATTCGGTGGCCAAGAGCCCGGCACCGCCGAAGAGATCGAGACGTTCTGCTCCACCACGTACGGCGTCACGTTCGCAATGACCGAGAAGGTCGACGTCAACGGTGACAACCAGCACCCGTTGTACGCCGAACTGACCAAGACCGAGGACGCCGAAGGCAAGGCCGGAGATGTTCAGTGGAACTTCGAGAAGTTCCTGATCTCGCCCGAGGGCGTCGTCACCGATCGCTTCCGTCCGCGCACTGAGCCGGACGCTCCTGAGGTGCTCGCCGCGATCGACAAGATCCTGCCGAAGGAAACGATCGCCGTTTAGCTTCTGTCTGCATCGACTTCGAGCCTCGTTCACGCTGGTGTGCGAGGCTCGAGTCATGTCTGGACGCCTGATCGTGTCGGTGAGCGGAATCAAGAACGACACCTACGAGCATGCCGCCGAGTTCGCGCGAATTCTCGACGGACGAGGCGTCCCGTTGTCGCTGCTCGTCGCACCGCGATTGAAAGACAAATACCGTCTTGCTGCGGATGTGCCCACCCAGGAGTGGTTGCGGGCCCGACGCGACGGCGGCGACGCGATCGTTCTGCACGGCTACGACCAGGCCGCGACGAAGCGTCGACGCTCCGAGTTCGCCGCACTGCCTCGTCACGAAGCTCGACTGCGCCTGATGGCAGCAGACCGGGTGATGGAACAGACCGGACTGCGCACCCGAGTGTTCGCTGCTCCGCGCTGGATCGCCTCACCCGGAGCCGTCGAAGCGCTGCCCGATGCAGGCTTCCGAATATTGGCTGCGCTGAACGGCATTCACGACCTCGACCGGGACGGCGTCGTCCGTGCCCGAGTCTGGGGAATCGGTGAAGGATTCAAAGCCGAACCCTGGTGGTTCAAAGCTCTGGTACTCGGGGCCGGCCGCACCGCGCGCCGCGAGGGAGTGGTGCGCCTGGCGATCAGTGCCAAACAACTCGGTCGACCGGGGCCGCGACAGGCAATCCTCGATGCCATCGACCTCTCCCTCCACCACGGAGCCGAAGCCGGCATCTACGAGTGGATCCCGCGCACCAAAGCCCGCGTGGCGTAGCTCCTCGCTGCACCCCCCACCCCCGCCCCGCGTCAATGGGCCCTTGCATGCCCCAGACGTATGTGCACCGCTCCCCAGAAGTTGGACTGAGTAATTCAGTTCCGACTACTGGGGAGCGTGTGTATGCGTGTACGAAGTTCACTTACCGAGGATCAGCGGGTCGCGGCGGTAGCGTTGTTCGAGGACGGGCTGGGTGCGGTCTCGGCGGCTGCGAAGGTCGGTGGCGGTAGGTGCGCTGTGGTCTTGCTGTACGACCGGTGGCGGGTTCGAGGGAGACATGCATTGGTGGAGAAACCGGATCGACAACACTTCTCGTTCGAGTTCAAACTCGCTGTGGTGCAACGTGTTCTGGCTGGGGAGAACAAGATCGAGCTCGCCCGCGAGTACGGTCTGTCGTCGGCGAGAATCATCGATCCGTGGGTGCGTGGATACCGCCGCGACGGCGACGAGGCGCTTCGCCCGAAGCGGGCGGGACGTCGACCTGCGGCGTCGGGAGCGGATCTCGGGGAGGCCAGCGAGCTCGACCGGCTCCGTGAGGAGAACGAGCGGCTGCGCACTCAGGTGGCGTACCTGGGAAAATTGCGGGCCTTGAGGGAACAGGGACGACGGTGAAGGTTCTCGCTGTCATCGCCCTCAAGGCCCAGTACCGACTCGATGTGCTGCTCGACGTCGCCGGCCTGGCTCGGTCGACGTTCTTCTACCGTCAAGCACAGTTGCGCAGACCCGATCCGAAGGCCGCATTGAAAGCGGCGGTGAGCAGGGCGTTCGAGAAAAACCACCGACGCTACGGGCATCGACGCGTGCACCGAGTCCTCGTCGAGGCGGGGTGGCGGGTGGCGAAGAAGACGGTGTTGGCGTTGATGCGTGAACTCGGGTTGGCCTGCCCTGTGCGGCGCCGTCGACGGTATGTCTCGTATCGGGGACAGGTCGGGGCGGTCGCTGCGAACATCCTCGGCCGCGACTTCTCGGCGGAGGCCCCGAATCAGAAGTGGGTCACCGATGTCACCGAGTTCCGGGTTGGGGAGGCGAAGTTGTATCTGTCTCCGGTGATGGACTTGTTCGATCGTCAGATCATCTCGTATTCGATCGGTCGGTCTCCGACGACGGAGTTCACCAACCGTTCTCTACGGGACGCGTTGAGTACCCTCGGTGGCGGTGAGTGTCCAATTGTGCACTCGGATCAGGGATTTCACTACCAGCATCACTCGTGGAGTCGGTTGCTCACCGATGCGGGAGCGATCCAATCGATGTCACGCAAAGCCAACTGTTACGACAACGCGATCATCGAGAACTTCTTCGGTCACCTCAAAGAAGAGATGTTTCATCACACCCGATACCTGAACCTCGGCGCCTTGCACACCGCGATCGAGGACTACATCGACTGGTTCAACAACGACCGCATCTCGCTACGCCTCGACGGCCTGAGCCCGGTGCGATACCGAGCCCAGGCCCTCGCGGCCTAGGCTTTGCATTAGCAGTCCAACCCACGGGGTCCAGTGCAATGCAGTGGTCCATTGACGCGGAACGGGGTGGGTGCGGTCGTAGACTCGCAACAATGAGTGCCTCGACTGTGACCCTGGACGATATCGTTGCCGCACATCGACAAATGCGTGAACGCAACCCGCTGGTGCAGTGCCTGACCAATACCGTCTCGGTTCAGTTCGTGGCGAATGCCCTCCTCGCCGCGGGTGCCGCTCCGGCGATGGTCGACAACCCCGAGGAAGCGGCCGGTTTCGCGGGTATCGCCGACGCGGTTCTCGTCAACCTGGGTACCCCGACGGCAGCGCAGGTGGAGAGTTCTCGGCTGGCGTCGGCCGCTGCGAGGGACGCGGGTAAGCCATGGGTACTCGATCCGGTAGGGGCGGGCGGTCTGCCGTGGCGTACCCAGGTGGCCGTCGAGCTACTTGCCAACCGGCCCAGCGTCATTCGCGCGAATGCGTCCGAGGTCATGGGTCTGGCGGGCGCTGACGGCGGATCGAGAGGGGTGGATTCGTCTGCGCGCGTTGCGGATTCCGTCGATGCGGCGAGGTCGCTGTTGGACAGGGCTGAGATCGTGGCGGCCTCGGGGGAAGTCGACCACATCGTCGGGCAAGGATCTCTGGTGAAGATCGGCGGAGGAAGTGCACTGCTGCAACGGGTTACGGCTACCGGGTGCGCGTTGGGTGCACTGACGGCGGCGTACTGCTCCGTTGCTCCGAATGCGTTGATCGGTGCCGTCGCCGCGCACGCGCATGTTGCGGTGGCGTCGGAGACAGCGGCGCAGTCGACCTCGCGGCCGGGATCCTTCGCTGCCGCGTTCCTCGATGGCCTGGACACGGTGGACGAGTCGGCACTGCGGGAACTGGTTCGGCTCGACTGACGGGTGCAACGGTTGCTCCACTGTGCGGCGACATCCGCGGACACACTGCGGCGCGCACGACGAGTGGAGCAAAAATCGCCTGCGCCGTGAAGGTAACGGCCCTTGATCGAAATGTGATGTAACAGAACACGTTTGCGAGCAGACATACCTGACGTCCCGTAAATCGAACCAGGTGGTCTTATGAAACGACTAGTTCTCGTCACCATCACTGCGCTCAGCCTCGTCGCGTGCGGCAACTCGGACGAACCGGTCGCAGCGACGGCCACCGGTGCGCCTACCTCGAACGCCCAGTCCCAGCCCGTGCAGCCACAGGACCAGCCCGAGGCGACCCAGCCGGTAGTCGCGGGCGAGGATGCGCAGCCCAACGGTCCGGTCGACTCGAACACCGAAGAGCTTCCCGAGAACAACTCCATTCCCGACGCGACGGTGCCTGTGACCTGCCTCGACGTGTCGTCCAGCTCGGTGACCGAAGCCGTGAACTCGCTGCCGCTGGTCTTCGCCGATTCACCGTGGGTCGCGACGCGGATGGGCGACCCGTGTGCGTCGTTCACCTGGGTCGAAGCGCTCCCGTCCGGGGCAACGGTGAGCTCGCCGACACATCTGCTCTTCTTTCACAGCACCGAGTACCTCGGCACCGCGACACTGGAGCCGTACGGGTTCACGTCGGTGGCGGCCCAGTCCGCCGACACGATCACAGTGAACTACCGCTGGCCACTCGCTGGTGACGCCAACGCGAATCCGACCGGCGGCCCGGTGACGATCGACTATCGGTGGGACGGGACGCAGGTGACCATGATCGGCACCCTTCCGCCCGAGGTCACCAGCTAGATCGAGACGGACGATTCCTCGGGAAGCTCGCGGAATTCGGCGTCGGACATGTCCTTGAAGCGGCCGTAGTACGCGCCGGTCGCCTGGTCGGCAATCACTGCCTGATGAATGGGGAACGCCATCTTCGGAGCCACCGCACGCAGGAACTCGACCGTCTCGGACAGCTTCGACCACGGTGCGGCCGCGGGGAGCGCGAGCACGTCGACCTGCTGCTCGGGGACGAAGAGCGAGTCGCCGGGATGGAACAGCTGGCCCGGGTTCTCCGGAGTGCCGAGCAGGTAGCCGGTGTTGTCGATCTCCGGCAGTTCGGGATGGATGACGGCGTGGGTTCCGCCGACGCCGGTGACCGTGATACCGCCGACCGCAAAGGACTTGCCTGCGGGAGCCGCCGCCCACTGGCCGCCCAATTGGCCCGCAGTCATCGGATCGGCATGCAGTGCCGCTCGCGGATTTGCCTCGACCAGAGCCGGAAGTCGTTGCAGGTCGACGTGATCCGGGTGCTGATGGGTGACGAGGATGGCATCGAGTCCGGTGATGCCCTCGAACCCGTGGGAGAACGTGCCGGGATCGAACAGCACGGTGGTGCCGTTGAGTTCGACGAGAACGCAGGAATGTCCGAAGTGTGTCAGCCGCATGGACTCCACAGTAAGCGCGGTTTCGCGCCTCCCGCCAGGGCTGCGTAGACTCCCACCTGCCGGTAACAGTCTTGCTGTACGTATTTCAAGGAGCGCTTTCGTGGCCCGAGTCGTTGTCGATGTCATGCCCAAGGCCGAGATTCTCGATCCGCAGGGTCAAGCGATCGCGGGCGCGCTGGGCCGTCTTGGCATCTCCGGTGTATCCGACGTGCGACAGGGCAAGCGTTTCGAGCTCGAGGTCGACGACTCCGTCGACGACGCCGAGCTGGAGAAGATCGCAGAATCGCTGCTGGCCAACACGGTCATCGAAGACTGGACGGTCACTCGTGTGTCGGTAGAGCCCGCCGCATGAGCGCCCGTATCGGAGTCATCACCTTCCCCGGGACCCTCGACGACGTCGACGCCTCCCGCGCTGTCACCCTGGCCGGCGGAGAAGCCGTCAGCCTGTGGCACGCCGACGCCGATCTGAAGAACGTCGACGCCATCGTCGTCCCCGGCGGATTTTCCTACGGCGACTACCTGCGGGCCGGCGCAATTGCCAGATTCGCCCCCGTGATGGAGTCCGTCGTGAAAGCAGCCGAGGGCGGTATGCCGGTTCTCGGTATCTGCAACGGCTTTCAGGTGCTCTGCGAGGTGGGACTGCTTCCCGGTGCGTTGACCCGCAACGAAGGGCTGCACTTCGTCTGCCGCGATCAGTGGCTGGCAGTGGAGAACACCGACACCGCGTGGTCGTCGCGATACGAGCCCGGTGCCGAGATTCTGATTCCGGTCAAGAACGCCGAGGGTCGATTCCAGGCACCCCAGAACGTGCTCGACGAGCTCGAGGGCGACGGTCGCGTCGTGTTCCGCTACAGCGGCACCAACCCGAACGGATCGCAGCGGGGGATCGCCGGAATCTCTTCGGCCAACGGTCGAGTCGTCGGCTTGATGCCCCACCCGGAGCATGCGACCGAGCCGCTCACCGGTCCGAGCGACGACGGCTTGGGCATCTTCTATTCGGCTCTGGACACGATCGTCAACGCCTGACTCCAACGTGTCGGTGGTCGCGGTTACTGTGCTGCCATGACACTGACGTTGGGCATGATCACGTTCGACACCACCGATCCTGGGCCGCTCGCGCACTGGTGGGCGACGCAGGTCGACGGCACGATCGTGGAGGAGAACGACGGCTGGTTCTACGTCGTCGAACTCGCCGCCGCGCCGTACCGAATGGCCTTTCAGAAGATCGATGATCCGACGCCCGGCAAGAATCGTGTCCACCTCGACATGACCACCGAGAATCTCGACGGTGAGGTTGCGCGTCTGGTCGGGGCGGGTGCACGTGAAGTTGCGCAACACACCATGGGCGACTTTCGCTGGGTGACGCTGAGCGACCCCGACGGCAACGTGTTCTGCGTGTCCGGGTCGCACTGAGCGCCGAATGCCTGCCCAGGCATGGGTGACCCTCGTTGCGGGCAGATCTGCACGTCGCGCACTGGCGCAACCGCTTGAGACCGAGGACACTGACGGCGAGAGCGAGCAGGAGGACCAGCGATGACCACTACCGACGAACGCAACATCAAAGCACCACGGCCATCGGTCGCCGCTGCCGCTGCCCGCGCGTACATCACCATGGCCGAACGCGATCATCAACCCGTACCCGACTGGATTCGCGACGCTGCAGCGGGACGACCGACCACTCCGCCTCCCGAATAGCGGGTCTACCGGCGCGTGATCGCGATCAGGCCGCGCACGCTCGCAACTCCGTCAAGGTAGAAGCGAAAATGCCCGTTGGGCCGTGGGATACGTCGCAATACTCGCCGTCTCGCCAGAAGAACACCGAGCGCGACAGTGGGCTCGGTGTGTCACGACTGAACATGTCGGCCAGCTCGGCGAGTGCGGCCACTGCCCCGAGTGCACTATCGGCATCGCTCGGCCTGTGAACGGCCACTTCGTAGGCGCTGGGGACGGCGAACAAAAGGCCGTACAGGCACTCGCCGAGGTGCGTCGATATCAACGTGGGCATGTCTGCGACCTTCGACGCGAGGTAGATCGAATCGCCGCTCAGTACATGGACGTCGATGCCGTCCCTGCTGAGGATCTGGGCGTCCTCGAACTGCATCGCAGCCGTGTTGTGTCGGCCGGCAGCCCACGCGGCCTGCAGGTCCCGGCCGACGAGATGCCGATCGGCCAGTGTCAGCGCTCGATTGGGAGACGACAGATTCAGCACACGCACCGGGGATCCGGGTGCGTCGACCAGGGGAACCGCGTAATCGTATTCAGCCAGTGCCTCGAGGGCGGTCGGTGCGATGACGCGCTCGCGCAACCTCGCATGGAACTCGTTGTCCGACAAGGAGGTGATGAACGTCGGGTCGGCTTCGCGCATCATCTCGATCATGACGTCGACATGGCTGTCGATGATGCTGTCCCACGCCGATCTGCCTGCCTTCGAGCAGCGGGCGAAAAGGTTCTCCAGCGGAAGGTGCGCGCCTGATCCCGTCGCCAGTGTTGTCGAATCCACGCGGTGAACCACTACCCCGCGCCTGCGGAACACCTCGATGGTCTTCATCCGCACGATTGCGAATGTGGTTGCGTGAACTGCACCGTAGTTCGGCAAAGACTGAAATTTCATGAAGATCCCCCCGGGTCTGTGTGTGCTCTCGATGCGTTCGACGCGGCGGCTGCCACAATGGTTCCCATGCCGTCCAACGCCTCCGCAACCGGTCTCTGCAACTTCGTCGACGTCTCGCCGTCCCCGTTTCACGTGTGTCGGACGGTGTCGGTGCAGCTCGAGGAGGCCGGTTTCGTTCGGCTCGACGAGATCGACGCGTGGCCGACCGAACCCGGTCGCTACTACTTGATCCGCGGCGGTTCACTCGTCGCATGGAGTACCGAGCGTGATTCGGGTCGTTCCGCAGGCTCCACTCCCGATGGCCCCTTCCGTGTCGTCGGCGGGCACACCGACAGCCCCAACCTTCGCGTCAAGCAACATCCCGATCTGCAATCCGCGGGCTGGCAGATGGTGGGCCTCGAGCCATACGGCGGTGCGTGGCTCAACTCTTGGCTCGATCGCGATCTGGGTATCTCCGGCCGGTTGAGTGTGCGCGACGGCAGCACGGTACGCGAGGTCCTGGTGAAGGTCGACGAGCCCATCCTGCGGGTGCCGCAGCTCGCGATTCACCTCTCCGAGGATCGCAAGGGCGTCACCCTGGATCCGCAGCGACACGTCAATGCCATTTGGGGCGTGGGTAATTCGCCACAATCGTTCATTGCATACGTCGCCGAGAGAGAAGGCGTCGACCCGCATTCGGTACTGGGCTGGGAGTTGATGACACACGACCTCGCGCCCAGTGCAGTCGTAGGGGTCGAGTCGGAATTGGTCAGCGCGCCGCGTCTGGACAATCAGGGCACCTGCTACGCCGGAACTCAGGCTTTGCTTGCCGCAGTGGAGAATCCGACCGCTGTCACTCCGGTGCTGGCATTGTTCGACCACGAGGAAGTCGGCAGCATGTCCGACCGCGGCGCGTTCTCGGATCTGCTGAACACCGTGCTCGAGCGCATCGTGCTCGGACGCGGCGGTGGCCGTGAGGACTTCCTCCGCACGATGGCCGGATCCATCTGTGCCTCAGGCGATATGGCGCACGCTACGCACCCGAACTACCCGGATCGGCACGAGCCCGCGCATCGCATCGAGCTCGGCGGGGGACCGGTGCTGAAGGTCAACCAGAACCTGCGCTACGCAACGGACTCCGCCGGAGCAGGTGCCTTCGCGCTCGCCTGCGATCAGGCCGGAGTTCCCTTGCAGCGCTACGTACATCGCGCCGATCTACCCTGTGGATCGACTATCGGACCAATCACCGCGTCGCGCACCGGGCTGTCGACGGTGGACGTCGGGGCAGCGCAGCTGGCCATGCATTCGTCGCGAGAGTTGATGGGTGCCAACGACGTGAAGTCCTACGCCGACGCGCTGGCGGCATTCCTCGCCCCTGCCTGAGCCTGAGCGGCGATCGCAAACGCGCGCGCATTCGTCAGGTGCGCGTGGATTAGTGCCCGATTTGGTGGCTGTTCCGCTCGCGTCTGGCAAACGCGCGCGCGTGTGCGAGATCGGGGGGGTGGGCGTCGAACTGAGGTGCGCCTGGGGGCACCGGGGCTAAGGATCGTCGGGTGGTCGGGGTCGAACGCGCGCGCATTCGTCAGGTGCGCGTGGATTCGTGCCCGATTTGGTGGCTGTTCCGCTCGCGTCTGGCAGACGCGCGCGCGTGTGCGAGATCGGGGGGGTGGGCGTCGAACTGAGGTGCGCCTGGGGGCACCGGGACTAAGGATCGTCGGGTGGTCGGGGTCGAACGCGCGCGCATTCGTCAGGTGCGCGTGGATTCGTGCCCGATTCGGTGGCTGTTCCGCTCGCGTCTGGCAGACGCGCGCGCGTTTGCGAGATCGGGGGGGCGAACGCGCGCGCGTTTGCGAGATCGGGGGGTGAACGAGCGTCCCGAACCCCGAACCCCGACGACCTAGACCGGATCGAGTTGCAGGCACGCATCCGCCGCGAGCCAGAACAACTGTTCGCGCACTGTTGTCGCCTTGGTCCAGCCGCGGTGATCCCAGTCGGCGGCCAGGGAGTCTCCCGCGTACAGCAGTTGGGCGAATCGCACTCCGCGGAATCGGGCCACCGCGCAGAATGCCGATGCCTCCATGTCGACGGTTCGGCAGCCCTCTTCGACGCGGCGAGAAACCCGGGCGCGGGTCTCGCGGTAGAGCGCGTCGGTCGTCCAGGATCGCCCGGTGACGAAGTCGATTCCGGCATCGGTGAGCACCGACTGGAGTACGGCCACACCTGCCGGGTCGGCCTCGACCACCCGTCCGGGCGGTAGGTAGTGGAACGAGGTGCCCTCGTCGCGCAGGGCGCTGTCGACCACCATCACGTGTCCCATGCCCAGGTCGTCGGACAGGGCTCCGGCACCGCCGACGGCCACGAACTGCGTGCAGCCCATGGCGATGGCCTCTTCGAGGAACAGCGCAGCCAGTGGCGCGCCGACTCCGGGATGGAAGACGGCGAGCTTCTGTCCGCCTCGTTCGATCTCGTAGACGGGGTGTTCGCCGTGCTCGGAGCGCATGACCGACACGACTCGGGCGTCGCCTTTCGCGCAGATGCTGTCGATCACCTCGGAGAAGAAGCAGACGACGGCCTTCGGCGGTACGTCGACTCCCTTGGCCACCATCGACGGGTCGATGACGCCCGTTTCATCCAGATCGTCCTCGGTCAGTGCGATGTCCATCAGGTGATGTTCGCACGAGGCCGATACGTCCGATGCCGTAGATGTCGGTGGCACCTTATACACTCGCCCTGGCATTTCGCTCCATCGAAGGGACCTATTCCTCGTGTCCGCTAGCTCTGTACCCACAGACACTGTCTCCAACGCCGTCGCCACCCCCGACGTTGCGCAGCCGTACAAGGAACTCGGACTCAAGGACGACGAATACGTCCGCATCAAGGAAATTCTCGGCCGTCGGCCCACCGATGCCGAATTGGCGATGTACTCCGTCATGTGGAGCGAGCACTGCTCGTACAAGTCCTCCAAGGTGCACCTGAAGTACTTCGGTGAGACCACCACCGACGAGATGCGCAAGCCGATGCTCGCCGGCATCGGTGAGAACGCGGGCGTCGTCGACGTCGGCGACGGCTGGGCCGTCACGTTCAAGGTCGAGAGCCACAATCACCCGTCGTACGTCGAGCCCTACCAGGGTGCGGCCACCGGCGTCGGCGGCATCGTCCGCGACATCATGGCCATGGGTGCGCGCCCGATCGCCGTCATGGACCAGCTGCGATTCGGTGCTGCCGATGCACCCGATACGCGCCGCGTCCTGAGTGGCATCGTCGCAGGCGTCGGCGGTTACGGAAACTCCCTCGGCCTGCCGAACATCGGCGGCGAGACGGTGTTCGACGCCTCGTACGCCGGTAACCCTCTGCTCAACGCCCTGTGTGCCGGCGTCATGCGCGTCGAGGACATGCACCTGGCGTTCGCGTCGGGCCTGGGCAACAAGATCATTCTGTTCGGTGCCCGAACCGGTCTCGACGGGATCGGCGGCGTGTCCGTCCTCGCGTCGGAGACCTTCGACGGTGACGAGACCGGTGGGGGCCGCAAGAAGCTCCCCGCGGTGCAGGTGGGCGACCCGTTCACCGAGAAGGTGCTCATCGAAGCCTGCCTCGAGCTGTACTCGAACAAGCTGGTCGTCGGTATCCAGGACCTCGGCGGTGCCGGATTGTCTTGTGCCACTTCGGAACTCGCCTCGGCGGGTAGTGGTGGTATGCACATCGAGCTGGAGAAGGTGCCGATGCGCGCCACCGGCATGACGCCCGCCGAGGTGCTCTCGAGCGAATCCCAGGAGCGCATGTGCGCCGTGGTGACGCCCGACAACGTCGATGCGTTCATGGCCGTCTGCAAGAAGTGGGACGTGCTGGCGACCGTCATCGGTGAAGTCACCGACGGTGAGCATCTGCAGATCACCTGGCACGGAGAGACCGTCGTCGACGTTCCGCCGAAGACCGTTGCGCACGAAGGACCGGTGTACAACCGTCCGGTTCAGCGCCCGGACACCCAGGACGATCTGGTCGCGAACACCACGGCGTCGCTGCAGCGTCCGGAAACCGGGGACGAACTGAGGGCGACGCTGCTGAAGATGATCGGCTCGCCGCAGTTGTGCAGCCGTCGATTCATCACCGAGCAGTACGACCGCTATGTGCGCGGCAACACCGTTCTCGCCGAGAACGCCGATGCAGGCGTGATCCGAATCGACGAGAAGACCGGGCGCGGAATCGCTTTGGCCACCGACGCGTCGGGCCGTTACACCGCACTCGATCCTTACCAGGGTGCCCAGCTCGCACTCGCCGAGGCGTTCCGCAACGTCGCGGTCACCGGCGCTACACCCAAGGCCGTCACCAACTGCCTGAACTTCGGCTCGCCCGAGGATCCCGGTGTCATGTGGCAGTTCCAGCAGGCCGTGCGAGGACTGGCGGACGGCTGTGTGGCCCTTGGCATCCCGGTCACCGGCGGCAACGTCAGCTTCTACAACCAGACCGGTGCCGAGCCGATCCTGCCGACCCCCGTCGTCGGTGTGCTCGGCGTGATCGACGACGTGCATCGCCGCATTCCCACCGGCCTCGGACTCGAGCCCGGCGAGACGCTGATCCTGCTGGGCGAGACCTACGACGAGTTCGACGGATCCATCTGGTCGCAGGTCGAGCACGATCACCTCGGCGGCGTTCCACCCAAGGTCGATCTGGCTCGCGAACAGTTGTTGGCCGACATTCTGCTGTCGTCCTCGCGCGACGGACTGGTGTCGGCGGCACACGACCTGTCCGAGGGTGGTCTTGCGCAGGCAGTGGTGGAAGCGGCCCTGGCCGGTGAAACCGGTTGCCGCATCATCGTTCCCGAGGGTGCCGATCCGTTCGTCACACTGTTCTCGGAGTCCTCGGGTCGCGTACTGGTCGCGGTGCCGCGCACCGAAGAGACTCGTTTCACCGGTATGTGCACCGCCCGCGGTCTGCCGTGGACGCGCATCGGTGTCGTCGACGAGGGTTCGGATTCCATCGAGGTGCAGGGGCAGTTCTCCGTCCCGATGGCGGAGCTGCGTGAGACGTTCGAGAGCACTCTCCCCAGACTTTTCGGCTGACCGAGGTGGGGGGACAGGCATCGGTCGGGAAACAGGCATCGGAGCGGCACGACAGAGAACTCGATGCCGCACTCGAACCGGATCAGCATCATCGGTACCACCTGCCGACCCTGGAATTCTCGGTCCCCTCGCCCGACAAGCATCCGTTCGTCATGTGGGCGTGGGGTCTGCTGCGCCTCGACTTCACCGGGATCGCGTTCAGCGCGTTGTTCTTCTGCTGGTCGCTGACTCCGTCGCTGCTTCCTCGCGGGTGGCTGTTCCAGGGCATCATCGGCGGTATCAACGCGGCCATCGGCTACGCCTTCGGTGTGGCGATCGGGTGGGCGGTGACGCGGTGGTGGTTGTCGTCCCGATCGTGGTGGCCGTTGCCGCGCGCGGTCGATCGCGCCGTCAAGATCGCTGTGCCGGTCGTGGCTGTCGCGGTGTCGATGATCATGCTGGCCATCTCGGCGGAATGGCAGCGTGAGCTCGCGGCATTGATGGACGCGGAGGGCACCACCACAACGGGTTACCTACGAACCGGGGCACTCAGCCTCGCCATTGCGGCACTGCTGATTTCGCTGTGGCGGGTGTTGCGCGACGTCGTTCGACTGCTGGCCCGCCAGATCAACCGCGTGGTGAAGATGCCACGGGAAGTGGCCAATGCGCTCGGGGTCGTCCTCCTCGTCGTGCTCTCCGTCGCACTGGTTCAGGGCGTGCTGCTCCGTGCGGTCTCGGCGGTCACCAACTCGGCATTCAGTCTGCAGAACGACGAAACTCGTGATGGGGCAGAACAACCCGTCGCCGACGAGCGATCCGGCAGCCCGAACTCGTTGGCCCCGTGGGACACCCTGGGCTTCGAGGGTCGTAACTTCGTCTCCAGCGGTCTGCGCGCCGACGAGATGGAACGGGCCACGGGCCGCCCGAGTCTCGAGCCGATTCGGGCATACGCAGGATTGGAAACCGCAGAGACCCAGGACGAACGACTCGACATCGTGGTCGCCGAACTCGAACGCACCGGGGCCTTCCAGCGGCAGGCCCTGATCGTCGTTCCGACGACGGGCACCGGGTGGGTGAATCCGACCGCCATCGAAGCGGAAGAGCTCATGTTCGACGGCGATGTCGCCACCGTCGCATCTCAGTATTCGTATCTGCCCAGCTGGATCTCGTTCATCGCCGAGGGCGACAAGGCGGCTCAGGCCGGCAAAGCGCTCATCGACAAGGTTCACGATCGCTGGCTGCAGGAGCCGGAGGCCACCCGCCCCAAGTTCTACGTGTACGGCGAGAGCCTCGGTACCCAGGCCGGGGAGGGTGCCTTCGACGGTTTGGCGGACATCAGGGCCGTCACCGACGGAGTCCTGTGGGTGGGTCCGCCGAACAACAACCGCATCTGGAGTCAGTTCGTCAGCCGACGTGATCCGGGAAGTCCCGAGGTTCGGCCGGTCTACTCCGAGGGGCTGACGGTTCGCTTCGCCGACAACTCGTCGGGCATCCCGCCGGAGGACCAACCGTGGTACGCACCGCGGATCCTGTACGTCCAGCATGCCTCGGATCCGGTGGTCTGGTGGTCGCCGGATCTGCTGTTCGAGCGTCCCGACTGGCTTTCCGAACCACCGGGGCCGGATCGGCTGCCGAGTATGCGATGGTTCCCGGTCGTCACGTTCTGGCAGGTGGCCGCCGACCTGACCAACGCCGCGGGCGTCCCCGACGGACACGGCCACAACTACGGCACCCTGGTGCTCGACGGCTGGGTCGCCGTCGCCGCACCCGAGGGCTGGACCGACCGCGACACCGAACGAGTCCGCGGAGTCATGGAGCAGTTCGCGGGCCGAGACGGTCCCGAGAAGTGAGCCCCGAAGCGCTACTGATCGGCGCCGCGACGACGGCGTGGAGCACGGTCGTGCTGCCGTCGACAGATCTCGATGCCCGTGGACGGGCGGTGGCCAATGCCTCGTTCGCCGTGGCCGTCGCGTCGGTAACGGGCCGCAGCGCCGCGCAACTGGGATTGCGCAACACTGCTGCCGGCCTGAAGTGGGGCGCTGCGGCGTCGGCGATTCCTGTCCTCGGATCTGCCGTCGTCGCCGCAATTCCAGCGCTGCGACGTCGGGTCCGGCCTTCCGAGGACGAGCTGGCCGAGTGGGTGCTGTTTCGCATTCCCGTGGGAACAGTGCTCACCGAGGAGTTGCTGTTCCGTGGTGTGCTCGACGCCGCGTCGCCGGCCCTGTCGCCGATCTTCTTCGGCCTGTGGCACATTCACCCGGCCCGCGCTGCCGGAGACACAGTGATCGGAACGGTGCTGGCGACGAATGTGGCCGGGGTTGTCTTCTCATGGCTCAGGGCCCGCAGTGGAAGCGTGCTCGCCCCGGCGCTGTTGCACTACTTCCTCAACACGAGTGGCGCTGTGCTGGCGCATCTCGCAGCGAACGACAGGAGTCGGTAGCAGTGCCTCCGCACAAGGAAGTCAGCCCCGCCGAGGTGCGCGACGCAGTTCTGGCGGTGGGGGACTGGATCAAGGGTGAGGCGGACAAACCGGCTCGCGCACAGATTGCCGCGGCAGTGCGCACCACCGCCAGAACTCTCGGCCAGAATGCGCCCGGATCCTCGGTGGAGGTACGCGTACCGCCGTTCGTTGCGGTGCAGTGCATCGTCGGGCCTCGTCATACTCGAGGAACTCCGCCGAACGTCGTCGAAACCGATGCTCTGACGTGGCTGCAGGTGGTGACCGGAACCCGGGATTTCGCCGAGGCCCTCGCCGACGGTTCCATCGATGCGTCCGGTAGCCGGGCGGCCGAAGTGGGCCGCTGGTTACCGCTGCTGTCCATCAAGTGAGCCTGCCTGATCCGAGGGCGAATCGGACACTCGTTCACCTGTTGGGAATCTCCCGTCCACACGATGCGTTGACTCCGGCCGTGTGCCCGTAGACTTGGGCACGGCCCCCCGCCCCGTACCCCCAAGGGAGCAATGCCCGTGACCAACGCCGATTTGTCGGTCGACAGTCCGAATCTTCTGCTAGGCAAACCCCTCGACGAACCGGAGAACGAGCCGCGCGAAGAGTGCGGAGTGTTCGGAGTGTGGGCACCGGGCGAGGATGTGGCCAAGCTCTCCTATTACGGCCTTTATGCGCTGCAGCACCGTGGTCAAGAGGCTGCCGGCATTGCGGTGTCCGACGGTTCTCAGGTACTGGTGTTCAAGGATCTCGGCCTCGTCAGCCAGGTGTTCGACGAGCAGACCCTGGGAGCTATGCCCGGGCATGTCGCCATCGGCCACTGCCGCTACTCCACCAGCGGGTCGGTGACGTGGGAGAACGCTCAGCCGATCTTCCGCACCACCACCGCGGGCACCGGGATTGCGCTCGGCCACAACGGAAATCTCGTGAATTTCGCCGAGCTCGCCACCAAGGCTCGTGACGCCGGCCTGATCAGCGATCGGCTGCAAGGAAACGGCACCTCGGATTCCGATGTGGTGACGGCGCTGATGGCCCACAAAGCCGCCGATTGCACCGTCGAACAGGCGGCGATGGAGCTGTTGCCGCAGCTCAAAGGCGCGTTCTGCCTGACGTTCATGGACGAGCACACGCTCTACGCCGCCCGTGACCCGCACGGTGTTCGCCCGCTGTGTCTCGGCCGTCTCGATCGCGGCTGGGTGGTTGCCAGTGAGACGGCCGCGCTCGACATCGTCGGTGCCGCGTTCGTTCGAGACATCGAGCCCGGCGAGCTGCTCGCGATCGATGCCGACGGCGTTCGGTCGTCGCGTTTCGCCGCTCCCGAGCCCAAGGGATGCGTGTTCGAGTACGTCTACCTCGCACGACCCGACAGCGTGATCGGCGGCCGTTCGGTGCACTCGACTCGCGTCGAGATCGGACGACGGCTCGCCAAGGAGCATCCGGCCGAGGGCGATCTGGTGATTCCGGTGCCCGAGAGCGGAACTCCCGCTGCGGTCGGTTTCGCTCAGGGCTCGGGCATTCCCTACGGCCAGGGCCTGATGAAGAACGCCTACGTGGGCCGCACGTTCATTCAGCCGTCGCAGACCATTCGTCAGCTCGGCATCCGGCTCAAACTCAATCCACTCAAAGAGGTCATTCGGGGCAAAAGGCTGGTGGTGGTGGACGATTCGATCGTCCGCGGCAATACCCAGCGTGCGCTGATCAGGATGCTGCGAGAAGCCGGTGCGCTCGAGATTCACGTCCGCATCGCGTCGCCACCGGTGCGGTGGCCCTGCTTCTACGGCATCGACTTCGCTTCTCCCGCAGAGCTGATCGCCAACGGCGTCGACTCCGAGGACGGGATTCTCGAAGGCGTCCGCCAGGCCATCGGTGCGGACTCGCTGGGGTACATCTCCATCGACGGCATGATCGCGGCGTCGGAGCAGCCCGAATCGCGGTTGTGTGCAGCATGTTTCACCGGTAAGTACCCGATCGATCTGCCCGCCGACAATGCGCTCGGCAAGCACGTTCTCGAGGGTCTACTGGCGTCGGCGGCCGGGCAGCCGGTGGCCAACGACGCAAATGTGAGCGCTCTCAGTCGCCCTTGAGCTGGGCTTTTCCCTGAGGGAACAGCAGGGTTTTCTCAATGCCACATATTGGAAACAGTCCATCGGTACTGTCCCGAGTTACATAGGACACACCGATTTGGATAGAGGCATCAGATGACCCTGTCGCCCGACGACGGACGCATGCTGCGCTACAGCGCCGCATCCAGGACAGCTGTGCGCAAGCACGGTAAGAAGACCGCTGCAGTGGCAGCACTGTCGGTACTTGCATTGACGGCCGCTGCGTGCGGCTCGGGACGCACCGACGCCGGCGGATCCGGTGACGGCGGCGGCGGAGATACCATCACCGTCGGCACCACCGACCAGGTGACCTCGCTCGACCCGGCCGGCTCGTACGACAACGGCTCGTTCATGGTGATGAACCAGACGTACCCCTTCCTGATGAATTTCGCGCCCGGCAGCTCCGAGCTCGAGCCCGATGTCGCCGAAAGCTGCGATTTCGCCGAGCCGACCGTCTACAAGTGCACGCTCAAGGACGACCTGACGTTCGCGAACGGCAACCCGCTGACGAGCGAGAGCGTGAAGTACTCGTTCGACCGGATCGTTGCGATCAACGATCCCAACGGGCCTGCGTCGTTGCTGACCAACCTCGACAGCGTCGCGACACCGGACGAGAAGACCGTCGAGTTCACGCTGAAAGCAGCGAACGATCAGACGTTCCCGCAGATCTTGGCGACACCGGCAGGTCCGATCGTCGACCAGACGTTGTTCCCGGCGGACAAGATCCTCGACGACGACGCCATCGTGGCGGGTACCCCGTTCGCCGGTCCGTACTCGATCTCGAGCTACGCCAAGAACTCCCTCGTCAGCTTCACCGCTAACGGTGACTACAAGGGCATCCTCGGCACGCCGAAGACGTCGTCGATCAACACGAAGTACTACACCAGCTCCGACAACCTCAAGCTCGACGTGCAGAACAAGGCCATCGACGTCGCGTGGCGCTCGTTGACGCCGACGGACGTCGAATCTCTCGGCGGGGTGGACGGTCTCACCGTGCACGAGGGACCCGGCGGCGAATCGCGCTACATGGTCTTCAACATGAACACGATGCCCGGCGACACCCCCGACCAGAAGCTGGCCGTACGCAAGGCAATTGCGGCCTCGGTGGATCGTCAGGCGCTGTCGGACGGCGTCTACAAGGGCACCTACACTCCGCTGTACTCCGTCGTCCCCACAGGTTTGGCCGGTGCGAACACCGCGTACGGCGATGTCTACGGCACCACGCCCAACCGTGACGAGGCAGCCGGATTCCTTTCTGCCGCAGGCGTTGCCACCCCGGTGCAGCTCAACCTGCAGTACAACCCGGACCACTACGGTTCGTCCTCGAGCGAGGAATATGCCGCGATCAAGAGTCAGCTCGACGCGACGGGCCTGTTCAACGTGAACCTGCAGTCCACCGAGTGGAGCACGTACACCAAGGAACGCGTCGCCGACGCGTACCCGGTGTACCAGCTGGGTTGGTTCCCGGACTACCCCGACGCAGACAACTATCTGACGCCGTTCTTCGCGCCGGACAACTTCCTGCAGTCGCACTTCGAGAGCCCGGCCATCACGTCACTGCTCGATCTCGAGCGCACGACGGCCGACGAGAATGCGCGGATGCAGATCATCGGCCAGATCCAGACCGAGCTCGCGACGAACTACCTGCCGACGCTTCCGCTGTTGGAGGGCAAGCAGATTGCCGTCGCAACCAACGAGATCAGCGGCGTGGACGAGACGCTCGACGCCTCGTTCAAGTTCCGGTTCGTCACGCTCGCCAAGAGCTGACGGCGTGCCCACTACCGACAGCACGACGGTAGAGGGCGAGAAGCAAGCACAGCAGGCGAGCGCGCCGTCACGGTACGGCGCGCTCGCCCGTTATCTCGGGGTCAGATTTCTGCTGATCATTCCGACTGCCTGGATTCTCGTCACCGTTGTCTTCTTTCTGATGCGAGTGATCGGTGATCCGATCACGGCGGCCCTCGGTGGCCGCCTTCCTGCCGAACAGATCGCCCAGCGCAAGGCCGAGGCCGGCTACGACCGGCCGATTCTGACGCAGTACTGGGAGTACCTGACCGGCTTGCTGCGTGGCGATTTCGGCCGTTCCGCGACCGACAACCGCGCGATCAGCGACGTCCTGCTCGTCAACGGTGCAGCCACTCTGGAACTGGCCTTCTGGGCTTTGCTGGTGGCCTTCGCCGTCGGTATTCCGCTCGGGTTCTTCGCCGCTACCCATCGCGACCGGTTCGGCGACGCCTCGTTGCGGATCTTCGCCATCCTCGCGTACGCGGCACCGGTGTTCTTCGTCGGAATGCTGCTCAAGCTGCTGTTCGCAGTCAAGCTCGGTTGGCTCCCGGTGGCCGGACGAGCCAGCACCAATGTGGAACTGGCACTGCAGAACGTCTCGCCCAAGACCAACATTCTGATCGTCGATTCGTTCCTGTACGGCGAATCGAGCTACACCATCGACGTGCTCGAGCACGCTGTGCTGCCCGCTCTCGCTCTCGGCTTGTTGACCGCCGGCGTCTTTCTGCGGCTGGTGCGCGTCAACCTGATTCAGACGCTGCAGGCACCGTTCGTCGATGCCGCTCGAGCTCGCGGGTTGAGCGAGGGGACGGTGACGAGACGACACGCGTTTCGCAACGCGATGATCCCCATCGTCACCGTCATCGGCCTGCAGATCGCCGTGCTGCTCGGCGGCGCTGTGCTCACCGAAACCACCTTCGAGTGGCAGGGCCTGGGATACGAACTCGCCCGGTACCTGCAGGCCCGCGATTTTGTTGCGGTGCAAGGCATCGTGACGTTCCTGGCCGTGGTGGTCGCCGTCGTCAGCTTCGTCACCGACGCGATCGTTGCACTCATCGACCCGAGAGTGAGGTTCTGATGAGCACCGAAGTCGTGCTGTCCGACGTACCTCCCACCCGTCCACACCGTCGAGGATTTCCCGGCGTCGCGTTCGTCAAGTCCACCTCGGGATTGCAACGCGTCACGTTGATCGTCGGCTTGGCCCTGATGGTGGGGTTCGTCATCGCGGCGGTGTTCGCGCCGCTTCTCGCGCCGTACGGGTTCTCGCAGACCAGCGACGCCGGGCAGGATTTTGCTCGCCAAGCGGCTCCGTCCGCCGAGCACTGGTTCGGTACCTCGGTCCGCGGCGAGGATGTGTTCTCGCGGGTGATCTATGGTGCCAGAACAGCATTGATGGTGATCGCGTCGTCGTTGATCCTCTCGCTGATCATCGGCGTTCCCCTCGGGCTCGCCTCGGGATACATCGGACGCTGGTTCGACCGCGTGCTCGTGCTGTTCATGGACGCGATGTACGCATTCCCGTCTCTGCTTCTCGCGGTGGTCATCTCGATCGTCGTCGCAGGTGGCCAATCGTCGAGCTTCGGCGGTATCGCATCCGCGGCGATCGCCATCACGGCCATCTTCGTCCCGCAGTACTTCCGTGTGGTCCGCAACGCCACGGTGGCGGTCAAGACCGAACCGTACGTCGATGCCGCACGGGTCACCGGCGCAGGCACACCGCGAATCCTGTTCCGCCACATCCTCGCCAACGTGGTGCAGACGCTGCCGGTCATCATCACCCTCAACGGGGCCGAGGCCATCCTGACCCTGGCCGGGCTCGGGTTCCTCGGGTTCGGCATCGAACCCACCTCCGCCTCGGAGTGGGGATACGACATCAACAAGGCCCTGCCCGATATCTCCAACGGCATCTGGTGGACGTCGGTGTTCCCGGGCCTTGGCATCGTGCTGGTGGTTCTCGGTTTGACCATGGTGGGCGAAAGTGCAAGCGAGACACTCAATCCGCTGCTACGCACCCGCAAGAAATTCAAGAAGGCGGTGAAGGTATGACATCGAGCGTTGCGACTCCACGCGAGTCCGCACTGTCGGTGAAGTCGTTGTCCGTCACGTTCCTCACCGATGCCGGCGAAGTCGATGCCGTCACCGAGGTCTCCTTCGAGGTGTATCCCGGTGAGGTACTGGCCGTGGTGGGGGAGTCCGGCTCGGGCAAGTCCGTCAGCGTCCGTTCCGCCATCGGACTGTTGCCGGACACTGCGCGCGTCGAGGGCCACGTGGTGCTCGGTGGTCAGGACGTGACGAGGCTGAGCAACAAGGCGTGGGCGCAGTTGCGCGGCAACAAGATTTCGATGGTGTTCCAGGAACCGGGCAGTGCTCTGGATCCGCTGTTCACCATCGGATATCAGATTGTCGAGGCGCTGCGTGCGCACACTCGCGCGGACGGTAAGCGGATGTCGGCGAGGGATGCGAAGACGCGGGCCATCGAGCTGTTGACGATGGTGGGCTTGCCCAACCCCGAGCAGCGCTTCTCGTACTACCCGCACGAACTCTCCGGTGGGCAGAAGCAACGCGTGATGATCGCGATCGCCATCTCGTGTGAGGCGAAGGTCATCATCGCCGACGAGCCGACCACCGCCCTCGACGTCACGGTGCAGGCCGAAATCCTCGAACTGCTACGTGATCTCAAGGATCGGCTCGGCTGCGCCATCGTGCTCATCACCCACAGCATGGGCGTCGTGTCCTATCTGGCGGACCGCGTCGTCGTCATGCAGAACGGTCGCGTCGTCGAGGAAGCGCCGGTGGCGCAGTTGTTCGCCGCCCCTGCGGACGATTACACCAAGAAGCTGCTGGCCGCGGTGCCGACTCTCGCTGCGGTGGAGTCGGACAAGACCGTCGACACCTCGGGTGAACCGGTACTGGAGGTGTCGCGGCTGGTGGTGCAGTTCTCCGGTGGTGTCGGCTCCCCGGCGTTCCGGGCGGTCGACGACGTTTCACTCACCATTCACCGCGGCGAGACCCTCGGCTTGGTGGGTGAATCCGGCTCGGGTAAATCGACCATCGGCAGATGTGTTGCAGCACTGCAGAAGCCGACAAGCGGCAGCGTGACGGTGATGGGTCGGAACATTGCCGGCGTCAGTGAACGCAAGCTCAAGCCCCTGCGCAAACGCTTCGGCTTCGTCTTCCAGGACCCGTCGGCGTCACTGAATCCGCGACTGACCGTCGGACAATGTATCGCCGAGCCGATGATCGTGCACAAGTACGGCTCCAAGGATGCGATCGCGGTGAGGACGACCGAACTGCTCGACGCCGTGCAATTGCCGTCGGGCACCGACAAGCGGTACCCGCACGAGCTGTCCGGTGGGCAGCGGCAGCGCGTCAGCCTGGCGCGCGCACTGGTGCTGGGTCCGGATCTGGTGGTGGCGGACGAGCCGACCAGTGCACTCGACGTCTCGGTGCAGGCAGCAGTGCTGGACTTGTTCGAGGCGCTACAGCAGGAATTCGGTTTCGCGTGCCTGTTCATCAGCCACGACCTCGCCGTGGTGGACCGCGTCGCGCATCGTGTGGTGGTGCTGCGCAACGGGGGAATCGTCGAAGAGGGAACGCCGTGGAAGATTCTGCGATCCCCGGAGGCGGACTACACCAAGAAGCTGTTGGCCGCGATTCCCGGCAAGCGCCTGCACACGTGAGTTCTTCTCCTGACCGCGCACTCCGGTACCGTTAGGGCGCTATCTGCCCCTCGACGGGCGCTGACATGAACTAGTACACAGGCTGGAGCCGAATGACCGAGGAATCCCAACCCACGAGCGCAACTCACTCGGGCGGTGCCTCCTACGCGGCGGCCGGGGTCGACATCGCCGCAGGAGACCGAGCAGTGCAGCTGTTCGCGCCGCTCGCCAAGAAGGCCAGTAGGCCCGAGGTCATGGGCGGTCTCGGCGGTTTCGCCGGTCTCTTCGCACTCAAGGGCGACTACCGTGAGCCGGTCCTGGCTGCCTCGACCGACGGCGTCGGCACCAAGGTCGCCGTGGCTCAGGCCCTCGGCAAGCACGACACACTCGGCCTCGACCTGGTGGCCATGGTCGTCGACGATCTTGTCGTCTGTGGAGCCGAGCCGCTGTTCCTGCAGGACTACATCGCCGTGGGCCGCGTCGTTCCCGAGCAGGTCGCAGAGCTGGTCAAGGGCATCGCCGAGGGCTGCATCATCGCCGGCTGCGCACTGCTCGGCGGCGAGACGGCCGAACACCCGGGGCTGATGGCCGACGGCGATTACGACCTCTCGGCTACCGGCATCGGCGTCGTGGAAGCAGATTCGATCCTCGGCCCCGAGCGGGTGCGTCCCGGTGACGTCGTCATCGGCATGGGATCGTCGGGCCTGCACTCCAACGGATATTCGTTGGCTCGCAAGGTGCTGCTCGAGATCAACCACATGGACCTCGGCGGACACGTCGAGGAGTTCGGCCGCACCCTCGGTGAGGAGCTGCTCGAACCCACCAAGATCTACGCCAAGGACTGCCTCGCGCTCGCAGCCGAGACCGACGTGCGTACGTTCTGCCACGTCACCGGCGGCGGACTCGCCAACAACCTCTCACGGGTGATGCCCGAGGGCCTGGTGGCCGAACTGGACCGCACCACGTGGAGCCCGGCTCCGATCTTCTCGCTGATCGCTCAGCGCGGACGCGTCGAGCGGGCCGAGATGGAGCAGACGTTCAACATGGGTGTCGGCATGGTCGCCATCGTCGCTCCCGAGGACGTCGACCGCGCCCTCGCAGTGCTCACCGCACGTCACATCGATTGCTGGACACTGGGCACGGTGAAGAAGGCAACCGGCAAGGACGTAGCCGACGAGCGCGCGCTGTTGCTGGGTAACCACCCGCGGTTCTGAACGGCAGGGTTCTGATCGGGGCGTTACCGCACGAACAAATGAGGGGGAGCCGCTAAGCGGCTCCCCCTCAGTCGTTCAGTGCACAGTACTAGCGTCGCCAGTCCTCGTACTCGTCTTCCTCGACTCGGGAATGCACATCCGAGTCAGAGTGGATGCCACGATGGGAGTTGGACGAACCACCGGAGAGTTCTTTCTGCAGACTCTCCAAGTCCGTTGTCGGCGAGCTGTACTTGAGCTCACGAGCGACCTTTGTCTGCTTTGCCTTAGCCCTGCCTCGGCCCATGGCGGTGCCCCCTCGCGGACTTGCGGGGCGGCCTGGGGAAATTTGGCGGCCCCGTTAGAGTTGGTATTTCTTCCTGGCACACACTCTAGCGCGCGAATCGCCGCGATGCGCATACGGCACCACGTGTCGGTGGCGGGCGCACCGGCGCGACACGCCCGGGGTAGGGGCCCGCGCTGCCTGTACCTGCGCATATCCGTGCACAGGCAAACTATCTTCGTGATGCGACACGAGAACTACGTGCTGCGCGTCATGGTTTGCGCGAGGATTTCAGTGCAGCTGCTGCATCGCGATACACCTTCGGTGCCAGTCCCGGCTCATCGAGCAGTGTCTGCAGTGCGGCTGCATTCTTCCCCTCGAAGAGCATTCGTACCGTCACCCCGTGGTCGGGGATCGACTCCACGGTGACCGCGTCACCGGCGGCGAAGACACCCGGTTCGAGAACTCGGAAGTACGCACCCACATCGCCGCGTGCAGTGAACCGGCGAACCCATCCCGACTCGCCCATCCACCGTGCGAACGTGCCGCAGGGCCTGCGAGCGATGGTCGCTTCCAGCGTCACCGTGCCGACTCGCCACCGTGAACCGATCACCACGTCGGTCACCGGCACCCCACTGGTGCGCAGGTTCTCCCCGAATCGACCCGGCGGAACCGGTGCCCCCAACTCGTCGGCCCAGTAGCGCGCCTCGTCTTCGTCGTAGACGTACACGGCCTGATCGAGACCGCCGTGGAACTTCGTGTCTCGGCAGTGATCGCCGCCGATGCCCAGCTCGTGGACGTCCACCTGCCCGTCGACGGGTCTCTTGTCGATGCCGCTGTCGACCACCGCTCGGCGTCCGAACGGAACGTCGGCGTGCACGACGCAGACCGCGAGAACGGTCCCGGTCACCGGCCGCGCAGGCGGTCGACGGCAGCGCGACCAGCTTGGACGTCGTCGTAGGACGGGATGGAATCAGGATCGATCGACGCGGCACACGGACCCGCTTCGAGGGGGGTGTCCACCGGAATCGTTCTCTTGAGAAGAGCGAGAGCGATCGGGCCGAGCTCGAAGTGATCGATGACGGTACCCAGACGCCCCACCGACCGTCCGCCTGCGGTGACCGCATCGCCCGTGCTGGGCCGACCGTCGGCGGAGCCGTCGAGATGCAGCAACACGAGGTGCCGCGGCGGTCGACCGAGGTTGTGGACGCGCGAGACGGTCTCCTGGCCGCGGTAGCAGCCCTTCTCCAGGTGCACGGCACCGAACTCGGCGGCACTGCCGATCCAGCGAACCTCGTGCGGAATGGTCTTCTCGTCGGTGTCGACGCCCACGCGCGGTCGCAACGATTCCACCCGCAACGCGTCGAACGCCCAGGTTCCGGCCGGGGCGGCACCGGCGTCCCGCAGGCGGAGGAACCACTCGGTGAGGTGTGCGCGGGGGATCACCACGTCGTACGAGTTCTGGCCGGGCCACGGCATCCGCCGAACGAATCCGCCGCCGTCGATCGCCGACGCACCGTAGATCTCGCTCGGAGCCGGCACACCGGCCTTGTCGAGGACCGACGCCGCGTCGGATCCCAGGACGGTGAGAACGGCCACATCGTCGGCCTCGCGGGGTTCGGCTTTCGCCCAGAACACCATCTTCTTCAGAAACGACAGCAGATCGGGGCCTGCGGCCCGTTCGGTATCGATGTAGGTGACGCCGTCCAGGTCGGTCTGGACGAAGTGGTGCTCTATGCGGCCGTTGATGTCCAGGCTCAGGTTCTCGGCCGAGCTGCCGTCGGGCAGGTTCGAGACGAGTTGGCTCGAGATCGTGTTCAACCAGCTCAGGCGTTCGTCTCCGCTGATGGCGAGGACGAAGCGGTGGGATCGATCGATGACGGCGGCCCCGCTGACGGCGTCGCGTTGTTCACCGAACGGATTGCCGTAGTGCCAGGCCACCCCGGCGTCGACGCTGTCGTCCGGGGATGGAACGGCACCGGGAAGAGTGAGAAGAGGACTTGGGCTGATCGTCACGGAATCGGACACCACCCCATAGTAGGAGCCTGGGGAGTCCGACGTTTTACCTACGTGCAACGTGTGGGATATCCGGGGGCGATTTCCCCTGTCTAGGTTTCGAGCCGTGAAAGCTCTGAGACACCCGGCAGCACAAATAGGTTTGGCAGCGATCGGCGGAATCGTGTTCGGTCTGATCGTGGGTGATTGGGCCGCGAACCTGAAGTTCGTCGGCGATCTGTTCATCCGCCTGATCCAGATGTCGATCGTGCCGCTGGTCATGGCATCGGTGATCGTGGCGACGGGATCCATGTCCGGAACAGGTACCGGCAAGATCGCGGTGCGGACGTTCAAGTGGATGATCGGCTTCTCGTTCGTGGCAGCTGTGCTGGCGTGGCTGCTGAGCGTTCTCATCCGCCCTGGTGCAGGCATGGAATTCACTGCGCAACTCGACCCGAGCCTGGAAGAGAGTGCGAGCGAGGCGCTCGGCTGGCAGGACACTCTGCTCAACTTCGTCTCGACCAATGTCTTCAGCGCGATGTCCACAGCGACGATGGTGCCGATCATCGTGTTCTCGTTGCTCTTCGGAGTTGCGCTGCGCAGCCACATCACCAAGACGGGCGACACCGGCGTACTGACGTTCATGGATCAGATTCAGCAGATCGTCCTGACGATGATTCGCCTGGTCATGACCATCGCTCCGGTCGGTGTTTTCTGTCTCCTCGCCGCTCTCGCAGGAGATGTCGGATTCTCCGTCGTCTCGACTGCGTTGAGCTACCTGGGGACCACCCTGCTCGGAGTACTGATTCTCTTCGCACTGTTCGTGATCGTGGTGACGGTACGAACCCGGTTGGATCCGAGAAGCTTGCCGAGCAAGCTCACCGAGCAGACGGCCATTGCTGTCACGACCACGAGTTCTGCAGTCACCTTCCCGACCGTTCTGAAGAACACCGTGGAGAAGGTGGGCGTCAGTCAGAAGGTCGCGAACTTCACGCTGTCGATCGGACTCACCATGGGTTCGTACGGCGCGGTCCTCAACTACATGATCGTCGTGATGTTTCTTGCGCAGGCGGGCGACGTCGATCTGAGTGTCGGTCAGATTGCCCTCGGTATGGGTCTGGCGATCCTGCTGAACATGGGCACGATCACGGTGCCGGGTGGATTCCCGGTGATCGCGATGTTCCTGGCAACGTCGTTGGACCTGCCGTTCGAAGCGGTCGGCCTGTTGATCGCCGTGGACTGGTTCGCCGGAATCTTCCGCACCTTCCTCAACGTCAACGGCGACACGTTCGTCGCGATGTTGGTGGCCAACGCCGACGACGAGATCGACCGTGACGTCTACAACGGAACCAAGACGGTCGTCGCCGAGGACATCGACCTCGACGAGTACCGCGACGTGATGGCGCAGGCAGATCGAGCCGACTGACCGTCTGGCTCTACAGTGACGGCCATGGCCGATTCGGTAGTGGTGACGTTGGACGGCCGAGTGCACGACGCCGGGCAGCCGTTGTTGTTCGCCGACGATCTGGCTGCCGTACGCGGTGACGGGGTGTTCGAGACACTGCTCGTGCGGGGCGGCGCTGCCTGCGCAGTGGAGTTGCACCTGGCCCGTCTGGCGGCGTCGGCGACGGCACTGGAACTGCCTGCTCCCGATCTCGACGAGTGGCGAACGGTGATCGACAAGTCCGTCGGTCTCTGGACCGCGGACTCGGCGGACGAGGCCGTGCTTCGGTTGGTACTCAGTCGGGGACGCGAGCGCGGTGGAGCGCCGACGGCGTTCGTGACGGTGGGGCCCCTTCCCGGGCGGGTGCGGACAGCGCGCGCGAACGGGGTGTCGGTGATCACGCTCGATCGAGGCTATTCGGTCGAGTTCTCGGGGACTGCGCCGTGGCAGCTCGCCGGAGCGAAAACACTGTCGTACGCCACGAACATGGCTGCGCTGCGGCACGCGTCCGCCGAGGGGGCCGACGACGTCATCTACCTGAGCAGCGAGGGACGGGTACTGGAAGGTCCACGGTCCACGGTGGTGCTCGCGCGCGGTAAGACACTCGTCACACCGTCGGTGGAGCAGGGCATCCTGGCCGGAACCACCGTCGCCGGGTTGTTCCAGGTTGCCCGAGCTGCCGGCTGGACCTGCGAGCACGGGCATGTCTACCCAGCGGATCTCATTGCGGCAGATAGCGTTTGGTTGGTCTCGAGTGTCACCCTCGCGGCGCGGGTGACGGCGATGAACGGCGTTGTTCTCGGTCGTCCCGGGAGCGGCGAACAGGTGGCCGAGATGGTCGATCGAGCCGTGGGAGTCGCCGCCACGTAATAGGTGCCCAACGACCCTGCCGAAAGACTCTTCCCTACTACTACTCGTAGTAGTACATTCGAATCAGTCGCGGGCCAATGCCCTGACCTGCGGTGTTGCCCGTCACAGCTCGGGTGGAAGAGTTCGGAGTATCGATGGACGCGTTGGATGTCTCGCGGTGGCAGTTCGGTATCACCACCGTTTACCACTTCATTCTCGTACCTCTCACGATCGGCCTCGCGCCGATGGTGGCCGCCATGCAGACCATGTGGGTGATCACCGGCAAGGACTCCTGGTATCGGCTGACCAAGTTCTTCGGCAAGCTGTTCCTCATCAACTTCGCCCTCGGCGTCGCGACCGGAATCGTCCAAGAATTCCAATTCGGGATGAACTGGAGTGAATACTCGCGCTTCGTCGGTGACGTGTTCGGTGCACCACTCGCGCTCGAGGGGCTGGTGGCATTCTTCCTCGAGTCCACGTTCCTCGGGCTGTGGATCTTCGGCTGGAGCAGACTCCCCAAACTTGTTCACCTGGCGGCGATCTGGCTCGTTGCCATCGGCGTGAACGCCTCGGCCTTCTTCATCATCGCAGCCAACTCCTGGATGCAGCATCCCGTCGGCGCGATCTACAACGAGGAGACCGGCCGCGCCGAGCTCACCGATATCTGGGCGCTGCTCACCAACAACACTGCGCTGGCGGCCTTTCCACACGCCGTCGCAGGTGCATTTCTCACCTCCGCAACCTTCGTCGCCGGCATCTCCGGTTGGTGGATGGTGCGCGAGGCGCGCAAGAAGAAGCTGGCCGAACAAGCCACCGACTCACGCACGATGTTCCGATCGGCAGCACGCATGTCCTTCATCGTCATGATCGTCGCAGGCGGCGCACTCGCCATCACCGGAGACATTCAGGGCAAGCTCATGTTCGAGCAGCAGCCGATGAAGATGGCATCCGCAGAATCCTTGTGCGACACGGAAACCGGAGCCAGCTTCTCGCTGCTGACCGTGGGTACCCACAACAACTGCGAATCCGTGGTGCACCTCATCTCGATTCCCGGACTCACCTCGTTCCTGGCGGAGAACGACTTCGGTGCCACCGTGCAAGGCGTCAACCAATTACAGGACCAGTACGAGCAGCAGTTCGGCCCGGGCAACTACAAGCCCAACCTTTTCGTCACGTACTGGGCATTCCGGATGATGATCGGACTGGCCGCAGGCTCGGCCCTGCTCGCCGTCGCGGGATTGTGGGTCACCAGAGGTGGTCGGATTCCCGACCAGAGGTGGTTCTCGTGGTTGTCGCTGCTGGCCATTCCGACTCCGTTCCTGGCCAACAGTGCCGGCTGGATCTTCACCGAAATGGGCCGTCAGCCATGGGTTGTCGCGCCGAATCTCTCGGGAGTCGACCAGATCCGGCTCACCGTCGATCAAGGTGTCTCCGACCATCCCGTCGGCCTCGTCGTCGCATCGCTGGTGACGTTCACACTGCTCTACGCCGCCCTCGGGGGCGTCTGGTTCTACCTGCTTCGACGCTACGTCATCGAAGGACCTCTCGACCACGACGCGCACCCGCACGTCGACCCGCCGGATTCGGAAGACGAAGAGCCCAAACAGCTCTCGTTCGCGTACTAGGGGATAGTCATGTCACTGCCCGAATTCTGGTTTCTCATCATCGCCTTCTTCTTCGTCGGCTACTTCGTGCTCGAAGGCTTCGACTTCGGCGTCGGCATGCTCATGCCCATTTTGGGCAGGCACCCGGACGCCGCGACGGGTGAGAAGCGAAGGCGTGCCGTCCTGAACACGATCGGTCCGGTCTGGGACGGCAACGAAGTCTGGCTCATCACCGCAGGCGGTGCCCTCTTCGCAGCGTTTCCCGAGTGGTACGCCACGTTGTTCTCGGGCTTCTACCTGCCGCTGTTGTTGATCCTGGTGGCGCTGATTCTGCGCATCTGCGCCATCGAATGGCGCGGAAAGATCGACGACCCGGTGTGGCGTCGACGCTGCGACATCGGCATCGGCATCGGCTCGTGGGTTCCGGCGGTGTTGTGGGGCGTCGCGTTCGCCAACATCGTGCGCGGAGTCGCGATCGACGAGAACAAGAAAGTCACCGCAGGATTCTTCGACCTGCTCAACCCGTACGCATTGCTCGGCGGAGTAACGATGGCCGTGGTGTTCGCACTGCACGGTGCCGTGTTCATCGCGCTCAAGACCTCCGGGGACGTGCACGAGGACTCGGTGAAAATGGCAGCGTGGCTTTCGGTTCCGGCAGTACTCGTCGGTGGAGCCTTCGCGCTGTGGACACAACTCGCGTACGGGAAGACCTGGACCTGGGCACTCGTCGCGGTGGCAGCCGTGGCGCTGTTGCTCGTCGTCGCGCTGACGGCGAAAGTACGCGAGGGCTGGGCCTTCGTCTTCACCAGCATCGCCATCGTTGCCGTCGTCGTGCTGCTGTTCGCCTCCCTGTTCCCCAACGTCATGCCGTCCAGCACGGACGCCGCCTTCGATCTCACCATCGCCAACGCGTCGTCCAGCCCGTACACGCTGAAGGTGATGACGTGGGCCGCGGCATTCGCTGCCCCCGTCGTCATCGGTTACCAGGCCTGGACGTACTGGGTCTTCCGGCAACGCATTTCGAGCGCTCAGATACCGGACTCGATCGGACTGACGGTGAAACCGTGAACGCACCCGCCCGCTCACGGGCACCGGTCGATCCCAGACTGTGGAAGTATTCTCGCTCCGCGCGGGGTTACCTCGTCGCGACGGTCGGACTGTCGACCGTCGTCACCCTGTGCATCATCGTGAGCGCGCTTGCCATCGGCCGCGTTCTGGCCGGCGTCATCACCGACCCGATGGCCAGATCGTTGTCCGACTGGACCACGGAACTGGTGGTGCTGGGATGTGCGATGGCAGTTCGCGTGCTCGCGACCGGAGCCCAGTCTCGATACGCGCACCGGTCGGCATCGCGAGTGGTGGCCGAGCTCGAGCTCGAAGTGCTCACGACCGCAACTCGTTTCGAGCCTCGGGAGCTCGACTCCGAACGTGAAGAGCTGGCGGTCGTGGTGACTCGCGCCATCGGCGGATTGCGGGCATACCTGATCGGCTACCTACCGGCGCTGGTGCTGGCCGTCATCGTCACCCCGTTGGTCCTGGTCGTCATCCTGACCCAGGACGTGACGTCGGCGGTGATCATCGCGGTGACCCTGCCGCTCATCCCGATCTTCATGATTCTGATCGGACTGCTGACCAAGGGGCGAGCGGCTGCGACGCTCACCACGATGACCCGGCTGTCGGCGCAGTTGCTCGATCTGTTGGCCGGTCTGCCGACATTGCGCGCACTGGGGCGCGAACACGGGCCCGCCGCCCGCATCCGAGCACTGGGCGACGCACATCGGCGAACGACGATGCGCGCGTTGAAGGTTGCCTTCCTCTCGTCGATGGTTCTCGAACTGCTCGCGACCCTGTGTGTCGCGCTGGTAGCTGTCGGTATCGGACTGCGGCTGGTATTCGGGGAGATGACACTCGAGGCAGGCATCGTCGCGTTGATCCTCGCGCCCGAGGTGTACTTTCCACTCCGGTCCGTGGGCACCCAGTTCCACGCGGCCGAGGACGGCGTCGAGGCCGCCAGCCGAGCATTCCGCGTGTTGGATCGCCGGACGGTCCGGTCGAGCGGTGGTCGAACGGTCGACGCCTCGGCCGCGAACATCGAACTCGACGGACTCACCGTCACGAGTCGAGACGGCGAGGCTCCGGCAGAGCTCAATGCAGTGTGCCGAGCGGGCACCGTCACGGTACTGACCGGACCGAACGGCGCAGGCAAATCGACTGCACTACAAGCGATCCTGGGTCTGACAACGCCTTCGAGCGGCGCGGTGAGAATAGGGGGAGTGCCGGTGGCCGAACTCGACCTCGACCAGTGGTGGGCGCAGGTTGCCTGGCTCCCGCAGCGGCCGGTGTTGTTGCCCGGCACGCTGTACGAGAACGTCACCCTGCACGGAGTGCCCGACTCGGATGCCTTGAACGCTGCGTGCCGTTCGGCCGGCTTCGACGAGGTTCTCCGAGATCATCCGGCCGGCTGGGACACCCGCGTCGGTCAGGGCGGAGTGGGGCTGTCGCTCGGCGAACTGCAGCGCCTCGCCCTCACCCGGACCTTCGTCTCGAATGCTTCGGTGATGGTGCTGGACGAGCCGACCGCACACCTCGACTCGACGCGGGAAAAGACTGTGCTGCAGGCTGTTCGAGCCGCGGCCGACCGAGGAGTCACCGTGGTGATGGTGGGTCACCGGCGGTCGGTGTTGCATGCCGCCGACCGAGTCGTCGAGGTACACAGTGACGCGACCCTGCACCCGAAGGTCGATCATGTCTGATCTGCGTCGGGCGTTGGCGTTGTTGGAGCTCTCCCCGCGGCGGGTGGCGGTGGCCGTGGCCGCCGGAGTGGCGACCCTCGGGAGTGCGCTGGCTCTGGCCGCGCTCTCGGCATGGTTGATCACCCGAGCCTGGCAGATGCCACCCGTGCTCGATCTGTCCGTGGCAGTGGTAGCCGTTCGGGCGCTCGGCATTTCGCGGGGAGTGTTCAGATATCTGGAACGGCTGTCCACACACGACGCGGCTCTGCGCGGTACGACGGCAGCTCGCACCGGAATCTACGAGAGGTTGGCGAACGGAAACGGAGCAATCCACCTGCGGCGCGGTGACGTTCTCGCGCGCACCGGAGCGGACGTGGACGTGCTCGGCGACGTCGTCGTGCGGGCCGTCGTGCCCATCTGTGTCAGCGTCGTGATGATGTTCGCCGCGGTGGGCCTGCTCGCCGGCATCGCGCCCGCTGCCGCGTCGATCCTGGCGGTGGCGTTGCTGGTCGCCGGAGTGGGCGCACCGATGCTGGCGGCGCGGTCGGCGAGGATCGCCGAAGAGGCCGGTGCCGACGCCGACGCACGGTTCGCGGAGTCGGCCGTCCGCGCCCTCGACCATGCTGCGGAATTGCGGGTCGCCGGGCGACTGGACAAAACACTGGCCGAAGCTCGAAGCGCAGCACAGGATTCGGTGGTTGCCCGGGACCGCGCCGCCCGTCCGTCGGCCATGGCCGACGCCGCTGGGCCGCTGTCGATCGGAGCGTCGGTGATCGGGTCCTTGCTCGTCGGAATCGGTCTGTACGGACCGGACGGAGGCACCGCCGGCGGTATGACGCCGATGGCACTGGCGATCATCGTGCTGGTTCCGCTGGCTGCGTTCGAGGCGACTGCCGCGCTCCCCGGGGCGGCTGTCGCGCTGATGCGCGGCCGAATCGCAGCCACCCGAATCATGGCGATGCTCGATGCGGCTCCGCCGCAGTGGCGTGGTTATGTGCCCTCTGGGGTCCTCAACCGCACCACTGCGCGAAGCGCACTCATCGGCCCCAGTGGATCGGGTAAAACGACGATGTTGCGCGCACTTGCCGAGGAATACGGCTCGGACGCAGCGCTGTTCGCCGAGGATGCGCATCTGTTCGACACCTCGATTCTGGAGAATCTGCGGGTGGTTCGCGGCGACGTGAACGAGCGGGAAGCAGTGGAGGCGCTGCGGAAAGTGGGCCTCGGCTCGTGGCTCGACGCGATGCCCCTCGGTGTCCACACGACTCTGGTGGGCGGCGCACAGGCAGTGTCCGGGGGAGAGCGGCGCAGGCTGCTGCTCGCGCGCGCTCTGCTCGGTACCGCACCGATCGTGCTGCTGGACGAGCCGACGGAACACCTCGACGGAGTCTCCGGCGCACGGATACTGCGCGAGCTGCTCACCACCGACGGCGGCCTGTTCGGTGCCGACCGAATCGTAGTGGTCGTCACCCATCAATTGCCGGAGAACACCGACGCCGACCAGGTGATCGATCTCGGTGCAGACCCGAAGAAAAAACACTTTGCCGACTCGGAATCTCCGGCGTACGTTGGGAGTACACGAGAGAGGAGGTGGTCTGAAGTTGATGAACTCTAGGACGCGTGAGGTGGCTGTCAGCTAGCCGCTATCGCTGACGGATTCACTGCGAAGACCGCGCGAGCGGCAAGCGAATCCCAGGCAGCTACCCGGCCCCCGAGCCCCCGACCTGTCCGGTCGGGACCTGAAAGCAGGTATGGCTCGGGGGCCGTTCGCGTGCAACGAGCAGGAAGAAAGATTCAGCCGATGTAGCGAGAGAGCCGTGCGGACAACCGCGGTGCGAGTGGGCCGTCGGCGACGACACGTTCCTCGACGTACGCCAGATCTCCACCCTCGACGATGCCGTAGAGCCGCTTCGCCCCGCCGACCAGCGCACCCGAGGTGCTGCGGATGACGACGTCGGTGGCGAGTTCCCAGGACGACTTGGTGAGTGCGTGTCCGTAATACAGTTCGACCACACCGGTGCTGTGGGTCAGCAGGAGCTCGATGACCTCTTCGTTCTCGGAACCCTTGACGCCGTGGCCGCCGCTGACGCGCCAGAATCCGGTCTCGCGGAGGTCGGGGTGAGCGTAGTTGCCGTCGGAGTCCAGCCGCCAGGAGCGCGATTCCCAGCTCAGGTAGCTGCCGCCGTCGTGGGTGATGACGATCTGCTGTCCGAAGAGGTAGTCGGTTCCCAGTTCGGGGTCGTGCCCCTCGCCCTCACCGCGCCAGACACCGACGAGTGGCAACAGAGCCAGCATCGACGGGTTCAGATCGGGACCGAGCCGCAGGTTGGCGGTGTCGTCGGGATGGGGGATATCGGGCAGTACCGGGACGTTGCGCAACGATGCCTCGGCGAACTTCTGTTCGGCCGCCGCTATCGCTTCGTCACCACTGGTGATGGGGGCGTTCCGTCCCTCGTCAGCACTGCCGGGTTGCCCCGCAACCGGATCCGTCACGACTCGTCGTTGACCAGTCGGTAGACGACGTAGAGCGAGAACGCGATGATGGCAATTGCCGCGAGCGCAAGCAATACCTCGAAGAAGATGACCACGGGATCGAGTTTAACCCGCGTAGTTTCCCACCGAGAACAGCGGCCCGAATCCGACGTGTGTCCTTGGTGACATCTACCCAACTTCGGGGTCGTCAGTGCGCTGGATCACTCGTATTGGTGGAGAAATCCCGGCAAGCAGGTACCTTCTTCGGGGGACGTCGGGCGCTCGCGGGCGAATTTCCGACGTTTTTCACTGTGTTCTGTCACGAAGGCTGGGGAGGTCTCCGCAACAATGCTGCGTCGTAAACGCGCTCTGACATCGTCGTTCGGATCCGTGTTGTTCAGGTCTGCTGTGGTGACCCTGGCGCTGGCGCTCGCAGCACCCGCTGCTGCGCTCGCCGCACCCGACTCCGGATCGGCGGACTCAGGATCGGCGGACTCCGGTTCCGCAGACTTCGGGTCCTCGCAGGGTCCGAACATCGATCCCAACAACTACGCGCAGGACTGCCCGGACGTGCTGCTGTTGGCGGTGTCCGGAGCCACCGACTCGGCCGCAGATCGCAATCCGCTCAACGAAGAAGCACAGACGATCGCGTCGAACTGGGTCGGCAACGTCACCGTTCCGGTCGGTGAGGCGAACGCGGACAGCCCCGGTACCGTCGGCTGGCTCTACGTCCCGTACACCTCCACGTACGGCTTCGACGTCATCGACAACGTGGCTACCTACCAGGAATCGATCGCCGACGGCCTCGCGTCGACCAATCGATTGATGGACGAGTACAAGACCAAGTGCGGCGAGAAGACCAAGTTCGTTCTGCTCGGGTACAGCGTCGGCGGTGAGGTTCTCGATCGACTCGCGATCGAACTCGGACACCGCGATCCGAATGCCCTCGTCACAGCCGACGACGTCGTCGGCGTCATGATGGTCGGGTCGCCCTACCGCCCGGCCGGTGTGCCGAACTTCGGTGACGAGGTAGGCGAGTCACGCGGCGGATTCATGGACCAGTCGCCCCGGGACTACGGATCGATGACCGACAAGGTCACGTGGTCGTGCCGACCCTACGACCTCGCCTGCGATTCGCCGGACAAGATCGAACTGCTGCAGCTGGCGCTCGGCGTGCTCGGTCAGATGCGGTTGACCCTGCTGAATCCGGTGCAGACCGTCTCCGATTTCGCTCGGACGGTAGCGAGCATCGCCACCCGCGCGATCGTCGACATCGCCACGAACAAGTCCTGGCTCGAGTCGGACGAGACGCTTCTGCAGGTTCTGGTCAAGGTCTCCGACCGGCAGTATCAGGTGGACGACGCGCAGGCTGCGGCAGCGCTGTCTCCCGACCAGCTGCTCGCCGATCTCAACTGGGCTCTCGGGCCCGGTGCCGAGACCGTGAAGGCGAAATTGCGGGCCGAAGGCGAGGGCCTGGTGGAGAACAACAAGGGCATCGTCGACGTCGTGCTCGGGCCCTATTTGGCAATCGGCTTTCTGCAGCACCTGTCCTACTGGTACAACGACCCCAACGACGGTTACGAGTGGGAGAGCGAGAAGATGGTCGCCTGGGTGACCGATCTCGCTCGCACCGAACGCGAGAAGAACAACGCACCCCCTGCCGTCGATCCGGCCGCGCCGTCCGTGCCCGAGACTCCCCAGCCTGCGTCGGAGCCTCGCCTGCTGCCGGAGCCGGGAACACAGACTCGCGTCAGCGACCTCGGTGCCTTCCTCGAGTCCCAGGGCATCCCGGTCCCGGAGGGGATGTTCCCGCCGCAGTACTCCACTGTTCCGGAGCGCACCACCGCAGCGCCCGTGCCCAACTGAACAATCATCGGCCTGGACAGAAAAGAACCCCGCACCTGCTCGTAGGTGCGGGGTTCTTCGTTTCGATCGGTGCTGCGAAATCAGACTCCGACGGTGACGTCGGCAGAGTGCACGCCTGCGCCCTCGGGAGCGATGACGGTGTCGCCGTTGCCCGATGCCGACAGTGCGCGCAGCGTCCACTGGCCGGGAGCGGCGAAGAAGCGGAAGTCTCCGGTGCCCGACGCGACGACCTCGGCGGTGAACTCGCCGGTGCCGTCGAGCAGACGCACGAACGCTCCTGCTACCGGCTCACCGTCGCCGGCGAGGACGCGGCCGGTGATGACCGTTTCCTTCTCGACGTCGACGCCTGCCGGGATGGTCTGGCCCTGTACGGGTGCTCCACACATATCAGTGAACCTCCAACTCGATGGGTGCTCCGACGAGGGAGCCGTACTCGACCCAGCTACCGTCGTAGTTCTTGACGTCTTCCTTGCCCAGCAGCTCCTTGAGGACGAACCAGGTGTGGCTCGAACGCTCACCGATGCGGCAGTAGGCGATGGTGGCCTTCTCGTCGTCGTAGCCCTTGGTCTTGTACAGCTCTTCGAGCGCGTCGTCGGACTTGAACGTGCCGTCCTCGTTGGCGGTGGTGCTCCACGGGATGTTGATCGCCGACGGCACATGACCACGCTGCTGAGCCTGTTCCTGCGGCAGGTGAGCCGGGGCGAGGATCTTGCCCGAGAACTCGTCGGGCGAGCGCACGTCGATCAGGTTCTTGTTGCCGATCGCGTCGATGACCTCGTCGCGGAATGCGCGGATCGACAGGTCGGGAGCCTCGGCACGGTACTGGGTGGTCTCCCGGCTGACGACGTCCTTCGACAGTGCGCGTCCGTCGAGTTCCCACTTCTTGCGTCCACCGTCGATGAGCTTGACGTCCTTGTGGCCGTAGAGCTTGAAGTACCAGTAGGCGTAGGCGGCGAACCAGTTGTTGTTTCCGCCGTACAGAACGACGGTGTCGTCGTTGCTGATGCCCTTCGCCGACAGCAGGTCCGAGAACTGCTCCTGGCCCAGGAAGTCGCGGCGAACCGGGTCCTGCAGGTCCTTGCGCCAGTCGAGCTTGACTGCACCTTCGATGTGTCCGCCGTCGTAGGCGCTGGCGTCTTCGTCGACCTCGACGAAGACGGTCTTCGGTGCGTTCAGGTTCTGCTCGGCCCAGTCGGCAGAGACCAGGACGTCGGAGCGAGCCATGGTGTTCCTTTCGGTCTTTCTTGTACGGATCGGAAGAAGGGTGTGAGTGCTAGGTGCTGCGCAGTCGCGCCGCGAGGGGGTAGAGCATGCACCCGAGGCAGACCGCGAACGCGGCGTTGAGAAACGCCGCGAACAAGGCGAAGCCTGCTGCCACGGTGCCGACGACGGGAGCGCCGAGCACGAAGCCGAGAACTCCGACGGCGGCGAACGCGAATCCCACCAGCTGAGCGAACTTCAACGGAGCCACCGGCTCGCGTTCGCTGGTCGGGGAGAGTCGCGGAGCGACGAACGTCGCGTAGATCGTGCCGTACGGACTGTGCTTGGGTCCGCGTACGGCTCCGATTCCGAACACGATCGCCTGTAGCCCGAGCAGGATTGCCGCTGCGGGGACCGAGATCGTGGTCAGGAGAAGTACGACGACCAGGACGGCGGTGGTGATCCACGCTGCGAAGCGCGGGCCGCGGACGTCGACCTGGTCGATCGTGTGGGTGTCGGTGTGGGTGTCGTGTGTCGACATCGAGAAGTACTCCTGTACGAGGCCGGGGCACGCCGCAAAGGCAGTGCTCGGACGTGGATTCCTGTCTTGGGCCGACATCACGCATGGGCGTGGCGGCAGAAGGAAATCAGCAGCAGCGACAGCAACATCCGCCCAGTCGGCACAGATCAACCGTGCGTCGACTGGTGAGCATCAGCTCGTGGCGGGAGAACACGAAGAGCATCCTACCTGCTACCAGCGGTGCGTCGAACCGCCGGCCCGAGCGGGTGCGGTCACAGGGCGTCGAGCGCGGACCGCAGAGCCGCCGCGGAGGGAACCCCCGCGATTCTGGAGCGCCGACGCAACTCGGTGTCGAGCACGAACGTGGTGGGCAACGACAGCACTCCCAGCTCACGAGCGAGGGCCGGATGGGCATCGATGTCGAGCTCTACTTCGCGGGCCCCGCTGCGGTCGTTCAGCACTTGGCCTACGACGCGACGGACGGCCGCGCACGGTCCGCACCAGTCCGCCGAGAAGTGCAGCACGGTCGCGGTGTCGGTCGTGATGCCCGCCTCGAGCAGGAGTGGGCGTAGCGCGTCGGTGTCGGAGCCGGTGTCTCGTACGGCGCGCACGGTGCCGGACCGGCTCCGGAGGTAGAGCCCGGTGACTACGGCGAGGACCGCCACGACCAACAGGACTGTGATCCCTGTCACGGCTTTTCGATCTCGTTGAGGTCGATCGTCACGTTGTCGCCCGAACCCTCGATGACGATCTGCGACCCTTCCGCGTACACGTCGGTAGGCAGAAGTCCGAAGGGCAGGTTCTGGCGCTCGATGGTCTTGGTGAACAACCCGAGCACGGTCGGCTTGGCGAAGTCGGGAATCGTGAAGTCCGCCCGACCCTCGGGGCCGAAGTAGAAGTCGGATGCCACGATGGCGACACTGTCTCCCTCGAGCAGAAGGTCGGCTTCCACGCTCACTGTGGTCTGCAGTGGGCCGACCGGCACCGTTCCGGTCAGCACGACGCCTCCGGTCGTCGTCTTCCCCGAGCCACCCGAGCCGCCCGTGCCGTCGGACTTGTCGGCCGGGGGCGCAGAAACCTGCAGGTCGACGATGCCGAGGAACCGGCCGAGGTCGGTCGCTTCGATGCGGACGCGGCCGTCGAGTTCGTCGACCGGAATGGCGCGGACGTTGTTGTCGATCAAGTCCGACAGGGCGATGTGGACGCCGCGAAGATTGGCCTCGATGGTCGTCGAGCCGACGTATTCGGTGGGAACGTCCTGAGCCCTGATCTCGATGTTCTGGTAACGGCCGTCCGCTGCCTGGGTCAGGAACGGGAATCCGTGCACGATCACCTGGGGGTCCGAATTGAGTTCGCCACCGGCGCGAATCGCGCGTGAGACTCGGTATTCGGAATACGCCGCCGCGCCGAAATCCACGACGAGCGCGAGGGCCAGCAGGCTGACGAGTCCGATGAGAAGTGTGCGCACGCGTCCATTGTGACCGACGGGTCGCGTACTGCCCGCTTCGGCCAGTTGTACGGACAAGCTAGTCTGTGTCCTTGACGAATACTCCAATCCAGCTCGGGCTGGACCGGCCAGCAGTAAGAATGGAGACGCAGTGGAGCTCCTACTACTGACCTCCGACCCCAATCCGGAGGGCGTTCTTCCGTCCCTTGCTCTTCTGGCGCATCACGTGCGACCGGTGCCCACCGAGGTCTCCTCGCTACTCGAAGCGGGTTCGGCCGATATCGCGCTCGTGGACGCCCGCACCGATTTGGCTGCGGCACGCGGGTTGTGTCGCCTGCTGGGCAGTACCGGGTCGGCCATCCCCGTCGTCGCGGTTCTCACCGAGGGCGGGCTCGTGGCGGTCAACTCCGATTGGGGCCTGGACGACATCCTGCTTCCGGGTACCGGCCCGGCGGAGCTGGACGCGCGCTTGCGGCTACTGGTGGGGCGTAGTGGCGGCGTCGCGAGCCCGGAGACCTCGGGCAAGATCACGCTCGGCGAGTTGATCATCGACGAGGGCACCTACACCGCGCGACTGCGCGGTCGTCCGCTCGATCTGACCTACAAGGAATTCGAGCTGCTGAAGTATCTGGCTCAGCACGCGGGCCGCGTGTTCACTCGCGCCCAACTGCTGCAGGAGGTGTGGGGTTACGACTTCTTCGGTGGCACGCGCACCGTCGACGTCCATGTTCGACGCCTACGCGCCAAGCTCGGCACCGAGTACGAATCGCTGATCGGCACAGTGCGCAACGTGGGATACAAGGCGGTCCGGCCTGCGCGCAACACCAAGGGCGGCCCAGTTGCATCGGACGGCGCGGGCGGGGATACCGGCGATGCGGATTTCGAGTTCGAGCAGGAGAGTACTCTCTCCTAGATGAGTTCGGATACTGCGTTCGGCGTCCATCCCATCGACGGCGACGCACCGTCTTCTCGGGTTTCCGACGAGGTTCATCGGATCCTTTCTCGCGCAACGGAAGTCGACGGCACCGCGCCGCTCTCGGAGCAGGCGGTGAAGGCGGTCGACGCCGGCGAGAACGTCGTTCGTCTCGTCGCCACCGAAGGTGATCGCGTTGTCGGCTACGCCGGAATCGCCGACGGGATGGCCGAGGCGGTGGTCGATCCTTCTTCTCGCGGTCGCGGTATTGGTCGCGAATTGGTTTCTCGCGCACTCGATATCGGCTCGGATGCGCGAATCTGGGCGCATGGCAACATCGCCGCGGCGCAGTCCGTTGCAGCTCGTCTGGAGCTGAAGGTGGTTCGGGAATTGCTGCAGATGCGTCGGGCATCGGCCAGTCCTGATCTCCCCGATGTTGTTGTGTCGGACGGTATTACGCTGCGAACCTATCGTGGTCATCAGGACGACGCAGAGCTGCTGCGGGTGAACAATGCGGCATTCTCGTGGCACCCCGAGCAGGGTGGCTGGACCGACCGCGACATTGCTGCGCGACGAGACGAGCCCTGGTTCGATCCGGCGGGCCTGTTCCTGGCGTTCGAGGAAGGCAGCGACCACCTGCTGGGATTTCACTGGACAAAAGTTCATTCGGCCGAGGGCACCGAGCCGGCCATCGGTGAGGTGTACGTCGTCGGTATCGATCCGCAGTCCCAGGGCCGTGGTCTCGGTCGAGTGTTGACGCTGGCGGGCCTGCACTACCTGCGTAGCCGCGAACTGGGTCAGATCATGCTGTACGTCGAGGCCGACAACACTGCCGCGGTACACACTTACACCAAGCTCGGGTTCACGAATTACCACGTGGACGCCGCGTACGCGCGTACCGTCTAAACGGACATTTCCAGCGCGGTGTTCATCTTCCGTTCACCCACGCGGGGGTAAACGTCTACCACCTGCCCTTACCTTTCTCTCTGGGCGGCAACCAACGCCGCCTGGTGCGAGGTTTCTTTCGAGCCGGCACCCACACAGTCACTGCTCGGCCGATCAGGCCCGAGGCGTGAACACGGCCCAAGATTCCTCGGAGGAAACAGGTGAACCTCAAGCGCAACGGTGCTCTCATGAGTGCAGTGGCAGTCAGTGCCATGTTGCTGGCCGCATGCGGTAGCGACGCGAACGTCGCCACCACGGACGGCGCATCACAGTCCTCGGCTACCTGCGAAGGCAAGTCCCCGCTGACCGGTGAAGGCTCGTCCGCTCAGCAGAACGCCATGTCCAACTTCACCTCGATCTACTCCGGCGTCTGCGCCGGCAAGGCCGTCGAGTACACCACCAGCGGCTCGGGTAACGGCCGCACGCAGTTCGTCGCCGGTCTCGTCGACTTCGCCGGATCCGACTCGTCGATCAAGGACGATCAGGCCGCCCAGGCTGCCGTTCGTTGCGCAAACAACCCGGCCTGGAACCTGCCCTTGGTCTTCGGCCCGGTTGCAGTGGCCTACAACGTCGACGGTGTCGACAATCTGGTGCTGAACCCCGACGTCATCGCCCAGATCTTCACCGGCAAGATCACCACCTGGAACGACCCGGCCATCGCCGCACTCAACGAGGGCGCAACGCTCCCGTCGACCGCGATCACCCCGGTCTACCGCTCCGACTCCTCGGGCACCAGCGACAACTTCCAGCGCTTCCTGGCTGCATCCGCTCCCGAGGCCTGGACCCTGAACCACAGCTCCGACTGGGCCGGCGGAGTCGGTGAAGGTGCCAACGGATCCTCGGGCGTCGCCCAGGCCGTGGCCGCAACCCCCGGTGCGATCACCTACGTCGAGAAGGGCTTCGCCGACCAGGAGAGCCTGGGCAAGGCAGCCGTCGACTTCGGCAACGGACCGGTCGAGCTGAGCAGCGAGACCGCAGGCAAGGCCATCGACGCCGCGAAGTTCAAGGGTGAGGGCAACGACCTCGTCATCGACATCGACGGCCTGTACGCCAGCAACGCAGCCGACACGTACCCGCTGGTCCTCGCGACCTACGAAATCGTGTGCTCGAAGGGCTACGACGCCGACACCACGGCAGCCGTCAAGTCCTTCCTGCTCAGTGCAGCCAACGAGGGCCAGGAGGGCCTCGAGGCAGCCGGCTACGTCCCGCTGCCCGACGCATTCAAGGAACGCCTGGTCACCGCTATCGAAGCGATCGCCTGATTCAATGAGACGTAATCTTGCTTCGGCTCGCGACATCGCGAGCCGAAGCAAGACCGTCCTCGACCCCCACACGAGACAGTGAGCGGTATGAGCGACACCCACTCGATGACCGGCGTCCCCTCCGCGGCTACCGTGCCCTCCACGGGTGCCGCGCACAAACCGGAAGAACCACAATTGTCAGACAAGAAAACGTCGGGAACCGTCACACGTCCCGGTGACCGGATCTTCCGAGGCCTGGCCACGGGCTCGGGCATCTTCATCATCGCCCTGATCGCCGCCGTGGGAATCTTCCTGCTCTGGCGCGCGATCCCCTCACTGTCGAACAACACGGTCAACTTCCTGACCTACAACGGCGCCTGGGACACATCCGACACCTCCGCAATGGTGTTCGGTGTACTCGACCTCTTCCTGGTCACCGTCACCGTGTCTCTGTTCGCGCTGATTCTCGCGATGCCGGTCGCTCTCGGCATCGCCATCTACCTGACGAACTACGCACCCAAGCGAGTCGCAGGACCGCTCGGCTACATCATCGATCTGCTGGCCGCGGTCCCGTCGATCGTCTTCGGTCTCTGGGGTCTCTACGTCCTCGCGCCCGCCATCAGTCCGTTCGCCGAATGGCTGAACTCGTCGCTGAGCTGGTTCCCACTCTTCAGCACCGGATCGGTGTCGATCGCCGGCGGCGGCACCATCTTCACCGGTGGCATCGTGCTCGCCGTGATGATCCTGCCGATCATCGCCGCCGTCACCCGTGAGGTGTTCATCCAGACGCCGAAGGGCCAGGTCGAAGCCGCCCTCGCGCTCGGAGCCACTCGCTGGGAGGTCGTGCGCACCACGGTCATTCCGTTCGGTAAGTCCGGATTCGTCTCGGGCTCGATGCTCGGCCTCGGCCGCGCGCTCGGTGAGACCATCGCGCTGTACATCATCATCCGCAGCACCCAGGCGACCTTCGGCGGAACGTTGTTCGACGGCGGTTCCACATTCGCCACCAAGATCGCACTGGCCGCAGGCGAGTTCAACAACCCGCTGCAGGCAGGTGCCTACATCGCCGCCGGTCTGGTGCTCTTCGTCCTGACCTTCGTCGTCAACGCCGGTGCTCGCGCCGCCATCGCCGGAAAGAAGGACTGACCCATGACTGCAACCATGGACAAGCCCGTCAAGGAACCCACGTTCCAGGGCGTCAGCGCCAGGCGCAAGGCGTCCAACCTGGCGGCGACGATTCTCGTCAGCCTCTCGGTGCTGGTCGCTCTCGTACCGCTGATCTGGGTGCTCTACACGGTGATCTCCCGCGGTCTCTCTGCCGTGGTCTCACCCACCTGGTGGCAGAACTCGCAGGCCGGCGTCACCCAGTTCATCGCAGGCGGCGGCGCGTATCACGCCATCGTCGGAACTCTCCTGCAAGGACTGTTCTGCGCCGTCATCTCCATCCCGATCGGCATCTTCGTCGCCATCTACCTCGTCGAATACGGCGTAGGTACTCGGCTGGCCCGAGTGACGACCTTCATGGTCGACATCCTCACCGGTGTGCCGTCCATCGTCGCGGCCCTGTTCATCTACGCGCTCTGGATCGCCACCTTCGGCTTCCAGCGCTCCGGTGTGGCCGTCGCATTCGCTCTGGTGCTGCTGATGATCCCGGTGATCGTGCGCTCGGCGGAAGAAATGCTGCGCATCGTTCCGCAGGACCTGCGCGAGGCGTCCTACGCACTCGGTGTGCCGAAGTGGAAGACCATCGCGAAGATCGTCATCCCCACCGCGCTGTCCGGAATCGTCACCGGAATCATGTTGGCCCTGGCCCGCGTGATGGGCGAGACGGCACCGGTGCTGATCCTGGTGGGATCTGCCACCGCCATCAACTTCAACATCTTCGAAGGGCCGCAGACGTCTCTGCCGCTCATGATGGTCGACCTGCAGAAGGCAGGAACCGGCGTGCTCACCGCTGAGCGCATGTGGGGAGCAGCCCTGACGCTGATCCTGATCGTCGCAATACTCAACATCGGCGCGAAGTTGGTCTCGAAGTTCTTCTCGCCCAAGAACTTCTGACCCACCCGACTCCAGCGAACCGTAAGGAACGAAGAACATGGCAAAGCGTCTCGATCTCAAAGACGTCAACATCTACTACGGCAAGTTCCACGCCGTCTCCGACGTCACCCTGGCCGTACCGCCGCGCAGCGTCACCGCGTTCATCGGACCGTCGGGCTGCGGTAAGTCGACCGTCCTGCGTTCGCTCAACCGCATGCACGAGGTAACCCCCGGTGCCCGCGTCGAGGGCTCGGTGCTGCTCGACGGCGAGGACATCTACGGCAACGGCGTCGATCCCGTGGGTGTGCGCCGCACCATCGGCATGGTCTTCCAGCGCCCCAACCCGTTCCCGACGATGTCCATCAAGGACAACGTCGTGGCGGGCCTCAAGCTGCAGGGCGGCCGCGGCAAGAAGGAACTCGACGAGATCGCCGAGCGCTCACTCAAGGGCGCCAACCTCTGGAACGAGGTCAAGGACCGCCTCGACAAGCCCGGTGGCGGCCTCTCCGGTGGTCAGCAGCAGCGTCTGTGCATCGCTCGTGCCATCGCCGTCTCGCCCGATGTGCTGCTGATGGACGAGCCGTGCTCGGCTCTGGACCCCATCTCGACACTGGCAATCGAGGACCTTATCCAGGAACTCAAGCAGGACTTCACGATCGTCATCGTCACGCACAACATGCAGCAGGCTGCGCGCGTGAGCGATCAGACCGGCTTCTTCAACCTCGAGGCGACCGGTAAGCCGGGCAAGCTCATCGAGATCGACGACACCGAGAAGATCTTCTCCAACCCGACGCAGAAGGCCACCGAGGACTACATCTCCGGCCGCTTCGGATAGCCACATACCGCGAAGAGAACCCCCGCCGAGCGAAAGCTCGACGGGGGTTCTTCTCGTTGTGCGCCTGCCCTGATACGGACATCGAGTAGCGCTGCCGGGCAGCGCTACTCGACGTGAGCGGTACTACGAGGTGGGAATGTTGTTCTGGTGCAGGTCGACCGGAAGCTGGCCGGTGACGAGGAAGATCACTCGTCGGCCGACCTCGACAGCATGATCGGCGAAGCGTTCGTAGAAGCGACCCAGCAGAGTCACGTCCACCGCAGCTGCGACGCCATGGCTCCACTCACGGTCCATCAGAACGGTGAAGAGGTGACGGTGCAGATCGTCCATCGCCTCGTCTTCCTCCTGCAACTTCGCAGCGCGCTCGGGGTCGCGTGTCTCGAGGACCTCGCGTGCGGACGCGCCGATCTGAACGGCGAGGCGTCCCATCTCGGCGAAGTACCCGTTGACGACCTCGGGGAGGGCATGGTTCGGGTGTCTGCGGCGAGTGATCTTCGCGACGTGCAGGGCGAGTGCGCCCATCCGGTCGATGTCGGCGACGATCTGAATGCCGGCCACCACCGAACGAAGATCGCCTGCGACGGGCGCTTGCAGGGCGAGGAGCGTGAAAGCCTTCTCCTCGCACACCGCGCTGAGCTCGGTGATCTTGTCGTGCTCGGAAATGACCTGCTCGGCGAGCACCAGGTCTGCTTGGAGGAGTGACTGGGTGGCCTTCTCCATGGCCGTACCAGCCAGGCTCGCCATCTCTCCGAGGAGATCGGCAAGCTCGTTCATCTGTTCGTTGTAGGCGACGCGCATGAGCGAAGTTTAGTAGGTCACACTGACCTGTTCCCTGTCCCGAGGGTTAACGGAGCATGAATGAACTCAGGCACACGTGTCGTCGGCGGCATTGGTGAACGAAAGATCTTCCGGGAGCGGCGCACTCTCGGTTGTGCCCTCCACCTGTGTGGCATCGATTGCGGTGCCGAACGCCGTCGGGGATTGCGTGTATCCGGGGTAATTGGAGCCGAGCACCACCTCGACGACGTTGTTCAGGCTCGGAGCCAGCTCGATGGCTGCGCCGGGGATCGCCGATGCGACGGTCGCTGCGGCCGCTTCCTGGTCCTGGGAGTAGCGCACCACGGTCTGGGCGGCGGAGCCCGAGAAGTTGCCCACAGTCAGGATCTGGAATCCGTAGGTCGCGAGCTCGTCGGATGCTGTTTGTGCCATCCCGGCGATATCGGACGCGTTGGACACCTGGAGCGACACCGTGCCTGGTTCGACGGCCAGTAGCGGGGTGTCGGGGGCGGCGGGGGGAGCCGAGGATTCGGGGGTCACCGGCTCTGCGCGTTCCTCGCCGGGCAGCGGATCGTCGTCGATGATCGCCTGGAAGATGGCGCCGATCGCCTCGTCGTTGGGGATCTCGTTGCCGTAGTCGTTGGTGCCGGTGGTGGGGATGGTGAGGAAGGTGACCGCGCCGGCGTCCACGTTCTGCAGCGACCGGCCCAGCGTCACGAGGTCCTGGGTCTTGACGTTCTCCACGAACGTGTCCGAGGTGAACGCGTTGACGAATCCGTTCAGCTTGCCCGGATCGAGCAGCACCTTGTTCGAGAGCGCGGACCTGAGCAAGGACGACAGGAAGCGTTGTTGCCGCTTGATGCGGCCGTAGTCGCCGTTGCCCTCGGACTCGACGTTGCGAGCCCGGACGTAGTTCAGCGCGGTGCGCCCGTCGATGCGTTGTGTACCGGGGTTGGGCAGTACGTCTCCGAGCTCGTAGTCGATCAACGGTTGCGCGGTGCAGACCTCGACGCCGCCGACCTCGTCGACCATGGACTCGAACCCGGCGAAATCCATTCCCACGAAGTGCCCGATGCGGAGACCGGAAATCTTCTGGATCGTCTTGACCAGGCATTTGGGGCCACCGAGCGCGTAGGTGGCGTTGAGCTTGTCGCCGTACGCCTCGGGGAACATCTCACCGGTGTAGGTATTGGTGTCGTTGTCGAACTGCTCGCACTCGGGGCGCGTCACATCGAGATCTCGCGGGAAAGACACGGCGACGACGCGACTGCGATCGGCCGGAATGTTGACGAGCATGACCGTGTCCGAGCGGGCTCCCTCGGCGTCGGCGACGGTTCCGGCACCGACCTCGCCGCTGGCCCCGGTGCGGGTGTCGGTACCGACGATCAAGTACGTCTCGTCGCCGTACTGACCTGCGGCGTCGACGACGTCCGTCGAGTCGGGATCGAGCGCAGCGACCTGAAGAAATCCTTGGTCGGTGTTGCGGAGATATCCCCACACCACTCCGGTCAGTGCCACCGAGAGAATCGCGATGAGAGACACCAGACTCCGGCCGACCATCCGCAGTCGCCTGCGTCGTCGCACCCGGCTCATCGCCAACCGCGTCAGCGCCGGGCGGTCCGAGGCGGGCGCGCCCACCGGTTCCGGTACCGCATGCGGCGGCGTCGGTGGTACTGCCCGGGAGGGTGGGGGCGTGGAATCGGTGATCGGGGCGATGATCTCGGTGGGTTCTTCGGTCTCGGGCCGTTCGGTGGGTACCCGACGACTCGATCCCGACCGCGACATCTTGTCCACCAACTCGGCCACCGAGACGGTGTCGGCATTACGCGGCGATCGTTTACCGAGCCTGCCGCTGTCGCCCGGCTGCGGTGGTGAATCCTGGTCCGGTGTGGACGGGCGTTCGGAGCGAGGCCGATGCTCTCCGTTTTGTCTGATTGAGGAAAGCGGGCGCTCCCATGGGGCGCGACCCTCGGGCACAGACGGGCCCGACTCTCGATCGTCTCCCACGAATTCGAACCTGGCCTTCCATCACACGCACGCGTTGCCTACTCGGCAATCCAAGCCATAGTACTGACTCGAGCGGCATGGTCCACTTCGTGCGAGGTGAGGGCCGGTCAGCTGGGGATCAGCCGCCCGAGTGCATCAGGTCGGCACCGGCCGGGACGCAGATGTCCTCCGGATCGTCGAGCCAGCCGTCGGGCAGAGAAACCGCGCCCGGAGAGCCCTGTCGTCCGCGGGGCCCCTCTGCGTCCTTGGGAAACGGAACGGTCGGATCGAGTTGCGCCAGAAGATCGTCCAGCTCGCCGAGAGTGGACACCAGCGCCATCGAGACTCGAAGATCCGATCCCGCCGGGAAGCCGCGCAGGTACCAGGAGACGTGCTTGCGCAGCTCGCGCAGGCCCTTCTTCTCGCCGTGGTGCTCGGCGAGCAACTCGGCATGCCGGGCGATGATCGTGGCCACCTCGCCGAGGGTGGGTGGAACCGGCTCGGGTCGGCCGTTCAGGCGGGCGCTGAGTTCGGCGAACAGCCACGGCCTGCCCAGGCAGCCTCGCCCGACGACGACGCCGTCGCAGCCGGTCTCGGCCATCATGCGGACCGCGTCGGCGGCGGAGAAGATGTCGCCGTTGCCCAGCACCGGGATACCCGTGACGTGTTCCTTGAGTCGGGCGATCTGGTTCCAGTCCGCGGTACCGGAGTAGCGCTGCGACGCGGTTCGCGCGTGCAACGCCACCGCGGCGGCACCCTCGTCGGCGGCGATTCGGCCTGCGTCGAGGTGCGTGTGGTGGTTCTCGTCGATGCCGACGCGGAACTTGACGGTGACGGGAATGTCGGTGCCCTCGGTCGCCTTGACGGCAGCGGCGACGATACGACCGAACAGGTTGCGTTTGTACGGCAGAGCGGCGCCGCCGCCCTTGCGAGTGACCTTCGGAACCGGGCAGCCGAAGTTCATGTCGATGTGGTCGGCCAGATTGTCGTCGACGATCATTTTCGCCGCGGCGTACGTGGTGTCCGGATCGACGGTGTAGAGCTGCAGCGACCGCGGAGTTTCGGTGGGGCCGAAGGTCGTCATGTGCATCGTGGCGGGCTGTCTTTCGACCAGCGCGCGGGCGGTCACCATCTCGCAGACGTACAGGCCCGACGTGCTACCTGCCCGCTCGAGTTCCTGTTCCCGGCACAGCGTCCGGAAAGCCACGTTGGTGACGCCTGCCATCGGTGCCAGGACGACGGGGCTGCGCAACTCCAGTGAGCCGATCTGCAATGTCATGGAAGAGCCTTTGGAACGGAGGGAGAACTTTCAGGAGAAAAAAGGGGTGCCCGGCACCGAAATCGGTACCGGGCACACCAGTCGAGCGAAACTTACGACGCGCGTGCTTCGGCTTTGGCGCGTTCGCGGGCGAGGGAGCGGTCTCGCATTTCCTCGAACTTGGTGGCTTGGCGTTCGAGGTCTTCGAGGAACGCGGCGAGTTCTTCGCGCTTGTTCTCTCCGCGGGCGGTGAAGTCGTTGCGCTCGAAGACGTTCCACTTGCGCAGTACCGGCCAGACGACGTCTTCGAGGTGCTGACGCAGGTCGTAGATGCCGTGCTTGGCCATGAGCACACCGTTGCGGCGGAAGTTCGGCATCCCGGCACCGGGCATGACGAAGTTGGTCACGATGTCCGAGACGGCCTGCAGCGTCTGATCGGGGGAGATGTCCATCGCCGCGCCGGTGATGTTGCGGTAGAAGATCATGTGCAGGTTCTCGTCGGCGGCGATGCGCTGGAGCATCCGGTCGGCGATCGGGTCGTCGCAGACCTTGCCGGTGTTGCGGTGCGAGACGCGGGTGGCGAGTTCTTGGAAGGTGACGTACGCGACCGAGTGCAGCAGGCCGACCTGTGATCCGGCGGGGGAGGCGTAGCCGTTGGTCATGTGGATCATGCGGGCTTCTTCGAGGGCGACGGGGTCGACGCCGCGGGTGACGACGAGGTAGTCGCGCATGACGATGCCGTGGCGGTTCTCTTCGGCGGTCCAGCGGCCGACCCAGGTGCCCCAGGCTCCGTCGCGGGAGAAGTTCTCGGCGATCTCACGGTGGTAGGAGGGCAGGTTGTCCTCGGTGAGCAGGTTGGTGATCATCGCGGCTTGGGCGACGTCGGAGAGCTTGGACTGTTCGGGGTCGTAGTCCTGGCCGCCGAGGGCGGCGAAGTTGCGGCCTTCGTCCCACGGCACGTAGTCGTGGGGATGCCATTCGCGCGCCATCGTGATGTGACGGTTCACGTTGTCTTCGGCAGTGGGTACCAGCTCCTGCAGAAGCTCGAGCTGTGTCAGATCCCTCGCCATTAGATCGCCTCCATAGATTGCGTACGACCGGTCCAGCTTACGGCACCGTAGGTTCGGTGTGAACCGTGTCGCGCCTGTTCACTTGCTGTTCCGGCAGTCGTGATGTCCGGTGTCGACCGACCCGAATCCCCCGAATGTCGATCGACCGGTCGGCCTGTCGCGACTGTTGCAGTTCCCCCTGCACGTCGCTTCGTCTCGGCCGATCGTTACTCCCGAGTGTACGTACCGGGCAGGTGTGATCCCTGTTACCCGGGAAGTGTGTGGTGCCCCCAGTAGGACTCGAACCTACGACCTGCGGATTAAAAGTCCGTAGCTCTACCAACTGAGCTATAGGGGCGCGGCTCGAAAGTGTAACGGGCCGCGCGGCGCCGACGGCATGTACCCCCGACACTGCTACCGATGGGTCAGCGTCCGAAGCTGCTGCACCCGCTCGGCGCAGGAATGCCGGCCAGACGGTCGTCGATCCAGGCGAACGCACCGGGGATTCCGGTCACCGCGACGACGAGATGCTCGCCGACGTATTCCTCCAATCGGACGCTCGCGCCGTTGGCGCACCACTCGTCGTACAGGTTCTCGGCCCCTTCCGCGGGTATCCAGAACTCTTGCTGCCCGTGATAGATGAAGACCGGGACGGTCGGTATCCGGTCTCCACCCATGCGTGTCGACGCGATGATCTGCTCGGCGATCGGCGTCCGATCGACGTCCGGAATGTCCGAAAGGGCTTGTGCTGGAATGGGAGCCACCAGGCCTCCCGGGGCGGTGAGATAGATGCACATGTCCTTGGCGATGGTGGCCAGGCGCAGACCGTTGGCGTTCATCAACGAGAACATCTCGGGATACTCTCGGGCGACTCCGAGCGTGGCCGAAAGGAACAGTGTCGACCCCACCGTTCCGTTGAGCGAATGCAGCAGAATGCGGTAGTCGGTGGGTGCACCGCCGAACGCCACGCCGACGAGATTCACGTCCGGGGCGTAGGTGGGAGCCAGCTGCGCGGCCCATCCGGAAGCGATGGCACCCCCGGAATATCCCGTCGCAGCGATCGGAGACTCTGCAGGCAAGCCCAGCTCGGGCAGTTTCACCATCGCGCGGAGGGCGTCCAGGATGGCGTGGCCCGCCATCGGTCCCGCCGCATATCCCTGGCGCGGCCCCTGATGATCGGTGACGACGACGGCATAGTTCTTCGCCAGGAACGACTGCACCGGAACGATCTCCGGCGCGATTCCGCGAGGGAGGGTCCACGACGGAGCGCAGGTGTTTCCGAGTGAGTCGATGGCCATGTTGTACGCCACTACCGGCCGGCTACCGGGTCCCGTCCACGGTGCCGAGGGCACGATGATCGTGGTGACACCCGCGACCGGCCGATCCTTGGAATCGTTGGTGCGGAACAGGATTTGCGTCGACCTGACAGGGGTGAACAGCGGCCCGACGGTGACCTGTCGGGTCGCCAGGACGGACCCGGGCGGTTGCTGTTCGTAGCCGGCGGGCGGATCGAACCAGGGCTCGCCGAGCGGGGTGGGTAAGTAGAGGGCAGGATCGGGAACGGGGGCCACGAGGTTGCCGAAGGGGTCTGCGATCGCCGTGCTGGTTGTCGGGATCAGCAGAAGCGAGACGGCGAAAAGTGTTGTCATGGAACGAAATATTCGGACCGATCCCCTCATGGCGTGCACTCGTTTCCGATAGGCAGAGCCGGATGTGTGATGCAGCTCACAGTAAGCTGATCCGATCGCGAGGGATGTGCGAAATGGCGAAAGTGTCGAAAACGTTATCTGCCGGCCTCTTCGACATCGATTATCCAACTTGGGATTTGGCTGTACTCGACAAATTCGTGTGCGTAAGGCGCTGGTGTGCAATAGATTTGACCCGCTAACGACCTTGGCGAATCAAGGTAGCTCGAGACTTGTTATGGGCAAATGTAATTCGGCTTTCAACTGAAAGCGAGGCAGGTGCCCGAGACTGTCGGGCAACGCGTCGACGGTTTCGTTCTCGAGGTGTCGATCGGGCGATGTGCGCGCTTTCGGCTTCGGATCCGGTGACGGCACGGGTGGTCGCGGTAGAGGTGCGACACGGTGCAGGTGCGATGAGGACAGGTGGTTGTCGATGGGCGGTACCCGGGTGGTGAAGCGGCTCGAGTGCGCACCCCCTGCAGCGCACTCGAGCCGCGCAGACCATACCATCAGGCTTGTTTTGGTTGCCTAATCAAATTTTCTGTCGGCAGTGCCCGTCGAACCGAACCGCTGGTGAGTCGACTCGTGTGTCGTTCGGGTGAAGTACTCTCTATCTGTACTACCTGTGGATACGCAGGGCGCTTGGGCTCGGAGGCACGAAGTAAATGGCACAACAGGAGCGCGCACGGCGGACCCGGGCGGCCATCGTAGAGGCGGCGGCGGCGGAATTCGCCAAGCGTGGATACGCAGCAGCATCCGTCAACACCATCTTGGAAGGCTCGAACGCCACCAAGGGTGCGATGTATTTCCATTTCCAATCCAAGGAGGATCTGGCCAGAGCGGTGCTCGCGGCCGGGTTGGATCGGTATGTGGCGATAACGGAGAAGTGGGCCGACACCACTGCACACCCCTTCTATGTCATCCGGGGCATCGTGGACGACATAGCGCAGAACTTCCAGAACGACGTGATCGTGCGTGCCGAATTCCGGCTGATAGTCGAGCCCGAGTTCTACGCCGAGGTGCATTCCGGCGGCGGTCGAGTATGGGGAGCGCAAGGTCACAAGCAGGCCGAGCGCGCTCTGGCGATGGGGGACCTCAAGCCGGAGTTCGACGCGGCCAAGTTCGTCCGCGTGCTCGCTGCGTCGATGGCAGGCCAGCGCTACATGTCCGATCTGGTGGCCGACAACGCGGATCTCCGCGAGCGGTTCGAGGAGTCCGTCGAGGTCGTTCTCTTGGCCATGGCGTCCGAGCGTTGGCTCGCGGAATTCAAACTGCACGGGTGGGAGCACTACGGCGAAAACTGCGCCAAAACCACCTCTGACCTGCCGGTTTGAGATTTACAGCGAAAGTGTCCTAAGCTATCCCAGCTCCCAACGGAACGCCGTTGAGGGTAACGTCGAAGCAGTTCGGCGGGCCCCCTTCGTCTAGCGGCCTAGGACGCCGCCCTTTCAAGGCGGTAGCGCGGGTTCGAATCCCGTAGGGGGTACGTAGGAAGAGATCGGTTTGACAACCCGGTCGGCAGTACAGCAGTCTTCGTCTCGCTCTTCACGAGGTGCGGATTTGCAGTTCGGAGAGTTACTGCGCTAGAAATAGCGCGGCAACAACAGCAAGGCCCTGTGGCGCAGTTGGTTAGCGCGCCGCCCTGTCACGGCGGAGGTCGCGGGTTCGAGTCCCGTCAGGGTCGCAACATCGGTGCGAAATCACCGACATTGCGATGGCATTGTTTTACCGGTGCCGCCCGGCCAGGTAGCTCAGTTGGTACGAGCGTCCGCCTGAAAAGCGGAAGGTCGCCGGTTCGATCCCGGCCCTGGCCACCACGGTTTTGGATCGACATGCTCGATGAAAGCCCCTTCCGGCGTCCGGGAGGGGCTTTTTCGTGGTCACGACGCCTCCGTGCCGAGACGACATCGCTCGTCGAGCGATAAGGTCGACGCGTGGACGTGATCGATCGAGCGCAAGAGGATCTTGCGCGTGGAGACACCATCGGTGCTCGGGATCGGCTCGTTCGCGCCCTGCGTCGGAACCCGGCCTCGCCGGGCATTCTCGAACTGCTTGCGTACACCCATCTTGTGCTCGGCGACCGCGCGGCCGCAGGCGCAGCATGGTTCCTCACCGACAAATCCGACGACGATCCAACGGCGTCGGCTGCATTCGCCGCACTGCAGAGGCAGTACCGGTCACCCTTGGCACTGGCCGAGGCCCTTCCCATCCACGCGCCCTCGGACTGGTATCCGGGCCGGGCTCGGGTCCGCCTCGAACGACTCGAGGCCGCTGTCGAAGCCAACGGTCAGCGCTGGGTGCCGCCGCGTGACGTCGTCTACTTCGACGAGGACGGGCTGAACTCCGACGACTTCTACGGCTCGGACGACGATCAGGACGACTCGGAGTACGACCGCCCAGGGGCGAGTTACCGAACGGTGCGGCAGCGCGCGATCGCGGCGACCATCGTCATCGCCATTGCTGCCACCTCGGCATCGGTGGTCCTGGCGCTCGTCTTCGGCTGATGCCGGTTCACGGACGAACTATCCGACGCCGGGCGTAGAGTCGCGAAAGAATTTCCGGCCGACGATCGAGGGTGACGAGTTTCATGGGCACAGCGAACGGCGCGCCGTCACCGGCTCCGCGAGACGACAACTATGCAGTAAACCTCGAACAGGCGAGGGTCTTCGCCCGAGGATTGGCCGAACACATCCAGACGTGCTCGGCGTCCATCGAAAGCGCACAGTCCAAGGCATTTCGAGCTCGCGCGGACCGCGCAGAATCCCGAGCCCGAGCGTTCGAGTCCGAGGCGTCGACGCTCCGGGCCGAGCTCTACGAGATGTACCGCCACATCGATGCGATGACGGCCCGGTTTCCGGAACTGCGCACCGATCCGGCTGTGCGCGGTTAGCCGGTCTGTGTGGTTCAGACCGCCGCGGAATCGGTGACCGAGCCGAACGTAGCCTCGGCACCGCGACGGCCGAGGGCCGAGCCCCACACCTCGTACACGGCATCGGTGGTCGAGGATCGCTCGATATCGCGGCCCTCGGCGACGGTGATGAGCGTGCGGGAGAGCTCGAACAGACTGACCCGGTGATTTCTCGCGGTCGTGAACAGCTCGTCGATGGCGTCGGCAACGGATCCACCGTGGATGCCGATGAGCACTCCGGTTGCGATGTCCACGTGGGTGCGAGATGCAGGCGATTCGGGAAGTCTGTCGGTCATCTTTTTCCTCGAGATGGTGTGGTCGGTGCGGATGACCGAAGCGGATCCTGGCGTCGAGCGGGCTTCACTGTCTCACACCGACATGACATTTCATACCGTCGGTTTCGCCCGCACGTGCATCCGCTCGCCCTGGGGTCCGAACAGGCTCAGTAGCTCCACCGGCCGGTTCCCGACGGCACCGAACCAGTGCGGTACCCGGGTGTCGAATTCTGCTGCCTCACCGGGTTTCATCGTCAGATCGTGCTCGCCGAGAATCAGCCGCAGGGTGCCGTCGAGCACGTAGAGCCACTCGTACCCCTCGTGCGTTCTGGGGCGAGGCTCGGAGTCCTCGGGTCGGACCAGAAGTTTGTAGGCCTGCAGTCCGCCCGGGCGCAGAGTCAGGGGAAGAATTGTCACGTGTTCGCGAACGGTGGCCGTCGTACGCACCCGAGGGTCGGCGACAGGCGGCGCGGTCACCAGATCGTCGAGCGCCATCTGATGGGCCCGGGCTATCGGCCACAGGAGTTCCAGGCTCGGTTTGCGGTCGCCGGATTCGAGACGTGAGAGCGTGCTGATCGAGATTCCCGTGGTCTCGGACAGTGACGCCAGGGTGGTGTTCTTCTCCATCCTGATGCGTTTGAGGCGGGGACCGAGGCCCGCGATGACCTCGTCGAGGCTTGCCGCTGCTTCCTTCATCCCTGTATTGCAGTTTCAGCAAACGAATTTGTCAAGTCTCGCAGGGGTAAAACTGCCCGTGGACGGCGGCGGACGGCACATACTCGCTTCATGACCGCTCGTGCTGGGCGCGTACGACCTAGGGGCGTGATTCGTGACGCCTACGGTAGCCCCGCGTCCGAGGCCTTCATGGTCGTGGCCATTGCGACCATTCTGATCACCAGGGCGTACCTGGAGGCGACCCATTACCCCCAGGTCGGTGGCAAGTCGCTGCACATCGCGCATGCCCTGTACGGCGGCGCGGCGATGATGTTGGCTCTGCTGGTCGGCTGGATGTTCATCGGGTTCGGTGTTCGAGTGTTCACCGTGCTGCTCGGCGGTGTCGGGTTCGGGTTGTTTCTCGACGAGGTGGGCAAGTTCGTCACCAAGGACAACGACTACTTCTACGGCCCGTCCTCGGAAATCATGTACGTCCTGGTGGTCCTGCTGTTGGTGTTCAGCAGGATCGTCCGCGAGTTCCGTCGGCCCTCTCGGGGCGAGTCGCTGGCCAACGCGGCTGCCATCGCCGCCGATGGCGTCGGGCACGGACTGCCCGATCACCGCCGCGACTGGGCGCTGCGGATGCTCGTGCGGGCCGAGGCGGAGGGAGCCGATCCGGACACCGTGGCCGGCATCAGGATGGTGCTCGGCACCTGTGGTCGGTCGACGTCACGCACCCATTCCTTGCGTCAGTTCGTTCCCCGGCTGATCCCGGCGTTCTTCACCAGTGCCCGGTGGGTTCCCGTCGTCGGCTGGGGACTGGTTCTGATCTCCGGTGCGGGCGTCGTGTTCGGGATCGTCGAACTGGTTCTCGGAGACCTGCACATCGATCGCCGAGACCTGACGATCGACGTCGACGGAATGGGTATCGCCAGCGGGATCCTGTTCGTCAGTGCGTGCATCACGTTCGCCTCGGCGCTCCCGGCGATGCTGCGGTTGCGGAAGGACGGTCCGCTCTGGCCGCTGCGCACCCTCCGCGTGTCGGCGTTGATATTCACCTTGCTCAACGCGTTGGTGGATTTTGCTCAGGAGGGTTTCACCGCGCTGGGGAACGTGGCGATCGGACTGTTCGCGCTCGCGGTCATCTCGCATCGCATCACGGTGCGCACCACCGAGATCATGGAGAACTCTGTTGTGCTGCAGGAGGATCGAGACTCCGATTGCTCTCGAACCGTCGGATCAGACCAGTGAGTGGATCGACGAATTCGATCGAACGGGCCAGCAGCCGGAGCGGATCGGAGTAGTCGTCGCCGGCGACCTCACGGAACAAGGGATAGAAGTTGTCGCCGACGATAGGAATACCCAACGAGCACAGATGAACCCGAAGTTGATGCGTCTTCCCGGTACGGGGGTGCAGCCGATACAGGCCGTAGGACCCGACGGTGTCGATTAGGTCCACGAGTGTCTCGGCATTGGGTTCGCCCGGTACCTCCACGGCCTGAAGAACGCCGCGCTCCTTGACGATTCGACTGCGCACCGTCAACGGGAACCGGAGTTCGTGAGCGAGTGGGGCGATCGCCTCGTACTGCTTGGTGATGGTGCGTTGAGCGAACAGCTCCTGGTACGGCCGGCGAGCCTGCTGACGCACGGTGAACACCAGAACCCCCGCGGTGAGCCTGTCCAGACGGTGCGCCGGGCTCAGCTCGGGCAGGTCGAATCGGCGTCGGAGCAGAACGAGGGCCGAGCGAGCGACGTACGCGCCGCGCGGAGTGGTGGCAAGAAAATGCGGTTTGTCGACCACCAGTAGATTCTCGTCGCGATGGAGGACGTCGAGGGAGAACGGAACCGTCGGCTCCACCGGCGGGTCGCGGTAGAGGTAGATGTCCGCACGTGGCCTCGCGACCGTCGCCGAATCGATGGGTATGCCTGCCGCGTCGACGATTTCGCCGCCCGCCACCTTCTCGGTCAGCCTCGCCGCGTCCTGCGGAAACCGTGCACACAGGTACTCGAGCACGGTGGCCCCGGTCGCGATATCGGGCATCCGGACCCGAGTTGGGTCGAGGCCGTCGCGCAACGGCAGGGGAGCGGCGGGCATGGTCACGACTGTAATCGGTCGACATGGAAACACCCCGGCCGGAAATTCCGGCCGGGGTGTGGTCTGCGGTGGAACCGTTCGGGTCCGACCTAGATGGTGACGACCATCTTGCCGGTGTTCTCGCCCTTCATCAGACCGATGAACGCCGAGGGAGCGTTGTCGAGACCATCGACGACCGTCTCGTCGAATTCGATGGCACCGCTTCCCAGCCACTCGGTCATCTTCGCGCGGAACTCCTCGGTGACGTGGGCGTAGGAGCCGACGATGAAGCCCTTGAGCGTCAGCTCCTTGCCGATCGCCAGCGCGAGGTTGCGCGGAGCAGGAGTCGGCTCGGTGGAGTTGTACTGAGCGATGGCTCCGCACATGGCAATTCGGCCGAACTTGTTCATCGAACCGATGGCGGCTTCGAGGTGCTCGCCGCCGACGTTGTCGAAGTACACATCGATGCCGTCCGGTGCAGCTGTGCGGAGCTGCTCGGCAACAGGACCGTCGTGGTAATCGAATGCTGCGTCGAAACCGAGCTCGAGTAGGCGGGCGACCTTGGCGGGAGATCCGGCACTGCCGATGACGCGGGAAGCGCCGAGCGCCTTGGCGATCTGGCCGACGAGCGACCCGACTGCTCCGGCAGCGCCGGAGACGAAGACGACGTCACCCTCCTTGAACGAGGCAACTTCGGTCAGCCCGGCATACGCCGTCGTTCCGGTCATTCCCAGTGCGCTCAGGTAGGCGGATGCTTTCGCGGCCGAGAGGTCGACCTTGCTCGCTCCCTTGGCCGGAACGACGGCGAGATCGCGCCAGCCCTTGCCGTGCAGAACCGCGTCGCCGACCGCAAAACCCTCGGCCTTGGACTCGACGATCTCGCCGACGGCACCGCCGTCGAGCGGGGCGTCGATCTGGAACGGCGGGACGTACGACTTCACGTCGTTCATCCGACCACGCATGTACGGATCGACCGACATCACGATGTTGCGGACGAGGATCTGCCCGTCCACGAGTTCGGGGAGGTCGACGACCTCCGCGCGAAAGTTGTCTTCGGTCGGCCAGCCTTGTGGGCGGGACGCGAGGTGAATTTCGTGTGCCTTCATGGTGTTTCCTCTTACTCGTCTTCGGTGACTGTGACGGTGACGTCGATGTTGCCGCGGGTGGCGTTGGAGTACGGGCAGACCTGATGGGCCTTGTCGGCCAGGGCCTGCGCGTCGTCGCGGCTCAGGTTCGGCAGAGTCACCTCGAGGGTGACGGCGAGCTGGAAGCCGCCTGCGTCGTTCGGGCCGATGTCGACACGAGCGCCGACGGCCGAATCGGTGACGTCGGCCTTGTCCTGGCGCGCCACCATCTGCAGTGCGGAATGGAAGCACGCGGCATAGCCGGCGGCAAAGAGCTGCTCGGGGTTGGTGCCGTTGCCGCTGCCGCCCATGGCCTCCGGGATGGCGAGGTCGAGATCGAGACGTCCGTCGGAGGTGCGGGCGTGGCCGTTGCGGCCCTCTCCGGTCGCGAGGGCTTCGGCGGTGTAGATGGTCTTCATGATTCTCCTTCTGTCGTGCTCGAATCGGGGTGATGCAGAGCGCTCGTCAATGCGTCGAGCGCTTCTTTGAGTCTGACGAGATCGTCGATTCCCATGCCGGTCTTCTCGGCCAGCTTGCGTGGGATGTCGAGTGCCTTTGCGCGCATGGCGCTTCCGGTCTCGGTGAGGTGGATTTCGACGCGGCGTTCGTCGGTGCTCAGGCGTCGACGCTCGATGAAGCCGAGGCCTTCGAGGCGCTTGAGCATCGGTGAGAGAGTGCCGGTGTCGAGATCGAGTTCGGCACAGATCTCCTTGACGCCGCGCCCGTCCTTCTCCCACAGCACCAGCAGCACGAGGTACTGCGGATACGTGATGCCGAGCTCGTCGAGCATCGGGCGATACACCGCGGTCGTAGCCCGCGATGCGGAGTACAGCGCGAAGCACACCTGACGGTCGAGTGCGAGTTCGTTGGTCACGTGAAGAACAGTAGTGCACGGTTAAGTTGTGCGCAACCTAAAACCCCTCGTGCGCGTTTTGCGTACTCCTGAACGCGCAAAACGCGCACGACGAGGGATCAGCTCTGCAGGGCGCTCTTCAGGCCGTCGAGCACGATCGTTGCCGCAGTCGGGCCTGCATTGAGGTACCACGGGTCGTCGTCGACGCGCACGATGTGGTTCTCGGTGGCTGCGCTCATACCGGTCCACAGCGGGTTGGTGGTGTACGACGCGGCGCTCGAATCGGCTCCCGCGTCCTGGCTCGATACGAACACCCAGTCGGCGTTCGCGAGCTGAATTTCCTCCTCGCTGAAGTCCTGCGAGGTCTTGTCGAACTGCTGACTGTCCGGCCGTGCCAGCCCGGCGTCCCAGGCGATGTAACCGGCGAACGAGGGGACGCCGAACACTCGCGCCCGATCCGCGGTGAAGCGGACGAAGGAGACCGTGGGGGTGCCGCTGCTGCCGGCAACCGAGTTGCCCAGTGCTGCAGCGTCGGAGACGAAGGTGTCGATGAAGGACTGCGCTTGCTCGGTTCGGCCCAACGCGTCGGCGAGCAGTAGGAAGTCCTGCTTCCAGTTCACTCCGGTGCCTTCGGTGAGCACGGTCGGTGCGATGGTCGAGAGCGTCGGGTAGATGTCCTCGGAGCCGGTCTTGTTCGCCAGGATGAGGTCGGGTTCGATGGCGGCGATGGCCTCGATGTCGACGCTCTGGCGGTTGCCCACGTCCACCACCTGCGTCAGCTGGTCCGTGTACTGGGGGAACGAGAAGCTGATGTAGTCGGGCACCAGTTCGGCTCCGTCGCCGTAGGCGGCCCCGGTCGGTACGACGCCCAGGGTGAGGGCTGCGTCGAGCTGACCGGTGGCGATGACGACGATCTTCTTCGGTTCGGCGGGGATCTCGGTGGAGCCGCCGAAGTGGCCGACGGTGCGTGGGAACACTCCGTCGGCCGCTTCCGAACCCATACCGTCGGGGATGCCTGTCGGTCCCGGTGCGTCCGTCACGGCGTCGACGGTGGCAGATTCTGCGCTGGTGGAGGGCGTGGCTGTCTGCTCGGCGGTGCCGCCGCAGGCGACAGTGGTCAGCGCGGTGACTGCGGCGATCGTGGTGGCCAGGAGTAGACGTTTCACTTCGTTCTCTTTCACGGGGCGGGCGTAGGCAGGTAAGCCTAGCCTGTACCTCGCGACCGAGGTGAGCGGAACTTCGTAGCAGGGTCGGAGTTCCGCTCACCCGGTGTCAGCGCAGCGCGGCCGCCGCCTGCACCATGTTTCTCAACGACCGCTCCACCTCGGCCACACCGCGGGTCTTGAGTCCGCAGTCGGGATTGACCCAGAGTCGTTCGGCAGGAACGGCTTTCAATGCCGCACGTAGCGATTCGGTGATCTCGTCGACGCTCGGCACCCGCGGTGAATGGATGTCGTAGACGCCGGGGCCGACACCGAGGTCGAATCCGACGGAGTTCAGGTCGTCGAGTACCTCCATGTGCGAGCGGGCCGCCTCGATCGACGTCACGTCGGCGTCCAGGTCGACGATCGCGTCGATGATCTCACCGAACTCCGAGTAGCACAGATGCGTGTGAATCTGAGTGTCGTCGGACACCCCGGATGTCGAGATCTTGAACGATCGCACGGCCCACTCCAGGTACGCCGCTGTATCTTTCGAGCGCAGCGGGAGAAGCTCACGAAGGGCAGGTTCGTCCACCTGAACGATTCGAATACCCGCTCCCTCCAGATCGATCGTCTCGTCGCGAATCGCCAGGGCGATCTGGGCTGCGGATTCGGCCAACGGTATGTCGTCTCGGACGAACGACCATGCGAGAATCGTCACCGGGCCGGTGAGCATGCCTTTGACCGGCTTGTCGGTGAGCGACTGCGCATACTCGGACCAATGCACGGTCATCGGTTTCGGACGCGAGACGTCGCCGTACAGAATCGGCGGTCGGACGCATCGAGATCCGTACGACTGGACCCAGCCGTTCGACGTGGCCGCGAAGCCACTGAGCTGCTCGGCGAAGTACTGCACCATGTCGTTTCTCTCGGGTTCGCCGTGGACCAGCACGTCGAGGCCGATGTTCTCTTGCAGTGCAACGACATCGGCGATCTCGGATTGCATCCGGGACACGTATTCGGCGTCGTCGATCTCACCGGTGCGCAGGGCTGCCCGAGCGAGTCGAATCTGCGTGGTCTGCGGATACGAACCGATGGTGGTCGTCGGCAGCGACGGCAGGTCCAGTCGCACAGCCTGAGCCCGGCGGCGTTCCTCGGCCGGGGTGCGGTCGACGGTAATTCCCGCTTCGAGACGTGCCCGAACGGCCGCGTCGTGCAGTCGGGGGTCGGTGCGACGAGTCTCGAGCGCGGTCCTGGCCTGCTCGAGCTCGGACGACACCGATTCGGTCCCATGTCGTAGTGCCTGGGCGAGAACGGACACCTCGGCAACCTTCTCGGTACCGAAGGCCAACCAGGATCGGAGCGGATCGACGATGTCGGTTTCTCCGTCGAGGGTGTACGGAACATGCAGCAGCGAGCACGAACTCGACACCGCAAGCGTGCCGGCACTACCCAACAGGCTCGCCAAGGTTGCCAGCGCCTTGTCGAGATCCGACCGCCAGATGTTGCGCCCGTCCACGACGCCCGCGACCATGTGCTTGCTCGCGAGCGCAGGTACCACGGCAACGTGCTCCACGGTGCCCGGCACCGTCAGATCGATCGACAACCCCTCGACGCCGGTCGACGCGAGCACGGGCAGTACAGCACCGAGGTCACCGAAGTACGACGCCAGCAATATGGCAGGCCTCGTCGACACCGCGCTCAGGTAGTCGTAAGCCTTCTTCGCACAGTCGATCTCGCTCTGGGTGCGATCGGCCACGAGCGCAGGTTCGTCGAGCTGGACCCACTCCGCCCCGGCATCGGCGAGGTTGGTCGGCAGCTCCGCGTACAGCGGCAGAATCTCGTCGAGGCGGTCCAGTAGCGGGGCGCTGCTGCCGACTGCCTTCGACAGCAACAGGAACGTCACCGGTCCTACGACGACCGGTCGAGCCGGGACATCGAGCGCGCGAGCTTCTTCGAGCTCGGTGAGCACCTTCTCGGGGTGCAGGGAAAAGGTTGTCGCGGGAGAGATTTCGGGTACGAGGTAGTGGTAGTTGGTGTCGAACCACTTGGTCATCTCGAGCGGTGCGACGGTCTCGTTGCCTCGGGCGGCGGCGAAATAGCGGTCCAGCTCGCTGTCGATGCTCCGAACCCGCTCGGGCAGTGCGCCGAGCATGACCGCGGTGTCGAGCACGTGGTCGTAGTACGAAAAGGTGTTCACCGGAACGGAATCGAGTCCGGCGGCGACGAGTTCTCGCCAGGTGTTCTCGCGCAACGTCCGCGCAACGGATTCGAGTGCGGGTGCGTCGAGCGTTCCGGCCCAGTAGGATTCGACGGCTTTCTTCAGTTCTCGGTTCGGTCCGATACGAGCCGAGCCGAGCACGGTGGCGGTGAATTCGATACTCACGGTAGTTCTCCAGGTGACTGCTGCATCGATGGCGCACCGCCTTCTCGGGCGCGCGCATCCCGGAGAGCCCCACGAGCAGCCGTACCAGGGTTACGCGCCCATTCCACGAGGCGGTGAACCGCTGCGCACGGCGTGCACAGCACAGACGGCAGGTATTCGGACTCGCGGGCACGTGGACGAAGAGCCCACTCCTACTGGCCGTCGCTTCCCGAAGAGGCCTCTTCAGTGCTGTTGACGGCGGTCGTTCCTGCATACCGCTGCGGGACAGTCCCGGATTCTCACCGGGTTCCCTCTCACGACGCGCCGGAACTGCCGCGCATCGCTTCGGCGCCGTGGTGAACTTCGGGGCTCCTCATGACCACCTGGCGAACCGACTGCAGGGACGAGCATAGATGCATCGCCGACGCGTCTGTTACGGTGCTCTCCATGCAGCGCACGTATTTCTGGTTTAGCAGGCCGGCCCCGGGTGGGTCAGCCAGCGACGCCATGCGCTGACCTCCACCCCACGAGCCGGATACAGACCGGCTCGAAGTGCGCGTGGAGCATGCTGAGTCGGCCTGGGAACAGGAAACCCTCTCATGACGCTCTCTCTCGACACCCCGTCACTCGATGATCAGCGGACGATCAGTATCAGTCCGCTGGTTGCGCCGTCGGTGTTGCGCCGCGAACATGCCGTGGACGACGCGATCTCCGCGACGGTCCGCTCCGGACGCTCCGGCGTGGTCGACATTCTCGACGGCCGCGACGATCGACTGATCGTCGTCGTCGGCCCGTGTTCGGTGCACGACACCGATGCTGCCCTCGACTACGCGCGGCGCCTTGCCGCCACGGCAGCCGAACTGGGCGATCGACTGCACATCGTCATGCGGGTCTACTTCGAGAAGCCCCGGACGACGCTGGGGTGGAAAGGACTGATCAACGATCCGCACCTCGACGGCAGCTTCGATATCAATTCCGGACTACGGGTGGGACGCCAACTGCTGCTCGATATTTCGGCGCTCGGCCTGCCTGTCGGATGCGAATTCCTCGACCCGATCACTCCGCAGTACATCGCAGATCTGGTGAGCTACGGCGCGATCGGTGCACGGACCGCTGCGAGCCAGGTGCACCGCCAGCTGTGCAGTGCGCTGTCGATGCCGGTGGGGATCAAGAACTCCACCGAGGGCGATATCCAGGTGGCGGTCGACGGCACCCGCGCCGCCGCGGCGAGCCATGTCTTCCCCGGCACCGATCTGGACGGCCAGGCAGCGCTCGTTCGGACCGTCGGAAACCCGGACTGCCACGTCATTCTCCGCGGGGGCGTCGACGGACCGAACTACGATGCCGAATCGGTCGCAGATACCGTTGCGCGCTTGCGTAAGTCGGGTCTGCCGGAGCGCGTCGTCATCGACGCCAGTCACGGCAACAGCCGCAAGGACCACAACAAGCAGGTCGACGTGGTCACCGATGTGGCAGGCCGAGTCGCAGCAGGCGAACACGGCATCGTCGGGCTCATGCTCGAGAGCTTCCTGGTGGCTGGGCGTCAGGATCTCGAACTCGGCCACCGCGACGACCTGGTGTACGGGCAGTCGATCACCGACGCCTGCCTCGACTGGGACACCACGGCAACACAATTGAACGTGCTGGCTGCGGCGGTCGACAAGCGTCGGGCATCGAACCCTGCGCACTGAAGAACCCAGCGCACTGAAAAACCCTGCGCACTGAAAAACCCAGCGCGTCAACGAACCCCGCGCGGTCGGAATTGCACGCTGATGCGTGGGCCGATCGCGCGGGTGGACTTGGGAATCGCATGCTCCCACGTGCGCTGACACGAGCCTCCCATCACCACCAGGTCGCCGTGCCCGAGCGTGAACTTGAGCGACGTACCGCCGCCGCGAGGGCGAAGCATGAGTTGTCTTGTCGCACCGAGCGAGACGATCGCCACCATGGTGTCCTCGGTCGCGCTGCGGCCGATGTTGTCGCCGTGCCAGGCGACGCTGTCGGAGCCGTTGCGGTAGTAGCACAGCCCTGCGGTGGCGAACGACTCACCGAGTTCGGCGCGGTAGTGATCGTCGAGCGCGTCACGCGCCTCGTACAGTGCCGTGTGCGGCCAGTGCTCGCGCTCGGCATAGAAGCGGACCAGGCGTGGCACGTCGACCACGCGGTCGTACATCTGTCTGCGTTCGGCGCGCCAATCGACGTCGGTCACCAGCGAGTCGAAGAGACGGGTATCGGACAACCAGCCCGGGCGCACGTCGATCCAGGCACCGAGCGTCAGCTCCCGTCGGGTGACGGACTGCAGCGACCCGACGCCACCGTCGTCGTCACCGAACAACGAGCCTTGCATCGCGAGCGACATGAATCGACTGTATCGAACAGGTGTTCCCATTTCCACTGCGCGGCGGTATCTTCGTCGCATGGGCTATCGATTTCAGGTCGTCGTGGACAGTGCCAACCCTCATGCGCTGGCGAAATGGTGGGCACAGACGCTGGGTTGGCAGTCCGAACCCAGCAACGAGGACTTCATTCGCGAGATGGTCGCTGCGGGGCATGCTCGTGAGGAGGACACGACCACCTTCGAGGGCGTTCTCGTGTGGCAGGCGGGCGCGGGAATCGTCGATCCGGACTCACCCGGCTCCCCGCGGGTGCTGTTCCAGTCGGTACCCGAGCCGAAATCGGTGAAGAATCGGTTGCACCTCGACATCCGCGTCGGTGACGAGCGTGAGTCGGTGGTGACGGAACTCGAAGCACGAGGTGCGTCGGTACTTCATCGAGGTCATCAGGGTCCCAGTATCTGGATCACCATGACCGACCCCGAGGGCAACGAGTTCTGCGTCAGCTGACGCGGTACGAGCCGGGGGTCTGACCGGTCCAGCGCTTGAACGCGCGGCGGAACGCGCTGGGCTCGGAGAAGCCGAGACGAGCCGAGATGTCGTCGACACTGTCTCCGCGGCTCAGCCCTGAGATCGCGGCATCACGCAGCACTTCTTCGCGCAGTTGGTTGATCGAGGTGCCCTCCTGCCGGAGGACGCGTCGAAGGTGCGGCGGGCTGATGTTGAGCATCGCCGCGATGTCCTCGGTTCCCGGTGCGCCGCCTTTGAAGCCGGTTTCGAGCGCCCGGCGAACCTGGCTCGACGCGGTGCTGTCGTAGTCTCGCGACGAGAACAGCAGATTGGGTGACTCGGCCAGATACTCGGCCAGGGTCTCCTCGCTCTGCACTATCGGTGCTCGCATCACCGCGCTGTCGAATTCCAGTGTGGCACGGTCGGTTCCGAACTCGACATGCGTCCCGAAAATGGAGTCGTACATCTTGCCGGCCTCGGGCCCGGGAAGCGCGTACGGCAGTTGCACCGACAGCAGTTTGACGCGGTTGCCGATGAGCCACGCCGCGAATCGGTGCAGCAGAATCAACAGGAAGTCGGTGAGCAAGCGTTCGGCGAGGGCGTTGGCTTCCGGGGTCAGATGAGTGGTGGGCGTGACGTGGATCGTCAACACCGTGGACTCCTCGGTGCGGTCCAACGTCATGGGGCGAACCGGAATCAGCACCCGCATGGTCTCGGACATCCTGATCAGAGCTGCCCAGAGGTTCTCCGAATGAATCAGGGTCTGACAGATCACGCGAAAGCTGCCGCGCCGCACCGGTACTGCGGCAAGGCCGAACAGTTCGTCGCCGGTCACCGCCCAGACCGCCTGGGTGAAGGCGGTGACTTGGCGGGTGGTCAGCCGTTCCGCCGGGTTCCCGAGGATGGTGGGCCCGATCCCGGCCATCGACAACGGGTAGGTCAAATCCATCCCGCCGCTCGTTGCGAGGTCGACGGCCTGTCGGACGAAATACGCCGGGATCGTCGATTGCGGAGTCACAATCTCCGTAACCTCTCGGCTGCGTCGGCGAGTACCTCGTCCTGCTTGCAGAAAGCGAAGCGTACCAACGACTTCCAGGGAGCTGGTTCGTCCACGAAGGCCGTGACCGGAACCGCTGCGACGCCCACCAGATCCGGCAGGGAGCGGCAGAATTCGTACGCGTCCCCCCGCCCGATGGGCGCGACGTCGGCGCACACGAAATATGTTCCCGCGCTGTACTTCACGTCCGCGCCTGCGGCGTCGAGTGCAGCCGAGAGCGTGTCCCGCTTGCGCTGCAGGCCGTCGCGCATCGAGGCGATCCACGGCTGCTCGTGCTCGAGGGCATAGGCGACGGCAGGTTGGAAAGGGGTACCGCCGACGAAGCTCATGAATTGTTTGGCGGCGCGCACGGCATCGATCAAGTGGGCCGGGCCCAGCGCCCAGCCCGTCTTCCACCCCGTTGCGTTGAAGGTCTTGGCCGCACTCGAGACGGTGACGGTGCGCTCGAACATCCCCGGCAGCGTCGCGATCGGCGTGTGCACTGTGCCGTCGAACGTCAGGTGCTCGTAGACCTCGTCGGTGAGGACGAGCAGGTCGTGTTCGACGGCGATCTCGGCGATGCGGACCATGGTGGCGCGGTCGAAGACGGTACCGGTGGGGTTGTGCGGGGAGTTGACGATGAGCATGCGTGTTCGGGGACCGACGGCACGATCGAGGGCCTCGGTGTCGACCGTCCACCCGTTGCCGTCGGGAACCAGGGGCACGGCGGTACGGGTCGCTCCGGCAAGGGCAACGGCGGCCGCGTAGGAGTCGTAGAACGGCTCGATCAGCAGCACCTCGTCGCCCGGCTCGATCAAGCCGAGGAGCGATGCCGAGATCGCCTCGGTGGCACCCACGGTGATCAGTACCTGCGAGTCGGGGTCGTAGTGCAGCCCGAATCGCCGTTCCCGGTCGGCGGCGACGGCATTGCGTAGCACCGGCATACCCGGGCCGGGGGAGTACTGATTGAGTCCGCTCGCGATGGCCTCACGTGCGGCCTCGAGCATGGCAGGCGGCCCGTCGGTATCGGGAAAGCCCTGACCGAGGTTGACGGCATTCTTCGCCACCGCGAGAGCGGTCATTTCGGCGAATATCGTCGATGCGAACGGGCGCAGGCGCGCTACGGTGCGCGAGGGCGGCATCTCGGACATTCGTCCAGCGTAGTTCACCGGCCGGAACCGGTCTTTCGCCCTGCGTCTGTACTGTGCCTGTCATGCGATTCGGATTGTTCGTTCCACAGGGTTGGCGCCTGGATCTGGTCGGTATCGACCCCGCCCGGCACTGGAATGTGCTGCGTGATCACGCGCTCGCCGCCGAGGCCGGTCCGTGGGAGTCCCTGTGGGTGTACGACCACTTCCATACCGTTCCCACCGCAACAGACGAGGCGACGCACGAGGCATGGTCGCTGATGTCCGCACTGGCTGCGAGCACCTCCCGGATCAGGCTGGGGCAGATGTGCACTGCGATGTCGTACCGCAACCCGGCCTACCTCGCCAAAGTTGCTGCCACGGTGGACATCATTTCCGGCGGACGCGTCGAGATGGGCATCGGCGGCGGCTGGCACGAGCACGAGTTCCGCGCCTACGGCTACGGGTTTCCCTCTCCGGGTGAACGATTGGGTCGGCTCGACGAGGGCGTGCAGATCTTCAAGCAGGCATGGACGACCGGTGAGGTGTTCCTCGACGGAAAGCACTACCAGATCGACGGTGCCGTGGTGCGGCCGCTGCCGCTGCAGGAGGGCGGAATCCCGCTGTGGATCGCGGGCGGGGGCGAGAAGGTCACCCTGAAGATCGCCGCGAAGTACGCCAACTACACCAACTTCGATGGAACCCCCACCGGATTCGCCGCCAAATCGGCTCTGCTGCGCGAGCATTGCTCCACCGTGGGTACCGACTTCGATGCCATCGTCCGCTCCGCGAACTACAACGTCGTCATCGCGGCGACCGAGTCGGAAGTGGAAGACAAGCTTCGCGCCCTGGAGAGTCGGCTCACCGATTACGTGGGTGCGGACAAGGCCGAAGGAGCCCTGACGGCGTTCCGCGGCATGCCGGCCGTCGGAACCCCGGAACAGATCGTCGACAATCTGACGGCGCTGCAGGAGCAGGGGATGGCGTACGGAATCTTCTACTTCCCGGAAGCTGCCTACGATCGCTCCGGAATCGAACTCTTCGAGCGCGAGGTCATCCCGGCTCTCCCGTAGCTCGTCTCAGGTCGTCGGGAAGATCTGCCGGATCGATGAGCAACTGTTGGTTCTTTGCCTTGCGTACCTTCTCGGACAAGCCGATGTTCGCGTGCAACAGCGCCCACTCGCCCTCGGTGATCTCGTCGGTTGCGCGCGCGAGAACCGTGGTATCGGGAGTGCCCCAGGCGATGGGCATCGCCGAGACCAACTGCCACGTTCGCCCGCCCGTGTTCGCGCCGCGGTCGGCGAGAACCGACACCGAGGGCACCTTCGCTCCCCGCTCCATCGCGTGGCCGGGCAGGGCTCGCACGACCCGGGTGATCAACACGTAGTGCGGTTCTTCGACACCCGGCTTCGCGATGTCGACCAAGGCCAGCAACAGAGCTCCGACCGGTAATTTCTCGGCCACCATCGCAGGAACCAGATCGCCTGCAGCATATTGCGATTCGATGGACCCCATCTTGCGCGGTGCCCACAGCATCACCCACAGTGAGGTGGCCGCACCGATGCAGAACACGGCACCGAGGATGTACGACCACGGGGTTGCGATCCAGATGAACCACACCCCCAGGGCAGTCAGGATCACTGCAGTGAGCGCCGCCGAGGCGCGCAGCCGGCGAAGCTCGGTGAACGTCTCGTTCACCGACTTCGCGTGGGCTACGTCTACTGGGAACTGGAATCGGCGCACACAACTATTCCTAGCACGCCGCCCGTGCCGACAGAAGCGTCAGATCGCCGGACCGAGTAAGTCGTCCGCGTCGGTGATGCGGTACGCGTACCCCTGCTCGGCGAGGAAACGCTGACGGTGCGCGGCGTACTCGGCGTCGAGAGTGTCGCGCGACACCACCGAGTAGAAATGGGCCTGACCGCCGTCGTGCTTGGGCCGGAGCAGTCGGCCGAGGCGCTGCGCCTCCTCCTGCCTCGACCCGAATGTGCCCGAAACCTGTACTGCGACAGATGCTTCGGGTAGATCGATCGAGAAGTTCGCCACCTTGCTCACCACGAGCGTCTGAATCTCGCCCTTGCGGAACGCGTCGAAGAGCACTTCACGTTCCTTGTTCTTGGTCGAACCCTGAATGACCGGAGCGTTCAGGGCCTCACCGAGCTCGTTCAACTGGTCGAGGTACGCGCCGATCACCAGCGTCGGAGCGTCCTGGTGTTTGGCGAGGATCGACTTCACGACGGCGATCTTGGTGTGAGCCGTCGAGCACAGCTTGTAGCGCTCTTCGGGTTCGGCCACGGCATACGACATGCGCTCGGCATCGGTGAGGGTGACGCGAACCTCGATGCACTCCGCCGGTGCGATCCACCCCTGCGCCTCGATGTCCTTCCACGGCGCGTCGTATCGCTTCGGGCCGATCAGCGAGAAGACGTCACCCTCGCGTCCGTCCTCGCGGACGAGGGTTGCCGTCAGACCGAGGCGTCGACGCGACTGCAGATCTGCCGTCATGCGAAACACCGGGGCGGGGAGCAGGTGGACCTCGTCGTAGATCACCAGACCCCAGTCGCGGGAATCGAACAGTTCCAGGTGCTTGTATTCACCTTTGGTGCGACGCGTGATCACCTGGTACGTGGCGATTGTCACAGGGCGGATCTCTTTGCGCTCTCCCGAATACTCGCCGATCTCCTCCTCGGTGAGCGAGGTGCGCGCGATCAGCTCGCGCTTCCACTGTCGACCGGCGACGGTGTTGGTGACCAGAATCAGCGTGGTGGCCTTGGCTCTGGCCATCGCCGCTGCGCCGACCATCGTCTTGCCCGCGCCACACGGCAGTACGACGACGCCCGAGCCGCCGGCCCAGAACGAATCCGCCGCCATCTCCTGGTAGTCGCGCAGTGTCCACTTGCCGCCCTCGGTGTCGAGTTCGATGGGGTGAGCTTCGCCGTCCACGTATCCGGCGAGGTCCTCGGCAGGCCAGCCGATCTTGAGCAGCATCTGCTTGAGGTGGCCGCGCTCGCTGGGATGGACGATGACGGTGTCCTCGTCCACCATGGCACCGAGCATCGGCGCAATCTTCTTGTGGCGCATCACTTCTGTGAGCACTGCGCGGTCGAGACTGATCAGGGCCAGGCCGTGGATCGGGCTCTTGACCAACTGCAGTCGGCCGTAGCGTGCCATGGTGTCGACGATGTCCACCAGCAGCGGCTGCGGCACCGCGTAGCGCGAGAAGTTCACCAGCGCGTCGACCACCTGCTCGGCGTCGTGGCCCGCAGCGCGCGCGTTCCACAGGGCCAGCGGGGTGATGCGATAGGTGTGCACGTGCTCGGGGGCACGTTCGAGCTCCGCGAACGGTGCGATGGCCGCCCGCGCTGCACCCGCGAGTTCGTGATCGATCTCGAGCAACAGCGTTTTGTCGGACTGAACGATCAGCGGGCCGTCGGTCACGGTTCCTCCTAGAGACTTCCGCTGCGCCCGAAAGAGCGCAACTTCTCCATTGTCCACAGGTAGGGGCGCGCGTGCACGTGAGCGTCGAACTACTCGACCAGAGCGACCGACGTGATGCGATGCAGGGTGAAGCGGCGAACGCCTCCGGTAGCGGGGTCGAAGGCGTCGAGTTGGCCGCCGCCGATGCTGATCGGATCGACGATCCGGTGGGTCGCGACACCCTGTGCATCGACGTAGCCGATGCTGACGCTGCGTTTGACCTTGGCTGCGGTCTGCAACAGCGTCATCGTCGCGGTGCTGCTGGCGCGAGACCCGTCGGCGCGCACCACCGCGCCCCCGTTGCCCGCTGCCCGGTCGGCCGCGCGCATCCCACGCACCAACGAACCCAGCTGTTCCTCGGTGGGAACAGCCGGAGTGCGGAACGTCTGGCGTGGCCGCCGCGCCGATACCCGCGACCCGCGGGCGCGCAGATCGACGATGGTTCCGGACGAGTCCTCACCTGCAGGCGCGAACCCGGCCCCGGCCAGCACCGTGAGCACCTCGGCGAGCGGGGCCTGCGAGATCGCGACGGTCGGGGCGAGGGCTCGAAGCGCCAGCGATTCCGCCGCCGGGGACGCCATCACTTCCGCCAGCAACGCCGGGTCCTCGCATCGGACGAACGACGCGGCGACGCCTGCCCGCAGGCGACCGTGTCGACGCGCCACGTCGTCGATGAGATAGGTCAAGGCCTGCGGCACCGGTGTGCGTGAGTGGGTCGCGAACAGCGCGTGCAGCTCGGACGCGCTCAATCCCACATCGAGGGCGCGTCGCAGGCTCGTGTCGCTGATCCGGTACATCGTCGCTGCCCCCGCCGATTCGACGTCGGCGACGAGTTCGATCCGATCGTGCAGGTCCGGCTCGAGCGGGCCCGGTGCCACCAGCGTGAGATCTGCCTGCACCAGGACGTAGTCGATCGGCTCGGGCAAAGCCGCGCGCATGTCGGCCTCGGCGTTGCCGTCGTGCAGCAGTGAGCGCCCCGGGGTCGACATCGCTCCGCGGCCGACGATTCCCAGTGCGGTTGCTTCGGCGACGACGTGTCCGACGGGTGTGACGCCGAAGCGTCCGGACCATCGGGGACGACGCCACGCCAGGATCCGGGCGAGATCCGCCGGCTGGGCCGAGTGTCCGCTGCCGAGTTCGGTGAGCAGTTCCAGGATCATCCGTCGATCCCGCGGTGCTGCCGGAGAGCGAACTTCCTCGGACAGGGCGGCGATGGGCTTGTCGTTGGGGTCACGCATCCCGATGACCCACGGCGCCCGCGGCACCTCGAGCCAGGCGGAGGCGAGCGTGTGCCAGCGGGCCGCCGGGGCAGCGGTGAGCCAGGCGTCGACCGCCGGTGTGGGAGCCCAGTAGTCGTCGCCGGTGTCGGACGCGGGAACCGGGTCCGGTGTTCCGCTGGAGATCAGATGCGCTGCCGCCAGCAGTTCGACGAGGATGCTGACTCGGTCCTCGTCGAGGCCGGTCGCCTTGGTGATCTTGCGGAGCTCGCGCACGCCCAGTCCGCCGGCCTTGAGAGCAGGAGCAGGCGACGCGGAGAGGGCTTCGATGATCAGGACGCAGTGCCTACCCAGTTCGAGGGCCTCGCCTGCGGCAGCGGCATCGACGTCGGTGAGCGACTGTGTCCTGGTGGCGAGCTTCGGCTCGGCGAGCGACCGTGGATCGGACATCGGCTCGCCGCGCAGAATCTGCCCCACCTGGACGGGCAGTTCGACGGTTTGCTCGTCCAACCAGATCAGCAGGCCGGCGGCGAGCAGCTTCTGGACCGGCCGGTCCGGCGGAGTGCCCGGTGCCGCGTCTCGGGTGCGGCCGGTCGGGGACGATCTGGCGAGAGTGTCGAGCAGATTGCGTTCCCCCTCGCCGAGTTCGGCGAGAGCTGCGGTGATGTGCGACTCGGTGAGATTGTCGACCGGATCGAGCGCGCGTCCGATGCGCCACGGCACGGCGTCCGCGGCGGTCGCGCTGATCCGGAGGCCGGACGCGTCGCCCCACACCAGCAACCGCTCGCGGAGCTGGGCCAGCGCTTTGTCGACGCTCTTGGCCGGTGCGCGTTTGGCCACGACGGCCAGTAGTGCAGCGCGAGTGACGGGCCGTTCGTAGGCCTCCTCGATGGCGAGGATCTCGAGGACGGTCAAGGCGAGTGTGTCGAGGGTGTCCGCGGTGTGCAGAATCGACCGTCGTTGCTCGGCCCGTCCGGCGAGTACGGCCAGCGATGCGGGCGGCGGCGCGGTCAGATCCGGGCGCAACGACATGGCCTTGATCAGCTCGGCGTCGGAGCGAGCTGCGATCCACTGAGGTAGATCAGGGGGCGTGTCGGTGTGTCGGTGCGCAGTCGTGTCGGTCATCGTCTATCAGATTAGAGACCTGGGCTGGTGCTCGCCGCAGGGCAGGTGTCAAAATAGGCGCATGGTGAACAAGTCGAAGAAGCCCTATGTCGATCCAGGCTGGCCGGAAACCGCTCGCGGTGACCACGCGGTGACCGAACTCTCGTCCGCTCGATCGGGTGGCTTGTCGCCCTTCGGCGAGGACACCGAGTTCCCGCTGCCCGTCGAAGACCTGCCCTACGCGCACCCGGTGACCGTGGTCAACCGCTAGCAAAGGCCACGCAGTACGAAAAAGCCCCCGACGATGTCGGGGGCTTTTTTCGTACGAGATGCGAACCGTCGCGGGCGCTTACTGGGGCAGGAATGCCTTGTTGGCCTGGTAAAAGTTCACGACCTGCGGATCGAGCTGGATGCCCTGCGCTGCGTTCTGGACGAACGAGGCGATCGCCGGATCGTTGGTGAGGTTCTGGACAGCGGTGACGATGCCGTCGACGACCTCGGCCGAGCTGTCGACTGCCGGGATGGACGACAGGTCGGGAAGTGCGGGAACTTCCGGTGCCTTGGGGGTGACCGGAACGCTGCGCTCGGTAGGCGCGCTGCTCAGGCCGAGGCTCGAGGAGCAGGACGGCCATGCGCCCCAGCCCTGCGAGTCGAGGACCTTCTCTGCGACTGCGATCTGCTCTTCGCGGCTGGCCTGGTTGGCCGTGGCTGCGTACTGCTGGCCGCCGTGTGCGTTCCAGGTGCTGGGGGAGAACTGCAACCCGCCCTGGAAGCCGTTGCCGGTGTTGATGCCCCAGTTGCCGCCGGCTTCACACTGTGCAAGGCGATCCCAGTCGGAATCCGGTGCCGCGTTCGCGGTGCCGGTGAAGGCGATGCCCGCGGTGCCCATGATGGCTCCGGTGACAGCAACCTTCGCGACGGTCTTGCCAGTGGTGCTCGGCTTGCGATGACGTCCGCTCATACGAGTTGAAATCCTCTCCACACGCGCCTGCGAGGTCAGCTGTCGGGTTCGGGCTGAGAGGTAGCCCGGCCTTTTCGCTCATTCGTCTCGAATGGGCAATTGGGCTTCACCCCAAGGGAAGTCGGTGCAACTTCGTGAGTTGCGACAACTTCCCGGTTGTCCGTGGAGGACGTGGGTCCCCCGTCCTCGTCCCCTGGGTGATCGTCGAGGGTGTTCCGGTATCCGCGGGACGAGGTTTGGCGCTGCGGACCGGAGTTCGGCCGAACTTTCCGGCCGCTGCTGACCGTACTGAAATTCCCGGCTTACGTCACTATTTGGTAACTGTCGATTTCGCGGCGTCGTCCCGAGCACATTTCGTACCTCTTTCGGGCCTCTCGCGTCCGCCCAGCTAGTGGGCGTTGCGGGCAGTGAACCCCGGTCCGTTGCCGGCCTGTTACCTCAGCGTTATGTGATGGAAGTCACAGGAGGTGAGAGTCGTCCGGAAAGTCACCGAACGGCAACGATGTCTTTGCCGAGGGGCATCAGAGATACGGGGATCAACTTCAGGTTCGCGATCGCGAGTGGAATGCCGATGATGGTGATCGCCATGGCGACAGCGGTGACCACATGAGTCAGCGCCAACCACCAGCCGGCGAGGATCAACCAGAGCACGTTCCCGACGAGCGCGCCGGACCCGGATCCTGGCTTGTCGACGATGGTCGACCCGAACGGCCACAGCGCGTACACACCGATACGGAACGACGCGATGCCGAACGGGATGGTCACGATCAGGATGCACAGCAGAAGGCCGGCGAAGAAGTAACCGATGGCCAGCCACAGCCCACCGAAGACCAGCCAGATGATGTTCAGAATCAATCGCATGATCTACCGAGCCCGCCGTCCGGACGCCAGCGCGTACACCAAAGCCAGCACGAACCCGGCCGGTGCCGAGAACATGGCCGTCAGATACAGGCTCAGCGGGGGCTTGGAGTCGGAGAAGATCGGAAACAGCAGGATCGCGACGATGGCGACGAGGCCTATCGCGAACAGTGCGAGCGCGATGCGCAGCAGAACGGTGCTGCTCTTACGGGTCGGTGTGTCCACGTGCACCACGGTAGTGCGAAGTGCGGGGTGCGAAGAACTCGAATGCTTCATCGGTACTCACCGCGCTAGACTGGTGTATTCGCGTCCTACGTTCTCGTGGGACGCGAAATTTGTGCAGACCGCAGGTCCGAACATCGGGCCCGCGACCAACGAAACTACCGACAGCAACAGATGAACGGGTGAGCTCAGTGCCGACCGGCAAGGTGAAGTGGTACGACGTCGACAAGGGATTCGGATTCCTCTCTCAGGAGGAAGGCGAGGACGTCTACGTGCGTTCGTCGGCGTTGCCGGAGGGCGTCGAGGGCCTCAAAGCCGGTCAGCGCGTCGAGTTCGGCATGGCAGCGGGCCGTCGTGGACCACAGGCGCTGAGCTTGAAGGTGCTCGAGCCTGCACCGTCCGTGCGGCAGAACACCGGCAGCACCCGCCGTGAGCCCGTCGAGCGCAAGCACACACCCGACGAGCTGCACGGGATGGTCGAGGACATGATCACACTGCTCGAGGCGACGGTGCAGCCCGAACTCCGTAAAGGCAAGTACCCCGATCGCAAGATCGCGCAGCGAATCTCCGAGGTCGTTCGGGCCGTCGCCCGCGAGCTCGACAGCTGACATCCACCGAACCTACGGGCGGGTGCCGATCGACCAGATGGCGTGGCTGACGAACCCTTCCTGATTGGTATCGGTGTCGATGATGCCGGTGGGCAAGCGCACCTCGATACCGAGCAGCGTCCGGTTGCTGTCGTCCTTCGTGGGAACCGTGACGCTGAGCTTGGTGTCCGGCTCGTTGAACTCGGTGTTCTCCACCACGTCGCCACTGTCGTCGCCGTAGACCACGGCGAGCACCCACGGGGCCGAGTAGATGGGGGCGGGCAGCGAGAGCTGCACCGTCCTGGCGTTGCCCACCTGAATCTCGGCGGTCTCACCGACGTTGGTGCACAGCGGGTCGCTGACAGCGCAGTACAGATACGGCTCCACCACGACGGCGCGACCGTTGGCGTACGCGGTGACGGTCGGTTCCTTCTCCGGTGCTCTCCCGATCAGCAGGGCGAGCACCGCAGCGAATGCGACGGCGATGACGACGAGACCGGCGACGATGATCGCCGCGATCTTCTTGGTGCGGGGAGCGAGATTCACTTGGTCACGTTTTCGCCGAAGGAGCCGTCGGACATTTCTTGTTCGACGTGATCGGGGCGGTTGCCGCCGAAGCCGGGTAGGAGCGATCTGCCGCGGTAGGTGAGGAAGGTCTGCACGAGGCCGATCGTAAGCAACACCGACACGACGGTGAAACCGAGCCAGTATTCGGTGGGGAGCAGCACCCCGAGTGTGCCGCCCAGAACCCAGCACAACTGCATGACGGTTTCCGATCGGCCGAATCCCGACGCGATCGATTCCGGCGGCAGATCGGCCTGCAGCGACGCGTCGAGGGAGACCTTGGCCAGCGCGCTGGCACTCGACGCCACCAGTGCTGCCACGGCTGCGGTGAGCAGGCTGTCGGTGATAGCAGCGACGACTGCCACTACCGTCACCGCGATGGTGCACCGTAGGACGACCAACGACGGCCGGCCGAGCTTGATCCTGGCACCGAGCGCGTTGCCCGCGAAGTTGCCGAGACCGGCGGCGGCTCCGACGAGTCCGAGCATCGCGGCCTGCTGCAGCGGCTCGTGTTCGGTGCGGGATTTTGCAACGAACGCGATGTAGAGCGTCAGGAAGCCAGTGAGGATGCGGATGGTGCCGTTTCCCCACAGTCCCACGATGACGGCCCGTCCCAGGGGCTGTCTGCGGTTCTTCGTGTTGCTCGGCGGCGTGCGGCGCAGATTCTCCGTCGGGGCACTGCTTCCGGCGAAGTCGTTGCCGCTGTGCTGGTCGGCGTGGTAGCTCAGGGTGGCAGGCACTTCACCCTCGGTGATCTCGACCCAGGACGGGATCTGCATGCTGAGGTAGCCGCCGAGCACGGTGATCGCGGCGACGAACCACAGCGCGCCGGGTGAGCCTGCGAAGAACGCGATGCCGCCGGCGACGGCCCCTGCCGCGATGGTGCCACCCAGCAGACCGAAGACGGTGAGCCGAGAATTGACGCGGACGAGGTCGATCTCCGGCGGTAACACTCGCGGCGTCACCGCGCTCTTGAGGACTGCAAAGGACTTGCTGAGTACGAGCATGCCGAGCGCGGCGGGGTACAGCACCCAACTGTCGAAGTTGAACACCAGCACTACAGCCAGCACGGTGCGCAACCCGAACGATGTGGCCAGCGCGATGCGTCGACCGTGTTGAAGGCGGTCCAGCAGCGGCCCGATCAACGGTGCGATCAGCGCGAACGGCGCGATGGTGATGACGAGATAGAGCGCGACCTTGGTCTTGTCCTCACCGGTGGCCGCAGAGAAGAACAGTGTGTTGGCCAAGGCGATCGCCAACGCCGCGTCCGACGCGAAGTTGGCCATGGTCGCGTAGGTCAGTGCCGTCAGCCCGGACTTGTCCGCACCGTCGGCTTTCGCAGCTCGCTGGAACGACGCGATGCCCTTGCCGGTGAGCTCGCGGCCGCGCATGGCGGCAACGCGAGTGACGGTCAGCTTCTTCGGCATCGGCGGGGGCTTGCGAGCGCCGGTCCGGCCACGCGGAGCGGTGATCTTCTCGGTTCGAGGCGGATGCAGCGGCGGCAGCGGTTCGCGGCGACTCGGAACGCGGGCGGAGTGAGCAGGTGCGGGCGGGTAGTTGGCCAGACCCGGATGATCCGAGTGATCAGGAGCGGAGCCTGCGGAGTGACCGGACACGCCGTTCTGTTCGGGGTCGTCCGCACCCGGTGGGGTGTGGGGGAGACGGGGATCGGTCACGGGGTCAATTCTGTCCTACGGGCGCGGTATCGGTGAATCGCACCTCGAAGATCTTGGGCCAGAATTTGCCGGTCACGAGGAATCGGTCGGTACCCGGGATCTGTGCGATGCCGTTGAAGACGTCGGCTCCGCCTCGATCGGCGGCAGACATCGAATTCCACAGCGGTGTGCCGTCGATGACGGCTGTCACCTTCCCGGTGTCGGGGTCGATGCGCATGATGTCGAATGTCTGCCACACATTGGCGTAGATCGAGCCGTCCTCGGCGCATTCGAGCTCGTTGAGGCGTTCCACGGGATTGCCGTCGAGTGTGACGTCCACCGTGTCGACTGCGTCGAAAGAGGTGGGGTCGCGGAAGGTCAGGGTGGATGTGCCGTCGCTCATGACGAGGCGGTCGTCGGGTGTTCCTCGACCCGATGTTCCGCGGCCCTCGGTACAGAGTCCCCAGCCTTCGCCGTCGTAGTTCACTCGACGCTGTTCGGTCAGGGTGTCCCGGTCGCGAGCGATGGCGACTCCGTCTTGCCAGGTGATCTGCCACAGGGTGTCCCCGTCGACGGTGATCCCTTCGCCGAACAGGTCGGACGGCAGATCTACCCGCTCCAGCTCGGTCATGTTCTCGAGTGAGGTGCGCCTGACGAACGACGAGCCTTCCAGCCCGGTGCCCTCGTAGAGCACGTCACCGTCGATCTCGAATCCCTGAGTGAACGCGTCGTCGCCGCGGTCGTATTCGCGCACGACGTCTGCAGTCAGGGTCGGCACCGAGTCCGAGGTCGTCGGAGCTGCGGTCGTCGATCCCGATGTCGACGAGCACGCGGTGACCGCGAGTGCAGAGGTCAGGACGGCGGCGAAGGTGCGAGCGCGGACGGTCATTGCATCCATGATGGCAGCCCGAACTGGGCGTCACCGAGTCGATGCGGCAAACTGAATGTGTGAGTTTCGTATCTTCTCCAGAGCTCGATTCCATCCGCCCCGTCTTGGCCGATGCCGTGGACCTCGCGCGGCAGGCTCTGCTCGACCTGGGAGAGGGAGGTGTCGGCGAGTATCTCGGGGTCACCGTCGAGGACGCCAGCGCGGCCACTCACCGGTTCGCCAGCGATCTCGAGGGCTACCGAGGGTGGCAGTGGGCCGTTGTGGTCGCGGCCCCGGAGGACGCCGACCGCGCCACGGTCAGCGAGTTGGTTCTGCTGCCGGGCCCCGACGCTCTGGTGGCACCGTCCTGGGTGCCCTGGGACGAACGTATCCGTCCCGGTGATCTGGGACCTGGCGATCTGCTGTCTCCGCGACAGGACGACCCACGACTCGTGCCGGGCTACGTCAGCTCCGGTGATCCCGCCATCGACGACGTTGCCGGCGAGATCGGTCTCGGTCGAACGAAGGTCACCAGCCTCGAAGGGCGTCTCGACGCCGCCCAACGCTGGCACGACGGCGATTTCGGTCCCGATGCCGAGATGGCCAAGGCTGCGCCGTCGACGTGTGGGCTCTGCGGCTTCTACCTGCCCATCGCCGGATCGTTGTCTGCCGCATTCGGAGTGTGCGGCAACGAATTCGCCGCCGACGGGCGCGTGGTGCATGCCGAGTACGGCTGCGGTGCGCACTCCGATACCGAACTGCCCACCGGAGCAGGATCACCGCAATTCGAGCCGTACGACGACGCGGCTCTCGACGTCACCGTAGCGCCGACGCCTCCGGTCGAGACAAGTCTTCCGCTCGAGGCCGTTTCTGCGGACGAGACCACCGACAGTGTGGACGGGTCCGACGGACCGACCGAGGCAACCGAAGCGCCGGCAGAGGCAGAGGCCGTGCAGGTGGAGGCAGTTCGGGAAGCAGAGGTACCGGCCGGTGAAACGGCTCCGGTATCGAGCGAGTCGGCGGAACCCGAGGCGGCCGATGAGACTGTGCACGAAGAGGATTCGGTATCTCCGAGCTGATCGACCCGTTCGATACCGGGTCGCTGCGCGAGTCGATTCTCGCGGCCTGGGCCTCGTCGCCCACGCGGCTTCGTGAGGATTCGGCGTCCGAGTCGGATCTGGTGCGCGGAGGCTACCGCGACCGGCTCTTGACCGAGCTCGCGCAGAACGCTGCAGACGCGGCGTCGCGGGCGGGTGTGTCGGGTCGATTGGCCGTGTGGACCGACGACGCCGGTTCCATTCACATCGCCAATACCGGTGCTGCGCTCGATGTTTCGGGTGTACATGCACTGACGGCCCTGAGAGCGTCGGCCAAGACTGCTGCAGATGGAGGCGTCGGGCAGTTCGGAGTCGGTTTCACCGCGGTGCGCTCGGTGTCCGACGAGATCGAGGTGCGATCGCTGGGCGGCGGTGTGCTGTTCAGTGCGCGGCGCACCTCGGCTGCGCTGCGCGAGCGCGGCATGGCCATGCCCGAGGCGGGTGTGCCGGTACTGAGGTTGGCGTGGCCGGTGGCGGAACCGCCCGGTGCGGGGTTCGACACCGAGATCGTGTTGACGCCGCGAACGGATCCGGACGCGGAGTCCTTTGGCTCCGGATATGCGGACGAGGCCGTGGATTTGCTTCTCGAACTCGAAGCGCTGGACTCGATCGAGATCGAGGGCGTTGTGATCGACTGCGTCAGAACAGCACTCGACGCCCGGAGTGCCGACATCGCGATCGGATCGCGAACATGGCGACAGTTCACCACCCCTGCCGCGCGCTGGCTGGCTCCCGTTGTCGACGGTCTACCCGTTCCTGCGTCACCCGACGTGTTGCGGGCTCCCACCCGATCGGACGAGCTGTTGTCGTTGCCCGCGTTGGTGATTGCCGATGTGCCGATGCAGCCGGACCGGCGGCGCGTGCTGCCGGGTGTCTCGTTCGATGCGGTGGCACGCGGGTACGCGGATTTCGTGGCGTCACTTCCTGCGTCGTCGCGGGTGCCGTTCGTGCCCGAGGTCGGATTCGCTCGAAGCGAGGTCGATGGGCAGTTGCGAGAGCTGATCTTCCGCCGATTGTCCAGCGCACCATGGCTTCCCGGTGCGCGCGGACGCAACCTCGTGCCCGAGCGGTCGAATGTCGTCGCGGACGCCTCCGAGGAACTCGCTTCGGTGCTGATCGACGTCGTACCCGATCTGGTCGATGCGACGCTGTCGGGAGCGCGCCACGCGTCGGCGCTCTCGGCAGTGGGGGTGCACCGGATCGGATCGGCCGGGCTGGCGGAGATGCTCGGTGGTCTGGATCGCGAGCCGCGGTGGTGGCAGCAGCTGTACGACGCGTTGACACCCCTCGTCGTCGACGGTGTTGCTGCGGAAGAGCTTGCTGCCCTGCCTGTTCCGCTGGCAGACGGCCGCACGGTGACCGGTGCGCGAACAACGGTGATCGGCTCCGACGCCTCGACAGCGGTGACCTGGGTGCGTCTGGTGCATCCGGATGCAGTGAGTCCGCTGCTGACGCGGCTCGGTGCCCGCGCGGCAACCGCATTCGAATTGCTGACGGACCCGGCCCTCGAGGCGGCACTCGACGATCTCGACTGGGACAGCCACGACGACGTCGAGACTTTGGTGAATGCCGTTCTCGCCCTGGCTGCGGAGGCGGGTGGGCTGCCTGGCTGGATCGGTGGCCTGCCACTCGAAGACGAGCACGGCGAGCTGCGCAGTGCCGACGAATTGTTGCTTCCCGGAGCGCCGTTGGCGGATCTGCTGGTGCAGGATTCACCGTTCGGCGTACTCGCGCCTGCGGTGGTGACGAGGTTCGGTGAGCGGGCTCTGCGTGCGGTGGGCGTCGGGTGGGGTTTCTCGGTGGTACGCGACGAGCTGCCGACCGGGCCGGATCACGACCTCGACGACGAGCCTGCGTGGTGGTCCGGCCTGTCCGCGGAACCGGACACGCTGCTCGCAGTCCGAGATCTCGATCTCGTTCGGTCGGACGCCTGGTCCGAGGCCTTGACCGTTCTGCTCGACGATCCCAATACCCGTGCGGCTCTGACCGATCGGGACGGCTACACCGCGTGGTGGCTCAGGCGTCATGCGCGAATGCAGAGGGTGCCCCTGAGTGCGTTCCGTGCGCCGTCCGACGAGACTTTCGCAGGCCTGCTCGATCCGCTGGATCACCCGCGCGCCGACGAGCTGGAGGCGGTGCTCGCTGCGCCGAAGTGCGAGAGCGTCGAGACAGCTCGTGTACTGCTGCAGGCTCTGTCGGATCCGCAGCGGCATCCGAGTCCCGCGGTGATCGCACGTACCCACACGCTGATCGCGACCGCGGTTGTCGACGGGCGCATCGACGTCGCCGACATCGATCCACCGGATCGAGTTCGCACTCTCGGCGGAGCAGTCATCGACGCGTCGGACGCGTTGGTGATCGACACGCCGTGGCTGGCAAGCGTCGTACCGCCGGAGGTTGCAGTTCTCTCGGACATCTCCACCGCGGCCGCTCTGGCGGACGTTCTCGACATCAGGCCTGCGTCGGAGGCGATCAGCGGAGAAGTGCTCGGAGTCGGACGTGTCAGCTCCTGGGACCGCGAACCTGGAGCGGTATTGGCCTGTGCAGTAATGGGATTGCCGCTGCCATCAGGAGGGGTGGTGGTGCACCGGGAACTGGTGGTCCGATCGACCGGGGACGTCAGTGGTGACCACGCCGTGCCGTTATGGGTTACCGCAGACGGAACCGTCCATTGTGCGGCGAGTTGGGAGCGACCTCGTGGGCTTTGACGCGACAGTGCTGGACTGGATGGTCGGGCATCGAGTCGAATGGCTCACCACGATGTTCTGGATCATCACCACACTCGGCAACACGGTGTCGATGTTTCTGTTGTCCGCGGTGGTCGTCGTTGCGGTGCTTCGCGTCGGACGCAGGTCGGATGCCGTTGTCGTCGCGGGTTCGATGCTCACCGGCTGGGGTCTGATGAATGCGCTCAAATTCGCGTTCGCGCGGGAGCGTCCACCGATTCCGGAGCGGCTGGTGGATATTGCGAGCCATTCGTTTCCGTCGGGCCACGCGATGATGTCGATGTTGCTTGCCACGGTGGCGATCGCGGTGATGATGCGATCGCCGCATCCGTGGCTGCATCGGCCGGTACTGCGTGCGCTACCGGTGGTCGCGTCCCTGCTGATCGGATTCTCTCGGATCTATCTGGGTGCGCATTGGACCACGGACGTGCTGGCCGGCTGGGTGTTCGGTGCCCTGTGGGGGCTGGGATGGATCTATGCCGTCAGGCAGATCAGCGCGAGAAATCAGAGCGCTGGGCGATGACGAGCAGCTCGTCGCGCATGGCCGGGCTGGAGACAGCGTTGGCGCGTGCGTAGAGGGCGCGGAGCGAGCGGACGTGGTTGCGACGGTTGCGGTACTGAGAGACGAGCTTCATGGCCTGGCTTTCGTGGATCAAGAGGTTGTTTGACTGACATAACCCATGGTCCACGTTAACTTTGTGTTACTCAACCGGCTGAGGGGTTAGTTTGCCCACGTCAGGGGCGGTGTGGTGATCGGGCTAACGTGATGCTGGTCTCAATCGAGGCCGCGCTGGGCGGTTTTGCTCCCACGACGTGACGCGGCTCTCTGCATCAGGAAGATTCCGAACCCTACGGCACCGACCGCGATGCCGGACCAGCACGTGGCGAGCGCATCGCCGGTGCGGTCGCCGGTGGCGGTGAACACGACCAGCGCGACGATCCAGCCGAGTATGCCGATCGCCAACACCGGAACCGGATCGGTGAGGCTGCGCGGGATCTGGGGGAGGTCGGCCACAAAATCACGCTACGCCACCATATTTCCCCAAGTCTCGCAGTGTGCTTTATCGTTCGCTCATGCAATTGTCGTCGCGGCTACTCGACAACTACTTCAAGATCACCGAGCGCGGCTCGACGGTGGGGTCCGAGGTACGGGGAGGCGTGGTCACCTTCGTGGCCATGGCCTACATCGTCGTCCTGAATCCGCTGATTCTCGGCAGCTTCTCCGCCGACGACGCAGCGGCCAAGACCGACGTGCTCGGCAACATTCTGCCGGTGGCCCAGGTTGCGGCCGTGACAGCGCTGGTGGCCGGGTTCATGAGCATCGCCTTCGGCATCATCGCGAACTACCCCTTCGGTATCGCGGCAGGCCTGGGCATCAACACGTTGCTTGCCGTGACCATCGCACCCCAGGTGACGTGGCCCGAGGCGATGGGGCTGGTGGTCATCGACGGCATCATCATCGTGTTGCTGGCCGTCACCGGATTCCGCACGGCGGTCTTCAACGCGATCCCGGCGGAGCTGAAGGCAGCGATCGCCGCCGGTATCGGCGCGTTCATCGCGTTCATCGGGCTGGTCGACTCCGGCTTCGTGCGCCGTATCCCCGACGCCGCAGGTACGACGGTTCCCGTCGGGCTCGGCATCGACGGGTCGATCGCGTCGTGGCCGACGGTCATCTTCGTGTTCGGGCTGCTGCTGATGGGTGTACTCGTGGTGCGCAAGGTCCGCGGCGGACTGCTGATCGGCATCGTCGTCACGACGATCTTCGCGGCGATCGTCGAGGCCGTCACCGATGTGGGGCCCTCCAACGGCGTCGACCCCAAGGGGTGGAATCTGTCGGTGCCGCAGTTGCCGAGCCAGTTGGTGCAATCTCCCGATCTGTCGCTGGTCGGCAACGTCGATCTCTTCGGAGCGTTCACTCGCATCGGCGTGCTGGCGGCAAGCCTGCTGGTGTTCACGCTCGTGCTCGCGAACTTCTTCGACGCGATGGGCACGATGACCGGCTTGGGCAAAGAAGCGAATCTGGACAAGGACGGGAAACTGCCGAACATCGGTAAGGCTCTGGTGGTCGAGGGTGCCGGAGCGATCGTCGGTGGCGGTGCGTCGGCGTCGTCGAACACCGTGTTCGTGGAATCGGCGTCCGGAATCGCCGAGGGTGCCCGCACCGGGCTGGCCAATGTGGTCACCGGATTGCTGTTCTTGTTGGCCATGTTCTTCACTCCGCTCACGGCCGTCGTCCCGATCGAAGCGGCTGCTCCCGCGCTGGTCGTGGTGGGTGCGCTGATGATCGGGCAGGTACTCGACATCGACTTCAAGCGCTTCGATTACGCGCTGCCCGCCTTCCTGACCATCGTGGTGATGCCGTTCACCTACTCGATCGCGAACGGGATCGGCGTCGGTTTCATCACCTGGGTGGTACTCGCGGTCGGATCCGGCCGCGCGAAGTCGGTACATCCCCTGTTGTGGATTGTTGCACTGCTGTTTGTTGCATATTTCGCGGTGGGACCCATCACCGAGGCGGTTACATGACGCGCGGTCGGTACCAGGGCGTATTCTCTGCGCTGTGACGTCGGGAAACGTAGTTAAAGACAACCGGGAATTGGCAAGCGATCTGTCGCTTGCGGTGGTGAGGCTGACTCGCCACCTTCGAGGTAGGCGAGTGGACTCGCAAGTATCACTGACGCAGCTGTCGGCTCTGGCCACGCTGAGCCGGGAGGGCGACATGACGCCCGGTGCGTTGGCTGCGCGGGAGAGGGTGCAGCCGCCGTCGATGACGCGGGTGATCGCGTCGTTGGCCGAGCTCGGCCTCGTGGTGCGCACTCCGCACCCCACCGACGGACGCCAGGTGATCGTCTCGCTCTCGCCTGCCGGTCAGGAGCTGATCGCCGACGAGGCGAGCGCGCGCGAGGCGTGGATGACCGCCCAGCTCGCGGGCCTCACGGCCGAGCAGCTCGACATTCTGCGTGACGCGGTGAACATCATCGGCGCCCTGGTGAGCGACTCCGAGTAGTTACCTAGGTTTATTATCTGAATGGTGGCCCCTGCTTCCTCTACATCCGGTTCGTCGATGTTCGCTGCCCTGAAGACTCGCAACTACCGATTGTGGGCGTCGGGGCAGATCGTCTCGCTGGTGGGAACGTGGATGCAGCGGGTTGCCCAGGACTGGCTCGTACTGACGCTGTCCGGCGGCAACGGCTTCGCCGTCGGCATCGTCATGGCCCTGCAATTCGGGCCGACGCTGTTTCTCTCGGTCTGGGGTGGGGTACTGGCAGACCGGTACGACAAGCGCAAACTCCTCATGATCACCCAGGTGTTCGCCGCAGTCTGTGGTCTGGTGCTCGGCGTGCTCGACGTCGGCAACATGGTCGAGCTGTGGCACGTCTACGTCATCGCCTTCATCCTCGGCTGCTCGTCCGCCATCGACGCGCCGGTGCGGCAATCGTTCACCATCGAGATGGTCGGCAAGGAAACTCTCTCCAACGCGATCGCGTTGAACTCGATGACGTTCAACATGGCGCGGATCGTCGGCCCTGCTGTGTCCGGAGTGCTCATCACCCTCGTCGGTACCGGCTGGGTGTTTCTCATCAACGCGGTGTCGTTCGCCGCGGTGTTCGGTGCCCTCGTGGCGATGAACGTCGATCAGCTCTTCCGCGTCGAACCCGCCCCGCGAGCCAAAGGGCAGGTGCGTGAAGGCTTCCGGTACGTCTGGGGGCGGGGCGACCTTCGCGTCCTGCTGGCGACGGTGTTCATGGTCTCGACGTTCGGTCTCAACTTTCCCTTGAGTCTGTCGGTGTTGGCGCGCAACACGTTCGGCAGCGGAGCCGACGCATACGGATTGCTCTCGACCACCCTCGCGGTCGGCACGTTGGCGGGAGCGACCCTGGCGGCCCGGCGCGCCACGGCCCCGCGATTACGGCTCTTCATCGGTGCCGTCATCGCGTTCGGGCTGTTCGAGCTGCTCGTGGGGTTGATGCCCAATTACGTTCTGGTGGCCATTCTGTTGGTGCCCACCGGCGCGTTGACGCTGACGTTCACGACGTCGGCGATGAACATTCTGCAGATGTCGGTACCGTCCGACATGCGCGGGCGCGTGATGGGCATCTACATGCTCTGCTTCCTGGGCGGAACCCCGCTGGGCAGCCCGGTGCTCGGCTGGCTCGCCGACGTCCTCGATCCACGCGCACCGCTCGTGTTCGGCGGCGTCATCTCACTGGCGACGGGTCTCTTCGCAGCCGTGTATCTGCTGCGGCACAACAACTTGCGGATCACCGTGGTGCCGCCCGCCGACGGTCACCGGCTGCCCACCTTCGACACGGTGGCCGTCGGAAGCAAGGTCTGACGCTCGTCAGATCCACCCGTGGCGTCGGGCCAGTGCGCAGGCCTCGTGCCGGTTCGCCGCCCCGAGTTTCGCGGCCGCCGCCGACAGGTAGTTGCGTGTGGTCCCCGGCGACAGATGCGCGCGCTGTGCGATCTCCGCGATCGATGCGCCGTCGGCGGCGAACTCGAGCACATCGGCCTCACGCGGTGTGAGCGGTGAGTCCCCGGCCCCGATGGCTTCCGCGGCGAGCGTCGGATCGACGTAGCGTCCGCCGCCGTGCACGGTGCGCACCACCTCGGCCAGGGTGGCGGCCGAGGTGGTCTTCGGCAGGAACCCCCGCACGCCTGCTTCGAGCGCCTTCTTCAGGTAGCCCGGCCGACCGTGACTGGTGACGATGATCGAAACGCAGGCGGGCAGTGTCTCGGCAATCTTCTGGGCCGTCTCGATGCCGTCGATCCCGCCCATCTGCAAGTCCAGCACCGCCACGTCGGGCGCGAGGGTGGCGGCCACGGTCAGTGCCGTCTCGCCGGAGTCGGCTTGACCGACGATCTCGATATCGTCCTCGAGATCGAGCATGGTCGCGAGCGCCGACCGAATCAGATTTTCGTCGTCGGCCAACAGGACTCGGATCATGGTGTGGTCCTCTGGTTCTGGGGCGATGTCGGCAACATCGCCGTGAGGGTGAAGTCGTCGCTGGTCTTCTCCGCCGTCACGGTGCCTCCGACTGCGACCAACCTTTCGCGCAGGCCGCTCAGGCCGGTGCCGTCGTCGCGGCCGGTCGATGGTTGCGGATGATCGTTGATCAGTCGAATGCTGTTGTCGGTCAGCTCGATCCGGCAGTAGGTAGCCGCGGAATGTCGCAGAATGTTCGTCACTCCCTCGCGGACCACCCAGGCGGCCGCCTCGGCCGCACGCTCGGACAGGACCGAGGTCTCGCCGACCAGTTCGGTGGAGATGCCTGCGGCGGACAGCAGCGATCGAGCTCCGTCGAGTTCCGACGCCACATCGACCGATCGGTAGCCCCGAACCAGCTTTCTGGCGTCGGCCATGGATTCCTGGGCCAGAATGCGAACCTCGTCCATCTGGCCGGCCGCTCGGTCGTCCCCCCGACGAGCCAGCGTCGCGGCGAGTTCGCTCTTGACGGCTATGGCCGAGAGTGCGCGTCCGACGACGTCGTGCAGATCTCGCGAGAATCGCAAACGCTCCTCGGCCACCGAGAGGGCGGCGGCGGCGTCGCGGGTGGCGTCGAGCTCGGTGACGATGCGCAGCAACCACGCCGACAGTTGGACGGTGAACGCCATGAAGGCGATGAAGATGCCGAGTATCAGAGTTTCCACTGCCGGGGTTCCCAGAGCCGCCGCAAGCGCAGCGGCCGCCACGGCTGCGGCCAGGGACCATCGCAACGGAATCAGGGTCGCGACCGCAGTGGTGACGAGTACGGCGGCCCACAGTGCGTTGCTCGTGGTCCCTCCGGCAACCAGCACGACGGCGGCGACGGCCATGACCGCCAACGGGATTCGTGGGTTGGCCGTCGACTCACCGCCGAGCTCGGGGGTGCGCTGCACAACTACGAAAGCGGCGGCGGCACACACCGCTGCCGCCGCCGTCGATAGGTAGTCGTCGTACTGAAGCGTTGTCAGCATCGCGCCGCCGGCGACACCGACGGTGATCAGCAGGAACGATTGGCGGGTGTAGACGCGCACCTTGTCCACTGCACTGCTCTCGTTCCAGCCGTGCAGTGGGTTGAGGTACTCGTACAGCTTCATGATCTCCAGCCTTGCAGACGGTCGACGAAAGGTGTGATCTAGGACCGCGGTTCCCACCGAAAGTGCGTACGGGCGATCAGTACGCTCCCGACGATCCAGGCGAGCATCACCGCGAGAGGCATTATGGCCTCGCCGAAGGTGCCGGCGAATCCGATCGACGTGTCGCCGGGCGTGGTGGTACCGAACCAGCCCAGATTCAACAGGTCCGACACGGCCGCCATCGGAGTCAGTTCGATGACCTTGCTCAGCGAATCCGGAAGTACGTCGCGCAGCAGGGACGAACCGGCCATGGCGATAAGGATGACCGGCAGGCTGGTGATCTGCGCCGCTTCGGCGTTGCGGGTGAAGGCAGACGTGATCAATGCCAGAGCGGCGAACAATGCGGCACCACCGAGAAGGGCAACGGCGACGAGCAAAGCATTGGTGGGAACCGGGCCGCCGAAGGCCACCACAACGGCACCGACGATCAGACCGAGTGCGACGGTGAGGATCAGTGAGGGTATTGCCGGGCCGAGCAGAATCTGAACGTCCGAGCTCTCCCCGGTGCGAAGTCGCTTGAGCACCAACTCGTCTCGACGTGTGGCGTAGATCGAGAGCATGTTGTAGTAGACCATGAACACCAGCAGGAACAGTGCGAAGATCTCGAGCGCAGCTCCGACGCCGGTGTCGGTCAATCCGTTCTCGCCCCGGCTGCCGACGATCAGCAGCACGACGGGGAAGATCAACGGCATCACGACCGCGTTGAACAGCAGTACGCGGTTGCGTCCGAGCAGCGTGAACTCTGCTCGCGACAGGGCGGTCATCGTGTTCATGCGCTCATCACCTTCTGGTCTGTGAAGTCCGGATTGTCGAATTCGTCTGCGATGGAAAGGAACACGGTCTCCAGCGATGCCGCCCGGGCGTCGAGACCGTGCAGGGTCACCCCGCTGGTGCGAGCCCACAGCAGCAGGTCGGTCAAGGTGTCCTGTACCGAGGACGTCTGGATCGAGATCGTGTCACCCGAGACGTCCATCGACGTGCCCGGCAGCGACGGTAGTGCCGTGCCCGGGGCCTTCAGTTCGATCTTCGCCGGATGGTCGGCGACCACCTCGTCCACGGTGCCGCTGCGAACAACCCTGCCGCGGTGCATGATCGCAAGTCGATCGCACAGCGACTCGGCCTCGTCCAGGTAGTGCGTCGTCAACATGATCGTCACGCCGGAGTTCTTCAGCTCCTGAATCAATCGCCATGTGTTGCGGCGACTTTCGGGGTCGAGACCGGTGGTGGGCTCGTCCAGGAACAGGATGCGCGGACGGCTGATGATCGCGCAGGCGAGGTCCAGCCTGCGCTGCTCGCCGCCGGAGAGAAACTTCACCCGAGTATCGGCGCGATCGGCCAGGTCGACGCGACCGAGTACCTCGGTCACCGGCAACGGATCGCTGCAGGTGCCGGCCCACATCCGCAGACTCTCGGCCGTCGTCAGATCCTGTGGCAGGCCACCCTTCTGCAACATGATGCCCAGAGCCGGCCGCACCTTACGGCGATCGGCCACAGGATCCATTCCCATGATCCGTACCGTGCCCCTGCTGGGCCGCGAAAGACCCTGAATCACTTCGAGAGTCGAGGTCTTGCCGGCACCGTTGGTGCCCAGTAGTCCGAACAGCTCACCCTCGGCGATATGCAGATCGAGAGCCTGGACGGCCTCGTATGCGTTCTTGCCCGAGCCGTAGCGACGCGTCATGCCGTCGACGTCGATGATGGTCATGATTGCTTTCCCCACTGGCGCAGTCCGATGACGAACCGGACGCCCATGAAGGCGACGATGACGCCGAGTGCGACGAACGCCGGAAGCGACGTACCGACGATCGCGAACAGCACGGCGACAATGGCAAGGCTGATGACGATGACGACGATCTCACGCGCCATGGTCGGAGCCGGTCCGAGCTCCATCAGATCGGTGAACAGATTTCCTTCGTCTGGTTGCTTCATGACTACGAGTCTGCTGCGCCCGGACCACCGAAAACAGTGCAGCGCATCATGACCTGAGGTGACACCGTCACGGTCCAGCCATGACAAAAGTCATGACTGTCGTTCTCCACCCGATCTCCACCCGTGGGTCGATTCGCCACCACCGCGATCTTCGTAGCGTTACTGCCATGAACATTGCAACGATTGCTCTCGTAGTCCTCCTGGTCGGATACCTGCTGGTGCGGCGCATGACCGGCCAGCTCATGGAAGCCCGGCGCATGCTGGTGCTGCCGGCGATTCTGGCGCTCGTCGGGTTGGCATCACTGAACTCCACGGACCTGTCGGCCACGGCCATCGGGTTCCTCCTCCTCGGCTGCATCGTCGGCGTGGGCTTCGGGGTGATCCGCGGCTACACCGTCAGGATCTCCGAGCGGGACGGGACGGCCTGGATGCGGTACTCGGTCGCGTCGATCGGCCTGTGGATCGCGGCCATCGCCGTCCGCGTGCTGCTGATTCCGGTGGAAAGCGCCATCGATCCGACCGCGGCGTCCGTCGCCGGTCAGGCCACGATGCTGGCCGTGGGCATCGGATTCCTCGCCGAGTCGATCGCCGTTCTCTACCGCGCCATGCACTCCGACGCCACCATCGTCTGGCGTGCCGACAAGTCCGGTCACCACACGATCTCGCCTACGCTGTCCGACATGCACAATCGGGTTCGCGGCGGAGGAACGAAGATTCGGTGACATCGGCACCCAACCCCGACGTACGGTTGCCCACGCTCGACAGCCTCAGGCTGTCGAGCCGGCCGTATGTTGCGGCCATCGTGATCGTCGCGGCCTTCGCCACCTCGGACCTGAGCAATCCGATTCTGCTCGCGCTGCTCGTCGTCAACAGTGTCGTGCTGATGGCATCGGCAATTCCGCGGCGGTTCGTGGGTCCGCGTTCGTCTCTGGTCGGTGCGGGTGTCGCGCTGGTCGCGTCCGCAGCGATGCTTCCCCTCGGGGGCACCACTGCGGCAACGCTGTTCCCGTTTCTGATCGCGGGACATGCGGGGTGGCGATTCAAGCCTTCCGTCTCGTTCCCGTTCGCGATCGCGCTCAGCGTGGCGTGCGCAACCGCGCTGTTGATCGCCGAACACAATGGTGTCGACGGATGGCCATGGGCTACAGGGTTGTTCGCAGGTTGGCCGGTGCTGATCGGGTACTCACGGCGCAGTCGGCTGGACGCACTGCGTAATGCGCGCCGCGCCACCGATGCCGAACTCCGCGAGCATGCCCTGGCCGAGCGTGCCCGCATCGCCCGCGACATTCACGACGTACTCGCTCACTCGCTGTCCGGAGTCAACATGCAGCTCGAAGTCGCCGACGCGTTGCTCGAGGCCGGCCGTGCCGAGGAGGCCAGAGCGGCAGTGGGCAAGGCGCAGAGTCTCGTTCGGGAAGGACTCACCGAGACCCGCCGTGCCGTGCAGACTTTGCGTCAGGATGCGCTGCCCCTCGTGCCGACGTTGGCCGCTCTCGTGGGCGAGGACGCGAGTTTCCGTGTCGACGGCACGGTTCGCGATCTCGATACTCCGCAGGCCCAGTTCATGGTTCGGTGCGCGCAGGAGGCGATGACCAACGCACGCAACCACGCCCCCGGGGCTGCTGTCGATGTGGTGCTTCGGTTCGATGCCGGATCGGTCGAACTCTCCGTGGCCAACGGCCCGGCCCTCTCTCCACCGGACCCGGTCGAGAGCACCGGGATGGGTCTTGTCGGTATGCGCGAGCGCGCCGCGCTCGTCGGCGGGTCGGTCACTGCCGGTCCCGACGGGCGAGGCTGGGTAGTGCGTGCCGAAGTACCTCTGCACAACCGCGCTGAACCGGATACGGAAACGAGAGCATGAGCATTCGGATAGTGATCGCCGACGATCAGGCGTCGGTGCGCGAGGCACTGGCCACGATGTTGGACCTGATCGAGGACATCACCGTAGTTGCGACCGCTGCCGACGGAGCGAGCGCGGTCACCGAGGTGACCGCGGCGATGAGCGACGATCCCCTCGACGTGGTGCTGATGGATCTGCGGATGCCGGGAACCGACGGAATCGAAGCGACGCGAATCCTGAAGGGGCGCTTCCCCGATTTGCCCGTGGTGGTGTTGACGACCTTCTCGGACGAACGCTCGATACTCGATGCACTCGGCGCAGGCGCACGCGGATATCTCACCAAGGACGCCGGACGGGTCGAGATCGCGGCGGCATTGCGGGCGGCCGCAGCGGGGCAGGCGGTGCTGAACCCGGAGGTCCAGGCACGATTGCTCGGAGCCGTCGAAGCGCCTCGCACGCAGCAGATCCCGGCCGGGTTGACGCCACGCGAGCTGGACGTCCTACGCGCGATCGCCGCAGGCCTCTCGAATCGGGAGATCGCTCAGCAGATGTTCGTGAGCGAGGCGACGGTCAAAACACATATCAATCATCTGTTCGCCAAGGCCCAACTACGTGACCGGGCTCAGGCCGTGCACTTCGCATTCACCCACGGTTTGGCGGGATAAGCGGCTCACCTGCGGGAACGCACGTGTTCGGGTACTTTCAGCTCGTGAATCGCACTGACCCGGCGAGGCCTGCAGTTGGGCCCGGCCGTCGTACACAGATGCGCGTCATTCTGGTGGGCTCGGTGCCGAACCTCGTGCAGTGGTTCAACCTGTACCTCTACGCCACGTTCGCGCCGTACTTTCGGACCGAGTTCTTCGATCCGGCCTCGACGAACTCACTCGTGTACGTCTACGGACTCTTCGCACTGACCTTCGTCGTGCGCCCGCTCGGCTCGTGGCTGTTCGGCAGGCTCGCGGACGTGCGAGGCCGACAGTTCGCGCTCGTCGCGGCGGTCACGCTCATGTCGGCCGGATCGGTTGCCCTGGCGGTCACTCCCACGGTCCACGACATCGGTGCCTGGGCAGCGGTGATCCTCGCGGTCGTGAGCATCGTCCAAGGCATCGCAACCGGTGGTGAATATGCGGCGGCGACGGTGTTGCTCTCCGAGTCGGGCACGCGAGGTCATCGCGGATTCTTCGCCTCGTTCCAGGCCGCGACCATCGTCGGCGGCCTCGTGCTCGCGCAGGCGTGTCTACTCGTGCTGCTCGCGAGCACCGACCGCGCGGCAATCTCCGAGTGGGGCTTTCGCCTCGCGTTCGCCGCGGGAGGCGCGGCCGGCCTGGCGTCGCTGTGGTGGGCGCGCGGACTCGATCGCGCCCCGCGAGAACCGACGGCACCGCAGGCGGACCGGGACGCCACGATGGGAGCGCTGTTTCGCGATCACTGGCGTCCGCTGAGTTGGGTGTTCCTGCTGACCGCGGGAGGAAGCGCGGCGTTCTACACCTACACCGTCACGGTTCCCTCGATCGTTCGCGAGACGTTCTTCGCCGCGGACGGGGCCAGGGGAGAGCTCACCGCGACCGGCCTCGTACTTGCGGCCTTCGTCGTGCTCATGGTGCTGCAGCCGGTCGGCGGTGCACTGAGCGACCGTATCGGCAGAAAGCCCCTGCTCGTCGTGTTCGGGGCGCTGGGGATACCTGCCACCGGGGCGTTGGTGCAGGCGACCGCACGTCTCGCATCCCCACTTGCCGTCCTCGTCATTCTGGTGAGCGCATTCTTCGTGCTCACCTGCTACCTGTCCGTGAACGGCATCGCCAAGGCGGAAGTATTTCCCCCACACATCCGAGCGCTGGGCGTCGGCTTCGGCTACGCCGTGGCGAACTCGCTCTTCGGGGGCACGGCACCGTTGATCTACCACGCCACGAGCGGTCACGGCAGCGTCGAATTCATCGCCTACACGACGGTGCTGCTCGCGGTGACGCTGTCCGCCGCCCTCCGGATGGAGGGCGGCGCGGCGACCGCGCTCGACAAGCCGAACAGCCCGGTCTAGAAACCCCAGCCCATGACGGCCGGGCGCGCTGTTCCGAACGTCAGATCCAGTGCATGCAGAGATTCCTCGTTGCGGGCGGTGAGGCGATTGGCCGCGGCGAACAATCGAGCCCGGTGCGTGCCGAAGTAGATGCTGGCGAGCACATCGATGTCGAGTTCGATGTCCGGTTCGGACTCCACCCGGGTACAGGTCGCCTTGCCATCGGTCACGGTGAACGAGTAGGTACCGCCCGCTTCGAGGAACGGATCTCGAACGGCGATGATCAGCGACGTGTCGAGAGCGTACGTGCGCGCCTCCAGCGCTGCCTCGACGTGCATGATGCGGGCCCACAGAGCGTCGTGGTGAGCCGTGACCTTCGGTAGCCGGTTGTTGCTCAGCAGGAACGGCAGTGCTTCGTCCCGTGCCTGCCGGACCTCGATGGTGTCGACCAGGTCGACCCCGACCAGGATCTGCCACAGCGCGGCGTACGCGTCGTCCGTCACGGCGATGAATTCCTCCACCACCACCCGGCTGGGATTGCGTCCGCGGCGGTAGGCGACGTATCCGTCGGCATGGACGATGAAGAACAGTGCGGTCAGTCCGCCGCGTCGGTTCTCACGATCGGCGAAGAAGCGCTCCCAGCGGATCGGCGGCTTGGGCTGCGCGCCTGCGGTCTGCTGCTGCCACCGGTGGTAGATGTCCGGGAGCAGTTCGGTGGCCTCGGCCGACTCGATCAGCCGCACACCCGTCGCCGGGGGAGCGTCCTTGCGGAACTGCGCGAACCGACGGTCGATCGAGACGCTGATCTCCTCGGTCACCGGCCCGTACCCGAAGCGTCCGTAGATTGTCGCCTCGCTGGCTGTCAGCAAAGACAGCGGCGCACCAGCGTCGTTCAGAGCGCGGTGCTGCTGGGTGAACATCGATCGCAGGATGCCGCGTCGTCGATGCGTCGGTGCGACGGACACCCAGGACACTCCGGAGGCCTCGACCTGCGCGCCGCCCGGAACGGTCACCGACATCGGGAAGTGCATGGCGACACCCACCGGGGTCTCGCCGTCCCATGCCAGGTACACGTGCTCGGACTTGGTGAGGATCTGCGTCTCGGCAAGATCCTCGGCGTTCTGGTGCTCGCCGAACGCGTGGGCGTCGAGTAGCGCGACGGCATCCCAGTCGTGGTCGGAGGCGGTGCGGATGGTGATCGATTCGTCGGTAGTCATCGCTCTTTACTTTTCCATACAGGAGTGGAGCCTGCGGAACGACCCGTCGACACAGATGTAGGCCTTCGCCGACGGACTGCCGGAAAGGCCGGGTGACAAGATGAGCGGGTGGTTCATGTAATCGATGTCGACGATCCTCTCGACCCCCGGCTGGACGATTTTCGCGACCTCAACTCCTCGGACAGGCGACCCGATCTGCCCGAGGGCAAAGGTTTGGTGATCGCCGAGGGGGTGCTTGTTGCGCAGCGCCTGTTGACCTCACGTTTTCCGATGATCAGCCTGCTCGGCGTGGATCGACGGCTCGACGCGTTGCGCGACGATCTCGCAGAATCGGATGTCCCGTTCTATCGGACATCGGCCGAGGTGATGGCCGAGGTCGTCGGCTTCCATCTCAATCGTGGAGTGTTGGCGGCGGCGAACAGGCCGCAGGCCCTGGAACTGGACGAGGTGCTGGGCGGCGCGAAAACGGTAGCGATTCTCGAGGGCGTCAACGACCACGAGAATCTCGGGTCGATGTTCCGGAATGCGGCCGGCCTCGGCGTCGATGCCGTGCTGTTCGGTGCTGCGTGCGCGGATCCGCTGTACCGGCGTTCGGTACGGGTGTCGATGGGGCATGTGCTGCGCGTGCCCTTCGCGAAGGTGCCCGAGTGGCCGCGTGGTCTCGATCGTGTTCGCGCGCACGGTTTTCAGCTGATCTCACTGACGCCCAATCCGGAGGCCGTATCGCTGGCCACGGCGATGACGGGGGAGAAGGTCGCGTTGCTGCTCGGCGCAGAGGGCCCGGGTCTGACCGAGCATGCCATGCGCGCCACGGACATTCGGGCTCGTATCCCGATGGCACCGGGCACCGATTCACTCAACGTCGCGACGGCTGCGGCAATGGGATTCTACGAACGGGTGCGCCTGACGTGACCGGTCGCGACCCGGGTGTTCGCTGGACCGGTCTTCCGATCGCCCTGATCTCGGCGACACTGGTGGCGGTGGCACTGACGGCATTCGGCCTGGAACTGGCCAGAATTCAACCGCTGCTCGCGATCGGCTTGAACATCATCGTCGTGGCAGGCGCAGCCCCGACGGTCCTGCGGTGGATCGCCGTCCCGGTCTGGCGCTGGGCCGTCTACGGTGCGAGTGCCGGTGCGCTACTGAGCTTCGTGGCACTGGCGGCCCTGGCCTTCTGACTCGCCTATTTGCGCGAGAACCAACGTTTCTTCGGTCGCGGTGCCGTCTGGTCCGAGGCCTCCGGCATGGGGGCCTGGCCACTCGAACCGTTCGAGCCTCGGCTCTGCTGGTTCGGCGGCGGTGGCTCCTGCCCGGGAACGTACATCGTGAAGCCGCAGACCGGCAGTGTGGCCGGATCGAATTCACCGGGGTGCGGAGCGCCGGTGTAGCGGAATCCGAGCCATTGGGAGTTGGCGGCCTCGGCGAATTCCTGCGGGTGAAACGGCAGAGACTGCGGATCCGGCATCACTCCGGGGGGATAGATCAGCGGATGCTCACCGGCCCAGAACGACCGCTCCCACACCAGCGGTAGGCCTGCGTCCTCGTAGATGTACACCGGAGTGGCGCTGAACGATCGACGAAATTCACCGCGTTCCCAGTAGGCGAAGGCGCCCCACGCGTGCTGGGGATCCGATGCGACGAGATAGGTGTGCTCGGATGCCAGAGGGCGAGTGAAGGATTCGGGAAGCGTCGACGGTGTCGGCACCGAAATATTGGACCCGCACACCACGGTCACGCCCGGATAACAGCCGATGAAGACGTGATCGTCGTCCACACCCGCCGATGTCGATATCGGACCCTGAGCGAGGGGCACAGCGGTCAGGTGGGGGTACAGGCGACCGACGAGGGCCGTCGCAGCATTCCAGTCCGAGGTGGTTGCCTCTCGGAGGACAGAAATCGGATCCGGTGTGTCCACGTACCAGATCGTTGACGCTTTGGCCCCCACTGCCGGCACCTCTCTCTCCGTAAGCTTCGTCGGAAGCCTACGGCGTGAGCGTCGGCAATTTGTCACCGAGCGGTAAATCGGTCATCGGCGAAGTCAGTTGTGCATCGACGAAGTCAGTTGTGACCGCTGCTACGGACGCCGAGCAGGACGTCTTCCCAGGACGGCATGGCTGGTTTGCCGCGTTTGTCCTTGCCGCCGTGACCGGGTGCAGCTTTGGGCGCGGGCTTGGGGTCTCTGGCCACCGGCTCGCGCGGCTGATCGACTTCGGGGGCCGGGGTCTCGTCGGCCTCGATCTCGACCGTCTCGGCATCGAGTTCGCTGTCCGAGGTGGTTCCGTAGTACTCGTCGAAGCTCTGCTGCGAGGCCTCGTCGTCTGCCGATGCGGGCGCGAGGGCGCGTACCGGAGCGAGGCCCCGTAGCTGACGACCGAAGTCGGGGTCGATCAGTTCGTGTGCGGTGTCGTCGAGCGGCGCGATGGTTCCGCCGTGTCCGTCGGGCAGGAACTGCCAGTGCGCCTTGTTGGTGGTGCGTCCCGCCTGCCACTTCAGCTGTGCGACCCACTTGTTGTCCTCGTCGCGCCATGCGTCCCACTCGGCGTCGTCGAGATTGTGGCCACGAGCGCGGAAGGCAAGGGTGACGATGTCGAGCAGAGTCTGAACGGCGGGTCCGTCGTGGCGCAGCGGATGCCCGGCCTGAGCCATCGACGCGGCCTGCGAGCGTTCGAGCAGAACGGGGTGAGCGAACACCTCGACGCGGCTGACGGCCATTCCGGAATCGGCGGCGACCTGTTCGATGGTCGCTCCACTCCGAATTCGAGCCTGGATTTCCTTCGGCCGAAGCAAGCTGTCCATTTCGATCTCAATCTGTCCTAGTCGAGCGATGTCGCCGCGTGAGGCCGCGCGGAGTTTGTCGTCGGCCGGAAGCCGGAATCTGTCGCCGGTCTTGGGATCTGCGCACACGACGAACTTTCCGTCGGCCTCGAGACCCACCACGTGTAAGTCTCGCACTGTGACCTCCTCATCGCGCCGGCTCGCGATACCGTCGAATTCGACCCTAGTTCACCGGGTGTCCTCGGTGGGTGTTCGACACGCATCGCTGCGCCGGCGATCGTTTCTCCATCAGAGAGTAGACAGCTGCGGGCTCGGCTGCACTCGATCGGCCGATGTTGCGTCAATTGTCTTGTGACGCAACATCGATACGTCCCTCTGTAAGTACAACGTGCCCAGGCCGAGGCCGATACTCAGGGCGACCGCGTGTCCGACGGCAGTGAACGACGGGTTCGATATCCCGCTGACGGCGACGACCGCGATCCAGAGTGCGGCCCAGCCCAGCCGCCACGGCATCGGCAGGTAACGAATCATGGATCCGGCCACCGCTGCCGCTGCGTAGCTGACCCCGACGTCGACTGCCATCGCCAGTGAGTCGGCCAACCAATCGACGCGTATTCCGATGAACAGTCCGACGGCAACGAGAGCCGTCGCGCCGATGTGGCCGGCGCTGAACGTGACCAGGAATCGTCGCCAACCGGATATCCATTCGGCGACGGCGAACAGGATTGCGACTCCGGCGAGCCACAGCCAGTTCACCCGACCCTCGGTGAGGAAGACGCTCGTGACGAGGGTGGCGAGATGGCCGTCGGTCAGATTGTGCAGGTTGGTACTCGCTGCGTGCAGCACGTGCCACCGGTCGTGCGGCCCGATCTGGCCGAGCGCTACCGTGCCTGCCGCCGCGAGGATGCAGTAGACCAGCGTTACGCGAATGCGCAGCGCGAATGCCAGGAGCCTGAACATACGAGCGCTCCCTCCGAGGTCGTTACGCTTGCGTACTTGAATGCAAGTGTAGGCCTCGAAGGGAGCGACCCAGCTGTGAGCTTGCTGGTAATCAGCTCATCCCTGGAATCAGCTCAGGGTGGAGACGACCCAGTCGATGCTCTTCGTCAGCGCGGTGATGTCGTCCGGCTCGATGGCCGGGAACATACCGACACGCAACTGGTTGCGGCCGAGTTTGCGGTACGGCTCGGTGTCGACGACGCCGTTGGCGCGCAAGATCTTGGCAACCTGGGCTGCGTCGACCTTCTCGTCGAAGTCGATGGTTCCGACAACCTGGCTGCGGTGATCCGGGTTGGTCACGAACGGCGTTGCGAACTCGCTCTTCTCGGCCCAGTCGTACAGGCGCGAGGAGGAATCGGCGGTGCGCTTGGTGGCCCAATCCAGGCCGCCCTGCGAGTTGAGCCATTCGATCTGATCGGCGAACAGCAGCAGTGTCGCCACCGCCGGGGTGTTGTACGTCTGGTCCTTGCTGCTGTTGTCGACGGCGATCGGCAGAGACAGGAAGTCCGGTACCCAACGGCCGCTGGAGGCGATCTCGTCGACGCGGGCGAGCGCGGCCGGGCTCATCAGCGCGACCCACAGCCCACCGTCGGCGGCGAAGCATTTCTGCGGCGCGAAGTAGTAGACGTCGGAATCGGCGACGTTCACCGGAAGACCGCCCGCACCGGAGGTGGCGTCGATCGCGACGAGGGCGTTCTCCGAGCCGGCCGGACGGCTGACCGGAATAGCCACGCCCGTGGACGTCTCGTTGTGTGCCCAACCGATGAGGTCGACGGACGGGTCGGAGGTGGGCTCGGGTGCACTGCCCGGCTCGGCCTTGACGACGATGGGATCGCCGATGAAGGGGTTGTTCTTGGCCACCGAGGCGAACTTCGAGCTGAACTCGCCGTTGGTGAGGTGCAGCGACTTCTCGCGAATGAGGCCGAACGCAGCGGCGTCCCAGAACGCGGTGGTGCCACCGTTGCCGAGCACCACCTGGTAGCCCTCGGGGAGCGAGAACAGATCTTTCAAGCCACTGCGTACGCGTCCGACGACGTCCTTGACGGGCTTCTGTCGGTGGCTGGTGCCGAACACGGACGCGCCGACGTCGACCAGGGATTGCAGCTGCTCGGGGCGAACCTTGGACGGGCCGCAACCGAAGCGTCCGTCGGCGGGCAGGAGATCGGCGGGAATGATCGGCAAATCGGCCATGGAGTAGCGCGTCCTAGCGTCGATGGAATATGGCACCCATAGGCTAGTCGGGTGCCGCCGCGGCTTCGACTACCGGATCAGTTCCCAGCCGTCGACGGACTCGGGGGTGCGGGGTTCGGGGCCGGTGTACAGGGCGGCCGGGCGAACGAGCTTGCCGAGGCGCTTCTGCTCGAGAATGTGTGCGCACCAGCCTGCGGTACGTCCGCAGGTGAACATCGCGGGCATCATGTGGGCGGGTACTTCGGCGAAGTCGAGGATCACTGCGGCCCAGAATTCGACGTTGGTTTCGATGGCGCGGTCGGGGCGGCGTTCACGCAGTTCGGTCAACGCGGCCTGCTCGAGCGCGGCAGCGACCTCGTAGCGGGGTGCGTTCAACCTTTTCGCGGTAGCGCGCAGGACGCGTGCGCGGGGGTCTTCGGCGCGGTAGACGCGGTGCCCGAAGCCCATGAGCTTTTCCCTGCGGTCCAGGATGCCGGTGATCAGGGCGCGGGCGTCGCCGGTCCTCTCGACTTGTTCGATCATCGGTAGTACGCGGGCGGGTGCGCCGCCGTGCAGGGGTCCGGACATGGCGCCGATGGCACCGGACAGGCAGGCGGCGACGTCGGCTCCGGTGGAGGCGATGACGCGGGCGGTGAAGGTGGAGGCGTTCATGCCGTGTTCGGCGGCCGAGACCCAGTAGGCGTCGATGGCGGCGACGTGGGCGGGGTCGGGTTCGCCTTTCCAGCGGACCATGAACCGTTCGGTGACGGTGGCGGCCTGGTCGATGCGGGTCTGGGGGACGGCGGGTTGGTAGATACCGCGGGCGGATTGGGCGACGTAGGACAGGGCCATCACCGAGGCGCGGGCGAGGTTGTCGCGGGCGGTGGTGTCGTCGATGTCGAGCAGGGGTTGGTAGCCCCAGATGGGGGCGAGCATCGCCAGGCCGGCTTGGACGTCGACGCGGACGTCTCCGGTGTGGATGGGGAGGGGGAAGGGTTCGGCCGGTGGGAGGCCGCGGCCGAATGCGCCGTCGACGAGCAGGGCCCAGACGTCGCCGAAGGTGACGTTCTGTGCGACGAGTTCTTCGATGTCGACGCCGCGGTAGCGCAGTGCGCCGCCGTCCTTGTCGGGTTCGGCGATGTCGGAGGTGAACGCGACGACACCTTCGAGACCGGAAACGAAATCCTCGGGAACGTGTTGAACAGCCATGGCCTGTGGACTCCCTCGTCGCGTTTGCGCCCGGCTCTGCGCCGCATCCGGGCGTACTGTGCCAGAACCATAGCGAGCATGTACGCGGGAGTAGCGTCTGGGTTCGTGTCTGCAGATGAACAGCGCCTGGCGCACATGCGGGTCGACTACGGCGAGCCCGACGACCTCGAGGTCGACGCTCTGGCCCGCGGGTGGTTCCCACTGGCACAGCAGTGGTTGGCCGACGCGGTAGCGGCAGATCTACCCGAGCCCAACGCCATCGTGTTGGGGACCGTCGACGAGGCGGGCAGACCCGCGACTCGCACCGTGCTGTGCAAAGGTCTCGACGCCGACGGCGTGGTCTTCTACACCAACTACGACTCGGACAAGGGCCGCGCGCTCGTGGTGAATCCCTACGCGTCGGTGACCTTCCCGTGGATCGCGAGTGCCCGGCAGCTCACCGTGCGCGGCTCGGTGGTCAAGGTCGACGCCGAGACCACCGAAACCTATTGGCGCACCAGGCCGCGCGGCTCCCAGCTGGGGGCATGGGCATCCGAGCAGTCACGCGCTGTCGGCTCGCGGGAAGAGCTGGCCGCCAAGCTGGCCGAGGTCACCGCAACGTTCGACGGTGTCGAGGTACCGGTACCGCCGAACTGGGGCGGCTTTCGCGTCGAGCCGGAGACGGTCGAATTCTGGCAGGGCCGAACCAGCCGAATGCACAACAGGATTCGCCTGACGGTGGCAAGTGGTGTGATCGAGCGTCTGCAGCCGTGAGCGGGTTGCGCGGCATTCTTGCCGATACGACACCGCTGAAGACTCCGGCCTACCGTCGGCTGTGGCTGGCGAACATCGTCACCGTCATCGGTGCCCAGCTCTCCATTGTTGCTGTGCCGCAACAGGTATTCCAGATCACGCTGAGCTCTGCCTACGTGGGCCTGACGGGTGTGTTCGCTCTGGTGCCGCTCATCGTGTTCGGTCTGTGGGGCGGCGCGCTGGCCGATGTGATGGACCGCCGCACCCTGCTGATGATCACCACGTGCGGTTTGATCGGAACATCTGCGCTGTTCTGGCTGCAGGCGTTTCTCGACCTGAACAATGTGTGGATCATCCTGGTGCTGTTGGCCGTTCAGCAAGCGTTCTTCGCAGTGAACCAGCCGACCCGCAGCGCCATTCTCCCGCGCATCCTGCCCGCCGAGCAGCTGCCCGCCGCGAACTCGCTGAACATGACGGTGATGAACTTCGGTGCGATCGCAGGCCCGCTCAGTGCAGGCATCCTGATCTACTACATCGGGCTCGAGACGCTGTATCTGATCGACACCATCGCACTGTTCGCCACGCTGTGGGCAGTGATCCGGCTGCCGGGGATTCCGCCGGCGAAGTCGGGTCAGCGAGCCGGATTGCGTTCGGTGTTCGACGGTTTCGCGTATCTCGCCACCCAGAAGGTGCTGCTGGCTTCGTTCGTCGTCGACATCATTGCCATGGTGTTCGGTATGCCCAGGGCACTCTTTCCGCAGATCGCGCACGAGAGCTTCGGTGATCCGGCGTCGGGCGGGCCGGTGCTGGGCATGTTGTTCGCGGCCATGTCCGCCGGGGCGGTGGTGGGCGGAGTGTTCTCCGGCTGGCTTCCACGAGTGCGCAGGCAAGGCCTGGCGGTGCTGATCTGCATCGTCGTGTGGGGCGTGGCGATGATCGGGTTCGGCGTCGCCGTCGGCGCGGCCACCGACGGGGCGACCGCCGTTGCCCTGTGGTTCGCGCTGGCGTTCCTGGCTCTGGGCGGCGGGGCCGACATGATCTCGGCGGCGTTCCGCAGCACGATGCTGCAGACGGTGGCGACCGACGAGATGCGCGGCCGATTGCAAGGTGTCTTCATCGTCGTCGTCGCGGGAGGGCCTCGCATCGGTGACGTGCTGCACGGTGCCGCAGCCGCATCGGTGGGGACAGCAGCCGCCGCAGCCGGCGGCGGCGTACTGGTCGTCATCGGTGTCTCGATCGCTGCGCTGGCGCTTCCGGCATTCATTCGCTACCGAGTGGGTGTGGTGGTGAACAATGGCGGTCATGGCTGACGCACAGACCTACTCGTTGACGAGCGGCAAGTATCGGGCAGACATCGCTGCCGTCGGAGCGGGCCTGCGGGTTCTCGAATACGACGGTGCCGCGCTCACCGAGACGTGGGAGGCGGGTTCGAAGCCGCCGCTGTCGGCGGGGCTCGTGTTGGCCCCGTGGCCCAACCGGACGGCCGACGGGACGTTCGCCTTCGAAGGCGTCGAACATCGGTTGGAGATCAGCGAGCCCTCACGCAACAACGCCAGTCACGGTTTCGTCCGAAAGGTGGCGTGGACTCTCGTCGAACACACCGACAGTCGCGTCGAGCAGAGCGTGGACGTCGGGACGCATGAGGGATGGCCGTTCTCGTTGACGGTGACGGTGGTGCACGAGCTGTCGGCGGACGGTCTCACCGTGACCGCGTCCGCGAAGAACACCGGTGATTCGGCCGCGCCGTACGGGATGGGTTTCCACACCTACGTCCGAGTGGGGGATGTGCCGCTCGACGAGTGCACGCTCGAGCTCTCCGCCGGGACACGGCTACCGCTCGATCCGGTGCGCAATCTGCCCGTGGGCAATTCGGTTCCGACGGCCGATACCGAGTACGACTTCCGGGAGCCGCGCACGCTGCAGGGCGTGCAGCTCGACACCCCGTTCAGTGCGTCGCTGCCCGACGGCGACGGCCGTGCGAACCATGTTCTGCGTGGCCCCGACGGCACTGCGACCGTCTTGTGGACCGACGCGAGCTTCGGCTGGGTGCAGGTGTTCACCGCCGATCCGGCCAACGATCAGGCCTATCCCGACCGAGGGCGGGCGTTGGCGATCGAACCGATGACGTGCCCACCCGATGCGTTGAACTCCGAGATCGATCTGATCGTGCTCGAACCGGGGCAAATCTGGTCGGGCACCTGGGGAATGAGGTACGAGAAGTGACGATTCTGGTGTGCGGCGAAGCGTTGGTGGACTTGGTCCCGGTGCACGAGGGGCCGCTGCTCTCGCCCAAGCTCGGCGGCGGACCGTTCAACGTCGCCGTCGCGATCGGTCGATTGGGTTCGCCCGTCGCGTATCTCTCACGGATATCGCGCGATCCCTTCGGGGAGCAGATCCTGGCGAGTCTGCGCGACGCAGGCGTCGACATCTCGTGGGTCCAGCGCGGCGACGAGCCGACCACCTTGGCGATGACCACTCTCGCCGAGGACGGCAGCGCCGAGTACTCGTTCTATGCCGACGGCACCGCCGATCGGCTCGTGGCCGATCCCGGCGATCTCCCGGACGAGATCAGTGTTCTCTCGTTCGGCACGTTGTCGTTGCTCTACGAGCCGGGTGCGTCGATGTACGCGGGATTGCTGCACCGGGCGCGGGCGGCGGGCAAGCTCACGATGCTCGACCCCAACATTCGCCCGGCCGCCATCGACAGCACCAGCGGCGACATCACCGCCGACGGTTTCCGTGACCGCTTCCGCTCGTGGTTGCCCAGCATCGACATCCTCAAGGTGTCCGAGGACGACTCGTTCTGGCTGGGGCTGGGGACGCAGGGGACAACCGTCGACGACTGGCTCGCGGCCGGGGTCACCGCTGTGGTCATGACCCGCGGCGGCGACGGCATCTCGGTCTTCACTGCAACCGACGAGATCTCGGTGCCGGGTGTGGCCGTCGATGTCGTCGACACGATCGGCGCTGGTGACACCGTGCACGGGGCTCTGCTGAGCTTTTTGCAGAAGGAGACCATTATCACATCGAACGCGGTGAAAGCGATGAGCAAGCAAGATTGGCAGCAAGCGCTCGAGTTCGCCGCGAAGGCAGCGGCAATCACGGTTTCGCGCCCCGGTGCCGACCCTCCCTGGGCGTCCGAGGCGTCGAGAGACTAGTTTCACTATCGACGTAAGAACTGTCCGCTTCAAGTACGTGTCCGTTACACGAGTTCGAGAGGGACCATTCGTGCCCGCTGAGAATGACGCCAAAGCCACCCTCACCTATCCCGGTGGCGAATACTCCATGTCGATTGCCGAGGCTTCCGAAGGCAACAACGGCATCGAGCTGGGAAAGTTGCTGGCCACCACCGGCTATACGACATTGGACGGCGGGTTCGTCAACACCGCATCGACCAAGTCGGCCATCACGTACATCGACGGTGACGCAGGCATCCTGCGCTACCGCGGATACCCGATCGAACAACTTGCGGGCAAGTCGTCGTTCATCGAGGTCAGCTACCTGCTGATCTACGGGGAGCTGCCGTCCGCAGATCAGCTCGAGACGTTCACCGACAAGATCCGTCGACACACCCTGCTGCACGAGGACCTCAAGCGGTTCTTCGACGGCTTCCCGCGCAATGCTCACCCGATGCCGGTGCTGTCGAGCGCAGTCAACGCGCTGTCGGCGTACTACCAGGATTCCCTGGACCCCAACGATCCGGCACAGGTCGAGCTGTCGACCATCCGCTTGCTGGCCAAGCTGCCGACGATCGCGGCATACGCCTACAAGAAGTCCGTCGGCCAGCCGTTCCTGTACCCGGACAACTCCAAGAGCCTGGTCGAGAACTTCCTGCGCCTGACGTTCGGCTTCCCGGCCGAGCCGTACGAGGTCGATCCCGAGATCGTCAAGGCACTCGACATGCTGCTCATCCTGCATGCCGACCACGAGCAGAACTGCTCCACCTCGACGGTGCGCCTCGTCGGATCCTCGCAGGCCAACCTGTTCACCTCGATCTCCGGCGGCATCAACGCGCTGTGGGGCCCGCTGCACGGCGGAGCCAACCAGGCCGTGCTCGAGATGCTCGACAAGATCAAGGCCGAGGGCGGCGACGCCACGGACTTCCTGCGTCGAGTGAAGAACAAGGAAGACGGCGTCAAGCTCATGGGCTTCGGACACCGGGTGTACAAGAACTTCGATCCGCGGGCGACGCTGGTCAAGGAAACTGCGCACACGATCCTCGGCAAGCTGGGTAACGGCGACGAGCTGCTCGAGATCGCCCTCAAGCTCGAAGAGACCGCTCTCACCGACGATTACTTCGTCGAGCGCAAGCTCTACCCCAACGTGGACTTCTACACCGGCCTGATCTACCGCGCGATGGGCTTCCCGCCGCGCATGTTCACGGTGTTGTTCGCGATGGGCCGTCTCCCCGGCTGGATCGCGCACTGGCGCGAGCAGAACGAGGACACGACCGGCAAGATCGGCCGTCCGCGCCAGATCTACACCGGCTACACCGAGCGCGACTACCAGGACGTCAGCTCCCGCTAGCTCGTACTGAACAACAATGCCGCCGACTCCTTCGGGAGTCGGCGGCATTGTTGTACCTGCAGCCTTGAGTTCGCAGTTACGCAGGCATTCCAGCCACTTTTCTCGACACAACTGCGATCTCGGTGCGTGACGGCCGAGTTCGCACGCCGAGTTCGAGGTTATGGACGGATTTGGGCCAGAATCCGTCCATAGCTTCGAGTTCGCGGCACCGTCAGGCGTCGAAGTGCCTGCGGTTCTTCAAGACCGGCAGCGTCTTGCGCACGGCGTCGACCATTGCGGTATCGATGTCGATTGTCAGCATGCCGGGCGTCGCGTCCAGTTGCCCGAGGATCTCGCCGGTGGGGGAGCAGACGATGCTGTGCCCCACGCCCAATGGCGCATTTCCCTCGGCGGCAGCGGGTTCGGCCTGGTCGCAGGCGGCGATGAACGTCGTCGAATCCAAGGCACGTGCGCGAGCGAGCAGGGTCCACTGGTCGACCTTGCCGTCACCTGATCCCCACGACGCCGGAACGACGACGAGTTCCGCGCCGAGGTCGCCGAGTTTCTGGAACAGCGCCGGGAATCGAATGTCGTAGCAGGTCGCGAAGCCCACCCGAACTCCGGCGATGTCCACCACCAGTGGGTCCGAACCCGGTGCGACGGTGTCGGATTCGGCGAATCCGAATGCGTCGAACAGGTGAATCTTGTCGTAGCTCGCCTCGATGCCGGGGCCGGTGACGAGCAGTGTGTTGGTCACCCTGTCGTCCTCGGCGGGGGTGAACATCCCCGCGACGACGGTGATGCCGGCATCGGACGCGATGGAACGCATCGCCTCGGCCCATTCGCCGTCGAGAGGCTGTGCGAACTTTCGGATGGGTCCGCCGAAGCAGCGCATCGTCGCCTCGGGAAACACGACGACGTCCGATCCGGCATGTGCGGCCGCACGCGCATGAGTGTCGATGAGTTCGAGGTTCTCGGCGGGGTGTTCGCCGCTGGTGATCTGGGCCAGGCTGATGCGGATTGTCGAGCTCACGGTGTGACTCCTGGTTTCGTCGGAGGAAGACAGGTATACATATCGTATGCAGCCGCTGTCGGGGAGGGAGAAGGCGTATCTGTTCGTGCGCGATCAGGTGCTGTCGTCACCGGCCGCCACCGGCACTTTTCTCAACGAGCAGGAGCTCGCAACGCGAATCGGTGTATCGCGCACGCCGGTTCGTGAAGCGCTGCTGATGTTGCAGTCCGAGGGTCTGGTCGAGATGGTGCCCAAGCGCGGTGCGCACGTGCCGGCGATGTCCGGACGGCAGATCGGCGAGCTGATGGACCTGCGCGGCGTGCTCGAGCGGCACGCGGCCACCCGAGCCCTGCGCGCCGGTGATGCTCCGATAGTGCAGATGCAGAATGCGCTGACGCAGCAGGAATTGCTGATGAACTCGGGCGATGCGGATGCGCCCAAGCAGTTCATCGACTGGGACGGCACGTTTCACCAGAGTCTGATCGATTCGGCGGGAAGCGATCTGCTCTCTCGTACGTATGCCGGCCTGCGAGCGCGCCAGCTTCGCGTTGGCTTGAGTGCGTTGTTCACCGCGGCCAACCGGCAGCATCGGGTGTGCGCCGAGCACCAGGCCATCATCGACGCACTGGGTGCGGGCGACGAGGGCCTGGTGCACGAGAAGATCGACGCTCACCTCGAGGTCACACTTCAGACTCTGCTGCGCGCGTAGCCTTTTCGTTCTCCTGGTTCAGGAGCACGTAGTGCTCGTCCTCGGTGGGGTCGGGGTTGCGCCCGAGTGCGAGGCCGACGAGTGTGACGGCACCGACGATCACGATGTATCCGGCGATCGGTACCCAACTGTCCGTCTTGTCCAGCAGGTACACGAAGATCAGCGGTGCCATCGCTCCGCCGAACACTCCGGCAATCGTGTACGCCAACGAGCTACCCGTGGAGCGCAATCGCACGCTGAACTGCTCGGTGACGAATGCTGCCTGTGGCCCGTACATGAACGAGTGGAACGCCAGGCCCACAACCACACCCAGGATCAGCAGCGGTAGAGATCCTCCGCCGATGACGAGGAAGAAGAGTGCGCTCCAGGCAACACCGCCCACGGCTGCGACGCCGTAGACGAGGCGCCGGTTGATGCGGTCGGAGACCGCTCCGGCGAGCGGGATCAGGCCGAGCTGGCATGCCGATCCGATCAGAATGGCCGTGAGAACCTCGCTGCGCTCGAAGCCCAACTTCTGGGTGCCGTAGGTGATGGAGAAGACCGTGAACAGTGCGTAGATGACGTCCGGCGCGACGCGAGACATGATGCCTGCCACCAGTGGACGGAGTTCGGTCTTGAACACCTCGCTGATCGGGGCTTCGGAGCGATCACCGCTCTCCTGAAGTGCTTTGAACACCGGGGTGTCCTCGAGCTTCAGTCGGATCCACAGGCCGAATCCGACGAGTACGGCCGAGAAGAGGAATGCAACACGCCATCCCCAGGACTCGAACTGCTGGTCGGTCAACGACAGCGTCAGGATTGCAAGTGCGCCGTTGGCGAGCAGGTTGCCCGCGGGTGGCCCGATCTGTGCCGCGGAGGACCAGAACCCGCGCTTGCGGGGATCGCCGTATTCGCTGGAGAGCAGAACGGCACCACCCCACTCGCCGCCGACGGCCACGCCCTGGCAGAACCGCATGGTGACGAGAATGATCGGGGCCGCGATGCCGATGGTGTCGTATCCGGGGATCAAGCCGATGGCGAATGTGGTGACGCCGATCAGCATCAGGGTGATGACGAGGAGCTGTTTTCGCCCGATGACGTCGCCGAGCCGCCCGAAGACGAATCCACCGACCGGACGGGCGATGTACCCGACGGCGTAGGTGGAGAAGGCGAGCAATGTGCCGGTCAGCGGGTCGCTGTCCGGGAAGAAGACCAGCGGAAACACCAGCGCGGCGGCGGCCGAGTAGACGGCGAAGTCGTACCACTCCAATGCCGTTCCGGTCAGGCTGGCCGCGAAGGCCTTGGCCAGGCCCTTTCTATCTACCGAAACAGGTTCGGTCATGACGACTCCTTCGTGTGCCTGGGATCACTCTATCCGTTGTACGTGCTCCATACTTGCTGTATACAAGACGTATGCGCAAGGCTTTGGGCGTATCGGAAACAGAAAATTTACGAGGAGAGGGTCCTTACTGATGCTCACATTCACGTTGCCCGACGGCTCGACCGAGTCGGTAGAAGTGACCGCACTGCTCAATGCGGGCTATGCCGGACGCAACCAGGAGGAGGTGGCGTCGCATATCGCCGAGCTGGCCGAACTGGGCGTTCCCGCTCCGACGGTGACCCCGGCGCTGTATCCCATCTCGCCGTACCTGGCGCAGCAGACCGATGCCGTCGCCGTCCAGCACGGTCGCACCTCGGGTGAGGCGGAATGGGCTCTGGTGATCCTGGGCGACACGGTCGACGACGTGCTGCTCACGGTGGCATGCGACCACACTGACCGTGACCTGGAAGTTCACAGCGTCGCGTGGAGCAAGAACGCGGCTCCCGACGTGCTCGGCGCCGGTGCGTGGCGGTTGAGCGAGGTGGCCGACCGACTGGACGACATCACCCTGACCGGGTGGGCCGACGGAGTGCTCATCCAGTCGGGAACGCTCGGTGATCTTCTCGCTCCGCAGTACTGGCTGGACGTGCTCACCGAACGTGGACTGTTCTCGCGTGGAACGGTATTGATCTCGGGCACCATCTCGATGCACCACGGGGTGAATCAGTTCTCCGACGCCTGGAAGGTGGAGATGGGCGACCCCGCAACCGGCAACACGTTGACCTGCGAATACAAGACGAATCTGATGCCAGCTCCAATTGGTTGACCGTCACGACGTAAAGTCGAAGCGGAATATGCCCAGAGCTTCACAGCCGGCGTCGGCGGGCCGGCATCAACCGCAGGAGACTTCAGTGACGAAGCCAGTGATCGAATTTCAGGCCGGACCGGCACCATTGGACCTGGTGACGGTCGACCTCGTCGAGGGTGACGGCGCAGAGGCAGTTGCAGGCGGCACCGTCGAGGTGCACTACGTCGGCGTCGAGTTCGACTCGGGCGAAGAGTTCGACTCGTCCTGGAACCGCGGCGAATCCATCCAGTTTCCGTTGCGCGGATTGATTCAGGGTTGGCAGGACGGCATCCCCGGAATGAAGGTCGGCGGACGCCGTCAGCTCACCATTCCGCCGGAGCTCGCCTACGGCCCCGCCGGCGCAGGTCATCGCCTCTCCGGCAAGACGCTCGTGTTCGTCATCGACCTGCTGGACGTCAAGTAACAGCAGGTCAAGTAACTGCAGGTCCAGTAACTGCGCGTCGCACCCGCTCGGCTTCGCGGGTTGCCGAGGCATTCGCCGTTCCGCCTCGGGAACCTGCAAGCTTTGCCTGAATGTGTTCGGCCACGGTCACCGGTCGGTACCGGGGCGCTGCGCCGGCCTCGATGCACGACGCCAACGGCGCGATCACCGCGTCGAGGTTGCCGTCGTGGAAGAAGGCCGCAGAACGCCTGCGCTGGATCGTCCCGCCCGATACCGGTGGCCGCACGCGATGCAGAGTCGACATCCACCGATCGTTGGTCAATCGGGCCGTCAGATCACCCAGATTCACCAGCATCGCGCCCTCGGCAGGCTGCACGTCGTGCCACAGCCGGTCGGTGCCGAGGACCTGCAGACCGGGCACCCGATCGGCCCACAGCACCGTCACCAATCCGTAGTCGGTGTGCTCGCTCATTCCGATGAGTTCGCGGTCCGGTACCTCGGTGCCCGGATCGAGCGCGTAGTTGTTCATTCGCAGCGTGTCCAATGACTGATCGGTGATGCGTGAGAACAGGTTCGGCGATTCCCTGAGGGCGTCGGCGAACACCCCGGTCAGCGTCCGGGCCACGCGCGCAGCTTCGGCGAAATACAGTTCGACGGCGTTCCGGAACCCGGTGGACTCGGGCCAGGTGTTCGGCTCACCGGTGCCGATGTTGAATGCCTCGAAGTAGTCGTTCATGCCCGATGCCGAATCGAGCCCAAGGCTCAGGCTCAACGTTTCGCTCTTCGGTGCGGTGTAGCCGCGGTTGAGCTCGGGCGGGCAGATGTAGGCCGATTTCTGCGCTGGGTCGAGTCCGAAGAACGAATCCATCGCCGCTGCGAGCCCGTCAACGATCTCGTCTTGGATGCCGTGCCCCACGATCTGCATGAAACCGACTGTGCTGCATGCATGGTCGACGTCAGATGCCACTCTTCGGCGCGCGATCGCGTCGGCGTTCGGGGAGCGATCACCCAGGACGTACGGCGAGATGTCGATGACGGGGACGGTGAAATCCGATGGCGAGTGCACGGGTCCATACTCCTCGCATCGAGCGGTCCCGCGGGTTTCTCCTGCGTAACGAATGCCGCAACCTAGCGAATCTGCAACTCCATCACCAGGCGCGCGCCGCCCAGTGGACTGTCGGTGAAGTAGACACGGCCACCGTGCAATTCGGCCTGCTGTGCAACCAGTGCCAGGCCGAGTCCCGAGCCACCCTTCGCTGCCCTGGTGCCGCGCTCGAAGCGGCCGAACACCGATTCGCGTTCATCGACAGGAACACCGGATCCGTTGTCGTCGATCAGAACGCGCACTGTCGTGTCCACCCGTTCGGCGGTGATGACGATCGTGGTTGCGTTGCCGTGCCGGACGGCATTGCCGATCACGTTGTCGACGGCCAACCGCAGACCGGTCGGTAGTGCGCGCATCGTGATCTCGGAATCGGGAGCGGACTCCACGCGGATGTCGAGCTCGGGGTGCAGTCTCTGCGCGTCCTGGGCTGCGACGTCGCAGATGTCGATGATGTCGGTCTCGACTCTGTCGCCCTCACTGGACAGTTCACCCGACGCGAGTCGTTCCAGAGCGGTCAGCGTCGTCTCCACCCGTCCCTGCGTTCGCTCGAGGTCACCCAGAATCTCGCGTTGCTGCGCTGGCTCGAGGTCGAGGGTTCGCAGGACCTCGATGTCGGTGCGCATCGCCGTCAGTGGGGTGCGTAGTTCGTGTGCGGAGACGGCCGCGAAGTCGCGTGCGGTGTCGAGGGCGGCATTGGTGCGGTCCTGTGCCTCGTTGAGTCTGGTCAGCATGCCCCCGATCGCGACCGCGAGTGCGTCGGCCTCGGTGACGCCGGTGCGGGTCTCGGGAGCGGTCGGTGGCTGCGCGCTGACCTGCCGGGTCAGCGTCACCAGCGGTCTGACGGCTCGCCCGCCGAACAGCCAGCCCAGACCCGTGGACACGGCGATCGCAACCAGCCCCAGCATCAGTACCTGTTTCTGTTGCTCGTCGGTCACCTGTTGTGCCTCGAGGGCCGGCACGCCGATCGAAATGGAGATCGTGGACACGACGGTCGATACTGCCGTGTAGACGCGGAACCGTTGACCGTCGACGTCGACGGTCTGCGATCCGGTGTCCAGCGCGGGCAGCCGCGTCGGTGTGGACGCGACCACGATGTCGCCGCTGCGAATGGTGACGGCGAATGCGCCGGAGAGTTGATCGATGAAGGCCTCCAACGTCGACGAATTCGGGACCAGCACCTGAGACGCTGTCGTCAACCGTTCGTCGAGCTGATTGACGTTGTTGCGGGAGATGGCAACCGAGGTGACCACCGCGAGTGCGGCGACCACGAGGGTGGCACCGAGGGCCGTGGCGGCAGCGACGCGGGCACGCAGCGAGAAGCTCATGCGGCGTCTCGGACGACGAATCCGACGCCGCGGACGGTGTGCAGGATGCGCGGAGACCCATCGGATTCGAGTTTGCGACGCAGATAGCCGACGAACACGTCGACGACGTTGGTGTCGGCGACGAAGTCGTAGCCCCACACCAGTTCGAGCAATCGCTCACGCGTGAGGACCACGCCCTTGTTCCGAGCCAGAATTGCCAGCAGCTCGAATTCCCGCTTGGTCAGATCGATGTCGACTCCGCCGCGATGCACGCGATAACCGGGGATGTCGACCACAAGGCTCCCGATGGCCACCGCCGAGTTCGGCACACCCGAATCTGCCACCGGTACAACCGGATTGGTGCCGCGCCGGCGCAGCATCGCGCGGATCCTCGCAACGAGTTCGGCCAGCACGAACGGTTTGGTGAGGTAGTCGTCGGCACCGGATTCGAGCCCGGCGATGCGATCGTCCACCGAGCTACGGGCACTGAGCACGCAGATCGGGATGTCGTTTCCCATCGCACGCAACGCGGTCACGACGCTGGCTCCGTCGAGTACCGGCATGTTGATGTCGAGCACGATCGCGTCGGGCGTGGATCTGGAGACCACGCCGAGTGCCTCCGCTCCGTCGGATGCGGTGATGACGGTGAACCCCGACAGGCGCAGTCCACGTTGCAGTGAGGACAGCACGTCGGCGTCGTCATCGACGACGAGGACGGTGGCGGGGGAACTCGACGATTCGGTCACCGGTCCATTGTGACGGTTCAGGCAACCCAGCTGTCGACGGTGGTTCGGCGTTCCTCTGGCGTCTTGGCGAAGAACTCCTCGAGTGCACTGCGGCGGCCGGTGTCGGCATCGAGTGACCAGGCGAGTGCCGGAGCCTTGGCGTAGAGCTGCTCGTAGTACTTCTCGAAGGTGCAGGTGCTGTTCACCAGGGAAAGAGCGCCGGGGAAGGGGCGGGTGTTCGTCATGATGTTCTCCTTCTCTCTTCTGTGTTTCCCAAGGTAGAGGCCCATGTTGCGGCCTTGGTGAGCCGTCGTTGGCGATTCTCTGAGAATTGCGCGGGGCGAGGGTGCGGGTTGCACTCCGGGCGGTTGGGTAAGACTGGAACCATGTCGCTCGTATGGTTTCGCCGTGATCTTCGTCTGGGGGATCTGCCCACCCTCACCGCCGCTGCCGAGTCCGGAGATCCGGTGCTCGGGCTCTTCGTGCTCGACGACCGTTTGTTGAAGCCGTCGGGCGGGCCGCGCAAGGACTTCCTGTTTCGTTCGCTCGAGGCATTGGACGAGAAGCTCGACGGCAGGTTGATGGTGGTGCACGGTGACCCCGAGACGGTGGTCCCGAAGGTGGCGAAGGCGATCGACGCCGAGGACGTCCACATCAGTGCCGACTACGGCCCGTACGGTCGCGAGCGAGACAAGCGAGTGGGCGAGAAGGTGACCCTGGTCGAGACCGGGTCCCCGTACGCGGTCGCCCCCGGGCGGATCCTCAAGAACGACGGCGAGCCGTACAAGGTGTTCACACCGTACTCGCGCCAGTGGCTGGAACACGGCTGGCGCGGACCTGCCGATACGTCGGCCGCAAGTGCGACGTGGATCGACCCGGACGAGGTCAAAGGTGTTCGGCGCGTGAAGATTCCTTCCGAGAAGGAGGCGTCCGACGCAGCAGCCGGTGAGGCCGCCGCGTCGAAGCAGTGGAAGGAATTTCTCGACGAGGTTGCTGCGTACGACGACGAGCGCAATCGTCCCGACCTGGATTCGACGAGCCGGATGTCGGTGCATCTGAAGTACGGAACCATTCACCCGCGGACGATGTTGGCCGACCTCGGCAAGCTACGCAGCGAGGGATCCGCGTCGTACCGTCGGCAGATCTGCTGGCGAGACTTTTACGCAGACATACTCTTTCAGCGTCCCGACAGTGCCCGGGAAAACTACGTCAAGAAGTTCGACAAGATCAAGATCGACTCGGGCAAGCACGCCGACGAGTTGTTCGAGGCGTGGTGCACGGGTGAGACGGGCTTCCCGATCGTCGATGCCGGTATGCGGCAGTTGAACTCGGAGAAGTGGATGCACAACCGGGTCCGCATGATTGTCGCGTCGTTCCTCGTCAAGGATCTGCACCTGCCGTGGTGGCGGGGTGCGCGCTACTTCATGCAGCATCTCGTCGACGGCGATCTGGCCAGCAACCAGCACGGCTGGCAGTGGACCGCGGGAACCGGCACCGACGCCTCGCCGTACTTCCGTGTGTTCAATCCGATCACCCAGGGCGAGAAGTTCGACCCCACCGGCGACTACGTTCGACGCTGGGTGCCGGAGCTGCGCGGTGAAGAAGGAAAAGCAGTGCACACGTTGAAGTTCGGCCGGCCCAAGGGCTACGTGGAGCCGATCGTCGACCACAAGCACGAGCGTGAAGTGGCGATCGCACGGTTCAAGAAGCTGTAGCGGCTGCTATTTTCTGCGGGACAATCCGACTCCGACGAGGCAGATCACTCCGCCGACCACGGCGAGGTAGTGCGGGACTTCGCCCAGCAAGAGCCAGGCGAGAGTGATGGTGATCGGCGGCACGGCGTACGTGGTGATGCCGAGCTTGCCTGCGTTCATTCTCGTCAGCGCGTAGGCCCACGTGCTGAAGGCCAGTGCGGTCGGCACCAGGCCGAGGTAGATCAGTCCGCCGGTGGCACCGGTCGAGGCGGTCGACAGGTCGTCGAGCAGTGCCGGTGCGAAGGGCAGCGTGCATACCGCGCCGATGGTGCAGGCCATCCACGTGACCTGAAGTCCGGGGATCGTCCGTAGCACCGGCTTCTGGCTGAGTACTCCGATCGCGTAGGTCACCGCGGACACCAGACACAGTGCGATGCCGAGGAAGTCGGCGTCTGTCTTGGTGGTCGAGGTGGTGGTGACGGCGGTGACGACACCGACCATGACGGCCCCGGCGAACGCGATGCCTGCACCGATCACCAACCACCTCGGAAAGCCCTCGCCCAGAAGTAGACCCGCGAACAGGGCGACCAGAATCGGCCCGATCTGAATGATCATCGACGTCGTCCCGGCGTCGACGCGCTGTTCGGCGGCATTGAGGGAGACGTTGTAGATGCCGAACCAGAAGACGCCGATGCTGATGATCTGCAGCCACTGGGTGCGGTTCGGCTTGACCCACCTTCTCTTGACGAGAACTATCGCGCCGAGTGCGAACGAGCCGATGAGTAGCCGGCCCAATGCCAGCGGGCCGGCACCGAAGGATTCGCCGACGCCGCGAATGGCCACGAAGGCCGAGGCCCACGAGACCACCGTGACGATGACCGCACCGAGGGCGAGCCAGTCGACGGCAGGACGGGTGTCGAGATCTGTCATGACGATGACGCTATCGCGCGGGAGGTTGCCATGGCGCGCGGATTTCGGCCATCGTTGCGCGAATTCGCGTCGCGATCGTCCCTACCCGTCGTGCGCGTTTTGCGTACCTGGACATACGCAAAACGCGCACGACGGGTCAGCGGCCGAGCAGCTTCTCCAGTGCATCGAGGACGGCCGGATCCTCGATGGTCGACGGCACGCCGTACTCCTCGCCTGCGACGATCTGGCGCATCGTCTTCCGCAGGATCTTGCCCGATCGGGTCTTCGGCAGCGCTCCGACGATCGTCACGTCGCGGAACGTCGCGAGCGCACCGATCTGATCGCGCACCATGGCCACCAGTTCGGTACGCAGCTGCTCCTCGGTGATGTTCTCCCCGGCCTTGAGTACTACGTAACCACTGGGGCGCTGGCCTTTGAGGTCGTCGTGGATACCGATGACGGCGCATTCGGCGACGGCGGGATGGCCGGCGAGCACCGCCTCCATCGACCCGGTCGACAAGCGATGCCCTGCAACGTTGATGACGTCGTCGCTGCGCCCGAGGACGTAGACGTAGCCGTCGGCGTCGATATAGCCGGAATCGCCGGTGAGGTAGTAGCCGGGGAACGTATCGAGATACGAACGCTGGAACCGTGATTCGTCGTTCCACAGACCTACCAGTGCGCCCGGTGGCAGTGGCAGCTGCACGACGATGTTGCCCTCGGTACCTGCCTCCACGGGGTCGCCCGTCGCATCCAAAATTCCGACTTGGAATCCCGGCACCGGGACCGTCGGCGATCCCGATTTGATCGGGAGCGGTTCCAATCCGCGAAGATTGGCGCAGATCGCCCACCCGGTTTCGGTCTGCCACCAGTGGTCGACGACCGGACGATCGAGCGTGCGCGAAATCCACTCGTAGGTATCGGGATCCAGGCGTTCGCCGGCGACGAACAAGGTCTCCAGAGACGAGACGTCGTACTTCTCGAGCTCGGCGGCGTGGGGATCGACCTTGCGGATAGCGCGGAGCGCAGTCGGTGCGGTGAACAGGGCACGGACGCCGTGATCCTGGATCACCCGCCAGAATGCGCCGGCATCGGGAGTGCCGACGGGCTTGCCCTCGTACAGAACCGTTGTGGCACCGGCGAACAGGGGTGCGTAGACGATGTACGAATGTCCGACGACCCAGCCGACATCGGACGCCGTCCACATCACCTGCCCGGGCCCCACGTCGTAGATGTTGCGCATCGACCACGTCAACGCGACGGCATGACCGCCGTTGTCGCGCACCACACCCTTGGGCTTTCCCGTCGTTCCCGAGGTGTAGAGGATGTACAGCGGATCGGTAGCCAGCACCGAAACCGGTTGTGCGGCGGTGGCGTCGGCGATGAGGGTGTCCCAGTCCAGCCACTCGTGGTCGCCGGGAATTCCCTCGCGCGACTTCACGATCACCGATGGCGTCTTCGCAGTGGTGAGAGTCAGCGCGCGTGCCACCAAGGGGAGGTATTCGATGACGCGACCGGGCTCGAACCCGCCGCTGGCGGTGATCAACAGTGCCGGTTCGGCGTCGTCGATCCTCGCCGCGAGCTCCTTGGCTGCGAAGCCGCCGAACACCACCGAGTGCACTGCGCCGAGCCTGGCGCATGCGAGCATCGCGACGACGGCCTCGGGAATCATCGGTAGGTAGATCACCACGCGGTCGCCCGGCCCCACACCTTGCTCGCGCAGTACCCCGGCGAAGCGAGCGACCTGATCGAGCAGTTCGGCGTAGGTGTAGCTGCGGGTGAGACCGAGCATCGCCGAGTCGTAGATCAATGCGGTCCGGTCGCCGTGCCCGGCATCGACGTGCCGGTCCAGGGCATTGAAGCAGGTGTTCAGACGGGCCCCGGGAAACCAACGCGAGCCGTCGAACGCACTGGTGGGAGGGGTATCCCAATCGACTCCCGCTGCGGCTTCGAGCCAGAATTGCTCACGCTTGTCGATGCTGTCGTCGAACGCCTGCCGATACTCGCCACTCATGCCACCGAGCCTAGTTGGGCACGTGCTGCCGTTTCGGGTTATCGCCAACGGGGCGCGAACGCAGCGTCCGGAGCGCTTCGCGGCCACCGTAGAACACTGCGCTGGCCACGAACATGCCTGCTACCAAGAGCAACCACCGCATCGCGTAGGGCTCCTGTGTCAGACCCGTGGCGGCCTCGTACGTCTCGCTACCCTGCGAAAAGATTCCAGGGGCGAAGAGCAGCAGGCTCAGACCTGCGCCGAGCGCCGGAATGCGAACCGCGTTCACAAATCGGCCGAGTCGAGCAACCAGCGTCCGGTCGAGTAGGGCATACAGTGGAAAGAGAATCGCGTCGTGCACAACGGCAGCGCCGACGAACCACAAGCCGATGGACTGCCACCAGACGTCGGTATTCCACAGTGCCGGAAAGCCGATCGTGAGTACGACAACCGCGCCCAGTGCGAGGCAGCAGGCCGTCACCGCCAGGTGCAGCGGGCCGGCACCGTAACGCGCCCGAAAGGTACTCATGCACTCTCCCCGAAGAATTCGACGGATCCGATCCACTTGGTGGCATGTACCCCGGGAATCGCCGGCATCATGATCCGAGCGGGATAACCATGATCGAGAGACAGGTTCTCACCGTTCACTCGAAGGGCGAGCAGCGAGTCGGGATGCATCATCTGGTGTCCCCCGAACGTGACTCGGTTGAACGACCCGGAAGGTTCGAGGGAACGCACCTCACCGGTGTCCACGGAATCGATTCCCGCGACTGCCGCGAGATCCCGCAGCGGCACACCGGTCCACGTCTGAACCGTCGACCAGCCTTCGACGCAGGCGATCGGTAGATCGACGGTGTGCAGGTCCATCTGTTCGAGTTGGGCTCTGGTGAGCACGACCTCGGTGGCACCGGCACGTACGGTGAGTCGCCACGAATCGCCGGTCCGCGCCTCGTCGATACCTGCGGCCTGGGCCGTGCGGTTGATCTGAAAGTCATTGGGCCCGTTGCCGTAGGACCGTCCGCGGGGGAGGAGGATCGCCGCATCGCGAAGAAAGCCGCCCGTCGTCTGTCCGGCGCTGAGGACCGCCACGAACAGTGCGCTGCCGCCGACGAGGGTGAGTGCTCCGCGTCGGCTGATCGTCGCTGGAGCTGGATCGGTTGTGGCCAAACCTGATTCGTCGTCGTCGTCGGGTACCGTGTCGGCCACCCGAATGCGCATCAGTTCCAGGAACGGGCGGGTTCGCAGCGCCGTGACCATGGTCGGAAACTTCAGCACCACGTGGGCCAGGAATCCGGCGATGAACACCCAGTCACCCCAGTAGTGCGCGGTGTAGAAACTGAACCCGAAGAGGTAGTCGTACTGAATGTTCAGCACGCCGGTGATGATCTCGAAGAGAATACCGCCGACCAAGGCCAGCAACGATATCCGTTCGAGTAGGTGGGCAATGCTTCGAATCGGTGGCATCTCGATCAACTTCGGGATCACCGACCACAGCTTGGCCAAGACGATCGGCACCATGATCAGTCCGAGGCCCACGTGTAGGCCCTGGGTGAGTCGGTAGAACCAGACGGGTTCGGTCGGCCAATCGAACGACGGTAGCCGTAGCCATCCGACGTCACCCGGCATGGATTGGCCGAATTGTGGACCGTACGCGACCCAGGAGATGAGTCCGGTCACTGTCACGATCGGCAGCGCGACGAGCAGCACGGAGGCGAGGACCGACGTGAACCAGACGCCGCGGATCGGGCTGCGGAACGTAGGAAGTCGTTGCATTCTGGTTCCCGTCTCCCAGTTTGTACCCAGTAGTACAAACTGTGAGATCGACCCTAGCGCACTCGGGGCTCGGTCGCCAGAGTTCGTCCGGTTGTCACGTCTCGGTACGGCGTCGACGAACCGCGGCGACCGCAGCGTCCAGGACGTCGCGGAGCGGTCGAACATCCCCCGCGATACGGGCGATGAGCATTCCGCCCTGAAGCGATGCGATCAGTGTGGCGGCAACAGCGGCCGGATCGGTTGCCACGTCCAGTTCCCCGCGGTCGACCATGCGGCGAAGCCCCTGCTCCAGCGGTTGCTCCCAGCGGCGGAACGCAGCATGAAGACTGGGGACGAACGCCGCGTCGTTCTTCAGTTCTGCGGCAAGCGAGCCGAGGGGGCACGAGAACGGCCCCCCGGGCTGCTCGTGGTTTCGGACGACCTCGGCGGCCCATGCGTCGATGTCGTCGAGGCTGTCGATGTTGGCCAGGCGTGGCTGAGCGGCGAGGACGCGTTCGAGTTGGCGGGCGATCACTGCCTCGACCAGGTCCGACTTGTCGGAAAAATAGTGGTACAGCTGCGACTTCCCGGTCTCGGATGCGGCAAGTACGTCGTCGAGAGTAGTTCCCGCGACGCCGTGCTCGTACATCATCGATGCGGCCGCGTCGACGATGGCCGCTCTGGTTCGTCGGCCCTTTGCCGTTCTCGGTAGCTCCTTGCTCACAGGCCCTCGGTTCCTCGCTCGATGTTGTGAACAGCGAGTTCCATGAATACCCGACCGTTCGACTCGACGGTTCGCCGGACTTGTAGTCCCGCCGTTACCGCCAGCGCGTACAGCGCGCTCACGCCGACGCTGGCCCAGCTGAACCATTCGCCGATCGAGTCACCCGTCTCCCAACGGACCATTGTGCTCCGATCGTCGATCCCGAAGGCGGATTCGACGATGGCCGTACCCGTCTCGTGCAGCAGCGATCGAACCGTCCTCAGCAGTGCAGCCGGGTCGCCGCCGATGCCGATGTTGCCGTCCGCGAGCAGCACGTGCGACCACTGGCCCGCCCCGGGCAGCGCAGCGAAAATGTCCTGTTGCATCGCGCGCCCGCCCCTATGGTTCGTCATCTCCACAGCAACCGAGGAGGTGTCGACGCCCAGGGTGGGAACTCCGGCGCGAGTGAGGGCCTCGGTCAAACGTCCCGGGCCGCAGCCGAGGTCGAGTGTCGGCCCCGAGCAGAAGGCGATCGACGCCTCGTCTGCCCGGATGTCCTGCGCTGTCGAATGCGCACCGCCCAGCCAGCGTTCGATCGGCAGAGGGGTGCGGCGGCCGTGGGAATCGGTGAGCCACGAGGGAAGGCCGGCACGGCCGCGGCGATAGACGTCGTCTGCGATCACCCGATTGAATGTACCAGCGGGTACAGTAGACGGCACCGTGAGAGGTGCGTCAAATTTCCTGTGGCTGCCGTCAATATTGCGTCAACACCTCTGTTCGACGCCTCCGCGCGGCGCAAGACTGCTTCTCATGACACTTCTCGACATGCTTCCGTCTCTCGGTGCCGCCTACGTTGCGCGGTGCGATCCATCGCTGTGGCCCGCCGATACGCACTGTGTGTGTGGCCGAATCACCGTCGACGGCGTTGCGCTGGAGGATCTGGCCGATGCGCAGGGCACTCCGGTGCAGTGGGGCCGCATTCTGGTGACTCGGGTGCGCTCGGTCATCGCAGGCGAGGTGGGCGTCGATGCCGAGTTCGGTGATCTGCTGCAGGCCGTTGTGGTCAATCGGCATTCGGTGGGTCCGGTGGTCAAGGTCGACGTGCACAGCCCAGGGCGCAGTTGCGTCAGTCCGGTCGAGTTGCCCGCAGACCTACGCGCAGGTGACGTGGTAGCGCTCGTGACCTCGCAGGTGCACTAAAACTCGTAGCAGGGTCGGCGGGAGTGGAGCCTGCGGAACGACCTAGTGGGGTCGCCCGCTCACATGCGGCGGAGCCGCTCAGCCCAGCGTGCGGTAGCGACCGAGTCTTGACTGCGTGCGGGCGGCGGGATCGACGGTCGACAATCCGCGCAGTTCTCGGGCGATAGCATCGGCGATGCGGCCGGAGAACGCGGCCGGTTCGTCGGCCGCGTCGGGGAGTTCGGGCACGATGGCGTCGACGATGCCGTCGCGCAGTAGATCGACCGACCGGATGCCCTGCGCCTCGGCCATCTCCGCTGCGTGAGCGGTGTCGCGGTGCACGATCGCGCTGGCACCCTCGGGCGGAAGTGGTGCGAGCCAGGCGTTCTGGGCGCACAGGACTCGATCGGCAGGCAGCAGCGCGAGGGCTCCGCCGCCGGTGCCCTGGCCGAGCAAGACCGACACCGTGGGAGTGTCTACGGTGACCAGATCCGAGATGGAGCGAGCGATCTCGGGTGCCAGACCGCCCTCCTCGGCTTCCTTGGACAGTGCTGCGCCGAACGTGTCGATCACGAGCACCAGAGGTATTTGCAGTTCCTCGGCCAGCCGCATTCCGCGTCGGGCCTCGCGTAATGCCGCCGGGCCCATTGTCGCGCTGGCCGAGCTGCTGCTCCGGTCGTTTCCGAACAACACACAGGATGCGCCGCGGATGCGGCACAGCGACAACAGGATCGAGGTATCGGCCTCGCCCTGCCCGGTACCACTGAGCGGAACCTGCTCGGTAGCAGCATGTTCGATCAGTTGCCGAATCCCGGGGCGATCGGCGCGACGCGACGACTGCACCGAATGCCAGGCCGACCGTTCGGTCATGGGCGCAGGACTGTCATCAGCGATATCGGTCCATGCCGGGGCGTCGAGGATCACCCGCAGGGCTCGAGTGAGTAGATTTCTCACCTGATCGACCGGCACCACCCCGTCGATGACCCCGTGTTGGTAGAGGTTCTCGGCGGTCTGGACTCCGTCGGGAAAAGGCTTGTCGTACAACGCCTGATAGACGCGGGGGCCGAGGAACCCGATGAGCGCTCCGGGTTCGGCGACAGTGACGTGGGCCAACGACCCCCAGGATGCGAACACCCCGCCGGTCGTGGGATTGCGGAGGTACACCAGATACGGCAGGTGTGCCATCTTGTGTGCGGTGACGGCGGCGGCGATCTTGACCATCTGCACGAACGCGAGTGTGCCCTCCTGCATTCGCGTTCCGCCGGACGTGGGGGAGGCGATCAGCGGCAACCGTTCGGCGGTGGCGCGTTCGACAGCGGAGGTGATGCGCTCGGCCGCGGCAACGCCGATCGATCCTGCGAGAAAGGCGAACTCGCAGGCGATGATCACCACGCGTCTGCCCTCGATGGTGCCCTCGCCCGTCGACACCGACTCGTCGCCGCCGCTCTTCTCGCGAGCCTTGGCCAGGTCCCTCAGATAGGACTCCCCAGGATGGACGTCCACGGGCGTGGAGTCCCACGACACGAACGATCCGCCGTCGAGAACGGAGTCGAGAATCTCGGCGGCGGATGTCCGTGGGCTCATATCGGGGAGCCTACGCAGCGAACCCTAGCGAGCAAACGCTTCCTTCCAGGAGACGGTCTTGCCGATGCGCAGAATGGAGCGCTGGTAGATCTTCGCCGCACCCATCGCCAGGATCGCGGTGGTGACGATCATCAGGACCGCCGATCCGACGATCTGTACCGGTGAGGTCACGCCGGCGGCGATGCGCAACGGCATCATGATCGCGGAGAACGGGGGGATCCAGCTCAACGTGTTCGCGAGTGTGCTCTCCGGATCGCTGACGGAGTAGAAGGCAGCGAAGAACATTGCCATGATCAGGATCAGCAACGGCATGGTCGTCGAGTTCACGTCCTCCTGCCGCGAGACCATCGACCCGCCCGCCGCGTAGAGCACCGCGAAGAAGGCGAAGCCCAGGATGAACCAGGCCAACGTGGCAGCGAAGACACTTACGGCGGCGCCGGTGACGGTGAGTACGCCCGTGCCCAATCCTGCTCCGACACCGGCTATTCCGTAGAGGGCGAGCTGCAGGATGCCGACGGTGCCGATACCGAGGATCTTGCCCCACAGCAGCTGCAGTGGGCGAACGGTGGAGAGCAGCAGTTCGACCACCCGTGAGGACTTCTCTTCGACGACGCCCATCGCGACGTACATTCCGAAGCCGATGATCTGGGCGTACAGCAGGAACACTGCCGACAGCGCCAGAGCAGTCCGCTGGCCGGCTTCGGGGTCCGGCGGATCGATCGCGTCGACGGTGACCGTCGCGGCACTTGTGGCTGCCCCGAGTTCGTTCTGATCGACGCCCTGTTGTGCCAGTGCAGCATTCGTTGCGTGCGTCGAAACACTGCCCTCGACGACGGCGCGCAACGTTCCGGTCAGATCGGACTCGGTGACGGCTGTGTATGCGCCTGCTGTTCCATCCGGAACCAGCGCTACGTCGAGATCCCCGGATTCGACGCCGCTCCGTGCGGCTGCGGCGTCGGCGACATCACAGACCTCGACGGGGCTGCCGACGGCGTCTCCGGTTGCCTCCAGTACGGCCGCGATGGACTGATCGCCGGCGACGCCGATCACGTCGCGTTCCTCGTCGCCGCTGCCCGAGAAGATCGAGTACGCGATGATGCCGCCGACGATGACGGCCAGAATGATGACGTTGCTGATGACGAAGCTCTTCTTCATCACCTGAACCGTGAACTCGCGCTTGGCAATCAGTGAGACTGCGCTGAAGGAATTCAGTTGTGAGCTCATGCCACTACCGCCTCTCGGAACAGGTCGCTCAGGGAAGGTTTCTGGATGGAGAATTCGTGTACCGGTCCGGTCGCGAGCGCGGCCCGCAGAACTGATTGATCGTCGGCTCCCGGTGCCAACCCCAGAACGGTGATGCCGTCGCTCTGGCCGAGGATGCTCACTCCGTCGATGCCCGACGCCCATCCGGGGGCAGCGTTCGGTGCGTGGACGTGCAGGTGCGAATCTCCCGATCCGCGTAGTTCGTCGACGGTGCCGACGGCTTTCATCGAGCCCGCGGCGATGATGCCGACGCGGTCGCACAGGCGTTGCACCAGATCGAGCTGGTGGCTCGAGAACACCACGGGCACTCCGGCAGCGGCCTTTTCGCGGAGGACCTCGCTCATGACGTCGACGGCGATCGGATCGAGGCCGGAGAACGGTTCGTCCAACACGAGAACCGCTGGGTCGTGCACCAGCGCTGCTGCCAACTGCACGCGCTGCTGATTACCCAGGCTCAGCGCGTCGACGGTGTCGTTCACCCGCTCGTCGATGCCGAGACGTTCGGTCCAGCGGATCACCGCGGCTTTGGCATCCTTCGACGACAAGCCGTGCAGCTCGGCCATGTACGCCAATTGCGGGCCGACCTTCATCTTGGGGTACAGGCCACGCTCCTCCGGCATGTAGCCGATCGTGCGGCGGACGTCGAGGTCGACGGGTTTGCCGCCCAACAGAACCTGGCCGGAATCTGCCGACAGGACTCCCAGCGCGATGCGCATCGTGGTGGTCTTGCCCGCGCCGTTGCTGCCGACGAAGCCGAACAGCTCGCCCGGCCGGACGTCGAAACTCAGGTTGTCCAGGGCGATTTTGTCGCCGTATCTCTTGGAGACGGAGTCGATCGTGAGGGTGCTCATGGTGCCCTTTCGGTCGTTACTGCTGGTCGAAATCTTCGGTGTCTTCTGGTTCTGGGTCGGGGGTGATCCAGGCGAGAATCATTGCGGGGGAGCAGATGCCGGTCATCAGTGCCGCGAGAGTCCATCCGCCGCCTGCGTAGGCGAGGCGGGGCATCTCGTCGTTCGCCGTCGACAGGAATATCGACGCGAACGCTGCTGCCAGAACCAGCGTCTGTGTGATGGTCAGGCCGATGGATCGAGCTTCGTTGCGCTGCTGCACTTCCCACTCGTCGAGTGCTCCGACCGGTGCATCGCCGTGCCGGCCTGAGACCGTCTGCAGCGCTGTCCAGATCGGAAGAAACAGCAGTGCGGCCGGTATCCATCCGATTGCGAACCACTTGGAGAACAGGCTGCCGATGCTGACGACGAAGAACGAGAAGAGGAGTGCAGCCACCGCAACAACGAGGATTCGGCGTCGATGCTGTGTTCGCCACGCAGGAAGCCAATGCCGTGTCTTGGCGTCGTTCTCGAGAAATCGGCGTGTCCGATAGGCCTGATAGCGGGTGAGGATGTCGGGTTGCGGGGTCATGGTCTCAGCCGTCCTCGGGGTCGGGGTCGGGGGTGGTCCACGCGAGAAGCATTGCGGGAGTTGTGTTACCGGCCAGCAGAGCGATGAGTATCAATGCGCCACCAGAGATTCCGAGGTTCGTCGAGACGAATACCGATCCGATGAACAAGTACCCCGCTGCTACGGTGCCCAGCCATTGAGTAACTCGTAGGCCCGTGGACCGGACTTCGTTGCGGCGCTGGATCTCGAATTCGTCCAATGCTCCGTCCGGTGCTTCGGCGCGCCGATCGGAGACGATGCCGAGCGCGATCGCGCCGAACGAAAAGGCGATGTAGAAGATCGCCCAGAGTGCGATTGCCCAGTCGAGCACCGGGTCCAGCAGGGCGAAGACCGAAGCCATTGCGAGCAGCACCAGCATCGTCACGACGAATGCCCGCCGCCGTTTCCGAGGGCGCAAAGCCGGCAGTCGGTGCACCAAATCGGCGTCGTTCTCTAGAAACGCCTTCGTGCGGGCTCCCTGATAGCGGCTGAAGATGTTGGAACCGGGCGTAGTCATCGATCCTTTTCCCTTCGGAAGAGTTCGGCCGACAGTGGTCCGAGTTCGGTGCGCGAGAACACTGCTTCGATCGGCAGATCGAAGACGTCGCAGATACGCATCGCGAGGTCCAAGCTCGGGTAGTGGTCGCCTCGTTCGAGGGCACCCACCGTCTGCGGGTTCACCTCGACGAGTTCGGCCAGTTGTGCGCGGCTCATCTTTCGTTCTGCCCGCAGAACACCCACCCGGTTGTAGATCGGGAGCGCGGTACCGCGCTTGACGGGGCTCATGACAATGAAGTGTTGTATAAACCCAACGATCTGTCAACGACTAATAACAGATTGCCTCAGTGGGCTACGTTTCCTGTTGCTCCCGGGCGTCAGCAACGATGGCGCGCATCGTCGTCAGAAACTCGTCGATCGTTGCCCGCTGATCGGGTGTGAAACGCGCCAGCTCGTCGACTGCTCGGCCGATGACGGGGCCGAAGAACGTGGTGCCGAGTTCCGAGGCATGAGCGGTCACGCGCAGCAGTACTCGCCGGCGATCGGATGGGTCCGCTTCGCGTGATACCAAGTTGCGCTTGCTCATTCGATCGACCAGGGCCGTGACCGACGCGGATTCCAGGCCCAGCTGGGTCCCTAGCCAGCCGGGCGTGGCGCGCGTTCCGGCTCGGTCCGCGTCGAGGAGGCAGATCAGCGCCCGGATATCCGTCGGGTGGAGCGCATGTCTCTGCGCGAACTCCGCGCCCAGAAGATCGAGGTCGACGGTCAGCGCACGTAGCTGATGGACGGCGGAGGCAGGCTCGGTCATGTGCTGATCCCTCGGGAGATGCTGGACGTGAAGTCTCTTCATTGTCTACTATCTCGATCATCGAGAGAAGTGAGGGTTGCCGTGACAGTGGACAATTTTTATGCCGCCTACGACCGTGTGCTGAAGAAATGGCCGGTCGAGGTCGAGGTGATGAACGTGAACACACCGCACGGAACTACCCGAGTGAACGCCTGCGGACCCCTCGACGGACCGGCGCTGGTGTTACTACCGGGCGCGGGCGCGACGTCGACCGTCTGGTTCGCCAACGTCGACGCGCTCGCGCGGCACTATCGGGTGTATGCGGTGGACCTGATGGGCGACGTGGGGCGCAGCGTCCCAGGCAAACAGTCCATCGGCTCGGTCGAGGAGTTGATGGGTTGGTTGACGGCTGTCCTGGACGAACTCGGCCTGCACTCTGTCGCGCTCTGCGGCCATTCGTACTGCGCGATGATCACTCTGGCATACGCGCTCCATCACGACAACCGCGTCGACGCACTGACGCTGCTCGATCCCAATTCCTGCTTCGGCTCCATGAGTCCGCGGTACCTGCTTCACGCCCTGCCGATTCTGCTGTCTCCCAACGAGAAACGGCAGCTTAATTTCGTCCGATGGGAAACCGACGGCGCGCGGCTGGATTCGGATTGGCTCGACGTACTTGCTCTGGGAGCCGCGCATGCCCCGACCACAAAAACCATCGTTCCGAAACGGCCGAAGCCTGCTGCGTTCGACAACTTCGGTGTGCGCACCACAGTGGTCCTCGCAGGGAAAGGGAAGGTGCACAACGCGGCTCGCATCGAATCCGCGGTACGAGCGGTTCTGCCCACAGCGAGGACGGTAATCCTCGACAACGCAACGCATCACACGTTGCCGATGCTTCCCGCAGCCGAGGTGAACGAGATTCTGCTGAGCTGACCCTTATTTGACCACAGATTATTCATTTGCTCACCTGTACAGGTAGGCATCTGAACAACCCGTGGGCACATTCCTTACTTCTCGCTCAACTGTCCGTCGGCCATCGTCCAGTGACGAGTGCTGCGGACCGTGTCGAGCATTCTGCGGTCGTGAGTCACCAGCAACAGCGTGCCCTCGAAGTTCTCCATCGCACGTTCGAGTTGTTCGATGGCGGGCAGGTCGAGGTGGTTGGTCGGCTCGTCCAAGACCAACAGATTCACACTACGCGCCTGCAGCAAGGCCAGTGCCGCACGGGTTCGCTCACCGGGCGAGAGCGACGACGCCGGCCGCAGCGCATCGTCGCCGCGTAGGCCGAACTTGGCCAGCAGCGTGCGGACTTCGGCATCGGGCCACTCGGGAACCGCTGCGCTCAAGGCATCGGATACGGTGCCCTCTCCGACGAAATATGCTCGTGCCTGGTCGATTTCACCGACGGCGACCCCGGATCCCAGTGAGGCCGTGCCCTCGTCCGGGCTGAGCCTGCCCAGCAGAACCGACAGCAAAGTCGTCTTGCCGGAGCCGTTGGGCCCGGTGATCAGGATTCGATCGCCCCACTCGATCTGCGTCGTCGCCGGTCCGAACGTGAACCCTGATCGCCGGACGACAGCACCGCCCAACACCGAGACAACGGTGCCGCTGCGGGGAGCCGCCGCAATCTCCATTCGCAGCTCCCATTCCTTGCGGGGTTCCTCGACCACCTCGAGTCGCTCGATGCGGCGCTGCGTCTGACGAGCTTTCGCGGCCTGCTTCTCTGTCGACTCGGCGCGCGTCTTGCGCGCTATCTTGTCGTTGTCGGTGGCCTTCCGGCGCGCATTGCGTACCCCCGACTCCATCCAGTTCCGCTGCATCTGCGCGCGAGATTCCAACGCGGACTTGGTGTCCGCGAACTCGTCGTACTTCTCCCGGGCATGCTGGCGGGCAATCTCACGCTCCGCCAGATAGGACTGGTAGCTGCCGTCGTACACATCGATGCGCCGCTGCGCCCGATCCAGCTCGACGACACCCGTGACCGTCCGCGCCAAGAATTCACGATCGTGGCTGACGACGACGATCGCCGCTCGCGTCGCGACGACGAATTGCTCGAGTTGCTCGAGGCCCGCCAGATCGAGGTCGTTGGTCGGTTCGTCGAGCAGAAGGATGTCGTACCGCGCGAGCAGAATCGCGGCCAGACCGGCGCGGGCAGCCTGCCCACCCGACAGATCCGTCATCAGTGCAGATCCGTCGACCTCCAGGCCCAGGTCCGCGAGTACCTTCGCGGTGCGTTCTGTCAGATCAGCGCCACCGAGAGCCAGCCACTTCTCCAGTGCTGGGGTGTAGAGGTCCTCGTCACTCGAACCGAGAGCCTCGGCGGCCGCGTTCATCGACGATTCGGCCTCGGTCACCCCGGTCCGTCGACCGAGAAAGTCCTGCACCGTTTCCCCGGCTATCCGCTCGGGTTCCTGCGCCAGATAGCCGACGGTCGCGTCGGGTGGGCTGGTGTAGATCTCACCCTCGTGATCGGCCGTCCCCACACCCGCGAGCAGCGTCAACAGAGTCGATTTCCCTGCACCGTTCGCCCCGACGAGCCCGATGACATCACCCTCGGTCACCGTCAGATCCAGGCCGGAGAACAGGGTCCGATCGCCGTGAAAAGCGGCGAGATCATCGATACGAAGCGTTGCGGTCACACCGAAACTCTATGGCCCGGGAACAACACCACCCCACCCACCGTTGCCATTCGTATGACGTATTCAGCCGAGACCAGTACTGTCCCGACCATCGTGCTCAACGACGGCACGTCCATTCCCCAGCTCGGGTTCGGTGTATGGCAGGTTCCCGACGACGGTGCCCAGGCCGCAGTGGCCGAGGCGCTGAAGGTCGGGTACCGCAGCATCGACACCGCCAAGGTGTACGAGAACGAGGCCGGCACCGGCAAGGCGATCGCAGAGTCCGGCATCGCCCGCGACGAGTTGTTCATCACCACCAAGTTGTGGAACGACGATCAGGGTTACGACTCCACCTTGAAGGCGTTCGACGCGAGCATGGATCGCCTCGGACTCGAGTACCTCGACCTGTACCTCATTCACTGGCAGCAGCTCGATCGCGACAAGTACATCGACACCTTCAAGGCTTTCCAGAAGCTCAAGGCCGACGGCCGGATCGGCTCGATCGGCGTCTCCAATTTCACCATTCCCACCCTCGAGAAGCTGATCGACGCGGTCGGTGAGACGCCGTCGATCAACCAGATCGAGCTGCATCCGCGTCTGATCCAGGAAGAGCTGCGCGCTTTCCACACCTCGAAGGGCATCGCCACCGAGGCCTGGAGCCCGCTCGGCTCCGGCACCGTCCTGGACGATCCGGCCTTCGCGCCCATCGCCGAGGCGCACGGAGTCACCCCGGCCCAGGTGATCCTGCGCTGGCACATCCAGCTCGGCAACGTGGTGATCCCCAAGTCGGTGACCCCCGAGCGCATTGCCAGCAACTTCGACGTGTTCGGCTTCGAGCTGAGCAACGACGAAATTCAGCAGATCAATGCGCTGGACTCCGCCGATGGCCGCACCGGCCCGGACCCGGACAAGTTCAGCAGCTGACCTGTCAGTTCCAAGTACGTCGGGGGCCTAGTCTGTACCCATGTCGGAACCGCTCGACGGCAAGACCGTTGCCCTCACCGCCGAGCGGCGCGCGGACGAATTGGCCACCATGCTCGAACGCCGCGGCGCGAACATCGTTCACGCCGCGGCGATTCACGTTCTGCCCCTGATCGACGACTCCGAGTTGAAGTCGGCCACAGAGGGCATCGTCGAGCGCCCACCGCAGATCGTCGTGATCAGTACCGGCATCGGTTTTCGGGGCTGGCTCGACGCGGCCGCCGACTGGGGTATGCGCGAAGACCTCCTGACAGCACTGGGGCGCACGCGAATCATTGCCCGAGGTCCCAAGGCGCGCGGGGCAATTCGCGGCACGGGGCTTCGTGAAGAGTGGTCGCCGGCCACCGAGGCCTCGCAGGAAGTATCCGATCATCTTGCTGCCGAAGGTGTTTCCGGAGTGGACGTCGCGGTTCAGCTGCACGGCGTCATCACCGAATGGGAACCGACGATCCACCTGAGCGATGCACTGAGCGAACTCGGTGCACATGTCCGACCGATCCCGGTGTACCGCTGGATTCGCCCCGTGGATCAGGCCCCGCTCATCGACCTGTTGGAGCAGATCATCGAGCACCGCGTGGACGCGGTGACGTTCACCAGTGCCCCCGCCGTCGCGTCGCTGCTCTCGACCGCGAAGGACAACGGCCTGCTCGACGCCTTCCTGGACGCGCTTCGAGGCCCCGTCGCCGCGATCTGCGTGGGGCCGGTGACGTCGGCCCCGTTGGATGCGTTGGACGTCCCGACGTCGATGCCGGGCCGGGCACGATTGGGTGCGCTGGCGAAGTTCGTGACCGAGCAGCTCGGTTAACCCAGAGTCTCGAGCAGCTCCGTCACCGCAGCTCGTCCGGCGCGGTTCGCTCCGATCGTGCTCGCGGACGGCCCGTAGCCGAGCAAGTGGACGCGATGGTTCGCTGCCACTCGGGTGGCTAGTCGACCGTCCATGACGATTCCTCCGCCGTGCCCGCGCAAGCGCAGAGGGGCCAGGTGGTCGAGTGCGCTGCGAAAACCGGTGGCCCACAGAATCACGTCGGCGCGTTGACTCGATCCGTCGTTCCACACCACCGAATCTGCGGTGATCGCCGAGAACATCGGCTTGCGTTCGAGCGCGCCGCGCTCGCGTGCGGCGGCCAACGACGGCGTCAGCAACAGCCCGGTCACCGACACGACCGAGCCCGGTGGCAGGCCCGCCCGCACCCTCTCCTCGACCATCGCCACGGCCGTCCGTCCGGCATTCTGATCGAACTCGCCGTTCCGGAACACCGGTGGTCGGCGCGTCACCCACGTTGTGGTCGTCACCTGGGAAATCTCGTCGAGCAGCTGGACGGCCGAGATCCCGCCGCCCACCACCACGACATGCTTGCCGGCGAACTCGTCGGCCGTCCGGTAATCCTTCGTGTGCAATTGCCTGCCGGTGAACGTCTCGGCTCCGTCGTAATGCGGAACGAACGGCTTCTCCCACGTTCCTGTCGCATTGATCAATCCCTCGGCCATGACGACCGTCTCCCCGGCCTCGACCCGGAAGAGAGGTTCGCGATCGCACACGACTGTCACCGTGACGGGGCGTCGAACATGCAGTTCGAAGCGGTCCTCGTACTCGCGGTAGTAGCGGGGGACGGCCTCGGCGGCCGGAATGGTGTCGGCCGGCTCGTCGCCCAGCGTTTCGGCGAAGGTCATACCGGGCAGGTCGTGAACCCCGTTGACGGTGCTCAGCGTCAGCGAAGGCCACCGGAACTGCCAGGCGCCGCCGGGGCCGGGGGCACCGTCCAGCATCACGAAGCCTGCGCCCGCGTCCAGGCCGGCGCGGTGGAGGTGGTAGCCGGCCGAGAGTCCGGCCTGCCCCGCGCCGATGACGGCAACTCGAGTGTCGATCACGTCTACCAGTAGATCAGCCACCCAGTAGGTAAAACCGGTACTGGTCGGTAACCTCTGCTCTCGTGATCGGACTCTCTCGTGACGGCGATGTCGTCACTCTCGAATTGCAGCGCCCGGATCGACGCAATGCGTTGAACACGGAGCTGTGTCTTGCGGTGCGCCACGGTGTGGAACAGGCCGAGCGTGACGGGGCGCGGGTTCTCGTCATCACCGGGCAGGGCACCAGCTTCTGTGCAGGTGCGGATCTGACCGGTGATGCGTTTCCCGACTCGTTCGGGCAGATCCTCGAGGAGATGTTGATCGCCGTCGAGTCCGTGTCGATTCCGGTGATCGCGGCGATCAACGGACCGGCTGTAGGGGCAGGGACACAGTTGGCCATTGCGTGCGATCTTCGGGTCGTTGCGCCGGGAAGCTTCTTCGAGATTCCATCGACGCGACTCGGTATTGCCGTGAGCAACTGGACCATCAAGCGGCTGGCCGCGCTCGCCGGTGGGGGAGTTGCGCGCACGATTCTGCTCGGCGGGGAGCGGGTGTATGCCGAGCAGGCCTTCACCTGCGGCTTGGCAAACAAACTCGGCGATCTCGCGGTTGCAACGCAGTGGGCCGAGTCCATCACCGAGCTCGCTCCGCTGGCTCTGCGTCATCTCAAGCTCGTGTTCAACGACGATGGGATTCACGATGATCCGACGCCGGAGCAGCACGCGGCGTTCGAGGCCGCGTGGAGCAGTGAGGACATGAAGGAAGCGCGACGGGCACGTGCCGAGAAGCGCAAGCCGAAATTCGTGGGCAAGTGATCACCGGAGCGCCCGATGCGGGCGACACCGCGTGGCTGCTGGCCAGCACCGCGCTGGTGCTGCTGATGACGCCCGGCCTGGCCTTCTTCTACGGCGGCATGGTGCGCTCGAAGAGTGTGCTGAACATGATGATGATGAGCCTGTCGGCCATCGCCGTGGTGTGGCTGTTGTGGTTGGTGTTCGGCTTCTCGATGGTGTTCGGCGACAACGTGATCGGCGGCTGGATCGGAAACCCGTTGCAGTACGCCGGTTTCGAGGGTCTGTTGGGCGGGGTGTACACCTCGGCCGGGGGAGCGGTGTCGATTCCGTTGGTGGGAACCGTTCCTGCACTGGTGTTCGCGGCGTTCCAGGCCGGATTTGCCATGGTGACGGTGGCGTTGATCTCCGGCGCTGTCGCAGACCGGATGCGGTTCGTTCCCTGGGTGCTGTTCGCGGCGTTGTGGTCCACCCTCGTGTATTTCCCTGTGGCGCACTGGGTGTTCTCGCTCGACGGGCTCACCAGTGAGTTCGGCGGATGGGTGACGAACAGGCTCGGCGCGATCGACTTCGCCGGCGGTACTGCGGTGGAGATAAACGCAGGCGTCGCCGGGCTGGTGCTCGCGCTGGTCGTCGGCAAGCGTCGTGGCTGGCCGCGAGATCCCATGCGCCCGCACAACCTTCCGGCCGTCATGCTCGGTGCCGGGTTGCTGTGGTTCGGTTGGTTCGGCTTCAACGCGGGATCGTCGTTGGCCGCGGACGGCGTCGCCGCAGTGGCCCTGGTGAACACGATGGGTGCCGGAGCGATGTCCATGGCGGCGTGGCTCGTCGTCGAGAAGTGGCGGGACGGGCACGCCACGTCGTTCGGCGCGGCGTCGGGCGTCGTGGCCGGTCTGGTGGCCATCACACCGTCGTGCGCGGCAGTTACCCCGATCGGTGCCGCGGCAATCGGCATCGCCTCCGGTGCCCTGTGCGCTCTGGCCATCGGCCTCAAATACCGCTTCGGTTACGACGATTCGCTCGACGTCGTCGGTGTGCACCTCGTCGGTGGCATCGTCGGCACGCTGATGATCGGGCTCGTAGCCAGTGCGCAGATGCCGGCGGGCGTGGACGGGCTGTTCTACGGCGGTGGCCTGCACCAGCTGTGGGTGCAGGCGATCGCGGTGGTGGCGGTGTTCGTCTACTGCGCGGTGGTCACCACCGGAATCGCGTTCGCGATCAAGGCTGTCATGGGTGTGCGCGCCGACGCGCAGCACGAAGCCGACGGCCTCGACGAGCACGAGCATGCCGAGTCCGCCTACGACTTCGGAGTGGGCCACGGCGGCAGCAACAAGCCTGGTCTTTTCGGTAAGTAGGGGCAACCCGTACGCGCCCTTTACGAACCGATCGGTCGTTGAAAGTCGTTCTGTCCCTTTCGGGTTGATGCGATCGATCGTTGTTCGATTCGACCCCGTTCGTTCATCTTCGGTTCGCCTCGACCGCTTGTTGTCCCCATAGTTTTTCGCTGCTCGACATCGAGTGATGGACACGACGAAAGACTGAGGAACATGAAGCTGACTCGATTCGCGGCAACGTCCGCATTGGTCATTGCAGCGATGACGACCGCCATGGGCACCGCCTATGCCGATCCGGCACCGGCTCCCGCCGCTGCCGTCGGATGGAACGTCACCCAGGCCGGCAACCAGGTCCTCGTCGACACGACGGCCGGCACCCTGAGCAACGAAGACAACCACCTCGTCGTCCGCGATTCCAGTGGTGCCGTGGTCGACTCGGTTCCGCTGGCCATTGCCGCCGACGGATTCTCGCACCCCGTCGCCGCCGTGATCGACGGTAACCACGCCACCCTGACCGCCGATGTCTCGCCCGCCGCGGCAACTCCGGTCTCCACCTCTCTCCCTGGCCTGCAGCAGGTCGACCTGCCCGCCGCAGTTGCTGGTGTCAAGGACAACCTCAGCCTCACGGCTTCGGTCGGTGGATTCCTCGGTGCTGCAACCGGAATCGTCGGCGGATGCCTCCTCGGAATCATCACCGGAGTCGTCGTGACTGCACCGGTTGCAACTCTTCTCGGAGCCGGCCCCATCGGCGGCTGCGTCATCGGCGCAATCGCCCTCGGTGCCATCGGATCGCTCGCCGGCACCTCCGCCGGTGGCCTCGGCGCGGTCATCGGTAACGCCGGACAGTTCATCCAGCTGCTCAACGCTCCGCCCGCAGTCAAGAAGTAACACCGCCTCGACAACAGTGCTGTGGCCCGCATCGGATATCCGGTGCGGGCCACAGTCGTCGAAAGGTCTAGCGTGCCAGGGCGAGATCCCCCACGTGAGCACGCCGAGCCGTTGTCACGAGTTCGACGACGGCCTCCGCCACCTCGTGCGCTCGTTCGAGAATCACCATGTGCCCGGCCTGCGCGACGCGCACCAGCCGTGCGTCGGGAAGATGGGCGGCAAGGGTTTCCGAGTGGCGCATCGGCGTCATCAGGTCGTCCGAGCCGCACAGCACCAGAGTGGGAATGGTGGCGAGTGCCGCCAGGCCGGCCACCTCGTCGAGGCCTCGAAACGCGCCGAGAAACCCGGCCATCGTCACGATGGACGTGTCGCCGAGCATGGCCGTCGCCAGCGTGACCACCCGCGGGCTGACTTTGTGGGATCCGCATCCCGCCGTCCTGACGATGGGGGCGCAGACCCCGCGACTGAGCCTCTTGGCACCCGACATCAGTCGAGGGGCGCGTCGAACAGCCGCCTGAAATGCCGACACGGCCGGATGGGCGAGGCAACTACCGAGCCCGTCGTCGGTGATCCCGCCCGCGGACGTCGCGATCAACCCGACCCCGACGAGGCGGGAGCCGATGGCGTCCGGGTACTGACGCGCGTAGGAGAGCGCCGTCATGCCGCCCATCGAGTGTCCGATCACGACGAACGGTCCCACCGGGACGACAGCGCGAATGACGTCGGCCAGGTCCTCGCCGAGCTGATCTATGGTGCAGCTCTCCGGCACGGCCGCGCTCGACTCTCCGTGACCGCGGTGGTCGTACATCACGATTCGGACGTCGTCGCCCCACGTGTGTTCCACCTGCCGGCGCAGGTCCGTCCACGACTGCATGCGCAGGCAGTGCCCGTGCACGAACACCGCGGTCAGAGGCGCATTCGGATGTCCGAATTCGCGAACCGCCAGTGCAGTGCCATCGCCCGCAGCGACGGTGCTGCGGCGACCGACCTGATGGGTCTGCTCGCTGGTGTTCATGTGCGCTCCGCGGGTGTGAAGGTCACGTGCTGCGACGAGGTTGTTGTCGGGTACTTCGCTCCCGCGACACGCCGTGTTACCTGAATCACATTTTCTTCGGATGTGATAGCCACTGCGACCAAGCCGAGCGGGAATCTGCACCGAAGCACTGATGAGCGTTCAGGTGAGGGCGCGCGTTGCCAGTGAGGAGATCGGCCATGGGCGTGGACAGGCTCGACGAGGTAGTACCGCAGGCCGTCGCGGGAGATCGAACCGCCCTCGAGCAGGTGCTGGTGCTGATCCAGCCGCCGGTACGCAGATATTGCGCCGCCCGAATCGGCAACCTCGACGTCGCCGCCGACGATGTGGTGCAGGACGTGTGTCTCGCCTTGGTCACCGCCATTCCCAAGTACCGCGACATGGGGAAGCCCTTCATGGCCTTCGTGTACGGAATCGCTGCCCACAAGCTGGCCGACGCCGGGCGCAAATCTGTATTGCGACAGACGTTCTCCATCGACGAAATGCCCGAGGAGCAGTCTCAGGACGCCGGGCCGGAGCAGCTCGCTCTCGGCTACGAACTGCGCAGTCACGCACAGGCGCTGATGGACACTCTGCCGACGAAGTACCGCAAGATCATTCTGATGCGAGTGGTGTGGGGTCTGACGGCGCCGCAAACCGGTGCTGCCCTCGGAATGACGGCCGGAGCCGTGCGGGTGGCCCAGCATCGGGCGATGAACATGCTTCGTGCCGAACTGGCGAACTTCTCGCTGCTCGACGCCCGCGCAGTCGCCTGATAGAGCCGCGAAAGCGGGTATTACCAGCGTATGTCCGATTCGTCGGAATGAGTAACAGTAGCTACACATACGCAAGACACGGCGGCAACGTGGCAGTCCTACGTTACTGATCCATGACCGCCGTACAGCCTGCGCCGACAGACACCGCGCTGAAAGAGACGCTCGAGGACTACACGCTGCGCTTCGCGCCGCGTAGCTACCGCAAATGGGGAACCGGTGTTGTCGCGACGTCCGCGCTCGGCGGAATCGCGTATCTCGCGGACTTCGCCATCGGTGCCAACATCGGAATCTCGTACGGAACCGGCAACGCGCTCTGGGGCATCCTGGTGTTCGCGGTCGTGATCTTCCTGACCGGGCTCCCGCTCGCCTACTATGCCGCCCGCTACAACATCGACCTCGATTTGATCACTCGGGGAAGCGGATTCGGCTACTACGGGTCGGTGGTCACCAACGTCATCTTCGCGACGTTCACGTTCATCTTCTTCGCGCTCGAAGGTTCGATCATGGCGCAGGGACTCGAACTGGGACTGAATATTCCGTTGCCCATCGGGTACGCGGTATCGACGATCATGGTGATCCCGCTGGTCATCTACGGCATGAAAGCCCTTGCCAAACTTCAGGTCTGGACCACCCCGCTGTGGCTGGTGCTGATGGTGCTGCCGTTCGTCTACCTGGTGATCAGCAATCCCGATTCGGTCGGCGAGTTCTTCGCCTTCGGCGGCCAGGACGGGGCCGACGGCAAGGGCGTCAACATCGGATCGGTGATGCTCGCGGCCGGCGTGTGTCTCTCGCTCATCGCGCAGATCGCCGAGCAGATCGACTACCTGCGTTTCATGCCGCCCAAGACTCCGGAGAATTCCCGGCGCTGGTGGACTGCAGTGCTTCTCGCCGGACCGGGTTGGGTGATCTTCGGTGCTCTCAAGCAGGTCGTCGGACTCTTCCTCGCCGTGTACCTGATCGCCAACGTCGTCGACGGATCCACCATCGCCAACGAGCCGGTGCACCAGTTCCTGGAGATCTACGAGAACTTCATGCCCGGCTGGCTCGCCATGACCCTCGCGGTGATCCTGGTCGTCATCAGCCAGATCAAGATCAACGTCACCAACGCCTACTCGGGATCATTGGCGTGGACCAACTCCTACACCCGCATCACCAAGACGTATCCGGGTCGCATGGTGTTCGTCCTGTTCAACCTCGCGATCGCACTGATCCTGATGGAAGCAAACATGTTCAGCTTCCTCAACAACATCCTCGGCTTCTACGCCAACTGCGGCATCGCGTGGATTGCCGTCGTGGCCTCGGACATCGTGTTCAACAAGTACATCCTGAAGCTCTCGCCCAAGGTGCCCGAGTTCCGACGCGGCATGCTCTACAACATCAACCCGGTCGGCTTCGGATCCATGGCGGCCTCGGCAATCCTGTCGATTCTGGTCTTCTTCGGGGCATTCGGATCTGCGATCAAACCGTATTCGCCCATCGTGGCTCTTGTTCTCGCACTGGTACTTCCGCCGATCCTGGCGGTGGCAACCAAGGGTAAGTACTACCTGCGACGCACCGACGACGGTATCGACCTGCCGATGTTCGACGAGCACGGTAACCCGTCCGACGCGCTCGTGATGTGCCATGTCAGCGGTATGGAATTCGAGCGACCAGACATGATCGCATCCAACGTGGCGGGGCCGGACGGCGAGAAGCAGTACATCAGTTCGCTCTCGCTGAGCACCGACAAGACGGGGGAGCACATCCTGCCTCCGCAGTGAACCACCCCCCTCGTGCGCGTTTGCGTAGTCAGAAGTACGCAAAACGCGCACGAGGGCGAAGCCCTACACCGTGCGGGTCAACCTCTCGGCCAGCAGTCGGGAGAACTTGGCCGGATCCTTCAGTTCCGTACCCTCAGCGAGAAGAGCCGTCGCGTACAGCAATTCGGCAGTCTCGGCGAGGTGCGGGTCGTCACTGCGATCCTCGCGGGCCTTCTTCAATCCCGTCACCAGATCGTGGGTGGGGTTGAGTTCGAGGATCCGCTTGGAGGTCGGCACGAACTGTCCCGAGGCCTTGTACATCTTCTCGAGTTGCGGGGAGAAGCTGAACTCGTCGCCGACGACGCAGGCCGGTGACGTCGTCAGACGGGTCGACAGACGTACCTCCTTCACGTCCTCACCGAGGGTCTCGGTGAGCCAGGTCAGCAAGTCCGCGAATTCCTTGTCCTGCTCCTCGCGCTTGGCCTCGGACTCCTTCTTCTCCTCTTCGGTGTCGAGGTCCACCTCGCCCTTGGCGATGGACTGGAACGACTTTCCGTCGAAGTCGGTGACGTTGCCGACCCACACCTCGTCGACCGAATCGGTGAGCAGCAGCACCTCGAGCCCGCGCGCCTTGAACGCCTCCATGTGCGGCGAGCTCTCGATCTGCTGACGCGATTCGCCCGTCATGTAGTAGATCTGCTGTTGGCCGTCCTTCATCCGGTCCACGTACTCGGCGAGGGTGGTCACGCCCTCCTCGGAGTTGGTGGACGCGAACGACGCGATGCCCAACAGGGTTTCGCGATTGTCATTGTCGGAGATCAGGCCTTCCTTGAGGACCGTGCCGAACTGCGACCACAGCGTCTTGTACTTGTCGGGCTGCTCGCTCTGCAGTTCCTTGACCGTCGAGAGCACCTTCTTGGTGAGGCGTCGACGGATCGCCCGGATCTGCCGGTCCTGCTGCAGGATCTCGCGAGAGACGTTGAGCGAGAGGTCCGCTGCGTCCACGACACCCTTGACGAAGCGCAGGTACTCGGGCAGCAGTTCCTGCGAGTCGTCCATGATGAACACGCGCTTGACGTACAGGTGCACGCCGGCCTTGCTCTCGCGCATGAAGAGGTCGAACGGCGCCTGCGACGGAATGAACAGCAGCGCTTGGTATTCGAACGTGCCCTCGGCCTTGAACGGGATGACCTCGAGCGGCTCGTCCCAGGCGTGGCTGACGTGCTTGTAGAACTCCTTGTACTCCTCCTCGGACACCTCGTCCTTGGAGCGGGTCCACAGTGCCTTCTGCGAGTTGATCGTTTCGGTCTCGATCGTGACCGTGTCCTCGCCGCCTTCCTCTTCGCTCTTGACGCGCTTCTCGACGTCGATGCGAATGGGCCAGGCGATGAAGTCGGAGTACTTCTTGACCAGTTCCTTGATCTTGCGCTCGGACGCGTAATCGTGGAGGTGGTCCTCCTCGTCGGCCGGCTTGAGGGCCAAGGTCACCGAGGAGCCCTGCGGGGCGTCGTCGACGTCGGTGATCTCGTAGGTGCCCTCGCCGGTGGACTCCCACTTGGTGGCAGTGCTCTCGCCTGCCTTGCGGGTGAGCAGCGTGACCTTCTCGGCCACCATGAACGTGGAATAGAAGCCGATGCCGAACTGGCCGATCAATTCCTCGGAAGCAGCTGCATCCTTGGCTTCCTTGAGCTTCTTGCGGACCTCGGCGGTACCGGACTTCGCCAGCGTGCCGATCAGGTCGATCACCTCGGAGCGGGACATGCCGATGCCGTTGTCGCGGATGGTGAGGGTGCGGGCCGCGGAGTCGATATCGATCTCGATGTGCAGATCCGAGACGTCGACGTCCAAGTCCTTGTTGCGGTACGACTCCAGGCGCAGCTTGTCCAGCGCGTCCGAGGAGTTCGAGATCAGTTCACGGAGAAAGCTGTCCTTGTTGGAGTAGATGGAGTGCACCATCAGATCCAGGAGCTGACGCGTCTCCGCCTGGAATTCGAGCTGTTCGGTACTCAATGTCTCCCCTTCTAGCAGCAAAACCGACGCGAATATTCTACGGCAAGGCTACGGGTGAGCTGCGAAGACGTCGGCGCCGCCTACTGTGGTGGCCGTGACGAAGACGAAGTTCGTACTGGGAGCCACGGCAGCGTTGAGCGGGGCATGGTTGGCGCGTGCCCTGTGGGGGCTTCCGTCGGCCATCGGTGCCCGGCGAGTGCACATCACTCCCTACGCCGCCGGGTCCCCGCGATACCGCGATCGCCGGTTCCACAACTCCGACCCCAGTTCCAGCTACGTGCCGGGGCGCGGCGAGAAGGGCGAGAAGAACATGTTCGTCTCCCTCGTCACCGAACGCGGCAAGGGCAGGCCGCAGCGGCCGATTCCGTTGGCCCCACCGATCGCGCCGGTGGACGCGGGCGAGCTGGCGGTCACCTGGTACGGACATTCGAGTGTGCTCATCGAGGTCGACGGCTATCGCGTTCTCGCCGACCCGGTGTGGAGCAATCGCGTGTCCCCGTCCTCGGTGGTGGGGCCGGCGCGGCTGCATCCGACGCCGGTCGAGTTGATCGACCTGCCGCGGGTCGACGCCATCGTGATCTCCCACGATCATTACGACCATCTCGACAAGGCGACGGTGCAGAAGTTGGCGAGCACGCAGTCGGCACCGTTCGTGGTGCCGCTGGGAATCGGCGCGCACCTGCGCAAGTGGCGGGTGCCCGAGGAACGCATCATCGAACTGGACTGGGACGAGCAGACGAACCTCGGTGGCCTCACCGTCACGTGCACCGAGGCTCGGCACTTCTCGGGCCGCGGTCTGACCCGGGACTCGACGCAGTGGGCGTCCTGGGCCTTCGCCGGTCCGGTTCGACGCGTCTTCTTCGGCGGCGATACCGGCTACACACCGAAGTTCGCCGAGATCGGCAGCAACTACGGCCCCTTCGATCTGACGCTTCTTCCCGTCGGTGCCTACGACGTGCGGTGGCCGGACATCCACATGAATCCGGAGGAAGCGGTCACCGCGCACGTGGATCTGACGGCGTCGGGCATCTTCGTGCCCATTCACTGGGCGACGTTCAACCTGGCTTTTCACCCGTGGTCCGAGCCGATCGTGCGCCTGCACGCCGCCGCGCAGGACGTCGGAGTGCAGGTGGCGGTGCCGATGCCGGGGCAGCGCATAGACGGCACGCGAACCCTGCACGACGATCGTTGGTGGTCCCGGCTGGGCTGATCGAACAGGTTTAAGCTGCACGCATGTCTATCGACGCCGATGCGCAGCGGGATTCCGGGCTGACCGAGGCGGAAGTCGCCAGGCTGAAGTCCGAGGGGAAATCGAACGACGTTCCGGCCCGCGCGTCTCGTTCGGTTCGCGACATCGTCCGCGGCAACGTGTTCACTCGCATCAACGCAATTCTCGGTGTGCTGTTGATCATCGTGCTCTCGACGGGTTCGGTGATCGACGGCATGTTCGGGCTGTTGATCGTCGCGAACAGTGGCATCGGCATCATCCAGGAGATTCGCGCCAAGCGCACGCTGGATCGGCTGGCGATCGTCGGTCAGAACAAGCCGCAGGTACGACGCGACGGTGTCTCGCAACAGATTCCGCCCGACGAGGTCGTTCTCGGCGACATCGTCGAACTGGGCCCCGGTGATCAGATCGTCGTCGACGGCGAGGTGATCGAGACCGCGAGCCTCGAGATCGACGAGTCGTTGCTCACCGGCGAAGCCGACACGGTGCACAAACTTCAGGCAGCGCAAGTACTTTCGGGCAGCTTCGTGGTCTCGGGCAGCGGGGCGTATCGCGCGACGAAGGTGGGGCGCGATGCCTACGCGGCCAAGCTCGCCGAGGAGGCCAGCAAGTTCACCCTGGTCAAGTCCGAGCTGCGTAGCGGTATCGACAAGATCTTGAAGTTCATCACGTACCTGATGATTCCGGCCGGCGCGCTCATCATCTACAACCAATTGTTCTCCAGCGGGCAGGCTTTGAGGCCGGCCCTCAACGGCATGGTGGCAGCGCTCGTTCCGATGGTCCCCGAGGGCCTGGTGCTGATGACGTCGATCGCGTTCGCGGTGGGTGTGATCCGGCTCGGTCAACGGCAATGCCTGGTGCAGGAGCTGCCTGCGATCGAAGGACTCGCCCGGGTCGACGTGGTGTGCGCAGACAAGACCGGCACGCTCACCGAGAACGGGATGCGGCTACACGAGTTGGTGTCGATCGGCGACAGCGATTCCGATTCTGCCACAGCCGCTCTCGCATCTCTGGCGCACGACGACCCGCGGCCCAACGCGAGCGTGCAGGCCGTCGGCGAGGCGTACCCCGACTCGCCGGGGTGGACGCAGAGCGCCGTGGCCCCGTTCTCCTCGGCCAAGAAGTGGAGCGGCCTGTCGTACGGGGAGCACGGAAACTGGCTGCTGGGTGCCCCGGACGTGTTGCTCGACCCGAGCTCCGAGGCGGCTCGATTGGCCGAATCCACCGGTTCCAAAGGCCTGCGGGTATTGCTGCTCGCCAGCAGTGACATCCCGGTCGACGCCCCGGATGCACCCGGTGTCGTCACCCCGCGAGCGCTGGTGATTCTCGAGCAGAAGGTGCGCGAGGACGCCCGAGAGACGTTGGACTACTTCGCAAGTCAGCACGTCGAGGTGAAGGTCATCTCCGGCGACAATGCCGTCTCGGTCGGTGCGGTTGCCGGGTCGCTCGGCCTACCCGGCGGCGACGCCCCGATCGACGCGCGAGAGCTGCCCGAGGACTCGGAGAAGCTGGCCGACACTCTCGCGAATTCCACCACGTTCGGCCGCGTCCGGCCCGACCAGAAGCGGGCAATGGTCGGCGCGTTGCAATCTCGCGGCCACACGGTCGCGATGACCGGTGACGGCGTCAACGACGTGCTGGCTCTCAAGGACGCCGATATCGGTGTCTCGATGGGCTCGGGAAGTGCGGCCACGCGAGCCGTCGCGCAGATCGTGTTGTTGGACAACAAGTTCGCCACTCTGCCCTACGTCGTGGGGGAGGGGCGACGTGTCATCGGCAACATCGAGCGAGTCTCCAACCTGTTCCTGACCAAGACCGTGTACTCGGTGCTGTTGGCCTTTCTCATCGGGCTTTCGGGTGTGCTGTCGCAGATCTTCCACTTCGAGCCGATTCCGTACCCGTTCCTACCGCGGCACGTGACGATCGCGGCTTGGTTCACCATCGGCATTCCGGCGTTCGTGCTCTCGCTCGCTCCCAACAACGAGCGGGCGCGCAGCGGATTCGTCTCGCGGGTGATGCGGCTGGCCGTCCCGTCCGGACTGATCGTCGGCTCGTGCACGTTCGTGTCCTACTTGCTGGTGTACGCGGGCCCGAACGCCACCGAGACTCAGGTGACGCAGGCCAGCACGACCGCGCTGATCACTTTGATCATGATCGCGCTGTGGGTGTTGGCCGTCGTCGCACGGCCGTACAACTGGTGGAAGATCCTGCTTCTCGCCGGATCGGTCGGCGGTTACCTGTTGCTGTTCGCAATCCCGTTCTGCCGTACCTTCTTCAAGCTCGACCCGTCCAACATCGGAGCCACCACCAGTGCATTGATCATCGGCGGCATCGGAATCGCGCTCGTCGAGGTCGCGCACCGGTTCGGATCGGCACTGCGCAATCGAACATCACTACGCAACACGCAGTACAAAACGTAAGCTTCCAGGTGTTCGATCATTCCAGCGACAGGAGACAGTCATGGGCTTCGCAGACAATCTGAAGGGCATCGTCGACAAGGGCAAGGACCTTGCGGCCGAGAACTCGGACAAGATCGACGACGTCGTCGAGAAGGCGGGGGACTTCATCGACAACAAGACCGGTGGCAAGTACTCCGACAAGATCGACAAGGTTCAGGAAGCAGCCAAGAAGGCAATTCCGGACAAGTAGGACGTACCGGTCGTCCGGAGCTCGTCATAGCGGCCGTCGGTCGCGCCATAGTGTGCGGCTGACGGCACAATCGTGTCGGTGGACGGACCGATTCTTCTTCTCGTAGTCATCTTCGCGATCGCCGTTGCCGGTTTCGCCAAGCGTCTGGACCTTCAGGTCCCGCTCGTTCTGGTCACCGTCGGGTCGATCGCGTCGTTCGTTCCCGGCGTTCCGCATGTGAGTCTCTCGCCTCAGCTGATCCTCGGCGTGGTGCTTCCGCCGCTGCTCTACTCGGCTGCGCTCGATTTCTCGTTCGTCACCTTCCGCCGGAACCTCGGCCAGATCCTTCGGCTCGGACTGGTCATGGTGATCGTGACGATGGTCGCCGTCGGCTGGTTCGCGAATTTGCTGATTCCCGAACTGACGCTCGGTGCGGCACTGGTGCTCGGTGCCGTCGTGGCCCCGCCCGATGCGGTGTCTGCGATCGCCGTCGGCCGCAAGCTCGGCCTCCCCGCGAGAATGATGGCCATCCTCACCGGCGAGAGCTTGGTGAACGACGCGGCCGCACTGACCCTGTTCACCCTGGCCGTGGCGTCGGTGACGGGTAGCCGCATCGAACTGGGTTCACCGGTGTTGTACTTCGGCTACGAGATCGTCGGGGGCGTTCTGGTCGGGCTGGTCCTGTCGCGCATCGTCCGGTTCATCCGCAAGCGCATCGCCGACTCGGCCCTCGAGACAGTGCTCGGTCTCGTGCTGCCGTTCGCGGCCTTTCTGGCGGCGGAGGAAATTCATGCCTCCGGTGTCCTGGCCGTTGTCACCGCAGGCTTCGTGTTGGGACGCATCACCGCAGACGTCTCGGTCACCACTCGGGTCCAGGAACGCCAGGTGTGGCCCACGCTTGATCTGCTCCTGGAGGCGTTCGTGTTCGCCTACATGGGTTTACAGCTGAAATTCGTGATCGAGGAAGTGCAACGCGAGGGGCTGCCGGTCCATCACGTATTCGGATACGCGCTGGTGGTGCTCGTGGTGGTCATGGCCGTCCGTCCTGCCTGGATTTTCGTCAATTCCGGTCGACACATGTTGTTTCGCAGACTGTTTCGGCGAAAGGCACCACGCGAGACCGGTCTGAGCTGGCAGCAGAACCTGGTGCTCTCGTGGGCAGGCATGCGCGGAGTGGTGACGCTTGCCGCGGCCGCCGGTGTGCCGTTGACGACGGTGGTGGGGGACGAATTCCCCGGTCGCGCAGTGATTCAGGCCGTCGCGTTCGTCGTCGCGGTCGGAACGTTGCTGCTGCAGGGCCTGACGCTTCCGCTGCTGATCCGCCGACTCGACGTCGCCGATCCACTCGAGCAGCAACGCACCGACAATCAGCGATTGCTCTCGCAGGCCATCGCCCGCACCGCCGCCGAGACCTACCTCGAGCGTGCTGCGAAGGACGGAATCGCGGGCGTCGACAGCGATCGGGTAGCCGAGGTGATCTCGCGCGTACGTCGTTCGGTGCGGGCACGATTGGACGCGGACGAGACCGAGGACAGGGAGAAGCGAATCGCGGCGGCCGGAGCGCTGTTCGATACCCTGCGGCACAACGTGCTGGTCGCGCAGCGGGCGGCGCTGGTCGCCGCCCGCGACTCGGGGGAGCTGGACGACGAAGCTCTGCGCGCAGTGTTGAATGGTCTGGACGTGGAAGAGATTGCGGCCGAGGCCCGCATCCAACGACGCACGATGTAGACGAACACAATGTAGGAGCGCAGAGACAGTGAGGTCGAGCGGGTTGGTGGCGGCCACGGCACTGGCGTTCGCTTTGTCCGCCTGCAGCACGCCGGCGTCACCGACAGAACCGTCCGTCCCTGCTGCGATTGCTGCGCCCGAGGGCTCCGAACGCGGCGCGATCGTGTCGTCGATGCAGCTGGGCCAGGTCGACATCGGCGTCGCGTACCTCGGTGGAACGGCCTTCAAGATCGTCTACCGCACCACCGACGGGGTGAGCGGTGGCGGTACCGAGACGTCGGGAACGGTGTTCGTGCCCAAGGGTTCTGCGCCTCCGGGCGGCTGGCCGATCGTGTCGGTGGGGCACGGCACCACCGGCGTCACCGACGAATGTGCACCCTCGCTCTACCCGAATCTGTTGGGCACCATCGGATTGGTGACGCCGTTCCTCGAGCGCGGCACCGTGGTGGTGGTGACCGACTACCAGGGGCTCGGGACATCGGGGGATCCGGCGTACCTCGACCGAGACGCCGCCGCCTACGACGTCATCGACGCGGTGCGTGCGGCCCGTAACGTGGTGCCCGACGTCGGTACCCGGTGGGGTGCAGTGGGCACTTCCCAAGGTGGGCAAGCAGTCTGGGCAGCTGCCGAGCACAGCGCAGACTACGGCGACGGCTTGCAGTTGGTGGGTGCCGCGGCGCTCTCGCCCACCGCGGATCTGACTCGCATCCTCGCCCCGGAGACCGAACAGACCTTGCCGCGCCAGCTGCTCGTGCCGTATCTGTTCGAGGGTCTGCACGTCGCGGATCCGAGCGCCGAGCGTTCGGACTACATCCGCGGCACGTTCGCCGACAACGTGACCGCACTGACGGCGTGCAGCGATCTGCTCGGCTTCTCCAAGGCCGACGCCGGAGCTGTCATCGATCCGGCCGATGCTCTCCCGGCCACCGAGCAGGCAGCGGATCGGATGACGGACTGGCTCGAATCGGTGGCGCTGCCGACGTCGCGCACCGACGTTCCGCTGTTCGTACTGGTCGGCGAGCGCGACGACCTGATCGATCCGCAGTGGACTCGGGATGCCGTTGCGACGGCCTGCGGCATGGGCGACGACGTCGAGTTCAGGTCCGAACCGCAACAGGGCCACGCCGAGCTGGCAGCCAACGCCGTCGGAGTCGACTGGCTCGTCGAACGATTCCTGAACGTACCGACTTCGGGTACGTGCGGGCGATGACGGCTGCCCTGGCCTGGCTGGCGGTGATCGTGGCGCTGATCGTCACGGTGATCGCAGTCATCAGCCTGCGTGGTCGACGCGATCTGACCACACCGGCCGAACGAGCCGTGCACTCCACCCTGCACACCGCATCCCTGGCAGCCAAGCCGCTGCGTGACGGTCTCGACGCCCGCTCGGCATCGGCCGCCGCGCCGCATCTGCGGGTACTGACCGGGGCGGACGCGCTCGGTATCTGCGATCCCGACGGTTCCCTGCTGGCCTGGGACGGTCCGTGGGACGAGCTGACACCGGCATTCGTGGAGGCGGCGAAGCGAGCCGTGGACGGTCAGCGGCGAGTGCTGGTGCGCCTGCCGCTCGGTTCGATCCACCCGGTGAAGGCGCTGGTGGCGCAGCCGCTGGTAGTCGACGATTCGCCCGTGGTCGGGGTATTGGGTGCGGCCATGGTCGACGAGCCGGGGCCCGGCGTGCTCGGTGCCATCGCCGAGGTCGCGCGCTACGCGTGCGGGCAGATCGAGCTCGCCGAACTCGATGCCTCGAGGGCTCGGTTGGACCGCGCCGAGGTGCGGGCGCTCCGGGCGCAGATCAGCCCGCACTTCATCTACAACGCACTGGGCACCATCGCGTCGTTCGTCCGTACCGATCCCGATCGGGCCAGGGAACTGGTGCTCGAGTTCGCCGATTTCACTCGATATTCGTTCCGCAATGCAGGCGAGTTCACCGTGCTCGCGGACGAACTTCGCAACATCGACCGGTACCTGACGCTCGAGCGCGCACGCTTCGGTGATTCGTTGCAGGTCTCGTTGCAGGTCGCGCCCGAGGTGTTGGGGGTTGCGCTGCCGTTCCTCGCGCTGCAGCCGCTCGTGGAGAACGCCGTCCGGCACGGCCTGTCGGGCAAGGCCGACGGCGGTCGCGTGACGATCATCGCGGCCGACGAGGGCACCGACGCGGTGATCAGCATCGAGGACGACGGCGTGGGGATGGACCCCGAGGTGCTGCGGTCGGGCAGCCTGCACACCGAGGACGCGGCTCATGTCGGATTGGCGAACGTGGACGATCGGCTGCGGGCGGCCTTCGGAAACGACTACGGTCTCGTCGTGGACACCGCACCGGGCGCAGGCACCAAGGTGAGCATGCGCGTGCCGAAATTCAGGCCGGGTGTGCGGGCATGACGCAGGCCGGAACCTCGAGCGGACGCGGATTGGTCGTGCTCGCGGTGGACGACGAGCGCCCCGCGCTGGACGAGCTCGCCTTCCTGCTACGCGAGCAGGACGCCGTCTCCGAGGTGTTCACCGCGCAGGACGCGACCACCGCGCTACGGCAGCTCCAACAGACCTCCGCGCAACCGGTTGTCGATGCCGTGTTCCTCGACATCAACATGCCCGGCCTCGACGGACTCGAACTGGCCGGCATCCTGTCGGCCTTCGCGCGGCCACCCGCCGTCGTGTTCGTCACCGCCCACGACGATCGGGCACTCGCCGCATACGATCTGGGTGCCGTGGACTATCTGCTCAAGCCACTGCGCGAGGATCGGCTCGCCGAGGCCGTTCGACGCGTCCTGGTTGCCCGCCGTCGACCGGCGCAGGCCGCCGACACCTCCGCCGACGAGGTGATTCCGGTCGAACTCGGCGGAACCACCACGTTGGTGCACCGGTCCTCGGTTGCCTGGGTCGAGGCCGACGGTGACTACGCCAGATTGCATACCGGTACCGGCTCTCACCTCGTGCGGATACCGATCTCGGCACTCGAAAGTCGCTGGGCCGATGCAGGATTCCTGCGGGTGCACCGTTCCTATCTGGTCTCGCTGCGACTGGTGACGGGAATCCGCAGCGTCGGTTCGGGTTTGGTGGTGTGCTTGCGGGGCAGCGGCGATCTGGCCGCCTGCGAGTTGCCGGTGAGCCGCAGGCACGCCAGGGAGCTCAAGGACAGACTGGTCCGCGGGCCGCTGCAATCGTGGTCGTCGCGATGATCAGAGGTGCGAGGTGAGCCAGCCGCATCGGCAACGCGTCGTACTCTCGCAACGTCGCGGAGCACGGATGGTGCGCACCCGCGTCGAAGTGCAGGAGCAAACCGAGGTGGGCGACGCCTTGGTTCGTAGTCTCGTCCGTGCCCAACTGCTGCTGTCGGTGCGGTTGGCGGTGATGACGCTGTCGATACTGTTCGCAATCCCGTTGTCGGGCTTGCTGCTCGAGCGTTTCACCGATGTCGCCCTGCTGGGTATCGGGTTGCCGTGGTTGGTGCTGGGGGTGGCAATCTATCCGCTGCTCTTCGGGGTCGGCTGGGCGTACGTGCGCCGGGCCGAGCGCAACGAGACGGAGTTCGTCGGTCTGGTCGAGGACTAGGCGTCGGTGAACCAGTCCATTCCCGTCGCAACGGTGATCGCGCTGCTCCTGGCAGCTGCGGCCACCGTGGGCATCGGCGTCTACGGAGTTCGGTTGGCCCGCACCACCTCGGACTTTCTGGTGGCCTCGCGTTCGGTCGGGCCGCGGTGGAACGCCGCGGCCATCAGTGGTGAATATCTTTCTGCTGCATCGTTTCTCGGTGTCGCCGGTCTCATAGCCAAATACGGTGCCGATGCGCTGTGGTATCCCGTGGGCTTCACCGCGGGTTACCTGGGTCTACTGCTGTTCGTCGCCGCGCCCCTGCGCCGGAGTGGCGCGTACACGGTGCCGGATTTCGTCGAGTTCCGGCTCGGTGCACCATGGTTGCGCACCGTGGCCATGTTGGTGGTGGTGGTCATCTGCGCGCTGTATCTGGTGCCGCAGTTCCAGGGCGCGGGCCTGACCCTGAACATCCTCCTCGGAGTACCGGGCTGGGTCGGGGCCCTGGCTGTCGGGCTCATCGTCATCGCCAACGTCGTCGGCGGCGGAATGCGCTCGATCACCTTCGTGCAGGCGTTCCAGTACTGGCTCAAGCTCACCGCGATCGCGATCCCGGCACTGGTGTTGGCGGTGCACTTCTATTCGGACGACCGCAGCGTCGGCAGCCCGGCCCCACCGACCGTGTCCGAGCAGACCGTGGTCGACATCACCACCGATGTTCTCGTACAGGTGGACTCACCGATCGTCGTATCCGTGGCCGGCACCCTCGATGGAGGGAGCGTCGACGGCCGAGTGCGTCTCGAGGCAGGCGAACACGAACTGGGATCGGGCACTGTGCTCACGTTGGACGCAGGCTCGCCCGTCCCGGTGGTGGCGGGAGCGCCGACCACCGACAGGGCATGGGCGATGCCCGGCGGGGGACTGGGCGGCGCGCATCCGCTGTATCAGGTGTATTCGCTGATCCTGGCCACGTTCCTCGGAACCCTCGGACTGCCGCACGTGCTGGTGCGGTTCTACACCAACCCGGACGGCCGAGCCGCGCGACTCACCTCGTTGACCGTCCTGGCGTTGCTCGGCATGTTCTACCTGTTCCCGACGGTGCTCGGCGTCTTCGCTCGCCTGTACGTACCGCAACTGCTCATCACCGGGGCATCGGACGCCGCGGTACTGCTGTTGCCCGGCTCCGTGCTGTCCGGAATTCCAGGGCAGCTGCTCGCCGCTCTCGTGGCCGCCGGTGCCATTGCGGCGTTCCTCTCGACCTCGTCCGGTCTGCTGGTCAGCATCGCCGGAGTGTTGAGTACCGATGTGCTCTCGGGCAAAGTGCGAGACTTCCGCGTCGCCGCGATACTCGCCGGCGCTGTACCGCTCGCCCTGTCGATCGGCGTTGTCTCACTCGACCTCTCACGCACCGTCGGGCTCGTGTTCGCAGTCGCGGCGTCCACCCTGTGCCCATTGCTCGTACTCGGAATCTGGTGGCGCGGACTGACTGCAGCAGGAGCAGCAACCGGGCTGTTCCTCGGCGGTGGGATCTCCCTCGTGGCCGCGTCGATCTCCGTCGTCACCCCCATCTCCGACGGCGTCCTCGGCGGTTGGGCGGCAGCGATACTCGGCTACCCGGCCGCAGTCAGCGTTCCCGTCGCCTTCGCCGCGATGATCGTCGTCAGCCTCGCCACCCGAAAAACGGTGCCGTCGGACATCTCCCGTATCTTCGCCCGACTGCACCTGCCCGAGGGCCTCGACATGGGCAAAGACCGAGAGCGCGAACTGTAACTGCGTCTTCTGGTCGTTCCGCAGGCTCCACTCCACTCGTTGGGTCATTCCGCAGGCTCCACTCCCGCCGCCGCCGCTCATCTGCCATTCTCGACCGCTCGTCGCACACTCCCGCAGCCCGCCGTGTGATCGATGCCACCTCCTGATTTTGTGACCTGACTCTCATTACTGTTCCGACTCAGCTAGAGCTCACATCTACTTCAGGAGTCCAAGGTGACCGCACCGGAAACCAATTCGCCACCGGACGCGCAAGCGTTCGTCGACATGCAGGCCAGTCCCGAGTTCCAGGAACTCCGACGTCGCCTGCGTAGCTTCGTGTTCCCGATGGCCGGGTTCTTCCTGGTCTGGTACGTCATCTACGTGCTGCTGAGCACTTACGCCGTCGACTTCATGTCGACCAAGGTGTGGGGCAACATCAATGTCGGCCTACTGCTCGGCCTCGGCCAGTTCGTCACGACGTTCGCCATCACCGGCATCTACGTGAAGTTCGCCAACCGTGAACTCGATCCTCGCGCCGCAGCCTTGCGCGCCGAGATGGAAGCCTCCCAGGGAGCGAAGCGATGATCCTCGCGCAAGCAGCAAGCACCACCGTCGGCGAACCACTCGTCAACATCGCGATCTTCGGCGCGTTCGTCATCATCACGATGGCCGTCGTCATTCGCGCATCGAAGAAGAACGCGACCTCTGCGGAGTTCTTCACCGCAGGTGGCGGATTCTCCGGGCCGCAGAACGGCGTCGCCATCGCCGGCGACTACCTCTCGGCGGCAAGCTTTCTCGGTATCGCCGGTGCCATCGCGGTCTACGGCTACGACGGCTTCCTGTACTCCATCGGCTTCCTCGTCGCCTGGCTCGTCGCCCTGCTTCTGGTTGCCGAGTTGCTCAGGAACACCGGCAAATTCACCATGGCAGACGTGCTGAGCTTCCGGCTGAAGCAAGGCCCGGTCCGCACCGCGGCCGCGTTGTCCACCCTGACCGTCTCGCTGTTCTACCTGCTCGCCCAGATGGCAGGTGCCGGCGGACTCGTCGCACTGTTGCTCGACATCTCCGACCGCACCGGGCAGTCCATCGTCATCGCCATCGTCGGTGTGCTGATGATCGCGTACGTCCTCATCGGCGGCATGAAGGGCACCACCTGGGTGCAGATCATCAAGGCCGTTCTGCTCATCGCCGGTGCCGCATTCATGACCGTGCTCGTGCTTGCCAAGTTCGGCCTGAACTTCTCCGAGCTGCTCGGTAGCGCACAGGCCATGGTGTCCTCGTCGGCCAGCGACGCCGTCGCAGCGCGCGATGTCATCGAGCCCGGTGCTCAGTACGGCGGCAGTGCCACCTCCAAGATCAACTTCCTCTCGCTCGGTATCGCACTCGTGCTCGGCACTGCAGGTCTGCCGCACGTGCTGATGCGCTTCTACACGGTGCCCACCGCCAAGGAAGCTCGTCGCAGCGTCGTGTGGGCCATCGCGCTCATCGGTGCGTTCTACCTGTTCACCCTGGTGCTCGGCTACGGCGCCGCGGCGATCGTCGGACCCGACCGCATCCTGGCCTCGGCCGGCGGTCAGAACTCCGCGGCTCCGCTGTTGGCGTTCGAGCTCGGCGGCGTCATTCTGCTCGGCGTCATCTCGGCGGTCGCCTTCGCGACCATCCTCGCCGTGGTCGCCGGTCTGACGATCACCGCGTCGGCGTCGTTCGCTCACGACATCTATGCGAGCGTCATCAAGAAGGGCAAGGTCGACGACAAGAAGCAGGTCAAGGTCTCGCGCATCACGGCCGTCGTCATCGGCATCCTGGCCATCGGCCTCGGCATCCTCGCCAACGGGCAGAACATCGCCTTCCTGGTGGCACTCGCGTTCGCCGTCGCGGCGGCCGCGAACCTGCCGACCATCCTGTACTCGCTGTTCTGGCGTCGCTTCACCACCACCGGCGCACTGTTCAGCATGTACGGAGGCCTGATCTCGACGATCGTGCTGATCGTCTTCTCCCCGGCCGTCTCCGGATCGCCGACGTCGATGATTCCCGGCTCGGACTTCGCCTGGTTCCCGCTCTCCAACCCGGGCATCGTGTCGATCCCGCTGGCATTCATCCTCGGCATCGTCGGAACACTGATCTCGAAGGACACCGAGAACACCGACAAGCAGGCCGAAATGGAGGTTCGCTCCCTCACCGGCATCGGTGCGGAGAAGGCCAGCGCGCACTAGTACACCTGTAGACGCGTCGAGAAGTGCCCGTGTGAGCAAGGCCTCACACGGGCACTTCTCGTTCAGCGGTTACCATCCCTGCTGTGGCCAAGCTGAAGGTTTCCCTCGACGTCCCACTGACCCCCGAGCAGACGTGGGAGCACGCGTCCGATCTGTCCGGGTACGAGCAGTGGCTCTCCATCCACGAGGCGTGGCGGGGGGAGCTGCCCGAGCAGCTTGCCGTCGGCACCACCCTCGACTCGATCGCCAGCGTGAAGGGTATGCGCAACCGGGTGTCCTGGAAGATCGAGTCCTACGATCCACCCAAGAAGCTCGAGCTCAAGGGCAACGGCAAGGGCGGTGTCAAGATCGGATTGAACATGTCCGTGAAATCCAAGGGCGACGGTTCCGAGATCACCATCGACATCAATCTGGGCGGCGCACCGCTGTTCGGTCCGATCGGTTCCGGCGTGGCCCGTGCACTCAAGGGCGACATCGAGAACTCGTTGAAGACGTTCGTCAAGATCTACGCCTGACGTAGTATCTGGCGAACCGAACGGCGGGGCGGACGATCTTCTCCCTCTCGCTCGCTACGGAGAGGTCATGTCATGCCCGGTAGGCACAGTGCTTCGTCGTCCACGACGAGCAGTAGGGGACTGGTGAAGTACGGCGTGATTGCCGTTGCCCTCCTCGTCGTGGTCGCAGGCGGCGTGGTCGTTGCACAGAAGGCCTTCGGTTCCGAATGCGGCGACCCCGCGTCCTACTCGTTGGCCGCGGACCCCGCGATCGCGCCGGTGCTGCAGAAGATCGTCGACGGCACGTCCGCAGAGGATCTGGAGTGCGCTCGGATCGACGTGACCGCGAGCGAATCGGGTCAGGTCTCGGCCGCGGTGGCCAAGGGTGCCGATGTTCCCTCTCTCTGGATTCCGGATTCGTCGCTGTGGGTCGGCAAGACCGTCCGGTCCACCGCGTCGCTGATCGACCTCGCGAGTCAGTCGGTGGCCAGTACCCCGGCGGTGCTCGCTGCCCGCAAGGACGAGGTGCCTTTCTTCGACACGTGGCTCACTGCCTTGAAACTCGAAGGCCTGCGTATCGGAAACCCGTTGACCAACACCATGTCCGACGCGGCGATCCTGGGCGCGGTGGCCGAGGCCGGATCGGACGAGAAGGCCCTCGACTCGGTCTCGGCGGCGCTCGTGCCCATCGCACAGGCTCAGGCCGCGACCCGCGGTGAGGCCGATCCGAATGCTCGTCTGGACGACGTGGTCGCCGACGGCGGAGTTGCCGTGGTCTCGGAGCAGACCTTCCTGCAGTACCAGATCGACAACGACAACAATCTCGGTGCGACGGTACCGCCGACGGGCAGCATCTTCCTGAACTTTCCGTTGGCCGTGACCGAGCCTGCAGGCGACCGACACGAGGCCGCGAAGTCCGTCGGCACGGCTCTGGCGGCGGCCATCGAATCCGAGCAAGGCCAACAGGCGTTGTCCGAGGACGGGTTCCGCTCCGCGGACAATGCACCCCTGCGCTCCGCGGACAATGCAGTGTTGGATTCCGATCGTGGGATCGGGGAGGTGACGCCCCTGACGATTGCCGATCAGCAGGCCGCCGAGTCGACGCTGAAGCAGTATCAGGTGCTGGCGCTTCCCTCGCGGGCATTGGTGATGGAAGACGTCTCCGGATCGATGAACTACAGCGCCGGTGCGAACACGCGCATCGCCATGACGGTGCAGGCCAGCGAGACCGGCAATCGCCTGTTCCCCGACAACGCGTCGATGGGATTGTGGGCATTTTCGATCGGACTCGGCGGCGGCAGCCAGGACTACAAAGAGCTGGCACCGATCCGGCGCATGGACGAGAAGGTCGGCAACACCACTCAGCGCGAGGTGCTGCTGCAGCAGACTCGAACCCTTCCTTCGCTGGTCGGGGGCGGTACTGGCCTCTACGACACCACGTTGGCAGCGTTCCGTACCGTGCAGGAGGGATACGACCCCGATGCCGTGAACAGTGTCATCATCCTCACCGACGGCACCAACGAGGATCCGGACAGCATCTCGCTCGACGAGCTGTTGTCGACTCTGCGCGCCGAGCAGGACCCGTCCAAGCCGGTCGTCATCGTCACCATCGGCATCACCGACGACGCCGATGCCGGTGTGCTGCAGCAAATTTCGGCTGCTACCGGTGGTTCGAGCTTCGTTGCGCGAAATCCGGCCGAAATCCCGAATGTCTTCGTGAATGCGCTGAGGAGCCGTTCCGGTCGGTGACGGGAGCGGCTATGCTGTGCGCCGCGTGCTCTCCGTCACCTGGGGTAGTGCGGAGTAACCGTGGCGCAGAGGCGTGTCGGGGGTCGAAGTAGGGGGCGAAGTCGATGTCGGGACGTCACAGCGGCAGCAGTCGTAGGTTCAGTCCTGTCGTGACCTGGGGCGCAGCTGCGCTCGCGGTAGTCGTGGTCGCGGCGGGCGGCTGGTTCGGCGTCCAGGCCGTCCGTGCATCCGGTGCGGATTCCTGCGATTCCCTCGACACCGTCTCGCTCGCGGTTGACGCCTCCATCGCCGAGCCGGTGCAGCAGATCGTCTCTCGGGCCGACGAGTTCGATCGTGGGTGCGTGAACTTCGATGTCCGCTCCGAGCGTCCCACCGACACCGCGACGGAGATCGCGGGCACCGAGAACCGCCCGGACCTGTGGATCCCGGATTCGACGCTGTGGCTGCTCAAGACCCTGCGCTCGACCGGTGCTCTGCCCGAGCTGGCCAAGACGTCCGTCGCGAACACGCTGCCCGTTCTGGTGTCGAAATCCGATGCGGTGCCGGTCACCGATACGTGGCTCAGCGTGTTGCAACTTCCCGGGCAACGCATCGGTGATCCTCTCACCAGCAGTGCGTCGAACGCGGCCATTCTCGGCGCGCTTGCCGAATCCGAGGTCGCGATCTCGGATGCCAAGGCCGTGTCCGCAGCGTTGGTACCCATGGCGCAGGACTTCGGACGGATTGCCGACGCGCCCCACGACACCCCGGATCTCGTGGCCCAGGTGGCCGCCGAGGGTGGCACCAGCGTGGCTACCGAACAGGCGTTGCTCGCCTACGAGGCGGACAACCCGGGCGCGGCGCTCACCGAGTCGGTTCCGCCGACCGGCAGCTACTTCCTCAACTATCCGTTGGCGGTGACCGCTCCGGCCGGGCCCGACTACGACCGTGTCAAGGAAGCCGGAGCGGCATTGGCCTCGGTCCTGGCCACCCAGTCGGCCACCGACACGCTTGTCGCGGCCGGCTTCCGTACCGCGAGCGGCACCCCACTGCCCGACGGCAAGGGTGTCGGATCCGTTGCCTCGCTGGAGATCAAGAACCCCCTGTCCATCGAGACGACACTGCGAGATTGGGCCGTACTCGCGCTGCCGTTGCGCACCCTCGTCGTCGAGGACGTCTCCGGTTCGATGGCCGCGAAATCGGGTGACTCGACTCGTATCGCGTTGACTGTCGATGCATCGGTCGGTGCCAACGATCTGTTCAGTGACCAGACCCAGATGGGTCTGTGGGCTTTCTCGATCGGACTCGGTGGTGGGAAACAGGATTATCGAGAACTGGTGCCGCTCGGTCCGGTGAGCAACACGGTCGACGGTAAGCCGCAGCGCCAGGCGATCCTCGACTCCATTCGTGGTCTACCTGCTCTGGTCGGAGGCGGAACCGGGCTGTACGACACCACTCTGGCCGCATTCCGCCGGGTCAAGGAGGGCTACGACCCGAACTACGTCAACAGCGTCATCATCTTGACCGACGGGTCCAACGACGACGAGGGCAGCATCGGTCTCGACCAGTTGCTCGACACGTTGCAGAAGGAACAGGATCCGGTGCGCCCCATCGTTATCATCACGGTAGGCGTCACCAGCGATGCAGACCCCGTTGCACTGCAACAGATTTCAGCGGTCACGGGTGGTACGAGCTACATCGCCGAGGATCCGCGAGACATCCCCGATGTGTTCGTGAAGGCGTTGAACTCTCGCACCGAGCGCCTCGCGGGCGAATAGCCTTCAGCCCCACAGGAAGCTGATGGCGATGGCTGCGGCGCAGGCCACTGTCACCACGGCCAGTGTCAGCGCGTCCGAGGCCTTGAAGCGAGAGTCGGTGGCGGTGATCATCCCGGTGCCGCCGCGCGCGGTGATGGCCGTACCCATCTCGTCGGCCCGTCGGATGGCCACCGACATGACCGTCGTGACGATGTCGACCAGCGAATTGTCCGAGGCACTGTTGACAACGGGCTTGGGGCGAAGGCGTCGGGCCGCGTTGAGGGTTCGCATCTCTTCGATCAACAGCGGAAGCGATCGCAGGCTCAACGCCACGGCGATCGCCCACTCGTCGACCGGCAGTTTCAGCTTCTTCAGGGGTGCGCCGAGTTTCGAGACGGCCGGGGCTATGTCACTCATCGAGGTGGTCCAGCCGATCATCATCGAGGCACCGAGCAGCACGAAGACGAAGAGCGTCGCGCGCAGGTACACCAGCACTGCTGCGCTGCCGATCGGCAGATTGATCAAGGCTCCGACGCCGAACAATGCCCAGATCCACCACGGTGGACGCGGCAGCGCCGTGATCGGAACGTGCGCAACGATAGCGGCGATCACCAACAGTCCGAACACGATTCCGAGCGCGGGCCACGTCGGTGCCACCACGAGAGTGACACTGAGGAGCAGGACGACGACGAGTTTGGTGCCGGCCCACAGCCGATGGATCGGCGAGAGTCGGGGGACCTGACGCAGTACGACGGTGGTCACGAGAGCACACTCCCCAGGATCGAGTCGGAGACGATGTGGCCGTCGGACATCGTGATGGTGCGGCTGCAGACGGTGTCCATGCCGTCCGCATCGTGTGAGATGACGACGATCCCGACGCCGCGTTCACGTAGTCCGGCGAGAACGCCGATGATGTCGTCGCGGCCGGGTGGATCGAGTCCGGCCAGAGGCTCGTCGAGAACCAGCACGCGAGGCCGACGCGCAATGAGCCCGGCCAGCACGACGCGTCGCATCTGACCACCGCTGAGCGAATCGATCTCGCGGGCAGCAAGGGACCTGTCGAGGCCGACCGCATCCATGGCGGCCGAGACTGTGGCAGAACCGGTTTCGGGCCCGGCTGCCGCGGCGATGTCCTCGGAGACGGTGCGGCGCTGCAACTGTAGGCGGGAATGCTGGAATGCCAGTCCGACGTCGCCCACCCGGGTGGTCATGGCCTTGCCGTCGAGCTGTGCGGTGCCCTTTGTCGGGCCGGTGAGTCCGGCCATGATCCAGGCGAGAGTGGACTTACCCGAGCCGTTTCCGCCGAGAACGAGAACTCCTTCACCACGCTTGACGGTGATATCGACCCCGTTCAGTGCGGCCTGCGCCCAGGGAGTGCGACGGTTGTAGGTGTGCCGAACGTCGGCTACTTCGAGCAGGCGTTGGCTCGAATTGTCGTGCAGTACAGCAGCATTTGCAGTATTCGGTTGCATCCACCCCGAGTCGTGCTGTACCTGATACCCCTCGTGCAGATGTACGACGCGATCTGCGGCAACGGTTTCGGAGACATGGTGGGTGACGAGCACGACCGACATGCCGTGTCTGCGAGGTAGTTCGGCGAGGAGCGAGACCAGATGCTCGCGGCCGGCAGCGTCGATCATGGCGGTTGCCTCATCGGCAATGAGCAGGGCGGGACGGCGGGCCAGGGCCGCGGCCACGGCCAGGCGCTGCATCTCGCCGCCGGACAGGGATGCGGTGTCGCGGTCACCCATGCCGCCGAGACCCACCTCGTCGAGCAGGGCGTCGACGTCGGGACGGGAGTTGCCGGGCGGCAGTCCCCACACCACGTCGTCGGCGACGCGAGTGCCGAGGATCTGGCTCTCGGGTCGCTGCAGAACCATTGCGGTGCCACCGTACCGACCGAGTCCGGTTGCGCCGGGCCTGTTCACGGTGCCTTCCGACGGTTCCAGGCCGGCGAGGATCCTCGTCAGTGTCGATTTTCCGGAGCCGTTGTGGCCGACGATCGCGACAAATTCACCCTGTCCGATGTGGAGCTCGACTCCGGTCAGCGCAGCCGTGGCGCTTCCCGGGTACCGATATCCGACCGAGGTGAGGGTGACCGGCAGTGGTCCGATCTCCTCGTCGTCCGTGCTCGAGACCAGTGCCTCGGGAGTGGGGATGGTGGAGAGACGGTCGAGGATGGCGGTGAGGATCAGCCAGGCGAACAGCGTTCCGGTGACGATCCCGAACGCGATCGAACCGCCGACCCACCACCACCAGTTGTCGAGCACCGCGGTGGAGCTGCTGCGGAGCACATCGGCGGCACCTTGCAAGGCCGACGTGCGCTCGAGCAACCTGGACACTCCTTCCAGGGTGTTGCGGAGGGTGTCGAGGAACAACGTGCGTAGCGGAACGAGGATCAGGAGCAGCAACACCGTCAGTGCCCCGAGCGCAGGCCCGACGACCATCGAGGTGACCAGTACGCCGAACAGTCCTTGCTTCTTGCGCTTCGCCCGCCCGACCAGGCCGCCCAACAGCGCGGCGCTGGCCACGGTGAGGGCCGTCTGAGTACCGGCGGCGACGAATCCGACGAGGGTGCCTGCTACCGCAGCGGTGAGAAGCGCGCGCGTCCGATATCGAAGCGCGACCACCGACATGGGAATGGCCGCGACGACCTGAAGAATTGTTGCCATGGGCACGAGCACACCGATCACCGTCAACGCGACAGTGAAGCTGCTCATGACCGCGGCGGTTGCCAATTCCTGAGGACCGAGGGGCCCTGACTTCGGAGTGCGAGGAGAACTGACGGTCACCGCTCCAGTGTGCCAGCTCAGCTGATGCACACTGTCTGGGTGACTTCCGAGATCGGGACCCGCAGGCGGATTCATCCGGCGTGGATCGTCGCGGCCGTGGCATTCCTCGCGCTTGTCGGTGCAGCGGGCTTCCGGGCGGCACCGAGCGTGTTGATGGTGCCGTTGCAGGAGGAGTTCGGTTGGCCGCGGTCGATGCTGTCGCTGGCGGTGGGCGTCAATCTTGTGCTCTTCGGCCTGACGGCTCCGTTCGCCGCAGCCCTGATGGACCGCTTCGGAATCCGGGCGGTGACGTCGATTGCGTTGACGATCGTCGCGGCAGGCAGCGCTCTCAGTGTCTTCGTCACCGAGGCCTGGCAGTTGGTGTTGACCTGGGGCGTCATGATCGGTCTCGGCACCGGATCGATGGCTCTGGTCTTCGCGGCGGTGGTGACCAACCGGTGGTTCGTGCGGCGTCGTGGCCTCGTGTCGGGCATCTTGACCGCCGGCAGCGCGACGGGGCAGCTGATCTTCCTGCCCGTGATCGCACAACTCGTCGACAGGTCCGGTTGGCGGGCCGCGTCGTTCCTCATCGCGGGGGGCTCGCTGATCGTGGTCCCGTTCGTGCTGCGGTGGCTGCGAAACATGCCTGCCGACATCGGAGTGACACCGTACGGAGCGCCGGAGGGCTACACGGCGGTGGTTGCGGACTCGACAGTGAACCCTGCCAGGGCCGCGATACAGGCGTTGCGTGATGCGAGCCGCGTTCGTACGTTCTGGGCTCTGGTTCTGGGTTTCGCGATCTGTGGCGCGACGACTAACGGGCTCATCGGAACTCACTTCATCCCATCCGCACACGACCATGGAATGCACGAAACCACCGCAGCGGGACTGCTGGCGGTGGTGGGAATCTTCGACATCGTCGGGACGATCGGATCGGGGTGGCTCACCGACCGCGTCGACCCGCGCTACCTACTGGCGGCGTACTACGGATTTCGTGGCGTATCGCTGCTGTTCCTGCCGTGGTTGCTGTCCGCGACCATCCAGCCGTCGATCGTCATCTTCGTGGTGATCTACGGATTGGATTGGGTGGCAACGGTTCCGCCCACGATTGCGCTGTGTCGAGAAGTCTTCGGCGATCGAGGCTCACTGGTGTTCGGCTGGGTGTTCGCCTCACACCAGATCGGTGCCGGTATCGCATCGGTCGTCGCAGGCGTCGTGCGAGACGCCACCGGCGCGTACACGATGGCGTGGTTCGGTGCGGCCGGCCTCTGTGCGGTTGCTGCAGTGGTGAGCGTGAGAACAGGAAAGCGCGGAAAGCCCTCGTAAAAAGGGCTTTCCGCGCTCAGGCTGAGATTCTTACGTGCTCAGATCAGCGGCTGCGCTGGCTCGTGGCCGGTCCTGCTGCACGACGGCTGTGGCCGCCGCCACCGCTACGGGGCTGACCGCCACCGCTGCGGGGCTGACCACCGCTGCGGGGCTGACCGCCACTGCGCGGCTGACCACCCGAACGGGCCGGGCCGCCGCGTCGCGCGTTGTTGTTGCGCGGGGCTCCGGTGCGGGCCGGGGCCTGCTCGACTCGCGGTGCAGGCTCGACGTAGCGGGCCTGCTCGCCGACGAGGTTCGCCACTGCGGGCGAGTCGGCGGTGACACGGATCGGGGTGACCTTGATGTCGGCCTTGCGCAGCAGCACTGCGGTGTCCTTGCGCTGCTCTGGCAGGACGACGGTCACGACGTCGCCGGCGCTTCCGGCGCGTGCCGTGCGGCCGGAGCGGTGCAGGTACGCCTTGTGCTCGGCCGGGGGATCGACGTGGACGACCAGCTGAACGTCGTCGACGTGGACACCGCGGGCTGCGACGTCGGTGGCGACGAGAACGCGGGCCTGGCCGGAGGAGAAGGCTGCGAGGTTGCGGTCGCGTGCGGCCTGCGAGAGGTTGCCGTGCAGGTCGACGGACGGGATTCCGGCGTCGGTGAGCTGCTTGGCCAGCTTGCGGGCCTGGTGCTTGGTGCGCATGAACAGGATGCGTCGTCCGGTACCCGAGGCGAGCTGATGGACGAGCTTCTTCTTGGCTTCGACGCCGTCGACCTCGAAGACGCTGTGGGTCATGGCCTCGACGTGTGAGGTGGCCTCGTCGACGGAATGCGTGATCTGGTTGTGCAGGAAGCGCTTGACCAGCTTGTCGACGCCGTTGTCCAGGGTCGCCGAGAACAGCATGCGCTGGCCCTTGTCCGGGGTGGCGGCGAGGATGCGGGTGACGACGGGCAGGAAGCCCAGATCGGCCATGTGGTCGGCCTCGTCGAGGACGGTGATCTGAACGCCGTCGAGAGTGAGGTGGCGCTGCTTCATCAGGTCTTCGAGGCGGCCGGGGCAGGCGACGACGATGTCGACTCCGCCCTTGAGTGCGGATACCTGGCGAACCTGCGACACACCACCGAAGATCGTGGTGACCTTCAGCGAGTATGCGGAGGCGAGGGGCTCGATCGCGACGGCGATCTGGGTGGCGAGCTCACGCGTCGGCGCGAGAATCAGGCCACGCGGGCGGCCGGGCTTGCGGTTGCCGGGAAGCTGCCCGGCGAGGCGCGCGACCATCGGGATGGAGAATGCGAGTGTCTTTCCGCTGCCGGTCTTTCCGCGTCCGAGTACGTCGCGTCCCTGCAGTGTGTCGGGGAGCGTGTCGGCCTGGATGGGGAACGCTTCGGTCTTGCCCTGGCTCGCGAGTACATCCGCGATGGCCTGGGGTACGCCGAGTGCAGCAAAGGTTTGTGGGGTCGTCATAGTGATGAAAAGTGCCTTTCGGGCAGGGTGTTGCACCTGCGGGCCTTGGGCCGAGATGCAAGGTGGCGAGACTGCCGGTGGGCAGTTTCGATCGCCGTAAGAGAAGCCTGTGCAGGGTGCACATGGTGGTTCGGGAGCATTCCACGACGTCTGACGTGCAGCTACGCGCGTCGTCACCGAGTGTAACCGAGTTGGGGCTCGGTCTCTTCCCGCGGTGACGCGTCATGCAGCGTCGTCGTCGAAGAGACCGGTGATCATCACGTTCTCGATCTGCGAGCTGTAGAGCTCGACCACCGGCATGGGCGGGGCACTCGAGTCATAGGTGTGCCCCGTGGGTGAGATGAGCCTGTAGCGATGTCGCGCGTTGCGTTTGTCTCGTATCGCTTCGGCCGTCCAGCCTTCCCCTTCTTTCGCGTAATTGCATGCGGCACAAAGGCCTGCGCCGTTCTCGGCACTGGTTTTGCCACCTGCGGTGTGTGGCCTGATGTGATCGTGGTGTCGGATCGGCGCGTCACACCATGGGGTGCGGCAGGTGCGATCTCGGAGATCGATGAGGCGTCCCAACGCAGTGGGAAAACCTCGCGATGTGGACTCCACGGCCGTCAGTGCTCCGGATTTCGGATGGGCGTAGAGGCGTCGTAATGCGATGTGCGTCTCACTGTCGAGTGCGTCTCGGATGAGTTGCCGGGCGACGTCGGACGGGATGTCGCCGTAGCCGTGCAGATATGCGGACGTGTCACCACCGGCGAGGAGGGTCGAGTCCGAGATGACTATGTCGACGGTCACCGGCGGTCCTTTAGCAGCGGATGCGCCGGTGATTCGCTCGAACACCAGGTCGGCCATGATCTGGTCGCGGGTGCGTGTGTCGCCGCCGGCGTTGATGATGGTGTCGGCGTCTCGTCGCAGCGTGGCCCACATGCAGACTGTCTTCTCCATCGACGTCAACGCCGTGAAGAAGCCCATCGATTCGGGTGCCGGGCGGGTGCTGGTGCGCCGAGCTGCGTAGGCCTTGGCGCGTCGCTTCACCTGGGAGGCGGCATCGAGCTCGTTGGCAAGTGCGCGGGCGCGACCCTCGATGGTGCGGTCGCCTGCCCCGGCCAGGGTGGCGGGGTCTGCGCACAGTCGCTCGTCGATGGTGCGGCGATCGTCGACGGTGAGGCACGCGGTCTCGCGAGCGAGAATCATGACCCGCCATTCGTTGAGTTCGCCGGCTTTCAGGCGCGCAAGGGTGTGCGGCATTTCGTGTACCAGCGCGCGAGCGAGTCCCAGATGAGTGCCCCCACGGTTCGGTGATTCGCGTCGGGCCAGACCGATCTGTGACGCAATCCCACTGCGCCACTCAGCTTTCGGCTTACCGAGTTCCCTGCGCTCGGTGCTGATGGCTGTTGCGACGGCATCGGTCACCACGGCTTGCGTTGCCACACTGACGCACTTGACAGTCTCGAGAGCGGAGATCAAATCGATGCCGGCTGCTGCGTCGACATCGACATCGGACGCTTGAAGGCGCGCAACGAAACGCAACACTTCATCGGACGTCAGCGGCGAATCTTGTACAACTGTGACCACGAGTTCCTCCCCAGTACTCGAATGCATGTTCGATAGTACGGAGGTTTTTGTGGTTCCGCAATATGTGCACAAAACTGAGAAGGGGTCGCGGAACTGGCTGTGTGGTGCCCTCGGCAGGATTCGAACCTGCGACCTACCCTTTAGGGGAGGGTTGCTCTGGCGTTTTCCGAGAGGCGTTGGGCAGGGCTAGATCCTTCGGTAGGTTTCCAATTATGCTCCTGCGCAATAGATGACGCTAGTTTGCGCTTGATCCCCGCTACTTTACATCTACCTCAAGTGCACCCCCGGCCACCCGGGTGGACGACCTGCGGACCTATCTGCGGGAGGTGCACCCGCACGGCGACGAACTTTCCGAGGAATATGACCCGGATGCACCGCTGTTTCCAGGGCGGCACACCCGCGCCAGCGCAGTGGCCGCAGGCATTGACGTACGGGACCCGGCCGCGATGTACCGGTGGGACGCGCCGCTGACGTGCGCCAATGTGTACGGGCGCTGCCTACAACCCGCCCTGCCCACGCTCAAGTTGCCGCACAGCCGCTGGCACGACCTTCGCCATGCCTTCGCGGTGATGAGCCTCTCGGCCGGTGAGCACTACATGCAGGTGAGCAAGTGGCTCGGGCACGCGTCGTATGTAACAACCCTTACCGTCTACGCCGACTACATCGCCGAGAACGAGGGCGGTAAACAGGCCCCGCTCAGTCGTCCGTCGGCCTCAGATTTAATTCAGCCGCAGGCGTCGAACGTGGTTCCCTTATTTGGGTAATTTCGCCTTACGCAACAGGTGCCAACAGGTCTCTCGCCTCGACGTCGGCGATTCCGATATCGGTCAAGTGGTATACGTCGCCACTCAGATAGACTCTAATGTCGCCTCTGAGCTTTTTCATTACAGCAGACAGATTGCTCCGCTGATTTACAGTTAGCCAAGAAGATAGTAGTGACTTACTGGTGCCCCCATCCCCATGCCAGTAAAGCAGAATCAAAATTCGATCAACAAGCGGAACAGCTTTAAGGATTAAGGGAAATCCGTCGATCACTTGTATCGCAGGCACTTCCTTTTTGACAATATCGGAAATCATGCGCTCAGCGTCTGCGTCTGAGACATTATGGTAAAGTCTGACAAACTCTGCTACGACCCAATCTAGGATATGAACAACTAGGGAGGCGTCCTGCAGGTTTGCGTCGATCTTTCCGAGGTGAGCAACGTCGCGCTTGTTTCTAATGTCGTATACGGCCTGCAGGGTGCGTGGAATGTGAAAGCGTACGGAGTCAGGTGCTGATGTTTTCTTCGCAAGTTCACTTACGAGGGTGGGAGTGCCAGGCAAGTTTGAGCCGATTGCGGTGTGTGATCCGTTCGCTTCCCATTCGAGCATTCGAAAAGCCGCCTCGGAGAAACGTCCTCCCTCGACCTCGGTCGGCCTTAGGTCGCGGCGATGATAACGTTGCTTTGCTTCACGATAAGACGCAAGAAGTTCAGAGTATAGGTCAACCGGAATCCCCGCAGCTGCAAAACCCGCTTCAATGGGCGAGGTCATTCTCCAAAGTTTCCGTATTCTTTCAATCCCGCACCGAAGGAGTCCAGCAGCGCTCTTCTTATTTTGACCTTTCGGTTCTGGCCACTGCCGGTCGAGATGAAGTTTTCGATCCTATCCACGTTTCGGTTGTAGTTTGTATCCATTACATTGTATTCTTCACACTCATCCCGCGCATGTGAAGACGCGATTTCGTTCTCGCCGGTAAAATAATGACAAGCAACAGTGATGACCAGCGTAATGAACTTCTGCGCTTGCGCAGTGTTTTTTGGAAGCTGCGGGCCCTTCAGGAGCAGATGTGGAGCGCCCTTGTCGATGTGGACAAGACGCTCAAGGACATCTTTGCCAACGCCTGTGCCTTCACTCATCTTGACATAAAAGGCTTCTTCGGAGAGTTCACCGCTGGCAGACGATGTCGTGTTGTCCTCACGTCCGGGCAATGCCGGTTGCGTATGGGTCACGCCATGAGGGACCTTAGGGTCTGCGCCACTGATCGGTGGCCCAAGGATCAAATCGAGCGCGCGCGAGAACGCAACCTCTTGGAGAGAATCGGGCACGCCTGCCGCCTCAACAGCTTCCCAGGCCTTTTTGAGAGCTTCGCTTGCATCCATTTGAATTCCGTCGGCTTTCCTCGCGCTTATGTCAGCTCCGAGATCTTATCGCCCAGAACCCGACCACGCGGTAGGTGCAAGGGTTCGGCGTGTCCTCTGCGTCGCACCCGCGGACACCGGGGTGGTGCCGGGGTGGATGTGGCGAACCGACCCACGGATTGTGTCGTGCGGGGACCTGGCCTGGTGTTTCGTGGTGCCCTCGGCAGGATTCGAACCTGCGACCTACCCTTTAGGAGAGGGTTGCTCTATCCCCTGAGCTACGAAGGCTGGTGATCGTTCTTTTGGGCCGAAGCCATTGTCCAGCAACGGCTTTCGATCCAGCAAACAATCGGGTGCGGATGGGTTCGCTGCCGAGATGCTCAGCTGGCCCACATCGCGCTCGCTAGTCTAGCGGCCCACCATGGCGATCGTGAAGCAGGTCGCCGCTGCTCGTCACGGTCCCGGTCAGTGACGAGATCAGGTTCAGGGCGGTGCGGTGCTGGTGAGCGGTGTAGTCGGCGATCGATTCGATCCCGACGAAACACTGCATATCGCGGGCCGATCACCCTTCCTCCCGCAAACGCGCGCGCATTTGCCAGACGCGCGCACAATCGCCGACCTATCGCTGTCTATTCCGCTCGCACCTGACGAACGCGCGCGCGTTTGCGGATTCCGAGGCCCCGCAGCCTGAGCCCCAACACTGAATCCCGCCACTCAATCCGCCGCAATGGCGTCCACGATGTTCAGTCGCGAGGCGTGCACGGCAGGGGGAGCGGAACCCAGCAGCGACAGGCCGAGGGCGACGAGTCCGTACAGCAGCACCGACCATCCGGCGGTGTAGGCAACCGGGATTCCGATGCTGGCTCCGAGGATCAGGGTGCTCAGGTATTGCAGACCGGCGCCGATCATCAGGCCGAGCACACCGCCCACGATGCCGACCGACAGTGCCTCCGCCAACACCATTCGGGCCAGAGTTCCCCGTCCACCGCCCATGGCTCGTAGTACGCCGAGTTCACGTCGACGCTCGAGGACCGACAGCGTCAACGTGTTGAGCAACGCGACCGCAGCAACGAGCGCGACGATCCACTGCAGCGCGATGGCCAGCGCGCCGGACTGTCTGATGGCCGCGCTGGTGCCCTCGAGTGCGGCAGCGCCGGTGTACACGAAGGTCTCGGGCGGAAGTGTCGAACGCAACGAATCCTGCACGGCGGCAACGTCTCCGTCCACGCCGATCTCGAGGTAGGTCGCCCCGGGACGGTCGTACCAGCGCTGCATCGAGTCCAACGAGATCGCCATCGTGCCGCCTGCGGCATTGATGTAGTCCACCAGATCCAGCACCCGCACGTTCTGCACACCGGTCGGCGTCGGGAGGTCGATGTAGTCGCCCACCGACACACCCAACGTCCTGCCGAATCCCTGGGACAGCACCACACCGTCACCGGCGAGCACCTGGGAACGCACGTCGTCGGTGAGCGACGCGAGTGTCACCGCATTGCTACCGTCGGCGACGCCCTGGATGGACACCAGTTCGTCGTCGATCGTGGCGTATGCCCACTGCCCCTCGACGATGCGAGACACACCGGGAGTCGATGCGACGGCTTCTTCCACCTCGGCGGGAACGATGGGGCCCGACGGTATGGCGTCGGGGGAGCTCATCGACACGTACAGGTCGGTGTTCGCCAACGAAGACAGCGATTCGGCCGCCGAGTCGGTCATGTTGGTCAACGAACCCGACACTCCGACACTGACTCCCACCGCAATCACGATCGTCATCACCGTTGCCCAGATCCGCCGCGGCGCTCGTTCGATGGTGGCGGTGGCCAGGCGTCCGGCACCACCCCAGCGGCGCGGGACGGCCGCTGTGGCCGACACGATCGGACCCGTCGCCCCGACGCACAGCGCGACGACGCCGAACATGAACAGAGCACCGGCACCGAGGGTCAGTTGTCCATCGACTTTGACGGCGAACACGAACGATCCGGCAATGGCAACGAGGCCGAACACGGTGGCAGCAGCAACGAATCGGCGACGCGGTCCGCCTGCCGTTTCCCCGCCGCCGACGGCGAGTGCTTCGATCGGCGAGATGCGATACACCTGCACCGCGGCGACGGCCGAGGCACCGACACAGGCCAGGACGCACGCCGCGATCGCCACGGGAATCGCAAAACCGGGCAACACGTACTCGATCCGTGCGTCGAATGCCTGCGACAGGAACGGCGGAAGGCTCTCGATGGCGATGCGGCCCATCGCGATTCCCAACGGAACACCGACGGCACCGCCGATCAGTCCCACCAGAACGGACTCGAACAACAGGTCGCGGACGATATCGCCGCGGCGACCGCCGACAGCCCGGAGCAGAGAGATCGTGGGTCGACGCTTCGCGATGGCCATGTTCATGACGTTGAAGACGAGGAAGGCGGCGACGACGAACGCGATGAGCGAGACCATCAGCGTGGCATTGCGCGTCAGGCTCATCGCTTGGTTCGCGCGGTCGGCTCGGAAGTCCGGATTCATCACCGACACTCGGCCGGCGAGCGCGGCATCGAGGTCGGAACGCAGTGTGTCGCCGCTGCCCAGGACGAAGATCGAGTCGAGCTCACCCGGACGGTCGGTGAGTGCCTGCGCAGCGGGAAGGAGAGCGACCGCGAACATGCCTCCACCGATGCGCTGTGTACCCGGGCCGTCGACCACACCGACCACCGCCCTCGGAACGTCGTCGATGGTGACGGTGTCGCCTTGTTTCAGACCCGTTGCGGCACCGACCAATACACCGGAAGGATCGGACAACAGCCCGGCTGCGTTGCCGACCGCGCCCTGTAGATCCGACTGCAGTGCCGTGATGGACGCGTCGACACCGAGAACCGTCAGATCGCCGACATCGGACCGAACGGTGCTGCGCAGCAGGGGAACCGCGGTGTCGACGCCGGGAACGGAGCGCACCACGTCGAGTTCGCTCTGGTCGAAGCCTGAGTCGGTGACGCCGACGACTTCGTAACTCGCGTTGCCTGCGATCGTCACCGCGAGACGTTCGACCGATCCGGTCAACGACCCGTACGTGCCGAGCACAGCGATGAGCAACCCGGCTGCGACGGCGACGACTCCGGCCGAGACGAGCGAACGCACCCAGTGCATGCGGAGGTCGCGAAGGCTGATGACTCGAAATCTGCTGAGCGCGGTCCCGATCACCGATCGAGACCGGCCGTCGGTGTGTCGGACTCGACGCGACCGTCGATCATGCTGACGATGCGGTCGGTGGAGCGCGCGGCCTCGAGATCGTGGGTCGCCATCACCACTGCTCGACGCCCCTCGCTGGCGTGTGCCACGTCCGCCAGTATTTCGAGGATGTTGTGGGAGGTCCTCGAGTCGAGATTTCCGGTGGGTTCGTCGGCGATCAACAGTGCCGGATTCATCATCAATGCTCGGGCGATCGCGATGCGTTGGATCTGGCCGCCGGACAGCTGAGCCGGCCGGTGCTCGGATCGATTCGAGAGCCCGACCATCTCGAGCAGTCGCATCGCGTCGGCCTTGGCCTTCTTGATGGGTGTGCCGTCCAACAACTTGGGGACGGCGACGTTCTCCCACGCGGACATCGTCGGCAACAGGTTGAAGAACTGAAAGACGAAGCCCACCTGGTGGCGTCGGAAATCGGATTGTGCGTTGTCGTCGAGGGTGGTGACTTCGACGTCGTCGAACCGGATGGAACCCGACGTCGGGGTGTCGAGTGCGCCGAGCATGTGCAGCAGCGTCGACTTGCCGGCGCCGGACGGTGCGACGAGCGAGACGAACTGGCCGCCCTCGATCGTGAGATCGATGCCGTCCAACGCCCGAACCGGTTGCTCTCCGGTGGGGTACTCCTTGACCACCCCGGACAACTCCAGCATCAACTTCGCCACGGACGAATCCCCTTGCTTCTCGAATGTATCTTCGACGCTACCTGCCGTCGGATCGAGGAACCGGTCGGAACTCTCAGATCAGGCTGCGCCGCGCGAGGATTCGAGTCGGCGGGCCACCAGCGCGGCCTGCAGGTGCCGGATTCCGGACGGACGCGTGGGGTCGAAGCCGGTGAGCTGTGCGATCCGCTTGAGGCGGTAATCCACGGTGTTGGTGTGCAGATGGAGCTGGCGGGCAGAGCGCTGCCGGTTCAGATCGTGCGAGATGTGGATCTCGAGGGTCTCGAGCAACTCGGGTGACGAATCGAGCGGCTCGAGGATCTGAGTCAGGTGGCGACGGCCGGGGCCCGGACGCGTCAGCTGGTACTCCAGCACGAGGTCGTCCATGCGGTACAGGCCGGACGGGCGGTGCAGCTGATGGGCCAGGGACAGCAGTTCGTGTACCTGATCGGCTGCGGTGGGGATGTCCGCGGTGGCGGCCTGCTCGGCCGTGACGGTGACGGGCACCTCGGCGGCGGTACCGATGCGATGCACAAGAGCCTCGACCCACTCGTCGTCGTGCACACCGGGAATCAGGACGGTGCCGCCCTCGGTGCTCAGCAGGGACAGGGGAGTGCGGCCGCAGATCGTGGCCAGTTCGGCCTGCACACGACGCAGCTTTCTGCGAGCGGCGACCGTCTTCTGGATGTTGGGGTCGTTCTCGTCCGGGTGCGGCGGCACCGAGATGGCGAGCACGAGGTAACTGTCGGCGAGTTCGATGCCGGACTGCCGTGCCATCGACACCGCGTTGTGGCCGCTGAGAAGTGAGGTGACCAGAGTGTGCGCCGCAGTGTGGTGTTCGCTGGCCACTGCTTGCAGTTCTTCGACGTAGCTCTTGCTGGCGGCGATGGATACCTTCTCCGACAGCAGCACGAACATACGCGCGGCCTCGATCAGCTGTGCGGCATCGCCCTCGCCTGCCCGCTTCGACACCAGGTTCCAACCGATCTGGATGCCCTCGTGGTAGACGCTGAGCACGGATTCGAGCGGAACTCCTTCGCGAGCCCACTGGCTGGCCTTGGCGCGGAGCTCGGCCAGGTCGGACTCGGCTGGAGCGCGGCGTTCGTCGAGCATCTGGACGGCGATGCTGATGCATTTGACGGTGAATTCGGTGACGTCGCCGTGGAGCTGTTCGCCCGGCAACGACCCGCAGGGAGTGTTGGCTGCGAAATGCCCTACCAGGAGCCGCGCCACCGCGCGGAAGTCGCGAAGAGGAGCCGACGCAGGCTGACCCGCGACCATGATTCCGAGGCTAGTCGAGTTGTGAACGGTCACAGATCAACCCTTCGTGTTGGATTCTTCAGGTCATTCGGACTGCAAACTTACTCACGCGTATCAACGCGCTTCCACGGCTCAATCTATGCAATCCAGCGCAAAACCGCGGTGTTTTCGTACTTCAAGTTTGTTTCCTGGCCTCTAACAGGATCGATCATAGGTTGTTATCAACGTGTGATCCAGGTTTTCGGCAAAACTCGTTGTGACCTATCTCGAGCGAGTGGCGCAGACGGCTGCGACTTGCCCTAAACAATGCCGAAGCCGTTCACGGGGTGTGCAGCGCACATCTACCTTGATCTCGTTGGGAGTGGGCGACGAAGGGACGAGCATGCACAGTGATATCGGTCAGTTCACTGTTCTCCGGGAGTTGCGCCCGACCATCGAGGAAAATCTCGCCCGTCACCGCGCCGAGTCCGTTCAGTGGGAACCGGCCGACTTCGTCCGTGCCGAGATGTACTGGGGATCGCGTCCCTCGACGCTGACCGAGACCGCGAAAGCCGCATTGGTGACGAATCTCCTGGTAGAGCAGAACATTCCGCTCTACCGCCGGGATGCGGTGGCAACCGAGGTCGGTGCCTGGCCGTCCTGGCTCACCGACTGGAGCAACGAACGACGTCGGCATGCCGCGGCCGTCACCGATTACCTGGTCGCCACCCGCAGCGTCGATCCGGTCGCCCTCGGACGAGCTCGAGCTCAATGTATGGCGGTGGGATTCGACTCCCCGATGAACGGCGCACACCTGCTCCGGTCACTGGTTCAGGTGGCCCTGGACGAGTCGGTCTCGAGCATCAGTCATCGCAACACCGCCGATCAGTGCCACGATCCGGTAGCAGATCGTCTCCTCGGACGCATCGTCGCCGATCAGGAACTGCACGTCCGATTCTTCGAGAACCTGGTTTCGGCAGCGCTCGCCGTAGCACCCGGCCTGACGGTCACCGCCATCACCGAGGTCGTCATGAACTTCCAGCTACCGGGTACCAACCTGCCGGGTTTCGCCCGCAGTGCGATGCTCATCGCGCGCGACGGTATCTACGACCTCGCTCGCCATCTCGACGAGGTTCTGCGACCCATGTTGGCCCAGTGGCGCATCTTCGAGCGGACAGATCTCGGTGCCGGAGCGCGCAAACGCGATCAACTGGCGGACTACTTGGACCATCTCGATGCCCAGGCCGCCACCATCGAGCGCAGCGCCATGCGAACGCAGGAGTACGCAAACGCATTGCGCGCCAGCTGAGACCACTTACCTCGGCGGGGTCCATCGACTAACCTGAACTTCTACGCTTCTGCACGCTTCACACCTCGTACTCGGGGCAACGACCGGAGGCCCCCATCGTGACAGGCTCTCGACCGATCATCGTCGGTATCGACGGATCCGCCGCGGCGGACAAGGCGGTGATATGGGCGGCCCTCTGCGCGCACAAACGCGATCGGCGGTTGCACATCGTCACTGCCGTCGACATGCCGGGAGTTGTCGACCTGAGCGAATTTGCCGGAGAAGCAACGGAATTCGTTGCGACAGCCAAGTCCAGGTTGGTGGCGGCCGAGACTTTGGCCGCGCTGGTCGTAGACGATCCCGCGTTCGAGGTGACGTCGAGTGCCATCGAGGGCGGTGTCATGGACGTTCTCATCGGCGTCTCGGCGCAGGCCGAGATTCTGGTGATCGGTGCCAGTGAAACCGGCGCTGTCACATTGTCTTTGGCGGCTCACAGCGTATCGCCGGTCGCCGTGGTGCGGGGTCGTGACATCGACGGTCGCCCGGTTGCCGAGGGCCCGGTCGTCGTCGGTATCGATGGATCGGACGTCAATCAGGCTGCCGTCGAGTGGGCGTTCGCCGAAGCGTCGGCGCGTGCGGCCGTGTTGATCGCTGTCCACGTGTGGTCCGATGTGGATCTGACGCAATCGTTCGGCCGCGCGCCCAAGGATTGGCACGCCATCGCGGACGGCGAAGAGGCACTACTGGCCGAGAGTCTCGCCGGCTGGCAGGAGCGATTTCCCGAGGTCGAGGTGCAGCGCATCGTGGCTCAGGACCGACCGGTACGAGTTCTCAGTGGCCTGTCCGAAACCGCGGCTTTGATAGTGGTGGGCAACCGGGGACGCGGCGGATTCGGTGGAATGCTGCTGGGGTCCACGAGTTTCGCACTCGTCAACACCGCGGACTGCCCCGTGCTCGTTGTGAGAAAAGCGCTCACATAGCGACGGTCAGCAAAAAGCTCACGTCTTCGATGGCCTCGACGCTGTGGCGGGCGTCGGGGATGACGAGCAAGTCGCCGGTCGAGCCCTTCCACGATCGCTCGCCGCTGATCAGCTCGAGTTTTCCGCTCAGGACCAGGACGGTGGATTCGCCGGACAGATCGTGTTCGGCCAACTTGTTACCGGCGGCCAGGGCGACGACGGTCTGCCTCAGGTGGCGTCGATGACCGCCGTAGACCGTCTGCGAACTGCGGCCACTCGACGCGCCGACGGCAAGCTTGAGTTGTTGACGGGCAAGGGCGGTGAGTGACTTCTTGTCCATGATCGTCAGTATGACGCACTGCCCGCAGTCCTGACGGGGGAATCCTGAACGCGCTCAGGAAGGTTGGGTAGCCTTTCCGTACTCCACGAAGCGAAACCGGGTCTCGTCCACTCGGCTGGTCTGCCACTCGCCGGCCTGCGCGATCCAGCCCTCCGGAATTTCGGGAGCTCTGGTATCGCCGTCGACGTCGAGATCGACCTCGGTGACTTCGAGGTGGGTCGCGATACTCATTGCACTGCGATAGATTTCGCCGCCGCCGATGATCCAGACCGGGTCGTCGCCCACCCTGGCCACGGCGTCGGCGACACTCGATGCGTTCTCGGCACCGTCTTCGGACCACGAGGAGTTGCGGGTGACCACGATGTTGCGACGGCCCGGCAGCGGACGGAACTTCGCGGGCAGTGAGTCCCAGGTCTTGCGGCCCATGATCACCGGATGCTCCGCCGTCGTGGCTTTGAAGTGTGCCATGTCCTCGGGAACGCGCCAGGGGATGCCACCCCCGTCACCGATGGTTCCGGCCCGGCTCTGAGCCCAGATCAGACCGACGAATCGTTCGGCACTCACACCGCGACCGGGGCCTTGATCGCCGGGTGGTGTCGGTAGTCCACTATCTCGATGTCCTCGAAGGTGTAGTCGAAGATCGAATCCCGTTGTGCCAGTTTCAGAGTGGGGTAAGGATATGCCTCTCGGGAGAGCTGCTCGGCAACCTGCTCGCGGTGGTTGTCGTAGATGTGGCAATCGCCGCCGGTCCACACGAAATCGCCCACCTCGAGCCCGGTCTGCGCCGCCACCATGTGCGTGAGCAGCGCGTAGCTGGCGATGTTGAACGGCACGCCGAGGAACATGTCTGCGCTGCGCTGGTACAGCTGGCACGAGAGCTTGCCGTCGGCCACGTAGAACTGGAAGAACGCGTGGCAAGGCGGCAGTGCCATCCGCGGGATCTCGCCGACGTTCCAGGCCGAGACGATCATCCGACGCGAATCCGGATTCGTCTTCAGAGTCTCGATGACCTGGCTGATCTGGTCGATGTGCTCGCCGGACGGGGTGGGCCACGACCGCCACTGCACTCCGTAGACCGGGCCGAGTTCGCCGTCCGGAGCTGCCCACTCGTCCCAGATGCTCACGCCGCGCTCCTGTAGCCACGTGGCGTTGGAATCGCCCCGCAGGAACCACAGCAACTCGTACACGATCGACTTCAGATGGACCTTCTTGGTGGTGATCAACGGGAAGCCTGCAGCCAGATCGAAGCGCATCTGATGCCCGAACACGCTGGTGGTGCCGGTCCCGGTTCGGTCGGACTTCGCCGTCCCGGTGCCCTGGATGTGGCGCAGCAGATCTTCGTACGGAGTCGGAACCATCACGACGGTCATCGTAGCTGCATACTGGACACATGCCGGAATTACCCGAGGTGGAAGCCCTTGCCGGCTTTCTGCGCGAGCATGCCGTCGGTGCCGTGATCGGACGCATCGACATCGCAGCACTCAGTGTTCTCAAGACGTTCGATCCGCCGCTCACCGAGCTGCAGGGCAAGGACGTCACCGATGCTGCCCGTTTCGGCAAACACCTGGCACTGCGCGCGGGTGACCTCTGGCTGATCACGCACCTTTCGCGCGGCGGGTGGCTGCGGTGGGTGGACAATCCCAGCGCCGCGCCGCCCAAGCCCGGCAAGGGCCCGTTGGCACTGCGCATCCATTTCTTCACCCCCGAGGGAGCCACGCCTGCCATCGACCTGACCGAAGCCGGTACCAAGAAGCGACTGGCGGTCTGGGTGGTCCGTGATCCTCAGCAGGTCGCGAGCATCGCGCGCCTCGGGCCCGATGCGCTGACGGTCACCGAGCTCGAGTTCGCCGAGATTCTCGGAAGTACCACTGCGCGACTGAAGACCTCGTTGGTGGACCAGTCCCTGCTGGCCGGCATCGGCAATGCCTACTCGGACGAGATATTGCACGTCGCGAAGCTCTCGCCGTTCGCGTCGTCGAGCAAGCTCGATCCCGAATCCGTCGCCGCGCTCTACGCGGCGATGCGCTCGGTGCTGTCCGACGCGGTGGCGCGCTCGGCCGGACAGGACGCGGCGCGTCTGAAGGGGGAGAAGCGATCGGGCATGCGGGTGCATGCCAGGACCGGACTGCCGTGCCCGGTGTGCGGCGACCCGGTACGCGAAGTCGCGTACGTCGATCGATCGTTTCAGTACTGCGCCACGTGCCAGACGGCCGGCAAGATCCTCGCCGACCGCCGCATGTCCCGTCTGCTCAAATAACGGGTTCGAGCTTCTGGCTGTCGTAGCCGCGGTAGCCGGCCCACGCCTTGCGCCGGTCGCTCCGCGGATCCTTCTGTACCCGGGTGCGGGTGTCGAAGATCAACGTCTTGCGTTCGGCCTCGTCGTACTCCGGCCACGAGTCCAGCGGTTTTCCGTTGGTGGCGAACGCAATCCACTGTGACTGCACCTGCTCGGTGACGTCGGAGAAGGCCTTTCGCCCGCCGGCGAGCGTGAGCGCCTTGCCGAACAGCGTCTTGCTGATGCCGAACACGGCGAACAACTCGAACCCGTGGGTGGCGTCGAGGCCCAGTACCTTCATCGAGCGCGGGGCGAAGTCGAACCGGTAGAAGTACGTCGATGCGTGACGCGAATGCCCCTCGGCCACTTCCAGTGACGGCTTCCAGAAGGTGAAATCGCCACCGAAGTCGATGGCTGAGCGCTCGTTCGGGTAGCCCCGATAGCCTGAAGTGACAACGGCTTCGGCGTCGGGGTCGGTGAGCGAGAACAGCTTGGTGATGCGCTCGGGGTTGGTGGGCAACGCGTCGAGGAACTTCGGAAACAGTGTTCCCTCACGGGCATTGGTGCCGATGATCAGTGGAACGCGGTGCGCGGTGCCGTTCGCGTAGGCCTCGATCGGGCTGACCGGCAGGAAGTCACCGTCGATGACCGGGCCGAACGGGAGCAGGCCCGGAGTGCGGTGCAACGTGGTGAGACCGAGTTTGGTGCCCGCCCGCCCGAGCCGCAGTACCTCGGCGTTCTCCAGCGTCTCGGCAGCGTTGTCGACCGTGCCGCCGAGGTAGCCGACGAATTCGCGTGCCCACTGATCGGCGCGTTCCTTGGTCGTCGTCATGCCCGGGGCGGAGCTCTCGGAAATGGCCTGAGCAAAAAGGCCTTTCGCAGCGGGAACCGCCAGCAGCGTGGTGACTGCGTTTCCGCCCGCGGACTCGCCGAAGACGGTGACGTTGTTCGGATCGCCGCCGAACTCGGCGATATTGCGCTGTACCCATTCCAGGGCCGCAACTTGATCCCGTAAGCCGAGGTTGGAGTCGAACGGCCGCTCGGGAGTGGAGAACTGGGACATGTCGAGGTAGCCCAGAGCGCCGAGTCGGTAGTTGACCGAGACGTAGATGATGCCGTCGCCGTCCTTCAGCGAGCGGCGAACCAGAGAGCCGCCGCCGTACAGCGGGGTGGCCGACGTACCGAGTGTGTACGCGCCGCCGTGAATGAACACCATGACCGGACGCGGATTCGCGCTCGGTGCGTTCGGTGCCAGCACGTTGAGCGTCAGGCAGTCCTCGCTCGACGGCTGATACTTGCCGATCGCGAGCATCGTGCCCCGCTTGTGCTGAATCGAGGCGTTGCCCCACTCGGTGGCGTCGCGCACGCCCTCCCACGGCTCGGTGGGTTGCGGCGCTCGAAATCGAAGCGGGCCGACGGGCGGGGCGGCGTAGGGAATGCCTCGCCAGGTGGTGAGGTCACCGACGGGCTTGCCCTCGATGATGCCGTCGGAGGTGGTCACGCGTGTCGTCACATCCATGTCGCGAGTGTACTGACCGGTCCTTACTCCCGGGTAAGAACCGGCGGGGTTCGGCACCGGGCAGACTCGAATACATGTCTTTCGAATATCGCGCCGAAATCGTGCAGCTGCTGCGAGCGCCGACGCACGCGTACTTCGGGAGATCCAAGGACGGCCCGGCCGAGGTACCGACCGATCTGCCGTCCAGTGTCGAGATCGTGGCCCACAAGGGCATCCGCGGCGATCGCTTCTTCGGCGTCAAGGCGCACACGGAGGCCGCGGTGAGCCTCCTGGCTGTCGAGGCATGGGAGGCGGTGGGAGATGTGCTCGGTGTCGAGGTACCAGATCCGTCCGTGGCCAGGCGCAACCTCGTGGTTCGCGGGCTCGAACTCGACCCGCTGCGAGGGGAGGAGTTTCAGCTGAACTCCGGCGACGGCTGGATCACGTTCCGCGGCGGCCGGCCGGCTCACCCGTGCGCGTGGATGGACCGCATGGTGGCCGACGGTGCGCGCAAGGCGCTGATCGGTCGCGGTGGGCTTCGTGTCGAACCGCTGTCCGACGGCATTCTGCGGGTCGGAGAGTTGGTGGTGCGCTCCCCGGTCGAGCTGGATGCGGCACGTGCAGCACTGTCGGTCAGGCGCGCGCAGCCGATCTGACCTCCTCGTCGTTGCACCTCCGGCGTCGAAGGCGACCCACCTGCTTGCTCACGAAGCAGATCTGTGCCCATAATATGAGTATTGGTGTGACGGATCACACTGAACCGCGCGCCATGGCGTGGGTCACTGAATCCAGCGGGAAGAATTGCCGATGTCCGATATGTGGATCGTGATCAACACCGTCGTTGCCGTGCTGGCGGTGGTGGTCTTCATCGTTCGTTTTCACTTCAACCCGGTGATCTCGCTCGTACTCGGGGCTGCGTACCTGGGTCTGGCGACGAAGCTCGGAGTCGGGGCCACCGTCGACACCATCACGGGCGGCTTCGGCGAGATCATGGCCGAGGTGGGGCTGCTCATCGCCTTCGGTGTGCTGATGGGGTCGGTGCTGCAGGAGATGAGCGCCATCCAGCGTCTAGTCGGCACCCTGCTGAAAACGTTCGGGCCCAAACGGCTTCCGTATGCGCTGTCGCTGACCATCGCGACCGTGTTGCAGTCCATCTTCCTCGACGTGCTGTTGGTGATCTCCGCGCCGCTCGCTCGGAACCTCGCCCCCAAGATCGGCAAATACGGCACAGCGAGAATGGCTACGGCACTGGCCATCTCGCTCGAATGCGGAATCGTGTTCATGGTCCCTGGTGTCGCGACTCTCGCGCTGGCCGGCCTGCTCGGCGTGCCGCTGGGCAAGATGATGATCTACGGACTGATCCTGATCGTTCCGGTCGTCGTGCTTTCGGTGGCCATCATGTCGTTCGTGTTCCGGCACGGTTGGTGGAACGAGGAGAAGGACGAGCAGCAGATCATCGTGGTTCCGGAGCCCGTGGTTCCGGAGCCTGTCGATTCCGACGACGAGCCCCTCGAAACCGGAGGCGGCGTGGCGCAGAAGGTGCGCACCGAGAAGCAGACGTCGCTGGTGGTGTTGCTCTCGCCGCTGCTGCTCGCGCTCGTCCTCATCGCCATCGGTGCCGTACTCGAAGTGGCCGAAATATCGGTTCCGGTGGTCGAATTCATCGCCAGCCCGGTCATCGCGTTGCTCATCGGCTTGGTCGGGACGTGTCTCATCGGCCGCTACCACGTCGGTCAGGCACGAGTGGAGAAAGCACTGGCTCGTGGATTCGCCGAAAGCGGTCAGATTCTGATTCTCACCGGTGTCGGTGGTTCGCTCGCGGCCGTCATCAACGAGGCTGGTCTCGGCGACATCCTCGGCCAATACTTCACGGCCAGCACCGCGGCTCCGCTGTTGATGGTGTGGGTCATCGCTGCCGCGTTGCACATCGCCGTCGGATCGGTGACGATCTCCGCCATCACCTCGGCCGGAATCCTCGCCCCGGTCGCTCCGCTCATCGGCCTCGACCCGGTGTTCATCGCGTTGGCCGCGGGCGCGGGGTCGCTGTTCGCGGTGCACGTCACCAGCAACACCTTCTGGCTGCTGCAGTCCTTGATGGGCCAGTCGACCAGGGGCACACTCAAGACGTGCTCGGTGGGCGTCTCGCTGGCATCGGTCATCGCCATCGCGTTGATCGTGCCGATGAGCTGGATCCTGTGAGCTTGTCTCCTATGAGTATCGAAAGGAACACGATGGCACTGCCGCTCAGCGGAGTTCGAGTGCTCGAACTCGGCAACTACATAGCCGCACCCACCGCGGCACGCATGCTCGCCGATTTCGGTGCCGAGGTGATCAAGGTCGAACGGCCGGGAACCGGAGACGAACTGCGCAACTGGCGGTTGTACTCGGGCACCACGTCGATGCTCTACCGCACGATCAACCGGAACAAGAAGTCGATCGTGCTCGACCTGCGCACCGAGCAGGGGCGTAAGGATGTCGTCGATCTCGCCGCCGAGTGCGACATCGTGCTCGAGAACTTCCGTCCCGGCACTCTGGAGAAATGGGGCATCTCACCGGAGGTGCTCAGCGCAGCCAACCCCGAACTGATCATCACGCGAATCTCGGCCTTCGGACAGACCGGCCCGATGTCGCAACGACCCGGATTCGCTGCTGTCGCAGAGGCATACGGCGGTTTCCGCAACCTCGTCGGTGATCCGGATCGACCACCCGTCCGAGTGGGGGTCTCGATCGGGGACTCCATCGCCGGGCTGTACGCGGCCTTCGGATGTGTCATGGCCCTGTTTCAGCGACAGACTCTGCGGGCGGCGCAGGCACCGGATCAGCAGACTCCGCTCACGCTGGCGCAACGTTCCATCGATGTCGCACTGAACGAGTCGATTCTGTCGATGATGGAATCGCTGATTCCGGACTACCTCGCCTACGGTGTCGAGCGCGAACGGACGGGCGGCCGGATGGAAGGCATCGCACCGTCGAACGCCTACCCGTGCAACGACGGTCACTCGATCATCATCGCCGGCAACGGCGATGCCATCTTCCAGCGCTACATGGAGACCATCGACCGTCCCGATCTGGGAGCCGATCCGGACCTGGCGTCCAACGCCGGCCGATGGCGTCGACGCGACGAGTTGGACGCCGCCATCTCGGCCTGGACCGGATTGCACTCGCGCGAAGAGGCTTTGAAGATCCTCGACGCCGCCGGAGTGCCGTCGGGACCGATCTACACCGCGGCCGATATCGTCGCCGACGAGCAGTATGCCGCCCGCAACATGATCCAACACTTCCAGGTCGACACCGGCGAGGACGAGCCGACCGACGTCGGATTCGTCGGCGTCGTCCCGGTGATCGGTGACGCCTCTCTGCCGATTCGTTCGGTCGGACCGGATCTGGGCGAACACACCCGAGAAGTACTGTCGACCCTGCTCGGCCGCACCGACGAAGAGATGGGCCTGTAGATGTACCAATTCACCCCCGCCGCGCAGCTGCGCGACGTCACCATGCGCGACGGGCTTCAGCTCACCGGCAAGATGCTCTCCACCGAGCGCAAGCTCGAGATCATCAGAGCGCTCATCGAACTCGGTGTACCGTCGCTCGAGATCGGATCGATGGCGCGGGGCGACAAGGTGCCGCCGATGGCCAACACCCTCGAGGTCATCGGTGAATTGACCGCCGAGGAACTCGCGCGATGCTGGGTGTGGGTCGCCACTCCACGTCACGTCGAGAAAGCCGCCGCCGCCGGGGCTCGAAACTTTCAGTACTGCTTCTCCGCGTCGGACTCACACAATCAGGCCAACATCGGGCGTACCACCGAGGTGTCCCTGGCGGCGATGCCCGACGCCGTCGACATCACACGATCGGTGGACGGTGAGATCGAGCTGTGCATCGCGACGTCCTTCACCTGCCCGTTCGAGGGACAGGTGCCGCCGGATCGGGTCATCGAGATCGCCAACGACGAACGAGCAACGGGGGCAACAGATATCGTGATCTGTGACACCCTGGGGCAGGCGGTGCCGGTGCAGGTGCAGTCGCTGATCTCGCGGGTGCGCGCCGAAACTCCGGATCGCAGAGTGGTGTTCCACGGTCACGACACCTGGGGCCTCGGCGTTGCGAACACACTTGCCGCGATTTCCGCCGGAGCAACTATGGTCGACGGTTCGCTCGGCGGACTGGGCGGTTGTCCTTTCGCCCCCGGTGCCAGTGGTAACACCTCGTCGGAGGACATTCTCTTTGCGACGCGGCCGGACTGGTTCGAGCCGAAAACCCTTGCCACCATGGCGACTCTGTCGGAGGAGTTGCTCACCGAATTGGGCGAGCCCATGAGATCGAAAACAGTTCAGGGTGCGCGGTCCGAAGCACGTGCCTTCGAGTGGGTCGTATGAGCCGCATCCTCGTCACCACCGAGATCCCGGCCCCGGGCATGGATATCCTGCGCGCTGCCGGGGACGTGGACCTACGGGAGGTCGATCACGAGCAGTTGGTCGAGGCCTGCGCATCGGGGAACTACTCCGTGGTCGTCTCCCAGCTACGTGATCGGTTCGACGCGGAGCTGCTGGCCTCGGCGTCGATCACCGGGATATCGAATTACGCCGTCGGATTCGACAACATCGACATTGTCGCCGCAACCGAACGCGGCATCACGGTCGCCAATACCCCCGGGGTGCTGACGGATTCGACGGCAGACATCGCGATGCTGCTCATTCTGTCCACGGCCCGCCGCGCCGTCGAGGCCGACGCGTTCGTCCGCTCCGGCTCGTTCACCGGATGGGAGCCGGAACTGCTTCTCGGCAGCGATGTCTCGGGTCGAGTGCTGGGGCTGGCCGGCTTCGGTCGTATTGCCCGCGCCACCGCTCGCCGGGCACTCGGCTTCGGTATGACGGTCAAGTTCTGTCCCCGTCCACCCGGTGATCGCGAGGTCTCCGATGACGAGCTCGGGGAGTTCGCGGGTCGCGTCGAGCATGCGTCCTGGGACGAGATCGTCACGACCAGCGACTTCCTGTCCCTCCATGTGCCGTTGTCGGATTCCACGCACCATCTGGTGAACGCGCAGGTACTCGCAGCGATGAAACCGTCGGCGATCGTGATCAACACTGCGCGGGGTCCGGTGATCGACGAGGCAGCCCTGGTGACCGCGCTTCGCGAGGGCACCGTTGCCGCAGCAGGTTTGGACGTCTACGAGCGCGAGCCGGCCCTCGAACCGGGGCTGGCGTCGCTACCGAACACGGTGTTGCTCCCACACGTGGGGAGCGCAACGGTGTCGGTGCGTTCGGAGATGGCACGGCTGTGCGCCACCAACGCAGCAGCGATGTTCGGTGGTTCGATGCCACCGCATCCGGTGAATCCCGACGCGTGGGGTCACGCGGGGTAGCGTCCGCCCAGGGTTCTCGTGATCTGCTCGGCGTGGGAGATCAGCAGATCCACCCAGGCCTCGCACTGCAATTGCGGCATTCTCAGTGTCGGGCCACTGATCGTGACGGCACCGACGATGTCCGCAGCCGAGTCGAACACCGGAGCGGACAGGCCCGACGCTCCGGTCTCGCGCTCACCGGTAGTGATCGCGTAGCCGTCGGACCTGGTCTGCGCCAACAACGCTCGCATCGTCTCGGCCTCGGTCACCGTCTGCTCGGTCATCGATTCGAGCTCGCGGGAGAGAACACGCTCGGCCAGTTCCGAATCCCACGCCAGCAGGACGCGGCTGGCCGATCCCGCGCTGAGCGGGATGACCTTGCCTACGTACATGTCTCGTCGCAACGCATGCCGCGTCTCGGCGATCGCGACGCACACGCGATAGTTCTGTTCGGGCCGAAAGAAGCACGCCGTTTCGGTCGTCAGATCGCGCATGTCCTTGAGTATCGGGTTGACGACCGACAGTACGTCGAGGTCCTTGGTCGCCGTCGCGGCCCAGTAGGCCATGCGCACCCCGATGCGAATGCGATCGCCGCTCCGGTCCAGAAATCCCTGCTGCACCAAATTGGTGACCAGGCGCTGGACAGTCGAGGTCGGTAGTCCGGTGGTCTGTTGAATCTCACCGAGCGTCAACGAGGGTCGGTCGAACGAGAAGGCGTCGAGTATCTCGGTGATCTTGCCCAGCACCAGAAGCGGCTGTTGCTTCGACGTGCTCTCGGAACTCACCAGTCCAATCTACTCGGTCGTCCGCTTCACCAGGAGATCGATGGGCTTGGTCAGGAACAGGATCATCAGCGACCACAGTCCGAGCGAGGTGAACGCGACACCGAACGCGATCAGGATCAACACCGAACTGATCGCGCCGTTGCGGACGCGCTCGAGGTGTCTGGAATCGGCGGCGACGATGGACGGGTGCCGCGAGACGATGATGTCGGCGACGAACATGGCGATGACGGACACCGCGATATTGGCGACGTAGAGCGTCGAGGAACTCGAGTCGTAGCCGTTCTTCTCGGCGATCAGCTTGGTGGGGAACGGTAGGAAGACGATCGAGAGCAGCCACACGAAGTTCACCCACATCAATGCTCGCGTGTAGCCGATCAGGTTCCTGAAGACTCGATGGTGGCTGAGCCATTGGGTGTAGATCACCAGAAAGCTCAGCACGAACGCGTAGAACTCGACTCCGTGTTCGCGAAAGACGTCGACGAAGCTTTCGCTCTGGCCCGGCTCGGCCAACTCCACGAGCGGAAGCACCAGAAGCGTCGCGGCAATGGCGACCACGGCATCACTGAAGTTGACCAGTCTGTCGAAACCGCGTTGGTATTCTATGTCAGCTCGATCGGTTTGCATGTCAGCATTCTGCTCCCTCTGCGAGTAGCGTCCGGACGATGTCCGATCGACGTACTCTCACCACCGGTCGAGTTGTGTTTCTCGTTGTCGCCGCCGCGGCACCGATGGCGGCCATGATCGGCAACGTACCGTTGGCTCTGATACGCGGAAACGGTGCCGGACTGCCGGCTGCCTATGCGATCAGTGCCGTTGTGCTGCTGTGCTTCTCGGTGGGATTCGCGGCGATCAGTCAGCAGGTGTACAGCACCGGTGCGTTCTACACCTACATCGGTCTGGCGCTGGGGAAGCCGCCCGGTGTTGCTGCCGCATATGTCGCAGTTGTCGCGTATACCTCGCTGGCGTGCGGGCTTTCGGGCGCATTCGGATATTTCACGCATCTGGTATTCGCCGATTCCGGTATCGACATTCCGTGGTACGTCTTCACAGCAGCCGCTGTCGTGATTGTCGCTTTCCTCGGCTTCCGAAATGCCGACCTGTCGGCCAAGGTGTTGGGAACGCTGATGGTGCTCGAGTTCGCTTTTCTGACGGTGTTCAACGTTCTGGTGGTGAGTGACAAGGGAACCGCGGCGGTGCCGTTGGAGTCGTTCACCCCGACGCAGGTGTTCTCCGGATCGCTGGGGATAGCGATGATGTTCGCCTTCTCGAGTTTCATCGGATTCGAGTCTGCGGCACTGTACGGCGAGGAAACCAAGGATCCCAGGCGCAGCATCCCGCGCGCGACGTTCATCGCGGTCACGCTCATCGCCGTCTTCTACGTGCTGACCAGTTGGATCATCGTCGGGGCCGCAGGCGGAGTCGACGCACCGGTGCTGGCCCAGACCGAACTGGGCAATCTTCTGTTCACGCTGGCGCAGCAGTACGGAGGAACCGTGCTGTACGACGGTACCGCGGTGCTGCTGTGCACCAGTGTGCTCGCGTCGTATCTCGCTGTGCACAACGCGGCCAGTCGATATCTGTTCGCCCTCGGGCGCGAGCGCGTACTTCCCGTGCGACTGGGCCGAATTCACCCGCGACACTCGAGCCCGCACATCGGCAGCGTCACCGCCTCGGTCGTTGCTGCCGTGTCGCTGATCGCGTTCGCGGTGACCGGTGCAGACCCGTACCTGATCTACGCCGCCGGTGCCATCGGCCTCGGCACCCTCGGAGTGATTGCCCTCCAAGCCGCTGCGGCGCTGTCGGTGGTGGTGTTCTTCATCGGCCATCCGGATCGCTCCCTGTGGCGCACCGGCATTGCCCCCGGCATCGGCTTCGCCGGGTTCATGACCGGATTGGTACTGGCCGGAACGCATTACAGCATCCTGACCGGTTCCGATTCTGCGGTCGTCAACGCGATCCCAGTGGTGCTGATCCTCGCCGCGATCCTCGGGGTCCTTGTGGCACTGCGCATCAGGCGCGCCGACCCCAAGACCTACGAGGGCATCGCCGCGGCCTACATGCGTCAGTGATCGGTTGTTCGACGAGTCTCGAGGAGCCTGAGCCAGATCTCGCTGACCGTCGGATACGACGGCACCGCGTGCCACAGATCGTCGAGCGAGACCTTACCGACCACCGCGACAGTGGCGGCATGAACGAGCTCGGCGACGCCCGGCCCGACGAACGTCGCGCCTACTATGGTGTCGGTGCCGCGGTCGATCACCAGCTGCGCCCGGCCCGAGTAATCGTCCTGCTGCAGAGACGATCCCGCAACGGCGATGTCCTGCGCCACGATCTCGACGTCGATGCCTTCTTGTCGGGCCTTGGCCTCGGTCAGTCCGACCGACGCCACCTCGACCGGCGTGAACACGACCTGAGGGATCTGTCCGTGGTCCGCCGTCGCGCGGAATCGCTTCTGGTCCAACGGCTTTCCTTCGGCCCTGGCGGCAATGACGTCGCCGGCCACCCGGCCCTGGTACTTCCCCATGTGCGTCAGCGGCGCACGGCCGTTGACGTCACCCACTGCGTACAGCCAGTCGTGACCCGGAACCGACAGGTGATCGTCGACGTCGATGTAGTGGCCCTCGTCGAGTCCGAGGCTCGACAGGCCGAGGTCAGAGCTCGCCGGAGTACGTCCTGCAGCGACGAGAACCTCGTCGGCGACTATCTCGCTACCGTCGACGACGAGGGTGACCGGGCCGCCGTGGATTCGTCCGATGCCGGTGTCGGCAGTGTTCTCTCGTGACACCGACTCGAGGGAGGCGTCGAGCATGATCGCCCCGCCGCGCGTCTTCAGAGCCTCGGCGACCAGTTCGCCGGCGAACGGTTCGGAACCGGCCAGTAGCGACGATCCGCGCACGATCATCGTCACTTTCGCTCCGAGAGAGAGCAACCAGGTGGCCGCCTCCGTCGCGACGACGCCACCGCCGATCACCGCGATGTGCCCGGGCGTCTCGTGAATGTTGGTGGCATCGCGGGAGATCCACGGCTGGGCGTCGCGCAGACCGGGGGTGTTCGGTACCGATGCGGTGGTTCCGGTGGCGAGGACAACGGCGTGACGGGCAGTGAGTGTGCGGCCGTCGACCTCGACGGTCTTGGTCCCGGTGAGTCGCCCATGGCCACGGATCACCGAGATGCCCGCCGACTCGGCCCACGTCACCTGCGAGGAGTCGTCCAGGCTGTGGGTGTAGGACTCGCGTCGGGCCAGAACCGCGTCGGCATCGAGGGGCTGATCACCGACCAATTCTTTGACTCCCGGCATGTTTCGCGCGGTGTCGAGAACCTCGCTCGGACGTAGCAGTGCCTTGCTGGGCATGCAGGCCCAATAGGAGCATTCACCGCCGAGCAGTTCGTGCTCGACGATCACTGCGGTGCGATCGCTGCCCTGTATTGCGTACTGTGCGGCGTTCTCGCCGACCGGGCCACCGCCGATAACGATGACATCGAATTCCGAGCTCTCTGGGGCCATCACTCCACAGTGACATAGGCTCGCCGTTTATGGCGACCACTCGGAACAAGATTCTGATCACCGGAGCGAGCTCGGGGCTCGGTGAGGAAATGGCCCGACGGTTCGCCGCCATGGGCCGCGATCTGGCGCTGTGTGCCAGGCGGGTGGAGCGACTCGACGAACTTCGCGTCGAGTTGATGCACCAGAACCCGAACATCACCGTCTCGGTCCGTGCCCTCGACGTCACCGATCACGACGCAGTGGGCGAGGTGTTCGGTACGTTGCGAGACGAACTGGGCGGACTCGATCGCGTCATCGTCAATGCCGGGCTCGGCAAGGGCGCGAAGATCGGCACCGGGCGGGCCGAGGCCAACCTGGAGACCGCGCGCACCAACTTCGTCGGGGCCCTGTCGCAGGCCGAGGCCGCACTCTCGATCTTCCGAGAGCAGAAGCGCGGGCACCTGGTGTTCGTCTCGTCCATCAGCGCAGACCGGGGACTGCCGGGAGCCAAAGCGGCCTACTCGGCGAGCAAGGCTGCCGTGGCCTCGCTGGGCGAATCGCTGGCGACCGAACTGGCGCGAACCGACATTGCCGTCACCACGTTGCTGCCGGGCTTCATCGCCACCGACATGTCTGCCAAGGCGGGCGACAGTGCCGCTCTCACAGCCACTCTGGACCAGGGGGTGACCGCCATGGTCGACGCGATCGAGAGCGAAACCCGCCGCGCCGCGCTGCCCGGCCTCAAGTGGCGAGGCATCGACGCGGCGCTGCGGTTCCTGCCGAACGTGCTGACGGATCGAATGGTGTAATTACTGGCGGGAGTGGAGCCTGCAGGAACGACCAGATCTATTGCAGGTAGCCCTCGACCTGGTTGACGCTGTTGGCGGTTGCGGTATCGGGATCCTTACCGGCGTCGATGCGTGCGCGGCGCTGGCGCAGCAGGTCCCAGCACTGATCGAGGGCGTGCTCGAGGGAGGCCAATTCGGCCTTCTCGGTAGTCGGGTCGATGTCGCCGGCCTGGGTCTCGCTGCGGAGCTTGTGCTCGGTGGCGATGAGCTGCTGGATCTTGGTGTGAATATCGTGCTCGTTCATGGCGACCACGGTAGACCTACCAGGGTTTACCGGCCAGGTTTCGCGTGGCGAGAGCTCGTTGTACCGCTGAGGTGAGCTCGGCCGACGAACCGACCAGGGCGTCGTCGGTGCACACGAGAGAGAGTGTGTAGTTGCCGTTCATTCGAGAGATGTAGGTCGACATTCTGATGGTGGACACCGCGCCCGACGGATTCGGGTGGATCGCACGGGTGGCCAGCCCACCCGATCGGTGGGGTCCGAGGGTGGTGACGGCACTCGGGATGTCGCCGATGTTGGAGCACAACACTTCTCCGCGTCCCGGTGTCGATGTCAGTTTCGCGGCGATGCGGTGGGGGAGCAGCTGAACGATCTCCGGTGGATAGCCGGCCGGCGCTCCGACGGGAGCTCCGAATGCGGCCTTGCAGGCGATTCGGATGTCCGCAGGCGAGTCGTTTCCACGGACGGCGACGGTGGCCATCCCGATCGAGTTGGCATCACCGGATCCGGTGCGGAAGGGGATGTCGACGGTGACGGCGGGTGAGCCGAGTTCGCTCATCGTGGCGGCCACAACGGAGACGAACAAGGAATTGGCCGAACCGCCGACACGCTCTGCCGTCGAATCCCATTCTGCGGCATCGATATCGACGATCACCGCGTGCATCTGCCGCGCCCGGTGCGGTGTGACGCCACCGGTGTCGGCGGTGGTGAACGCACGCAGTTCGGCTCGGGCCTTCTTGCTGACCCACAACCTCGCCGTCGCTGCGATGGATCGAGCGAGGACGGTCAGGATCATCGCGATCGCGTCTCGGGCGTCCGAGCCCGGATGCGGGACGGGCACGGGCCTTGTGTCACCGGAGAATGCCTGTGCGGCAGCATCTATGAGACCCCGCGCATCGGCCAACGCGTGTGAGCAGACCAACGACACCACGGTGCCGCCGTGTGTGAGGGGAGCGGCCGTCAATCGCCAACCGGGACCGTACTGCGGGTCGAGTGGAACGTCGGCCTGGGTATCGGCCCATCCGATGACGTCGTCGACGGCATCGGTGCCGTACTCGAGCGGCAGCGACTCAGGTGAGATGTCCCAGCGGAGTCGGGCACCGGGTATCCGGGGCTTGCCGACTCTGCGGCCGAGTTGCCCGACGGCCAATTCTTGATGTACCCGGCCGAGTTCTTGCCTCGTCACCGTCTCGGTGGTACGCCAGATGCCCTGCAGTGCAATCGGAATGCCATATCCGCGATGGGTGCGGAGGAAGATCTCGTCGATCACCGACAGGCGCGTCGAGATCACGGACTCGGGGTGCCGTGGCGTCCCGCGCCCGAGACGAACTTGCTCGCGCCGGAGAGCGCGTCGGCGGTGATCGAGATGGCACCGTGTCGAAACTCGTTCTTCAGCGCGGACTCCTCGTCGAGGCCGTCCTGCTCGAGAACGGACAATCGATCCTCACGCATGCACGTCTGGGGTAGCAGAGCGAGTTCGGCGGCCAAGGCCTCCGCTTCGGAGCGGGCACGCCCGACCGGAACGACTCGGGTGATCAGTCCGATGTTCAGAGCTTCCTGGGCATCGACGGCGCGACCGGTGAGGATCATGTCCATCGCTCGACCGGTACCGATGATGCGCGGCAATCGCACTGTGCCGCCGTCGATCAACGGAACGCCCCACCGGCGGCAGAACACGCCGAACGTGGCGTCGTCCTCGGCGATGCGTAGGTCGCACCACAGTGCCAGCTCGAGTCCGCCCGCGACGGCGTACCCGGAGACCGCCGCGATGACCGGCTTGGACAACCGCATTCGCGTCGGACCCATCGGGCCGTCACCGTGTTCGGTCGCGTGGTTCGAGCGGGATGTGCCGAGCGCCTCGAGGTCGGCTCCCGAGCAGAACGTGCCACCCTCGCCCCACAGCACCGCCACCGATGCGGCCTCGTCGGCGTCGAACTCTTCGAATGCCTGAGTCAGCTCTTGGGCCGTGGGGCCGTCGACGGCGTTCCGCACCTCCGGGCGCGACAGAACGATCGTGGTGACGGGGCCTGATCGTTCGATCCGTACCGGCATGTCTGTGAACCCTACTCGAGTTCTCTTGCGTGAAGCAATGAATCAGTGCTTCAATCCTTGGCATGCCCTATCGCCGAACCCCCGCGGTGCAAGCCAGGCTCGACGCCGGCCGCGAGAAGCTGTTCGCTGCCGCCATCGAGGTGCTCTCGACGCAGGGTTACGCAGGACTGTCGATCGCCTCGGTCGCCGCGGCCGCGGGAGTGTCCGCGGGCAGCGTCTACACCCACTTCGAGGGCAAGGCGGACCTGGTGGTCGCCATCTTCCGCGAGGTCTGCGGCCGCGAGGTTGCCGCTGTGGTCGCCGTTGCCGGGCACGGAAGCACCGCCGAGCGGGTGACGGCAGTGGTGGAGACCTTCGCCGGACGAGCCCTGAAGAACCGAACGATGGCGTACGCGCTGCTCGCCGAACCGGTGGACCCCGCCGTCGACGCCGAGCGGTTGGTCTTCCGGCGAAAATTCACCGAGGCATTCGCCGACGCGATCGCGGCAGGCATCGCAGCCGGAGAGATTCCCGAGCAGGACGCGGCGATTTCGGCAGCAGGTCTGGTCGGTGCCGTCGGCGAAGTGCTGGTCGGTCCGTTGTCTTCACACGAATCCAAGGATCCGGTGCCGGGTCTGGTGGCATTGTCATTGCGCGCGTTAGGAGTTCGAGATGGACACGCATGAGGTATTCAATCAGTCGGTCGACCTGAGTCCGTACGACACATCCGCGGACGGGTCGTTGCTCGACGGCCTGGCGCGGGCCGGCGGCGGCTGGGCGCTCGACGAGGTTCGGCAGCTGGGAGCCCTCGCCGGCGGAGCTGACGCGCAGGAATGGGGGCGGCTCGCCAACGAGAACCCACCGGTGCTGAAGACGCACGATCGCTACGGTCATCGCATCGACGAGGTCGAATTCCACCCGCACTGGCACGATTTGATGACCGTCGCCGTCGAGCACGGACTGCATGCCAGCCCCTGGACCGACGATCGTGTGGGTGCGCACGTTGCCCGCGCTGCGAAGTTCTACGTCTGGGGTCAGACCGAGGCGGGTCATATGTGTCCCATCTCGATGACCTATGCCGTCGTTCCGGCTCTGCGGCACAACCCCTCTCTGGCAGCACAATACGAGCCACTGTTGGCCTCACGGGAATACGACTTCGGGCTGCGTGTTCCGTCCGAGAAGCGTGGACTGATCGCCGGCATGTCGATGACCGAGAAGCAGGGCGGATCCGATGTCCGCGCCAACACCACCACCGCTACTCCGACGTCGGATGGTACGTATTCGATTGTCGGCCACAAGTGGTTCACCTCTGCGCCGATGTCGGACATGTTCCTCACGTTGGCGCAGGCACCGGGCGGACTGTCGTGTTTCATGCTGCCGCGCGTCTTGCCCGACGGCACTCGTAACCGAATGATGCTGCAGCGCTTGAAGGACAAGCTGGGCAACAAGTCGAATGCATCCGGCGAGCTCGAGTACCACGGGGCGACCGGTTGGCTCGTGGGTGAAGAGGGTCGCGGAGTGCGCACCATCATCGAGATGGTGAACATGACCAGGCTGGACTGCGTCATCGGATCTGCGGCGGGAATTCGCAACGCCACCGTCCGCGCGGTTCATCATGCCCGCCACCGAGCAGCGTTCGGCGCGCAGCTGATCGATCAACCACTGATGCGAAACGTGCTGGCAGACTTGACCATCGAATCCGAGGCCGCGACTGCCGCCATGATTCGTCTGGCGCAGGCCACCGACGGATCGGCTCGCGGTGACGAGCAGGAGAGCGCACTACGCCGAATCGCGTTGGCCATCACCAAGTACTGGGTATGCAAGCGGGCACCGGCACATGCCGCCGAGGCCCTCGAATGTCTCGGTGGCAACGGCTATGTGGAGGAATCGGGTATGCCTCGGCTGTTCCGCGAATCGCCGTTGATGTCGATCTGGGAAGGCTCCGGGAACGTCGCCGCACTCGATTCCCTGCGTGCGTTGGCGCGGCAGCCGGACAGCGTCGAGGCCTTCTTCGGTGAGATCGGCCAGGCGTCGGGCGTGGATTCTCGACTGGACGACGCCATCGCGCGTGTCGGCAAAGAGCTCTCCGACACCTCCGACATGGAGTACCGGGCCAGACGAGTCGTCGAACTGATGGCTCTGACCTTCCAGGGTGCGCAGCTGGTGATGCACGGGAATCCCGCTGTGGCCGATGCGTTCTGCGCCACTCGACTCGACCGCGATTGGGGCATCGCCTTCGGCACCCTGCCGACGGGTGTCGATACCTCAGCGGTGTTGGCGCGGGTGTGATGCCGCGGATCTACGCCCCTCGTGGGAATTCGCACCGCCTGTAGGGTGCGCATATTCCTACGAGCGCCGTAGATGTGGGGAGGGGTAGCTCGGCGTACCGTCCGCTCGGCGGGCCGAGGACCACTGCGCGCCGATGGGCAGCATGAAGCCGGTCGATGATGACGTGCGGAGTCGACAAGTCCCGCCAGTCGAATCTGAATACGGTTCTGCCCTGCTCAGCGAGTCGGTTGTGGCGATTCTTCTCTGCGATGATGGCTTTCCGTGGCTGCGGACCATACTTCTCTTCCCCGTCGAACTCGGCGATCACCTCGGCCAGGTTGGGAAACAGGAAGTCGGTACGGGCGATGCGTCGACCGCCTTCGTCGAAGATCGTCTGATTGGTCAGCGGAGTCGACACCGTCTGCAGGATCAGTCGCGATCGACTCTCGCCGACACTGTCGCTGCGCGCACTCATCGTGCTGACGGCACGTCTGGCGCGTCCGGCACCACTTCGGTGTTGCGCTGCTTCGCAATACTTCTCGAGTTCCTCGATCGTGGTGAGGCCGTGGCGCAATGCCCGATCACCGAGGCACACTGCGACGTCGAGTGGATGAGTCCTGGCAATGTCGACGACTGTGCGCGCTGGGCGTGTGACGCGCATATCGTCGATATGGAGCCACTCGTCGTCGAGTAATTCGGTGCCGTGGAGGAACCGGCGTCGACTGCGCTTGCCCGAGTGGCCGCGAGTCGTGGTCATCGTCACCGTGTGGAGCGGCAAGTTCCACACGTCGAGTCCGAGAACCACCGCTGCGGACACATGGCTGAGCACGACGTCGTCGCCGGAATCGGTATAGGTCGCCTGAGCCAGGAGGGCATGCTGCTGCGCAGAGTTCAGTGTCGCGAAAACGTCCCCTCGAACGAACCAGCCTCTACGGATTGCAACGATGGACCTGTGTGCGCGTGCCCGGCGAAGGTCGTCATCGGTGAAGCCCGACGCGAGCGCATCGGCACGGGTGAAGAGCCCACGTTGGTCGAAGTCCATGCTCGATTGGACGCACGGCTGGTCTGTTTGGATCCGCCGAGCGGCAATCTACGGCCCGTCCAGAATCTACACCGCCTACAGGGTGCGCAGATTCCTACCAGGGCCGTAGATCCACCGACCGACCTCAGGCCGAACGACCCCGCTGCGCCCGGTACCAGCGCACCAGGGAATCGGTCGATGAATCCGACTGTGCAGCAGGAGCTTCGGAGTCGGTGAGCACCGGAGTCAGCTCCAGGGCCTGGGTCTTGCCCAGTTCGACGCCCCACTGGTCGTAGGAGTCGACGCCCCAGATGACGCCTTCGACGAAGACCTGATGTTCGTACAGGGCTATCAATTGGCCGACCACCGAGGGCGTGAGCTTCGACGCGAGAATCGAGGTGGACGGACGATTGCCGGGCATCACCTTGTGCGGCACCACATCTGCCGGTGTGTCCTCGGCGGCGATCTCCTCGGCAGTTTTGCCGAAGGCGAGAACCTTGGTCTGGGCGAAGAAGTTGCTCATCAGCAGGTCGTGCATCGAGCCGGTGCCGTCGCGGGTGGGTAGATCGTCGGTGGGCTCGGCGAATCCGATGAAGTCCGCAGGCACCAAACGTGTTCCCTGGTGTAGCAATTGGTAGAAGGCATGCTGGCCGTTGGTGCCCGGCTCGCCCCAGAAGATCTCGCCGGTGGGTGTGGTGACGGGGGAGCCGTCGGCCTTGACGGACTTGCCGTTGGATTCCATCGTCAACTGCTGCAGGTACGCCGCGAAGCGGGAGAGGTCATTCGAATACGGCAGCACTGCACGGGTTTCCGCGCCGAAGAACGAGCTGTACCACAGGCCGATGAGGCCGAGCAGAACCGGCGCATTCTCGGCGAGCGGGGTGGTGCGGAAGTGCTCGTCGATGCGATGAAAGCCGTCCAGGAATTCGCCGAACGCGTCTTTGCCGACAACGGCCATGACCGACAGACCGATTGCCGAATCGACGGAGTAGCGTCCGCCGACCCAGTCCCAGAAGCCGAACATGTTGGCGGTGTCGATGCCGAAGTCCGCGACGCGCTCGGCGTTGGTGGACACGGCGACGAAGTGCTTGGCGACGGCGTCTTCACCGAGTGCGTCGACGAGCCAGCGACGGGCCGCGGTCGCGTTGGTCAATGTTTCGAGGGTGGAGAACGTCTTGGACGCGATGATGAACAGCGTTGACGCCGGGTCGAGTCCGTCGAGTGCACCGACGAGATCGGCTGGGTCGACGTTGGAGACGAACTTTGCGGAAATCCCCGCGTCGGCGTAGTGACGGAGCGCGTTGTAGACCATGACCGGTCCGAGGTCGGATCCGCCGATGCCGATGTTGACGACTGTGGAGATTTTTTCGCCGGTGGCACCGACCCATTCGCCGGAACGCACTCGGTCGGTGAATTCGCCCATAGCAGTGAGGACTTCGTGTACATCGGCGACGACGTCCTGGCCGTCGACGGTCAACGACGCGTCGGCCGGTAGGCGCAACGCGGTGTGCAGAACGGCGCGGTCCTCGGAGGTGTTGATGTGCGCGCCCGAGAACATCGCGTCGCGCTTGCCTTCGACATCGGCGGTGCGGGCGAGTTCGACGAGCAACTCGACGGTCTCGCGAGTGATCCGGTGCTTGCTGTAGTCGATATGAAGATCGGCGGCATCGAGGGTGAATGTCTGCGCTCGGTCGGAGTCCTCGGCGAACAGGGTCCGAAGATGAGTATCGGCGATCGTGGAGTGGTGATCGGTCAGCTTCTGCCAGGCATCCGTGCCGGTGATATCGACGCTCATACGAACCAACAGTAATCCCGTGCCGAGTCGCGCGCGCGTCGTTTCCGTTTGCGTCAGCCGCTGCGGAGGCATCATGGACGGTATGGACCAACGTGCATTGATCGAATCGATTCCGGCAAAACTGTGGATCGGCGGCAAGGCCGTCGACGCAGAGGGAGGCAAGACGTTCGCGGTGAACGATCCGGCGACCGGCAAGCCCCTGACCGAGGTGGCGGACGCATCGCCCGCCGACGCGATGAAGGCGCTCGACGCCGCCGCTGCAGCGCAGAAGAGCTGGGCGGCAACGCCTGCGCGCGAGCGCAGCGAGATTCTGCGAGCGGCCTTCGAGAAGGTCACCGAACGCGCCGACGACATCGCGCTGCTGATGACCCTCGAGATGGGTAAGGCCCTTGCAGAGTCGAAGGCCGAAGTGAAGTACGGTGCCGAGTTCTTCCGCTGGTTCGCCGAGGAAGCCGTGCGCATCGGTGGTCGCTACACCCCGGCTCCGGCGGGCAACGGTCGGATTCTCGTCACGAAGGCTCCCGTGGGCCCGGTGTTGGCGATCACCCCGTGGAACTTCCCTCTCGCTATGGGTACCAGGAAGATCGGGCCTGCTCTGGCCGCCGGCTGCACCATCGTCGTCAAGCCCGCCCGCGAGACTCCGCTGACGATGCTGCTGCTCGCGCAGATCTTCGACGAGGTCGGCCTGCCCGAAGGTGTGCTCTCGGTACTGACGACGTCGAAGTCCGGCGACGTCACCGGTCCACTGATCGAAGACCCACGCTTGCGGAAGCTCACGTTCACCGGCTCGACGGGAGTGGGTAAATCGCTCGTCGAGAAATCTGCGACGAGGTTGCTGCGGACGTCGATGGAACTCGGTGGCAATGCCCCGTTCGTGGTGTTCGACGACGCGAACATAGACGACGCGGTGGACGGCGCGATGCTGGCGAAGATGCGCAACGGCGGAGAGGCCTGCACCGCGGCGAACCGGCTGCACGTGCACAACAGCGTTCGGGAGGAGTTCACCACCAAGTTGGTGGCGAAGATGTCCGAGATGAAGCTCGGACCCGGCGTCGACCCCGACACCAAGCTCGGCCCGCTGATCAACGCAGATCAGCTCGACACCGTTCAAGAGCTCGTCGACGATGCAGTGGAGAAGGGAGCAACAGTCGCGCTCGGCGGTACCGCACCGGGCGGAGATGGGTACTTCTACCCGGCGACCGTGCTCACCGACGTTCCAGCGAAGGCCAGGATCCTGAAAGAGGAAGTGTTCGGGCCTGTCGCTCCCATCGTCGGCTTCGACACCGAGCAGGAAGGTATCGACGCAGCCAACGCCACCGAGTACGGCCTGGCGTCGTACATCTACACGGAGAACCTGGACCGCGCGCTACGGGTGGCCGACGCCATCGACAGCGGAATGGTGGGCGTCAACCGCGGAGTGATCTCGGACGCGGCTGCGCCGTTCGGTGGAGTCAAGGAATCGGGATTCGGCCGTGAGGGCGGATCCGAGGGCATCGAGGAATACCTCGAGACCAAGTACATCGCTTTGAAGTAGAACGTCGGTTGGGCGTGCATCCGCGCGCCCAACCGAGGGGTCTATCAGTGTCCGAGGCGACCGCGACCGAGGCGGAGCAGGAGCATGGCCAACGTGTGGCCTTCCTGACCGAGGCTGCTGAAACGCTCGAGGACCTTCATCTCACGGCTGTGCACCAGGCGCGGACCACCGGAGGCCATGCGGGTGCGGCCGATGATCTGCGAGACCTCGGAGCGACGCTTGATGGCCGTCAGGATCTCGGCATCGAGGCGGTCGATTTCCTGGCGCAAATCGTTGATCTCGGCCTCGCTGGAAGGCACTGCAATCTCTGAGTCGATCTTCGTCGTCATGGCCATCGTCTCTCCTCGGGTCACATCTTGGATCGCTGCGTCGTCCGTCACCGTTACGCCTTTCGTATTCGGAGCTGCATCGCTCGGCGGCTCGGTTCCCGGCTCGAATTTCCTGCCCGGACCTTCGAGCCCCCGCCTGGAACCAGGGGCGTTGCGTCTATCGACAGGCTCCCGTACGTGTGGCAGAGGAGCGGCCGACCCGACGCAGGCGATGACGTACGGTTTTTTCGATCACCGATCCAGTGTGCCACGGGCCGACCGTCCTGAAAAGTCATCCGTCGGGGCCGGGACCACGCGATGTGGGTTTGTCGGTACGCGCCGGTAACCTGACCTGACGATGAACACATTCCTCCAAGGCCTCGCGTCCCGTAAGAATGCTGCGTCCGACGCGTTGTTGGAAGGGCTCAATCCCCAGCAACGTGAGGCCGTTGTGCACACCGGATCGCCGCTGCTCATCGTGGCTGGAGCCGGTTCGGGCAAGACAGCGGTGCTGACGCGTCGTATCGCGTATCTGCTCGCCGAGCGCGGGGTGTCCCCAGGTCAGATTCTGGCCATCACGTTCACCAACAAGGCCGCCGCGGAGATGCGCGAGCGAGTCGCCGGTCTGGTGGGACCGCGAGCGAATGCGATGTGGGTATCGACGTTCCACTCGAGTTGTGTGCGAATTCTGCGGGCCCAGGCAGCGCTGCTGCCCGGGCTGAACTCGAACTTCTCGATCTACGACGCCGACGACTCGCGCCGATTGCTGACGATGATTTCCAAGGATCTGCAGATCGACACCAAGAAGTTCTCGGCGCGGCTGCTCTCGACGGCGATCTCCAACCTCAAGAACGAACTGATCGGCCCGGACAAGGCCACCGAGGACGCCGACGGCGACCCTGCCGAGCTGCCGCGGCTCGTCGCGAAGGTCTATCGCATCTATCAGCAGCGTCTGCGCGCGGCCAACGCCATGGACTTCGACGACCTCATCGGCGAGACAGTGGGAATTCTGCAGGCCTTCCCGCAGGTGGCCCAGTACTACCGCCGCAGATTCCGGCACGTGCTGGTCGACGAGTATCAGGACACCAACCACGCTCAGTACATGCTGGTGCGAGAGCTGGTGGGCACTCCCGATGCCGACGGAGCGCTCGAGGGCACCGTCGCTCCGGGAGAGCTGTGTGTGGTGGGCGATGCCGATCAGTCCATCTACGCCTTCCGCGGCGCGACCATCCGCAACATCGAGGAATTCGAGCGCGACTACCCCGACGCTCGCACTATCTTGCTCGAGCAGAACTACCGGTCGACGCAGAACATTCTCTCGGCCGCCAATGCCGTGATCTCTCGCAACATCGGTCGCCGCGAGAAGAAGTTGTGGACCGACACCGGCGAGGGCGAGCTGATCGTCGGCTACGTCGCAGACAACGAGCACGACGAGGCGTCGTTCGTGGCCTCGGAGATCGACCGGCTCGTCGACGGCGGAGATGTGCGCTTCGACGAGGTAGCGGTGTTCTATCGCACCAACAACTCCTCGCGTGCGCTCGAAGAGATCTTCATTCGACTCGGTCTGCCGTACAAGGTCGTCGGCGGCGTCCGGTTCTACGAGCGCAAGGAAGTACGGGACCTGGTCGCGTATCTGCGGGTGCTGTCCAACGAGGACGACACCGTCAGCATGCGACGCATCCTGAACACCCCGCGCCGAGGTATCGGCGATCGTGCCGAGGCGTGTGTCGCCGTCCACGCGGAGCAACGTGACATCAGCTTCTCGCGCGCCCTGCACGACGCGGCCGCGGGCAAGGTGGCGTTGCTCAACTCGCGGCAGCAGAAGCTGATCGCACAGTTCATGGAATTGCTCGACGAACTGCGCGCAGTACTCACCGCGACCGACGGCGACGGAAACGACATCGCCGATATCGGTGATGTCGTCGAAGCCGTTCTCGACCGCACGGGCTACCGCGCCGAACTCGAAGCCAGCAGTGATCCGCAGGACGGCGCACGCCTGGACAACCTCAACGAACTTGTCAGCGTGGCAAGGGAGTTCACGTCCGAGGCGCGAAACCAAGCCGCGGTGGCGGAGGAAGCGCTCGAGACAGGCGACGACCGAAGCGAGGACGACGGTGGCGTCGACGGGCTGGCCGAACCGGGTTCGCTCGCGGCATTCCTCGAACGGGTCTCCCTGGTAGCCGATACCGATCAGATTCCCGACTCGGGCACCGGAGTCGTCACCTTGATGACGCTGCACACCGCGAAGGGCCTGGAGTTTCCGGTCGTCTTCGTGACCGGCTGGGAGGACGGCCAATTCCCGCACATGCGAGCACTGGGTGACCCCAACGAACTGTCCGAGGAGCGACGCCTGGCATACGTGGGTATCACGCGCGCACGGCAGCGGCTCTATCTCACGCGCGCGATCATGCGGTCGGCGTGGGGCCAGCCCATTGCGAACCCGGAATCACGTTTCCTGCAGGAAGTCCCGCAACACCTGATCGATTGGCGACGTGAGGATCCCGGCACCGGCGGCGGCCGCGCGATCGGCGGTGGCAGATCCGGGAGCTACGGCTCGAACAGTTACGGCTCGGGCGGTGGTTACGGCTCGAACAGCTATGGCTCGGGTGGTTCCGGCGGCTCCTCGTCACGCGGCCAGAGCTCGTCGCCCAGCTTCGGTGCCGCCAAGGGGCGCAACTCCAATCTTGTTCTCGCCGTCGGTGATCGAGTCAGTCACGACAAGTACGGCCTGGGTACGGTGCTGGAATCGACCGGTGCCGGCGTCAAGGCGATGGTCCTGATCGACTTCGGCTCGGCCGGCCGCGTCAAGATGATGCTCATCGGCGGCGTCCCGATGACCAAGCTGTAGAGACCAAGCTGTAAAGCCCCCGACAACGCGAAAGCCGGGCCCTGCGAGAGCGGGGTCCGGCTTGTTGTGCAGTAGTGGAAGAGGCTCAGTCCATTTCGGGTCCGAGGGAGATTCCTCGGGAGGCGAGCCAGGGCAGCGGGTCGATCTTGACCTCGCCCGGGAGGTGGACCTCGAAGTGCAGGTGCGGTCCGGTGGAGAAGCCGCGGTTGCCCATACGTGCGATCTGATCGCCGGCCATGACATCCTGGCCGACGGTGACGAGCGTGCTGTCGATGTGGCCGTACACGGTGATCGTGCCGTCGGCGTGCTGCAGTCGAACCCACATGCCGAAGCCTGCAGCCGGACCGGAGTCGATGACCTTGCCGTCGGCGACGGCGTAGATCGGAGTTCCGATGGCGTTGGCAACGTCGACACCGGCGTGGAGAACGCCCCAGCGAGTACCGAAGTTGGAGGTGTAGGTGCCCTGCGCGGGGAGGGCAAACAGGGGCCGGCGGGCGGCTGCTTCACGTGCAGCACGCTCTTCGCTGAAGCGCTGACCCTTGGCGAGCAAGTCGTTGAACTGGCTCAGATCGGCCGGTGCCGCGACGCTGAGAATCTGCGGTGCCTGCGACGGCGTTGCGCTCGACGAATCTGCGTCGAGTTCGGCAGTTTGCGGGGCGGTGGTGGCCGCGACTGCGGCGGCGGGTGCTTCACCGGCGGCGAGCGCGTACTCGGAGGTGGCGACCGTAGCGGGCGAGTCGTCGTTGATGACGGCCTGGCCTGCAGCCACGACAGCGCCGGCAGCCACGGCGAGTACAGCAGCGCGGCCTTTGAGGGCGGTGGGGGGAAGCGGGATTCGGTGTGCTCCGCCGCGACGGGCCACGGGGGTGGCGTCTGCGGTGGTCGCGAACGTCGTGACGACGGTCGGTGCTTCGTCGGGTGCGACGTAGGCGGTGTCGACGTACTCGGCCTCGGCGTACTGGTACGCCGGGTAGGAGTACGCGTCGTACGCGCCGTTGTCGTCGGCAGGCTCGTAGCTGTAGACCGTGGTCGCTTCTTCAGCGGCGGGTCGAGTGAACCGGCTGGAGGTGAAGGACGCACGGTGTTGCTGCAAGACCTACAACCTCCGTTATCCGTGACCTGGCCGTTACTGAAAGACTCGGCAGACGGTAACGAAATGATTGCGGGGCGCGCAAGTTAACAGCCCAAACTGGGAGGATATGTGAGATGGCTCACAGCCCGACCAGTGTTTATGTCGTGACGAGCCACATCCGTAATCGGACACCCGGAGTGCATGCAGCAACAGTAACGGTGTCCACGCCCGTCGAGCCGATACCGTGATCCGAATGCCGACTCCCACCTTCGACGACTCGTCCGCCCGCGGTTCCGAGCGTGCGGAACCGCAACGAATCGAGCCGCTCGACGGGCCGGGCGACAGAGCGGACGATCCGTCACCCACGTCGCGCGTCGCGGTTGCACTCGTCTTCGCTCTGATCGCAGCAGCTGCCGCGGCGGCGGCCCCACTCGTCGGCGTCGTCCGAAGCGTCGACGGTTCGCCGGTGGGAAGCGGCGCCGCGTCGGCCGCGGTTGTCGCCGTCGCTCTTCCTGTCCTGGTTGCCGTCGCAGCGGCGGTGGGTGCGGCCACGAGGCGTATCGAGTTCGCCGCGGCACTTCTCGCCGGGTACGGCGCGGTGGCACTCGGCATCGCACTACTGGACATCGCTCTGCTGTCGGACCCGATCGATGCGAATCGGCTCGAGCTCTTTCGTCCCCTGAGCGCCGCCATGCTCGACGCCACCGCCGGTGCCCGGATTCTGCTCGTCGGTCACGCAGCGTCCGTGCTGGCGGGCGTTGCGGGGTGGTCCGCGGTGCATCGCGCCGGGCTCGGTGACGGGTACGGCCACTCGGTCTATTCCGAGCACGTGGGGCGCGCGTCGGCGGGTCGGGTCGGTTCGTTGCTGGGGGCGTTGCTCGGCGCGTTCGGTGTACTCGCGGCCGTCGCGGCGTTCTCGTCGCTGTACCGCTCGGAGGACCCGGTGGTGATCGTCACCGCCGTCGTGGAATCGCCGGTGTTCGTCGCCGTTGGATCCGGGGTCGTCGGCGTCGCGGCACTCGTGGTGGTGGCGTCGGCGCTGGCCTCGCTGTCGCCGCTGGTGGCCTCGGGCGCGTCCGTCGGAGCCGGACTCGGCGTGTTGGGGTTCGCGGGCGTCGGTCTGCTCGCCGGACTGAGCACCGGGGCTCGGGTGAGCGCCGGGCCCGGGGCCTATCTGGGGACGGCGGCCGGAATCGGATTGCTGGTCTGCGGCGCAGCGCTCGCACCCGTCGCCGCTGCCCGAGACCGGCGCGCGCTGCAGAGAGCGCAGGAACGCGAGGCGGGTGCGCGAAGTGCCCGCGGCGTCGCCGGTCCAGGAGCGACCAGATGGCATGCCGCAGCAGGCAGTGCAGGCGTTCTCGCCGGCGCGCTGTTCGTCGTCGGTTCGCTACTGCCGATTCTCGAGACCGACTCGGGCATCGCCGTGCCGCAGATCCTGGCCACCCGGGTCGTGTTGGTTGCCGGCTTCGTGATGATTCTGGGTTCGGTGCCGCTGCTGTTCTCCGAGTTCGCCTCTGCTGCACGCCCGTTCGTGGCCTTGTTCTGGCTCGGCGCGGTGTCGGCGGCGGCTTCGGTGTTGCAATCGGTCGTGCTCGCCGAGGACGTGGACGGAGTCGGCACAGGCATCGGCGCTCTGGCGATCATCGCGGGCGTCGTCGCAGCGGCAGTCACCGGACTGCTGGCTCTGTTCGCCGGATCGGCCGAACGCGACGATGTCGACACATCCGCGGACGTGTCGACGGACGGCGTCGTGCTGGGCGTCGGTTTGTTCGGTGCCGCACTTCTCGCGATCGGCCTGGCGCTGCCGCTGTATCGGGGCAGCGACGTCACCGCCGCAACCGTCACAGAATTTCCGTGGGGTTGGGATACCTGGGGGCAGATGGTGCTCGCCGTCGGCATCGTCGTCGCAGCCCTCGTTGCCGCGCGAGCTCGGGCCGCTCGCGGCAGCGTTCTGCTCGCAGCAGCAGCGGTCGCCGGCATCGTTCATCTCGCGTCGTGGCCGCTGACATCTGCCCGGGCAACGGATCCGGTGATGGGGCCCGCCGTTCTGCCGTTGGTGGTGGGAATCGTCGTTCTCGGTGTCGCTGCGGCACTTTCGGCCCGCCGCGCCGATCGGTGACGGCCATTTCATCGCGCCCTCGGCGGTGAGATAGGCCACATAGCATGCATGCGCCCGATGCGCCGTCGGGGCACCTGGATAAAGTCCATGCTCAGACCCGCTCACACCCCTGGAGCGGGCGTCAACGTAGACGAGACGGTGAGCTGATGGATCTCTTCGAATACCAGGCGAAGGAATTGTTCGCCAAGCATGGCGTACCCACCTCCGCCGGTCGTGTCACCGACACGGTCGCCGGAGCAACACAGATTGCCGAAGAAATCGGCAAGCCAGTAATGGTCAAGGCACAGGTCAAGGTCGGCGGCCGCGGCAAGGCCGGCGGAGTCAAGTACTCCAAGGACGTCGCAGCAGCCACCGAGAACGCAGAAGCGATTCTCGGACTCGACATCAAGGGTCATGTCGTCAAGAAGCTTCTCGTTGCAGAAGCCTCCGACATCGCCGAGGAGTACTACATCTCCTTCCTGCTCGATCGCACCAACCGCACCTACCTCGCGATGTGTTCGGTCGAGGGTGGAGTGGAGATCGAGGTGACGGCGGAGGAGAACCCCGACGCACTCGCACGTATCCCGGTCGACGCAGTCAAGGGCGTAGACCTCGCTTTCGCTCGTGAGATCGCCGAGAAGGGCAAGCTGCCCGCCGAGGTGCTCGACGCCGCTGCGGTGACCATCCAGAAGCTGTGGGAGGTCTTCATCAACGAAGACGCTCTCCTGGTCGAGGTCAACCCGCTGGTTCGCACCCCCGACGATCAGATCCTGGCCCTCGACGGCAAGGTGACGCTCGACGCCAACGCAGACTTCCGCCAGGCCGGCCACGCCGAGTTCGAGGACAAGGACGCAGCCGATCCCCTCGAGGCCAAGGCCAAGGAGAACGACCTCAACTACGTCAAGCTCGACGGACAGGTCGGAATCATCGGAAACGGTGCAGGACTTGTCATGTCGACCCTCGACGTCGTCGCCTACGCAGGCGAGGCACACGGCGGCGTCAAGCCTGCCAACTTCCTCGACATCGGCGGCGGAGCGTCGGCCGAGGTCATGGCCGCAGGCCTCGACGTCATCCTCGGTGACGAGCAGGTCAAGAGCGTGTTCGTCAACGTCTTCGGTGGCATCACCGCTTGTGACGCAGTCGCCAACGGCATCGTCGGCGCGCTGAAGAAGCTGGGCGACGACGCCAACAAGCCGCTGGTCGTCCGTCTCGACGGCAACAAGGTCGAAGAGGGCCGCAAGATTCTCGCCGACGCCGCGCACCCGCTGGTGACGCTCGCCGGAACCATGGACGAGGGCGCCGACAAGGCCGCCGAGCTGGCAGCGAAGTAGAGGAAACAATGTCTATCTTTCTGAACAAGGACAACAAGGTCATCGTCCAGGGCATCACCGGCGGCGAAGGCACCAAGCACACCGCCCTGATGCTCAAGGCCGGCACCCAGGTCGTCGGCGGCGTCAACGCACGCAAGGCCGGAACCACGGTCAAGCACGTCGACGCTCAGGGCAACGACATCGAATTGCCGGTGTTCGCTTCGGTTTCCGAGGCCATGGAGAAGACCGGAGCCGACGTGTCCATCGCGTTCGTGCCGCCGGCATTCTCCAAGGACGCCATCGTCGAGGCCATCGACGCGGAGATCCCGCTGCTCGTCGTCATCACCGAGGGTATCCCCGTGCAGGACTCCGCGTACGCGTGGGCCTACAACGTGGAGAAGGGCAAGAAGACCCGCATCATCGGCCCGAACTGCCCCGGAATCATCACTCCCGGTGAGGCATTGGTCGGCATCACGCCCGCCAACATCTCGGGAACCGGCCCCATCGGCCTGGTCTCCAAGAGTGGCACGCTGACCTACCAGATGATGTTCGAGCTCCGCGACTTCGGATTCTCGACGGCCATCGGCATCGGCGGCGACCCGGTCATCGGAACCACCCACATCGACGCCATCGAGGCGTTCGAGGCGGACCCCGAGACCAAGATCATCGTCATGATCGGTGAGATCGGCGGCGACGCCGAAGAGCGTGCAGCCGATTACATCAAGGCCAACGTGACCAAGCCGGTCGTCGGTTACGTCGCAGGCTTCACTGCTCCCGAGGGCAAGACCATGGGCCACGCCGGCGCCATCGTCTCCGGCTCGCTGGGAACGGCGCAGGCGAAGAAGGACGCACTCGAGGCCGCAGGCGTCAAGGTCGGCAAGACGCCGTCCGAGACCGCTGCCCTCGCGCGCGAAATCCTGGAATCGCTTTCTGTGAAGTAAGTTTCACATCGTAAGAAGCCCGCCACCGAATCCGGTGGCGGGCTTTTTCGTGCCCCATCCCTTGTGCGCGTTTTGCGTACCTCTGCCTACGCAAAACGCGCACAAGGAGTGAGCCCGGCTACGCCATGTCACGTCGACACGAAGGGGTCTAGATTGTGGGGCGTGCACAACATCTTCACCACCGCCTTCGTGACGGTCCATCGGCTCTACATCAAGAAGGTGGAGCGAAAGGGTCGCACCGCAGCGGAGGTCGACGAGATCATTCGGTGGCTCACCGGATTCGATCAACAGACTCTCCAGCACCATCTCGACGCCGAAACTACGTTCGAGGACTTCTTCGCGGCGGCGAACCTGAATCCGAACGCGACACTGATCACCGGAGTCGTCTGCGGCATTCGCGTCGAGAATGTCGAGGACCCGTTGATGAAGAAAATCCGGTTGCTGGACAAGCTGATCGACGAACTCGCCAAGGGCAAGGCGATGGAGAAGATTCTGCGCAGCTGACCGTGATCAGTAAATCGAATGAGTGAGGGTTGCGGTGTAGGTGTCGGCGATGACGCCAGATGATGGGACGTCCACCGACACTGTCGATGTCCAGCTCGTCAGACAGAGCGCCCCGCCTGTTTTGGCGAGGGTGGGCTGAGCGGTCAATCCGACATTGACTGCACTGGAGTTGCCGGTTACACCGGCCGTGCAGTTCGACTGGGGCGCACGGTAGGTCGCCGACGTCGGAGCCAGAATGCGACCGGTGTTGGATCCGACAAAGTTCGACAGACTGACATCGGACTTCCAGCCGGCCAATCCGACGCCCAACACCGTCAGGCTCATGGTTCCCGTCCACGTCGTTCCCGGTATGACGGTCGATGATCCGGTCATCGTCGATGGCACCGAAATGTTCAGCAGATTGTCCGCTGCGGCTGCGGCCGGTGCTGCGGCCCTCGCGGCCGGGCGGGGGGCAGTGGTCATCGGCGTCGCCGCGGGCGGGGGCGATGTTGCGGTGGTTGTCGGCGTCACGGCTGACACTGACGCCGGAACCTCGAAAGTCGGTACGACGCTCGATGTTTCGGTCGGCGTGCTCGCTGCAGAATCGGTTGTTGTTGTTGTGGTCGCTGTTGTTGCGGGTGGTGCCGGAGCGTCAGTGGTAGCGATCTGCACCGGAGGGGTCGAGGCGGTCGTGTCGGTGGTCGTACACGCCGGTGTCGGAACCGCCGTGGAGGTGGTCGGGACGGGACTTGTGGTTGTCGCAGGTGCGACGACGCAATTCTGTTCGGCTGCAGGGGGGTCTGCCAATTGTTGCGCAGACACCGCCGGGTTGGCGGTGGCTGCAAGAACCACCACCACCCCGACAGCTACCGCGAGACGTCGCATCTCAACCGACCTTTCGCCGCCGCATCAGCACAACGACCGCAGCTGCGATCGCGAAGACGACCAGCGCGGCGAGTCCCCAGATCCACACAGGAACACCGGAATCCGACGATGTTTCCGCCGCCGTGACCGAGCCCTGATCAGGGAACGTCACTTCGACGGCCGATGTCTTGCTCACCAATCCGCTCGTGATGGTGAGTGCCGCCTGCCACGGGCCCGCCGGGAGCGCAGGGTCGAGCGTGAAGGTAACACTTCCCGATTGCCCTGGCGCGATAGATCCGCCCGAACCCTTGACCGGTGCAGTCGAAATCCCGCCGGGACCGCCCGACAACTCCACGGTTCCGCTCGGGTCGAGGGCGCGCCCACCGGTGTTGGAGATGGTGGCAACGATCTCCGGCGCACCCGATTCGTTCCGTGACGCCGCGACATCGCCGATTTCCAGATCGGCGGCCGGTCCGTTCCCGGCTCCGACCGAGAGATAAGTGCGAATACCGACGCGGCTGACGTTCTGAATTCCGGTTCCGGTTGGGGCGCCGGCAGTTTGAGCCCATACGACGGCATACTGCTCGCCCTCGGGGGCGTCGGGTGGAACTGCGATGGTCACCACCGCTTCGGCCGCCGAGTTCGGAGCCAGCGTGAGGTCTGTCGGCGTCACCGACATCCACGTCGTGAGCTCGTTGACGGCGCGGTCGTCACCTACCTCGAAGCCGGAGTCGTCGGCTCCGATCGATGCAGCAGCGGGGTACAGAGTGACCGGCTGCTGTTGATCGGTGCTGTTGCTGACCTCGATGCGCCTGGTGATGGTGGTGCCGGGCGGCAGGTTGTCGATGATGTAGGCCAGTGCCCGCGGATCGTCCTGTAGCGATACGGGCGCTTCGAGCAGGCGAATACCCACGCTGCCCACCGGTGCCGATTCGGTTGGTTGTTGAGCGGCGGCCGGAGCCTGCGCGACGAACGCCGAAGCGAACATCAGCACGGTCAGGACTCCGGCCGCCAATCCCCGATGAAGTGACATGTACAGATCAGGCCACCGAATGCGTGACAACGCCCGTGTACGTACCTGCCACGACGTCACTGGGCAGTGCGACGGAGACGGTGCCGGTCCAGGTGGCGGTGTTCGCTCCGATGACCGCTGTCGCGACCACGACAGGCTTGGTGGAGTCGATGGTCTGAGGAACCAATACTCCGGCTACCGTCGAGACGCCCGTGCGCGCAGGTAGGAGCGGCGCCGAGTAGGTTACTGCGGTCGCTGGGATGGACGCGGGGTCCGGCGCGGGCTTGTCGAATGCGGTGCTGATCGCCGACGCAGTCCAGCCGTTGATTCCGAGTCGCTGGTCGGACACGACGACGGGGGTGATGCCTCCGCTCGCTGTATTGCCGGTCACGGTCAGCGCCTGGGATGTCGGGGCTGTGATGGTGAGCGCACCGCCCGCGACCGTGAAGGTCACGTTGGTGGGTACGGCGTTGGACACGGCGGGCGAGATGACGGCAGCGGCGAATGCGCCGGCTACGGCGACAGTGGCGAAGAGTGACTTGCGCATGAGGGGCGTCCTAGGGGAGGGCGAGTGTTCGGACCCGCCGGTTTGTGGTGAGCACAACATTAATCGCCGCAGGTTGTGACACGTTACAGATTGACGGTATCTGTCACGAAGTACTTTTCGACCCTGGATAACGGGTCGAACGACGGTCTTGTTTGAGTACAGCAACACCGACCCGTGGGCTCGAAGGCCTCCGATATCCGTCTCGCGGTGACCGACATGCTGAGAAACCGGCCATCTCTTCTCAGAATCACGCTGAGTCGAAGTGTGGTCACGGGCTCGGAGCGAGACTTCACTGTGCGTCATGACAACCACAGAAAACCGTGTTCTCACCAAGGACTGGCCCGACGCTCCCACCACCGCTGCCGGGTGGATCTCGCGCGCCGGTGAGGTAGCTCAGCTCCTCGCCGTCGACGCGGTCGCCCGCGACAAGGGGCGTGAGGCTCCCACCGCCGAAGTTCAGCTACTCAAGGACGCCGGTCTCGTCACGCTGCTGGGCCCCGTCGAACATGGCGGTGCAGGGCAGGATTGGCCGACGGCGTACCAGGTGATCCGTACCGTCGCCGCCGCCGATGGTTCCATCGGTCAGCTGTTGGGCTATCACCTGTTGTGGTTCTGGGCCGCCCGACTCGTCGGCACACCCGAGCAGATCGAGGCCGTCGAAGCCGACGCAACGAAGAACAAGTGGTTCTTCGGCGGTGCCGTCAACCCTCGGGACAACGACGTTGCCGTCACCGACGAGGGTGACACCATCGTGTTCGACGGTTCCAAGACCTTCTCCACCGGCAGCCGCGTCTCGGACGTGACCGTGCTCGAAGGTGCGCTCGAGGGCAGTACCGATCACGTGTTCGCGATCGTGCCGTCCAACATCGAGGGCTTGTCCTTCCATGACGACTGGGACAACATCGGCCAGCGTCAGACCGAGAGCGGCAGCGTGACCATCGACAAGGTTCGCGTCGACTGGGCCAGCGCAGCAGGATTCGTGGACAAAGCTTTTCAGCCTCGTGTCTACAACACGCTCAACGTTCCGACCATCCAACTGGTGTTCGTCAACTTCTACCTCGGAATCGCGAGGGGTGCCCTGGAGGAGGCGGCGTCGTACACCAAGGACAAGACTCGCGCCTGGCTGCACAGCACCGTGGACAAGGCCGTCGACGAGCCGTACATCATCGACATCTACGGCGACCTGACCGCCAAGCTGTGGGCCGTCGAAGCCCTTGCCGACGCAGTGGCGTTGGAAGGCAAAAAGATTCACGACAATGCCTGGAACGTCACCGCCGAGGAGCGCGGTGATCACGAGGTACGGGTGGCTGCAGTCAAGGCTCGCGCCACCGAGGTGTCGCTCGAGATCACGTCGACGGTGTTCGAGGCCCTCGGTGCGCGTGCGACGGCCAGCAAGTACGGCTTCGACCGCTTCTGGCGCAACGTGCGTACCCACACCCTGCACGATCCGGTCGCGTACAAGCGGCGCGAGGTAGGGCGCTGGGTTCTCACCGGCGAGCTGCCCGAGCCCACCTGGTATTCGTAGAACATGTTCGGAGGAGAAGAGCTGTGAGCACCGAAAAGATTTCCGACGCAATCAAATTCGCGTACTGGGTACCCAACGTTTCGGGTGGTCTGGTCACCAGCACCATCGAGCAACGCACCAGCTGGGATTACGAGTACAACAAGAAGCTGGCGCAGACCGCCGAGAACAACGGCTTCGAGTACGCGCTGAGTCAGGTTCGGTACGAGGCCAGCTACGGGGCCGAGTTCCAGCACGAATCCACCAGCTTCTCGCTCGCTCTCCTGCTGGCCACCGAGAGGCTCAAAGTCATTGCGGCGGTGCATCCAGGGCTGTGGCAGCCGGCCGTTCTGGCCAAGCTGGGCGCTACCGCGGATCACCTGTCCAACGGCCGCTTCGCGGTGAACGTCGTCAGTGGTTGGTTCAAGGACGAGTTCACCCACCTGGGTGAACCGTGGCTCGAGCACGACGAAAGATACCGTCGCAGCGCCGAATTCCTGCAGGTGCTGCGACGGATCTGGACCGAGGACGACGTCGACTTCCGGGGCGACTTCTATCGGATCCACGATTTCACCCTCAAGCCGAAACCGCTCAACACCCCGGAGCGGCCCAATCCCGAGCTGTTCCAGGGCGGGAATTCTTCTGCGGCGCAGGAGAATGCCGGTCGGTACTCGGATTGGTACTTCAGCAACGGCAAGGATTTCGACGGCGTCACCGAGCAACTCGACAATCTTCGACGCATCGCGCGTGATCATCAGCGCGAGGTCAAGTTCGGCCTCAATGGCTTCATCATTGCCCGCGACACCGAGAAGGAAGCGCGAGACACGCTGCGCGAGATCATCGAGAAGGCGAACAAGCCCGCCGTCGAAGGCTTCAAGAGAGCGGTGCAGCAGGCCGGGAATTCGACGGGTGACAAGAAGGGTATGTGGGCCGACTCGTCGTTCGAGGATCTCGTCCAGTACAACGACGGCTTCAAGACCCAGTTGATCGGGACGCCGGAGCAAGTGGCCGAGCGGATCGTTGCCTACCGACGCCGCGGCGTCGACCTGATTCTCGGTGGCTTCCTGCACTTCCAGGAGGAGATCGAGTACTTCGGAGCCAAGGTGCTTCCGCTGGTTCGGGAACTCGAGGCCGCCGAAGTCGACGACCAGGAGCTCGTCGGGGCCCGTTGACCTGGAGTGCCTGGATCGGTCGGGTCCGTGCAGTAGCGTGAGTCGAAAGGACCCGACCGACCCTGGGTACGTAACTATCAGGATGAGGAGACGCGATGACCTACTCGCCCGGCGGCCCTGAATCAGGGGGCAGCTCCAACTCTGGTGGCTACGGCGGAGGCGGACCGTCCTACGGTCAGTCCTCCTCGCCGAATCAGCCTCCGTCACCTGCGCAGGGCCACGGTCAGGGTCAGCCGTTCCATCAACCGTCGGTATCCAATCCTTTCGGGCCTCCGGTGCCGGGCACCTCGGCACCCGGCGCGCCCGGGACGTCAGCGCCCGGATCCCCTGCACCCGAACGTAAGTCGCCCGGATCGGGATTGACGAACCTGCCGAGGATTCTCACGTTCGTGGTGCTCGGGCTCGGCATCGTGAACTTCCTGCTCGGTTTGCTCGATCTCGTCACTGCCGAAGTCAGCTCGGCGCAGGAACTGCCGAGCAGCATCCAGACGTCGTTCAGCACCACGTTCTTCGCTTCCGGTGGCAGCGCGGTGTCGGTGGCGCTGCTGCTGGCCGCCGGCCTGATCGCCGGTGCGTCGCTGCTGCAGAAGGATGCCAAGAACCAGGCCGTGGTTGCCGCCTTGGCGATCACCGGATTCCTGGTGCTGGTCTTCCAGTCGTTCAGTCTGCCGAGCGCCGAGGGCAACGAGTTCGCCAGCACCACCAGTTCGCTCGGTATCGGCGCAATCCTGGTGCTGGTCCTCGGCTTCGTACAAGCTGCGGCCGCTGTGGTGGCATTGCTGTTCGACGCGGGCATCGTCAAGGCACCTGCCCCCAAGCCCGCAGGCTACGGCAGTCAGAATCAGCAGGCCGGATACGGACAGCAGAACCCGTACAACGCGCCCACGACATCGTTCGGTGGGCCGTCGCAGCCCCAGAACTACAGCAATCCGCCGTCGTACGGACAGGCTCCGGGAGCTCCGTCGAACTACGGTCAGGCTCCGAGCGGACAGTCGTCGGGTCAGCATTCGTACAACCCGGGTGGGCAGCCGTCGTACGGCGGTCAATCTGCGCCCAACACGTCGCCGCAGGGTGGCTACTCACCGCCGCCCTACACCGGTCCGAGTACCCCCGCCGCGGGGCAGGCGTACCCACCGAATCAGTATCAGTACGGTCAGCCGTCGGGCTACGGCCAGCCCCCGGTGAAGCCCGAGGAGCCCACATCGGGCGATCAGTCGACGCCCTACGGCGCGCCCACGCAGTCGTTCGGTGCCACGCCCGCCGTGGACGACGAGAAGAAGCACGACTGATTCAGGCATCACATCCCACTTCGCGGCGCGCCTGACCGGCGTGCCGCGAAGTTGATGCGACTCTCGTTGCAATGAGCGATCTATTGAACCGAGACACTCGACGCGCGGCTGCGAGGACTGCCCGGGTCGGCACCGGGCCTACCCCGGACCAGTCGCGCATGCTCGCCGCCGTGGCGTTCAAGACCTCCGGGCTGGTCGTGGTGATCGCCACCACCCTCGTTCTGGTCACTCTCGTCTCGGTGAACAGCGATCTCACCGGAACTCTCGGAGCGATCGCCGGCACGTGGTTCGCCGTGCATCTGGTTCCCCTGACCATCGGCGGTACGTCCCTCGGCGTCGCACCTCTACTGCCCACCCTGATCATCGGCTGGTCCGTCGCTCGTACCGTCCACCGCGCGGTGGATCCGGACACCGACCGTCGCATGGTTCGGTGGGTGTTCGCCGCCTCCCTGGCCGGTCCGCTCGCCGTCACAGCTATCGCCTTGGCCGTTGCCGGGGACGCGTCCACCGTCATCGGCCTGTCGAGCCCCAATGCTCTCGCGGCCTTCTCCTGGGTAGCCGGCGTTCATGCGGCCGCGTCCGGAACGGGGTTGATCCTGGCGCGCTGGGATTCCCTTGTGCTTCGCCGCGGTCTCCCGGAATGGGTTCGTGCCCTCGTCGCACCGCTCGTGCGCGCACTGTCGATCCTCGTCGCAGGTGGCGCGGCCGTGGTGCTGCTCGCTCTGCTCGCCTCCTGGGAAACCGCCGGTGCACTGGTCGAGAGCGGCCGCGACGTCGTCGGCATGCTCGGCCTGACCGCTCTGTCGGTGCTCTACCTCCCCAACGTCCTGATCGGCGCGCTCGCCGTGGCGATCGGGTCCACAGCTGGTTTCGGCGACGCATCGGTGAGTCTCTTCGCGACGACGGGTGGCCCGCTTCCGCCGTTGCCGATCCTGGCCGTCCTTCCAGAAGGCCCTGCGCAGACGATCTGGGTCGTCATGCTCGCCGTCCCGATCGGCGCGGGGCTGCTGCTCGGCCGTGACTGCGCCATCCGCAGCGCCGACATCCAGGTCGCTGTGTCCTCGGTGTGGGTGGTGGCAGCTGCAGCCGGAGTACTCGCAGCCCTGTTCGGATACGCCGCAGGTGGAAGCCTCGGCACCTTCGGAACCGTCGAGGTCACCGTCTGGAGCTTCGGACTGTTGACATTTGCCTGGCTGGCCGTCGCCGGCACGATATCCGCGGCCATCGTCGTGTGGCGTCGAGCAGAACCCGAAGCCGAACCCGAACACGACGAACCGGCCTCGGCTGTGGTGCCCGCCGCCGAGGTGGCGATCGAAGCTGCTCCCGCCGCCGAGCCGAAGGACGGGCCGGACGTCGAAGACGTCGTCGAGGCGGAGGTCGTGGACGAACTTCCGGCCGAGCCTGCCCAGGAACCGGTCGCCGAGCCGGCGGTCGATGCCGATACCGACGAGCCGCTGGACGCCGAGATCGTCGCCCCGCCCGCGGACTCGGACGGACCTGCCCGGTAGTCGGTGTGTGGGGCGCAGCGACTAGGCTTTCTGCTGGCTCGAACGTTCCCCCTCGATACCTCAGGAGTAGTGCGCTGACTGCCTTGCGTGAGACACCCGCGCGGGTCGTCGTCCTCGCGTCGGGGACCGGCTCGCTGCTGCATTCGATCATCGCGGCGACAGCGTCCGAGAACTATCCGGCGCGCATCGTCGCCGTCGGAGTCGATCGCGACTGCGACGCCGCTCGGCGTGCGGACGAGGCCGGGATACCGCACTTTCGGATCGGGCTGCGGGACTATGCCGATCGTGCCGAGTGGGATGTTGCGCTCACCGATGCCGTCCTGGGTCACGAGCCGGATCTGGTGGTCACCGCCGGCTTCATGAAAATCCTCGGTGGACGATTTCTCGACGCTTTTGCCGGACGCATCGTCAACACTCACCCCGCGCTCCTGCCGTCGTTTCCGGGTGCGCACGCCGTTCGGGATGCACTCGATCACGGCGTCAAATTGACCGGTTCGACGGTTCATCTGGTCGATTCCGGCGTCGATACCGGGCCGATCCTGGCGCAGGAAGCCGTTCCGGTTCTCGACGACGACGACGAGGCCGCGTTGCACGAACGCATCAAGACTGTCGAGCGACGGTTGCTGGTCGACGTGATCGCAGCCGTGGCCACCACAGGTGTCACCTCCGATGGACGAAAGGCTCAGATAATCCGATGAGTGAACGTAAAGCAGTGCGCCGCGCACTGGTCAGCGTCTACGACAAGACCGGACTGATCGAACTGGCGACGGGCTTGCACGGCGCGGGCGTCGCTCTGGTGTCCACCGGATCGACGGCGAGCAAGATCGCCGACGCCGGAATCCCGGTGACCAAGGTCGAGGACCTCACCGGATTCCCCGAGACCCTCGAGGGACGCGTCAAGACGCTGCATCCTCGGGTACACGCCGGAGTGCTCGCCGATACCCGTAAGCCCGAACATCTTTCGCAGCTGGAAGAGCTGGGCATCGAGGCATTCGAGCTCGTTGTGGTGAACCTGTATCCGTTCACCGAGACCGTCGCCAGTGGTGCGACGCCCGACGAATGTGTCGAGCAGATCGATATCGGCGGACCCTCGATGGTCCGCGCCGCGGCCAAGAACCACCCGTCGGTTGCCGTGGTGGTCGACCCCAACCGTTACGAGGACGTGCTGACTGCCGTCGCAGGTGGCGGATTCACCCTCGCCGAGCGGACTTCGCTTGCAGCGCAGGCATTTCAGCACACCGCGGCCTACGACGTCGCGGTGGCGTCGTGGATGAGCAATGTGCTGGTCGAGTCCGAGTCCTCGTTTCCCGAATGGATCGGCGTAACCTGGGACCGCGCGGCCGTGCTTCGCTACGGCGAGAACCCGCACCAAGCTGCCGCGCTGTACGTCGACCCTGCGGGCACGGGCATCGCGCAGGCGGAGCAGCTGCACGGTAAAGAGATGTCGTACAACAACTTCACCGACTCCGACGCGGCGTGGCGGGCGGCCTTCGATCATGCCGAGCCCACCGTCGCGATCATCAAGCACGCCAACCCGTGTGGCATCGCCGTCGGCAAGGACATCGCCGAGGCGCACCGCAAGGCGCACGCCTGTGATCCGGTGAGCGCCTACGGCGGCGTCATCGCAGCCAATCGTGAGATCACCGTCGAGATGGCCGAGCAGGTGGCCGAGATCTTCACCGAGGTCATCATCGCGCCGGCTTACGCCGACGGGGCCCTCGGAGTGTTGCAGCGCAAGAAGAACATTCGCGTCCTGTTGGCGGAGGCGCCGCCCACGTCCGGCGTCGAGCTCAAGCCGATTTCCGGCGGCACATTGCTGCAGCAGCGCGACGTACTCGACGCAGACGGCGACAATCCGGCCAACTGGACTCTCGCGGCCGGCGAACCCGCCGACGAGCAGACGTTGAAGGATCTCGAATTCGCTTGGCGCGCAGGAAGAGCCGTCAAGTCCAACGCGATTCTGCTCGCTCACGACGGTGCGTCGGTCGGCGTCGGAATGGGGCAGGTCAACCGCGTCGACGCCGCCCACCTCGCCGTCCAGCGGGCAGGGGATCGCGCGGCCGGTTCGGTCGCGTCCTCCGATGCCTTCTTCCCGTTCCCCGACGGTCTGCAGGTTCTGATGAGCGCGGGCGTCAAAGCCGTTGTACAGCCAGGTGGTTCGGTTCGTGACAACGAAGTGATCGCTGCCGCACAGGACGCAGGCGTGACGCTGTACCTGACGGGTTCGCGGCACTTCGCTCACTAGTGCGAGACGCCGAGCTCGCAGTTATGCAGGCCTTTACCCCATTTTCGGCCGCATAACTGCGAACTCGGCGATCTGTGGATGGATAGAAAGTTATCCACAGATGGCTGAGCAGGCCCTTTTCGGGGTGTCGAGCCTGCCAAGGTTGAAGCCATGGGGATTCAGGTCGGGCCGTTTCGGGGTTCGCAGGCGATACGCTCGGGCGCTCTCAGCAGGTACGAGCTGAGCCGCAACTACGTGAGGGTCTTTCGCGACACGTATGTCTGCGACGGGACCATTATCGATGCGCGAACCATGGCCTTCGCCGCATCGATCTGCGTCGGCCACGGTGCCGTCATCGCAGGTATTTCTGCAGCAGCGGTTCATGGCGCGAAATGGATCGATTCGACTGCGCCTCCGAGTGTGCTTGCAGCAGGTCGTTCCCATCAGCTGCCCGGGCTTCGAATCCACCACGACGCGTTCGATACCGACGATGTGACGATCACCCAAGGGTTCGCGGTGTCCACTCCCGTGCGCACTGGATTCGATATCGGGCGCTGGGTCGTGCCGCCACTGTCCGTGGTAATTCTCGACTCACTGTTGGCTGCAACCGGGGTAGACGGGGACGCCATACGTGCGTATGCGCAGCAGCGACCGGGCGCACGAGGCATTCGGCGCCTGTTCGGTGCCCTCGATGTCGTCGATTGTGGTGCGGAATCGCCACAAGAAACGAGGACACGGCTCTTGCTGGTCGAGGCGGGGTTGCCGAAACCCGAGACACAAATCGAAATTCGTGACAGTTCGGGCAGGTTCGTGGCACGCATCGATTTGGGGTGGCGTCGTTGGCAGGTAGGGGTGGAGTACGAAGGCGTTCACCACTGGCTCGATGAACGTCAGCGGACACGTGACATCGAGCGGTTCGAGGATCTCGACCGAGCCGAGTGGCAGATCGTGCGCGTCAATTCCGAGCAGATGCGGCTGCGACCTGACGACGTGGTTGCACGGGTGAGGGCAAAGCTCCGGGCCGCGGGTGCCCCGGTGTAGCGAGGTCGCACTTATGCGGGCGATTTGTCCAGTTCAAGTGGCATAGGTGCGAACTCGGCGGCAGCGCTCTTCCGCTCTCGATGGCAGCAATTGCCAAACGCTCGTAGCGTGGAGAAGTGACCTCTACCAAACCTGGCATCTCCACTCTCGGCGAACTCAAGGCATCCGGACATCGGCAGCGGTCGATCAAGGAAGAGTTGCGGGAGAATCTTCTGAAGGCATTGCGTGACGGCGAAGATCCGTGGCCGGGGATCGTGGGATTCGGCTCGACGGTGTTGCCGCAGTTCGAGCGTGCAATTCTGGCCGGTCATGACGTGGTTCTGCTCGGCGAGCGTGGTCAGGGCAAGACGCGTCTGCTGCGCACTCTGAATCTGCTGCTCGACGAGTGGGTGCCGGTGATCGCGGGCGCGGAATTCGGCGAGCACCCGTACGAGCCGATCACGCCCGCCAGCATTCGCAAAGCCGGGGAACTCGGCGACGACCTACCCATCGAGTGGCGGCACCGCAGCGAGCGATACGCGGAGAAGCTCGCCACTCCGGATACGTCGGTGGCCGACCTCGTTGGTGACGTCGATCCAGTCAAGGTGGCCGAGGGTCGCAGCCTCGGTGACCCGGAGACCATTCACTTCGGGCTCGTTCCGCGCAGCCATCGCGGCATCGTGGCGATCAACGAGCTGCCCGACCTCGCCGAGCGCATCCAGGTCTCGCTGCTCAACGTCATGGAGGAGCGCGACATCCAGGTGCGCGGCTACACCCTGCGTCTGCCGCTCGACGTCATGCTGGTGGCGAGCGCGAACCCCGAGGACTACACCAATCGCGGACGCATCATCACCCCGCTCAAGGACCGCTTCGGTGCCGAGATCAGGACGCACTACCCCCTCGAGCTCGACGACGAAGTAGCCGTCATCGATCAGGAAGCAGATCTGCAGGCCGCAGTTCCGACCTACCTACTCGAGGTGCTCGCTCGGTTCACCCGACTGCTGCGTGAGTCGCCGTCGGTCGATCAGCGCTCCGGCGTCTCCGCTCGATTCGCGATCGCAGCTGCCGAAACCATTGCTGCCGCAGCCGTTCACCGAGCAGCGATTCTCGGTGAGGCCGAGCCCGTGGCCCGGCCGGTCGACCTCGGCACCATCATCGAGGTGCTGCGCGGCAAGGTGGAATTCGAGTCGGGTGAGGAAGGACGCGAAATCGAGGTACTCGAGCACATGCTGCGCCGCGCGACCGCCGATACCGTCCGGGCACATCTCGGCGGCATCAACCTGGCCGCGCTGGTGACCGCAGTCGAGACCGGCGAGCCGATCGTCACCGGCGACCGGATCACTGCTAAGGCTCTGCTCGACGAGCTACCCGACGTCGAGGTCATCGGCGACATCCACGAGCGGCTGAACGCGACCTCGGACGGCGAGAAAGCAGCCGCGGTCGAACTTGCACTCGAAGGTCTCTACCTCGCACGTCGGATCTCCAAGGACCCCGACGACGACGGTCAGACGGTGTACAGCTGATGCGTCGCTCCAGATACGGGCGGTATCACGACGGGCCGGATCCCCTTGCGCCACCGGTGGATCTGCGCGAGGCGCTCGACGCCATCGGCGAGGATGTACTCGAGGGGGCGTCGCCGCGTCGGGCATTGCAGGAGATGCTGCGGCGTGGGACGAAGAACATGCGTGGGCTCGACGACCTCGCCGCTCAGGCGGCCAAGCGTCGGCGAGACCTGTTGAAGAAGAACAACCTCGACGGCACTCTGGAAGAAGTGCGTGAGCTGCTGGACAAGGCGGTGCTCGAGGAGCGCAAGGCCTTGGCGCGTGCGCTCGACGACGACGCGCGATTCCAGGAGATGCAGATCGGCGACCTCTCACCGTCCACTGCCCAAGCGGTGCAGGAGCTTTCGGACTACAACTGGCGCTCGTCGGAGGGTCGCGAGAACTACGAGAAGATCAAGGACTTGCTCGGACGCGAAATGCTCGATCAGCGTTTCGCCGGCATGAAGCAAGCCCTCGAGGGTGCGACCGACGAGGACCGCCAGGCCATCAGCGAGATGCTGAAGGACCTCAACGAATTGCTCGACGCCCACAACAAAGGTGAGAACACCGACGAGCAGTTCGACCAGTTCATGAACAAGCACGGTCAGCACTTCCCGGAGAACCCGAAGAACGTCGACGAGTTGTTGGATTCGCTCGCGCAGCGGGCCGCGGCGGCGCAGCGGCTGCGTAACTCGTTGACTCCCGAGCAGCGGGCCGAGTTGGATGCATTGGCGCAGCAGGCTTTCGGTGACTCGAACCTGTTGAATCAGCTCGATCAACTCGATCAGAACCTGCAGCAGGCCAGGCCCGGTGAGGACTGGGACGGTTCGCAGAACTTCCGCGGCGAGAACGGCATGGGTCTGGGCGACGGCACCGGTGCACTACAGGACATCGCGGATCTCGAGAACCTGGGAAACCAGCTCTCGCAGCAGTACAACGGTGCCGCACTCGACGACATCGATGCCGATGCTCTGTTGAAGCAACTCGGACCCGAGGCGGCGGCCGACGCGCGGATGCTCTCGGAGCTCGAAAAGGCGCTGCAGCAGCAGGGTTTCATGGACAAGGGTGCCGACGGGCAATGGCGACTGTCACCCAAGGCCATGCGTCAGCTGGGGCAGTCCGCGCTGAAGGATGTCGCGGGAAAACTGTCTCGACGTGGCGGCGAGCGGGACACTCGCAAGGCGGGTGCGATGGGCGAGCCCACGGGGGCGTCGAGGGCGTGGGAGTTCGGCGATACCGAACCGTGGGACGTGACCCGCACGGTCAACAATGCGGTACTGCGTTCAGCGGCAACAGGATCGAGCTTTCCGGTGCAGCTGCAGGTGACCGATGTGGAGATCAGCGAGACCGAGACTCGGACGCAGGCCGCGGTTGCATTGTTGGTCGACACGTCGTTCTCGATGGTGATGGACGGCCGCTGGGTGCCGATGAAGCGCACTGCACTGGCTCTCAATCATCTGGTCAGCACTCGATTCCGCGGGGACGATCTGCAGCTGATCGGATTCGGCAGGCATGCACAGACATTGACGGCGTCGGAGCTGGCGGGGTTGGACGGTGCCTACGATCAGGGCACGAATCTGCACCACGCACTGATGCTCGCAGTGCGTCATCTGCGGCGTCATCCCAACGCGCAGCCGGTGGTGTTGATCGTCACCGACGGTGAGCCGACTGCGCATCTCGAGCCGGACGGTCATGCGTATTTCGACTACCCGCCGTCGTCGAAGACTCTGGGCCTGACCGTGCGGGAACTCGATACCGTCGCGAAACTCGGTGCGCAGGTGACGATCTTCCGGCTCGGCGACGATCCCGGCCTGGCCAGAGTCGTCGACAAGATGGCCGAGCGGGTGGGTGGACGAGTCATCGCGCCGGATCTGGACGGGCTGGGTGCTGCGGTGGTGAGCGACTACCTCAAGCGTCGGCGGTCCTAGCTCACTTGTCGGGAGCCTTGATGTCGACGCTGACGCCGCCCCAGAACGCAAAGCCGGTGATGATCACCCGCGGCGCGCCGGGGTGGGACGCGCTGACGTGCTCGAAGCCGCCCATGATGCCCATGCCGCGGACCTCGACGCTCACTCCGGGCGGCACGGTCACCTCGATGCCGCCCATGATGGCGACGCAGTTGATGGTGGTTTCCTCGGTGGAGAACGAGGCCCGTCGTAGGTCGAGTTCGATTCCGCCCCAGAAGGCGACGGCGTCGATCCGCGAGGCGGCGGTCCACTCACCTTTGCGCACGGCACCACTCATGATGGCGATCACGCGGTCGTTCGAGGAACCACCCGACGGTGCAGACGCGGGAGGCGGAGACAGTGCCAGATCGCCGGTCAGCAGATCGAGTTCGCCGTAGGTTTTGGCCTCATACACCGCGGCAGTGCGCTCGTCGTACTCGCTCACGGTGAGCTGGCCGTTCGCGAACGCATCGCTGAGCAACTGCGCGACGAGGTTCCTGTCTGCGTCGGCGGCCCGTACTCGGCTTCGATCTCGGTCGGGGAGTTGATCGCTCACCGCTCGGACCCTACCTGCGTAGCGGTCAGGCCGCATTCAGGATTGTGCGGCTTCCGAGAGGCGATGCCAACGTCATCTGCATGGTGGCGTAGACGGCAACCATGATGCAGGACTTGTCGGCGGCGTCGGGCCTGGTGCCGGTACGCAGCTCGACGGTGACCGTCGAGTCGGTCTCGGTCACCGTGGCGTCGGCCCCGTAGCACTCCGGAGTGCCGGTCACGAAGTGCACGGCGATGGTGTTGGGGGAAACCTGGCTCCACGACTCGAACGGAGTGGTGGTGGCTCGGATCAGGTCAGGAGTCGGCTCGAACATCGTGCCGACGTCGCCGACGGGAACCTCGTGTGGAACCGGAGGGGCGCTCGGCTGCTGGATGTGGCCGACGGGTGTGGTGGAACCGACCGTGGGCGTTGTGTCCTCGTCGCCACCGGAGACCGTACTGCAGCCCGCCAGCAGCAGGCACAACATGACACCTGCAGCGAGAAACCTCATGCATCCAAACTAGCGCCGAGAGCTGAGGAGAACCTTTGTGTTCGGCTCACGCCAGGAACACCGTCACGAGTGCGATGACGGGTATCGATACGAGCGTGGTCACGAACGCAGTGTCACGGGCGGGTACCACTCCGCGCTGGTAGCGGCTGGCGAAGACGAACACGTTCTGCGCGGTGGGCAATGCCGAAACGACGACGATGGCGAACAGGTCGTGACCGTCCAGACCGAAGACGAACCGGGCCATGAGGTAGCCGAGCAGTGGCTGCAGCGCCATTTTGAACACCGTTGCCAGGGCGACGTCCCGCCGCGGACTGATGCCCTTCTGCAGCACTCGGGCACCGTAGAGGGACAGACCGAAAGCGAGCAATGCGCCGGGTACGGAGGCATTTCCGACGAGTTGGAACGGCTGCATCAATGCCTCGGGCAGCTCGAATCCCGTGATCGACAGAACGAGTCCCGCGGCTCCGGCCAGCACGATCGGGTTTCGGAACGGCGTCGTGACGGTCTTGAACAGCGAGACCTCGTCGATCTTGGTGGAGATGTCGAGGATGGTCACGGCGATCGGTGTGTAGATCATGATCTGGAAGAGCAGCAGGGGAGCGACGAAGTTGGCGTCGCCCAGTACGAACACGGCGATCGGGATGCCCAGGTTGGCGGCGTTGACGTACGAACTCGCCAGCGCACCGACGGTCGCGTCGGGCACGGCCCGTTTCAGCGCGAGCTTCGCTATGACGAAATAGATTGCTCCGACGAGCAGTGCCGTAGAGCCGGCGACGGCCAGCACGGGCGAGAGGATGACCGACAGGTCCGAGTTCGCCAGTGTGACGAACAGCAGTGACGGTGTCGCGACGAAGAACACGAGTCGGCTGAGGACGAATTGGCCGTGCTCACCGAGCACTTTCAGGTGGGCGAGCAGGTAACCCAGTGCGATGACGACGAAGATGACGGTGAAGCCCTCGAGAACGCCGGACATCGTCGAAGTGCTCATCTCTTGCTAGGGAACGACAGAAAGGCCACGTAGCCGGATGGCTACGTGGCCTTTCTCGAAAGCTGATTCAGCGGCTGGTGAACGGCAGCAATGCCATTTCACGAGCGTTCTTCACTGCGACAGCGACCTGGCGCTGCTGCTGCGGGGTGAGCCCGGTGACCCGACGGCTGCGGATCTTGCCGCGATCGGAAATGAACTGACGAAGAAGGTTGATGTCCTTGTAGTCCACCGTGGTGACCTTGGCGGCGTTCAACGGGTTCTTCTTCGGTCGACGACCCGCCTCTGCGCGGACCTTCTTCGACGGTGCTCTCTTGACTGCCATCTCTACCTTTTCCCTTACCAGCTCGACTTGTGGACGCCTGGCAGCTCCCCACGGTGTGCCATCTCGCGCATTTTCACGCGGGACAGCCCGAATTTCCGTAGGTAACCGCGCGGACGTCCATCCGCAGCGTCACGATTGCGCAATCGTACCGGACTCGAATCGCGTGGCAGACGCTGCAGTGCTGCTTGGGCCTGTGCGCGCTCGGAATCGCTGCTCGAGGGCTTGCGAATGATCTCCTTGAGCTCCGCGCGACGCGTTGCCCAGCGGGCGACGATGACCTTGCGCTGCTCGTTCTTCTCTATCTTGGACTTCTTCGCCATGGCTAACGCTCTTCCCGAAAATCGACGTGCTTGCGCACCACCGGGTCGTATTTCTTCATCACCAGTCGGTCGGGGTCGTTGCGACGGTTCTTCCGGGTGACGTAGGTGTAACCGGTACCGGCGGTCGATTTGAGTTTGACGATCGGCCTGACGTCGGTGCTCTTGCCCATCAGATCTTCTCCCCACGTGCCCGGATTTTGGCGACCACGGCGTCGATGCCGTCGCGGTCGATGGTCTTGATGCCCTTGGTCGAGAGCGTGAGGGTGACGCGGCGGCCGAGGCTCGGTGCGTAGTAGGTCTTGCGCTGGATATTGGGGTCCCACCTGCGGCTGGTGCGCACGTGGGAGTGCGAGACGGACTTTCCGAAGCCGGGGGTGCGGCCGGTGACTTGGCAGTGCGCAGACATTGAGCACTCCTTTCTTGCCGTTATGACAATCGTTTTCGACAAAGCGTGTTCACGAATGTAGCGTGCATCCACAGGTAATGACAATCGTTGTCGAGAAGAAGGGCGCTCGTGAACAACTCACCGGACGATCGAACCCCGATGGTCCTCGTGTCCGGCTGGACCGGAGCCATGGACGCGGTCGTGACATCACTGCTGGCACCCGGGACGGTCGCAGTCCGCCACGACCTCGGCCGCGTCACCGAGGGCGTCGTGCGTCGCACGCTCTACGTGCTGGGCGAGAACCCTCGCGAAACCATCCTGGAACTGGCGCACGGCTGCGTGTCCTGCACGCTCCGCGAGGACCTGCTGCCGCTGCTGCGTGCACTGTCGACGCGCAGCAATGTCGATCGCATCGTGCTCGCGATGGACCCCGCTCTCGAACCCGAGGCGCTGTGCTGGGCCGTCGAAAATGTCGTCGTGGCGGGCGTCGTCGGGCAGATCGACGGCCCGGCGTCGCGGGATGTGCGCATCGAGGCCGTGATCGGCTGCCTCGACGCCGCAACCTGGTTGGCCGACGCCACCGGCGACGACGCATTGGCCGACCGCGGCGTGGTTGCCAGCGGAGACGACGATCGAACCGTCGCGCAATTGGTGGTGGGACAGGTCGATTATGCCGACGCTCTTGTCGTCACCGCCGGTCCCGAGGTCGATGCGTGGGAACGTGCTCGGCTTTCTGCTGTCCTCGCGCGGTTGGCACCGAACGCACCTGTGGTCTGGGTCGACCGGGACGTAATGGTCGACGCCCCAGCACTTCTCGCGTGTGTCCCTGCCGATGCGCGACGCGGTGCGATCACCGATGCGCACTCACCGCTGTTGCGTGGTGAGCCGCCGTTGACCGTCGACTGCGGAGTCACGCTCGTGGAATTCACTGCGACGCGGCCGTTCCACTCCGAGCGTTTGCACGAGGCCATCGACGTGCTGCTCGACGGTGTCGTCACCGCGCGGGGCCGGGCGTGGGTTGCCACGCAGCCCGACGAGGCGCTGTGGATCGAATCGGCCGGCGGCGGGCTGCGGGTGGCCAGTGCCGGAAAGTGGCTTGTCGCAATGACTCCGGAGCAACAGGACCGCGTCGACACCACTCGACGGGCGATGGCGGCACTGCGGTGGGACGACGAGTTCGGCGATCGAGACACCTCGCTGGTGATCCTCGTTCACGAGGCCCACCCCACCGAGATCGACCGAACGCTCCAGTGGGCGTTGGTCTCCGACGACGAAATGACGGACCCATCGGCATGGTCCGGCTGGACCGATCCGTTCGGCCAATGGCACGAAGACCCCTGCGAGAGCAGCGAATCCCCGTACGCAGAACAATCACGAGAGGCAACAGAATGAAACCAGGCATTCATCCCGACTACCACCCGGTCGTGTTTCAGGACTCGAGCACCGGAAACAAGTTCCTCACCAGATCGACCGTGACGTCCGCGCGCGAGACCGAGTGGGAGGACGGCAACACCTACCCGTTGGTCGTCGTCGACGTCTCGTCCGAATCGCACCCCTTCTGGACCGGAGCCGCGCGCGTGATGGACACCCAGGGACGCGTCGAGAAGTTCGAGAAGCGATACGGCCGCCGAAGCCGAAAGGACGTCTGAGTCATGGCTGTTCCGAAGAGAAAGATGTCGCGCTCCAACACGCGGAGTAGGCGAGCGCAGTGGAAGGCCGTCGCCCCGGATCTGGTGACGGTGCGCTTTCGAGGTCGGGAGTTCCGAGTGCCCCGCAGACTGGTCAAAGCAGTGCAGTCCGGGGTGTATGACCCGAGTTGATCTCCGTTGTCGTGCGCGTTTTGCGTAGTTGCAGGTACGCAAAACGCGCACGAGGGCGGAGCCCGGTACGTTTGTTCGATGAGTCGAACGGAACCCTCTGCGAAGGACGTCAAGCGTTGGCGGCAGTACCTCGCCGACGAGAGGGCCGAGGCTGCCGTCTATCGCGATCTGGCAGGCCGACGCACCGGCGAGGAGCGCGAGATACTCCTGGACCTCGCCGATGCGGAAGGCCGCCACGAGCAGCATTGGCGAAATCTGCTGGGTGAACGGGTCGGTAAGCCGTTGAAGGGCGACATCCGCACTCGCATCCTCGGTGTCCTGGCGCGCCGTTTCGGTTCGGTATTCGTACTCGCGTTGGCGCAGCGAGCCGAGACTCGCTCGCCGTACGCCACCGAAGCCGATGCAACGGAGGCGATGACCGCCGACGAGCAGATCCACGCCGAGGTCATCAGGGCGCTGGCAGCTCGCGGTCGCAATCGACTGTCCGGAACCTTCCGGGCCGCGGTGTTCGGTGCCAACGATGGGCTGGTGAGCAACCTGGCTCTCGTTCTGGGCATCAGCGGCTCCGGGGTGTCCAACCACATCGTTCTTGTCACCGGACTCGCGGGCCTGCTCGCCGGTGCGCTGTCGATGGGTGCGGGCGAATACGTCTCCGTCCGTTCGCAACGCGAGTTGCTCGAGGCGTCGTCCCCCGACAGTGCGGCGCGCGATGCCGTCCAACACCTCGACGTCGACGCCAACGAACTGGCGCTGGTGTACCGAGCCAGGGGAATGACCCACGAGGAGGCCGACGCCAAAGCCTCGGAAGTGTTGCGGCTGTTGCCCACCGACGACGAGATGGCTCCCGACGTCGACGAGCACGAGTCCATCGGAACAGGCCTCGGTGCGGCCGGAGCCAGCTTCTGCTTCTTCGCCTCCGGGGCGGTCATTCCGGTGTTGCCGTACTTCTTCGGTCTCGAAGGCTATGTGGCCCTTGCCGTTGCCGCCGTCCTCGTCGGAATTGCCTTGATCTGCACCGGTCTGGTGGTGGGCCTCCTCAGCGGTGGACCGCCCGTCAAACGCGCTCTGCGACAGCTGGCCATCGGCTACGGCGCGGCTGGGGCGACATATCTACTCGGACTCGCATTCGGCGGGGGAGTGTAGGTTCTGGCTAAAGGTAGAGGATCCCGACAACCTCTCCTTGTCGGTGGGTCGGCCGACAATGTCGATATGCCCATCATCGATTTGACTCGCGAGGATCACGCCTACTTCATCGGACTGTTTCAAACCGACGGTCATCTCGAAAGCGGGAAAGGGCAAAGAGGGAAAGCAACCATCGAACTATCGGCTGTCGACGTCGACTTGCTGACGCGGCTTCCACAACTTTTCGATGGTGTCAGATCTTCCGTATCCACGAGAACGCGCACGACGAACTTTTCTTCTGAGTACACAAGTGCCACCTGGCGTGTCTGCAACCTCGCATTCCGACGCGAACTGGAATTGTGCGGAGTTCCGGCCGGTCGCAAGTCCAACCAGGTGGCTCCGCCTGTCGGCCCGTTTCATCAGCGGGGATACTTCCGAGGATTGCTCGATGGCGATGGCAGTGTCGGATTCACTCGGACGGGTGTGCCTTTCGTAGGTTTCGTTACGGCCTCGTCTAGCTTGGCGGACTTCTTCTGCTCGACGGTACGCACAGTTAGCGGGGCTCTTCGCACGGCAAAACGCAACACTCGCGACGACGTGTTCTCGTTGATTGTCGCCAACGACCCAGCGGCGCGTCTGGCTGAGTGGGCCTACCCTCCAGGTTGTTTCGCGCTGGATCGAAAGCGATTGGCGGCAGAGTCAGTCGCCGCTTGGATGAGGCCACCGGGAATGCGTGCTCGCCCACTCCTGGGAAAAAGGTCGTGGTCGGCGGAGGAGGACGCTATTGCGTTGTCATCGACTGTGAAGGAGGCAGCCAGAGTGCTCGGCCGAACGGAGAGCGCCGTAGTCATCCGTCGCTGGAGACTGCGGAATGCGGACGGCACCGATGTATGAGGGGACTGCGGCCGCGGCGCACTTCTCGGTTAAAAAGTACGGCATGTGCTTGGGATGCCCCGGTTCCGACTTCATCGACGAGATTCCCGATGCCTACAAGCCGATCGATGTCGTGATGGAAGATGCCCGCGACCTGGTGAGCATCGAGCACGAGCTGCGGCAGATCCTCAACGTCAAGGGGACCTGAATCGGCCTCCCGTCGTGCATGGAAACTCGGAGTGGGTCACGAGGTTCCATGCACGACGGGATTGTCCTCGTTCGTCCCGTTGTGCATCGCTGTTCTCTGTCTGTTCACTTCGAGTGTTCCGTTCTGTTCAGCGCTCGAGGGGGCTCTGCCGTCACGATCGATGCATGACGCTCAATCCCGCAGGCGAGACCGTCGCGACCGGAATCCCGGGCACTCTCGCCGAGAACATGACCATGGCCGAACAGCACGATTGGCACCGGTCGTTCCTGCGGCGACACCCGGTCAGCCGGCGGAACTTCCTGGTCGGGGCGGCTGCGACGGCCGCCGCGGTAGGCGTCGGGAATTCGGTGTTCGCTCGCACTGCCTACGCGCAGGATGCTCCCTTGGCTGTGGCCGGCCGGCACATGGGATTCGGAAACGACCCGGCGACGCAGCTGCGGTTCTCGGCTCAGCTTTCGCGTAATCCCGGGCTTACCGGAGTGTTTCTCGACCACGGCCCCACGCCTGCACTGGGCGCGACGACGTCCGCCGAGGTGCGCAATCTGATCAGCCAGGTGCCGCAGACCGACGGTGGGATTCTCTCGGCCGAGCAGTACTACGTGCACGTGCCCGTCGACAATCTCACGCCGACGCTGCCGCACTACTACCGCTGGCGCACCGCAGACGGGTTCGTCAGCGACATCCGCAGCGCGTCCCCGGCGCTGCCGACCGGTCGTATCGCTCCGTTCCGGTTCACGATGATGGGCGATCAGGGCGTCGACGAAACACCCGCGCAGCCTGCGGGTCTGGTGGCCGGAGACTACGACGACCAGTACTACAAGGCGGACAACGAACCGTCGGTCAAGCACGCTCGCAACATCAATCGACAGATCGAGGCGTCGCGGCCGGACTTCCACATTCTCGCCGGGGATATCGCCTACGCGGACCCGTCGGGTGCAGGTCTTCCTCCCCAGTTCGCCAAGCACGGACAGACACCGCCGAAGGGGTTCGACAAGTTCAACCCCTTCGTCTGGGACGGCTACTTTCAGGCGATCGAGGCGAGCGCGTCCACCGCTCCATGGTTGTTCGCCACCGGTAATCACGACATGGAAGCGCTGTACAGCCCCAACGGATACGGCGGCCACGCAGCGCGGCTCGATCAGCCGACCACCGGGCCCAAGGGATGCCCGTCGGCCTACTCGTTCGTCTACGGCAACACGGCCGTTCTCTCGCTCGACGCGAACGACGTGAGCTACGAGATCAAGGCCAACACCGGGTACAGCGGGGGAGCCCAGAACACCTGGGTGGAGCAAACTCTCGCGAAATACCGTGCCGATCCGAACATCGACTTCATCGTCTGCTTCTTCCATCACTGCGCGTACTCGACGACGTCCACCCACGCGAGCGACGGCGGTGTGCGCGACGCCTGGGTAGCGCTGTTCGACAAGTACGAGGTGGATGTGGTGCTCCAAGCCCACAATCACGTCTTCGAGCGAACCGACCCCATCCGTGGCAATCGCGCGACGCGTGTCGCCGGTGACAACGCGACAGTCAGTGGAAAGACCGACGGCACCGTGTATTACACCGTCGGCGGGGGCGGCCGTCCCCGATACACGTTCCAGGACGGCGAAGGCGTCAGCTACCGAGGCAACGAATTGCCCGACACGGCAGTTCCGAACAGCTACGTGTGGGCACCCGACGGTACCAAATCGGCCGAGTCCATCACCTGGTCTCGGGTGCGGTTCCTCAACTACTCGTTCGTCAGAGTCGATGTGGTGCCGGGTATTCCGGGGATCACGCCCAGCAAGATGATCATCGGTGCCATCGACGAATACGGCAACGAATTCGACAGGTTGACCTTCACCCGCGACATCCCGATCGGTCCGAGGTTCGGCTCCTCCTGAGTGCCCATGTGAGTGGAACTTCGACCCCTGCTACGAAGTTCCACTCACATGCGGCGAAGCCGCTCTACAGCCACTTCTGGCGTTTGAACACCACGTACAGCGCGCTGGAACAGATCACCATGGCGACCAGCGCGAGTGGATAGCCGAACTGCCATTTCAGTTCGGGCATGTCGTCGAAGTTCATGCCGTAGATGGCGGCGATGAGCGAGGGTGCGAAAAGTATTGCACCCCAGGATGAAATGCGCTTGACCTGTTCGTTCTGTTCGAGGCTGACCTGGGTCATGTTGCGCATTTCTTCGTTCTGCTGCTGCGCCACCATGGTGGAGTGCACGGTCATCGCGTTCTGCAGATTGGACCGGAACGCCTCGATGCGGTCCGAGATGCGGATCGCGTGGTCCAGCACGTCGCGAAGGTTGCGCTGCAATTCGACGTCGACGTGATACTTGTCCGACCCACGCTTGAGTGATTCGATCATCTCGACCAGAGGCTTTGCCGCGCGGTCGAATTCGGATACCTCACGCAACAGTGAATAGATTCGGCGCGACACACTCGGATCGCCGGTGAACAGTTGATCCTCGATCTCGTCGATGTCGGTTTGCAAGCCCTTGATGACGGGAACGTATTCGTCGACGACCTGATCGAGGATGCCGTACAGGATCGCTTCGGGCCCCAGTCCGAGCAATTCGGGGGATTCCTCGAGCCGGTGTCGCACTTTCCCGAGTTCGGGCGATTCGGCGTGGCGAATGGTCACCACAAAATCTGCGCCGAGAAAAATGTGCAATTCGCCGAATTCGACCTTTTCGGTCTCGTCGATGTATCTGGCGGGGCGCAGTACGACGAAGAGCTGCTCGGCATAGCGTTCGAGCTTGGGCCGTTGATGGGCCGCAATGGCATCCTCTACGGCCAGCCGATGCAGCCCGAATTCGTTTGCCACAGCGTTGATTTCGCTGAGCTCGGGTCGGTAGAGGCCAATCCATGCCATTCCGTGGCGATCTCGCATGCACTCGAAAGTGATATCGAGGCTTTCGGGATTAGCGGTTCGCTTCCCCTCCACGTAGACGGCGTTGTCGACGATCGGCACTTCGGGTCACCTCGGTTCGAGAAACAGATGTGCCGGACGGCACTCGATCGAGACTATCGCTACCTCGTCCACGGGTAGATTCGACGACGCCCGAGCGTTCGCAGTCGATCCCGCCGCGGGTGCGGTGCCTGTCAAGACGCCGCAACCCACGTTCGGCGGGTGCCACGGTCCTATCGCTGACCCCGACGGTGTGATCCCGGGAATCTGTCACAACCAGGGATGACGCGTCGACGACAACGGAACCATGCGGTTGAGCTAATCGCGTCCGACCATGACCAGGATGGACGCGTTCTCGTTGACCTGGGTCCCGGCCTGGAAGCTCGTTCCAATCACGATGGCATCCGGTCGGTCGTAGTTGGTGGTCACGTTGGTGAAACCAGCATCCGCGAGAGCCTGTAAGGCGGCTGATTCGGAGATGCCGACAACATCGGGAATCGTCGCGCGATCTGTGTCGGCTTGGGCGATGGCGCCGCCACCGAGTGAGAGGGCACCGGCTACGGCGATGGTGGCAATGGTCTTCTTGAATCCGATACGCATGACGTGCTCCTGAGGTTGGAATCGGTGACGACTCGAATGTGCTCGTCGGTCCTGTGGTCGCGCTCGGATGTTGCTGTCAAAACCCTGTCAGTGCCGTGACATGCTGATCCGATGCTTCTCGACGTGTTGGGTCTGATCGGTATCGCGGTGTTCGCCGCGTCGGGTGCCCTGGTCGGAGTGCATCGACGACTGGACCTATTCGGGGTCTGCGTCGTGGGAATCACGACGGGTATCGGCGGTGGGATCATTCGTGATCTGCTTCTGGGAATCCACCCGCCGACGTCGTTGGACACGTGGCCGAACATCACCGTCGGCTTTTTTGCGTCGCTGGCCGTGTTCGTGGCTCATCGGCAGATGGGCAAGGTACGACGCGGCGTTCTCGTGCTCGACGCCTTCGGGATGGGGCTGTTTGCGTCGACCGGTGCGACGATCGCGTTGGCTGCAGGCGGAAGCGCCCTGTCGGGAGCCCTCATCGGCACCACGACGGCGGTGGCCGGCGGCGTGATCCGCGACGTGCTGGTCAACGAAGTGCCCCTGCTGCTGCACCGAGACCTGTACGCCTTGCCGGCCTTGCTCGGCGCGTCGACGGTCGTGTTGGCCGATGTTCTGGCACTGCCGGAGAACGTGGGACTGGTAGTGGGAACAGTGCTTGCGACCGGGTTGCGTCTGCTTGCGCTGTGGCGGAAGTGGAACCTCCCGCTCGCACGGAACCTTCCGGTGCTCTAGGCGGAGTAGGTACCCCTCTCAGACAGATCTCAGTCGACCAGGACAAACTGTACGAATGCGGATATTGGTGGTCGACGACGATCGAGCGGTGCGTGAGTCGCTGCGTAGGTCGCTGACGTTCAACGGGTACACCGTGGACCTGGCGGTCGACGGGCTCGACGCGCTCGAGCAGGTAGCGGCGGGGCGGCCCGATGCGTTGGTACTCGACGTGATGATGCCTCGGCTCGACGGCCTCGAAGTGTGCAGGCGATTGCGCAGTGTCGGCGACGACCTGCCGATTCTCGTGCTGACGGCTCGGGATTCTGTGTCCGAGCGCGTCGCCGGTCTCGATGCGGGGGCCGACGATTACCTCCCCAAGCCGTTCGCGCTCGAAGAACTACTGGCCCGTCTGCGAGCGTTGCTACGGCGCACCGCGATGGAGGCGGGCATCGACTCGGAGACCATGACGTTCGCGGACCTGTCTCTGGACCCGGTCACCCGGGAGGTCTCGCGTGCCGAACGCTCCATCAGCCTCACCCGAACCGAATTCTCGTTGCTCGAGATGCTGATGACGAATCCACGCCGAGTCCTCACCAGAAGTCGAATCCTCGAGGAAGTCTGGGGCTACGACTTTCCGACGTCGGGCAACGCGCTCGAGGTGTATGTCGGCTATCTGCGCCGTAAGACCGAGGCCGAGGGGGAGTCGCGGCTGATCCACACCGTTCGCGGTGTCGGATACGTCCTACGCGAAACGCCCCCGTGATGGTCGCTCCGTTCGGACGCAAGACGGCTGACGTCGGCGGAAGCTCGCCCACCGCGATGCGGCCGCCGACAGCAATGCGGCCGCCGACTCCTCTGACTCGGTCGGTGTCGTTGCGCTGGCGGGTGACGCTGCTGGCCGCCTCGGTCGTGGCAATTGCGGTCGCGGTCATGGCCATTGCCGCGTACACGGTTGTGTCGCGGGCGCTGTACGGCGATGTGGACACGCAATTGCGTTCTCGTGCATCGGCTTTGGCGGAGTCGACCCTGGTTTCGTACGATCCTCGCTTCGTTGCCGGTGCCACGCTGTACAGCACCGACGTGAGCGTGGCGTTGATCTATCCGGACATGTCGAGCTACAACCCACCCGGGCCGAAGGTTCCGATCGGCGACGCCGAACTCGCCGTGGTGCGCGGAGATCAGGAATCGTCGCTGCGAACGCTCGACGATCAGCGAGTGCTGGCCATCCGCACCGAGGACGGCAGTACCCTCGTCGTCGCGCAACGACTGCTACCCACCGGAGAAGTGCTCGATCGTCTGGCGTGGGTTCTGTTGATCGTGGGTGGCTGCGGCGTGGTGTTGGCTGCCGGCGCAGGCATGGCCGTGGGCCGCACCGGTTTACGGCCGATTGCTCGATTGACAGCCGCTGCCGAACGAGTGGCGCGTACCGATGATCTGACGCCGATCCCGGTAACCGGTGACGACGAATTAGCCCGTTTGACAGAGAGTTTCAACACGATGCTCCGGGCGCTCGCCGAATCTCGTGGCAGGCAGAGCAGATTGGTCGCCGACGCAGGCCACGAACTGCGCACACCGTTGACATCGCTTCGGACCAACATGGAGTTGCTCATCGCGGCCGGTCGCCCCGGTGCGCCGTCCATTCCGGACGAGGACATGGCCGAACTGCGAACCGACGTGGTGGCGCAGATTCAGGAACTGTCCACGCTGGTAGGAGATCTGGTCGATCTGGCGCGTGAGGACGCACCCGAGACGGTGTTCGAGCGCGTCGACCTCGCCGATGCCGTCGAACGCAGCCTCGAACGAGCACGCCGACGCCGCAACGAAATCGACTTCGAGGCAACGCTGATGCCGTGGTTCGTCTACGGCGACCAGGCGGGACTGTCGCGGGCAGTGCTGAACGTGCTGGACAACGCAGCGAAGTGGAGTCCGAGCGGCGGGGAAGTACGAATCGCTATGCGGCAGATCGGTGATGGTCTTCTCGAGTTGACGGTGGACGACGCGGGCCCGGGCATCCCCGAGGAAGATCGCGAGTTGGTGTTCGAGCGCTTCTACCGCTCCACGGCGTCGCGCTCGATGCCCGGAAGTGGCCTGGGGCTTGCCATCGTGCGACAGGTGGTCGTCAAGCACGGCGGCACCATCGGGGTCGAGGTATCCGAACGCGGCGGTGCGCTCATTCGGATCGTGCTGCCGGGCGAAGGTGCCTCGGATCCCCACACACTCTCGGCAAACTGATAGCCGGATCTCAGCGCGCTCTCAGTACCGCCCTGCACAGTGAGTAGCAAGAAGGCGGGCGGACCTCGGATGTCGAGGTCTCTACTGAAGGAAGCAGCAACGATGAGTGACGACCGTAACGAAGCCGAACAGCCCGGACAGGGTGCCGGGTCCGAGCAGCATCCGGCAAACCGGGCTTCGGGCGGCGACGAGCAGAACTACTCGACCCAGCAGCATCCGACTCAGCAGAATCCGGCTCAGCAGGATTCCACTCAGCAGCACCCGACGCAGCAGTTCCCGCCACAGCAGAACGAACCCCACAACGCAGGGTCGCAACCGCCGCAGCAGGGTTACCCGCAGCAGTACGCCGGCTACGGACAGGGGGCCTACCAGCCCGGCTACGGGCCGTACGGCCAGCAGGGTCATCCCCAGGCGTCCACGCAGGCCCATGCCCAGCCGCAGCACGTTGCACCGCAGACGAATTCGACGCAGGGCGCTGTGAAGACCCGGCCCGGTCGCTCGGCGCTGGTGGCCGGAGCCATCGCTCTCGTTCTGGTCGGTGGCGGAATCGGCGGCGCGGTCGGTGCGATCGCGACCAACAACGCCAACGGCAACGGTGGCGCAGTCAGCAATTCGTTGAACTCGACTGTCACAGCCGCGCAACCGGCCGCGAACTTCCCTGACGGCTCCGTTCAGGCCGTTGCGAACAAGGTGCTCCCGAGTGTGGTGCAGATTCAGGTCAAGGGTTCGCAGGAAGAGGGTGAGGGCTCGGGCGTCATCCTCAGCAGCGACGGCTTGATCCTCACCAACAACCACGTTGCGACGGGCGCAGGCGCCAACGGCAAACTCACCGTTGCATTCTCGGACGGCTCGGTGGCCGACGCCACGATCGTCGGTGCCGACTCGGTGTCGGACATGGCCGTCATCAAAGCCGAAGGCAAATCCAATCTGACGCCCATCGAACTCGGTTCGTCGTCGAATCTCGAAGTGGGACAGCAGGTTGTCGCGATCGGTTCACCCCTCGGATTGGCGGGCACCGTCACCACCGGCATCGTGTCGTCACTCAACCGGCCGGTGTCGACTTCCGGTGAGTCCGGCAATCAGAACTCGGTGATCGACGCCATCCAGACCGACGCTGCAATCAACCCGGGCAACTCCGGTGGTGCGCTCGTCAACACCGACGGTCAGCTGATCGGTATCAACACCGCAATCGCCACACTCGGCGGCAGCGAGGGATCCGGTACGCAGAGCGGCTCGATCGGGCTCGGGTTCGCAATCCCGGTGGATCAGGCCAAGCGCATCGCCGACGAGCTGACCACCACAGGCAAGGCGACCCAGGCCATGATCGGGGTTCAGGTGCCGTCGCAGGACGATGCCAACGGCGCGACCGTCGTCGAGGTCACCGAGGGTGGTCCGGCGGCGTCGGCAGGAATTCCGAAGGGCGCGGTGATCACCAAGCTCGACGATCGGATCATCTCGAGCGGTGACGCGCTGATCGCGGCGGTCCGCTCGCACGCTCCCGGAGACTCGGTCACTGTCACCTACACCGACGGCGGTAGCGAGAAGACGGCCAAGGTGACGCTCGGAACGGCAGAGCCCGCTGCGCAGCAGACGCAGACGCAGACGCAGCAGCAGGAACAGCAGTTGCCCTTCCAGGTCCCGTCCTTCCCGGGCGGTCGCTGATGTTGCGGGAAGCGGGCAGGCACGGGACGGTTGCAACGATTTACGCACAGCGTGAGCCGGGTGGAGGCCTTACTACTACGGTGAGCGGTATGGAACTCGACGCACCACTGGCAGGGCGCGCGTTGGTCGTCATCGTGGATGACCGCACTGCGCACAGCACCGAGAAGGATTCGACGGGACCTCTCGTCACCGAACTGTTGACCGAGGCAGGGTTTCTCGTCGACGGCGTTGTTGCAGTGACTGCCGACGAAGTAGACGTGCGAAACGCTCTCAACACAGCGGTGATCGGTGGAGTCGACCTGGTGGTGTCGATCGGCGGCACGGGCGTTTCGCCGCGTGACGTGACCCCCGACGTCACCGCTGAGGTACTCGATCGTGAGATTCCGGGTATCAGCGAGGCGTTGCGTTCGTCGGGTCTGGCAGCGGGCTCGCTGGACGCGGGCCTGTCGAGAGGCTTGGTCGGCGTGTCCGGCAGCACCCTCGTGGTCAACCTGGCGTCGTCGCGGGCAGCTATTCGCGACGGCATGGCCACGCTGACGCCGCTGGCGAGCCAGGTCATAGCCGAGCTGTCGGGGCTGGACGCATAGCGACGCCGATGAACGAGCCGAACGACGATCGATCGGCCGAAGACCAAGCGAGCCGGGCCCGAGCAGAACGGGCCCGGCTCGCTCGCATCTTCGGCGAAGTACTCCCCGAGACGACTGGAGACGAGCGAAACGACGGCCCGGACGCGGAGTCGAGCGGTTCGCAGTCGGACGAATGGTTGAAGCAGCAGCGACCACCTCATTACTTTTGATGTGATCCACGACACATTTTCTTGGCTGGAATGACAGGTCTGTTAGTTACTCGTTTACCTAGCGTTAGCGAGCTACCTGTTGGTAGCTTCGGACGACAAGGCCCAAAACGGGCGTAGTGGACGCGGAGTAGACCGGACTATTCGGCCGATCGGGACATGGCAGTGTCGGAGTATTCCCACATCAGGGAGGGTTTACGTGAATGAGGCGGATGTAACAGTTCGACGCCTCCGAGAGATGCTGTGACTTGGGTTATCGCTAACACTGCTGTGAAAGTTGTTCACGCCGCCGAAACACATCACGAGTCGGCAACGTTTGGGGGCCGATCGTAGGGATTGTCACGGTCAGGCATCTCCTCTAATGTTCCCCTCAGCTTCCAAGGATCAGGGCGTGGGACCAACCGGTGCCGCGCCCTTCATCTCGGAACTGTTGGATCGAGGATGTGGCCTTCACGGCTCCATCCGGCTCGGGCTCGCACACATCGTTGCGTGCGATCTAGTTCGAGGGTGAAAGCCACAAGCTTCCCCGTGCGACACCGCGCTGGGACTGAACATGATGAGGAATAAATGACGGAGATCCAGAAGTCGCGGCGCAGCCGGGGACTCAAGTCCATGAGCGTTGCAGTTGCTGCCAGCGCTTCGGTAGTCGGCCTGGTACTCGGTACCGGAACCGCTTCCGCCGCTGTCGACAGCTCCAACTCGATCGTCGATGGCGCCGGCAACACCATCACGGTGACGCTGTCCGACACCTTCATCAACGGTGTCGCTCCGCTCGACGGCAACCCGCTCACCCGTGAGTGGTTCGCCAACGGTCGGGCTTCCTACGACGTCCAGGGCCCCACGGCCGACGACTTCGAGGGCACCCTCAAGATCGGCTACCAGATCGGCTACCCGATGAGCCTCAACGGTGGCGTCGAGGTCTCTTGGTCCTCGCCTTCGGCTGAGTTCAACCTCGGTTCGGGCAACGAGTCCACCGTGACCGGCACGATCCCGGTCACACCTCCCGGAACTCCGTCCATCGAGCTCGGCGGTGTCGGCACCTCCAGCACCGGCCTCGACGTCGGCGTTCAGCTGATCCCGCAGGCCACCGGAACCATCGCCCTGGCCAACGGCCCCGGCGTCGTTCAGTCCGAGAGCGCATACGCAGTGCTCAACGACTCGGCCGACATCACCTCTTCCGAGGGTGACGCAGCAGGCACCAGCGGATCCATCCAGGTCGCGAACCTGCACGGTACCGCCACCGGCATCCTGGGCAACGTCACGATCCGTCCGTATGTTTCGCTGACCAGCGCAGCGGGCGACACGGCCATCACCTACGGCGTTCCGGTTCGCCTCAACTGATTTCCGAATCGGTTGTAGCTCGGTGACGTAACGTCACCTGCTGAAGCTCGAGAAAAGTTCAGGCCCGTACGGATAACTCCGTACGGGCCTGAACTATGTTCTGCACAGAAGTAGTTCGACGTATACAGAGAGGCACTGAACCAAAGATGCACTCGAAAGCCCGTTACACAGTTGCCGCTGCAGGAGCGATCCTTGCTCTCGGCCTCGCCGCCGGTTGTAGCAGCGACGAGCCAGCGGCCTCCGGCGAGAACACCGACGTCTGCAACACCTTCGCCACCGACCACAACGCATTTGTGGGACTGGCGGCAGCGGGACCCGGATCGGCCGAGAACATCGACAAATGGACTGCCGACAAGCAGGCCGCAGTCGACAAGCTGAAAGCGTTGCCTGGCACCGCATCAGGCGACGTTGCGAGCTCGCTGACAACCTTCAGCGATGGACTGCCGGCGGACACCCTCGAACTCTCGACCACCGACAGCGAATCCGGTAAGGCCTTCGTCGACAACGGTGCAGCAGTGAAGTCTGCATGCGAGGCGGACGGCACGACGATCACCCTCGACGCGCTTCCGCTGTCGACGTTCTCCAACTGATCGCCTGACGGGCCTCTCGGTCTGTCCCATCAGCACCCACACCAACGAATGAATGTGCCAGTCACGCACTCAGAGTGCGTGACTGGCACATTCATTCGATAAGGGGCCCACCAAGCGCGGGCGAGCGAGATGTCAGTCCTTCGAGTGCTTGCCCAAGTCGGGGGAGGAGGAATCGATTGCCTCGCCGCTACCGCCGGTGGTGTCGGCGGCCGTCGAAAGTTTCTGTCCCGCTGCGGTTCCGCCCGCGAGGATGTCGCGGATCTGCACCAGCACGTCGACGTCGCTCAGTTCCTTCTCCGGCTGGCTGACGAAGCGCTTCTTCGCGGTGTTCACCGGCAGGATCAGCACGAAGTAGACAACCGCGGCGATGATGATGAAGTTGATGATCGCCGTGACCACGGCCCCCAGATTGATGAACGTCGCATCGTTGTCCGACAGTATTTTGATGCCCCAGCCGAGTTCGTTGCTACCGCCGACGGCCGCGACGAGGGGGTTGATGATGTTGGTGGTGAATGCGGTGACGATGGCGGTGAATGCCGCACCGACGACCACTGCAACTGCGAGGTCCACGACGTTGCCGCGCAACAGAAAGTCTTTGAAGCCCTTCAGCATGAGCCCTTCTCCCAACGTTCGGTATGTTCTGTCTCGTCAGACGTTAACCCAGATCGTCGTACTGCGGCCGGTGTGAATCGCCAGTAACGGAGCCTTTCAACGCTGGGGCCTTTCAGTGCAGCGTGACCGTCAGTGCACTGACCAACGACGCGGCGGCCACCGTCGTCGCATCGTCGGTCGGTAACGCGAGCAGCACCACGCGATCTCGCTGTCTGCTGCCCCCGGCGTCGGCGGAGACGAGTACGACCACGGCGCCAGATGCCAGCACTCGGGCGGCGGGGACGGCGTTAGGGTCTTCCTGTACCTCGACGGTCAACACGTCGACCTGATCACCTTCACGCAGCAGGTCGCTCACTCCGGCGTCCGCGAGATGCACCGGTACGACGCGTGCCTCGGTGCCCAATGCCGTCGTGGCGGTCCGAGATCCGAGAAGGCGTACGTCGGTCAGCAACTCGCCCGCTCGTACCGGCCCGGTGAGTGTCTGGCCGTCCACCGCAGCCGTATCGATCAGTGCGCCCTCGGGAACACTTGCTGAATCCCAGTCGCTGACGACCACATCGGCCGGCGTCAGAACCGTCCCGGGTGTCAGATCGCGTCCTGCGGTGATCACTTCTACTCGGTCGTCGCCGGCGGCGTCGTCGACGAACAAGACTGCTGCAAGTGCCACCAATGCGCCTGCCGCCACCCGCCGGAACTTCGGGGAGCCGACCCACGCCGGCCGCAGGGTGATGCTATCGAGCAGAGTCGAGTCGAGTCGGTTCTTACGAGCGGTCATGCTGGAACGCTATCGCCGACGAGGGCACTTCGAACGCCGAAAAGGCCGGGCTGTGGATAACGGCCCGGCCTGTGGATGAAGTGGAAAGCTACTGGCTTGCAGCAGCTTTCGTGGTGGATGACGAAGACGAGGAGCTCGACGACGACGAATCGGAAGATTTCTTCTCGGCCGGCTTGGAGTCGGACTTGGACTCGGACTTCGAGTCCGACTTCGCGGCGGCCGCATCGGACTTCTTCTCGCCTGCGCCCTCGCTCGAGGTGCTCGAGCCACCGCGACTGTCGGTGCGGTAGAAGCCGCTGCCCTTGAAGACGATACCGACGGAATTGAACAGCTTTCGAAGCTTGCCGGAGCATGCCGGGCACACCGTCAACGTGTCGTCGGTGAAGGACTGGACGATGTCGAAGCGGTTGTCGCACTCGGTGCATGCGTATGAGTAAGTGGGCATCGTGATTCCTCCGCGCTGGTCACCGAGGAGATTGGCTGCTCTGCGAGCCGAGGCCGAACACCGCCGGTGTCTTATCTGTTCGTCGAAACTGGGAGAGCATTAGCACTCTACAGTCAGGAGTGCCAACCAATCGAATCGGAACGTTATTCCGTACCCAAGCGTACGAGTCCGCCGCCGGGGGTCAACGCGTGCGTCACCCTTCGGTCGTGTGGCTCGTCGGGTAGTCGATCCACCACTTCGGTGTCGCGCACCACCGCAACCAGCATCGTGTCGGGTCCGCACAGGTCGAGTGTTCGGTCGTAGAACCCCGCGCCGCGTCCGAGTCTGACGCCACGCCGATCGACGGCCAGCGCCGGAATCAGCACCAGCGAGCAGCCGGCGACGGCGTCGGGTGCCAGCAGAGGGCCGGAAGGTTCCAGCAAACCGAACGGAGCAGTGACCAGGGAATCGCGACCGGAGTACGCCACCCAGCGCAGCGGTCCCGGCTCGTGCGCACTCGGAAGCAAGACTGTCGAGCCGGCCGCGGCCATCGCGTCGAGCATCTCGATCGAACCCGGCTCTCGGCCGATCGGCACGTACGCGGCCACCGACGGGTGTTCGGCCGCCAACTCGGCCACGACATGGCAGAGTGCGGAGGACTCCACCGCGCGCTGCGCATCGTCGAGCAGTCGGCGTTCGGCGAGGACATGTGCCCGCCAACGATCCTTGGGCGTGTTCTCCGATAATTCGGGAACGTTCACAACGGTTCACTCACCCTTCCTGTGCAGTCGTTCAACGATATGCACTCGGGGGTAGAACGCAGCACACGGCGAGCAGATCACCAGAAACCATGGATAGGGTGAGCACCATGACAGAAGCCGTTACCGCGACGACCGCCGCCACGCCTGTGCATTTCCGCACGGCCATCGTTCCTGCCGCAGGCATGGGTACCCGGTTCCTGCCGGCCACGAAAACCGTTCCGAAGGAACTGCTTCCGGTCGTCGACACACCAGGTATCGAACTCGTCGCCGGAGAAGCGGCGGATTCCGGTGCACAGCGGTTGGTCATCGTCACCTCACCCGGCAAGGACGGCGTCGTCGCACACTTCGTCGAGGACCTCGTCCTGGAAAAGAAGCTCGAAGCGAGCGGCAAGCTCGAAATGCTCGAAAAGGTGCGCGTCGCCCCCAAACTCCTCGACGTGCAGTCGGTCATCCAGCACGAACCTCTCGGACTCGGGCATGCCGTCGCCTGTGCCGAAGAAGCCCTCGACGACGACGAGGATTCGGTCGCAGTTCTCCTTCCCGACGATCTGGTGATGCCGCGGGGTGTGCTCGACGTCATGGCTCGCGTGCGCGCCAAGCGCGGCGGCTCGGTGCTGTGTGCCATCGAGGTTCCCGACGACAAGGTCTCCTCCTACGGCGTCTTCTCGGTCGAGATCGTGCCCGACGCGGTCAACCCGAACGTCCTCAAGGTCACCGGTATGGTCGAAAAGCCCAAGCAGGAGGACGCCCCGTCCAACCTGGCTGCGGCGGGCAGGTACCTGCTCGACCGCGCGATCTTCGACGCTCTGCGAAGGATAAAGCCCGGTGCCGGCGGCGAGCTGCAGCTCACCGATGCCATCGCGCTTCTCATCGACGAAGGCCATCCCGTGCACGTGGTGGTGCACCGCGGATCGAGACACGACCTCGGAAATCCCGGGGGATACCTGCGCGCTGCGGTTGACTTTGCTCTACAACGTGACGACTACGGCCCAGCGCTGCGCGAATGGCTGAACGAACGCTTGAGCGACAGCTGGGCACCGGAACTGACCACGTACGAATAGCATCGCGGGTCGATGCCATAGAGGAAGGGCCAGATGCGCTCGGTCGAAGATCAGCAGACCAGAGTGACCGCCGCGGCGGTGGCTCCACGGCCTGTTCGGGTCGCCATCTCGGAAGCACAGGGCCTGCTGTGTGCCGAGGAAGTGGTCACCGAGCGTCCCCTTCCCGGTTTCGATCAGGCCGCGATCGACGGCTACGCAGTGCGCAGCGTGGATGTGGCAGCCGCCGGTACGGATCTGCGCAACGAGGAAGACGAGCGCATCGACCTGACCCTGCCCGTCGTCGGCGAGGTCTCGGCCGGGTCGCGTCAACCCATCCGGTTGCAACCACGGCAAGCAGTGCGCGTCGACACCGGCGCGCCCCTGCCGACATTGGCCGATGCGGTGTTGCCGCTGGATCGCACCGACAGTGGTCGAGCTCGCGTCAAAGTGTTTCGCCCGGTGCGTTCGGGTGACTACGTCCGCAAGATCGGCGACGACGTCCAACCCGGCGACGTGGCGGTCCGCGCAGGCACGATCATCGGTGCCGCTCAGGTCGGATTGCTCGCAGCGGTCGGCCGCGACAAGGTGCTGGTGCATCCGCGTCCCCGGCTGTCGGTGATCTCCGTGGGCGGTGAACTGGTCGACACCGATCGGACCCCCGGGCCCGGACAGGTGTACGACGTCAACTCCTATGCGCTCGCCGCCGCAGCGCGCGACGCCGGAGCCGACGTCAACCGCGTCGGCATCGTCAGTACCGATCCCAAGCGTCTGCGCGAGGTGGTCGAGGGCCAATTGATCCGATCCGAGATCGTCGTCATCGCCGGCGCAGTGGGCGGCGGCGCGTCGGACGGTGTGCGGGAGGCGCTCGGTGAGCTCGGCGACATGGAGGTCGAACGAGTCGCCATGCACCCCGGGTCGGTTCAGGGCTTCGGCCAACTCGGACGCGACGAAGTACCCACCTTCTTGCTCCCGGCGAACCCCGTCAGTGCGCTGGTGGTGTTCGAGGTGATGGTTCGACCGTTGATTCGCATCGCACTCGGTCGACGACAGCCGATGCGTCGGACCGTCACGGCGCGAACCGTAGCGCCGATCACCTCGATCGAGGACCGCAAAGGATTTCTTCGGGGCCAACTCATGCGCGACGAAGGCACGGGCGAGTATCTGGTTCAGGCGCTCGGGGGCGCGCCGGGATCGTCGTCGCATCTCCTCGCGACCCTTGCCGAGGCAAACTGCCTGGTCGTCATCGATCCCGAGGTCACCGAAATCCGCACCGGCGAAGAAGTGAAGGTCTCGTTCCTCGCTCAGAGAGGCTGACGCCAGTGGCACGTTCAAGCGCCGCGGAGGGCACATAACCACGCCACTGCGCGTAGCGCATACCATCGACGGATGCCGCGAACGTGGTCGAGCCACCCAGGTTGGCCGGCGAAATTGGGTCCTGTGAGAGTGGCCGGCGGAACCGTGACGGTACGCCCGGTACGGATGCGAGACGCGGCAGCCTGGAGCCGGATTCGCACCGAAGACCGCGCGCACCTCGAGCCCTGGGAACCCAGCGGCGAGGGCAGCTGGAATTCACGGCATCACATCTCGTCCTGGCCCACTCTGTGTTCGGGCCTCAAGTCCGAGGCTCGCAAAGGGCACATGCTGCCCATGGTCATCGAGGTCGACGGCGAATTCTGTGGTCAGATCACCACCGGAAACATCGTTCGCGGCGCATTGCGGTCCGCGTGGATCGGCTACTGGGTGTCCAAGGACGTCAACGGTAAGGGCGTCGCTACGGCAGCACTCGCGCTCGGACTCGATCACTGCTTCGGCCCCGTCGGACTCCATCGCGTCGAAGCGACGGTGCGACCGGAAAACCTCGCCAGCCAGGCCGTGCTGCGCAACGTCGGGTTCCGCGAAGAAGGTCTGCTCTACAAGTATCTCGACGTCGACGGTGAATGGCGCGATCACAAGCTCGTGGCCATCACCTCCGGTGAAGTACAGGGAACCGTCGTCGATCGATTGGTTCGTTCGGGACGGGCCGCATGGGCCTGATCTCTCCCGAGAAGATGGCACTCCTGTTGTCAAAGTGACAGGAGTGTAATTCGGGTCGGCGCGTCTGCGTGGTTCTTGCACCTCCTCCCCATAGCCTGATGTCGTCACGACTGTCGCCGTTGCCCAAGGGAGGAGAACATCGCCGATGCCGAACTCGATCATCTGGATCGGTCTCGTGGCCGTCTGGCTCTTCGTTCTTCTTCCCATGCTGATGACCAAGCGTCCCCAGATCATGCAGACCACGGACGCGGCGCTCGCCACGCGCGTGCTGCATCGGGGTGGCACCAAGCGAAAGCAGCGCGGCCCAGCGACCGGCCACCGCAGCGATCCTGACTGGCGCCCGGAGGACGACCTTCGAGTCTCCGCGCCTGCCCGTGAGATCTTCGGCCCGACACTGGCGACTGTTCGTATCGACTCACCCGATCTACCCGGTACCGCGGAGGACCCGATGGACACTCACGCAGCAGAGAACGATCTCGAACGCGACGCACCGGTTCAGGAACCAGCGCGCGAGAGATCAGCCGCGCACGAGCCCGGTGTCGTCGACGACGACTTCGTGCCTCGCCGACGCGGCCGCGGCGGTTTCGATCCCGAGGCGGACGCGATCGCCCGCGCTGCGCGGTATGCCTTCCGGCAGCGCGCAGTACTGGGTCTGGTTTTCGCCGCGATCACCACAGCGGCATTGGCGTTCATCATTTCTCCGACGATCTGGTGGCTGTGCGGTCTGCCCGTCGCAGTCCTCGTCGGTTATCTGTACTACCTGCGTAGGCAGGTGCAGATCGAGGAGGAGGTGCGCCGGCGTCGGCTCACCCGAATGGGCCGGTCCCGGCTCGGGGTGGAGTCGGAGACCGACGAAGAGCTCGAGCTCGTCCCGCAGCGCCTGCGTCGACCCGGCGCAGTTGTGCTCGAGATCGACGACGAGGATCCCGAGTTCGAGCATCTGGACCACTACGACGAGCCGTTCCAGGCCAGCCGTGACGACGATCGGAACTTGCGCCGGGCGCAGGGCGCGTAGCGGCCGTCCGACACGGCTTTGCTAGAGTTACCCAGCCGGTCTCGATGACGGCAAAGGGGCTGTGGCGCAGTTGGTAGCGCGTCTCGTTCGCATCGAGAAGGTCAGGGGTTCGATTCCCCTCAGCTCCACCCCGAATTCGATTTCAGGCCCGGTCGACACTGTCGATCGGGCCTGTTTTCGTATCAGCCGCCGCTTGTTGCGATCGGCGTGTGCCGCTCGGTCGACTCAGTGCGCACAGCTAAGGTTTTGCTCATGCGCGGTTGGCGAGGATACGTAGCCGACGACGTCCTCTGGGCTGTGTTCCAGGTGCGGCAGTCGGCCGTGGTGGCGTTGGCCAACTGCCCGCTTCTGCCCGCGATACTCCGCGGACGTGCGCTACGGGGAGCGCGTGTGCGGGGAGGTGCCCAGGCGCTCGTCTACGGCGGTCAGATGGTCCAGGGGCGAGGCGTGCTTCGTCTGGGTGCCGGTGTGTTCGTCAATTACGGCTGCTACTTCGACACGGTGGCGAACATCGATATCGGTGACGGGGTCTTTCTTTCCGATCATGTACGCGTGTTGACCAGCACACACGAGGTGGGCGCTCCGAGTCGACGGGCAGGGCGCTTGGTGGGCAGGCCGGTGACGATCGGATCGGGAACCTGGGTGGGCTCCAGTGCCGTCATCATGCCAGGCGTCCGCGTCGGCTCGGGCTGCATCATCGGTGCCGACTCTCTGGTGACCAAGGACTGTGATCCCGACGGAGTCTACGTGGGCAGTCCGGCGAGACGAATCCGAACCCTGAACGATTAGTCGGCTCACTGCGGTCAAACCGGCCGAGTACCCGTTTTATTGTTGTTCGAGTGAATCGAAGTACGTTCGGTGATCGTCAGTCGTAATTCATATTGTTTATCACGCATAAATCGACGAATTATCTTTCCGCAATATTGAGGTAGCATCAGATCCGTCCGCGGCTCGTATTTCGGGACTAACGAATTTTGCAATCGAATCGAGCCACACGATTGCCTAAACAATTCGTCAGGGGTTGGCACGGGTGAACACTCTTTCGATCGTTGTTCCTGCATTCAACGAGTCCGCCCACTTGGGTGAATGCTTGGATGCACTGCTCGAGCAGCAAGAACACATTCACGAAATCATCGTCGTCGACAACAACTCCACCGATGACACCGCCGAAATCGTGCTCGACCGCCGACGTCGATTTCCGATGGTGAAACTCGTGGCCGAGTGCGAGCGGGGAGTCGTGCATGCACGAAATGCCGGATTCGATCACGCGAGCGGATCGATCATCGGACGCATCGACGCCGACACCCACGTCGGCGCAGGCTGGGCGAAATCGATTCTGGACTTCTTCGATCGACGGCTGGACTACGCCGCGGTGACCGGACCGATCTTTCTCTACGACTCGCCCTGGGCTGCTCCTTACCGGGCCTTCGTCAAGTACACGACCAAGCGAAAGCCCGATGAGCTGCGGGTATCTGCAGCGTCCGGCAACAACTTCGCCATTCGTCGCTCTGCCTGGGAGGCGGCCCGCGACCGAGTGAGTTTGCGAACCGACCTGCACGAGGACATCGATCTTTCGCTGTGCCTCTACCGCGTCGGGCTGCACATCGCACAGATCAAGACGATGTGTGTCGAGGTATCGGGGCGTCGACTGCTCACACCGCCACTCGAATACCGCCACTACGTACTCAGTTCCTATCGGACCTGGGCGTTCCACAGCCTGGCGGGTAAGTCGCTACGTCGTTTGTTGGTCGCGGATATGATCCTGCACACTGTTCATTGGCCGCTGACGCGCATGTTGTCCACATGCGATTCGCGCATTCTCCCGGTTTCGCATTCCGACTCGAGCGATACATCCGACCGGCATCTGTCCGCCATTCGCGAAGATCGATTTGCCGCTGCCTCCGGGAAGTGAATTCTCGGTTGCCCGACGATGAATAACAGCAATGTAATAAGTCGTCGATTTCTCAGCAATCGATAAACCCTGGGGCAATATCCACAAAGTCCGTTTCGCCCGAAAATCAGGGCGATGAAATTGTCGGTCTCAGGCGTGAACGAGGTCGAGGCCGCACCAATTCTCGTGGCCCAGATAGTCGAGCAGTGCAGACTCGGCGGGACCGGAAGGCGAGCGGACGCTTGCGCGAACGGCATGCGACACCGGCGGATCGAGCGGGCGCGCAAGGTGCCCGTATCCCGGTGGCACGGCTGAGGCCGGTATCAGTGTGACGCCCAGACCCTCCGAAGCCAGCTTGACCGCAGTGGCCAGTTGGGATGCGCGCGCGACCGTCGATACGGACAACGAGTGCGAGCGAAGTGCGTGCGTGATGACGTCGTCTCGAGCACTGCCCCGTCGCAGTCGAACCCACGGCGCAGACGCCAGTTCAGTCAGCGTCAGTACTTTCCTGGTCAACAGCGGATGTCCTTCGGACAGTACGACGACATACGATTCGTCGCCGATGACCGTGGCATCGGGGTCGTAGTGGCCGTAGTCGCTGGACAGCACCAGGTCTGCCTCGCCGGTGCGCACCAAGCGGTCGATGGCCTGGGGGTCCGACTCCTCGTACAGGGTCACCTCGAGGCGGGGATACCGTCGCCGCAACTCTCCGATGGCTCGCGGGAGTTGGCACATCCCCAGTCCGGTTTCCACGACGACGACCAGCTCGCCGGCAACTGTGCCTGAGCACGCCGTCGCAGCGGCGCGAGCGCGGCGAGCGGCGGACACCGCGATCGATGCCTCCTTGACGAAGGCGCGTCCGGCGACGGTGAGGCTCAGTCCACGGGAGGTCCTGAGGAACAGTTCCACGCCGAGTTCCTTCTCCAGCGACCTGATCTGTTGCGAGATCGACGGCTGAGCGACGCGGAGCTTCTCGGCCGCCGCGGTCACCGACCCCTCCTCGGCCACGGCGAGTGCATATTCGTACTGGCGGATGCTCATTCGCCGTCTCCTATAGGGGTTGTCTATACAGCGCACTGCAAATTCGTCTTTGATCCTATACCGATTCGGTTCTAGCGTCGTCGGCATGACGTCCACCGTGTATGCCCATGTGCAGCAGCGATCTCTCCTGTCGCCCCCTGTCCTGTTGCTCGCCGCCGTCGCATTCGTGATCGGAACAGCAGAGTTCGTGGCCATCGGCCTCGTTCCTCAGCTGGCCCGGGATCTGAACACCACCGTCGGTGCCGCCGGGCTCACCGTCACTCTGTATGCGCTCTCGGTCGGAATTCTCGCCATCCCACTGGGCCTCGCCCTGGCGCATCGTCATCCACGTGCACTGCTGACCGCGCTTCTGTTCGTATTCGCGGCGGCGAACCTGGTTGCGGCAGCGGCGCCCGGACTCCCGCTGCTCCTGATCGGACGCATTGCGTCCGCGGCGACGCAGGGAGTCGCGCTCGGCGTGGCCGTCAGCACCGTCACCACCTTCGTTGCGCCGGAGGCGCGCGGAAAGGCCGTGTCTCTGGTCTTTGGCGGTCTGATGAGCGCGATGTTCCTCGGGGCACCGATCGGCACGTATCTCGGCGGGGTTGCCGGGTGGCGTGCAGTGTTCGTGGCGCTGGCCGTGCTCGGAGCGGTACTGGCAGCGGGTCTGTGGACCGTCCTGCCGCGTCGAATCGAGGGGCCGGGAGTGCGTGGGGGCATACACCAACTCCGGGTGGTCACCGTGCCCGGCGTTCTCGGCTTGCTGGGAGTTGCCGTCGGAATTCTGCTCGTGTCCAACTTCTTCTTTCCCTACCTCGGTGTCTACCTCGAACAGTCGGCCGGGATGGGATCCGGCGGCATTTCGATGGGGCTGGGGGTATTCGGCGTAGCGGGCTTGCTGGGCAATGCCATCGGGGGCTACCTGGGCGGACGGGCCGATACGTTCTGGGTGACCGTGCTCGCCGTGATTGCGATGGTCGCGGTTGCCGCGCTCGCACTGTCCGGTGGCTCCGCGGCGGTGGTGTTTCCCGCGCTGGCGGTGTGGGGTGCCGCGCAGATGGCCGCGCTTCCGATCGTGACCACTGCGGTCGTAGCACTGGGCGGGGGGTTCGCCGCGACGCTCAACGTCGCGTTGGTCAACCTCGCCATCGCTGCAGGGGGGTTCGTCGGTGGCACCTTCGCGGCGTCCGCGATCGACCTGCTGCCATGGCTGAGCGTCGGTGGCTTCGGGCTGGTCGTCGCGGTGCTGGCGGCTCGACACCTGAGAGCGCCCGAAGCCTCGGCTGTGCGTGCAGAAGTTGGTTAGCAATCGAAACGGGCTGACGGTATGGTTGATCGATTGACGATCGACCTGCCCGTCGGGCCGGTAGATTGACGGGCGATATCCTCGACCGGACCGGTTCCGAGCACAGGATCTGCCCCTGCAACTTCTCTTTGGAGTACGAATGTCGTTCGAGATCGTCGACCTCCCCGAAACGTGGGTTGCCGGTCTTCCAGTCCGCAGCCCCAAACGGGCACTGGGCAGGCTCAACGACCCCGCTTTGGATCAGGCCTGGTCTGCGGTGCTCAATCAGGACACGTCGGGACCGTTGGCTTCGATTTATACCGACTTCGCCCCCGGTATCGGCTCTTACAACACACAGATAGTCGGTTATCTGTGTTCCTCGCTGAGTCAGGTTGCGCGAGGGCATCTCGTCGCGAAAGTGCCTGCTGCGAAATATGCACGATTTTCTGCAGTGGGGTATTTCCCCGAGGTTCTCACCCGACTGTGGACTCAGATCGATCATGCGGAGGAACAGGGTGAGATAGTGCGATCGTTCACCGGCGATTACGAGTGCTATCCGCACGCATACAAAATCGATCTCTATCTGGCGATCACTGTGCCCGGTGGTTCGTCGTGAGCTTTCGAGTGACAGCGCGCAGTGCGGAACTGTTCAGTGGATTGGTAGCGCCGAGGGTGGACGCCGGTGCCGAATCCAGCGGTAGCGAATGGATGCGATTCTTGCGAGATCGCGTGCGCGAGAAGCACATCGGCGCGAACGAAGTGAGCACGGTCTACGTTCCGGATCCGCACGGCACGGTCAATGCAGTCGTCGCTGTTTCGGTCGATTCTCCCGCTGACGTCGACGCGGGGGATGTATTCGTTTCAATACCGACCGGTGTGTTTGCAGTATTCACACCGAGTGGTTCTTTGGCGGACCCTGTCGAGGACGTGTGGGCTCAGGTCGACGACTGTGTGGCGTCCGGGGTAATTTTTCGGGCATACAAAGAGGAAGTAGAAGTCGTTACAAAATCTGGGGAAGTGGAACTTTTCATTTCAATAGTTTTGTAAACAGAACCTTCTTCACGCAATTGTCACTTTCGAATCACAAAGTCACCATCGAACCGGTTACTATTGTCGAGCGCAGTCGGGCCGATTGGGCGTCGTCAATTCGGCTCTCATGCCGTCGGTCGACGGGCAGGCAGCGTGGACAGGGCGTCGATGTCATCGCAAGGTCGACAGAGCAGGGGTGCAGCAACATGGTGAGACAACTCAGAGCAGAAGCAACGCGCGCAGCCGCACTACGCGCCGCGGCAGATCTCTTTCTCGAGGTGGGGCACGCAAATGCCACCCTCAGTCAGGTTTCTGCGCAATCCGGCGTGACCAAGGGGGCGTTGTACTTCCACTTCGCGTCCAAGGAAGAGCTGGCCCGCGCGATCGTCGACGAAGGCCACGAGCGGGTGTCCACCGCGTGTGCAGGCCTGGTCGACAGCCGTAGCCCGGCACTCGAATCCGTCATCGGAATCTCGTACTCCGTGCTCGAGCTCGCGGCCTCGGATCCTTTGGTTCGAGTCATGTACCGGTTGCAGATGGAGATCGACGGTTCCGACACCGCGCGTGGCAGTGTGTTCGGTACGTGGGGAAACATTTTCGAGCATCTTTTCGAGCGGGCGATCGAGCACGGCGACGTTGCCGATCACCTGGATGCGGGCAACGCAGCATTGCTGGTGTGCGAGATGCTCGCCGGGGTCTTGATGGTGTCCGAGGCGCAATCACGTCTCGAAGATGCACCCGCACGGATGGAAAAGGTATGGAACACCGTGCTCCCATCGCTCGTGCCCGCCGACAAGCTCGCCTACTTCCGTGAGTTCGCAGCACGGAGTCTGTCCAGTTTCGTGCGCGAGAACATCACTTCTGCATCCGTCACCGTCTGAGCAGTTTCGTACCGAGAAATATCGTGATCGGGTAGTGCTTGCCGGGCTTCCGCATGCCGGGCACACTGTGTGACATGGAACACACTGCTCAGAAATCGAGAATGTCGGACAACGAACTGCGGAAAGCGATCGGCACTTTGCAGCAGCGCGCGGACGACGCGCGCAAACGCGGTGCGGACGACGACGCTGCGCGTATCGAGCACACCATTGCCGACTACCGAGACGAGATGTCGCAAAGATTGTGACAACCCTGTCGGTCGTCACCGCGTAGGGTCGAAATCGAACTGAACGTGGCAACCGGTGGGGGATACAGGCTTCGATGGCTACTTACGATCTGCGCGGCAAGAAGACGTTGATCACGGGCGCGGGCAGCGGAATCGGTCGGGCGACGGCCATCGCTGCCGCAGAGGTGGGAGCGGAGCTCTTCCTCACCGATATCAACGGCCCAGGACTGGCCGAGACGGTGGACATGGTCGGTCGTGCGGGCGGTACCGTCAGCCACTCGCTGCCCTTCGATGTGTCCGATTTCGAGGCGGTCACCTCGTTCGCGGACGACATCCATGCCGAGTTCAGCAGCCTCGACGTCGTGATGAACATCGCCGGCATCTCGGCGTGGGGAACCGTCGAGAACCTCGAGCACCGGCACTGGAAGTCGATGGTCGACGTCAATCTCATGGGGCCGATTCACATCATCGAGAAGTTTCTGCCGCCCATGGTCGAGGCCGGACGCGGCGGTCATCTGGTCAACGTCTCGTCCGCGGCCGGATTGATTCCACTTCCGTGGCACGCTGCGTACAGCGCAAGCAAATACGGCCTGCGCGGAGTGTCCGAGGTACTCAAATATGACCTCAAGCGCCATGGAATCGGCGTCAGCCTTGTCGTGCCGGGCGGCGTCAAAACTGGTCTGGTGAACACACTTCAGATTGCCGGCGTCGACCGGGACGATCCGCGCGTGCAGAAGTTGCAGCATCGATTCGAGAAGCGTGCCGTCGAACCGTCCGTGGTCGCCGATGCCATCCTCACCGGAATCGCCAAGCGCAAGTACCTCGTGTACTCCTCCAACGACATCAGGTTCGGTTACTGGATGGCCCGCAAGTTCGCGCCGCCTTACGAGTTCGTGCTGCAGCGCGCCAACGATCAATTTTCGAAGTTGCTGGTGCCGCGTCGCGTGGAGGGGTCGTCGAAATCGACATCCAGCGTGCGCGCACCCGGACCCGAATGAGAGAGCTCGTCGTGCGGATTGGCCAGAGCGCAACCGGCAAGAGATAGACATCCGCAGCCGATACACCCGGTCAGGTTGTCGCGCAGCCTGGTCAATTGTTCTATCCGAGAATCGAGTTCGCGATGCCATCGCGTCGAGAGGCGGGCCCAGTCCTCGCGCGTCGGCGTCCGTTCGTCCGGAAGCTCGCTCAGTGCCTGCCGGATCTCGGCCAGCGGAATTCCGACCTTCTGTGAGATACGGATGAACGCCACGCGTCGCAAGGTCTCGCGGTGGAACCTGCGCTGATTGCCCGTGGTTCGGCGGCTGGTGATCAGCCCCTGTTTCTCGTAGAAGTGGAGCGCAGACACGGCAACGCCACTGCGCTCGGAGAGTTGGCCTGGAGTCAGCTCACGAACGTTCCACTCGGGCATCGGCACGACCTCGACATTACTTCAGGTCTTGCCTTCCCGCGCGAGTTGCTCACCGAGGCCATCGAGGTCAGAGAACGGTGAGCACCTTGTCGGCGGGCCGCGCCAGCACGGTTCCCTTGTCGGTCACCACAATCGGGCGTTCGATGAGAATCGGATGCTCGATCATCGCGGCGATCAACGTGTCGTCGTCCGCGGATCCGAGTCCCAATTCCTTGTAGATGCTCTCGCGGGTGCGAACGGCCTGCCGGGGTTCGAGACCGGCGTCGGCGAGCAGGGTGCGGAGCTCGTCCTCGGTGGGCGGTGACTCCAGATATCGGACCACTCGCGGGGTGACGCCCGCTTCCTCGATCAATTTCAACGCAGTGCGAGAGGTAGTGCACCGCGGATTGTGGTAGATGGTCGCGGTCAGGGTCATGTTTGCGATCTTGCCACGCGGGTAGCCAAGCCGACAGATTCACGCCAGGAACGGGAGTGGTTATGACCGACAAGCGGATTGTCATTGCAGGTGGGCACGGCCAGATCGCCCAGCATCTGACGCAGGTACTCACGGCGCACGGAGATCGTGCGGTGTCGTTGATTCGCAACGGCGACCACGTCGATGCCGTCACAGCACTCGGCGCACTGCCGCAGGTGATCGATCTCGAGTCTGCGTCCGTCGACGAGTTGGCGGCCGTACTCGACGGTGCCGACGGAGTGGTGTTCGCGGCCGGTGCCGGGCCCAACAGTGGCCCGGAGCGCAAGGACACCGTCGACCGCGCGGGCGCGGTGCTGCTGGCCGACGCGGCCGAGAAAGCCGGTGTTCGCCGCTACGTGCTGATCAGCTCGTTCGGTGCGGGAGAGCCGGTAGCAGAGGACTTGGACGATGGCTGGAAGGCCTACATCAAGGCCAAAACTGCTGCAGAAGAAGATGTTTCGGCCAGGGCTGGCCTCGACTGGACCATTCTGCGTCCGGGCAAACTGACGGACGAAGACCCCACGAACTCGGTATCGCTCACCGAGCCGCCGCTCGAGTCGGGCGAGGTGACGCGCGCCGATGTGGCCGCCGTGATCGCGCGCCTGCTCGATACCGGTGCGGCAGTGCACAAGACTCTGATGTTGACGTCCGGTTCGACGTCCATCGTCGACGCAGTCGACGCGGTCGGTTGAGGCACGGACTGTGCGCGTTCATATCGATTCGTCGAACACGACACCGGTGTTCGAGCAGTTGAGGATGCAGATTCTCGGGCTGGTGCGGTCGGGAGATCTGATTGCCGGTACCAAGATTCCGACGGTTCGCGGCCTTGCCGAGGAGCTGAAGATCGCGCCGAACACGGTAGCGAAGACATACCGAGAGCTCGAGCAGCAAGGCGTCATCGAGACACGCGGACGATCGGGTTCCTTCGTCGCATCGGGCGGCGATCCTTCTCGCGATATCGCGGCCCGAGCGGCGACAGAATTCGTCAAGACGGTCCGTTCCATTGGCCTGGACGACGACCAGGCTCGATCGTTCCTCGAATCAGCGCTCAAGGGTGCAAACGACCACTAAGTTGACGCTTCAACATACTTCTGACATCGTGGTGCGGCCCATGTAGTCGTGTCAGAAGGATGCACAATGAACTCCACCCTCGTCCGCGACGCCGTCGCCCTCGTAGCCCGCATCGGTTTGGGAGTCGTCTTCATCGCTCACGGCTGGCAGAAGCTGAACACCTACGGTCTCGACGGTGCCGCGGCCAGCTTCGAGATGATGAACGTCCCGCTCCCCACGGCGTCCGCATACTTCGCCACATTCGTAGAACTCATCGGCGGCGGTGCCCTGGTGCTGGGAATCTTCACCCCCATCGCCGGCCTGCTGCTCTTCCTCGACATGCTCGGTGCCGCGGTCTTCGTTCACTTCGAGCACGGTGTGTTCGCCGCCGACAACGGCTACGAGCTCGTCGTCGCCCTCGGCGTCGGCGCGTTGCTGCTGGCCGCATTCGGTGCCGGCCGCGTCAGCATCGACGGACTCACCAAAGGCAAGACGGCAATTCTCCGCTGATCTGCATCGAGCGGCGATCGTCGGTCAGCGCCAACTTGGTAACCACAGTTGCTCCTGCCACATCTGCGGCGTGATCGGCATCGCGGTGAGGATCGGCCACAGCCAGACGAAATTCGCGATCACCACGGCGAGGTACAGGGCGACCAGCAGTAGCCCGGTACCTCGCCGTTCCGCTGACGCTGTTGCCTTGCCGATGATGTCGCCCAGCACCAACGCGAAGCCCATCACCATGAACGGGGCGAGCGCCACCGCGTAGAAGTAGTACATCTGCCGGTCCAGTGTGGTGAACCAGGGCAGCAGTGCTGCGGAGTAGCCGACGAGCACTGCTGCGTAACGCCAGTCGCGCCGAACGAACACCGACCAGATCACCCAGGCGAGCATCGGCAACGCCAGCCACCACATCGCGGGCGTGCCGATCAGCATGATCGCCTTCACGCACGAGGACGCCGAGCAGCCGGACACGCTCTCGCCGTCGGCGAAGTAGTAGAGCATCGGACGCAGGCCCATCGGCCACGTCCACGGCTTCGATTCCCACGGATGCCGGTTGCCGGCCGAATTGGTCAGTCCCTCATGGAATTGCAGCACACTGCCGCTGTAGTACCACAGTGACCGCAGGGCTTCGGGCACGAAAGAGAACGGCCCTCCGGCACCGATGCCGCTGCCGACCTCGTGCCGGTAGACGCCCGTCTCGGAGGTCAGCCATGCCCACCAGGTCATCAGATACACCGCGATCGGAACGACGACCAATGCGTAGAGCGCAGGCCCGATGTCGCGCAATGCCGTTCCCCGCCAGGGGCGCCCGACGCCGTACGAGCGACGTGCGGCCACATCGAATGCCACACTCAGCAATCCGAAGAACGCAATGAAGTACAGGCCGGACCACTTGGTGCCGCAGGCGAGCCCCAGCATGATGCCGGCTCCGAATCGCCACCATCGCACACCCATTCGCGGACCGAGCGCACTCGCGTCCATTCGGCCCTCGTCACGCACTCTCGACAACCGTTGTCGCACGTCGTCGCGGTCGACGATCAGGCAGCCCAGTGCCGCGGTGACGAACAACGCGAGAAAGATGTCCAGCATGCCGATCCGGCTGCTGACGAAGGTGACCCCGTCGACGATCAGGAGGATCCCGGCAATCGCACCGACCAGCGTCGACCGTGCGAGGCGTCGCACGATTCGAATCACCAACAGCACCAACAGAGTTCCGGCCACGGCCGACGAGAAACGCCAACCCCACCCGTTGTAACCGAACAGCGCTTCTCCGACGGCGATCAGCTGTTTGCCGACCGGTGGATGCACCACCAGGCCGTACGCAGGATTGTCCTCCAGCCCGCCGCCGGTGAGTACCTGATAGCCCTGCGGGGCGTAATGCTTTTCGTCGAAGACCGGGGTCCCGGCATCGGTGGGGTAGCGCAGCATCGTGAATCGCGTGATCGCGCAGACGGCGGTGATGACGAGGGTGACGATCCAGCCGCGCCTGGCATCGGTGTCGTGGAACCAGTCGCGCGCGGCAACCGTGGGCCCGGGACTGACCATCGACCGGTCGCCGGAGCGCTCAGAGGTCAGCAAGGTCACGTACCGATCGTAGGCGTTGATCCGCGGTGCATGACAGGCCGCCGCACTGCATGCGGGACACTGGAGTCATGCTCATCCTTGCCGCCACCCCGATGGGCGACGTCGGTGATGCCTCGCAGCGCCTGCGTGATGCCCTCGGCAGTGCCGATGTCGTCGCCGCCGAGGACACCCGGCGCACCAAACAACTCGCGTCCTCGCTCGGCGTGGTGATCGCAGGGCGCGTGGTCAGTTTCTACGACCAGGTCGAGACGGCTCGGCTGCCGGCGCTGGTCGAGGCCGTTGCCGAGGGCAAGACGGTGCTGCTGGTGACCGACGCCGGGATGCCGTCGGTGAGCGATCCCGGCTACCGCCTCGTGGCCGCGTGTGTCGATGCGCATCTGCCGGTGACCTGTCTGCCCGGGCCGTCGGCCGTCACGACTGCGCTCGCGTTGTCGGGTCTGCCGGTCGAACGGTTCTGCTTCGACGGGTTCGCGCCGCGTAAGCAAGGCCAGCGACGCACCTACTTCCAGTCGGTGCTCGCCGAACCGCGGGCCATCGTCTTCTTCGAGGCACCGCACCGTCTCGTCGCGTGTCTCGAGGACGCCGTCCACGTGCTCGGTCCCGATCGTCGCGCCGCGGTGTGCCGGGAGCTCACCAAGACCTACGAGGAGGTCCGACGCGGCGGGCTGGGGGAGTTGCTCGACTGGGCGAGGGGAGGAGTGCGCGGCGAGATCACGGTCGTCCTCGAAGGAGCGGTCGCCGTCGCCGAGGAGCCCGAGGATCTCGTGGCCGACGTGGAAACCCTGGTGGCGTCGGGCATGCGGTTGAAAGACGCCTGCGCCCAGGTGGCGGTCGACGGCGTCTCCAAGCGTGAGGTCTACGAGGCCGTACTCGCTGCGCGGAAGGAGCAGTAGCGGGTCAGCCCACTACTTGCTGACGCAGACCCTCGGTGGCTGCCTCGAGGATGGTCTTGGTTCCCTTCTTCACCAGGAAGCCTGGTAGCGGAATCTTCGGGTCGACCGTCAACTCGAACTCGACGTGGGTGCCGTTGTCCTTGGGCGTCAACGTGTACCGGCCGTCCTGGGCCTTCTGCTGAGTGCTTTCCACCAAGGTCCACGACACTTCGTTCTCGCTCCAGGTGTACGCGACCAACTGCTCGTCGTTGACACCGATGATCGAGACGTTCATCTTGACGTGGTTCGGCTTGCCGTCCTCGAAGCGATCGACCACCTCGCACTTCTTGTGGACCGGGGACCACGAGGGGATGCTTTCGACGTCCGCGAGGACGTCGAGAATTGTCGCTGCGTCGGCGTCGATGTCGACGGACTTGTTCACTGTGACTGCCATGGGGAGAAGGTATCTCAGCTTTCTGTACGGGGGCTGACGTTCCGGGCGAACTCGCCGATGGCGCGAAGCGCACGTCGGGCTTCGGGGACGAAATCGGCCGCCTGGAACACGTGGACCTGATCCTCGTACACCTGAAGTTCGCAGTCGACTCCGGCGACCGCGAGACGCTGAGCCATGAGTTCGGCGTCGGCATAGACCATTTCGGTCGAACCGACCTGAATCAACACCGGCGGCAGGCCGGTGAGGTCGCCGTCGACGGGTGAGACCCGCGGGCCCCGGTGCCCCTCGACGACGATGCGCGCGTCGACGCGATCGGCCAGTGCGGTCAGTGCGGGAACCGCGTTGGACGGAAACACCGAACACTTCGACGCGTTCTCGTGGTCGAGTTTGCCGGTGGGGTCCATGTCGGTCAGCGGGGACATGGTGAAGATTCCGGCGGGTGCGGGCAGGCCGACGGTACGCAGCGCCAGGGTGACCATGAACGCGAGGTACCCGCCGGCCGAATCGCCGCCCAGGATGATCTGCTCCGGGCGGTAACCGGAATCGAGAAGGAAGCGGTACGCGTCCACGCCGTCCTCGACCGCATGGGTGATCGGATTGCGCGGCATCATCCGGTAGTTCACCGACAACACCGATCCGTCGACCTGCTTGGAGACCCGTGAGGTCATCCGGCGATGGGTACGCAGTCCGCAGCAGACGAACGCGCCGCCGTGCAGGTACAGGACCACGCGATCGCTTCCGGTTCCCTCGGCGCGGATCCACTCGGCTTCGCACTCGGCCAGCATGACGCGGCTGCGCGTGGTGCCGCTGATCTGCGGGACGAGCAGACCGGCGTAGTCGACCAGCCCCATCGGCCACGGAAGAGAGGGGGCCTGCGCCCACACGGTCAGAAACGGGCGGACGGTGAACTGCAGGTACTTGGACAGGATCTGCGACTGCAGGCTCGCGCCGCGGATGTCGCGTCGGCGTGCGGTGGCCGCCGGGTCGGTCGATTTCACTACGGTGAGCGCCGGATTCATAGCCGTCGCCTCCATCCCCGTTGTCGTTGCGCGGAGCGTGTGCGCCGTGCGTTGGAACCCCGCTCTATTTGGAACCCCTGGTAACGGACAATAGCGGGTAGCTTTTCGTGACCGGACGTAAGGTCGTGTTCTGAGTCACATTCGGTGCCGTACCGTGACCGAAAACAAATGGAAAAGGGACAGCTCATGGCACTCATGCCCATCACGGAATCGATGTTTCTGATCGCCGAGTCACGGGAGCACCCGATGCACGTGGGCGGGCTGGAGTTGTTCGTCCCGCCCGGCGATCCGCACGAGTTCGCCGAGGAAGTGCACCGCAAGTTCACCTCCGGCGAGGTGCACGAGCTCTTCCGCAAGCGCCCAGCGCGGCCCGTGCAGATCATGGGCAATCTGGCATGGGCATTCGATCAGGACGTCGACTTCGAGTACCACGTTCGCCGTACGGTGCTGCCGGCACCCGGACGCATTCGGGAACTGTTCCAGTTCCTCTCGCTCAACCACAGCGCACCGCTGGATCGCTATCGGCCGATGTGGGAACTACACATCATCGAGGGGTTGGCCGACGGTCGAATTGCGCTGTACACCAAGGTGCATCACTCACTGGTCGACGGAGTGAGCGCGTTGAAGCTGATGCAGCGGACTCTCAGCACGGACCCGGACGATCGAAGCGGAGTTGCCACCTGGGACCCGTCGCTGTTCGGTCGGCGCAAGAAGCAGGTCGCCGAGGAGCAGTCCGGGCGATTGGCGCAGCTGAGCAGTGGACTCTCGGTGGGCCGCAAGATCGTCGGGGACTTGGTCGATTTTGCACCCGCAACAGCTCGAATCGGGTTGCGCGCGTTGAAGAAGGAAGGGGCACAGTTGCCGTTGCAAGCGCCACGGACGATGTTCAACGTGCCCATCGGCGGTGCGCGCCGGTTCGCCGCCGAGAGCTGGTCGATCGAGCGCATCCGCACGGTCGGAACGGCGCTCGACGCCACGCTCAACGACATGGTGCTCGCGATGTGTGCCGGAGCTCTGCGCGCGTACCTCATCGATCAGAACGCGTTGCCCGAGGAACCGCTGATCGCGATGGTGCCGGTCTCGCTCCGCAAGGAGGGTGACGACAGGGAGGCCGGTAACTCGGTGACGGTGATCCTGTGCAATCTGGCAACCGACGAATCGGATCCGATCCTGCGGCTGGAGCGAATCAAGGATTCGACCGTCAAGGGCAAGCAGATGATGGGCGAACTCAACACGCTCGAAGCACTCGCCGTAGGAGCAGTCACCATGGCTCCGTTGCTGTTCGGTCCGGTGCCGGGATTCGTCGACTACACCCCGCCGCCGTTCAACGTCATCATCTCCAACGTGCCCGGATCCAAGGAGGATCTGTACTGGAACGGTGCGAAACTCGACGGCATCTACCCGGCGTCGATCGTGGCCGACGGGCAGGCACTCAACATCACCGTCGCCAGTAACGGCGATTCGTTGAACTTCGGACTCATCGGGTGCCGACGCAGTGTGCCGCACCTGCAGCGCATGCTGACGCATTTGGAGAACACGCTGGAGGAGCTCGAAAAGACCTTGTGAGAGCGGCTTCGCCGCATGTGAGTGGAACTTCGTAGTGGGGGTCGAAGTTTCGCTCACATGCGCGGAGCGCTCTACTCGTACTTGGGGAACACCGGCGTCGGGGTCGGCAGTGCCGTGCCGGGTACCGAACGTGTTGCCACATCGGCAAATTCGCGGTTCGACGCACCGAGCAGGTCGAGGATGCGCGACGCGGAATCTGGCATGACGGGCTGCGCCAGGATGCTCACGATGCGTAGCACCTCGATCGTCACGTACAGCACGGTGGCCATGCGATCGGGATCGGTCTTGCGTAGCACCCACGGCTGCTGCAGCGAGAAGTAGCGGTTGGTCTCACCGAGTACCGACCAGATCGCTTCGAGCGCGGAATGGATTGCCTGCATATCGAATTCGCGTCGGCAGATCTCCAGCAGCGCGTCCGCGCGAGCCAGCATCGCCTCGTCCTCGGCGGTGAAGTCGCCCGGCGTCGGGAGCTTTCCTTCCAGGTTCTTCGCGACCATCGTCAGCGAACGCTGCGCGAGGTTGCCGAGTTCGTTGGACAGATCGGCGTTGACGCGAGCGACGATGGCCTCGTGGCTGTAGCTGCCGTCCTGACCGAACGAGACCTCGCGCAGGAAGAAGAAGCGCACCGGATCGAGGCCGTAGTTCTCCACCAACGACTGCGGGTCCAGCACGTTGCCGAGAGACTTGGACATCTTCTCGCCCTTGACGTTCAGGAACCCGTGCACGAACACCCGCTTGGGTAGCTCGATACCCGCAGACATCAGGAACGCAGGCCAGTAGACGGTGTGGAAGCGCGTGATGTCCTTGCCGATGATGTGCAGATCGGCCGGCCAGAACTTTCGGTACGCCTCGGATTCGGTCTCGGGGAACCCGGCACCGGTGAGGTAGTTGGTCAGTGCGTCGACCCAGACGTACATCACGTGCGCGGGATCGCCGGGAACCGGTACGCCCCAGTCGAACGTGGTTCGCGAGATCGAGAGGTCGCGCAGTCCGCCCTTGACGAAATTCACGATCTCGTTTCGGCGCGTGTTCGGCGCAATGAAGTCCGGCGACGCGTCGTACAGCGCGAGGAGCTTGTCCTGGTACTGCGAGAGCCGGAAGAAGTACGACGGTTCCTCGGTCCACTCGACGGGCGTGTTGGTCTCCGTCGCGACGCGGGAGCCGTCCTCGCCGAGGGTGGTTTCGGCCTCGGTGTAGAACGCCTCGTCGCGTACCGAGTACCAGCCGGAAAACGCGTCGAGATAGATGTCGCCGTTCGCCTCCATCCGTTTCCAGAGTTCCTGGCTGGCGGCGAGGTGATCGGCATCGGTGGTACGGATGAAGCGTTCGTACGAGATCTTCAGCAGATCCTGCGCAGTCTGGAAAGCGTCGGAGTTGCGTGCCGCTAAGTCGCGGACGTCGATGCCCTCGGTCTGGGCGGTCTGCTGCATTTTCAGGCCGTGCTCGTCGGTTCCCGTCAGGAATCGCACGTCGTAGCCATCGAGGCGCTTGAAGCGCGCGATGGCGTCGGTGGCGATGTACTCGTAGGCGTGCCCGATGTGGGGAGCGCCGTTGGGGTACGCGATCGCCGTGGTGACGTAGAAGGGTGGCCGTGAGGCATCAGCTGGCGCAGTCATGGTGCGCCTACTCTAACGATCGTGAGTAGAGACCGTCCCGCACCACCGTTGCCCGAGCCCGTCGGCACCCTCGTCGACGCGCACACCCACCTCGATGCGTGCGGCGCGACCGACGCGGCGAGTGTGGCCGCGATCGTGGACAAGGCCGAGTCCGTCGGCGTCACCCGCGTGGTCACCATCGCCGACGATCTCGATGCCGCGCGCTTCGCCGTCGACGCTGCGTCCTGGGATCCGCGGGTATGGGCCGCGGTGGCCATTCACCCCACCCGCGCGAATGTGCTCGACGACGACGCCAAGGCCGAGATCGAGCGATTGGCAACCGATCCGCGCGTGGTTGCCGTCGGTGAGACAGGACTGGACTACTACTGGCCCGGCAAGCTCGACGGTTGCGCGACGGTCGCCGAGCAGCACGAGGGATTTCGCTGGCACATCGATCTCGCGAAGCGCCTGGGCAAACCCCTGATGATTCACAACCGTGAGGCAGACGAGGACCTGCTGGCTGTTCTGAGATCGGAGGGCGCTCCCGAGACGGTGATCTTCCACTGCTTCTCGGGCGGTCCCGAGACCGCGAAGGCCTGCGTCGACGCCGGCTACGTCCTCAGCTTCTCCGGGACGGTCAGCTTCAAGAACGCGCATGCCCTGCGTGAAGCCGCGGTGCTGGTGCCCGACGAGCTGGTGCTGGTGGAGACCGATGCACCGTTCCTCACCCCACATCCGTTCCGTGGCGCACCGAACGAGCCGTACTGCCTGCCGTACACCGCCAGGGCTTTGGCCGAAGTTCGCGGTCAGGATCCCGCAGAGCTGGCGGCGCACGCGACTGCCAATGCCCAGCGGGTGTACGGCCTGTAGCAGCTGAAGTTGCGGCGCGGGTACTAATTCGTTACCGTACCGTGACCGAACTCGGCGTTTCGTGTACCGAGTCACGCTCGCAACCGCCAGGAATACGAAACTTGTCGACTATCAGACGTCTCAACTCCGCCCGTTCGACCACGCTCTACCTGGTCATCGCGGCCCTGTTGATGACGCTCGTCGCCGGTGGCGTGATGGCCGTGAGCCGTCACAAGACCGTGACCATCGACGTCGACGGCGACATGATTTCGCTGAGCACGATGAAGACCGACGTCAACAGCGCCTTGGTCGACGCCGGCTACGCGCCGTCGGACAAGGATCTGGTTGTTCCCGCCCCGGACTCCGGGCTCAACGACGGCGACACCGTGGTGCTGCGCCGCGCCCGTGAGATCACGCTGAACGTGGACGGCAAGCCCGAGGACATCTGGACCACCGCCCTGACCGTCGACGAGGCGCTGCAGCAGACCGGTTTGGCCGAGGACGTGCACGTGTCCGCATCCAGATCCGAACGACTGCCCCTTGACGGAACCGAACTCGATGTGGCTCTCCCCAAGCAGGTCTCGCTGGTCGACGGCGGATCCCCGGTCACCCCGGTCACTCTGGCCGCACCGACCGTGCGTGAATTCCTCGAAGCAGCGGGCAAGCCGCTGGAAGAGGCCGATACGGTCACCCCGGATCCGGACGCCACCGTCACCGACGGCGCAGAGATCGTCGTGACGCGCGATCGGACCGTCACCAAGTCCGAGACCACCGATGTCGACGCTCCCGAGCAGCGCATCGAGGATCCGACGATGAACATGAGCAAGACCGTCGTCGAGAATCCCGGCGCTCCCGGTGTCTCGGACATCACCTGGAAGATCAACATGGTCAACGGTGTCGAGGTCGGCCGCGAGAAGGTCGACGAAGTGGTCAAGGTGCCAGCGCAGCCGAAGACGGTTCGCGTCGGAGCCAAGCCCGGTACCGAGGTGCCGCCGGTGGAGAACGGGGCGATCTGGGACGCGCTTGCCCAGTGCGAGGCAACCGGGAACTGGGCGATCAACACCGGCAACGGTTTCTACGGCGGCGTGCAGTTCGACCAGAACACCTGGGAACGCCAGGGCGGCCTCAAGTACGCTCCGCGCGCCGATCTCGCCACCCGCGAAGAGCAGATCGCCATCGCATCGGTGACACAGAAGTCCCAGGGTTGGGGCGCATGGCCGGCATGCACCTCGCGCTTGGGTTATCGCTGACTATCCCGGGTCATTCCGCAGGCTCCACTCCTGCCTTCCTGGGTCGTTCCGCAGGCTCCACTCCTGCCCACGTAGAGTTTCCGCCGTGTCCGAACATGTGAGGGGATCCGCGGCCCTGCTGGGTCCCGCCGAGGTCCGCTCGTTGGCCGCCGAGCTCGATGTACGGCCCACCAAGCAGCTCGGCCAGAACTTCGTGCACGACGCCAACACCGTCCGACGCATCGTCGCCTCCGCCGGAGTCGGCCCGCAAGACACGGTGCTCGAGGTCGGCCCCGGTCTCGGATCGCTGACACTCGCGCTGCTCGATGTCGCCGAGGCCGTCATCGCCGTCGAGATCGACCCCAAGCTCGCGACCCGTCTGCCGATCACGGTGGCCGACCGGGCCCCGAGTCTGGCCGACCGCCTGACAGTTATCGAGGCCGACGCCCTTCGTATCCGTGCCGCGGACATCGCCGGGGAGCCGACCGCCTTGGTGGCCAATCTTCCCTACAACGTCGCCGTTCCCGTGCTGATCCATCTGTTCTCGGAACTGCCGAGTCTTCGGGTGGCTGTGGTGATGGTCCAGGCCGAGGTGGCCGATCGACTGGCCGCGGTGCCGGGAAGCAAGATCTACGGCATCCCCAGCGTCAAGGCCAGATTCTTCGGTGACGTCAAAAGAGCAGGCTCAGTGGGTCGTTCGGTGTTCTGGCCGGTCCCCAAAGTCGAGTCGGGTCTGGTTCGCATCGATCGGTACGCCGAGCCACCGTGGCCGACGGACACCGCGCATCGCAAGGCTGTCTTCGCCGTGATCGATGGCGCATTCGCGCAGCGGCGCAAGACTTTACGAGCAGCCCTGGCGGGGTGGGCCGGTTCCCCGGTTGCCGCCGAACGGCGACTTCGCGAGGCCGGAATCGACCCGACGGCACGCGGCGAGACCATCGACGCCGCAGCCTTCGTCCGTTTGGCCGCTACCGAAGCCTGACCGTCAGAACGGGTTCAGGGTCACTTCGAGTGCGCCGGACGACGTGACCCGCTGCGGATTGAGCTGCTGAATCAATGCTCCAGAGGTGACCGTGATCGTGTACTCGACCCACCCGAGGCCGGTGTCGATGTACGCCTCACCCCACGGGTACCTCGCCGTTCTGTCCTCGTGTGCGACGCCCGAGGCGCCGGTCGTCGTGTTGCGCCACTGCACTTCGGTGTGCGAAGCGAACGACAGAAAACGCCAGTTCTGGCTGTAGATCGGGTCGGTGGTCGGCGGCTGCGCGGTGATCGCCAGGAATGCGTGATACGGCCCGCCGAAGTCCGATCGAAGGCCGCTGTAACCGTTCACCTCGAGCGTGTAGGGCGCTTCCCAGGGGTACGCGCTCGGGATCGATACGGTCGCGAGATGGGAATGCGGTGCAGCCGCCGCTGTGCCACTCGAGACGAACAGTGCTCCCACCGTCATCGCCAGCGCCACCAGTGCCGTCGTCCATCGTCTTCGCATGTCGAACCCCTGTTCGTCGACGCCTCGTCAGATGCTGAGCAATGCTATTGGCATTCCGCTCCGTTGCGCGTCACGATTCCGTATCGAACCGAGTGGTTCGTTCAGAGGTGGATGTCCGACAGTCGCGTCAGCTCGGTCCACCTCGACGCCGCACCGCGGGCCGCGGCCACCGGTGCGTAACGATCGGCTTCGATCAGAAGGTCCAGCTCGAGGCCGGTCGCCGACGCGATGTCGGCCACCGGAACCTGGTACGTCCGGTAGGGGCCGAGGGGTGGGGGATCGGTCTCGAGTCGCAGCGGTTTGTCGAGGATCGGGTCGAGAGACGGCGACTGGTCCAGCACGTAGCCGGTGCACGCAGGTCTCGAATCCTGTGACCACACAGCGATTTTGAAGAACCGTCGCGGAATGGCGATGCCTCGGTAGATGGGATCGTCGTCGGCGAATACGCAGCCGCTGAACACCGAAAGACGTCGGCCGTATTGCTCTGCGTAGCCCAGAACGTAATCTTCGAGCCCGAGCCACAGTGTCTTCGATTGGTTCAGCGTGGCCGTCTGCGGAGCGCACACCGTGTAGTGGAAGGTGTCCTGGTTGGCGCGGGTGGCCACCGACAGCTCACCCCACACCGGGTCTCGCCGGCGAACCAGGTGTCCGCGATCGAGGTCGTTGTTCGAGTACAGCTCGTTACCGGCCTGCTGCGACGCCGGCAGGCGGTCGTCCAATCGCCAGTCGTCGCCCCGCTCGACATCCTTCAGGCTGGCGCCGTCGATGTTGACGCCGGTGACCGCGGCGAGGCGTCGGTCGGGGTCGATGGACACCGAGAAGTGCGTGTACGGCAGTACCACCACACCTGCGCGATCGGGCAACGGAACGTCGATGTCGGCCAGGAACTTCGGGTCGAAACCGAATGGTGTGGTCATCGGTCCATTGACTCACGTGTCGGTTACCGGAGAGTGAACCGCCGCCAGGTACCGGTCGGTCAGTCTCGCGTGTCGCTCAGCCACGACTCGGCATTCCTCACGTAGTTCCGGTGGATCGAGCACGGTGAAATCGGTGTCGAACGCCGCCAGCCACCGCGCGATCGACGGCAGCGAATCGCCGGACAGCACCACCGCGCAGGTGCGCTCGTCGATGGATTCGATTGCGCCCCATTGTTCGTCGATCATCGGAGCGATGGTCTCGATCGGCGCATGCAGTGCGATCCTCGCCTGCACCTGAGTGAACGCGCGATCGATTCCCTTCGAGACGAACGCGGCCGCCCCGCCTGCAGGCAACTCTCGCGGGGTGAACCGAGGACCCGTCGGAATCTTCGGAATCAGGCGATCCACTCGATACGATCGCCAATCCTCCCGCAGCACATCCCATCCCAGCAGATACCAGCGTGCCCCCGCCCGCACCAGGCTGTACGGCTCCACCTCACGTCTGGACTCGGAACCGTCGTGCTTGCGGTAATCGAATCGCAGCCGCTCGTGCCCGTGACACACCGCCGCCACCGTCGACAGCACCGAGGCGTCCACCGCCGAACGCGGCGTCTGTTCCACCACATCGATTCGCAGCGCATCGAGCCGATGCCGGATGCGCGACGGCATCACCTGCCGCAGCTTCGTCAGTGCTCGCAGCGACGCCTCGCCGATGCCTGCCACCGAGCCACCGGCGGCGGACTGCAACCCGAACGCCACCGCCAGTGCCTCGTCGTCGTCGAGCAGCAGCGGCGGCATCTCGGCACCGGGGCCGAGCTGATAGCCGCCGCCCACCCCCGGCGTCGCATTGACCGGGTAACCGATATCGCGCAGCTTGTCCACGTCGCGTCGCAGCGTCCGCGGGGTGACATCGAGCCGCTCCGCCAGCTCCGCGCCCGCCCAATCGCGACGGGTCTGGAGCAGGGACAGCAACCGCAGCAGCCGTGCCGAGGTTTCTTTCATGCTCACACGATGCCACGCAATGCGGACATGTTCGGTCCGCATGCAAAACCCTGGTGGTGAACTCGGCCGCTGTTTCTCCACTACTGTGGTTACTCGTGCTGTCTGTCGTTCCCACACCCGTTGTCGTTCGGGCCCCGTCGAAGGTGAACTTGCATCTCGCGGTCGGTGACCTGCGTCCCGATGGCTTTCACGAGTTGACGACGGTGTTCCAGGCGCTCTCGCTGTCCGACGAGCTGTCGGTGATTCCGGCCACGTCGCTCTCGGTTCGGGTGCGCGGCGACGACGCGAAGGTGGTTCCCACCGATTCGCGGAATCTGGTGTGGAAGGCCGCGGTGTTGCTGGGGCGTCGAGTGGGCCGTGAGCCGTCGGTGGAGATCACCATCGACAAGGGAATTCCCGTGGCCGGAGGCATGGCAGGCGGAAGTGCCGATGCCGCCGCGACGCTGGTGGCGCTCAATGCGATGTGGCATCTGGATCTCTCTCGCGACGATCTGGACGAGATTGCGGCCGAACTCGGTAGCGACGTGCCGTTCTCGTTGCACGGCGGAACCGCGGTGGGAACAGGACGCGGTGAGAAGTTGCTTCCGGTGCTCTCGCGCAACAGCTTTCACTGGGTACTGGCGTTGGCCAAGGGCGGTCTGCAGACGCCCGCGGTGTACAACGAGCTCGACGAGTTGCGTGCCAAGGGCAGTCCGCCCCGCCTCGGCGGCACCGAGGATCTGATGCATGCGCTCACGTCCGGCGATGCGCGGGCACTCGCACCGTTGCTCGGCAACGATCTGCAGGCTGCTGCGGTGTCGCTGATGCCACAGCTGCGTCGCACCCTTCGAGCGGGGGTCACGGCCGGGGCGTTGGCGGGCATCGTCTCGGGCTCGGGCCCCACATGTGCGTTTCTGTGCGCCGACGCCGACGCGGCGGTGTCGGTGAGCGCTGAACTGTCCGGTGCCGGCGTGTGCCGCACCGTCCGTGTTGCGAGTGGGCCGGTTCCCGGCGCTCGTGTTGTCACTAATGAATCGATTGGTTTTTCCTGATGGTCAATCTCGTCAATCTCGAAAACGTCAGCAAGTCCTTCGGCGTCAAGCCGCTGCTCGACGGCGTCTCCCTCGGTGTACAGGAGGGCGAGCGCATCGGCATGGTGGGCCTCAACGGCGGTGGCAAGACCACCACGCTCGAGGTTCTGGCCGGTCTCGAACCGCCCGATTCGGGACGCGTCAGCCGAGTCAACGGCCTGCGGATGGCCGTCGTCACCCAGCGCGGTGTGCTCCCGCCCGGGTCGACGGTCGGCCAGGTGGTGCTCGACCCACTCGGAATGGCCGAGCACGAATGGGCCGGTGATTCTCGGGTGCGCAACATCCTGACGGGCATCGGCATCGCCGATCTCGGACCGGTCGGCAGCTCCGGGCTCGACGCGTCGATCGACAACCTGTCGGGCGGCGAGCGGCGTCGCGTCGCGCTGGCTGCGGCGCTCGTGCAGGACCTGGACCTGCTCGTGCTCGACGAGCCCACCAACCACCTGGACGTCGAAGGAGTGCAATGGCTCGCTGCGCACCTGGTGTCGCGTCGCAGCGCACTCGTCGTCGTCACTCACGATCGGTGGTTCCTCGATACCGTCGCCAATCAGACGTGGGAGGTCGTCGGGGGTGGTATCGAAACCTACGAGGGTGGCTACAACGATTGGGTCTTCGCGCGGGCCGAACGGTCCCGTCAGGCCGACGCATCCGAGGAGCGGCGTCGCAACCTCGCCCGCAAGGAACTTGCATGGCTGCGCCGCGGTGCTCCTGCGCGAACGTCCAAGCCCAAGTACCGCATCGAGGCCGCCGAGGCATTGATCGCCGATGTACCGCCGCCTCGTGACTCCGTAGCACTGTCTTCCTTCGCTCAGCGTCGGCTGGGCAAAGTCGTCATCGAACTCGAGGACGCGCGCCTGGAAACTCCCGACGGCCGTGAGCTGGTCAAGGACTTCACGTGGCGTCTGGCGCCCGGCGAACGCGTCGGGCTGGTCGGCGTCAACGGTTCGGGTAAGACGACGATGCTCCGCACACTCGCCGGTGAACTGCAGCCTGCTGCGGGCAAGCGCATTCAGGGCCAGACCGTCAAGATCGGTTGGCTGAAGCAGGAATTGGACGACCTGCCCAAGAAGCTGCGTGTCCTCGACGCGGTCAAGGAAGTGGCCGAGCGAATCACGTTGGGCGACAAGGAGATTTCTGCCGGTCAGCTCGCGGAGAGGCTGGGCTTCACCCCCGCTCGCCAGCGCACGCCGGTCGGAGATCTGTCCGGTGGCGAACGTCGCCGCCTGCAGTTGACGCGAGTGCTGATGGCCGAGCCCAACGTGCTGTTGCTCGACGAGCCCACCAACGACCTGGACATCGACACCCTGCAGCAACTGGAGGACATCCTGGACGGCTGGGCGGGCACGCTCGTCGTCATCAGTCACGACCGGTACCTGATCGAGCGCATCTGTGACTCGACGTGGGCACTGTTCGGCGACGGCAAGCTCACCAACCTTCCCGGCGGCATCGAGGAGTACCTGCGTAGGCGGGCCGTCCTCGCCGCCGACGCGACGCCGGACTCGTTGACCACCGGCGGGGCGCCGCGCAAGGCCACCCGTGATGCGGCCTCGGAGCGCGCGGCACGCAAGGAACTCAGCAAGCTCGAGAAGCTCGTCCTTCGGCTCTCCAAGCGTGAGGTGGAGCTGCACGCCGAGCTCGTCGACGCGTCCACCGAGCAGAGCGAGCTCGTCGCTCTCGACACCGAGCTCAAGCAGGTCCTGGCGGACAAGGACGTTGCCGAGGAACGGTGGATGGAACTGGCCGCCGAGTTGGAGTAGAGCCTGCGGCATGTGGCAGGAGTGGAGCCTGCGGAACGACCCGGGGTAATAGTTGGCTCGTAGCCTGCTACGAAGTTTCGCTCACGTGCCCGATGCGCATACTGGAGACATGGCATCGGTGGTCGCGGAAGTACTCGGTTCGGATTTCTCCCGTCTGCATCCCAAGGTTCAGTGGCGCTTCGGATTGAAGTCCTCGGACCATCTCGCCCAATTCGGGGTGGGCGTCATGGAGGAGATGACGCACTCTCGGCTGGTGCCGCCGCCGTTGCTGTGGGCCGGCCGCAAGCGTGGACTGTTCCCCGCCGGTGTGGGCAAGGATGTGCCGTTCACCATCGCCAACTACGCGTATGTCGACGAATTGGGCCGCGAGACACTGTCTTTCGTGCGCCGTTTCGCCTTCGTCGGCCATCCGCAGGGGATGAACTCGGTGATGGTCTCCTCGGCGGAATCCGACGCCTATGCCCTGGACTATCTGGGATTCTCCTCGGACATGGTGGTGCACACCAGGTGTGAGGTCGACGACGAGGGCGGTCTGATACTCGAGAGCGAAGTGCCGAGATTCCTGCTCGGCCCGCTGGCACCGAAGTTGCCGAAGGTGGCGTCGGCGCTGACGATCGGTCGGGAGTGGTGGGACGCAGCCGAGGAGCGGCATCGCATCGAGATCAAGGTTCAGAGTCCGGTGCTCGGCCAGTTGTTTCTGTATCGCGGATGGTTCACCGCAGAGGAGAGGCCGTGTCGACCTGCCGACATCCCCGGTGACGCGCGCCCGCGATCGGTGGAGTCTCGCGAGTAGCGCGCGCTACTGTTACGCGTCGAGCGATGCGCGTGTGAAGGAGTCAACTGTGGCCGTTGTCGAAGCCGAGGTGTCCGGCGGGGTCGGACATATCGTTCTGAATCGGCCGGAGGCTCTGAACTCGTTGAACGGTGCCATGATCGAGGGCATCCGAGACGCTCTCGATGCGTGGCGAGACGACGATGCTGTCGCGTCGGTTCTGGTGACGAGTGGTTCGCCGCGGGCGTTCTGCGCGGGCGGAGACATCAAGGCGATTCGGCAGGCAGTCGTCGACGGCGACCACGACGCCGGTCCCCAGTACTTCGCGGCGGAATACGATCTCGACGAACTGATCGCGAACTACCCCAAGCCGTACATCGCCGTCATCGAGGCAGCGGCCTTCGGTGGAGGTCTGGGTATCTCGATTCACGGCAGCATCCGCATCGTCACCGAGAACGCGGTACTGGCCATGCCGGAGACGGCGATCGGCTTCGTGCCGGATGTGGGGTCGAGCTATTTTCTGTCGCGGCTGCCCGGTCGTGTCGGGCGTTACCTGGCGCTCACGGGTACGCGCATCACCGGATCGGACGCACTCGCACTCGGATTGGCCACTCACTTCTGCCCGAGCGAGGTGGTGGACGAGCTGAAGGCCGACATCCTCGCAGGCACCGATATTCACGAAGCGCTTGAGCGTCACACCACAGCACCGTCGTCGACGGAGCTGTCGTTCGACGCGGAGGCGGTGGCGGCAGTGTTCGAGAAAGAGTCTCTCGTCGACATCATCGATGCACTCGAGTGCGATACACCGTGGTCGCGTACAACGAAGACTCAGCTGGCGACGTTGTCTCCGACGTCCCTGATGGCCACCGACGCGTTGATTGCGCGCGGAGCAGACAGCACGTTGCGGGAATGCCTGGACCGCGAGTTGCGAATGGCCACATGGATCATCACCGAGCCGGATTTCGCGGAGGGTGTACGCGCGGTGTTGGTCGACAAGGACCGTGCACCGCAGTGGAAGCCTCTGGTACTCGAAATGGTGCGACCAGAGGTCTTCCAGCAGCTGTTGTGACCGTCTGGGTCAGCGGTAACCCTTGGCCGGGTTCTGCAGGTCCAGCACGATGGTCTGGCCGTTGGAACGCACGTGGATCTCGGGGTTCTGCAGGCCACCCGAGACGAGGTATTCGCCGAGAAGCTGCAGCAGCTCGTCGGGGCCGACGGAGGTATCGGGGGTGCGGATGTCACCGGTGCGGCTGCCGAGCTCGTTCTGGGTCAGCCGGCCTGCGATGCGTACCGAGGCGACGCCCATGGCGGTACGGCGGTCGGGAGCCTGGCCACGCCCGAGCGTCGGCGTGGAGCCGGTCGATCCGTGAGACGTGGAGCGGCCGTTGGTGGGCAGGCCGTGTTCTGAGATCTGATCGCTTGTAGTCACTTCAACCTCGTTCGATTCCGTGGCGGGCTTCTCTGGACGACGTCGATCCGCGCGGGGGGTCGCTGAATCCGTGACGGACGACGTTGCTGGTGCAGGCGCTGTTGCGGACGCCTTCTCGGTGGGCGTGGCCGCTTCGGCCGATTTCTCGGTGGTTGCGGCCTCGACCGCCTTCTCGGCGGGCGCTGCCGCCGAAGAATCGGTGCGGGCACTGGTGGGCGAAGTGGAGCCTGACTTCGGCGGCGTCGCCAAACGATGCGCAGGAGCGCCACCGACCTTGATCCCGGCCAATGGGTAGTTCGATCCCTGTGTCGTCATGTCGTCTTCCACTTCATCGTGTTCCCAGGTGACTCGGTGCCGAGATGTCACGATCGGATATCGATCAGGACGACTCACTCGGCGTCGAGCACGCCAAAACGTACTCTAAGTTTGTTCGGACACACTGAGAGTAGCATCACGATTGTTTAAGACGCTATTTTTTGACCGATGTATTTGTTCTGGATCCTGAACCACATGGCAAAACCCCAGGCGACGAACGCGGCGTACACCACGTAGAGAGCCGCGGACGGGTAGAAACCGGCGACGACGAGCAGCGGTACCCCCACTACGTCCACTGCGATCCAGATCAGCCAGAACTCTGTGAGGCCGCGGGCCATTCCGAAGGTGGCCAGCATCGATCCGGTGAAGATCCACGCGTCGGCCCATTTGCCGAACGAGCCGAGATAGCCGAAGAGCTGCGCGAACACCACCGTGCCGACGACCGCGACCACGAGCATGGCGGTCCGTTCTCGCGCAGTACCCCACCGCGGGAGCACAGCGGCCCCCGATCGCTTGGAATCTCGCATCCAGCGCACCAGCCCGTAGACACTCACGGCGATGAACATCAGCTGTCGTCCGGCTTGGCCGTAGAGATCGAGTGCCTGCGGTGTATGGAACACGCCGCCCAGAAACACGGTGAACAGCAATGCGTTTCCGATGATGCCCACCGGCCACGCCCACACGACGCGTCGCATCCCACCTATGGCCGAGAGCAGCCCGAAGCCGTTGCCGACCACCTCACGCCACAGCACGGGGTGGCCGAACACGCTGAATTCGGCGTCGAGCAGATCGATCAGCACAAGGTGCTACTGATCGCCCGCGGCGACGAGCGGTTCGAGGGTCAACTCCGGCATTTCCTTCTGGATGTACTGCAAGCGCCATTTGTCGCTGACGAGCGCCAGCAGGGCCCCGTCGGTCCGGGTGAAGATTTCGACCCCACGCTGACGACCCAGTTCGACGGCCGATGCCGCGTCGGTCCGCCGGGCAAGGGAGTAACCGAGGGGTTCCATCCGGGCGTCGACGCCGAACTCGGTCTTCATCCGTGCGGTGACCACCTCGAACTGCATCGGACCGACGGCCGCGAGTACCGGGGAGGCGTCGCCGCGAATGTCGTTGCGCAGCACCTGAACCACGCCCTCGGAGTCGAGCTGCTCCACGGCGCGGCGGAACTTCTTGTACTTGTCCGCACTGTCGACGCGCAATGCCGAGAAGTGCTCGGGCGCGAACGACGGGATCGGCGGAAATTCGACCTTCTTGTCGGAGTACAGGGTGTGGCCCGGAGCCAGCGCGGTCGCGTTGACGAGGCCGACGATGTCTCCGGGGTAGGCGTTCTCGACCGTCGTGCGATCGCGACCGAACACCGTCAGGGCGTACTTGGTGGTGAACGGCTTCTTGGTCTGGGCGTGCGTGACCACCATTCCGCGCTCGAAGACGCCCGACACCACGCGCATGAAGGCGAGTCGGTCCCGATGGGCGGTGTCCATACCCGCCTGCACCTTGAACACCACAGCGCTGAACGGATCGGTCACCTCGCGCACGCCGCCGGAGACGTCGTCACGAGATCCAGGCGCGGGGGCCAGGGCCACCAGGGTGTCGAGAATCTGCCGCACACCGAAGTTGAGCATCGCCGAGCCGAAGATCACCGGCGAGGTCTGGCCGGCCAGGAACATCTCCTGATCGTGCCGCTGACCGCTCGAGATCAGGAGATCGCTCTCCTCGACCGCGGTCTCCCAGTCGACGCCCTCGCGTTCGGCGGCTGCCTCGGCCGACATGAATTCCTCGGGAGCGATGGTCGCACCGCCCGCGGTTCGGGTGAAGCGGATGTAGCTGCCGTCCTGCACGTCGAGCAGCCCGCGGAAATCGCCTGCAATGCCGACGGGCCAGTACAGCGGCGTCGGAGTGAGGCCGATCCGCGACTCGATCTCGTCGAGCAGCTCCAGCGGCGACTGGCCCGGGCGGTCCCACTTGTTGATCACGGTGATGACCGGGATGCCGAACTGACGGCACACCTGGAACAGCTTGAGAGTCTGCGGTTCCAGGCCCTTGGCAGCGTCGATGAGCATCACGGCCGCGTCGACGGCCGTGAGCACGCGGTAGGTGTCCTCGGAGAAGTCGGCGTGGCCGGGAGTATCGACGAGGTTGATGACGTTGGTGATCTCGGCATCGGGTGAGGTGTGGTAATTGAACTGCAGCGCAGTCGAACTCACCGAGATTCCGCGGGCCTTCTCCATTTCCATCCAGTCCGAGACGGTGGAGCGGCGGCCGGCTTTGCCGTGGATGGCTCCGGCCTCGGAGATGACGCGGGCATGCAGGGCCAGTGCCTCGGTGAGCGTCGATTTACCGGCGTCGGGGTGCGAGATCACCGCGAATGTTCGACGCCGGGCGACTTCGGTCTCGAGCTCTCTGGAAGGGTTTCGAGAGGGCCCGGAATCGCCGCACACTGCCGGTCCGGACCCTTCGAGCGCTGCGTCGACGTCGGGGGTACTGGACGGGGTACTCACGAAAACCTCATTCTCGTAGAAGGCGGCACCGACACGGTGACCGGGCAGAAATCCTGCGTTCGAATTCTCAGGATACGCGGCCTGTTGTGCCTCGCGGGCGGGGCGGGACTGCCTACTGTGTTCGGTGGGGCGGGATCCACCTCACGAGGAGACGCGCGTTGAGCAAGTTCACCGAGGAAATGTTCGAGACCGCGAGCACCAGCAAGCGAGGTCTGGTCACCGGCGAGCCGGATGAGGCGCTGCGGCAGTCCTGGGGCGAAATTCACGAGCAGGCGCGTCGGATGGCAGGCGCGTTGGCCGACGCGGGCGTCGTGCACGGTGACGCGATCGGCATCCTGGCCGGTCAGCCGGTGGACATCGCACCCGCGTGTCAGGCGACGTGGATGCGCGGAGCATCGGTGACGATGCTGCATCAGCCGACTCCGCGGACCGACCTCGCCGTGTGGGGCGAGGACACCGAGACCGTCGTGCGGATGATCGAGGCCAAGGCCGTCGTTCTCGGGGCCCCGTTCGACATCGCCGCCCCAGTGCTCGAGGAGCGCGGCATCACCGTGTTGAAGATCGAGGACATGAAGACCGGTCGCGATATCGACCCCGTGCCGACGGCAGAATCCGATATCGCGTTGCAGCAGCTCACGTCCGGTTCGACCGGTTCACCGAAAGCCGTACGGATCACGCACGAGAACTTCTACGTCAATGCGTACGCGATGATCGACCGCATCGAGTTCGACGTCGAGTCCGACGTGATGATCAGTTGGCTGCCGCTGTTCCACGACATGGGGATGGTGGGCTTTCTCTCGGTGCCGATGCAAGTCGGTGCCGAGGTCGTCAGCATCACTCCGCTGGACTTTCTGCGTTCACCGCTGTTGTGGGCCAAGCTCATTCACAAGTACCGCGGCACCGTCACGGCGGCACCGAATTTCGCGTACTCACTGCTTGCGCGTCGGTTGCGCCAGGCCGAGGACGACCTGGACCTCGACCTGTCCACTCTGCGTTACGCCTGGAACGGGGCCGAGCCTGTCGATCCGGACACGATGATCGCGTTGGCAGAGGCCGGTGCCCGGTACAAGCTGAACCCGTTGGCTCTCGCTCCGGTGTACGGAATGGCGGAAACCACTCTGGCGGTGTCGATTCCGGACCCCGCTCGCGGCCAGGTGATCGACGTGGTCGACGCGGACCTGCTCGAGACTCTGGGTCGAGCCGTTCCGTCCACCCGTGGCAACACTCGATCTCTCGCCACCCTCGGCAAATTCGTGCCGGGCCTCGAGGGCCGCGTCGTCGACAAGGAGGGGCAGGTGCTGACCGCTAGAGGTGTCGGCATCATCGAAGTGCGGGGCAAGGCCGTCACCCCCGGGTACATCACCGTCGAGGGGCCGGTCTCGACGCAAGACGCCGACGGCTGGCTCGACACGGGCGACGTCGGCTACATCACCGAGGAAGAACTGGTGGTCGTCTGCGGACGCATCAAGGACGTCATCATCATGGGCGGTCGCAACATCTATCCCACCGACATCGAACGGGCAGCACAAACCGTCGCCGGTGTGCGTCCCGGCAATGCCGTGGCCATCCGGCTCGATGCAGGCGACAAGCGTGAAAGTTTCGCTGTGGCCGTGGAAACCAACGACATCGGCGATGCGGACGAGGTCAAGCGCATCGAACGTGAGGTGGTCCACGCCGTGCACTCGGAGGTCGGAGTGCGACCCCGCACCGTTGCCGTTCTCGGACCGGGCAGCATTCCCAAGACGTCGAGCGGCAAACTGCGACGGGCCAATTCGGCCTCACTGATCGCCTGAAACGGCAGGAGACCTCACACCTTTTTGCGGGGTGCGCGCCTGCGTCAGGAAGCGAGAACAGGCGCGCACCTCACAACAGGGGTGTGAGGTTCAGCGTGGGTGCACCCTGTTCTGGGCAGCTTCGAGCCCGGCCGAGAGCAGGAGTTCGGCGGCGTCCGCGGCTTCTTCGACGACGACGCCGAGATCCTTGCGTTCGGCGGCCGAGAACGGCTTGAGGACGAACGACGCAGGATCCATTCGTCCGGGTGGGCGTCCGACGCCGACGCGAACCCGCAGATAGTCCTTGGTGCTCAGATGCTGCGAGATCGAGCGCAGCCCGTTGTGGCCACCTTCGCCGCCGCCGAGTTTGAGTCGTAGAGCACCGAAGTCGATGTCCAACTCGTCGTGCACCACCACGATGTTCGCCGCGTCGATGGAGAAGAACCGTGCCAAGGCGGCGACCGGCTGGCCCGAGAGATTCATGAACGTCCGCGGCTTGGCGACGACCACCGAGCGACGCCCCAGACGTGCCTGCACGATGTCGGAATTGGACTTCTTGTGCGAGGAGAACGCCCCGCCGATGCGTCCGGCCAAGGCGTCGGCGACCATGAAACCGACGTTGTGGCGGGTCTTTTCGTACTGCGGGCCGGGATTGCCGAGCCCGACGATCAGGGCAGGCGCTTCGGGGTCAACACTCACGGTCGTCATTCTCTCATCGGTGATTCGAAACGAACGGCGCGCCGGTCCCGTGGGGGAGCGACGCGCCGTTCGACGTGCTGGGTGAGAATCAGCTCTCGTCGGAGCTTTCCTCGTCCGTGGACTCTGCTTCTTCCTGAGTCTCGGCTTCGCCCTCTTCGGAGATGGGCTCGGTGCCTTCGCCGTCGGCCTCGAGGTCTTCCTCGGACGGAGCCTCGACGACGTTGACGAGGAGCGTCTCGCCGTCGGACACCAGGGTGACGCCGGACGGAAGGTCCAGGTCGGCTGCGGTGATCTGGGTACCGATCTGAGCCTCTTCGACGGAGACGACGAAGTTCTCGGGGATCTCCAGTGCGTCGGCCTCGATCTCGACCGCGGTCGAGTCGGTGGTGACGAGGGTGCCCGGTGCGGCGTCGCCCTCGACGATGATGTTGACCTCGACGGTGACGCGCTCGCCCTTCTTCAGGACGAGGAGGTCGGCGTGCTCGATGCTGCGACGGATCGGGTGCACGACGATCGACTTGGTGAGCGCCAGCTGCGACTTGCCGGCGATGTCGAGGGTGAGCACGGCGTTGGTGCCGTCGTTACGCAGCACAGCCGCGAACGCGCGAGCGTCCAGCGCGAGGTGCTGGGGATCGGTGGCGTGTCCGTACAGAACGGCGGGAACGAGGCCGTCGCGACGTGCACGGCGAGCTGCGCCCTTGCCGAATTCGGTGCGGACCTGCGCGGTGAGATTGTTTACCTTCGATGCCATGGTGCTACATGCTCCTGATAACTGTGGTTCGTGCGGCGTACTTCGTCGGGCGGTCAAGCTCGTCGGGGCGGACACGAACGAGCGCGGCCAACGGGGCCGAGCCGCGTCGATAACGGTGGATCCTGAAATCGTGGATCTACCCTCGCCGAGACAACCTGGAAGACAATACACGACCACGTCATGTGCGCGGAAGTTCGACCCCTGCTACGAACTTTCGCGCACCTGCGAGCGCAGCGAGCAACTCGGCGGCAACTCCACGCGCGACGGATATCGCATCGTCACGGCCGCCCGCGGTTCCCATCACCACCGCACCCTCGTGCAGTACGGACAGCCGCGATCCCAGCTGTTCGGCGTCGGCGTACCCGGCGTCGTCGGCCAATCGCGCGAACAGTGATCTGGTCCATTCCTTCTCGGACTTGATGATGTCGAGTACCGGGCTGTCGGTACCGCCGAACTCGGCGAACGCGTTGACGAACCCGCAGCCGCGATGGTTGTCGCGCATCCACAGATCGAGGGCGTCGTACACCCCTAAAATGCGCGCGTCTCCCGGCGTGAGGGATTCGACGTACCGACTCACGTGCTCGCACCACAGGCCGTACCGGCGGGTGAGGTACCGCTGCACCAGGCCGTCTTTGGAGCCGAAGCGGTCGTACAAGGTCTTCTTGGTGGTGCCGGCTTCCTCGGCGATGAGGTCGACGCCGACGGCACGAATTCCGCGGGCGTAGAACAGCTCGCTGGCGACGGTGAGAATGCGTTCTCCGGCGGGGGTGAGTGGCTTGTCGAGCATGGTTGCCTTCCGAAAGCGCTGGTGAGAAGCAGGTGCACTGCGAGTATACAGACCTGTATGTTTACATCGCTGCATGAAAGCAAATGTCGACGCCGTGGCAGGTACTGCCCTGGTGGTGCTGTGGAGTTCGGGCTTCATCGGAGCCGAGCTCGGCACAGCGCAAGCCCCCGCGCACACGCTGCTGGCCTGGCGCTATGTCGCGGCCGTGGTGCTACTGATCGCCTGGTGCCGATATCGACGGCTGACACCGACCTGGCACGCCATCCGAATTCACGCCGTTCTCGGCCTGTTCTGCCAGTTCCTCTACCTCGGGGCCACCATCACCGGCATCGGGATGGGCGTTCCGCCAGGTGTCGCCGCGCTGATCGCCGCCCTGCAGCCGCTGTTGGTCGCGTTGGCGTCGAGCAGGATATTCGGCGAACGCGTCGGGGCGAGGCAGAGTCTGGGGCTCGCCGTCGGCATCGTCGGGGTAACGCTGGTCGTGGTGGGGGACATGTCCGGTGCGGATCTCGCCTGGCCCGTCTACCTGCTACCGGCCGCCGGGATGCTGGCTCTGTCGATAGGGACGATCGGTCAGCGAATCCTGGCACCGAAGGAGCCGATCGCGCTGTCGATGGCCATCCAATGTTCGTTCAGCGCAGCCGGTTTCATGACCTGGAGCATGCTGGCCGGAGATGCCGCACCGCCGATGACAGTGGGTTTCGGGTTGGCCGTCGCCTGGACCGTGGTGCTGTCGACCTTCGGCGCATACGGCGCGTACCTGTTCGTGGTGCGTCGCAACGGGCCCACCCGCGCCAGTGTGCTGCTCTACCTGACTCCGCCGACGACCATGGTGTGGGCCTGGCTCATGTTCGGCGATGCGATCACCTGGGTTGGAGTGGGCGGGCTGGCGGTCTCGGCAATCGGTGTGGCTGCCTACGTGAGCGGAACTTCGACCCCTGCTACGAACTTTCGCTCACCTGCGAGCGCAGCGAGCATCGTGTCCAGTTCGGCGAACGTGACGAAATAGTGCGGAGATGCGCGCACCACGGCGTCGAGTCCCCGGCCCGTCATGTCCAGTCGCGTCGAGCTGCGGTGGCTGACCGTCACCGTCACTTCCTCGGCGGCGAGTCGATCGCGAACAGACACGGGATCCTCACCGTCGACGGAGAAGGAGACGATGCCACTCTTGCGATCGCCCAGATCCTGCACCGTCACCCCGGGGATTTTTCGGAGTCCGGCGCGCAGGTATTCGGCACGTTCGGCGACGGCTTCTTCGACGTGGTCGATACCGAGGTCGAGTAGGTAGTCGACGGCGGCACCGAGTGCGAGCCTGGCCGCGACGTCGCATTCCCAGAACTCGAATCGCGTGGCGTCGTCGGCCATTCGGTAGGTGGACGTGTCTTCCCATTGAGCGCTGTGCAAGTCGAGGGCCGGTGGATGCAGCGTCGACGCCAATCCTGGACGCAGGTAGAGAAATCCGGTTCCGCGCGGGCCACGAAGCCATTTGCGTCCGGTGGCGGACAGAGCGTCGACATCGAGCTCGGCGACGTCGACGCGCATCTGCCCCATGGACTGGCAGGCGTCGAGCAGTACCAGGGCACCGTGTCGGTGGGCGAGATCTGCGACGGCGCGGGCGGGGTTGATCAGACCGCCGTTGGTGGGTGCGTGCACCACCGAGACCAGCTTCACGCGATCGTCGAGCATGGTTGCCAGCGCGTCGACGTCGATTCGTCCCGACTCGTCGCTCGGAATCACCTCGACGATCGCTCCGGTGACCTCGGCGCGATGGAGGGCGGAGATCGCGTTGCTGGCGTATTCGGCCTCGCACAGCAGGATTCGATCACCGGGGGAGAGCGGCACCGAGTAGAAGAAGTCGGTCCAGGCACGCGTCGCGGAGTCGCTCAGAGCGATGCTCGACGCCGAAGCCCCGATCAACGTTCCGATCGATGTCTTCACTGCGGCGAGGTCGTTCGCTCGTTCGGTTGCGGCCCGATAGCCACCGATTTCCGCTTCCCGGCGCAGGTGCGCAACGGCGGTGTCGACGACGACGGTCGGCGGCAACGAGGAGCCGGCGCTGTCGAGGAATACCCGACCCGACGCACCGGGGGTGTCGCTGCGAATGCGGTCCTGATCGAGCATCGGTCGTCCTTCCTGTCACGAACTCTCGGCATCAGGGTTGCACAATCGGTAGCCTCGATACGACGCGGGATCACGGCGTTTTCGATCCCCGCAGCTGGGTACGTTCGGTAGCGAAGAACGTGGTGAGTGCGGAAAGAAGGAAAAAGTGTCGTCGAACGAGAAATCCCTCGAGCTGAGCACACGCCCAGCAGCCGAGGCGTACGTGTCGAAAGTGTGTTTCAAGCTGGGTCCACCGACGCTGATCGGTGCCGAACTCGAGTGGCTCACCGCCCTCGACGACGGAACGCGTCCCAGCCTCTCTTTGCTGGCAGCTGCACTCGGTGACCACTCCCCGCGCAGTATCGCCCCCGAGTCACCCGCCCTGACGTTGCCGGGCGGAAGTATGGTCACCGTCGAACCCGGCGGCCAAGTCGAATTGTCCAGTTCGCCTTATACATCCGTTTCCGATCTCGCACCGATGCTCGACGCCGATGCCCGGTTGTTGCGAGACATGCTCGACGGCTCCGGTATCGACATCCTGGCGGTTCCGGCCGATACCGCGCGTGCTCCGGAACGACTCCTCGTCCTGCCGAGATACTGCGCGATGGAGAACCGATTCACCACCATCGGGCCCTATGGCAAATTGATGATGTGCAACACGGCTGCCGCGCAGGTGAGTGTCGACGCCGGTCGTGATCGAGCCGAGGTTGCGGCGCGTTGGCGAATGCTCCACGTCATCGGCCCGGCCTTCGTGGCGGCCTTCGCCCGATCCCCGGAGCTCGAGGGAGCCCCCGAAGGAGTATGGGCGTCCCAGCGCATGCGGACGTGGCTCGAACTCGATTCCAGTAGAACGGATTCCAGCAGAACCGCGGTTCCCGCTACCGGAGACCCGATTGCCGACTACGCACGGTGGGCTCTCGACGTGCCGCTGCTCTGCATACAGGGCGTCGACCAGAACTGGGAAGCGCCCGCGGGTACGACGTTCGCACAATGGTTGGCCGATCCGGGCGTCGTCGGGCGCGCCCCCACATACGGGGATCTCGACTATCACCTGACCACCCTCTTCCCTCAGGTTCGAGCGTGTGGTCACCTCGAGATCCGTTACCTCGATGCCCAGCCGGACGGGCAGTGGGTGGTTCCTGCGGCGGCGTTCGAGGCGCTGTTGTCGACACCCGAGCTGGTGGCTCGCGCCACCGAGATCGGAGCAGGGACCGCCGGACGTTGGATCGACGCGGCGCGCGTCGGGCTGGGCGACCGCGATCTCCGCTCGGCCGCAACCGAATTGCTGAACCTCGCGGCGGAGTTCGGCGGCGAGCACGCCGACAACCTGTCGGCAGCCGCTCGCCGATGTCACTCCGGCGAGCCCCCGAGCGAATTCGACTCTGCGACGCGGGAATTCCACACTCGAAAGGAATCGGTGTGAGCGCCGAACAACTCAGGAACAGGATCGAAACGGTCCTCACACGCAGCCGCGCCCGTAGTGCAGCACTCACCGATTGCGTGGACGAAACCGAACTGATGGCGCAGCATTCGCCGTTGATGAGCCCGCTGGTCTGGGATCTCGCGCACATCGGGAGTCAGGAAGAACTCTGGCTGGTTCGCGACGTCGGTGGCCGTGACCCAGTGCGTCCCGATATCGACGAGCTGTACGACGCGTTCAAGCACTCGCGTTCTTCACGAACGTCGCTTCCGTTGCTCACTCCCGACGAGGCGCGCGTCTACGTGCAGACCGTTCGAGACAAGGCCTGGGACGTGCTCGACCGCAGCACATTTGCGGGCAGGCCGGTCGAGAAGCATGGATTCGCGTTCGGCATGATCGCGCAGCACGAGCAGCAACACGACGAGACCATGCTGGCGACGCATCAATTACGCTCGGGGCCCGCTGTTCTCGCCGCCCCTGCGCCGCCGTCGTCTGCGGTTCAGGTGGCGGGTGAGGCGATCATCTCCGGTGGGTCGTTCTCGATGGGCACCTCACTCGACCCGTGGGCGCTGGACAACGAACGTCCGGCCCACCCGGTACACGTGCCGACGTTCGCGATGGACCGCGCCCCGATCACCAACGCACAGTTCGTCGAGTTCATCGAGGACGGCGGATACCGACGCCGCGATCTGTGGACCGAGAAGGGGTGGCAGCACCGCGTCGAGGCCGATCTCAGCGCTCCGCAGTTCTGGGAGCGCGATTCCGACGGCACCTGGTGGCGTAGTAGCTTCGGGGTGCGCCGTCCGGTGCGTCCGCACCAACCCGTCGTTCACGTGTGCTGGTTCGAGGCCGACGCGTACGCCCGGTGGGCGGGCAAGCGCCTACCGACGGAGGCGGAGTGGGAGAAGGCCGCGCGCTTCGATGCCAAGACCGGTACCAGCCGTGCCTACCCGTGGGGCGACGCCGAACCCACGGCGGCGCATACCAATCTGAATCAGCGGCACCTCGAACCGGCGGACGTGGGCGCGTACCCGGACGGTGTGTCTGCCGACGGCGTGCACCAACTCATCGGTGACGTCTGGGAATGGACGTCGTCGGACTTCGAGCCGTACCCCGGATTCGAGGCGTTCCCCTACGCCGAATACTCCGAGGTGTTTCTGCGAGGCGATTACAAGGTGTTGCGCGGCGGCTCGTTCGGCACCGACGAGGTGGCGTGTCGAGGCACGTTCCGTAACTGGGACCACCCGATTCGCCGGCAGATCTTCAGCGGCTTCCGGCTGGCCCGCGACGTCGAGCCCAGCTGAATGTGCCGTCACCTGGGGTATCTCGGCCCCCGCACGTCCGTCGGGGGAGTGCTCACCGACGGTGAACACAGTTTACGTGTGCAGTCGTACGCCCCGAACGACATGCGCGGCGGGGGCACAATCAACGCCGACGGGTTCGGCGTGGCCTGGTGGCAGGACGGTTCGGTGCGCAGCTACCGCAATCCGATGCCCATTTGGACCGACTCGGCGGTCGATGATGTTCTGCCGCAGCTCCATTCGACGTCGGTGATCGCCGCCGTACGATCGGCCACGGTAGGAATGCCGGTGGAACGGTCTGCCTGCGCGCCGTTCACCGACGGCCGTTGGGCGTTCAGTCACAACGGTGTGGTTCGCGGCTGGCCCCACTCGCTGACCGACCTGTGGTCCGAGGTGCCGGCCGTCGATGCACTCACGTTGCCTGCTCCGACCGACGCAGCCGCAGTCTGGATCGTGTTGCGGCAGTTACTCGACACTCTCGCCCCGCCGGCAGCCCTTGCCGCGTTGGTTCGGCGCATCGAAGCGCGCGCGCCCGGGTCCAGGCTCAACTTTCTGCTCGGCGATGGGGAGAACATGTACGCCACCGCAGTGCATCACGCATTGTCGGTGCGTCGTTCCGATGACGCCGTCACCATCGCATCCGAACCGACCGACGACAGTTCCGACTGGACGCACATCGACGACCGCAGTCTTGTCGTTGCCACGGCATCGGAGTTCACCGTTTCCCGTCTCGACGAAGAGGAGCACACATGAGCACTGTCGAGGTACACCTCGCAGACACAGCACTGGTGGACGAATTGCGCAAGGATGTGCGGGACGGGTTGACGTCTTCGCCGAAGTGGCTCTCGCCCAAGTACTTCTACGACGCGTTGGGTAGCGAGTTGTTCGAGCAGATCACCGTGCTGCCGGAGTACTACCCGACCCGCACCGAGCGGGCGCTCCTCGAAGAACATGCCCTCGACATCGCCGAGGCAACCGAATCGACGATGTTGATCGAGTTGGGCTCGGGCTCGTCGGAGAAGACGAAGATTCTGCTCGCTGCAGGGGTCAAACACGGATCACTGAAAAACTATGTGCCGCAAGATGTATCCGTCACGGCGCTCGAGGGAGCCATCGAGCAGATCGCGCAGGAGTTCCCCGCTCTCGAGGTGCACGGCATCGTCAGTGATTTCACCGACACGCTGCACAATCTGCCCGCGGGTCACTCACGCACCATCGCGTTCCTCGGCGGCACCCTGGGCAACCTCATCCCCGAGGAGCGCGAGGAATTTCTGAAGGCCATCGCCGACGCGCTCGATCCCGGCGAACACCTGCTGCTCGGTGTCGGGCTGGTCATCGACCCGAAGGTTCTCGTTCCGGCGTACGACGACGCGGCCGGGGTGACGGCGGAGTTCAATCGAAACGTGTTGTCGGTGATCAATTCTCGCCTGCGCGGAAACTTCGATGCCGACGCGTTCGAGCACGTTGCGCTCTGGAATGCCGAGCAGGAGTGGATCGAGATGCGGCTACGTGCCTCGTCGCCGCAGGAGGTGTATCTCGCCGATCTCGATCTGCACGTGCACTTCGACGCGGGTGAGGATCTGCGCACCGAAATCTCGGCGAAGTTTCGACCGGAAGGCATCACCGAAGAACTCGCCGCCGCGGGATTCGACGTCGACCATCTGTGGACCGATGCAGAATCGCGCTTCGCGCTCATCCTCGCGCGCAAGGGTGCGTAGCGATCTACTCGGCGAGAGTCGCATCCAGTTGCTGAGTGCCGATGACGCCGAGCAGATTCAATTTCTCGCGGGCATCGGTTCCCGGTTGCGGCGAATAGACCAGGAGATGTTGGCCCTCTTTCTGAGTCACGAGGGTCTCGCAGTGGACGGCGATCACGCCGAGTTCGGGATGCACGAAGCGTTTGGACGCCGACGTCTTGTATGCGACTCGGTGCTCGCTCCAAATCGTCTCGAACTCGGAACTGGCGGCGCGTAGACCCTCGACCAGTACAGCGACCTCAGGATCGCCTGCTCGCCTGGCCGACACTGCTCGAAGATCGGCGACGTGCTTGTGGCCCATCCGATCCCAGTCCTCGCGAACGAAGTTGCGGCGCGTGCCGGGATCGGTGAACCAACGCCACACCACGTACTTGTCGAGCCCGGTGTACCTGCGCGGGTCCTCGGCCAGCGCGAGGTACATCGCATTGTGCGCCACGATCTCACCGAGGTCTGTCACCACGCAGGCGGGAGTGTCGTCGAGCTTGGTCAGCAGGTGCATCAGGCCGGGGCCGACGTGTTTGTCCGCACCCATCCGCGTCGGCGGTGATTGGCCGGCCAGGATGAAGAGATGGTCTCGCTCGTCGTCGTCCAACCTCAGGGCGCGGGCCAGCGCACTCAATATCTGAGTCGACGGATGCGGCCCGCGGCGTTGTTCGAGGCGGGTGTAGTAGTCGGTGGACATCCCGGCCAGCAGTGCCACCTCGTCACGACGCAGTCCGGGCGTGCGGCGGCGCGGTCCCGGTGCAACACCTACGTCGCCGGGAGTCAGAAGTTCCCGACGTCGTCGGAGAAAATCGGCCAGTTCGTCACGTTCCACGTATCGAGTGTGCGCCTCGTCGCCGGTTCGAGCCAGGGATCGGCAGTCCTCCGACAACTGCTCTCTGCCGCAATTCTCGTCGGGAACGCACAGTGGACGACATGAACAGAACACAACTGGGAAAGTCCGGACCCACCGTCTCGCGTATCGGCCTCGGCGCGATGGGGATGTCCGGTGCGTACGGCGAATCGAACGACCGGGAATCGATCCGCACCATCCATGCCGCTGTCGACGCAGGCGTCGACCTTGTCGACACCGGTGACTTCTACGGTGCCGGTCACAACGAGATGCTGATCGGAAGGGCACTGAAAGAGCGCAACCGAGACGACGTCGTGCTGTCGGTGAAATTCGGAGCTCTGCGCGGGCCCGACGGTGGATGGCTCGGCTTCGACGGCCGACCGGAGAGCGTCAAGAGTTCGCTCGGCTACACGTTGCAGCGGCTGGGTGTGGATCACGTCGACGTCTACCGGCCGGCTCGACTCGATCCACGGGTGCCGATCGAGGACACCGTCGGTGCCATTGCCGAGATGATCGAGGCGGGCTACGTCCGCCACATCGGTCTGTCCGAGATCGGTAGCGAAACACTGCGGCGAGCGGCAGCGGTGCACCCGATCAGCGATCTCCAGATCGAATACTCCATCGTCTCGCGCGGTATCGAGGCAGACATCCTCGATACCGCGCGTGGACTCGGCGTCGGAATCACGGCGTACGGCGTGCTCTCACGTGGTTTGCTCAGCAACACGTTTCGAGCTCACAAGCCACTGTCCGCCGACGATTTCCGGGCGCACAGCCCGCGATTTCAGGGGGAGAACCTCACCCGGAACGTCGAGTTGGTGGAACTACTCGCCGAGATCGCCGACGACCGCAGCATCACCGTCGCGCAGTTGGCCATCGCCTGGGTCATGTCTCGTGGTGACGACATCGTCCCGGTGATCGGTGCCCGCTCGGTCGAGCGGTTGATGGAAACCATTGCTGCTGAGGATATCTCGTTGAGCCCCGATGAGGTGGCCCGAATCGAGACGGCCGTGCCGACGGATGCAGTTGCCGGCACCCGCTACGCAGAGTCTCAGATGGCGCAACTCGACAGCGAGGTCTGAGGCGGGCGTCAACCCACGGCGATGGCGTCGATTTCGATCATCTGACCTGGGATTGCCAACCTGGCCACCCCCAGCATCGTCGTGGTCGGCGCAACTCCTGCTGCTCCCAGTCTCGCCATGAGTACGCCGTAGTGCTGGAACAGGAGGTCGACGTCGGTGGTGTACACGCCCAGCCTCACCACGTTCGAGATCGACATCTCGGCCCCCGCCAACACTGCGTCCAGATTGTCGAGACTCAGCGTCAGCTGCGCGCCCATGTCTCCCTCGTGCACGGGCGTGCCGTCGCTGTTCGTCGAGGTCTGCCCGGAGCAGTAGAGGGTCCTGGTGGGTCCGGTGACCAGCTCGCCCTGGTGAAAGCCCAGAGCGACCGACCAGTTCACCGGGTCGACTGCAGTTCTTTCCATATCTTCGTCTCCGTCTCGTTCGTTTCCGATCAGTACGAAGCAAGATTGACAGCGATACACGACACCCTCTGTCGTGTATTTCGGTACCGTTCGCGCATGCGTGCGGACAGGTTGGTCTCGCTGGTGCTTCTGTTGCGCCAGCGCGGCCGAATGACGGCCGATGCTCTCGCCGTCGAACTGGAAGTGTCGACTCGAACCGTCCTCCGCGACATCGACGCTCTGTCGACTGCGGGCGTCCCTGTCTACGCCGAGCGCGGCAGGCTGGGAGGGTTCGCGCTACTGCCTGGCTTCAGGACCGAATTTCCGGGCCTCAACCACGATGAGACCCTGTCGCTACTGGCTGCAGTGGGATCGAACGGCGGAGATCACGCGCTCGGCCTCGGATCCGGAGTGGTGTCAGCGCTCCGAAAGGTGATGGACGCGTTGCCCGACGGCCATCACGACACCGCGCGTACTGCCGCTCGCCGGCTACTCATCGAGCCGGAGACAGACCTTCTGTCTCGCCGGGTTGTCACCGAGCAGATACCCGCTCCCATCATGGACTCCGTTCGCAGGGCCGTGTTCGACGGCAGAAAGCTCCGGATTCTCTACGCGCCGAACGACCGAGATGCGCAGTGGCGCACGGTGGATCCTGTCGGCTTGGTCGCAGTGCGAAGCCGGAGCTACCTGCTGGCGACCCGAGACGGCGAAGACCGCACCTACCGACTTTCGCGGGTGCAGGACGCCGAGGTGCTTCTCGAGCCGGCCCAACGGCCGGACAGCGTGCATCTCGACCGGATGTGGCACGAGCGCAGCACCCGATTCAGGAACGGCGGCACCCCTGTGACGGTGTCGGCGCTCATCGACCCGAGGCGCCGGGAAGAACTGGCAGACACTGCATTGACCGTCACCGACGAGGATCTCGACGGTGACGGTCGGTTGCGAATGAACATGACTTTCCAGGATGCGCGGCACGCTGAGTGGGCTCTGTGGCAACTCGGTACCGACGCGGAAGTCCTGGGGCCGCAGTCGTTGCGGGATGGTCTGTACGGCCGGGCCCTTGCAATCGCCGAGCGCTACAGACCACGCGATCAGGCGTCCGCCAACGCGAGTACCGGCGAGATCTGATTGGCACGTCGCGCCGGGGTCAACGAGGCCCCGAGTGCGAGGAGTCCACCGCACAACACGGTTCCGGCGATGACTGCCCACGGCAGGGTGGGCGCGGTGAGTCCGCGGGAATCCAGTGAGCCCAGCAGCGATTGTGCTGCGGCCCAGCCGTACACGATGCCGAGGATCAGACCGAAGCCCATGGACGCGACCACCATCTGAGTACTCTCCGAGACGATCATCGCTCGAATCTGCTTGCGGGTGAATCCGAGTGCACGCAGCAGACCGATCTCACGGGTGCGCTGCAGAATGCTCAGCAGCAGGTTGTTCACCATTCCGACGGCCGCGATGACGGACGAGAAGCCGATGAGTCCGGTCATGATTCCTACTGTCACGGTGAGTACTTGGCCGACCGTGGCCTCGTCGTATTCGTTGACGAGCATCGACCGGTAGCTGTACATCGCGACCGCGAACGTCGTCACCAACGTCACCCCGATCAACAGTCCCACCGCGGTACGGGTACTGCGATCCGGATAGCGAATCGCGTTGGCGGATGCCAATCGGGCAGCGGGTCCACGGCCGGACAGTCTCCCGACCAGTTTCAGTGTGGCGGGCAGAATGCGGTACGCCCCGACCATGATTCCGGTGAACGATGCGACACCACCGAAGAACGCGACCAGAACACCGCCCGGGTTGACCATCCCGATCAGGACACCGATTCCCAGCAGAGCCACGCCGCCGGCGATGAGCACGATAGAGAGCGCGGTCCTGATCCGACGCGACCGCGGAGCCTCCACGCCCGTGTCGACCGCACCTCCGGTTGCCTGGACAGGTGTGACGTCCAGGACCTTTCGTGACCCCACATACGACGCGACGGTGGTCGTCAGCACCACGATCACGACGGGCAGAAGCACCACGGGCTGAACGGTCGTGTACTGCACATCCGGCAGCTGACCGGCCGAGACCGCAACGGCCCGGGCCAGGTGACTCGCGCCGACGCCGAGGACCATACCGACTGCGCCACCGAACAATCCGACGACGAGGCCCTCGCGTGCTACCGATCGGCGCAGGTCACGAGAGCGGGCTCCCAACAGTCGAAGGAGTGCGATGGTGCGGGTGCGGCCCGCGACGATCGTCGCGAACGTGTTCGAGGTGACCACCGCCGCGACGTACAACGCGAGGCCGATGAACACCAGCGCCACGCTGTACAGCGCGTTGACGGCAGCACCGTCGAGGTCTGAATCCCCGAAGATGTCGACCAGAAACGCGGTTGCCTGAATCAACACAACTCCGAAGAACGACGCCAGCGATGTCACCAGAATGCTGGCACCGTGCTCTTTCGACGCGTGAGCAGAAGTCAACGCACTCATCGGACGCTCTCCATTCCCAGCATGTAGCTCGAAATCTGTTCTGCGCTCGAACGCCCCAGTTCGTTGACGATGCGCCCATCGGCGAGGAAGACGATGCGATCGGCGTAGCTGGCTGCGATCGGATCATGGGTGACCATGACGATCGACTGGCCGTACTCGCGCACCGCCGCGGCCAGGAGGCCGAGAACCTCGCGGCCGGTGCGGGAATCGAGGTTGCCGGTGGGCTCGTCGGCGAAGATGAGATGCGGTCGAGTCCCCAGCGCACGGGCGATCGCGACGCGCTGCTGCTGTCCGCCCGAGAGCTGATGTGGACGGTGGTTCACCCGACCTTGTAGTCCCAAGGTATCGATGAGTTGCTCGATCCAGGCCGACTCCTGCGCACTGGGTGCGCGGCCGTCGAGCTCGAACGGCAACAGGATGTTGCCCCGAACATCCAGAGTGGGAACAAGATTGAAGGACTGGAAGATGAACCCGACTTGCTTGCGTCGCAACGTCGTCAGAGCGTCGTCGTTGGCCGAGGTGATGTCTGCACCGGCCAGCATCAAGTGACCCGAGCTGGCGTTGTCCAGCCCGGCCATGACGTGCATGAGCGTCGATTTGCCGGAACCGGACGGTCCCATGATGGCGGTGAACTGGCCGGCGTGAATGTCGAGCGACACGTTGTCGAGGGCGCTCACCGGATTGGACGAGTCGCCGAAGTGCTTACTGACCTGAAATGCCCGTGCAACAGGGCCTGCTGTGATCGTCATGCCCACAACGCTATGAATTCGCCGGATCGAAGTAATCAGGCGCGAGTCTTCGCGTCGTACATCTGCAGGATGACATCGGCGTCAGTCCCGAGGTCAGGGCGAGTTCAGCCCGTGCTCGAATGCGTAGACCACCAGCTGCACTCGATCGCGCAGGTGCAGCTTGGCGAATATGCGGCTGATGTGTGTTTTCACCGTCGCTTCGCTCAGGTACTCCAGCTCGGCGATCTCGGAGTTGCTCAGCCCGCGGGCTGTGAGCCGGAAGAGCTCCTTCTCCCGCGCAGTGAGGGTCTCGAATGCGGCCGGCACCGTCGGAACCGGAGGCGTCGGAGTGAAATGCGCCAGCAAGCCGGTCGTCGCGGACGCGGCGATCACCGAGTTTCCGGCATGGACCGTACGGATCGCAGCGAGCAGAAACTCAGGGTCGGCATCCTTGAGCACGAATCCGCTTGCGCCCGAACGAATGGCTCGCGCAGCGCTCTCGTCCAGGTCGAACGTCGTGAGTACCAGAATGCGCGGAGGTGTGTCGGAGGCGGCCAGAATCTGCTCGGTCGCGGCGATACCGTCGAGCACCGGCATCCGGATGTCCATGAGCATCACGTCGGGAGTGACGGACGCTGCGAGTTCGACGGCTTCTCGTCCGTTGCCCGCCTCCCCGACGAATTCCAGGTCGGGCTGGGAGGAGATCAGCATGCGAATGCCGGCTCGGAACAGCTGCTGGTCGTCGACCAGCGCAACTTGGATACGATCGGAACTCACGTCGTGCCCTTCGTCGAGGGGGTGGTGGTAGGCAACCACGCCGTCACAGTCCATGACGAGGCGTCGCCGGTCGCAGTGCAGGTTCCGCCGGAGAGGCCGGCGCGTTCCTTCATGCCGGCCACTCCGTGGCCGGATGATTCCGCGGCGGGAAGCCCCGGGAACACACTGTTTCGTACCGTCAGTTCGACGCCGGCAGAATCCGATTCGATGGCGACGGTCACCGGCGAGTTCGGATCGCCATGGCGCAGTGCATTGGTCAACGATTCCTGCGCGATGCGGTACAACGCAAGATGCGCTCCTGCACCCAACGACACGTCGCCGGTGTCGATCGAGGAGTCGATGTTCAGGCCGGTGGCGCGCATCTGATCGAGCAGACGCTCCAGGTCGCCCGGACCGGGGGTCGGTAGATCGCCTTGGCTGTGGCGGAGCTGCCCCAGCAGCACCCGGACGTCGGACAGGGCCTCGCGCGCGGTGTCGGAGATCGTCGTCAGTGCAGTGTCGACGGCCGCGGGGTCCAGTGCACGCACATAGCGTGCGCCATCGGCCTGAGCGATCACCACGGCCAGGGAATGCGCCACGATGTCGTGCATGTCCCGGGCAATTCGGTTGCGCTCCTGTTCGATTGCCACTTCCTGCTCGGCTCGCGCCTGATGCACCTCGGCGAGCTCGCGCGCGTGTGCCGATTCGATGGCTGTACGCCGGGCGTAGGCGAGTCGACCGAGCGCCCAGGACAGCCCGAGCATGGCCCACAGCGCAGCGAGGAGAACGGCGGCCTGCAGCAGCCTCGGTTCCTGAAATCCTGCATCCGTGGGCGCCCCGAACGGATTGCCGTCCACGAACGCCAGGTACAGCGCCGCTATCACTCCGCCGACGACGGCCGAGGCGAGACCGAGGCGTCGAACCACGTTGTCGCCGTACGCGGCCGAGCAGTACAGAATCGCGAAGATCGCTGTATCCGCCGACAGGGGGAGCACTCCGCTGACCATCTGTACGACGGCCAGCACCCAGGCGAGCGCCAAGGACCATCGTGGTGATCGGCGCCGGATGGACAATGCGATGCCGAACCCGATCAGAACAGCTGCGCCCGGAGAACCGGAGGATTGGCTCAGAGTCGACGGCAGCAGGAGCAGAACGAAGACCACGGCGTAGGTGACATCGAGCACCTGCCGTGAGATCGAACGCTTGCGCAGCACTCGATCAGACTACGTGGATCAGTTGGTGCGGCGACGAGCCTTCTCGAGCGCGGCCAGTGTCGTCAGCACGGTGGTCCGCTGACGTTCGAGATCCTTCATGCGAGCGCGTGCGGGGAGGCCCTGTACGCCGTCGAGTGCGCTGATCTGCTCGTCGACGGAGGTGAGTTGGCCGAGCAACTTCTCCACGCGGGACTGCAGTTCGATCGCATCGATTCCGGTGACACCGGCCTGCGACTTCTTCGTCGGTGCCTTCGCCGGAGCGGACGTCGACGAGGGTGAGGCCGGTGCGTTCACCGCGGCAGCGGCCCTGGGGCGCAACGCCTTGCGTACGGCGGCCGGGTCGGGGAGCTTCTCGAGCCGAATGCGGTTGAGGACCTCACGCGCATCGCGGGCGGTGACGCGGTACTCGCGCTCCTCGTCGTCCTCGGACGCCAGGGTGCCGCCCAGGGGGCGCAGACCGTACATGCCGATGAAGTGCTTGGCCTCGTCGATGACGGCTTCCTTCTCGCGGCACAGACCGCAGCGAGGCTCGTTCCTGAAGGTTTCGACGCTGTCGGTGCTGCCGCACCAGACGCACCCGCCCGGCGTCCATCGAGCAATTCTGACGGTAGTAGTTCCAGCCGGGCCGTTGAGAGAGTGCGCGTCGATCACGACGAGTCATCTTAGGTGACAACAAAACCCGCCCCACACACCCCCGTCTCGCGAGCTGCATATTCCGGTCGTCGACGTGACGTAGTTCATGCAGTGCGGACGGAGAGTGGGTGGGGCGGGTTCCGGTCGAGCGAAACAGACCTGAAGGTCGGGAGTGGAGCCTGTGGAACGACCCAGGGGTACTATGCGCTGCCGTTGAAAAGGCTGGTGACGGAACCGTTTTCGAAGACCTCGCGGATGGTGCGGGCCAGCAGGGGTGCGATCGACAGCTCGGTGAGCGTCTCGAAGCGCTTCTCGTCGCTGATCGGGAGGGTGTTGGTGACGACGACTTCCTTGGCACCGCAGTTGGCGAGGCGCTCGGCGGCCGGGTTGGACAGAACGCCGTGAGTGGCGGCGATGACGACGTCGCCCGCGCCTGCTTCCTTGAGAACCTTCACCGCGCCCGCGATGGTGCCGCCGGTGTCGATCATGTCGTCGATGAGGATGCAGGTGCGCCCCTCGACCTCGCCGACGACGCGGTTGGACTTGACCTGGTTGGGCACCAGCGGATCACGCGTCTTGTGGATGAAGGCCAGCGGTGCGCCGCCGAAGGAATCCGCCCACTTCTCGGCGACGCGGACGCGGCCGGAGTCGGGGGAGACGACGGTGATGTGCTCGAGGCTGTACTTGCCGCGGATGTGATCGGCGAGCTGGCTGTGCGCGTGCATGTGATCGACGGGGCCGTCGAAGAAGCCCTGAATCTGATCGGTGTGCAGGTCGACGGTGATGATGCGGTCGGCACCTGCGGTCTTGAGCAGATCGGCGACGAGGCGAGCGGAGATGGGCTCGCGGCCGCGGTGCTTCTTGTCCTGGCGGGCGTACGGGTAGAACGGGAGGATCGCGGTGATGCGCTTGGCCGATCCACGCTTGAGAGCGTCGATCATGATCAGCTGTTCCATCAGCCAGGTGTTGAGCGGGAACGGATGCGACTGCAGAACGAACGCGTCCGATCCGCGGACCGACTCCTCGAAGCGCACGAAGATCTCGCCGTTGGCGAAGTCACGCGCCGTTTGCGGGGTGATCTCGATGCCGAGTTCCTTGGCGACCTGCTCGGCCAACTCCGGATGTGCTCGACCAGAGAACAACATCAGGTTCTTCTGGTTGTCGATCCAATTGGGGGTGCTCACTGCTGTTCGCCGTCCTTTTGTTCTTGCCGATCACGATCTGCGAGCGCCGCTGCCTGCGCAGCTTCGGTTCCGGGCCTGTTGTCGATGACCCAGCCTTCGATATTGCGTTGCTTGCCACCGGAGACGGCCAGCGCGCCGGGAGGAACATCTTCCCGAACCACTGTTCCTGCGCCGGTGTAAGCGCCGTCGCCCACGTGAACGGGAGCGACGAACGTCGAGTCGGAACCGGTCCGTACATGGGATCCGATTTCCGTGCGGCTCTTGTTGACGCCGTCGTAGTTGGCAAAGACGTTGGAGCAACCGATGTTGCTGTGGTCGCCGATCGTGGCATCGCCGACGTAGGTCAGGTGCGGAACCTTGGTGTGGTTGCCGATCGTCGCGTTCTTGGTCTCGACGTAGGCACCGAGCTTGCCGCCGGTGCCGAGAACGGTGCCCGGACGCAGGTAGGTGAACGGTCCGACGGTGGCATCCGGTCCGATCACGGCCTGCTCGGCGTGGGTGCGCACCACCGACGCGCGTTCCCCGATCTCGACGTCACGCAGGGTCGAATCCGGCCCGACGACCGCGTCGTCGGCGATATGGGTCTTGCCGTGCAGCTGAACACCGGGCTCGAGGCGAACGTCCGCACCGAGAGTGACATCGATGTCGATCCACGTGGTCGACGGGTCGACGACGGTGACGCCTGCCCGCATGTGCCGCTCGATGATGTGGCGATTGAGTACCGACGTGACGTGCGAGAGCTGCACGCGATCGTTGACGCCCACCACCAGGTCGGGATCGGCGAGTTGGGTGCCGTAGACGGCTTTGCCGTCGGCCTTGCTGATCTTGACGACGTCGGTCAGATACAGCTCGTGCTGGGCATTGGCGGTGCTGAGCTTGCCGAGTGCGGTCCGCAGCGCCACCGCGTCGAACGCGTAGACGCCGGAGTTGACCTCGCCGATCAGCACCTGAGCGGGAGTGGCATCGGCGTGTTCGACGATCTCGGCCACCTCGCCGTCGTCGGTGCGAACGATGCGGCCGTAGCCGTTGGCATCGTCCGGGACGAAGGTCAGCACCGTCGCGGCCGCGGGACGCGGGGCGCTCAGATGCTCGTCGAGCAATGCCTTGAGGGTGTGGCCGTCGAGCAGAGGGACGTCGGCCGCGGTGACGAGGATCGTGCCCTCGAAGTCGTCCGGGAGCGCAGCCAGGCCGCACTGCACCGCATGGCCGGTACCCAACTGTCGATCCTGAACAGCGGTATGGATGGTGCGACCCAAGGTGGCCGCGAGATCGTGCACAGCGGAAGAGACTCGTTCACGATCGTGTCCGACGACGGTCACCAGGTGATCGGGCCCGAGGTCGGCGGCCGCGTGAAGGGCGTGCGCGAGCATCGTGCGGCCGGCCAGAGGATGCAGAACTTTCGGGGTCTTCGAGCGCATTCGGGTACCTGCACCCGCAGCGAGAACGACCACGGCGGTCTGCACAGGCATTGAGCTCCTCAGGCGGTAACGCGAAAGACGGGCATGCGTGAATGATGTTGCTCGCTCCGCCGCCAGGACTCGAACCTGAACTATCTGAACCAAAATCAGAGGTGCTGCCATTACACCACGGCGGATAATCGACCGGTGGTACAGACAGTGGCCGACGAATCGAACGACGCATTCGTCAAGCCGTTGCGCTCCCACCGAGCGCAACGATCCTCGCATGAGAGGTAGTGGTGAGTCGAACCGCGACGTATAACAGACCTCCTCTGTCGTTCCCGCAGGCACGCCAACCGTCCAGTCTGGTCGTTCCGCAGGCTCCACTCCTGCCTGGATCGGGCATCGCTAGGGTGAGGTGGTCGTCGATTCCGGCGTCAGGACGTGCACGGTCGGTAACGGAAGCGGTTTCCATGTCAGCCTCGGAGCAAGAACGCTCACCTCGGGTTCGGATGACCGGGACTCAACGTCGTGAGCAGTTGATCGAGGTGGGACGGACGCTGTTCGCCGAACGTGGCTACGAGGCCGCGTCCGTGGAGGAGATCGCCGGACGCGCCAACGTGTCCAAGCCGGTCGTCTACGAACATTTCGGCGGTAAAGAAGGCCTCTACGCCGTCATCGTCGACCGTGAGATGTCCACGTTGCTGGGGATGATCACCAAATCTCTCGATCTCAATCGGTCGCGAATCCGCGTGGAACGTGTCGCGCTCGCGCTACTGACCTACATCGAGGATCGGACCGACGGTTTCCGCATTCTCGTTCGTGATTCCCCAGCCTCTGCCGAGGACGGTAAGTACTCGTCCCTGCTCAACGAGGCCATCGGACGCGTCGGACACATGCTGGCCGGAGACTTCTCGCGTCGCGGCCTCGATCCCGAGTTCGCCCCGATGTATGCCCAGGCCCTGGTCGGAATGGTGTCGATGACGGCGCAGTGGTGGCTGGACGTGCGCACTCCCTCGAAGGAAGTGGTGGCGGCACACGTGGTCAACCTGTGCTGGAACGGGTTGACAAACCTGGAGGCGGACCCTCGACTGACCGAGGAATGAGTACCTGGTTTCGTCTCTTCGCGGCGAAAGAGGGGGTATCGTCCCCTTTGTCGGCCATGAGAGCTGCGTCACTCACGGCACAGTGCACAATCGGACCGATGCATGTTGGCATGAGACGTAAAGCCACTCAGTGGTACCGTTCGGGCGTAATTTGCGCAGTGTCAGTACAGAATCGCGAAGGCGGATCCTATGGTCAGGCAGGCCCGCGCTGAGATAACCCGCGACACCGTGCTCGCGGGCGCAGCGAATGTATTCCTGCGCCTCGGGTACGCGAACGCGAGTCTCAGCGAGATCATCTCTCAGTCTCAGGTCACCAAAGGCGCTCTGTACTTCCATTTCGGTTCCAAGGAAGAGTTGGCGCGTGCGGTCATCGACGAGGGAAACGCTCGTCTGACCACTGCCTGCTCGCAGTTCAACGACGGTCGCATCCCCGCACTCGAAGCGGCTATCGGCATCTCCTACATCGTCGTCGATCTCTCGGTCAGCGATCCCATGGTCTCGGCCATGCTCCGATTGAGCCATCAGATCGGTGACTACCGAGGCACCGAGGGCAATGTGATGGCCGGGTGGAGCGAGTCGTTCGACAGGCTCGCCGCCAAGGCAATTGCGCAGGGCGACATCGATCCCAACTCGGATTCACGCACCATCGGTTCGCTCGTACTCGAGATTCTCACCGGCGTGCACATGGTTGCGGTTGCCACCTCCACCACCGAGGAATTGCCGTCGCGCATGGAGCGCCTCTGGTACTACCTCCTGCCGGCCCTTGTTCCTGCCAACAAGTTGGACTACTTCCGCGAGTTCGCGGCTCGTCGAGTCATCCGCTTCGGCCCGTAACTCACGAGTTCTTCGCAACGAAGTCTGCGATGTCCTCTCGGAGTCCATCCGGGTATTCGCCGTTGATCGCGTGTGAGGCGTCCGGATAGAGCCGCACAGTCCCGTCGGGAAGCGTTCTTTCTGCTGTGGTGACTGCGTCCCCCGCGTCGTGCATCACGGATTTTCCTGCGATGACGGCCAGCACCGGTGCGTCGAGAGTCGACAGGCGCTGATCGGTGATGCGGGTGGGCTGCGGCAGTTTCAGCGAGTAGCCCTGCATTCCGGCCTCGATCATGTCTGCAATCGGAACGTTCTGGACCTCTGCACCGCACGCGGTGTACGAGTTGAAGCCGTCTCGCCAGGACTTCGGCAGCCACGGTACGGCGGCAGGGAGGGCGCGGATCGCGGTGCTCCAGGGGATGTCGGAAAAGACCTCCACCGGGTCGATCAGTGTGAGGGAGGCGATGCGGGAGCTGTCGTGCAGTGCCAGGTTCGCCGCCGTCCACCCGCCGATGGACAGCCCGATCACGTGCACCTTGTCGGCGGGCAGAGCCGCGAGGGTCTGCGCGAGCCAGTTTGCCTGATCTTCGTCACCGGAGATCGGACGTTCTTGAATACTGCGACCCGGTTCGCCCAGTAGATCGACGGTGTAGACGTCCCCGATCGTCAGCAGGCCCGGAAGATTCGCTGCCCAGACCGGGGTCGCGGAGGACCGCCCAGGCAGGAGCAGTAGCGGGTGCGTCGAGCCGCCGGTGCCCGCAAACCGATAGACGCGGACGACGCCGTAATCGGTGCGAACGTCGAGCGTCTCCGCCGGGGCGGGCAAGTCCTCGAAAGCGCGGTCGTATGCGGCGAGAAATCGATCCTCGCTCTCTGCGCTGTTCCAGTGCCCGACAGGTGAGGGGGATCGAAGCGCGAACGTGAGGGCGAGCGCGCCGACGGTCAACGCCCCGGCGGCGACCTTCAGGTATCGACGGCGTGGGTGCGGTACTCGGTCGTTCATGTCCGGTCTCCTAACCGATCGGTAAGTATTTCGACCGTACGGTAAGCTGGCGGTTGTGGCAACGAGAGAACCGAGCTTCATCGAACGCACCCGGCGCGCGCAGCTGATCGACGTCACGATCGCTGCGGTCGCCGAGCACGGATACTCGAACGTCTCGCTCGCGCGTATCGCAGACAACGCCGGCATCACCAAAGCGGCTGTGCTGTACCACTTCCGAACCAAGGATGCGGTAGTGGACGCGGCGTATCGATTCGTTCTCGATGCGCTCGTCGAGGACGTGGCTGCTGCGGTCGGGGATGTTCCAGCGCAGGACGGTCCTCAGGCGTACGTCCGGGCCATGGTCGGCCACCTCCGCGCTCACCCCCGGCACACGCGCATGCTGATCGAGGCGCTGGCAAACTCCACAGCCGGCCACACGCCGGAGCAGCGATGGCGTCCGTTGGCCGACCTCATCGACGCGTCGGTCCGTGCACGTGGGACGGACGGTGTCGATTCACGAACGCTCGCCATCATCACCGGCGGCGCGATCGACGCGATCGTCACCGAATGCCTGCACGACCCGCATTACGACTCGGCTGCTGCCGGCGAGTCACTCGCAGCGATGCTCGACGCAGCTCTGAGCTGAGCTCGCGTGTCTCCCGCCTGCCGAGGTGTCGGCGTACTCCCATAGACTCGACAGCGACTGTGCATGCGCAGCCGTCGCCTCGAATCGCTTGTAGGAGCATTGCTGTTGTCTTCCGATTCTCTGCCTGCCGTGTCGCCATCCGGGCCGGCCCCGATCGTTCCCGACGCGGCGCTGCAACTGTCGGGTCTGGCCAGCGTTGCGCTGACGGATTCGTCGATGGTGGCCGTCGCCGACGCGATCGGCACCGCCGAGCACACCCTCATCGGGCCGCACTCGGTTCGTCCGTTCGTCGCGGCCGCGATCGCGCAGCACACTCAGCTGTTGATCGTCACTGCCACCGGGCGTGAAGCGGACGATCTCACCGACGAACTCCGCCAGATCCTCGGCGGCGGCGTCGTGATGTTCCCGTCCTGGGAGACGCTTCCGCACGAGCGACTCTCACCGAGCGCAGACACCGTCGGCAAGCGACTGGACGTGCTCCGCCGGCTCGCTCGTCCCGGCAACACCGACTACGGCGATCCTCTGCGCGTCATCGTCACCACCGTCCGCTCGCTGGTGCAGCCGATGGCACCCGGTCTCGGCGAGATCGAACCCGTGACCCTGAAGGTCGGGCTCGACATCGACTTCGACGGCTTGATCCACCGGCTCGTCGAGTTCGGATACCTGCGCGTGGACATGGTCGGCAAGCGCGGTGAGTTCGCCGTCCGCGGCGGAATCCTCGACCTCTTCTCGCCGACGGCAGATCACCCGGTGCGCGTGGAATTCTGGGGCGACGAGATCACCGAACTCCGCGCGTTCGCGGTCTCCGATCAACGGTCGCTGCCCGATCATGAGGTCGAGCTCGTCATCGCGCCGCCGTGCCGTGAGCTGCTCCTCACCCAGGAGGTTCGTGACCGCGCCGCAGTGCTCGCCGCCGACAACGCGGGTGACACGGCGCTGGTGGAGATGCTGGACAAGCTCTCCGCCGGAGTTCCCGTGGAGGGAATGGAAGCGTTGCTTCCGCTGCTGCAGCCCGGTGAACTGCAACTGCTCGCCGATACCCTCCCCGCCGGAACGCACGTACTGCTGTGCGATCCTGAGCGAATCCGCACGCGCGCAACAGATCTGGTGCGCACAGGCCAGGAGTTCCTCGAGGCATCCTGGACGGCCGCATCGATCGGTGGAGCTGCGCCGCTCGATACCTCCACCCTCGACACGTCCAGCCTCGAAGGTGCGTCACTCGATCTCGGTGCCTCGGCCTACCGATCGCTTCGACAGGTACGCGAGTCCGCCCAGGTGCACGGCCGTCCGTGGTGGACCATCAGCCCACTCGCCTCTGGAAACGGCGAAGAAGTCGAACTCGCTGTCGATTCGGTCCCGGAGGTCCGCGGGTCCGAGGAAGCGCTGACGGCCCTGTTCGCCACCCTGCGGGCGCACATCGCCACCGGTGGCCGAGCCGTCATCTCCGTAGCGGGTGCCGGTACCGCCACCCGCATCATCGAACGCCTTGCCGAGGCCGAAGTGCCTGCAGCGCATCTCGAGTCCGGTGCGGTTCCGGTTGCCGACGTCGTCAACGTCCTCTGCGGATCGCTGCACGACGGCCTGGTGTTCCCCGATGCCAAGCTCGTCGTCGTCACCGAAAGCGATCTGACCGGCAACCGCGTCGCCGCGGCAGGGGAGGGGCGCAAGCTTCCGGCGAAGCGTCGCAATCAGGTCGATCCCCTCGCGCTCGTCGCCGGCGACAGCGTCGTACACGATCAGCACGGCATCGGTCGATTCGTCGAGATGGTCGAACGCACCATCGGTGGTGCCCGACGCGAATACCTCGTTGTCGAATATGCACCGAGCAAGCGGGGCCATCCCGGCGACCGACTGTTCGTCCCGATGGACTCGCTCGATCAGCTCTCGCGCTACGTCGGCGGCGAGCTGCCGTCGTTGAGCAAGCTCGGCGGATCCGACTGGGCCAATACCAAACGCAAGGCGCGCAAGGCAGTTCGCGAGATCGCCGGCGAGCTGGTGCAACTGTACGCCGCTCGTCAGGCAGCCCCCGGGCACGCCTTCGGGCCCGACACTCCGTGGCAACTCGAGATGGAAGATGCGTTCGGATTCACCGAGACGGTCGACCAGATGACCGCCATCACCGACGTCAAGGCCGACATGGAGAAGGCGGTCCCGATGGACCGCGTCATTCTCGGCGACGTCGGGTACGGCAAGACCGAAATCGCAGTACGCGCCGCGTTCAAGGCTGTGCAGGACGGCAAGCAGGTCGCCGTCCTGGTTCCGACAACGCTTCTGGCGCAACAGCATCTGCAGACCTTCACCGCACGCATGGCGTCGTTCCCGGTGTCGGTGAAGGGGCTCTCCCGCTTCACGCACGGGTCCGAGTCCAAAGAGGTCATGGCCGGGCTGGCCGACGGCACAGTCGATATCGTCGTCGGCACGCACAGGTTGCTGCAGACCGGTGTCGCCTGGAAGGACCTCGGTCTGGTCATCGTCGACGAGGAGCAGCGTTTCGGCGTCGAGCACAAGGAGCACATCAAGTCGCTTCGAACCCACGTGGACGTGCTGACGATGTCGGCCACGCCGATTCCGCGAACCCTCGAGATGAGCCTGGCCGGCATCCGCGAGATGTCCACCATTCTCACCCCGCCCGAGGAGCGGCACCCGGTGCTCACCTACGTCGGGGCGTACAACGACAAGCAGGTCGCCGCGGCCATCAGGCGCGAGTTGCTGCGTGATGGTCAGGTGTTCTTCGTCCACAACCGAGTCAGTTCGATCGACAAGGCCGCCAAGAAGATTCGTGATCTGGTGCCCGAGGCCAGGGTCGCGACCGCCCACGGTCAGATGAACGAGGAGACACTGGAACGCACCGTGCAGGGTTTCTGGCAGCGTGAGACCGACGTGCTGGTGTGTACCACCATCATCGAGACCGGCCTCGACATCTCCAATGCCAACACGCTCATCGTCGAGCGGTCCGATTCGCTCGGCCTGTCCCAGCTGCACCAGCTCCGAGGCCGAGTGGGTCGTAGTCGCGAGCGCGGTTACGCGTACTTCCTGTATCCACCGGAGAAGCCGCTCACCGAGACCGCCTACGATCGCCTTGCGACCATCTCGCAGAACTCCGACCTCGGTGCCGGTATGGCCGTTGCGATGAAGGACCTCGAAATCCGCGGTGCCGGAAACGTTCTGGGAGCCGAGCAGTCCGGGCACGTCGCAGGCGTTGGATTCGACCTGTACGTGCGGCTCGTGGGTGAGGCGGTCGAGGCCTACCGCGCCGCTGCAGACGGAAAGCCCATCACGACCGACGAGGCTCCGAAGGAAGTGCGCATCGACCTTCCCGTCGACGCCAACATTCCACCCGACTACGTCACCAGCGACCGGTTGCGCCTCGAGGGCTACCGAAAACTCGCTGCGGCAGCCGATTCTGCTGGCATCGACGCCGTCATCGACGAACTCGTCGACCGGTACGGGCCCCTTCCCGAGGAGGTCGGCCGCCTGGTCTCCATCGCGAAGTTGAGGCTGATCGCCAAGGAGTACGGCTTGACCGACGTCAACGTCGCCGGAACTCAGGTCAAACTGGCTCCGATGGAGTTGCCCGATTCCAAGCAGATTCGCCTCAAGCGGCTCTATCCCAGTGCCACCTACCGGGCGACAACCGGAGTGGTGCAATTACCGCTGCCACGCGTCGAGGGTGGCGGAGTGGGCGCGGCGCGCGTGCGCGACGTCGAATTGGTGCAGTTCATCGCCGATCTCATCCTATCCTTGGACGGGAAGCCATCTCGGTCGGTCTTGTTGGAGCAAACAGTGGGGGTGTAGCGGTGACGGTAGTTCTGCTCGACCCCGTTCGTCCGGCGCAGGTACCCGTGGATGCAGTCGAATTCCTCGGCGGTGCCGTGCAATTCACCGAAGAGGTACCGGTGCGGGTGCGATGGCTGTTCTCCGGCACCGCTGCGCCCGATGCCGTCGATCCCGTCCTGGTCAGCACCGACCGGGCCAACCCCGACGTCCAGAACCGGATCGCGCGCGGAGAACGAGTCATCGCCGCCGAGAAGTTGCCCGGTGACGACGTGATCGCGGCGGTACACCTGATGGACCGGTTGCACACCGTCGGCGGCTGGGAAGCGCAGCAGACCCACGAATCGCTGCGCGGCTACCTGTTGGAAGAAACCTACGAACTTCTCGACGCCATAGCCGCAGGAAATTTGAACGACCTGCGCGAGGAACTCGGAGACCTGTTGCTGCAGGTGCTCTTTCATTCCAGAATCGCGCAGAACGCCGCCGAGAATGCCTTCGATATCGACGACGTCGCCGCGGGACTCGTTGCCAAACTGACCCACCGCAGCCCACACCTCGCACGCCAGGACGGCGGACCGATCGACATCGTCGAACAAGAGCGCGCCTGGGAAGCGCAGAAGGCGTCGGAAAAGGCGCGGCGATCGTGCATCGACGGCATTGCTCTGTCGCAGCCGTCACTCGCCCTGGCGCAGAAGGTGATCGGACGAGCCACCAAGGCCGGCCTACCCGACGAACTCGTTCCCGACGGCCTACGCGTCGTGCACATCGGGGTCGATCACTCGCACGGTGGAGAAAGCGCCGAGGACGCGCTGCGGCGTCGGGTATTGGATTTTGCATCCCTGATCCGCAACGCCGAAGCATCCGCCCGTAACGCGGGCATCGCGCCGGGAGAGATGTCCGCACTGGATTGGATCGAGCACTGGGGTTTGCGGGGGTAGTCCTACTCCACCCCCTCCACCCCTCACCTCGTCCCTCGGTTATGGGATCAATGTGGGTTTCAGTCGCTCAGAGTGCAACAAAGCCGCATTGATCCGGAGCGGCTACTTGCGCCAGAACAGGTGATGCGTGACGCCGCTGCTGCTGGGGACGACCTCGTGCTCGAATCTGTCGTTCAACTCGTCGGGTGAATCCCACAGCTTCAGGCCCGAGCCGAATTCGATGGGCGAGACGACGATGTGCATGGTGTCGACGAGATCGGCGTCGAGGAATTCCCGAATGCTGGTGACGCCACCGCCGAGGCGCACGTCCTTACCGTCGGCCGCCTCCTTTGCTTGCTTCAGTACCTCGGCGGGCTCGCCGTCGACGAAGTGGAACGTGGTGTCGGAGAGTGTGATCGATGGTCGCTCGTGGTGGGTGAGGACAAAGACGGGTGTGTGGAACGGCGGCTCGCCACCCCACCAGCCCTGCCATTCGTGGTCGGTCCACGGTCCTCGTTGAGGGCCGAACTTGTGTCGGCCCATGATCTCGGCACCGACGTTGTTCGCGAAGTCGCGGGCGAAGTAGTCGTCGAGTCCGCGACTACCACCCGAACCGGCGTTCCCGGGAAAGCTGGCGGTGCCGAAGTACCACCCCATCAGGGCCAGATGGTCGAGTCCGAACGGGCTCTCGAAGCTCTGGTCCACCCCAGCAGCGATTCCATCGCTCGATACGGTGAAGTTCTGTACCCGAACCAGCTGTCCCATGTGCGCTCCCGATGTCGATGATGAAGATGTACGACGTGTAGACCGATCCGCGTGTGCAAACTCATCGCTGAACCGAATCGGATCAGACTAGTCCGATAGCACAGGTCGTCGATCACCGAACCGTGAAGTAATCGGCCGGATCTAGCGCATCGAGTGTGGTCCACCGCTGTGGGACTGCCGCGAATTCGTGAGGGCCGTCGGACGGGGCCAGGACATCGAGGGCGAGACGCGGATCGTCGTCGATGCGCCGGGCCATGTCGTAATAGACGGCGAGCACGTGGACACACCGACCGGTGCTGTCGGAGCAGGTGCACTCGACCCTGGTGAGTGTGGGTACAGGCGGATGACCTCGTTCGGTGCATGCGCTGTACATCTCGTCGGTGAGAATCGTTCGGGTTCCACGCAATTGGGCGGTGATGATGTTCAGAACAGGCGAAGACATGGGTGCTACCTCGATGCGCACCTCGGGTGTCGTCCGGCCGTGTTCTACGGTTCCTCGGACTCGTCCCGCGCTGATCGTCACCTCCACTTTTGCGCCCTTCGCCAGCGCGCGGGCGCGGGGTAGTCGGGGGTCGGGCCGAGTCACGCGTAGCGGCTGGGCGAGTCGAACCCAGTCCCGTCCCCATGCTGTGTAACCGAAGTCGTCGTCCGCCATGTCAGCGGGTTCGCTTCCGGCGCAGAGTGTCGACGAGGCGGTCGTCGTCCAACTTCGCCAGCTCGGCTACACCCGACATATCGGCGACCTCGGACAGCGTCGACTTTCGTGAATGCATGGTCGCGATGTGCTCCTCGATGGTGGTGTCGGTGGTGAGCGTGGTGATGGTGACCGTGCGGGTCTGCCCGATCCGGTGGACTCGATCCGAGGCCTGCGCTTCGACGGCTGGGTTCCACCATCTGTCGAAGTGGACGACGTCGGCTGCGCGAGTCAGGGTGAGTCCGGTGCCGCCGGCTTTCAGGCTCAGCACCAGGACGGCAGGGCCGTCGTCGGACTGGAAGCGTCGAACGATATCTGCCCGTTGTTCCTGATTCAGGCCACCGTGAAAGAACGGCACCGACACTCGGAACTGCTCGCCGAAGTGTCGCACGAGAAGCTCGCCGGTCTTGCGATACTGGGTGAAGATGATTGTCGGCGAATCGGTTTCGAGGTTGTTGGCCACGATGTCGGTGCAGAGGTCGAGCTTCCCCGAACGCCCCGACAGATCGTCGGAGTCGCCCGTGACCAGTGCCGGGTGATTGCAGACGTGCTTCAGTGCGGTCAGAGCGGCCAGCACTCGGGCCTGGCGTTGCACGCCATCGCCGAATCCGTCGTCGATCGCCTGATCCAGGACGCGGTCGTACAACCGCTGCTGCTCCTCGGTGAGGTCGCAGATCAGGTCTGCATGGATCTTCGGCGGAAGTGATGCGGCGACCTGAGACTTCTTTCGCATCAGTACAACCGGTTCGATCGCTGCGCGGAACCGAATGGCGGCGACGCCGGAACCGTCCGTTATCGGCTTGATGAATCGACGCCGGAACTGAGTCTTGTTCCCGAACAAGTGCGGTGCGACGAGGTTGAGTAGAGCCCAGAATTCGTCGAGATGATTCTCGACGGGCGTGCCGGTCATCGCGATCGTCGCGCCGGCGTCGATGATGCGCGCGGCCTTCGAGATCTGCGTACGCGGGTTCTTCAGCACCTGTGCCTCGTCGAATACTGCAGTGGCCCAATGAAGATCGGCGAGCTGCGGACCGTGTGTGCGCAACGTCGGATACCCCGTGAGCAGCACCGTTCTCGGGTCCATCGTCGGCAGTGGCCCGCCGCGCCAGATCACCGTCGACAGGTTCGGTGCAAACCGAGCGATCTCGTGCGCCCAGTTTCCGACCAGCGACGTCGGACTCACCACCACCTGCGGCCCCTCGTCCGCGCGCCCGACTAGGTAGCCAATTGCCTGCAGCGTCTTGCCGAGCCCCATCTCGTCCGCGAGCACCGCACCACCATGGGCGGACACGGTCTCACGCAGCCAACTCACGCCGCGTACCTGGTAGGGCCGCATCTCCGCGACCAGTGCTGTGCGCAGTTCGGCGGCAACGGCCGTCGTATGGCGAAAAGCGGCGACGGCGTGTTCCGCCGATGCCACCGCTTTCCCGGTGGCATCGGGGACCGCATGCCCAGCGATCGGCAGCGCAGAATCGCCGCCCGTCAGGTGCGTCCGCCACGCATGAACCGAGGCACCGGAAGCGTCGAGGACAACGTCGGCCAGTCGATCGGGCTCGATCAATGCACAGTCGACGTCGGACACCTCGAAACCCGAGAGGCCAGATGTCGGAACTGCCAGCGTGACCGTCTGGGCATCGCCGACTGGTGGGGGAGACCCGACAGTGCCGGAGGACCAGGTCCACAGGGCAAACATGTGACGATCGAGGAGGTAGGTCGCTTGAGTATCGGCAGTCTGGGGGAGGGGCATGAATCCCTTCGAGGAGCAGTCGGCGACGAATCCGAACCGCTAGAACTTAAGCAGACTGCGCAGTTCTGTCAAACTCGAAAAAATTCCGAAAGCTGTTGCAAAATAACGGAATTTGTGACCCTGAGTAGAAATTTGACACCCAGATGATTCGGTGTCCTCCGCTGGACTCAGGGCTCACCCGCTCGCGTCCAGAGTCCCGCCCCTCGGTCCTCGTTTGGGATCAATGTGGGTTTCAGTCGGTCAGAGTGCAACAAAGTCGCATTGATCCGAACCTGCAATAGTCCATTGACGCGAACGGGGGGCCGGTCTACTCGAACAGCGTCGAACCCCAGTATTCGGATTCTCCGACGCCGGGAGGGCAGGCGAATACCGCGGAGCCCACGTGTTGGATGTATTCGTTCAGTGCGTCCTTGCGGGAGAGGGCCAGTTGCATCGGGACGAATTGGGTCAGTGGGTCGCGGCAGTAGGCGATGAAGAACAGTCCGGCGTCGAGGTGGCCGAAGCCGTCGGAGCCGTCGGTGAAGTTGTATCCCCGACGCAGGAGCTGGATTCCACCGAGTTCCTCTTTCGACGCCAGGCGTACGTGCGCGGTCTTGTCGATGAAGGTGCCCTCGGGGCCCTGTGACTCGAAATCGAGTGCGTCGAATTCGTCTTTCTGGCCGAGTGGTGCGCCGGATCCCTTGCTGCGCCCGATCACTCGCTCTTGTTCCTTCAACGTGGTGCGGTCCCACGATTCGATGAGCATGCGGATGCGACGGGCGACGAGGTAGGAGCCGCCTGCCATCCATTCCTGATCGTCATCGGACGCAACCCACACGTTCTCGTCGAGCAACGACGGGTCCTCGGCCTTGAGGTTCGCCGTTCCGTCCTTGAATCCGAACAGGTTTCGCGGTGTTGCCTGGGTGGTCGAGGTGGACGAGGTTCGGCCGAAGCCGAGTTGAGACCACTTCACCGAGACGGTGCCGAATCCGACGCGAGCGAGGTTGCGGATCGCGTGGACGGCAACCTGGGGGTCGTCGGCGCAGGCCTGGATGCAGAGGTCGCCGCCGGAGCGTCGAGGATCGAGGTTGTCGGCCGGGAAATGCTGCAGATCGGCAAGCGACGCAGGCCTTTTCGAGGCCAGATCGAATCGGTCGAACATCGAGGGACCGAATCCGATCGTCAGCGTCAGCGATGATGCCGTCAGGCCGAGTGCTTCGCCGGTATCCGACGGCGGTTTGTACTGGCCGCCGTCGACGGCACCGCCGTCGAACGTCTCTTCGCCCTTGGTGAGGCGTTCGGCCATCAGGGTCCACTTCTTCAGCAGCGCAACAACGTCGTCGCGTGAGTCGGTGGTGATGTCGAAGGCGACGAAGTGCATGCGATCCTGTGCCGGGGTGACGATTCCGGCCTGGTGGTCGCCGCGAAATTCGACGACGTCCGAAGCGGGTGCCTCGGCGCCGGAGGCGGTCGCGTGTCCGGCGATGGCTCCCACTCCGACGAGTGCCGCCCCCGTCCCGACGGCACCGAGCAGGCGCCGTCGGGACAATTGTCCAGTCTTATTGTCCGGCAACGACACCCTGCACCTGGCTCACTTCGGCGGACAATGCGTCGATCTTGTTCGAGAGTTCCTGGCGCTGTGGTTCGGTCACCGTGTCGTAGAAGACGAAGCCGTCGCCGCTGCGGTACTTGGCCAGTTCGGCGTCGAGTTCTGCGAAGCGGGCATCGATGGCGGTACCGAGTTCGGCGTTGCGCTCGTCGAGGATGGGACGCACCGCAGCGATGGCGGCCTGGGAGCCGTCGACGTTGGCCTGGAAGTCCCACAGGTCGGTGTGTGAGAAGAAGTCTTCTTCACCGCTGATCTTGGTCTTGGCAACCTCGTCGAGCAATCCCTGTGCGCCACCGGCGACCTGAATGGGGTCGATGGTGAAGTCGTCGGCCTTGATCTTGTCGGCGAGTTCGGTGATGTCGGCCTCGAGTTGGTCGGCCATTGCGTTGGTGTCGGGCTGCAGCCCCTGCGTCCACAGATCCTTTTCGATGCGGTGGAATCCGGTCCACTCCGCACCGGGCTCGACATCGGGCTCGCGCAGGTCGATGCGCGGGTCGAGATCGTCGGGGAAGCTTTCGGCCACGGGCTCGATGCGCTCGTAATAGCTACGCGCAATGGGGAACTGGGCCTTGGCTGCGTCGACGTCGCTGCTCTTGACGGCGGTGACGAACGATGCCGTGGTGTCCTGCAACGCGTCGATCTGGCTGACGACGTAGCGCTTGTAGCCGGCGGCGGCCTCGGTGAGGAGGCCGTTCTCGTCGGCGGTGCGGACCGAGTCGCCGGAGACGACGTAATCGGCGCGGATACCGTCGCCCACCATGCCTGCCCTGCAGGCGGTTTGGTAGGTGCCGGGGTCGGGCAGGGCGACGATGAGCTGACGCGTCAACCCGGGTCCGATGTTCTCGACCTCGCCCATGACGCGGTCGCCCGCGCCGTAGACGTAGAACTCGGTGACCTTGCTGCCGTTGTTGGTGATCTGGAACGTCGAGTTACCGGTGGTGCCCTCGGATGCACTCACGTCGCAGGAGGAGTCGGTGGCGGTGACGGCGATATCGCCCGATTCGGCCTCGGTGGACGACTTTTCGGTGCATCCGGCCAGGGCTATCGGCAGAACCGCGACCGCGGCCAGAGCGAAGGTGGAACGACGCATGATGGTGGTGCCTTTCAGGAGTTCTGAAGTACGGGCTCGGGAGCCGCGGGAACGCGGACCGGGCGGAGGAAGAGGAACAGGACGACGACGATGTAGAGCACCCATGCGATCGCTTGGAAGACAGTGGGTTCGGGGCGGAAGTTGAAGATGCCGCCGAGCACGGTGCCGTACCAGCTCGAGGCGTCGAAGTGAGCGCTGATGTCGAAGGCGACAGCGCTGCCACCGGGCAGAACTCCGCCGATCTGCAGTGCGCGGATGCCGTAGGCGAGGATTCCGGCGGCGACCACGATGAGAAAGACGCCGGTGTACTTGAAGAAGACGGCAAAGTTGATGCGGACGGCACCGAAGTACAGGAACACCGTCAGCACGGCAGCGACGACGATGCCGAGCAGCAGACCGAGCAGCGGCCACAGGCTACCGTTCGTGTTCTCGGCGTAGCCGACCATGAGCAGTGCGGTTTCGACACCTTCGCGGCCGACGGCGAAGAACGAGAGCGTCAGCACTGCAGCAGGCCCGACGGTGAGTGCTTTCTCCATGTTCGCGCGCAGTTCGCCGGAGATGTTCTTCGCGGCGGTCCGCATCCAGAGCACCATCGCCGTCACGATGACCACGGCCACGAGCGATGCCGCGCCTGCGATGATCTCGGCGGTCAGTCCGGTGACCGTGGATGTGCCGTAGTGGATGACGAAGAAGATCGCGGCCACCATAGCAACGGCCAACCCCACGCCCAGCCACACCCATTTGAGTGCGTCGCGTCGGTTGGCTTTGACGAGGAACGCAACGAGGATCATCACCACGATGCCGGTCTCGAGACCCTCGCGCAGGCCGATCAAGCCACTGCCGAACATCTGGGTGGCGATCGACGGCGCTGAGCCTGCGGCGGCGAGAACGGCTACTGAGGACACGGGGTAGTGCTCCTGTTGTGCGTCGAACATTGGTACGCCTTCCCTCGCGAAGGGTAGGCGACCCTCATGCGTGAAGGTTGACAGAAACATACACCCTGCATCGCCAGTCGAATGCACGTTGAACTGGGGTTTTACGGGTCTTTAGCTTTCTATTACCTTGCGTGTGCAGGATGGTGAGGTGATCTCACGAATCTGCGTGCTCGCCACCGCATCGCTCCTCCTTGCGCTCACCGCATGTGGCAGCAGCGAGCCGAAGCGTGAGATTCCCGAGGGCATTCCGCCCGGTCCGGGAACCGAGGTGCCGCTGATCGATTTCAATGCCCCCGGCCGGACAGCCGATCTGTTGCTCGCGTGGGCCGAACCTCAGACCGACGCGCTCGGTATCTCGGTGACGGCTCTCGCGTCGTACGGGCACGCGGCCGCGATCATGACCGAGACGGATGCAGACTGCGGAATTGCGTGGACGACACTGGCCGGCATCGGCTACATCGAGAGCCGGCACGGGACGTTCCAGGGATCCTCGGTGCAGCCCGACGGCCTGGTCGCACCGCCGATCCGCGGTATTCCGCTCGACGGCGGTCCGGGTGTCGCCGAGATTCCCGACACCGACGGCGGCGTCATGGACGGTGACGCCGAGTTCGATCGAGCGATGGGTCCCATGCAATTCATCCCCGAAACATGGAAGAAATGGGGGGTCGACGCCAACGGCGACGGCATCGCAGATCCGGACAACATCGACGATGCGGCGTTGACGGCGGCTCGATATCTGTGCGCCCGCGGCGGCGATCTGCGAACGGCACAGGGCTGGGAGACGGCGTTGATGGCGTACAACCTCTCGGGCCAGTATCTTCGTGACGTGCGAGATCGCGCGGCCGCGTACTCGGTGGGCACCAGGCCGTAGAAACTCCGTGCATCGCGGGCACCACGCAAGAGCGGCTAGTCTTGCACCCGGCACAGTCCGCCGGTCCCCGTTACTAGGAGAAGCATTCGTGGCCATCATTGAGCAGGTCGGAGCTCGCGAGATCCTCGATTCCCGTGGCAACCCCACGGTTGAGGTCGAGGTCGCATTGGACGACGGGACGTTGACCCGCGCAGCCGTCCCCTCCGGCGCATCCACCGGTGAGCACGAGGCCGTCGAGCTTCGTGACGGCGGAGACCGCTACGGCGGCAAGGGCGTCGAGAAGGCCGTCAACGCGGTGCTCGACGAGATCGCGCCCGCGGTCATCGGTCTCGACGCCATCGAGCAGCGCACGGTCGACCAGGCTCTGCTGGATCTCGACGGCACTCCCGACAAGTCTCGCCTCGGCGCGAACTCCCTGCTGGGTGTCTCGCTCGCGGTCGCCAAGGCTGCGGCCGAGTCCACCGGCCTGGAGCTCTTCCGCTACCTCGGCGGACCGAACGCACACATCCTCCCCGTGCCGATGATGAACATCATCAACGGCGGCGCACACGCAGACAGCGGCGTCGACGTGCAGGAGTTCATGATCGCGCCGATCGGTGCTCCCACGTTCAAGGAGTCGCTGCGCTGGGGTGCCGAGGTCTACCACGCACTCAAGTCCGTGCTCAAGGCCAAGGGCCTGTCCACCGGCCTCGGCGACGAGGGCGGCTTCGCTCCCGATCTCGCCGGCACCAAGGCAGCTCTCGACCTGATCCTCGAGGCCATCGGCAAGACCGGCCTCAAGCCGGGCCAGGACGTCGCTCTCGCGCTCGACGTGGCGGCCACCGAGTTCTACACCGCAGGTACCGGCTACGCCTTCGAGCGTGAGACCAAGTCCGCCGAGCAGATGTCGGCGTTCTACGGCGAACTCGTCGACGCCTACCCGCTGGTCTCCATCGAGGATCCGCTCGACGAGAACGACTGGGACGGCTGGGTTGCACTCACCGAGTCGATCGGCGACAAGGTTCAGCTCGTCGGCGACGACCTGTTCGTCACCAACCCCGAGCGTCTCGAAGACGGCATCGTCAAGGGTGCGGCCAACGCGCTGCTGGTCAAGGTCAACCAGATCGGCACGCTCACCGAGACCCTCGACGCAGTCGATCTCGCTCACCGCAACGGTTACAAGACGATGATGAGCCACCGGTCCGGCGAGACCGAGGACACCACCATCGCTGACCTGGCAGTTGCCGTCGGCAGTGGCCAGATCAAGACCGGTGCTCCGGCTCGAAGCGAGCGCGTGGCCAAGTACAACCAGTTGCTGCGTATCGAAGAAGCTCTGGGCGACGCGGCGCGTTACGCCGGCGAGTTGTCTTTCCCCCGGTTCAATTACGAGGGATAGCAGGCAGGTACGTATCGCACGAAGTGGAGATGAATGATGGCACGGCGCGGAAGGTCTGGGACCAGTCCAGGTGGACGTGATCCCCGACCCCGCGGCCGGTCCTCCTCTTCGAGTCGGTCGAAGGCCGGGGGCGTCTCTCGTGACGAGAACGCCTCCGGTCGGACGGCCACCCCGCCGGAACCATCGGAGCAGGTGCGCGACGCGGTGGTCGGCGGCAAGGCCGCTCCCCGGCGCGTCGGTGTTCGTCGGCCCAAGATGCCCGAGCGGACGTTCCTCGGACTGTCCACCGGACGGGCCGTCATTCTCGGCGTTGTGGTGTGCGCGCTGGCGTTGACGCTGGCAGTGCCGCTACGCACCTACTTCTCGCAGCGCAGCGAACTCGAGTCCGTGCTGGCCGAGCGGCAGGCTTTGGAGAACGACGTACAAGCGCTGCAGACCCAGAAATCTCAGCTCGACGAGCCGTCCCGCATCGCGGCCGATGCGCGTGAGCGCCTGCGGTTCGTGATGCCGGGGGAGACGCCGTACCAGGTGCAGTTGCCCGGCGACTACGGCAAGACCCCGGAGGAACTCGCGGCCGACAGTGCGCCGACGGGTCCCTGGTACACCGACCTGTGGAACACCGCAGTTCAGCCGCAGGGATCGAACGAGCCGGCGGAGCCGACATCCGCACCGATGCCTGTCGTACAGCCAGAACCCGTGCCGGCCGCTCCGGCACCACAATCAGAAGGAGGACCGGTCGGGTGAATTCCTCGGCAGTCTCGCAGGAAGATCTCGATGCGGTCGCATCGCAGCTCGGACGTGAACCGCGTGGCGTACTCGAGATCGCATATCGATCTCCGGACGGCCGGCCGGGCGTGGTCAAAACCGCCCCCAAGCTGCCCGACGGCACGCCGTTCCCCACCTTGTTCTATCTGACCGATCCGCGACTGACGGCAGAGGCGAGCCGTCAGGAATCGGCGGGGGTGATGCGGGAGATGACCGAACGTCTCGGCACCGATCCCGAGTTGGCTACTGCCTACTTGCGCGCCCATCAGTCGTATCTGGCCGAACGTGACGAGATCGAATCTCTCGGAACCGATTTCACCGGTGGTGGGATGCCCGACAGGGTCAAATGCTTGCACGTCCTGATCGCCCATTCGTTGGCCAAGGGCCCGGGCGTCAACCCGCTGGGTGACGAGTCGGTGGCCCTTGCCGCCGAGAACTCGTTGCGTGGCAAGGCTATTCCGGCCGATTGGCCGACCATCGAAGAACTACGTGCGGAGAAACAATGACCAGGGTTGCAGCAATAGATTGCGGCACCAACTCGATCCGCCTGCTCGTCGCCGACAACAACGGGAAGTCCCTCGCCGACGTCGCCCGCGAGATGCGGATCGTGCGACTCGGTCAGGGAGTCGACGCGACGGGAGCGTTTGTGCCGGAGGCCATCGAACGCACTCGCGTGGCATTGGTCGAGTACGCGGAGATCATTCGTAAGACCGGGGCCACCGCAGTGCGGATGGTGGCCACCTCTGCCACTCGGGATGCGTCGAATCGCGAGGACTTCTTCTCGATGGTGCGCGAGGTACTCGGCAAGGTCATTCCCGGTGCCGAGGCCGAAGTGATCACCGGTGACGAGGAAGCACGGTTGTCTTTCGCCGGTGCGGTCGGTGAACTCGACTCTGCGGCAGGCCCTTTCCTGGTTGTCGATCTGGGTGGCGGTTCTACCGAGCTCGTACTGGGCGACGCGAAGGGCGTGAAGGCAGCGTTCTCGGCGAACATCGGCTGTGTCCGTCTGACCGAACGATTCCTGCATTCGGATCCTCCCACCGCGGACGAGATCAACGGCGCGCGTGAGTACGCCCGCGAGAAGTTGGCGGAGGCGTTCGAGGACGTGTCGATCGGCGACGCGTCGAGCTGGGTCGGTGTGGCCGGCACGATGACGACCATCGCCGCCATCGCCAAGGACCTGCCCGAGTACGACGCAGACGCAGTGCACTTGTCGCGAGTGCCCTTCGATCAGCTCTTCGAGGTATGCGAGCGGCTGATCGGCATGACGCATACGCAGCGAAGTGCGTTGGGTCCCATGCATCCCGGTCGGGTGGATGTGATCGGCGGCGGTGCAATTGTCTGCAGCGTATTGGCCGAGGAGTTCGAGCGACGCGGTGCCGTGAGCTCGTTGACGGTCAGTGAGCATGACATCCTCGACGGAATTGCGATGTCGATCAAGATTTGATCTGCATTTCTGCAGATGCGGCCTGCGGCGATGTAGGTTGCATCGCTGCATATTCCGGTGAAGCCTGTTAGGTGCTGTGGCCCACGTCACGGCTCCCTTCGAGGTGAGGACCACCGATGACGTCACCCGCCGAACAGGCTCCGGCCAACCAGGCGCCGGCCGAGAAAGGGCTGGCGCGAGTAGCGCAAACGCTCGCCAAGGGAACCGAGAAGTGGTTTCCCGACGCGTACATCTTCGCCCTCGTGGGCGTGGTGGTCGTTGCCGTCGCTGCCTTCGTCAACGGGTCGTCTCCGCAGAATGTGGTCGACGCATTCGGAAACGGGTTCTGGGATCTGACCGCCTTCACGCTGCAGATGGCCATGGTCGTTCTCACCGGCTACGTCGTGGCCACATCTCCACCGGTCGCCAGATTGATCACCCGATTGGCGCAGGTGCCCAAGAATTCCAGTAGCGCAGTCAGTTTCGTGGCACTACTGTCTTGCTCGGTCTCGTTCCTCAACTGGGGATTGAGCCTGGTGTTCGCCGGTCTACTGGCCCGTGCCATCGCGCGCCGTGACGATCTGCGAACGGACTACCGAGCACTCGGGGCTGCGGCATTCATGGGACTCGGAGCGGTCTGGGCACTCGGAATGTCGTCCTCGGCTGCGCAGCTGCAGGCGACGGCGAAATCGCTTCCGGCGACACTGCTTTCGGTCACCGGAGTACTCGATTTCGGAACCACGATTTTCACGTGGCAGTCGCTGCTGATGTGTGTGATCATCATCGTCCTCACCGTGGCCATCGCGCATTTCTCGGCACCCAAGGGCGCGGCCATCAAAACCGCCGAGGACATGAACGTCAGTTTGGACGACACCGTGTCCGAGCCTGCTCCGCGCAGTCGACCAGGGGAGTGGCTCGAGTACAGCAGAATTCTTCCGCTGTTCGCCGGCGCGATGACTCTGGGATGGCTTGTCTCCCAACTGCTGACGCTGCCAGTGCTGTCGGTGGTCAGCAGCCTCAACGGGTACTTGTTGGTCTTCCTGATGCTCGGGCTCGTTCTGCACGGCACTCCGCGGCGCTTCCTCGATTCGGTCAGCAAGGCAGTCCCGGCCACAGCAGGCATCCTGGTGCAGTTTCCGCTGTACGCGGCTATGGCAGCCATGCTGACCAAGGCGGAGGGCAGGGGAGGCGTCACGATCTCCGAGCACCTCGCGAATTTCTTCACCGACATCGGGAGTGGCGGCGGATTCGCCGTGGTCATCGCCGTGTACACCGTCGTGCTCGGATTGTTCGTCCCCTCCGGTGGCGGCAAGTGGCTCGTCGAAGCGCCGTACGTGATGCAGTCGGCCACCGATGTGCAGATGAACCTCGGCTGGACCGTCCAGATCTACAACGTCGCCGAGGCGCTGCCGAACCTGATCAACCCGTTCTTCATGCTGCCTCTGCTGGCGGTTCTAGGCCTGCGAGCGCGAGACTTGATCGGATTCACGTTCCTGCAGTTCATCTTTCACTTCCCGGTGGTCCTGCTGCTCGTGTGGCTCCTCGGTATGACCTTCGACTTCGTGCCGCCGGTCATCCCGGCGCAGTAGCAGCCCGATATGATCGTCACCGCTGGAGCGCGACTCCAGCGGTGGCCCCTATAGCCCAATTGGCAGAGGCAGCGGACTTAAAATCCGCACAGTGTCGGTTCGAGTCCGACTGGGGGCACTGGAGTCCATATGGATCCAGATTTGTGGACCAGGACAGTGCTTTTCGGGTGGTAGCGTGGATGTCGGTGGATTCCCACGGATTTGAGTGGACAACCGAGACGGCGGACTTTAGATCTGCTGAGTTGGGTCTCGTCTCTAAGCAGCCCCGGCAGCTCGCGCGCGCGAATGGCTGACCGTGCGCAGACTGTGATCGGTCCCAAACGCTGCGATCGTATAGATGTTGCTGGGCGAGAAGCGGCACGAGTCCGACCGGGTCAAATTTTACCTTCAGGCCGAACCGTCGAGGCCGACGTGGAGGATGCTGGTTCCCTCACCTAGGAGCTCGACCAGACTCGACTCCCCGTTTGCCAGCCACTGCTCGTATGCCGAAATTGCGATGCCGAGAAGGATCCATCCGACGGTGCGCGGTAGGTGATCGGCCGGCGTGCAATTCGTGCGAGCGGCGACGTAGTCCGCAATGACGGCTCGCCACCCCTCGTACATCACCATCGAGTAGCTCTGAAGGGCAGCGTTTCCCAGAATCAGCGACATCCGTTGCCGGTGAACTGCGGCTTCCTCTGGGGGGAATGTATTGAATTGCAACAATGCCGATTTCAGAGCGTCGGCGAGACCGATGTCGTCCGGCAGGCCGTTCAAGTGTGCCCTCAGAGCTGCCAGCTGAGTGTCGAAGTCTCCCCACGGCACGGCGTTCTTGGACGGGAAATAACGGAAGAACGTTCGGCGCGCGATGCCTGCTGCGTCGGCTATGTCATCGATGCTGGTTTCGTCGAACCCTTTCGAGGTGAACAGTTCGATGCCGAGGTCGCTCAGTTGTCCTCGCGTCGTGGACGGTCGCCGACCCATGGGTTTCGACGGTGTGGTGCCTGAAGCCATTTTTCTTCTCCGAACTCTAGCTTTATGCACTCAGTGCCATTATTATCGTGATGTGAGCCACTATCGGGTCCGATTGTGGTCCTTAACTACTTCTGGAGGTATCCCGATGTCGAAGAACAACGAGAACCCTGTGGTCGGTACCGCCGTCGTCGAATCCGATCTGGTCGAAGAGTCGTTGGTCGAAGAAGTATCCATCGACGGCATGTGCGGCGTGTACTGATCATGACTGCTGCACTGCAGGATGCGCTTGATCTGGATGTGCGGTGGGCATTACATCCGCAGGTGGCGCTGCGTCCAGAGTCGTTCGGGGCGTTGCTCTACCACTTCGGAACACGCAAGCTCTCCTTTCTGAAGAACCGCACGATCGTAGCGATCATCGAGTCGTTTCCCGATCACCCGAGCATGCGCGCCGCGATCGCGGCCGCAGGTATCTCGGAATCGGGGATGGGGCCGTACGTAAAGGCGTTTGCCACGCTGGCCGACTCGCGGATGATCACCACGCGCTAATTTCCCTGGCTGCAACGAGCCCTCCGACGGTTCGGTCGCGCCCTGTCCGACGCAGCCTCGTCGAACATCACTCCTGAAATCTTGAATGAGGACTGCCCATGACTTCCACCCTCGAAAGACCGGCTCCGGTAGGAAAACTGGTCGATCAGTTCGAACTCGGACTCGACGCGCCGATCTGTCTGACGTGGGAGCTGACCTACGCCTGCAATCTGTCGTGCGTGCACTGCCTGTCATCGTCGGGTCGCCGTGATCCGCGTGAGCTCAGTACCGAGCAGTGCAAGTCGATCATCGACGAGTTGCAGAAGATGCAGGTGTTCTACGTCAATATCGGTGGCGGTGAGCCGACGGTGCGCTCGGACTTCTGGGAGCTGGTCGATTACGCGACGGCGCATCAGGTGGGGGTGAAGTTCTCCACCAACGGGGTCAAGATCGACAAGAAGGTCGCAGCGCGGTTGGCGGCGTCGGATTATGTCGATGTGCAGATTTCCATCGATGGCGCGACGGCGGAGGTCAACGATGCGGTCCGCGGGCCGGGTTCGTTCGACATGGCGTGCCGGGCTCTGGAGAACTTGAAGGAGGCGGGGTTCCGGGACGCGAAGATCTCCGTCGTCGTCACCCGACACAACGTGAGTCAGCTCGACGACTTCAAAGCGTTGGCCGACAAATACGCTGCGACACTGCGTATCACGCGTCTGCGGCCGTCGGGTCGCGGCGCGGATGTCTGGGACGATCTGCACCCGACGGCCGGTCAGCAGCGCGAGCTCTACAACTGGCTCGTCGCGAACGGTGAGGGTGTGTTGACGGGGGATTCGTTCTTCCACCTGTCGGCGTTCGGTGACGCTCTGCCCGGGCTGAACCTGTGCGGCGCGGGACGGGTGGTGTGCCTGATCGACCCGATCGGCGACGTGTACGCGTGCCCCTTCGCCATTCACGAGAACTTCCTCGCAGGCAACATCGTCCGAGACGCCAAAGACGGAATGGGTGGGTTCCAATCGGTCTGGCAGACATCGGAGTTGTTCCAGGAGTTGCGGTCTCCGCAGACCTCCGGCGCATGCACCAAGTGCGCCCATTTCGATTCGTGCCGCGGTGGATGCATGGCGGCGAAATTCTTCACCGGCCTGCCCATGGACGGCCCGGATCCCGAATGCGTGATCGGTAACGGTGAGATGGCGTTGACGGCGGCGGGGGAGATCCCGAAGTCGAGTGTCGATCATTCGCGTACCGGGCAGCGCAAGACCCCCCGTAAGTCGGTGCCGCTCACGTTGATGATGCGTCCACCGGCGAAGATCTGCGACGAGAACCCGCTCGCTGGAATGGAATAGGAACGCTGATGGCGAAGAGTGAGTGGTTCGAGACCGTTGCCGAAGCGCAGCGGCGTGCGAAGAAACGTCTACCGAAGTCCGTGTACGCCGCGTTGGTGGCAGGCTCGGAGCGTGGGTTGACGATCGACGACAACATGGCGGCGTTCGGCGAGTTGGGTTTCGCCCCGCATGTGGCGGGGTTGTCGGACAAACGTGATCTGTCGACGACGGTGATGGGGCAGACGCTGTCGTTCCCGGTGATGATTTCGCCGACGGGTGTGCAGGCGGTGCACCCGGACGGTGAGGTGGCTGTCGCGAGAGCTGCTGCAGCGCGCGGGATTCCGATCGGCCTGTCCTCGTTCGCGAGCAAGTCCGTCGAGGAGGTCGCGGCGGTGAATCCGCAGACGTTCTTCCAGATGTACTGGGTGGGTTCGCGTGAGATCTTGTTGCAGCGGATGGAGCGGGCCCGCGCTGCAGGTGCGGTGGGGTTGATCATGACGTTGGATTGGTCGTTCTCGAACGGCCGCGATTGGGGCTCTCCGTCGATCCCGGAGAAGATGGACCTCAAAGCGATGGTTCAGTTCGCGCCGGAGGGCATCATGCGACCGAAGTGGTTGTGGGAGTTCGCCAAGACCGGAAAAATCCCTGATTTGACGACCCCGAACCTGACCCCGCCGACGGGCGGTCCGGCTCCGACGTTCTTCGGCGCGTACGGGGAGTGGATGGGGACTCCGTTGCCGACGTGGGAGGACGTGGCGTGGCTGCGTGAGCAGTGGGGCGGGCCGTTCATGCTCAAGGGCGTGATGCGGGTCGACGACGCGAAGCGGGCTGTCGATGCAGGCGTAACCGCGATTTCGGTGTCCAATCATGGCGGCAACAATCTCGACGGCACTCCGGCACCGATCCGGGCTCTGCCTGCGATCGCCGAGGCCGTCGGTGATCAGGTCGAGATCACCCTCGACGGCGGTATCCGGCGCGGCAGCGACGTGTTGAAGGCGCTCGCGTTGGGTGCGCGGGCGGTGTTGATCGGGCGGGCATATCTGTGGGGTCTGTCGGCGAACGGTCAAGCAGGGGTGGAGAACGTGCTCGACATCCTGCGCGGCGGAGTCGATTCCGCTGTTCTCGGGCTCGGGCATACGTCGGTCCACGACCTCTCGCCCTCGGACGTGGTCATGCCGCTCGGATTCGACCGCAGACTCGGCGTCGACTAGCGAACCCCGTGTACGACAGATCGAGCTGGTTCGAGAGCGTTGCCGAAGCACAACGCCGTGCGAAGAAGCGACTCCCGAAGTCGGTGTACGCCGCACTAGTCGCAGGTTCGGAGCGGGGAATCACCGCAGGCGACAATACGGCTGCGTTCGCTGAGCTCGGGTTCGCCCCGCATGTGGCAGGACTGTCGGACCGCCGTGAGTTGTCGACAACACTGATGGGACAGTCTCTTTCGTTTCCCGTGATGATCTCGCCGACGGGTGTGCAGGCAGTACACCCGGGCGGCGAGGTCGCGGTGGCGAGAGCGGCGGCGGCGCGGGGCATTTCGATGGGGTTGTCGTTGTTCGCGAGCAAACCCATCGAGGACGTCGTCGCGGCGAATCCGCGGACGCTCTTTCAGCTTCACTGGGTGGGTTCACGAGAGTTGTTGGGGCACATGCTCGATCGCGCGCGCGGTGCGGGTGCGGTCGGGTTGATCGTGACGATGGACTGGTCGTTCTCGGAGGGCCGCGATTGGGGGAGTCCGGTGATACCGGAACGCCTCGATGCGAGGGCGATGCTGCGGTTGGCACCGGAAGTGCTGGCGCGGCCGCGGTGGCTGGCTCGGTGGGCACGGTCGGGTGCGTTCCCGGATCTGACGGCCCCGAATCTCGCTCCGCCCGGTGGGCCTGCGCCGACGTTCTTCGCGGCGTACCGGGAGTGGAAGTCCACCCCTCTGCCGTCGTGGGAGGACATCGCCTGGTTACGTGAGCAGTGGGACGGGCCGTTCATGCTCAAGGGCATTTCGCGGGTCGACGACGCACTCCGGGCCGTCGACGCGGGTGCCACCGCGATCTCGGTGTCCAATCACGGGGGAAACAATCTGGACGGTTCCCCGGCCTCGATCCGGGTGTTGCCTGCGATTGCCCACGCGGTGGGGAATCAGGTCGAGATCACCCTCGACGGCGGTATCCGCCGCGGCAGTGACGTGGCGAAAGCACTCGCTCTCGGTGCACGGGCGGTACTGATCGGGCGTGCGTATCTGTGGGGGCTGGCGGCGAACGGTCAAGCCGGCGTGGAGAACGTCCTCGACATTCTGCGCGGCGGCCTGGACTCGACGATGCTCGGCTTGGGACATGCATCGGTGCACACCCTCGGACCCACCGACGTCGTCGTACCGCCAGCTTTCAGTCGATAGTAGATTTATAAATGTACGTAAAGACATATCCGGCATCTAGTTTGGCGGTCAGCTCGCTGCCATAGGACCACCGTGCGCCAGCCCGCACCAAGGCTGCCGATCCCGGAATCCGAGCACTGGGAGTTGCAGCTCGAAGCACGGTGCCGCACCGAGCCCGTCGAGACGTTCTCTACACCGCAGGGAACGCGGGGCGCAGCGCTACGACGAATCGAAATGGTGCCGAAAGAACATTGTGCGCTGTGCCCGGTGAGGGATCCGTGCCGACGCTACGCGATGGAATTTCGTGAACCGTACGGTATTCGGGGAGGCTTGTCGGCAGCGGAGAGGTTTTTCGTGTTGAGTAACTCTTCGGATGTCGCCCGGCCGCAGGACGATGCATCTCGGCCATGCCGGACGGTCGACCTCCGGCTCTCGCCCGGAGCGACTCCGCCGGGGCGACGCGCGCGCCGCTAGTGGTTCGATGCCTCGGCAGTTCCGAATTCACATCATTGTGCTCGAGTTGCTCCCACCGAACGTCCAGGTTTCTGTCAGGTTTGTTCCAGGGAGTTGCCAGACTTGCTGCCTAAAGTCATCATCATGATGATCTCCAATAGTGGCAAAGGCCGTGCCGCAGCTCGGGCACGGACAGCGTTGGCATCCCTCGTTCTGGTCGGGGGTTTGGTGCTGGCCGGCTGTGCTGACGATACGACTACCAATTCGGCTATGGCGGTTTCGACACAAGTAAGTGCCTCACCCTCGAGTGGCGCCACGCTTGACGGAGCGTCCGCCGATACGACCACCACGGCCGACACCATCGCGGCCACCGCCGATGCCGCCCAGGCGTTCTTGAACACGCTGTCGGACGAGCAACGCGAACAGGTTTCATATGCATTCGACGACGAAATCAAGACGACGTCGTGGTCGAACTTCCCGGTGACGATCGTCGATCGAGCTGGGCTGGACCTTGCCGACCTGACGGAGGAACAGCAAGCTGCTGCGTTGGCCGTACTTCGAGGACTACTCAGTGACGAGGCCTATGCGACGGTGAGTGGCATCATGGGTGGGGACGAGTTCTTGCGTGACAACGCGCCCAACACCGAACAGATTTCGTTGGGGCAGTATTTTATTGCGTTCTTCGGCGATCCGTCCGATTCGGGCGCATGGGAGGTCCAATTCGGCGGCCACCATCTCGGAATCAATGCCACCCTCGACGGTAACGACAACTCGATCACCTTCGCCCCGACACATCTGGGTGCTCAACCTGCGGTTTACACCGACGTGGACGGTAACGAAGTGCAACCGTTCGACGGCATCTACACGGCTGCGTTCGCCTTCTACGACAGTTTGACGGAGGAGCAGAGGTCCACGCTGTACCAGGGCGAGACCGTCGGCGATCTCGTGTGCGCTCCCGGAGGCACATGTGACTTCCCGACAGGAACGGGTATATCAGGCTCGGATTTGAACGACGAACAGAAACAGCTGCTCATGGATCTGATCGCGAAATGGGCCGGGATGTCCGATACCGAGACCGATGCCGCCGCTCTCTCCAAGATCGAAGCTTCGTTGGACGAGACCTTTGTGAACTGGTCCGGTGCGACTACGTACGACATGACACAAGGCAGCGGCATCTATTTCCAGATCACGGGGCCCGATGTGTACATCGAGTTCGCCAACCAGCAGTCCTCGACCGGCACCGATGTCGCCGGCTATGTCACGGCCGGATGGGGGCACATCCACACGATCTACCGCGATCCGACGAACGACTACGCGGGCAGCGCTGTGCAAGGCGCAGCACAAATGGGCGGCGGCGCAGGTGGATCCGGTGTGATGACACCCCCGGCTTGATTCCTCGCAACGGTGCTGCTCTTACCCCGGGACACGGGGTGAGAGCAGCACCGACAGCTGGCACGTGGTGGCCGGTCAGTGCGCGACAGTGGCGGATTCGACAGTGCCGACCGTCATGGTTCCCTGCTTTACGAACCGTGGGATGCAGGCAGCGAGGACGAATGCCAGGATGGCTGCACCGGCCGCGACCGCCATGGTGACATGGAATGCGGCCTCCGACGGAACGGACGTACCCCCGGTCGAGATGGTCATCTGCGCGAGTATCACGCCCGCGACCGCACTCGCGAACGATGTTCCGAGAGAACGCATCAGCGTGTTGAAGCTGTTCGCGGCTCCGGTCTCGGAGGGGGGCACGGCACCCATGATGAGAGCGGGCATAGCACCGTAGGCGAGGCCGATTCCGGCTCCGATAACTATCGAGATCACGACCAGCTGCCATACCGCGCTCAGGGTGACGACGCCGATCAGGTAGCCGGCCGCGATGACGAGCGCGCCCATCATGAGAGTCGTCTTTGGGCCCTTGGAGGTGGTGATCCGCGCCGATACGGGCGCAACAAGCATCATGATGATCCCGGACGGTGCCATTACGAGACCTGCGGCGAGAATCGACTGTCCCAGGCCGTAGCCCGTGGTGTCCGGAAGTTGAAGGACCTGTGGGAAGACGAGACTCATCGCGAACAATGCGAAACCAATGGAGATCGATGCGAGGTTGGTGAAGAGAACCTGACGGCCGGTGGTGACACGGATATCGACGAGTGGGAGCGGGGTGCGCAGCTCCCACCAGGTCCAGAACGCGAACGCAGCGGCCGATGCGGCAAGCATCGCCAGTGTGAGAGTGCTCGACCACCCCCAACTCGAGCCCTTGGAGATTGCGAGCAACAGGGTAACCAGCGCAACCGAAAGAGACGCAGCTCCGGGAAAGTCGAAGCTGCCGCCGGTGCGGACTTCGGATTCGGGCACGGTGGCGAGCACCAGACCGATGACAACAACGCCGAGGGCGGCGGACGTCCAGAAGAGGAAGTGCCAGTTCGCGTATTCGGCGATCAGGGCCGCGGCGGGCAGACCCAACGCTCCACCCACTCCGAGCGACGCACTCATCATGGCGACGGATCCGGCGAGCTTATCGACGGGCAGCACATCGCGCATGACGCTGATTCCCAGCGGAATCACGCCGGCGGCCAAGCCCTGGAGCGAACGTCCGACGACAAGCGGAACGATGCTACTGCTGAGCGCGCCGATGATCGAACCTGCTACTAGGAGTGCGAGCCCCAGTAGAAGCAGTCGGCGTTTGCCGAACATGTCTCCGAGACGACCCATCACGGGTACTGCGACCGCGCCTGCCAGCAACGTTGCTGTCACTACCCATGCGGTATTGGACGCTGATGTGTCGAGGAGTGCGGGTAGCTGGGGGATCAAAGGAATGACCAGGGTTTGCATCAGGGCGACGACGATTCCCGCAAACGCGAGTACTGCCACGATGATGTTGGTGCTACTGGAATTGGCCGTATCGGCTCCGGCTCTAGAGCTGGACATCGTTCCTCCGAGAAGTCATATCACTGAGAATTAATTCGATTGATTTAATGAAAGTTAAGTCACCTGATTTGTACTGTCAACTGCAGGCGCTGTAGTGTGATGCGCGCAACTGACCACGGAATGTGAGGAGACGTACGCGGTGAGCATGCACGCCGCCCGTTCGTCCGAAACGCGTGACCGCATCTTGGCCGCGGCCGAGAAGCTCTTTGCCGAGCAAGGAGTATTTGCGGTATCCAATCGCCAAGTCAGCGAGGCTGCGGGCCAACGCAACATATCGGCAGTCGGGTACCACTTCGGAACGAAGACCGACCTCGTCACGGCCGTCTTTCGAAGACATAGCGAAGAGGTCGAAAGTCGTCGCGAGGTTCAGTTGAACGCAATCGACGATTTGACGGACACGCGTGAGTGGGTCGGGTGCCTGGTTTTTCCGTATGTCCAGCATCTCGAGGCGCTTGGGCCGGATTCCTCGTATGCGCGATTCAGTGCGCAGGTGATGACCGACCCCACGCTACGTCTCGCTGTTTCGACGATCGCGCTGTCGTCTCCTTCCATGCGGGCGACACTGCAGGGGCTCCGAAGCTGCGTTGCCGGTCTACCGGTCACTGTGCAGCGTTCTCGTAGCGAGATGGCCAGTCATCTCATCGTGCACATGTGCGCAGAACGAGAACGAGCGTTGAGTGAGAACTGCGTCGACGGGGCAACGTCATGGAGCACGTTTGCCGTCGACCTCGTCGACGCTGTCGTAGGTCTCTGGTGCGCACAGGTCTCAGACAGGACCGCTGCCCCAATGCTGCAAAACCCTCAGTTTCGATCTACATAGGCCGATGGTGGCGTGATCGCATTGCGTGCGAGATGAGACTCTGCGAACGACGGCTACCTTGCCTGCCTCGAGACGGGAGCATTCCGACTGGAAGACGATTCGTGCCGAAGTCAGCACCGAACCCGTAGCGTCCGAGTATCGCGACACACTGGCGGATCTAATCATGATCGTTGTCCGCAGACGGTGACCTTTCGGTGCCCTTGTTCGCATTCATGGGGTCGAGCCGATCTCGCTTTCGTTCGTCTCGACGTTCGTCTCGACGCTCCTCCCGGCGTTGCTCCGCATTGATCCGCTGCTGTTCGTCCGCGCAATCGGCCCGCGAGTACAGGTAGGTGACATCCCCTTCGTTGTTGGTCAGGATGCAGTACGCGCCGTCGGACGTCTTGGTGGCGAAGTTCTCTAGCGTGTCCGCCGAAGCGGTAGCAGCGCCGGCTGCTCCGATCACGCCGATGAGACAAGCGATGACCGTCGTACGGAATGTGTACTTTCGCTGTGTTTTCATTTTTGTTCCTTTTCATTCGGACTGCTTGATTCGACAGGTATGAGCCTGCCCAATCGGGTTGGGTTCGTCGTCGTCCATCCGAACCTGTCGCGAGTACGCCCGGCGCAGTACTGGGAGGTCCGTTGACTATCGGTGAGAACGAGCGGGTACGAGGAATTCCTGGACGCATCGTGTCGCGAGGTTCCGTATCAATGCTGTCCCGGCACATGGGACAGACACTGTGGCGAGGCCTTCATTGCCAATACCGTCTCGACAATGACCGAGCATGTAGATCCGTCGTCGATAGCGGCCGCCGCTCCGGAGCCGTCCGCTTGCACGCGAATTCGAATCGAAGGTAGGACAACATGAGTCGTACGAAGGTTGCAGTTATCGGATCGGGCAACATCGGTACCGATCTGGTGATAAAGCTGAAGCGCGTTGCCCAGCACGTCGAGATCGCCGTGCTGGTAGGTATCGATCCGGGGTCGGACGGACTCGCGCGTGCGCGTCGAATGGGAATCAGCACCGTCGATTCGGGCGTGCAGGGGCTGATCGATCATCCGGACTTCGCCGATATAGACATAATCTTCGACTCCACCTCCGCGAAAGCACACGTCGCGAACGAGGCTGCACTTCGTCCGTTCGGGAAGCGGTTGATCGATCTGACACCGGCAGCCATCGGACCGTACGTGGTTCCGGCGGTCAACCTGGAGGCGCATCTCGACGCGCCCGATGTCAACATGGTGACGTGTGGGGGGCAGGCGACCATTCCGATCGTCGCGGCGATTTCGTCCGTGACTTCGGTGCACTACGCAGAGATAGTCGCTTCCATCGCGTCGAGGTCGGCAGGGCCGGGGACGCGCGCGAACATCGACGAATTCACCGAAACTACTTCGGAAGCAATCGAACAGGTCGGCGGGGCTGAACACGGGAAGGCCATCATTGTGCTCAATCCTGCCGAGCCCCCGCTCATCATGCGTGACACGGTGCTGGCTCTCGTGACCGACCCCGACCAAGATGCCATCCGCCGTTCGGTGCTGGAGATGGTCGACAAGGTATCCACCTACGTGCCCGGCTATCGCCTGAAGCAAGAGGTGCAGTTCACGAAACTCGACGATGCGGAGTCTGTGGCAACGCTCACCGGTGGTATCGAGAAGGGGCCCGGCCTGTGGAAGGTTTCGGTATTCCTCGAAGTCGAAGGTGCCGCACATTATTTGCCTGCCTACGCGGGCAATCTCGACATCATGACCTCGGCCGCCCTTCAAGTCGCCGAGAAGCTCGCGGAGAACAAGGCCCTGGAGGCAGCACGATGACCGATCCGATTTCTCGTCCCAGTGCTGTGGACGGTGCCGCACTGTATATCCAGGACGTGACGCTCCGCGACGGCATGCACGCGATGCGTCATCGCATCACACCCGAGAACGTGGCGCGAGTGGCCAGTGCCCTCGACAGTGCTGGCGTCGACGCGATCGAGGTGACCCACGGTGACGGGCTGGCGGGACACAGCTTGACCTATGGCCCCGGTAGCAACACCGACTGGGAATGGATCGAAGCCGCGGCTGCGGTGGTACACCGCGCCAAGCTCACCACGTTGCTGCTACCTGGTGTGGGTACGGTCAAGGAGCTCGAGCGAGCCTTCTCGATGGGTGTTACCTCGGTACGTGTGGCCACTCACTGCACGGAGGCGGACGTAGCGGCGCAGCACATCGGTAAGGCCCGCGAACTCGGTATGGATGTGTCCGGGTTCTTGATGATGAGCCATCTTGCCGAACCGGCGAAGCTGGCCGAGCAGGCGAAGCTGATGGAATCGTATGGTGCACATTGTGTGTACGTCACCGATTCCGGTGGGCGACTTACGATGAACGGCGTACGAGCTCGAGTCCGGGCGTACCGCGACGTGCTCGACGCCTCGACTCAGATCGGCATCCACGCTCATCAGAATCTGTCCCTGTCGGTCGCCAATTCGGTGGTGGCAGTGGAGGAAGGCGTGACCCGGGTCGACGCGTCTCTGGCGGGACACGGAGCCGGTGCAGGTAACTGCCCGATCGAACCCTTCGTTGCCGTTGCGGATCTGAACGGGTGGAAGCACGGGTGCGATCTCTTCGGTCTGCAGGACGCTGCCGACGATATCGTGCGCCCGCTGCAGGACCGGCCGGTGCAGGTCGATCGCGAAACGCTGACGCTCGGCTACGCGGGGGTCTACTCGAGCTTTTTGCGGCATGCAGAGTCGGCTGCCGAGCAATACGGATTGGATACCAGGGCAATCCTTCTCGCGGTGGGCGAGCGCGGTCTGGTCGGCGGACAGGAAGATCTGATCACCGACATCGCGCTCGATCTCTTGGGCAAACGGAGCTGACCACATTGGAACAGAGCGAACGGTTCGGTCGGAGCGTCGAGGAGGATTGCGATGCGCCGCTTTCCCGGGACGCGGGCGATCATGGAAGCGACGGTGGCCCAGGGCAGAACGGTTATCAGATACGGCCGCACTTCGGTCCGGGCTCGTACATTCAGTATTGACACCTCGGACCTCGGGACCTGCTCTACATCGAAATGACTTCTTCGAGCAGGCTCCGAGCCAGGTCCAATACTTCGCGCAGGTCGTCCTGTGCCGATGGGATGGCCCGGCGGTAAGTCGCGAACCCGTGAATTGTGCCCGGAATCTCGAGGAAGGTGGTCCGGACTCCGGCCAGGACGGATGCTGCGGCATAGTCACGGCCCTCGTCTCGCAGTGGATCCAGTTCCGCAGTGACCAACAGCGTCGGAGGTAGGCCGTCTTTCATTCCTCGCAGTGGTGACGCACGCCAATGCGTCGGGTCGGAGGCGTAATGCTCCTCGTACAGCGCCATATTGGCCGCCTGTAGACCGTAGCCATCAGCGAAAGATATTTTTGACGGGTACGGGGCCCGAGGATCCGTGGCGGGGTACAGGGCGATCTGCGCGCTGATCGGTATCGCGGCAGGCCGATCTCTCAAGGCCATCGACGTAATGAGCGACAAGGTCGCGCCTGCACTGTCACCGAACAAGATCAGCTCGGTGGCTTCGATGCCTCCCATGCCGCCATCGGCAATCCAGCGCACTGTGGCTTCGGCATCGTCGGGTGCCGCGGGCCACGGGTGCTCGGGTGCCAGTCTGTAGTCGACCGAGATCACGGGCAGTTCGAGCGAGCGTGCTACTTCCGCAGCGAGAGCGGCGTGGGTATCGATACTCCCGACCACGAAACCGCCGCCGTGGAAAAACACGATTGCCGGCCCCGGACCACGTTCGGCCTCGACGTCGAACAACCGCAGCGCGATGTTCCCCTTCGGACCTGGCGCTACCGCATCGCTAATCACTGCCAGCTCACCTACCGGCAGATCCGATCCTGCCATGGCCTCCGGCGGCAACGTGCGGATCATCGCCACGACGTCGGCGGTGAAGAGTGGGGGCGGGGAGGCCTCCAAGGCGGAGAGAAAGTCACGAACGTCCGGGCGGCGCACTTGGAATTCTGTCACGAGTCGTCAATTCTGTAGTCGTTCAAGCTTATTCCAACATCTGAAGACTCTTACAGTAGTCGAGCCCAACCCGACTCGCTGCCGAACTTCTACTGCGTTCGCAGTATCTCGAACTGTCCGCGTGGATGATGACGCATCCGGGCGACCGGGACAAACTGGAGTCACCGAAATACAATCGACCGAAGGAAAATCAGATGAAATCCGTTCTTGTCACAGGCGTCGGCACGGTCGGTGTGGAAGAGGTCGCCAGTCCGACCATCACCCCCGCCGACGTTCTGGTCCGGATCCGAGCGTGTGGAATTTGTGGATCGGATTCGTTCTACATCAGCATCGGTGGCATCCCTCCTCGCCAACATTGCACTCCTCTCGGGCACGAACCGGCAGGCGAAATCGTCGAGGTCGGATCCGAGGTGATTGGCTTCGCGGTCGGCGACCACGTGGTGATCAATCCGATTGCCGAGGGTTCCGGGTTGATTGGAAGCGGTGGGCCGCAGGGCGCTCTGTCCGAGTTTCTGGTGGTGTCGGACGCGGAGGCTGGGAAGAATCTAGCCAAAATTTCACCCGAAGTGCCCTGGGAGGTAGCGGCATTGAACGAACCGATGGCCGTTGCGCGCCATGCAGTCAACCGAACCTCGCCTTCCCACGGCGACAAAGTCGTCGTCTTCGGTGCGGGACCGATCGGTTTGGGTGCCGTTATCGGGTACAAGCTCAGCGGCGTCGAACACGTTGTGGTCGTCGACATCATTCCGTCGAGACTCGAGAAGGCCCTGGCTGTCGGCGCGGATGCCGTCATCGATTCACGGACCGAGGATGTGGGTGCGCGACTACTCGAGCTGCACGGACCGGGAACTACTGCCATGGGTAGGCCCAGGGTAGGAACCGACATCTACCTCGATGCCGCGGGTGTGACCTCTGTCGTGGATACGGTGGTGGCCAACGCAAAGCAGTTCGCCACTCTGGGAATTGTTGCCGTACACAAGAAGCCGGTTCCGGTGGACTTCGGCGCCTTACTGGGAGCCGAGATCACCATCGTCACTGCGATGGGGTACCCGAACGAGATCTTCCAGATCACCGACGAGATATCCGAGCACTGGGAGCGATTCGCGGTGATTGTCAGTCACACATTCGATTTTGCAGACGTGCGTGAGGCACTGACCACAGCGGGGACACCGGGTGCGGCGGACAAGGTCGTGGTCACCTTCCCGAAGACCATAGACCTTGCCGCCAGTCTCTGAAAGTCACGAATCCTCATACTTGCGCGGGAGATTCGACCAGCTTCTTCGACTTGTCGAAGTGGACGATGTCGGCCAGGGTGCCGCCGAGAATGGCGGCACGATCTTCATCGTTGACTCCCTCGAAGTTGAAGGCAACGCACTCCTCGCTGCCGCGGAAAGTACCCTCGGCATGCGGGTAGTCGTTGCCCCAGATGATCGTGGAGATGCCCGTGATGTGGCGGGCCTTGACGGCGGTGGGATCGTCGGCGAACTGCACGTGAATCTGACGCTGGAGGTATTCGGTCGGGCTCAGCGGCAGAGGCCATTTGGCATTGATGGCAAACAGGCGGCCCATTGCGGGCTGATCCTTTGGGCCTCGCGAGTCGTCCCAGAATCCGAGCCACCAGTCGGCATCCTGACCGATGCCGGTACGCCAGGACTTCTCCATCATTCCCATGTAGGAGACCAACCAGCCCGCGCCGAACTCGACGAGATTGAAATGTAGGTTGGGAAACCGTTCACACACGCCGCCGCCGATCAGCGACGCGATGATCTCCTGCGGACTCGCAGACGCAGTGTTGCCGCCGCCCATGGTACGACCGGCCACCATATCGTCGGTGAGCTGACCCTTGCCCATATTCATGGCGGTCATCAAGCCGCGGACCGTCGTCGCGGTTTCGGAGACGTTCTCCTTGACACTGACCCCTCCGGTGGCCACGTGAAAGAACACCGGGAGCCCGTGCGCCTGCGCAGTAGCCCAGACTGGATCGTAGTCTTTCACCCAGTAAGGCATCGGGGGGATTTCCGGAAGGAGCAGAGCCTGAATGCCCATGCGCGCGCAGCGTTCGATCTCGGCTACGGCCTCGGGGATATCGGTGAGCGGAATCGCAGCAGTGGGCCGGAGACGCTTGTTGTACGGCAAGTATCGTTCGACGATCCAGTCGTTGTAGACCCTGCAGTGGGCCATCGACAGTTCATGGTCGTCGGTGAACAGGACGAATAGTGACAGGTTGGGGAACATTACCGAAGCGTCGACTCCGTCGATGTTCATATCTCGGATGATGTGCTCGGGTTCGCCGTCCGGGGTCTCGCCGCCCAGCTGGCGGTACTTGGAAATCGTCCAACCGTCGAACCCGATCGTGTGCAGCTTCTTGAATTCCGTGTGTCCGCCGGGGACAATCGGTTCGTCGAGAGTGAATTCCTCCTCCCAGAGTGCTCGATCTCGGAGGTGAATCGGCAGCCTCGTCTTGAACAGGTCTGCTGGCTCGATGATGTGAGAATCACCGGAAACCACGAATTCCTTGAACATTTGGCGTTCCTCGAATCTGTGTAGGAGACGTGATCGCCCGCGCGCCGGGTAGCTCTGAAAATTAATGTACCGATCGGTCGACGTCAACAAATCCGAGGCCAAATTCCACTCAGCGACAAAAGCTTTCGATATCTTTCGACGATTTCGCAGTTTTGCCGTGAGGTTGTCGAGGTCTGTCGTAGTGTGTAAGGTGCCCCTGTTCTGCGCATTGTCGGCATCGATGGAGACGTGACGACCGTTCCGAAAGATGGAATGCCTCGGTGCCTTGCTACCCGCGCTCGGCCAGTCGGCGCATCACGCGTTCCATCAATTCGAGATCCGACCGCGGGCCACCTGGGGTATCGGCACCGTATCGCTCGATCTCGGCATCGATGTCGAGCGGCCGAGTGAACTCGACGCCGGGAACCACCTCCGTCTCGAGCAGGCTGTCGGGTACCAACCAGGTCACCTCGAATTCGATTCCATCAGGATCTCGTCCGTAGAGCGCCTTCGTTCCGGCGTGGTTCGCAGCTCCGGTCAGTGCACCGGCCTGCGCGAGACGATCACGGACCTCGGAAAGTTCTCGCAGGGAGTCGACTTCCCAGGCCAGGTGGTAGAGCCCCACCGCGCCATCCGCGGTGCGCGGCGCGCTGGCCTGGAAGAGCCCGAGATCGTGTTCGTTTGCCGAGCCGGTGCCGCGTAGGAATGCGCCGCCCGGAAAATCGGTAGGAAGTTTCTCGAAACGAAGTATCCGACAATAGAAGTCGACACTGCGATGGACGTCCGAAACGTATAGGACGGCATGATTCAGACTTCGGATCGGCACATCATGTCCTTCGTGTAGGGATGGTCGTCAGAGCCATAACAGGTCCGGGTCGGCCGATGTCGACGGAGGGCCGGTCGGCACCCCGTTGGGTGTTCGAGAGAATCGGGGAGCCGGACTGTGCTGCAGCACTCCGTCTACCTCGATCAAATTCTCCCGTGCTTTCAGGTGAATCTGGTCGGACGCTTCCGCAAACGTCAGCACAGGAGATACGCAGGCGTCGGTACCGTCGAAGATCGCTGCCCACTCGTCTCGGGTCTTGGACCGAAACGCCGCGGTGAATCGCGATCGCAGATCCGGCCACTCAGTCTTGTCGTTCTGTGGGGGAAGTTCGTCCGGGTCGAGACCGAGACCGGTCACGAACAGCCGGTAGAACTGTGGTTCGAGGGCGCCTACGGCGACGAACCGTCCATCCGAGGTCTCGTACGTGTCGTAGAACGGGGTGCCGCCGTCCAATCTGTTGACGCCGCGCTCGTCGGACCACCTGCCGGTACCGCGATAGTTCCAGATCATGTGCGAGAGAGCGATAGTCCCGTCGACCATCGCCGCGTCGACGACCTGTCCCATGTCGGACGTCTGACGCTCGACGAGTGCTGCGAGAATACCGAAGATCAGGAACATGGACCCGCCGCCGAAGTCCCCGACGAGGTTCAACGGAGGTACCGGGCGTTCGCCCTGGCGGCCGATTGCGTGGAGTATCCCCGTGGCGGAGATGTAGTTGATGTCGTGGCCCGCGACCGCGGACCATGGGCCTTCCTGGCCCCAACCGGTCATACGGCCGTACACGATCCGTGGGTTTCGGGCATGTACGGCGTCCGGACCCAGGCCGAGTCGCTCGGTGACTCCCGGGCGAAAGCCCTCGATCAGAACGTCGGCTCGGTCGAGCAAACTCAGCACCTTCTGCAGGTCCGACGGTGCCTTGAGGTCTGCCTCGACGACGGATCGTCCTCGCAGTTGGGGATCGTGCGCACAAAGCGAGCCGGGGCGTTGTACTCGAACGACGTCGGCCCCTAAGTCGCTCAATAGAAGCGCCGCGTGCGGGGCCGGCCCCAGTCCGGCCAGTTCGACTATCCGGAGACCCTGGAGTGGTCCCGATCTCGGAGCATTCTTCGCTGACACGTGGCCTCGTCTTCCTCGAAGTCGTTCTCCAATTGAATCCAACAAGTACTACTGAGTCAACTAGGTGTGGGTCGTGCACGGTTCGAACTGCGCGAAACCGCACCCGACGTTGTCGTCGAGTACGGTTCCGGAAGTCGCTCGAATGGTCAGCGAAGTGCCGCGACCTCCTCCTTCGGGGAGGAATCCACCGCTGTGGCCGTGGCGGCCGGGGGTGTGAACTTCGGCAGGAACGACGCCACGATGAATGCAATCACGGCAGCACCGGCCGCTACGGCCATCGTTACGTGGAACGCGGCCTCGGACGGAATCGATGTGTCGCCGACTGTCATGGTCATCTGGGCCAGGATGACTCCGGCCACGGCACTTGCGAAAGACGTTCCGAGCGAACGCATCAGGGTATTGAAGCTGTTTGCCGCGCCGGTCTCCGATGCGGGGACCGCCCCCATGATGAGCGCGGGCATCGCACCGTAGGCAAGGCCAGTTCCTGCACCGATCACCACGGAGATGAGAACCAGCTGCCACACGGCGCTGAGCATGACCACTCCGATCCCGTACCCGATAGCTACTACGACAGCGCCGGCCATCAGAGTGACCTTGGGTCCGCGGGTCCTGGTGATCACGGACGAGAGCGGAGCGATGAGCATCATGACCACACCGGACGGTGCCATTACCAGGCCTGCCACCAGCATCGATTGGCCCAGTCCGTATCCCGTAGTCTCGGGCAGCTGAAGAACCTGGGGGAAGACGAGAGTCATGGCGAACATCGAGAAGCCGAACACGATGGACGCGAGGTTGGTGAACAAGACCTGGCGGCCGACTGTCACGCGCAGATCGACGAGGGGCTGCGTCGATCGAAGCTCCCACAGGCCCCACACCACGAATGCGGCAGCAGATGCGGCGAAGAGTGCGACGGTCAGACCGCTTGTCCAGCCCCAGCTCGAACCCTTCGAGATGGCGAGAAGCAACGTGACGAGTCCGGTGGACAGTGACGCCGCGCCGAGGAAATCGAACGAGCCGCCGGTGCGAACCTGCGATTCGGGAACGATCACCACTATGAGTGCGGTAGCGATGGCACCGAGTCCGGCAGCGGTCCAGAACAAGAAATGCCAGTCCGCGTACTCGGCAAGAATGGCTGCGACGGGCAAGCCCAGCGCACCGCCCACTCCGAGAGACGCACTCATCAACGCGACGGAACCGGCCAATTTTTCGGCGGGCAGTACGTCGCGCATCACGCTGATGCCCAACGGAATAACGCCGGCAGCGAGGCCTTGAAGTGCTCGGCCGACGATCAGTGGCATCAGGGAATCGCTCAGTGCGCCGACAACGGAGCCTGCGACGAGAAGCGCCATACTGACCAAGAGCATCCTGCGTTTACCGAACATGTCGCCCAGGCGTCCCATGACCGGAACTGCGACGGCACCGGCAAGTAGCGTAGCCGTCACGGCCCAGGCAGTGTTCCCGGCCGAGGCACCCAGCAGCTGAGGTAGTTGGGGAATGAGTGGAATGACCAACGTCTGCATCAGCGCAACGACGATACCGGCGAAGGCAAGGACGGCGACGATGCCACCGGTGGCCGGCGGCTCGGTCTTGGAATGGGTTGTGGCAGTGGACATGATCGGCCTCACGTTCTCGGGAAGTTGGGCAGGCAAGTGGATATTTTCACTTCTTCGCCGGAGGCTCTTGCCTCGGCACACTGAATATCTTGCTCGCGGAACAACTCGAGGGCGTCGTCCCCACGGACCGTCCGTGACTACAGCGCCTGCAGTACCCGGGCTGAAATTGAGTAGTACGGCCGCCGCGTCGAACCGTGATGCGGCGGCCGTCCCTGTGGGGTAACTGCAGGTGTCACCCACCCATCGGAACTACCAGCGGACGGGTAGCTCGAACACCCCGTAGGCGAGGTAATCGCCCTTGAACCTCAGGTTCTCGAAGTCGGTGGCGAGTGCGAGGGTGGGGATGCGCTTGAAGAGGGTGCTGTAGACGACTTCGAGTTCGATCCGTGCGAGTTGTTGTCCGATGCATTGGTGCGGGCCCCAGCCGAAGGCGTGGTGGTGACGGGCTTCGCGGGTGAGGTCGAGCTTTTCGGGGTCGGGGAAGGCGACCGGGTCGAAATTGGCGGCCGGTAGCGGGGAGACGATGCCGTCGCCTGCTTTGATGACGGTGCCGTTGTAGTCGATGTCTTCGGTGGCGATTCGGCGTTGGAGTAGGTGCGGGATCGTCAGGTAGCGGAGCAGTTCTTCGACTGCGCCTGCGATGACTTTCTTGTCGGTGGTCTCACGGATGATGGCGAGTTGGTCGGGGTTCTGCAAGAGGGCTGCGGTGCCGAGGGAGATCATGTTGGCACTGGTTTCGTGGCCGGCAATGAGAAGAATCTGGCCGAGCATGGCCGCACCCGGAAGATCGAGATCCCCGGATTGCACCCGCTTGGCCAGGTCTGTCACGACATCCTCGTCGGGTTCGACCATCTTCTTCTGGAGCAGCTCCGTGATGTACCCCATCAATGCGACGCTGGAGGCGGCGCTCTCTTCACGAGTTGCGTTGCGGTCCACAGCCGCCCGAGAATGCTTCTCGAAGAAGTCGTGGTCCTCGTAGGGCACGCCGAGCAGTTCGCAGATCATCAACGACGGCAGCGGCAATGCCAGTGCTTCGACGAGGTCGGTGGGGTTGGGTCCAGCGAGCATGGTGTCGATCAAGTCATCGGTAGCCTGCTGAATTCCCGGCCGCACCTTCTCCATCCGACCGCGAGTGAAGGCGTTGGTCAGCATTCGGCGGAGCCGGGTGTGTTCCGCGCCGTCCACGTCGAAGATCGTTTTGGGTCGATCGGAGATGGTCTCGGCCATCGCTTGGGTGGCGATGGGAAATCCAGAAAGATGGTCGTTGGCACTGACTCGCGGATCGGACATGATCGTTCGCTGCGCGGCGTGAGTGGTCACCAGCCACGGAGTACTGCCGTCCCACACACGAGCCTTGGACAGGGCGGTGCCGTCGGCGCTCAGGTCACGAAGCTCCTTCGGCGGCAGGAAAGGGCACTTTCCGTCTCGGGGCATCGGGAAGTCGGGGATGGAATCGGTGTTTGTGCTCGTGCGTAAATCTGTCATGTGTTCTCCTCCTGAGTGATTGGTGTGCTATTCCTCGATACGAATGGCCAGAGCGGGGCAGACCATGGCGGCCTGACGAACGTCCTCGGCCTGGTCTTCGCTCGGTGAGTCGGTCAACAGGACAACGATTCCGTCCTCGTCACGTTGATCGAAAACCTCGAACGCTGCTGCCACGCATTGGCCCGCCGCGACGCATTTCTCTTGGTCGATGAAAACTTTCATTGCTCCTCCTGGGGATGACTTAAAGTTGTTGTTCTTCAGTCGAATTCGGTACTTTCACGCCATCGAGTCGACGATGTCCTGCCGGTGCTGTCGAGCTTGTTTGGGCATGTTCCACCCCAGGACCCCGGTGACGGTTCCGGCGGTGGTGTAACGGGCCACGAAGCGGCCGGCCGCAGTGTCGCCCTCGACGATGTCGACGTCGGCATCTTTCGGCAAGAATCCGTAGACCTGCAGCTTGACGTCGAACTGGTCCGTCCAGAAGTAGGGGACCGGTACGTACGGCTCGTCCTCGCCCATGATCACTGCAGCGACGGCGGCGGCCTGTTCGGTTGCGTTGGTGCGATTTTCCAGCCGGACCATTTTGTCCAGCTTCTCGTGCTTCCACCGTGCGATGTCCCCGACCGCATAGATGCCGTCCGCGGCTCGGCACCGAGAGTCGCAGACGACACCGTTGTCGAGTACCAGCCCGCTGCCATCGAGCCACTCGGTGGCCAGCACAGCTCCGATCGCGACTACGACCACATCGGCATCGAGTGTTTCGCCGGTGCTCAGCTGTACGCCGGTGACCCGCCCGTCTCGCTGGGTCAAGCCGTCGACACCTGAGCTCAGACGCAGGTGAATTCCGCGCTCGGCGTGCAATGCCGCCAGAAGGTCGGCCACCAACGGGCCGACCTGTGCCGTCATGGGGGCGGGTTGCGGGCCGCAGATGGTGACGTCGGCACCCATGGTCGCCGCAGTTGCGGCAATTTCACATCCGAGGACGCCTTCGCCTACAACGACCAACTTCACGCCTGGTCGCAATTCGGTTCGTAGAGCCAGAGAATCGTCGAGGGTACGAAGGACGTGGACTCCCTTCATGCCTTCCTGACCGGACAGAGTGCGGGGTCGTGCACCTGTTGCGACGACGATGGCGTCCGCGTCGAGGATGCGTCCGGATTCTGTTCGTACGGTTCTTGATTCGGAGTCTAGCGAGAGTGCGTGATCTCCGACGATGAACGTTGCGTTGAGCTTCTCGAGGTGATCGGTGGTTCTCAACGTTGCCTTGTCTGCACTCCAAGCACCGGAAAGGATCTGCTTGGACAACGGAGGTCGGTCGTACGGAGCGTGAGACTCACCGCCGAGTACGGTGATCTTGCCCTCGTACTCCTTGCGTCGAAGCGACTCGACGGTCGACAGACCGGATGCCGATCCGCCGACGATCAAAATGTCGGCCGGAGTGTTCACAGGTCCGCCGCCCGATCACGCGTCGAATCCTGCAAGAGCGTGTAGGCGCGCTCACTGCTCTCGCGGACGATTCTGAAGTGGTCGTCGACAGACTGCGTAATCTTGGCCGTCTGCTTGGCAGCAACCCGGCCGTGTGCAAAGTAGCCCGCGATCCATGCGAACAGGCCATTCGCGCCGAGAGCGATGGAGACGATCGTGAGGTCTGCATCGAGAGCGAAGATCGATCCAGCGAGCAATGCTGCACCGACGACGCCCAACATGGCTGCGACCGCGACCGCAGTCGCAGATACCGAGCGTTCTGCCTTGGTGATTGCCGCCAATGACGTTTCGCAGGTGCGCTGCAACTCTGCGACGTCGGAGCGGTGGTTGATTCCGCGGTCACGCTTGAACGCGAGAGTGACTGTGTCCGAGCCCTGCCAGAGTGACCGCCGGCCATCGAGTTCCCAGCCGAAGTTGGCGTAGGTGTCCCGGTACAGGGATTCGCGATCAGCCGGTACTTCGATCCTGGTGTGCTCGTACGCAACGAAGCGATCTTCGGTAGTCGTGAGGTATTCGGTCATCGTGTACTCCCTGTAGTCGTTCTCCCTGGCTTGCAGGAAGATTCGGTCTCTGTGTCGCACTACCTATGTTGGTCTGCGATTGCTCGAGGCGAATCGTCCAGAAGGACCGAAACGGTGTACTGCGTTCGGATCATCGACAACAAGAACGGCCCGGCATGGCCGGGCCGTTCTTGTGGTGTCGAGATGGTGTGGTGTTGATGTGTTGGCCTGATCTACCAGGTGACGGGTAGCTCGTAGATGCCGTATGCGAGCGAATCGCCCTTGAACTTCAGGTTCTCGAAGTCGGTGGCGAGTGCGAGGGTGGGGATGCGCTTGAAGAGGGTGCTGTAGACGACTTCGAGTTCGATCCGTGCGAGTTGTTGTCCGATGCATTGGTGCGGGCCCCAGCCGAAGGCGTGGTGGTGACGGGCTTCGCGGGTGAGGTCGAGTTTTTCGGGGTCGGGGAAGGCGACCGGGTCGAAATTGGCGGCCGGTAGCGGGGAGACGATGCCGTCGCCTGCTTTGATGACGGTGCCGTTGTAGTCGATGTCTTCGGTGGCGATTCGGCGTTGGAGTAGGTGCGGGATCGTCAGGTAGCGGAGCAGTTCTTCGACTGCGCCTGCGATGACTTTCTTGTCGGTGGTCTCACGGATGATGGCGAGTTGGTCGGGGTTCTGCAAGAGGGCTGCGGTGCCGAGGGAGATCATGTTGGCACTGGTTTCGTGGCCGGCAATGAGAAGAATCATCCCCAGCATGGAGGCCCCGGGTAGATCGATATCGCCGGCTTTCACTTTCTGGGCCAGGTCTGAGACTACGTTCTCCTGTGGGTCGTTCATCCGATCCTGGATCAACTTCGTGACGTAACCTCCCAGTGCCCGAGTCGATTTGGTGCTTGCCTCGGGTTCGGTATCCCGTGCGTTGGCAATCTTCGCGTGCTCCTCGAAGAAGTCGTGGTCCTCGTAGGGCACGCCGAGCAGTTCGCAGATCATCAACGACGGCAGCGGCAATGCCAGTGCTTCGACGAGGTCGGTGGGGTTGGGGCCGGCGAGCATGGTGTCGATCAAGTCGTCGGTAGCCTGCTGAATTCCCGGCCGCACCTTCTCCATCCGACCGCGAGTGAAGGCGTTGGTCAGGAGGCGTCGTAGGCCCGCATGCTCGGCACCGTCGGTATCGAAGATTGTCTTCGGACGGTCCGACATGGTCTCGGCCATCGCTTGGGTGGCGATGGGAAATCCAGGCAGGTGGTCGTTGGCACTGACTCGCGGATCGGACATGATCGTTCGCTGCGCGGCGTGAGTGGTCACCAGCCACGGAGTACTGCCGTTCCACACACGAGCCTTGGACAGGGCGGTGCCCTCTGCGTGGAGTTGTCGGATTTCTGGAGACGGAAGAAAAGGGCACTTGCTGTCGCGGGGGGTGGGATAGGGCGGAATTACTGATGTGGCTGTGTCCGATGTCTCAGTCATGCTCGAATATTAGTCCAATCGGTCGGTACAAACAATGAATTCTACGATCGGTCTCGAGGAGCGGTCGTTGCGGAATTCGTTGCAGTATCGAGGGCCGCGAGAAACTCCGGGGACTCGACGACGTCGGAAGTCATCGGGAGTACCTTTTCGGTCAGGATTCGATGGACCTCCGGGTCGAAATCCGCGCAGCAGTCCGACAGGACCACGACCCGGTAGTCGAGATCAGCGGCTTCGCGGGCGGTGGTGAGCACCGCGCCGCTCGTCGCCACACCGGCGAGAACGATCGTGTCGATTCCCCGGCTCCGGAGGTCCGCGTCCAGCCTCGTCGTAGAGAACGACCCCATCCGGGTCTTCGTACAAACGAGGTCGTCTGCCGCAACGTCGAGACGCGCGTCGACCTGCGATTCCGGCCCGTCAGCGGGGGGAGTCATCGTGGCGAAGTGTCCGAACATCTTGTTCGTCGGTGGTACCGCCGCAGCGTCCTCGGTCGTGAGGAACACTCGGACGAACGCCACGCGCGCACCGGCGGCACGTGCCCCCGCGGTGACCGCGCCGAGCCGCTCGATCGCGGGTTCGCTGCCGGCCACTCTGGACAGCACGGTGGGCTGTACATCGACGATCACCACGGCAACTGTGCTGGGATCGAACGGTGCGAGATCGGGCATGTCAGTTCGCCTCCTGGTCGTGCGTGTTCGATCGGGCTGGTTGCCCGACATTCGGGTTTAATGTACCTATCAGTCCAAGGAATTGTATGTTGTTGCAGCGCCACAACAACGAGATCCCGGAGGCTCGGATGTCACAGAACGTAGTAACCACAACGGTGGGGGCGGTTGCCACCGTTCGACTCGACCGCCCACCGGTCAATGCATTCGATTCTGCTCTTCGGGTGGAATTGGGAGCTGCTGTGCGGTCGCTGTCCGAGGACGAGGGCGTACGTGCTGTTGTCGTCACCGGCGGACCCAGCGTGTTCGCTGCCGGTGCGGACCTCAAACAGTTGGCTGCCATGGAGTACGAGCAGATCTCTGTTTGGAACAGAGCCTTGCAGCGAGTGTTCAACGAGATCGCTGCTCTACCGTTGCCTGTTATCGCGGCAGTCAACGGTGTTGCCCTCGGTGGCGGGATGGAGTTGGCTCTCGCAGCCGACTTCCGGGTGTTGGCAGACGATGCCGTGATGGCTCTTCCCGAAGTTCAGCTGGGAATCGTGCCTGGTGCGGGGGGGATGCAACGTCTGCGGCGGCTCGTCGGCGTCAGCAAGGCCAAAGAGATTCTCATGTCGGGCCGCCGGTTGGACTCGTCCGAGTGTTCGAGGCTCGGTATCGCCGAACACGTGGTGCCGTCCGAGGATGTTCTCGTTTTGGCACAGGACCTTGCAGCACGGTTCGCGGCCGGGCCACGTTTCGCGCTTCAGGCGATCAAGGAATCGATCGACCTCGGCGCGGACAGCCCGCTGGCCACCGGTCTGGCGATGGACAGGAACGTGCTTGCCGGACTGTTCGCCACCGGCGACCGAAAGATCGGAATCGATTCCTTCTTCGATCACGGGCTCGGCAAAGCGCAGTTCGGAACTACCCTCGAGTAAGCTGGTACGGATCGAGGAACACGAACAGCTGAGGAATTCTATGGCGCGACCACCCGGGCACGGCCCCTCGTACGAGGTCAAGCGCCAGGAGATCATCGATCTTGCGGCGGGCTTGTTCGCCAAGAACGGATATGCGGCAACAGGAATTGTCGAGATCGGTGAGACTGTCGGACTGGCCAAGGGGGCGCTGTATTACTACATTCGCTCCAAGGAGAATCTCCTGGTCGAGATTCAGGAGCGGGTCCTCGACCCGCTGGTGTACAACGCCAATCGCATCGCCGAGATCGACACTGCGCCCGCAGTGAAGCTTCGGCTGCTCTCGCATGCTCTGCTCGACATGATCTTCCGGCGTCTCGATCACATCTGGGTTTACGAGCACGACTACAAGCATCTGACGGGTGACAATCTGTCCCGAATGCTCAAGCGACGGCACGAGTTCGAGAACATCGTGCGCGAAATGTTGGTTGCTGCAATGGAAGAAGGAACCTTCCGTGAGGCGGATCCGGTGCTTGCCATGCTCCAATATTTGAACATGCACAATCACACGTACCAGTGGCTGAAGCCCGAGCAGAGGTGGGATGCAGCCTTCCTGTCCAAAACATATTGCAAGACTCTCTTCACCGGATTCGCCGGTGGAGACTTCGATTTCGACACGATGGAAGCCGAGGTAGCTCGGATTCAAGCGATGGCTCAGTAGAAAAAGAGATGATCGCAATGCCCGTGCGGGTGGTCGACGCACGGGCATTGTGCTGTGCCCGTGAGTTGGGTTCGGGGGAACTTCGACCTGGGCCTCTTGACACGTCGACTATTTTGGTTTTGTATACCGAGTGTTCTAAATTACATCGAACGTCTGGTCGCGGGAGGCTGCAATGAGTACTAGGTTCGACTCGAAGACGGTGATCGTGACCGGAGCTGCAGGTGCGCTCGGTGCCACCGTAGCCAGGAGGCTCGCCTTCGAGGGGGTGTCCAATCTGGTTCTCGCCGATATGAATGCGGCAGCTCTCGGTCCCATTTCGGAGGAGATCGGTGCCACGGGAGTAAATGTCCTCGCAGAGAACCTCGATGTAACTGACGGCGATGGGTTCGACGCATTGGTCTCGCGTACGGTCGACCGGTTCGGCGCACTCGATGCCCTGGTCAACTCTGCCGGAATTGTCTCGCCGAACGCGCGGATCCATAACTTGTCGACCGCAGACTGGGAGCGGTCTTTCGCGGTGAACAGCACGGGGACCTTCCACGGAGTGCGCGCGGTTGCGCGAACCATGCGCAAGCGCGGGGCAGTGTCGATCGTGAATGTGGCATCCGTCAGCGGCATCACTGCATGGGCCTACGCGGCACCGTATTGCGCGTCCAAGGCCGCGGTCATCCACTTGACGCGGGTTGCTGCCCTGGAGTACGCGAAGGAAGGTATTCGGGTGAATGCAGTGTGTCCGGGAACATTTCCTTCTGCCCTACACGAGGGATTGCCGCCAGAGGCGTTGGCGTCCATCGAGGCCAAGCACCCCCTTGGCTTCGGTGCGCCGGACGATATCGCCGGCGCAATCGCTTATCTCGCCAGTGACGATTCCCGTTGGGTGACCGGGCATTCTCTCGTCGTCGACGGAGGGTATTCGCTGCCGTGAGTGTCGGCGCGGACTGCGGTGCCCTTTCGTGCCGATAGTGCGTGTGCACGGACGTGGAGATGTCTAGACTGATCGGTACATCAAACAGCGAGTCCAGTAGTTGCGGGAAGAGTGAAAGGGCACGATGATCAATTTCGCGACCGTGGTCGACAGAAATGCGGCACGTTTCCCCGACCGCATTGCAGTATCGGAGACGAACCGTGAGGTCACCCACGAGGAGCTGCGCACTCGCGTCGATGCGCTTGCCGTGGCATTGGTGGAACTCGGCATCGGGCGCGGCGACATTATCGGCGTTCTGCTGTACAACCACATCGAGTTCATCGAAACCATGTTCGCGGCCAACAGGATCGGTGCCGCCATCGTGCCACTGAACTATCGGCTGTCCGACGCCGAGTGGACGTTCATTCTCCAACACGCCGAAGCCGTGGCAATCGTGACCGAGGCAGAGTTCGCGGACAAGATCGATGTGATCGGTCCGCACTTGCCGCTGCTTCGAACCAAGGTCACACTCTCGGATCCGAGCGGTCCGACGTGGAATCGATACTCCGACTTGGTTGATCGGCATCTCGGCGAGACTACCGATCTCGCGGATGTCGACCCGTCCGAGCTGCAGAGGCTGATGTACACCTCGGGCACGACATCGCGTCCCAAGGGCGTCAAGATTTCCCACGAAAACCTGATTTTCAAGAACCTTGCGCATATTCTGGAGTTCTCGCTGACCTCATCGGACACCACTCTGGTGTGCGGCCCGCTCTATCACGTCGGCGGTATGGACCTCCCCGGGTTGGCGACGCTCCACGTCGGCGGCAGTCTGCGCCTACTGCGCAAATTCGATCCGAATGCCGTCATCGACGCAATCGAGCAGGAGCGTCCGACGAACATCTGGCTTGCTCCATCGATGATGAATGCGGTACTTCAGCTGCCGAACATCGAAGACAGGGATACGCGCTCGATTCGATTCATCACCGGTGGCGGAGAGAAGATGCCGGTGCCACTTCTCGATCGTATCGCGCACGTTTTTCCGGCCTCGTGGTTCGCAGATGCATACGGACTCACGGAGACCGTGTCCGGAGACACCATCAACGATGCCGAGCACATGAGATCCAAGGTGGGGTCCGTGGGGAGGGCGGTCGCCCATACGCAGATCGCAATTTTCGATGATGACGGAAAGCGCGTGCAGGCAGGTCAACTGGGTGAGATCGCTGTGCGTGGACCCAAGGTGACGTCCGGTTACTGGCGAGACGAACAGGCTACGGAAAAGGCACTCAAGAACGGGTGGTTCCACACGGGCGACATCGGCCGCCTCGATACCGACGGCTTCCTCTACATCGAAGATCGCAAAAAAGACATGATCGTCTCGGGGGGCGAAAACATTGCCAGCCCTGAGGTCGAGCGTGTTCTGTACGAGTTCCCGGACGTCATCGAAGCTGCTGTGATCGGTGTTCCAGATGACCGGTGGGGTGAAGTTCCGAAGGCGTTCGTGGTTCTGCGGCCGGGAAGTACGGCCGGGATCGAAGATCTCAAGGAGTTCTGTCGCGGACGCCTCGCCAAGTACAAGGTGCCGTCGAGCATCGTCTACATCGAGTCCCTTCCACGCACGCCCTCCGGGAAAGTGCTGAAACGTACTCTGCGAGAGGCAACGTAACAAGCATGGTCTATTCATCGTCCGACACGAGAACATCTCCGTTCGACCTGATCGGCAAAGTCGTCTGGGTGACCGGTGCAGGGAAAGGTTTGGGATCGGCCATTGTGCATGCGTTGCACGACGCGGGAGCGACGGTCGTTCTGACTTCTCGTACGGAGTCCGACTTGTTCCGAGTGGCAGAAGAATTGACAGAAGCGGGGCCCACGGCTCGCGCGTCGGTGATTGCAGGTGCAGTCGACGAACCGGGCTTCGCGGCCGAGGCGGTGAGAGACATCGTCTCCGAACACGGCCGCGTCGATGCGCTGATCAACTGCGCAGGAATAAGTCCCAGTTTCACCCGAAGCGAGCGAGTGACCGACGAGGACTGGAGACGCGTCATCGCAGTCAATCTCGACGGCGCATTCTTCTGCGCTCGCGAGGCCGGTGCCCAGATGTTGACCCAAGGTGCAGGAAGCATCGTCAATGTCACCTCGGTTCATGCGGTGACGGGTTTCGAACGCATCGCTGCGTACGCGGCCAGCAAAGGTGGGCTGGATGCACTGACGAAGACTCTTGCCGTCGAGTGGGCTCGACACGGCGTTCGGGTCAATTCTCTTGCCCCCGGCTACTTTCGCACCGATCTGTCCTCCGGGCTGCTGGACAGTAAGTGGGGCGAGACCATCCTTTCGGCGACTCCGATGGGACGGCTGGGCATCCCATCCGAACTGGGTGGCGCTGCTGTGTTTCTGGCGAGTGACGCCAGCTCGTATGTCACGGGAACATCTGTCAACGTCGACGGAGGTTGGGTGGCCCGCTGAAGCAGTGGGAGGACTCGAACGAAGCCATCCCCGGTCTTGCACAATGCGAGACCGGGGATGCTTCGTCGGTGGTGCACTCCCGGTTCGAACCTGTTCGGCCCGAACCGGGAGGGGTATTCATCGCCGCTTCGCGTTGATCACACTGCGCGCGATCACGTTTCGCTGAATCTCGTTGGTACCCTCGCCGATTTCGAGTATCTTCGCATCGGAATAGAAACGCGAGATCTTCGATTCGCGAATGTAGCCGTAACCACCGTGAATCTGGAGGCTGGAACTGGCCGCGCGGTTTGCGACCTCCGATGCGTAGACCTTGGCCATGGCGGCCGCTTGACCGAACGGCTTCTTGTTGTCCGCCAACCACGCTGCTCGGTAGACGAGGCTTCTGGCCGCCTCGATCTCGGTCGCCATGTCTGCGATCTTGTGCTGCACTGCTTGGAATTTGGTGAGAGGGCTGCCGAACTGTTCACGATTCTTGGCGTGATCGATTGCGAGGTCGAGCGCGGTCTGGGCGAGTGATAGTGCAAGTGCTGCGACGCTGATTCGGCCACCGTCCAGGACGTCGAGGAATTGCCGTAGGCCGTTTCCCTCTTCGCCGATGAGGTTCTCCGACGGAATCCAGCAGTTGTCGAAGACGAGTTCGCGCGTATCCATCGCGTGCCAGCCGAGTTTGTGGAGCGATTTACCTACGGTATAGCCCTCCGTACCCGTGGGGATGAAGAACGTACCGTAACGCTTGGTTCCGTCATCGTTCTTACCGGTCACAGCCAGAATCGTTACGCCGATACTGATATCCGTGCCTGCGTTGGTGATGAACATCTTGCCGCCGTTGATGACCCAACCGTCCCCGTCTGCACGGGCGGTTGTGCGAATGCCCGCAGCATCGGAACCCGCCGTGGGCTCGGTCAACCCGAACGCGCCGATCTTGGATCCGGTGGCGAGCGGGACCAGCCAGTCCTGCTTCTGCTTCTCCGTTCCGAAAGCTAGCAGCGGAAGCGACCCGATCGTGGAGTGCGCGTTCCATGCAGCGCCGAGGGACTGATCCGCACCACCGATGGCTTCCATGGCGGCGACGTACGACACGTAGCCCACGTCCATGCCGCCGTACTCCTCCGGAATCAGAAGCCCGTTGAGGTTGAGTTCACCCATCTTGACGAAGACCTCCGAGGGGAACCGTTCTTCCTCGGACCAGAATGCCGCGTGCGGGTCTATCTCTTTCTCCGCGAACGATCGGCACAGTGCCTGAAGCTCGAGTGTCTCGGCCGGCAGCTCTAAGTCCATTTCGTGACCGTCCTTTTTTCTGCTTGTTCAACGTCCCTTGTTTTTTCGACCATACGGTATAATATTCACGGTCGGATGAACTTTAGTCAAGAGCGCAACCATTGCTCTTGCGGCACATCGACTGACAGAGGGCTGATGACCACAATCGAGACGGCATTCCGGACGGACGCGATCGAGCACCCGGACACACTCACCGAGCTCTATCGTCGTATGCGACTGATTCGGCAGTTCGAGGATCGAGCATCACGTCTGTACAAAACCAACCAGATCCCGGGCTTCCTGCACCTGTCGATCGGGCAGGAGGCCTCGGCTGTCGGCGCATGCTGGCCGCTGGACGACCGTGACGTCGTGACGTCCACGCACCGCGGCCACGGACATTGCATCGCCAAGGGGCTCGACGTCGATGGCATGTTTGCCGAGTTGATGGGGAAAGAGACCGGCACCTGTAAGGGTCGGGGCGGGTCGATGCATATCGCAGACCCCAGGAAGGGCATCTTCGGTGCCAACGGAATCGTGGGTGCAGGTATGCCGATTGCCGTCGGTGCCGGTACCGCAGCACAATTGAAGGCGGAAGGCGCGGTCGTCGTAGCGTTCTTCGGCGACGGAGCCGTTGCGCAGGGTGTCTTTCACGAGTCGGTGAACCTGGCTGCCGTGTGGGACCTTCCCGTGATCTTCTTCTGCGAGAACAACGGTTACGCGGAATTCTCCTCGGCCACCGATCAGCATCGCGCGACGCTCGAGGCCCGGGCTGCGGGATACGGAATCGAGTTCCACAGCGTCGATGGAAACGATGTGACTGCAGTAGCTGCATTGCAGACAACGTTGGTCGAGCGGATTCGCGCAGGTGCCGGGCCGATGATCGTAGAGGCTGCCACCTACAGATGGCACGGTCATTACGAGGGCGATCCGCAGAGCTACCGGCTGGAAGACGAACTGGCGCAATGGAAGCTGCGTGATCCGCTCGAGCTGCTCGCTGATCGTATGCGCTCGGCCGGGCTCGGTGAGCGCGTCGATGCGGTGAACAGCGAAGTTCAGATTGCCATCGACCGCGCCGTCACACTGGCAGGCGAGGCATCGTACCCGGCAGTCGAGACTGCCGGTGACTACGTCTACTCCGAGCGGGCGTTCATTCCCGAGCCGGCTGAGGCAACGGAGGGCGTGTGGAAGACGATGCACGCCATCACTGCTGCCCTCGCGCGTGAACTCGACGACGACCCGTCGGTCTTCCTCGCCGGTATAGACGTGGGGGAGGGCGGGAACGTCTTCGGTCTCACCAGGGGACTGGCGGGGAAGTATCCGGGGCGGGTTCGTGATACCCCGATCTCGGAGAGCGCCATCATGGGTACGGCTGTGGGTGCCGCGATGGCGGGGTTCAAGCCGGTTGTCGAGCTGATGTATTTCGACTTCATCGGTGTCTGTCTCGACCAGCTCATGAACCAAGCGGCCAAGCTGCGATTCATGACCGGCGGTGCCGCATCCTTGCCGATGGTGGTCCGCACTCAGTTCGCGGCAGGTAAGTCCTCCGGAAGCCAGCATTCGCAGAGCCTGGAGGCCCTGCTGGCGCATATCCCGGGCCTGACGGTGGTGATGCCGTCGACCCCGGCCGACACGTACGGTCTTCTTCGCGCGGCCATTCAAGACCCCAACCCGGTCGTGTTCATCGAGAATCGGTTGCTGTACGGGATGAAGGGGCCGAAGCCCGCCGACGACCACCTGATCCCACTCGGCAAGGCAATCGTTCGACGGCCGGGTTCCGACGTGACCGTCGTGTCGTACAGCGCAATGATGCAGGGATGTCTGGCCGTCGCGGATCGATTGGCCGACAGTGGTATCGACACCGAGGTCATCGATCTGCGAACGATCAGTCCGCTGGATTTCGACACGATCCTGACGTCGCTCAAGAAGACGAACCGGCTTGTCGTCGTTCATCAGGCGGTCGGTGAGTTCGGAGTAGGTGCCGAGATCGCGGCGCGAGCGGTACGTGAGGGCTTCTGGCATCTCGATGCACCGGTGGTGCGGGTGACCGCTGCGCAGTCTCCGGCACCGTACTCGCCAGTCCTGGAGAAAGCGTGGCTGCCCGACGAGGCGGATATCGAGGCCGCGATTCGAGAGGTGATCGACGCCGATCCGTCCGGCCACAGTTGAAGCATTCGTGACAGCTGATTCCAATCATGTTGTGCAAGAGCATGTATGACGTTTCCCCGAATTTCGGGGAACCAATATCGTCCGTTTTCGTATATTCGACTGACCGGTCGAAATATAGTGATCGTCACAGGCCGCGATCTGATTCGACAGTGGAGGAAAAGTGAGCCAAGAAGTACACGAGCGCAGCGCGTTCGACGTCGACGTCGTCGTGATCGGTGCCGGGGTGACCGGTATCTACCAGGCCTACCGCGCCCGCGAGGAAGGCTTTTCGGTTCAGGTCCTCGAGGCCGGCCACGGCGTGGGCGGTACCTGGTTCTGGAACCGCTATCCCGAGGCTCGGTTCGACTCCGAGAGCTACACCTACGGCTATCTGTTCTCGAAGGAGCTGTGGGAAGAGTGGGAATGGTCCGAGCGCTTCGCCGGCCAGCCGGAGATCGAACGGTACTTCAACTACGTCGTCGACAAGTTCGATCTGCGCAAGGACATCCGCTTCGATTCGAAGGTGGTGTCCTCCTCCTTCGACGAGTCGACCGGTGGCTGGACGACCACGACCGAGGATGATTTCGTGGTGACAAGTCGATATCTGGTCGCGGCCACAGGTGTCCTGTCGGTCCCGTTCTATCCGAACGTGGAGGGACGTGAATCCTTCCAGGGCGAGAGCTACCACACTGGCCTGTGGCCCTCGGCCCCGGTCGATTTCACCGGCAAGCGCGTTGCGGTCATCGGCACTGGCTCCAGTGGAGTCCAGCTCATTCCGGTGGTGGCGCGTGAGGCCGCATCCTTGACCGTGTACCAGCGAACCGCCAACTGGTGCACGCCTCTGAACAACGCGCCGATCTCGGCCGAGGAGCAGGCCGAACTCAAGGCGAACTACGAGTCCATCAAGGCGACCTTGGACACCTCGGTCAGTGGTTTTCTGCACAAGATGGACTTTCGAAAGTTCGAGGAGGACGCAGACGTCGACCGTCTGCCCTTCTACGAGAAGATGTGGAGCAGCCCCGGATTCGAGAAGTTGACCACCCATTACATCGACATGACGCTCAACCCTGTCGCGAACAAAGAGTGGTCGGATTTCGTTGCCGACAAGATACGCAGTCTGGTCGACGATCCTGAGACTGCCGAGAAGCTCATTCCCAAGGATCACGGCTACGGCGGTAAGCGTCCGCCCTTCGTGACGGACTACTTCCAGGTGTACAACCAGCCAAACGTCGAGTTGGTGTCACTGAAGGAAACGCCGATGCAACGAGTCACCCCTGTTGGTATCGAAACCGAAAGTGGTGTCAAGGAATTCGACATCATCGTGTGGTCGACCGGCTACGACTTCGGCACCGGTGCACTGAATCGCCTCGGCGTCAGCGGACGGGACGGACTCGAGTTGAAGAGCTATTGGGGGGATGGGCCGAGAACCTACCTGGGCACTGTGGCAGCCGGGTTCCCCAACTTCTTCTTTCCCGGTGGTCCGCACGGGTCGACCGGAAACAACCCCCGTTACTCGGGTGATCAGGTCGAGTTCGTCACCGATGCGTTGAAGTTTGCTCGTGACAACGACATTGCAGTGATGGAGATCAGCGCCGCCGCGGAGGAAGAGTGGACGGCGATGATGGATTCCGCGAGTGTCTACTCGTCGTTCACCGACAAAAGCTACTTCTATGGAGCGAACATTCCAGGTAAGCCTGTCAAGCAACTGCTCAACCCGGCGGGTAGGCCGACGCTGCAGCAAATCATTGCCAAGACGATCCAGGGTGGATTCGAGGAGTTCCGTTTGGTGCGTGGCCGCACCGACGATCGGGCAAGTGTCTGAACAGCTTTCACGTTTTCAAAGCTGCATCGGCCGCTCGTTCGCTCCCGGCTCGGCTGTCCGTTTTGTTCCCAGAATTGTATTGACCGACCAGTATAATAATGAGTAATATCACACCTACCAGTCGACGAAGACTGACATCGAGTGAAGGAGTTGCCGTGACCAAGCGGTGGAAGCAGCGCCCCCCGGGTTCCAACTGGGGCGATTTCGGCGATGATGACGAACTGGGGCGTATCAACCTCGTCACAGCGGAGAAAGTGCTCGAGGGCGTCCGAGAGGTCCAGACCGGCGAGACGTTCAGCCTGAGTCTGCCGCTCGACTATCCCGGTGGTTCGGCGTTGAACCAGCGTCGTTACCCGCCGATTCTTCGGCCCACCGAGGACCTGATGCACAATCAGGACACCTTCTACAACATCGTTGCTCGTGACAAGATCGCGCCGAACTTCATCGATGTGTGGGGCGATGACGTCGTCACCTTGTGGCTTCAGTACTCGACGCAGTGGGATTCACTCGCTCATCAGGGCGCATTGTTCGACGCGGACGAGGACGGCGTCGACGAAGCCGTGTACTACAACGGTTTCCGAGCCGACGAGCATATCGTCGGTCCGAAAGAAGATGCGAAAGGCGATGGCAGCGGCAGCCTTTCCTTCGCGAAGAACCTCGGACTCGAGCACATGGCAGAACACGGGGTGCAGGGGCGCGGCGTTCTCATCGATATCGCCCATCACCTGGGCGACACCAAGCACGAATGGCAGCCCATCGGTTACGCCAAGCTCAAAGAAATCATGGACAAGGACGGCGTCGTCGTCGAGCCGGGTGACATGGTGATCCTTCATACCGGTTTCGCCGATCAGATTCTGCGGTGGGAGAAGAACCCGGACCCCACGAAGATTCAGGCCATGTACGCCTACCTGGACGCCGAGGATCCCGAAATCCTGCAGTGGATCACCGATTCCGGCCTCGCGGCATTGATCTCCGACAACTACGCGGTCGAAGGTTTCGTCCCGGGCGACGAGACACCGCACTCGCTGCTGCCGATTCACAACCTGTGTCTGTTCAAGCTGGGAATCCCACTCGGTGAGCTGTGGAACACGCAGGCACTTGCCGATTGGCTACGTGCACACGAGCGCAGTCGCTTCTTGCTCACTGCTCCTCCGCTGAATCTGCCCGGCACCATGGGTAGCCCCCTGACACCGGTCGCGACGGTCTGATCATGTCCGAACTTCAGTTCGACGGACGCGTCGCAGTGATCACCGGAGCCGGTCGCGGAATCGGACGGGCGTACGCCAAGCTCCTCGGTGCTCGAGGAGCCAGCGTCGTGGTCAACGACTTCGGTGGCTCGATCGAGGGTGAGGGCAGCGACTCGGGCCCGGCGCAGACAGTGGTGGACGAAATCGTTGCTGCCGGTGGCAAAGCTGTTCCGAACACCGATGACGTGTCGACGGCGGCAGGTGCCACGGCAATCATCGATACGGCAATCGAGCAGTTCGGCCGCATCGACATCGTGGTCAACAACGCAGGCATCGTGCGCTATGCGGGAATGCCCGAGGTCACTCTGGACAACGTCGAGCGTCATATCGCCGTCCACCTGCTCGGTGCCTTCAACACCAGCAAGGCCGCATTTCCGCACATGATCGAGCAGGGTTACGGCAGGATCATCCACACGACCTCGACGGGCATGCTCGGTCTCGACAACAACCTGCCCTACGCCACGGCGAAGGCCGGACTGGTCGGCATGACTCGAAGTATGAAGCTGGCGGGCGATCCGCACGACATCAAGACCAATCTCATTGCGCCGGCGGCAATGACTCGAATGGCAGGGATGGACGAGCCACCGGACAACGCCGAAGCCGTGCCGGGCCAACCGCATATGCCGTCGGCCGCGGTTGCTCCCATGGTCGCATTCCTTGCGCATGAGAGCTGCCCCGTCAACGGCGAGATCTACGTCGCGGGTGCCGGACGCTTCGCGCGCCTGTTCATCGGGTCGACCCAGGGCTACTACAAGCCCTCCGGTGCCCCAACGATCGAGGACGTGGCCGAGAATTGGGCCGAGATCAACGACGAAACCGGCTACTTCGTACCGGACGATCTGATGGACTGGTCGGGTAAATTCCTGGCCCATCAGTTCCAATGACGGCCGAGCAGCTGCCGCCTCGGGCCATCGGTTCGATGGCAGCTGCCCTTGTGCCGCCCGACCCGAGGGCGAGCCGCTGAGCTCGTTTCCTTCCGCTGAACTCATCCGGCGGACCAACAGATTCGATTGGAGATCGTCGTGAGTGACTTCCAGAATTCCTCTGCCGCAGCGCAGGTGCGCGCATTGATCGGTGCCCACACGCAGGCTCAAGATGCCGGCCGAACCGAGGAGATCGTCGATCTCTACACGGTGGACGGAGTGCTCGACGTACCGGGCTTCGGTCAGATCACCGGTCGGGATGCGCTCCGCGCGGCGTTCGAGGGTTGGGTACCGACAACACCACAGCGGCATCTCGTGGCGAACACGCTCATCACGGTCGACAGCGATGACGAGGCCACCGCCAGCAGTGACGTCGCATTCTTTCAGCGAGGCGAATCAGGCTGGGCCGTAAAGGTATTGGGCAAGTACGAGGACACGTTGCGGTTGCAGGACGGTCGCTGGCGATTCGCCAAGCGCGCCACTACATACCAGGCATAACCGACCTGCTGACCGCCCACGGCGAAGCCTGTCGATCCATCTCGTTCCACTCAACTTCTGGAGGATCCATGAGCACGAGAACAGCAACGGACGTATCTGCAGTCGACGGAGTTCTTGCGGCCATCGCGGCGTACGCGCACGCTTTGGACGAGGGGCGAACCTCGGATGTGGTGGCTCTGTTCACCGATGACGGTGTATCCGAAATAACCGGCTACGGAACATTTTCCGGTCACGAACAACTGACCGGTGCGTATGCCAACCTGGTGCCGATGGCACCGCAGCGTCACATGACCGGAAATTCTGTAGTCACTGTGGTGAGCGCCGACGAGGCAACGGTGTCCAGCGATTTCGTCCTGTTCGTTCGCGGAGAATCAGGTTGGGCCGTGCAGCTCGCGGGTCACTACGAGGACACGCTTCGGATCCGGTCAGGTCAGTGGCTTTTCCAGCGCAGGCTGACCACTTTCGAGATGTAAGCCCCCATTCGGGCCGCGGGCAGCAGAGACACGGCCACGCCCCAAACATTCAGGAGTCGACTGTGACAATCGAAAACGCAACAGTGTCCACGGACACCGATCTGCGCGCAGCGGGCCTACAGGCCCTACGCGAAGCTCTGCCCGGCGTGATCCCGGAAGGCGATGTCGATCTGCGAGATGGACGGCTCGGTGAGGATCTGGTCGAACTCGGATTGGTCAGCGTCTGGGGCCAGATGTGGACGCGAGAGGGACTGTCCAAGCGCGACCGCAGTCTGATCACGATCGCCCTACTGGTGGCGCTTCGGTGTGACGCGGAGCTGAAGACCCATTCTCGGGTGGCCATCACCAACGGTGTGACAAAACCCGAGATCGCCGAGATCCTTTATCACGCAGCGGGTTACACGGGATTCCCTGCTGCGGTGGCCGCACGTGAAGTGGTGCGCGAGGCGCTCGACTCCTAGCCCATCGACCAGAACATCGAACAAGGAGCAGGCATGTCGTTGCAAGGCAAAGTAGCAGTAGTCACCGGTGGTGGCCGCGGTATCGGCGCGGCGATCGCGCTGGAACTGGCATCAAGAGGCGCTGCGGTAGCGGTGTGGGACCTGAACGAGGAAAGCGCGGAAAAGACCGTTGCGGCAATAGAAGAGGTCGGCGGTCGAGCAATTGCAGTCGGCGGAGACGCAGCAGAAGCAGGGTCCGTCGCAGCTGCGGCCGCGACGATCAAGCAACAGTTGGGCCCGGTGGGAATCCTGGTCAACAATGCGGGTGTAACCACGTATGCGCTGTTCCCGAGCCTGTCCGAGGAGGAATGGGATCGCATGATCCGCATCAATCTCAAGGGCCCGTTCCTGGTGACCAAGGCCTTCGTCCCGGACATGTTGGACGCAGGGTGGGGGCGCATCATCAACATCTCATCCTCGTCTGCTCAGACCGGCGCGCCTGCACTTGCGCATTACGCGTCATCCAAAGGAGGCGTCATGGGTATGACCAAAGCGCTTGCCATGGAGTTCGCCGACAAGGGCATCACCGTCAACACCGTGCCCCCTGGCTTCATCGACACGCCACTGCTGCGCGAGGGCCTCCCCGACCCGTCGGCTGCGGCAGCAACCATGCCGATGAAGCGGGCGGGCCAGCCCGAGGATATCGCGCATGCCGTCGCGTATCTGGCCTCCGACGGTGCTGCCTATGTCACCGGCCAGACGCTGAGCGTCAACGGTGGTCGTTACCTCGGATGAGCATGGTCAGCAGTGCGAACAGCGTTGTAGTGATCGGTGGGTCTGCAGCAGGATTGACCACTGTCGAGGCGTTGCGCCGTAAGAAGTTCACGGGGGAGATCACCGTTCTCGGTGACGAAATGCATGCGCCGTACGACCGTCCACCGCTCTCGAAACAGGTGCTGGCGGGCGCGTGGCAGCCCGAACGTGCCGCGTTGAGAACCGAAGAGCTTCTGGCCGGCCTCGACGTTCGATTCGAACTCGGAGAAACGGCGACGAGCCTGGATGTCTCGGCGCACGCTGTGCACACGGCGAGCGGACGCACCTTCAGCGCCGACGCCCTGGTGATTGCTACGGGCGTTCGTCCGCGAACGCTTCCCGATCAGCCGGATCTCGCCGGCGTGCATGTACTGCGCACTCTCGAGGATTCCGTCCGGCTGCGCGCAGATCTGACCGTTGGTGCCAGGCTCGTCGTTGTCGGAGAGGGTGTCCTGGGCTCCGAGATCGCAGCCACAGCAAGGAGTCTCGGGGTGGACGTCACCATTGCCGGTCCGTTGGCGGCACCCATGGCCGGGCAGGTAGGTCCACTCGTGTCGGGTCTACTTCGCGATCTTCACCTCGAGAACGGGGTGCACCTACGTCTCGGAACCGGCGTGGCCGGGTTGACGGGCACCGACGGTCGAGTGTCCGGCGTCGAACTCGCGAGCGGTGACACTCTGCCCGCAGACGTCGTGGTCGTCGCGATCGGCGCGGTGCCGTGTACTCAATGGCTCGAAGGCAGCGGACTCGAACTCGACAATGGCGTGGTCTGCGATTCGCACTGCCGGGCAGCCGAGGGAATCTATGCGGTCGGCGACGTCGCACGTTGGTACCACGAGCACACGGGCGCACTGATGCGGTTGGAGAATCGCACCAACGTCACCGAACAGGCCGCGGCCGTCGCCGGTGTGATCACCGGCGACTCCGCTCCCTACGCCCCGATTCCCTATTTCTGGACCGACCAGTTCGACGCCAAATTGCAGGTACATGGATTGCTCCCAAAGGACGCCGACGTGGACATAGTGGAAGGCGACGTCGCCGGCCGTCGTTTCGTTGCTCGATACCGGAGCAACGGTGTGGTGACCGGAATCCTCGGGTGGAACATGCCCAAACAGTCCCGGATGCGTCGACAGGAAATCGTCGACGCCCTCACCGATCTCAGCCCGAGCCGGTGACCGCAATGAAGGAGTTCTCATGAAGGTTGTTGTCGATCAGGACAAGTGTGTGGCAGCGGGGCAGTGCGTCGCGGCATCGATGGAGGTTTTCGACCAGCGGGACGAAGACGGAATAGTTGTTCTGCTCGAGGAGTTCCCGTCGGCAGAGCTCGCCGAGGACGTTCGACAGGCAGCAGCAGTCTGCCCAGCCTTGGCCATTCAGATCGAGGAATGAGTGATCGGCGGACATCGATCACACGGTGTCCGCCTCGTCGGGGCGAGTGGGGCCTGGCATCATCGTCTGTCGAAGCACGAGACAGCGACGAGAGAGAACGATAAGCACCGTGAGATCTGGCTTCGGGCGGCGCTCGACCACCGAGAACGACGGTCGACGCACTCTGCGCACCCGAGGTGGTAGCCACCTGCGCAGATTGTCCGTCGGTACTCTCCGCGGTGGCCGTCTCGAGCGAAGCGTGTACTTTGCTCGGCTCTCGGTTCCGGTCGATGTCACCATGGCGTCGTGGAAGATTTTGCTGGCCGTGCAGGCGACGTCCTTCGTGTTACTCGTCTACGGTGCCTTCAGCGTCGGTATCGCATCCTCGAAGATTCTTGCGGTCCGTCACCACGACCGAACGGGAGCCTTTGCCGCAGAGGACGCGAACGCTGACATCGTCGGTGTGGATTGTGCAGATTCCGACACCGTGGCATCCGATGCGCTCAGGCGCACGTTCCGTCGAATCGGTGCGATTGTCATAGCGTTGTCGGCAATCTTCGTGGCCACCAGTATGTACAACTTCTTCTCGTCGTCACCGACACAGCAGTACGACAAATGGGTTGCCATCGCTATCGCGACCGTTGCATTCGTGGAGCTCATCGGTTCGGTGATGGGTGCGCATTCTGCTCGAAAGAACAACGAGCCGGTGATGGAGTCTCTGAAGCTCGTCAATTTGGCAGGATGCTGTGCGCTACTGGTGATGACGCAGACGGCCTTGCTCTCGTTCACCTACGAGGGTGACACGACGAAGTACAACGCCCTTGCGGGCATCGTGTTCGGTCTGATCGCTGTGGCACTCGGAGTTCGCGTCTACACCAGGCGCGCCACTACGGCGTTGTGAGGCTGCGATTTGCCGACACGGGGCACAACGTACGAGGCGGAACTCGAGTCACGGCGACATGCCTGCCTGGACGGCAAGCGAAACCAGTTGTGCGCGATCGTGAGCCCCTACTTTCATCATCGCTCGATTCGCATGGGTTTTGACGGTGTACGGCGACAGGAACAGTTGCCCGGCAATCTCGGCATTGCTCGACCCGCGAACGATTGCCTCGACGACTTCGAGCTCCCTCGGCGTCAGGGCCGTGAACAGCGCGGCCACCGCCGGATCTGCAGGCCGGTTCATACCGTCTTTGACGTGGTCGACAAGTGCGTGCACCGCATTGGCGGACAGCGCCCGCTCGCCGAGAGCAACTCGAAGGATTCCGTCGGTGAGCTCGGCTGGTCCGGCTCCTTTGCTCAGGAAACCGTCGGCACCCGCGCGCAGGGCCGCCAGCACGTTCTCATCCTGGTCGAAAGTGGTGAGCACCAGTATCCGAAGCTCGGCGGGAGTTCGCGTCGCGCGAATTCGTTTGGTCGTTTCGACACCGTCTATTCCCGGCATCCGAATATCCATCAAGACGACGTCGACCTCGGTGGTGTCGAGCGTCGACAACGCCGCGTAACCGTCGGGGGCTTCGGCCACCACGGTCAACTCGTCGTGCGATTCGATGATGGTGCGCAGTCCCATTCGAATCATTTCCTGGTCGTCGACGAGCATCACAGTGATCATCGTGCCGGACCATCCTCGAGTGGGAGTCGCGCTTTCACCCAGAAAAGTTCACCCTCCGCGGCGGCGTCCAGGGTGCCGCCGATGGACGTGGCGCGTTCCTTCATGCCGATCAGACCCCGTCCACCCCCGTCGGTGCTGATGCTGGTCTTCCGATTCTTGCTACGGACGTTCACGATCTCGATGACGACCTCTCCTCTGCGGGAAACGGTGAGTGTCAACGACACTGCGCCGGCTCCATGGCGATTGGCGTTGGTCAACGCTTCTTGCACAATTCTGAATGCTGCCGCACTGGTACTCGGTGGCATCTCGAGATCAAGCCCGGGTAACGATGCCTCGATCTCCATGCCGGCCGCAGAAAAGGTGTCGACCAATTCGGCTATGCGGTGATGATTCGCAGTCGGGGCCCCTGGATCGGAATGGCCATCGACCCTCAACACTTTCAGAATTTGCTGGGTCTCTCGCAGCACTTCTTGAATCCCACTCCGCGCCGACTCCAGATCGGTTCGGGCCGCCTCGGCACCTGCGGGGAGGTGCACCTCGGCCGCCCCCAAATGCATACTGACAACCGCGATGTGGTGGCCGACGCTGTCGTGCAGGTCGCGCGCAATGCTCACGCGCTCCTCGGCGATCGCTCGGTCGACGGCCGCTGCTCGGGTCATCACGGCGTCCTGTGTCCTGTGTTCCAGTTCGAACCAGTACTTCCGATGTGCGCGAATCGAACTACCCGCCGTTGTGGTCACCAGGGCGGCGAAAGCACCTATGGATGCTCCAGGGTTGACGGACGGCACAATCGATCCCCCGGCCAAGCCCGAAGCCGTCAGAACCGCGGCCGAAACCACGACTCCGGTGAGAACGGCGGGAAGCCCGCGCAGCGCCAGGATCAGGGCAGCGAAACAGGCGACCGACCACGTGGTGATGGGATCCCAGCCGAGGCCTGCGCCGGCAATCGGACCTGAGGAGACGGCCAGTAGAGCGAATGCCGGTAACTTTCGAATCGAGGCAACGCCAGCGGCGGAAACGACGAGCGACACCCAGCCACCGACGGGGTTGTCGTCGGCCAGCAGGCGAACGAACTCGACGGTCAGCGCCAGACCCATGATCACGAACAGGGTGTTCTCGAGGAGCCGAGGGCCCTGGGTCCACATCGGAGTGTTCATGCTCATGGAGGAGCGGAACGGTGATCTCACCTCTCGATCATCTCATTTCGAGTGCAGATCGACGTACTACGAGCGCAGTACGTCGATCCGGTGCGGATGAACGATGTGCGAAGCGCTGTTTTCGGCCACGATCGAGGGGTGTTCGACACACCGGAGTCGTCGACCCAGAAAGCGAGTCCAGTCATGAGCGACACAGCTTTGCCCGATCGATCAGGTTGCACAGCAGATGAATTCATGACCCTCGTCGTCGTCGATCGGGCGGTGGAACCGCTCTACCGTCGGCTCTACAGCGATTTCGGTTGGCATGTCGAGAAGTCGACGGGCGGGCGGCCCGAGGCCGCTGCTGTGGTGCTCCATCTGCGACGCGATCGCCGCATCAAGAATCGATCGATCGTCGTGGAACTCCAGCGGCGGTGCGAAAGAACCCTCGACGACATCCGAGAGATGGAGGAGCGTTCTTTCGTAGTACGGTTTCGGGTTCCGCTGACGAAAAAGCGAGCGAGGAAGACCGGCCGCGACATCGCCGCCCGCTACGATCTCGCGCGCGAGACCGGCGAGCAGGCACGCAGGCTGCTGAGTTGAGCCGGCCGTCGCATTCGGTTCTCGAACCGCTGACACGTCGTGATCGGACATGATTGACTGGGTAAACCAGGTTCAATCTGTGCGCCGAATGCGCCAAGGAACCCGGCAGCACATCCGTGTCGAAACGTACATCGGTCCACGAAGGAGTCTTTATGACCAAGGAAATCCCCGAAGAGCCCATCCCTGACGCACCGAACGGCCATCGATACGAGGGCAAAGTCGTATTCGTCACCGGTGCGGCGCGTGGCCAGGGGCGCGCCGAGGTCGTCCGCTTCGCGGCCGAGGGTGCAGACATCATCGCGCTGGACATCTGTGCCGATCTCCCGACGGCGGGATATCCGGGCGCAACGGTGGAAGACCTGGACGAGACTGCGCGGTTGGTCCGCGCGTTGGGTCGCCGAATCGTCACCAGCACAACGGACACCAAGGACTTTCACGGATTGAAGGCAGCTCTCGAAAACGGTGTGAACGAGCTGGGACGGCTCGATGTTGTCGTTGCCAACGCGGGAATGACTACAGCTGCGTTGACATGGGAGATCGATCTGGAGCACTGGCATGCGACGATCGACAACAACCTTCACGGGGCGTTCTATACCGCGAAGGCAGCGGTGCCGATCATGATCGAACAGGGGGCCGGTGGCGCGATCGTCTTCACGAGTTCGGTTGCCGGGCTCAAGGGACTACCGTTCCTGGCCGATTATGTTGCTGCCAAACACGGGGTGACGGGATTGGCCAAGACGCTGGCAAACGAGTTGGCCATTCACCGCATTCGTGTCAACTCCGTGCACCCGCACGGAGTTCGGACCGGGCTGACCGTTCCTGAACTTCACGAAGCCATGGCGCTTCGCTCGGAACTGGGCTTGCTGTACATGGGAAGTCTCCCGGACCAGATGAGCGAGTCCGAGGACATCGCCGCAGCCGTCGCGTGGATCGCATCGAACGAGGCCCGACACGTCACCGGGGTGCAGCTCCCGGTTGATCTGGGCCGGACGAATCGTTAGCGCGGCGTGAGCAAGGGAGCGCCCGCCGTCGACTCGACCGAAGGCGGGCGGCGCGGCCGGAAAGGGGGCTCAGTCGAGAATGTCCCGCACCTTGACGTCCAGATGCCCTTCCAGCATCGACCGCGCGACCACCATGTGCTTCTTCCAATGGGCTGTGGCACCGTCGCTGTCACGAGCGCGTAGCAGCTTGATCAAGCGGCGCTGCGATCGAACGAAGAGCTTGTAATTCGCTTGAGCTGCCGCCACATCGGTGCGGGTCGATTCGCGCGTCACCGTTGTGGTGTGCCTATCGAATATCTCGTGCAGCATCCCCGCCATGAGAGCTAACGTTGCGTTGCCGGAAAGCTGAACCATCCTCAAATGGAAACGAGCAGCGGCACTGCCGAATTCATCGGCGGCAAGCGCGGCAGGGATGTCCTCGTCGACGAACCTTTCGAGCTCGTCGAATGCGGCTTCGGTCCCCTCTGTTGCGAGAATCCCGGCCGCCGCAGGTTCCAATGACTCGCGCGCGACGAGCACGTCGCCAACCGTTGCACCGGACAGTTCGAGAAGTAGAGATGCGGGCCGCGCCACCACCTCGGGTCCCGGCACACATACCCTGGCTCCGGTACGTGAGCCGCGGCGAACCTCTACGAGGCGTTCTGCTTCCAGAATCCTCACAGCTTCACGCAGAGTGGGACGACTGACGGAGAAATGCTCCATGAGCTCGGCTTCGTGAGGCAAGTGATCCCCGTCGACGAGCTGCCCGTCGACGATCATGCGCCGTAGCTTCGCAGCCACCAATTCCGCGGTCTTCGGCGTCCGGACCGGCCTGCCCGTGGGACTGAGTAGGTTGAAAACCGGGGCCGCCGATACGTCTGTCACTGGCCTACCTACCTTTCCTGTCGGGTTACCTCGAATACCTAGTAAAGCATCCGACCGACCTGCATATGTTCCTGTACTGCCGAGTTCACCTGTGCGTCTGGGCTTCGGCGGCCAATCTCGCGGACGCATCTTCCTTCGGCTGCGTTCTTGCCAAGCTCAACATAGACAACTATGTTAGCTAAGTAGATCGAGCGTCAGGCTCGACTTCCCTCATACAACGGGTCCGCAGGATGGTTGTGGCCGCCCGAGGAGTACTCATGCTGAAAACGCGATTCACAGAGACATTCGGTGTCGAGCACCCCATTGTCCAGGGTGGAATGATGTTCGTCGGCCGCGCCGAGTTGGCCGCAGCTGTTTCCAACGGTGGTGGACTCGGAATTATCACTGCACTCACTCAGCCCACGCCCGCCGATCTGGCGGAGGAGATCAGGCGGTGTCAGGCGCTCACCGACAAGCCGTTCGCAGTGAACTTGACGCTGACGCTCTCGATCAACCCACCACCCTTCGCCGAATTCCGCCGAGTAATTATCGATTCCGGCGTGAAGATCGTGGAGACGGCCGGGTCGGACCCCACCGTGCATGTCGAGCACTTCAAGGAACACGGTCTGAAGGTGATTCACAAGTGCACCAGTGTGTGGCACGCCCTCAAAGCAGAGAAGGTCGGCGTGGATGCGGTCAGCATCGACGGCTTCGAGTGCGCGGGTCATCCGGGTGAAGACGACGTGCCAGGCTTGGTCCTGATTCCGGCGGCCGCGGATGCGCTGTCGATCCCGTTCGTTGCCTCCGGGGGATTCGCGGACGGCCGCGGTCTCGCTGCGGCGTTGGCTCTCGGCGCCGACGGCATCAACATGGGCACCCGATTCATGTGCACCGAGGAAAGCCCCATTCACGACAACATCAAGAACCTCATCGTGGATGCAAGCGAACGGGATACGCGGCTGATTATGCGGCAACTACGAAATTCGATGCGTGTATCGAAGAACACCGTCAGTGACGAAGTGATCGAGATACTGAACAAGGGCGGACGGTTCAAAGACATCAAGGACCTGGTGGCCGGAGTACGAGGACGCACCGTCTTCCAGAACGGGGACCCGGAGTTGGGCGTCTGGACCGTCGGTCTCGTGCAGGGATTGATTCACGACATCCCTCCGGCCGGTGAACTGGTGCAAAAGATCTCGGCCGACGCGGAGCAATTGTTGCTGGGCTTGACCCGCACCGTTGTCGTCGATCCGGTAGCCGCGGCAGGGCGTGGGTAGGACATGACTGTCGACGACGTCAGCGCATCGGTGACCGACGAAGAAGTGCCGTTGCTGGTAACCAGAGACGGGCAGGTTGAGATTTTCACCCTGAACCGTCCCGACCGCAGAAATGCCATCAATCGGGCGATGCGCAAGGCCATCAAGAAGCAACTGTGGCGAGCCGATGCCGACGACGAGGTCCGGGTCGTCGTGATCACCGGTGCCGGGTCATCGTTCTCGTCCGGCGTGGATCTGCCGGAGGCGCTCGCGGGGCCGCCACCCCGAACGGAGGGAACCACGCCGACGCAGGTGCTGAGGGCGATGTCCAAGCCGATCATCGCCGCGGTGAACGGGCCTTGCTATACAGGCGGATTCGAGTTCGCGGTGAATTGTTCGTTCATCATCGCCTCCGAACGCGCCAAGTTCGTCGATACCCATGCGCAGATCGGTTTGCTCAACGGCTGGGGAGGAAGTGCGTTGCTCCCGCGCGCTGTCGGGTTACCCGCCGCCATTCAGATCATCCTCGGCGGTCAACCCGTCGACGCAGCTACCGCCGAGCGCATCGGGCTGGCCAACGAAGTGGTTCCACACGATCGGCTCATGACCAGAACCATGGATGTTGCCCATGCGATCGCCCAGGGGCATCCCGGAGCCGTGCAACGCATGCTGCGGTTGTTGAAGGACGGTGCAGGGACGTCGGTTACTCACGCACTGGGTCTGGAAGCCGAGGCCGGAGCGACTTTTCGTCGTGACAATGCAGATGTCGGCGCTCGTTTCGGGCGCCAGCGCGCGGCGCAGACGGACTGATCAGCAGATGCTGCAGAAAGGTGGTCCGGTGGAATCGATGTCCTCGACGAATACCGATGATTGGCGGGAACGGCTCGCTGTCTCCTTGGACGACTACCGCGCGCGGCCACGGCCGGTAACGTCACGTGAACGATTCGATGCCGCCGTGGCGTGGCAGTCCGAACTCGTGGACGCCGCTCTGGCGGCTCCGGGGTGGCCCGCGGCCGTCGGCGGGATGGAACTCGAACTCGAGGACCAACTCGACTACTACCGAATGATGACGGCCGCAGGTGCCCCCAAACATCCGTGTGCCCTATCGTTCATCGTCGCTCCGACACTGATTGTGCACGGCACGGCCGAGCAGAAGAAGCGCTACCTCGAGCCTTTGCTTCGTGCCGACGAGTTCTGGTGTCAGGGCTTCTCGGAACCGGGCGCGGGCAGCGATCTGGCCTCACTGTCCACTCGTGCCGTTCGGGACGGTGACGTGTATCGGGTGACCGGGCAAAAGATCTGGACGACCATGGCCGACAGAGCAGACTGGATTTTCGCGTTGGTGCGGACCGGCCCTCCCGGCCGTGGCACGGCGGGTATTTCCTATCTGCTCATCTCGATGAGGTCCCCTGGTGTCGAAGTCCGTCCCCTCCGTGAGGCAGCAGGCGGTCACCACTTCGCCGAAGTGTTCTTCGACGATGTGGAAGTGCCGGTGGCGCAGCGTATCGGGGAGGAAGGGGAGGGCTGGTCGATCATGCGAACCTCCCTCGGCCACGAACGGGCGACGGCTTTTCTCGCCGACGAATTCCGTTACCGCGCAACCGTCGACAAAGTGTTCCGTCTGGCAATCGAACAGGGATATGCGCGCGACGCGTTGGTCAGGCAGGAGCTCGCTGCCATCGAAACCGGCGTCCGCACGATTGCCACCAACAGTGCCCGCGCGCTCGACGCGGTGCTTCGCAAGGAAGATCCAGGTGCCGTGGCTTCTATCAACCGACTCGTGAAATCGGAGTTCGAGCAGAGAATGCACACGTTGGCTCTCCGGCTCACCGGATCAGGATCTGTGCTGGGGACTCGTAGCAACGGTGCGGTCGAAAAGGGCAGGTGGAGTTACGGATACCTGATGTCCCGGGCAACGACCATCGGCGCAGGAACCTCGGAGATTCAACGTAACACCATCGCCGAATCGGTTCTGGGTCTGCCATCTCATCGGGGCGAAGGGCGTCGAGCGGCTGCAGTGACACCCGGGCGGCCCCTGGCAGCACCCGACGAGGACGAAGCCGCATTGCGCCAGATCTTGCGCTCCGCGATTGCAGGTCATGTCGATACCGCTTCGCTCCTGGCGCGTGCGGGTGAACCGGCGTCGATGTGCACAGCCCTGTGGGACGAACTGGTTCAGTTCGGACTTCCAGGACTCGCAGCTCCCGACTCGCTCGGCGGAGGCGGCGCACCTGTTCGATTGCTGTTGGCGGCCATCGAGGAAGCGGCGTACCTGCTGGCTCCGGTTCCGCTCGTGCCGACGGTCATAGCGCTCGAAGTACTACTCGCGGCAGGCGCGGACGACGCCGCACGGCGTGTCGTCAGCGGCAGCACTGCAGCCTTCGTGGTCTCTGTCGACGACGGGGGGTGGGTCACGGATTCAGGCCTGCCTCAGCTACGGGACAATCGTCTCTCCGGTGTGGTCGAACGCGTGGCGGGCGCACCGGTAGCGGAGGTACTTACCGCTCTCGCAATCGATTTCGATACCGACGAGCAGGTACTTGTGGTGATCGAACCCGAGAACGTCGAAAGATCCGACCAGGAATCGATCGACATCACGGCAACGGTCGGCACCGTGAAATTCGACAACGCACGATGCGTCGTCGTAGCGCGTGGACCGGACGTCGAGGTCGCCTTGGACCGTGCCCGGGTCCGAGCGCTGGGTGCCGTGGCGGCGGACTCTGTCGGCGTTGCCAATCGGGCACTCTCAATGGCGGTGGAGTGGGCAGGACAGCGCGAGCAGTTCGGACGGCTCATCGGGTCGTTCCAGGCCGTATCGCATCGGTGCGCAGACATGCTGGTCGCTGCCGAAGGTGCCCGCAATCAAGTGCTCTCGAGTGCAGACCTCTCGGACGATGACCCTGACGTCGACGTTGCTGCGGACCTCGCCGCGGCGTCGGCGTGCACCGCCGGTGTGGCGGTGACAGAAGCCTGCATCCAAGTGCACGGCGGTATCGGATTCACTTGGGAGCATCCTGCTCATCTCTTGTTGCGCAGGGCCACCGCCAACCAGGCGTGGCTCGGCAGACCAGAGGTGCTGCGGGACCGAGCGGTGGGATCCGTGCTCGACCGACTGTCCTGATCGGTCGATCGTATCGATCGTCGAGGCGTGTCGTTTTCGAGATCTTTCGAGTGCAGTGTCGTAGTCCGTGTTGTACCGATGAACGAAGGAGTTCACCCATGATCATCGAAGGCAGCGTCGCATTGATAGTAGGCGGCGGTGGAGGGTTCGGCGGGGCAACCGCTCGCAGATTGGCGAAGGCCGGAGCCACCGTCGCGGTGCTGGATCTCGACGAGGAGAAGGGCGCCGCCTCGGCAGCCGAGATCGGCAACGGTGCCATCTACGCGAAGACCGACGTCACGTCCGAGGAGAGCATTCTCGAGGCGATCTCCCGAGCCGAGGCTCTCGGACCGATTCGTATCGCCGTGGTCGCGCACGGCGGCGGCGGGGGAGACGGTCGGGTTGTTCATCGCGACGGTGCCCCTCACAGCTTCGAAAAATTCAAGCGCGTCGTCGATGTCTTCCTGAATGCCACGTTCAACGTGACTCGATTGGCGGCGGCGGCCATCGCCAGGAACGATCCACTCGACGGCGGTGAGCGGGGCGTTATCATCAATACGGCGTCGATCGCTGCGTTCGACGGCAGTATCGGCCAATCTGCCTACGCTGCGGCAAAAGCCGGAATCGTGGGGATGACGCTGCCGGCGGCACGTGATCTGGGGCCGCTGGGAATCAGGGTCATGACCATCGCCCCCGGCGTATTCCTCACCGGTGCATACGGTGATGTGGCACCGGAAGATCTACAGGCGCAATGGGGCCCGTCGGTGCCGTTCCCTTCCAGGATGGGTGACCCGGACGAGTATGCGATTCTGGCGCAGCAGATCTGCGAGAACCCCTATTTGAACGGGGAAGTGATTCGGCTGGACGGTGCGCTGCGGTTCACCAAGAAGGGTGGCTAGATCCGGTCACGAGTTCGGGCCCTCCGTCCTTCGGTAGGGCCCGAACTCGATTCGGTGGCTACAACCTCATGTCGATGACGATCTTTCCGCTGGCTCGGCGCTCAGCGACCTCGGTCAGCGCGCTCGGAACATCCTCCAACGAATAAGTCTTGGAGACATACGGTTTCATTCCCTCCGCGACAAGTCTGGTCAGCTCGGCAGCCGCTTCCTTCGCGGCATCGGGCGCGTGCGCCGCGAGGGTGCGTATCTCGAAGCCGCGCAGGATTACACCCTTGAGCAATACGAGATTGAGCGCGATCTTGGGAATCTCGCCCTGCGCGAACCCGACACAAACGTATCGTCCACCCCAGGTCAGAGCGCGAATCGATTGTTCAGCGTACGGCCCACCGACCGGGTCGACCACGACGTCGGCACCGCCACCGGTGATCTCCTTGATTCTGACCTTGAGGTCCTCGTGGTCGTAACCTACGGTCTCCACTGCGCCCAATTGCCGGCATAGTTCTGCTCGCTCGGTGGTCGACGCTGCCGCAATCACGCGTGCGCCCAACCTCGTAGCAATATCGACACATGCCGTCCCCACTCCGCCCGCGCTGCCGAGCACAACAACCCAGTCGCCTGGCTGCACCGCTCCGAAGGTTCGCAGCGAGTGATACGCGGTTCGGTAGGTGACATTGAATGCCGACGCATGGATCATGTCCAGCCCCTGCGGAACCGGAGTGAGTGATTCGGGGAGAACGGCGATGCGCTCGGCGAATGCGCCGCCCATGGCCGATCCCATGACCGGATCACCGACCGAGAGCCCCGTGACACCGGCCCCGACTTCGGCGACCCTGCCTGCGAATTCGCTTCCAGCGGTGAAGGGTAAAGGAAAGCTCACCTGGTATTTGTCGGCGGCGATCAGCACATCCGGATAATTGACCGCTGCTGCTTCGATCGCGACGACGACGTGCCCGGGTGCGGCGACCGGATCGGGAAGTTCGCGGATGACTATTTTGTCCGGATCCCCATGTGTTTCACATCGTGCTGCGCGCATATCGTTCGCTCTCCTCATTCCGTGAAACTACGAATGTCATTGTGCTGTAAAGCGTCGACGCCAAAGATCGATGTCGGCCCGGGATGCACCGTGATCGGTCAGCCAACCCGTCGGGCCGCCCGGCCAGGACGTGACGATGTCCACGACCTCAGAGATTGCGTCGGGCGAGACGGTGAACAGACCCCGCGCCACCGGGGATCGCGTCTGCGCACGTTCGATGTTCGGGTCGGCCTTCGACCTCAGGCGTTCTCGCAGCAAAGGCAGGTTGCGCTGAGTCGCCAGATAGTCGCCCGTGACGGCCCACGGTTCGACCCCGGCAGCCAACAACAGCACTGCGACGACGACCCCGGTCCGATCTTTGCCGACAGCGCAGTGCACGAGCACCGGTCCATCGGCGTGCGCGGCCAAGGCGACCGTCTCGGCGATTCGACGTCCGCGATCGCGAACCATGGCGGAATAGATCTCCTGCAACGTATTCGGAATTTCACGCTCCGGAGCGGCCGCGTCGAACAAGGAGTGTCGGTGGACGACCGGGCCTGGCGGCCATCGATACCCAACCCGATCGATCTCCTCATCCGAACGAAGATCGATCACGACGGCAGGTGGCCAGGTGTCCACCTGCTGAGGGGTCGAGTCGCCGGGATAGAGCGCGTCGCCCCGGTAGAGTACTCGCGGATGAGAAGTGCCGCCGCCCAATACAGGTAGACCTCCGAGATCCCGTAGATTGACCGGTCCGGCAGTGGTTTTCACTGCTTTATCTCCAGTCCATCCGCACTCAGTACAGTCCGCCGTCGACGCGAATGAGCGACGATGTCGTGTAACTCGACGCCGAGCTGGCGAGGTAGAGCGCAGTGGTGATGATCTCCTCGGGCTGTCCGGGTCGGCCGGCCGCGCTGCGAGTGGTGTGCCGCTTCTCTTCGTCCCAGTGCTTGGAGATGTCGGTGAGGAAAGGTCCTGCGGAGAGTGTGTTGACTCGAACCTTGGGGCCGTACTCGCGTGCGAAGACACCGGTCAAGGTGTTGAGCGCAGCTTTGGCCCCTGCGTACGGTCCGAATCTCGGCTGTGGGAACAGTGCCCCTGAGGACGAGATGTTGATGATCGAGCCACCATCGCCTGCGGCCATGCGCTCACCCACCAGAGAAGTCAATCGGAACGGCCCCTTGAAGTTGATGGCAATGACCTTGTCGAACAGTTCCTCGCTCGTTTCGGCCGAAGATGGTGCGACCGGCGACATTCCGGCGTTGTTGACCAGGATGTCGACTTTGCCGAACTTGTCGTAGGCACGCTCGACCAACGACTCGATCTCGTCCCAATGGCCGACGTGGCAGCTGACCGGCAGCGCTCTGCGGCCCAGTGCCTCGACCTCACGCGCGAGTGATTCGCACGCGTCGAGTTTGCGGCTCGTGATGACGACGTCGGCACCGGCGGCCGCGAATGCGAGCACCATCTCTCGGCCGAGTCCTCTGCTCCCACCGGTGACGAGGGCAACTTTTCCATCGAGTGAAAAGTGGTCGGTCATGAGATCACGTACTCCTCGAGAACATCGGCATGCTTGGTCTGCGCGGCAGCCAAGCGGGTCGGAATGTGATTGGACGGGAACAAGCCGTCTGCTGCTTCGTAGTTCGCGAGAACTCCGCGGGCCACGGCGACCTTGTGGACCTCGGTCGGTCCGTCGGCGAGGCCGAGGGAGACGACGCCGGTCCACCAGATGTGCAGCGGGGTTTCGGTTGTGACACCGAGCGAGCCGTGAATCTGAATAGCCCGGTAGATGATGTCGTGGTACACCTTCGCCATTGCGACCTTGCACATCGCAATGTGGGTACGCGCGGACCCGTGTGGCTTGTTGTCGATGATCCACGCTGTCTTGAGCACCAGCAGTCGGTACTGCTCGAGCTCGATGGCCGAATCCGCGATGAACTGCTGAACCAGCTGCTTCTTGGCCAGCGCTTCGCCCTGGGTACGACGGGAAAGGGCGCGCTCGGCCATCATGTCCAGTGCTCTTTGACATTTCCCGACGGTACGCATGGCGTGATGCACACGGCCGCCGCCGAGGCGCGCCTGGGCAACCTCGAAGCCTTGCCCCGGGCCACCGAGAATCGCATCGGACGGTACCCGGACATCGTTGTACCGAATGTAGGCGTGAGTTCCCTCGTCGAGTTCCTCGCGATCGCCCATCACCGTGACGTTGCGGATGATCTCGATGCCGGGAGTCTCGCACGGTACGACGAACATCGACATGCGACGGTAAGGCGACGCCTCGGGATCGGTGACGGCCATGACGATGAGGAACGCCGCGTAGCGGGCATTGGAAGAGAACCATTTGTCGCCGCTGATCACCCATTCGTCACCGTCCAGACGGGCCGAGCAGACGAACTCCTTCGGGTCTGACCCGGCCTGGGGCTCGGTCATCGAGAACGACGAGACGATGTCACCGTCGAGGAGGGGTTGAAGATACCGTGACTTCTGCTCCTCGGTACCGAACATAGCGAGAATCTCGGCGTTTCCGGTATCGGGTGCTGCCGTTCCGAATACAGTCGGAGCCCACATCGACCGACCGAGAATCTCGTTGAGTAGTCCGAGTTTTAGCTGGCCGTAGCCCTGTCCGCCGAGCTCGGGACCGAGGTGGCACGCCCACAGACCCTGTTCCTTCACTCGTTCACGCAGTGGGGCCAGAATGGCGCGTGCGGCCTTGTTCTCGGTGTTGTACGGCTGGCCCAGATGCTGGAACAGCACATCCAGCGGTTCGCACTCCTCGGTCACGAATTTGTCGACCCAATCCAGTTTTTGCTGGAAGTCCGGATCGGTTGAGAATTCCCACATGTCGATTCCTTTTCGTGTTCGGAAAAATCGGTCGTTCAGTGCTGGAGTGCCATGCCGGCCATACAGAACACCAGTAGGTGTTCGCGATCCTCGGGGGTCGGTCTCTCGCCGCTGTTCAAGTAGGTGGCCGTAGTCCCCATGACAAGGGTGTGGATCAACTGCGCCGTGCGAAACGGCTGCGCCACATGGCCTTCGGTCATGACGGCGGTCAATAGATCCAAGATTCGTGCATGTCCTACCGGCTCGATGTCACTGTTGTTCGGTGCGACCTGTCCGACATTCCAGATGATGGTTGCGCTCAGTTGTGACAGTGCTGGATCTTCGATCTGCGCGAGAACTCCGTCGATCCAGGCGCGCATACGAGCCTCCAGCCCGACCTGCTCGAGCACTTTGCGCTCCAGGTAGGAATGAATGGCGAGCAGGCCCTGCTCGTACGTCGCGACTATGACGTCGTCGCGGCTCCGAAAGTGGCGGTAGAAGGCCTGATTCGACATCCCGGCCTCACGGACTATGTCAGCGACTCTCGGTCGGTCGGCGCGTCCGATTCTGAGCATGACCTGTTGCGTCGCGAGGACGAGCTGTCGAACCTCGTTGTCGTACGACGCCTGTCGATCCGGTTTTGCCACGCGGCGCAGCCGACTCCCGCCGGAGATGACCGGCGTGGTCGGTAAGGGGCGGTCGGTGGCAGAGGACACGAGTCAGCCCTCCACCCGACGATGAAACACCGCGAGTTGTGTTGCTGCAGCTGCGATACCGAGGGCTAAGACACCGGCCACGGCTTTGTCTCCCCGAAAGGCCGTGTCCCAGCCGAGGAGGCGATCGACACTGAATCGACCGGGCCCCAGTGCGGCCAGGGCGGTCGCCGCGGTGGCGAGATTTGCGACGTACTCCCAACCTTCGGACGTGATGAAGAAGCCGTTCTGGACGTGAACCGACCGCGCGGCCACGGCCATGGTCGCGACGACGGCGGCGGCGGCCACGGGCGTCGCCGCGCCCGCCACGAGTGCGGCTCCTGCCGCCGTCTCGACCGCGGCGCTGGCCTGCGCCTGCAACCGCGGTCTACGGAAGCCGATGGAGCCGAACCACCCGGCCGTTCCGTCGATGCTGCGACCGTGTTTGAGACCGTGAGCGACCATCGTGCCCCCGATCAGTGAACGCAACAGCAACGGGGCAAGGATGTCGCGGCCGCTTCGGGTGTCCGACTTGTTCGACAGCATGATGGTTCGTACTCCTTTCGCAGACGATCTGTTTCGATGCGTCAGCATCCGATGAGTGTCCGGGCATCGGACAGCAGTGACGCCATCTTCGGTTCCATGCGAACGAATGAGGGGTTGGCCTCTACGGTCATGGTTCCGGCACGCCGCGCACGCTTGATGAGCAGGCCGGTGGCAGCGGCTTCCTTGTACCTCGTCAGGGCCTCGAACCACTGCATGTCCGGGACGGTTTCGCCCCGCGTCTGCTCGTAGGTCCGCACCACCTCGGCCACCGTCGGAGTCCCCGCAGGTTCTCCGGGAGGTGCAGCAGGATGGCCGGCCTCATCGGTGAAGTACATGAGCCAGGTGAGATCGATTCGGGGATCGCCGACGGACCAGATCTCCCAGTCGATGATGGCGGTGACCCGATCGCCCTCGCAGAGGGTGTTCCCGAGCCGGAAGTCGCCGTGATTGACCACGGGGGCAATCGCCGCTGGGATCGTGGAGTGGAGAGCGCGCGCACAACTGGCGAAGTCGCCCTGCAGATCGGACGGCACTGTCTCGAATGCCCTTGTCCACCGGTCGATTTCCTGAGCGAGAGACACCTGCGGTTCGTCGGATAATCCGATCGATGCGGGCGCGACCTTATGTAGGTTCGCCAGCATTCTGGTGGCATCGAGGTACCGGTCGAACGTCTGCTTGCGGCCGGCGGTGTCCCGAGGGCGCGTGGTATCGAGCAGCGGCTCGACGCATTCGCCCGCGACCATTTCCATCGCGACGAACGGTGGGAATTCCGGCGGAGTGCCTTCGTGCTCGAAGTAGACGGCAGGTGTGCGAACCCCCTCGACGCCGTGCAGGGCCGACATGACGCGACCCTGCCGTAGGACGTCGCGATTACGGACCGGGGCGAGGCCGGGCGGTGCGACCTTGAGGACGACGGGTTCCGGACCGGACGGCCGCATCGTCTGGGCAACGAAGGTCAGCGACGAGGATCCCCCGGTGAGAGATGTGATGTCGGTGACCTCGACGTCGTCGTGCCAGTTCAGTGCAGCTCGCCGCGTCCGACTGGTGAGGTCCTCGAGCAGATCGGTGTGGTCGACGTGCGGCATCGATCGAAGCCCTTCGGTGGAGTGAAGTGAGAACAACGTTCTGAGAACAGCATTCTCGGTGGAATCACCGCAAACAAGGGGCTGTTCCGCTCAGCGGTCGAGCGCTATCACCCGGTACCGGCAGGCGCCGACTCACTCACTGCGACAGAAGCATTTGGAAACAGTGAAGGACCGAAATCGGGCACGGATAACTCTTGCGTTCTGTGGACCGATGGGTCTACGTTTCGAGTGGCGCACGTCATACCTCCGACATCGGGAGGCCGTCAATCTCGCGATTCGATAGCGACAGCCCTCGCCGTCATCGCGAATTTCCAGACAGCTCGCCGCACGTGTCGAAAGCTGACCATGCGTGTCGCGATCTCGGGAACCTACTCGGAAAGGCCTCGGAGCGAACGCATATGGCAATCACCTCATTCAAACGGGTCTGGCGCGGCCTACTCGTACTGTTCCTGGTCACTGTCGCGGCCGTTGGTCTACTCGGACTGGCACCAGGTTCCGCGGCCGAGGTGATCCTCGGTGAGAACGGCACTCCCGAGGCAATTGCCGAGTTGAACGCCGAACTGGGGTTGGACCAGCCGCTCTGGCGGCAGTATGTCGAGTGGTTGTGGGCGGCTCTCCGCGGCGACCTGGGAGTATCGCCCCTGACCGGCCAAGACGTCACCGGCGCCATTGTGGACCGTCTCCCGGTCACTCTGGAATTGGCGGCATTGGGTCTGCTCATCGCATTGATGGTCGCTGTAGTGCTGGCCGTGATCGCCGCGGCAACGCAGGACAGTTGGATCGACCGAGCAATCAGCGGAGTCTCCTCGGGATTTCTGGCGATACCAGCGTTCATTGCCGGTCCGGTGCTCATCTACTTCTTTGCCCTGCAGCTCGGTTGGTTACCGGTCTCCGGGTGGGCTCGTCCCAGTGACGGGATCGGCGAAAACCTGGAGTACGCAATCCTTCCTGCGGTCGCAATCGCCTTCGTGGAGATCGCCACCTTCCAGCGCCTGCTGCGAACAGATCTCGTCGGAACGCTGCGGGAGGACTACGTCGCCGCAGCACGGGCGAAGGGAATGTCGTCGACGTACGTCCTGTTCAGGCACGCTCTGAGGCCGTCGTCGTTTTCCTTGATCACCATGGCGGGCATCAGCTTGGGCCGGTTGATCGGGGGAACTGTTGTGGTCGAAATCATCTTCGGTCTTCCTGGACTCGGACAACTGGTGTCGTCATCGATCACATTGCGCGACGTCGTAACCGTTCAGGGCGTCGTGGTGTTCATCGCTCTTGTGTACGTCCTGATCAACATGTTGGTCGACTTCAGTTACGGATTCCTCGACCCACGGGTCAGAAAGGCTGCGCGAGCATGACTCTGACCGAAAACAGTGCCTCGGTGAAAGACGCGGTACCCGACAGGCCGATCGTCCGACCGATCCCGAAGAAGCGAGCGGTCGCCCTGTGGGTGAGCTATGCATGGCTCGTCTCGACAGTCGTCTCCGCTGGTGCCGCGGGCATCCTGCCGATACCCGACTATGCCGTTCCTGTTGGACCATCGCGCATCGGGCCACAGTGGAATTCGATTGACCTGTTTCTCGGAACCGACAATTTCGGGCGATCCATTCTGTCCCGCTGCATCTACGGGGCGCGGGTGTCCTTGGTGGTCGGAGCTGTCGCCGGGATTGCAGGACTGGTGATCGGCACCGGACTCGGGATGCTCGCCGGCTACTTCGGGAAGCGGTGGGAGTGGTTCATCTCCCTCTTGGCCGACGCGATGCTGGCGTTTCCGCCCCTCATTCTCCTGTTGGCCCTGGCGTCGATCATGACGCCGAGCGTGTCGACAATTCTGATCGGTTTGACCCTGGTCACCATTCCGACCTTCATCCGCCTGGCTCGCGCTACAACGATCTCGTGGTCTTCGCGCGAGTTCGTCCGTGCCGCCAAGAATCTCGGTGCGAGGGACACCCGTATCCTCTCGAAAGAGATTCTGCCGAATGTGATTCCGACTCTTGGGGCGTTCTTCCCCATCGTTATCGCTGCCCTGATCGTGGCGGAGGGTTCACTGAGTTTTCTCGGCCTCGGAATCCCTCCGCCGCAGCCGAGCTGGGGCGGAATGATCGCGGACGGGCAGGCTTCCATCGCAACCTCGCCCCACATGGTCTTCGTACCGGCACTGGTCATCTTCCTCACCGTCTTCTCGCTCAACCAGATCGGCGATCATCTTCGATCGCGCTTCGATCGCACGCTCACGGACTGACAACAGCGCTCACGCAGTACAAGCCCGCCTCGTTCACAGCTGCATACAGGAAGGTCTTCACATGATTCTCGGAAAACGGCTCACGGTCGTTGCTGCGGCGGCGTTGTTGCTGCTGTCGGCCGCGTGCGGTGGCGGAGGAAACTCGCAAACCAGTGGTTCGACAGTCGGAGGTCCTGCAGGAGAACCTGTGTTGGGTGGAACGGCTCGGATAATCGAAAATGCAGAGCCGCGTAGCCTCGACCCGGCTGTGATAGCGAACTCGTACGCGAACTCGCCGGTACTGGGTAATGCGCTGTACGGCACGTTGATGATCAACGATCCGGAGACGAACGAGATCGAATACAAGATGGCCGAAGATTTCTCGACCTCCGACGGCGGCAAGACCTTTATCCTCGAGCTGCGTGACGGGATCGCATTCTCGGACGGAACCCCCTACGACGCTGCAGCTGTCAAGACTGCGTGGGAGCACGTGAAAGCACCCTCGACCGCGTCACCCGACCGCCCGCAGGCAGGATTGATCGAGTCGGCCGAGGTTGTCGCCCCGACGACCTTGAAGGTCACATTGACCGAACCGGTTCCCAACTTTGCGAATGCGGTGCTTCAGACGTCGTTGAACTGGATCGCCTCGCCGGCGACACTCGCTGCAGATCAGGCAACGATAGATTCCAAACCCATCGGTGCAGGTCCGTTCACCCTCGTTCGTTGGTCTCGTCAGGACGTCATCGAGTTGACTCGAAACGACAACTACTACGACGCTCCTCGACCGTATCTGGACAAACTCGAGATTCGGGCGATCGTCGACCCCGACCAGCGGTACAACACTCTGGTCAGCGGGGGTGCCGATCTGGCGCTCGAAGGTGTGTGGACGAATATCGACAAGGCCTCGAAGGGCGGATTGCAGAATTCGGTGGTGCCTCTCGGCGGCGGAATCGCGATGGTGCTCAACAACACCAAGGCGCCGTTCGACGACGTGCGCGCCCGCACTGCACTGTCTCATGCACTCGATCTCGAGGGACTCGACAACGCTCTCTATCAAGGCACCGGAGAGATTCCGAGGACGCTGTTCGACGAGAGTTCGCCGTTCTACAAGGACATTCCGTTGGCCGAACAGGATCTGGCCGAGGCGCAGAGCCTGCTCGACGAGCTTGCAGCGGAGGGCAAACCGCTCGAGTTCTCGCTCTCGGTCTTTCCCGGAAACAGTGACTTCGGTGAAGCCGTGCAGACCCAGCTCAGCACCCTCGAAAACATCACCGTCAACGTCCAGGTCATCGACTTGGCAGAATACGGCCGGATCATGGGTCAGAAAGACTACGACGTCATCACCAGCACCGTGATGTTTGCCGATCCCGAACCACGCCTGTGGCTCGGATTCAACAGCAAGTCCAACGGAAACTACAGCGGCGTCGATGATCCCGCACTCGACGATGCCCTGAACCGCGGCCGCGTCGCTACCGACGAGTCCGAACGTGTCGTGGCTTACGAGGAGGTACAGAATCGACTTGCCGAACTGAATCCGGTCATTTTCTACACGCGGGCATCTCCCGGCGTCATGGCAGGCACCCAGGTCGGCGGTGTCGAGCAGTACGGAATAGGCTCGGTATTGCCCGAGACCCTGTGGATTGCGGAGTGAAGCAATGACCGCCACGTTGCTCGAGGTCCATGATCTGCACGCCTATATCGGTTCACCGCGCGGGGTCGTCCGCGCGGTGGACGGGGTAAGTTTCGATCTCGCTGCATCCGAGGCCTTCGGGGTGGTCGGCGAGTCCGGATCCGGTAAATCGGTGATGGCTCGAGCGATCATGGGACTGATGCCCAAGCATGCCGCCATGACCGGTGAGGTTCTTTTCGAGGGCCGAGACCTATTGCAGGTCAACGGAAAAGAACGAGAGTCGATCTGGGGAACCAAGATCGCCATGGTCTTTCAGGATCCTGGCCGATCGCTCAATCCTGTTGTTCGTATCGATCGACAGCTCACCGAGGGAATGCGTAAACACCTCGGCATCTCGCGGTCCCGGGCACAGAGTCGAGCGCTGACTTTGCTGCAGGAGGTGGGTGTTCCCGATCCCGAGCGACGTCTCCGCAGCTACCCACACGAACTGTCCGGCGGTATGCGTCAGCGCGTGATGCTGGCCATCGCACTCGCCTGCGAGCCGGACCTGCTGATCGCCGACGAACCGACCACGGCGCTCGACGTCACTGTTCAACGGCAGATTCTGGATCTGTTGCGCAAGATACAGATCGAACGTGGGATGTCCACGATGTTGATCAGCCACGACCTCGCCGTCGTCGCCGGACGTACCGACCGAATGGCCGTGATGTACTCGGGGAAGATGGCCGAAGTGGGCTCGACCCGAGAGGTTTTCGCATCCCCCCGGCATCGGTATACACATGCGCTTCTCGGGGCCACACCCACCATCGATCACGAGAGGCATTCGCCATTGAAGTTGATCCCGGGTTCGCTACCGATTCCTACCGATCCACCCGATGGATGTCGATTCGCTCCCCGCTGCGAACATTCGCAGGTCGAATGTGTTTCACCGGGGCCGACGATGACCGCTGTCGGTACCGACCATCGGGTCGCGTGTATCAACCCGGTGGACACGGCTCACTCAACTGCCGCGGGCGGTGAGCTCGTTGGCCGGTAGTGGTACTGCGCATCTGAGGGGAGAGGACGTCCTCCTCAGTGTCGAGAACCTCGAAGTCGAATACCGGACGAAGGGCGGAACGTTCAAGGCCGTCGGCGGAATCAGCTTCGATGTCGAGCGGGGGGAGACCCTCGGAATCGTCGGTGAGTCGGGATGTGGAAAATCGACCACAGGACGGGCGGTGCTCCGTCTCGATCCGATTGTGGGTGGCCGCATCCGGTACAACGGCGAATGGATCGAAGAAGTTTCCGAGAAACGAATGCGTCTGCTTCGGCGCGAGATGCAGATGATCTTCCAGGATCCGGTTGCTTCGCTGAATCCGCGGCGGTCCGTCAAGGACATCGTTGTCGAAGGCCTCGCGATCGGCGGCACCCCGTCCGAGGAGCGTGCGCGTGCATCTCGATCCGTGCTCGGTCAGGTCGGGCTGTCGGGCGCACGATTTGCCGAGATGGTTCCCCGTCAGCTGTCCGGGGGTCAAGCACAGCGCGTTGCAATCGGGCGCGCGTTGGCCCTGAACCCTCGTCTGTTGATCTGCGATGAGCCGGTGTCTGCACTGGACGTCTCGGTGCAGGCACAAATCCTGAACCTGCTGGAGACCCTCAAGAAGGAATTCGACCTGACCGTCGTGTTCATCGCCCACGACCTCGGCGTCGTACGAACGGTCAGTGACAACGTTCTGGTGATGTACCTCGGAAAGGTGTGTGAGTACGGCGATTCCGCCGAGGTCTACGCAAGTCCAGTGCATCCGTACACCCGAGCTCTGTTGGATTCGGTCCCATTGACCGATCCGGAGAAGGGGTTCGCGGGGCCGGCCCTGACCGGAGATATTCCTTCGCCGCTGACTCCGCCGTCGGGCTGTCCGTTCAGGACGAGATGTCCCTCTGCGCAGAGTCGGTGCGCCGAGGACGAACCGGTGATGCGCGAGATACGTCCGGGCCGGTTCGCCGCGTGTCACTTCCCTCTCGATGCATAAGGCCTACCGCACGGAGGTTGCTCGCGCGTCAGGCTTCCTCGGTCAGGCTTTCTCGGTCACCGTGGCCGAGCCCTCGAGGGCGTCACGAAGCCCATCGCCCAATGTCGAGAAGGCGAGGACGGTCAGAACGATCATGAGAGCAGGTGCCACGATCGTTCCGGGGGAGCTGTAGACGTTGTCGAAAGCTTCGCGCACCATCGAACCCCAGGAAGTTTGGGGCGGTTGGACACCGAGTCCGAGGAAGCTCAAGCTCGCCTCGGCAACGATGGCCACGCCGGCGGAGAACGACAGTTGCACGAGCAGCGGGGAGGACGCGTTGGGCAGAACATGGCTCCACAACATGCGTCCTCTCCCACAACCGAGTGCGCGGGCAGCTTCGATGTACGTTTCGGTCGCGATCGACTCTGCGGCCCCGCGGGCCAAGCGGAACAGCGAGGGAGCCATGACGAGCCCTATCGCCACCATGGCATTGGTCAGTCCGGGTCCGAAGATGCCGATGATGGCTATGGCGAGAATCAGCGGGGGCAGAGCTTGGAGGGCATCGGAGAACCGGCTGAAGAGTCCGCCGATCCACCCGCCCGTCACCCCGGCGAACAGCCCGGTGGGAATGCCGATCAGCGCGGCTACCCCCACTGCCTGAATGACGGCCAGCATCGTGACGCTGGCGGACGAGAGCAGCCGGCTGTATTCGTCGCGGCCGTAGATGTCGGTGCCGAGCCAATTCTGCGCGGTCGGACCCGAGAGGCTGTTTCCGAGATCCTGCGCATTGGGGTCGAACGGAGCGATCGCATCTCCGAACACGGCAAGAAAACCGACGAACAGCAGAAACACGAGCGCCGTCATCGCCGGAATGTTGCGGCGCAACAACACGAGTGGTCTCGACGTACGGAACGAGTGCGCAAACCTTTTACGGGGCCGTGCGGGCGGCTCGGTGGACGTCTGCGAAGCATCGAGGGGAGCGACGGTTTCGCTCATGGAAGTCCTTTCGAAGGGAGAATGATCGGTGGACGGGGCCGGACCGATCAGACTCGGACCCGTGGGTTCAGATACGCGGACGCCATGTCGACGACCAAATTGATGACCACGATCGCGACGGCCATGATCATGACGATGCCGAGGATGACCGGAATATCACGGGTGAAGACGGAATTGACTGCGAGAGTGCCGAGTCCGGGAAGGGCGAAGACGAATTCGACGGTGACGGCACCGGCCAACACGCGATTGACCTGAAGTCCGAGCACGGTGACGATCGGAACGCCGGCGACTTTGAGCGCATGCTTTCCCACGATCCCGCTCGTGCGAAGTCCCTTTGCCCGCGCGGTCCGGATGAAGTCCTTGCCGAGGGTGTCGACCACGGCGGCTCTGGTCTGGCGGGCGACTTCCGCAATCGAGATCGCGGCGATCGCGATTGCCGGCAGAAAGAGGTGTTGCAACCACGGCACGAGTCCGTCTGCGAGCGGGATGTAACCGGTGGCTGGAAATATCGGCGCAGAAATTGCCAGTCCGATCACCAGCGCCAGCCCGATGATGAAGGGAGGCACGGCCATGGCGACGCCGGCAAAGGCGGTCAGCGCCCGGTCCGCCAGCGAGTTCGCTCGCATGGCTGCGAAGATCCCCAGCGGCAGTCCGATGACGATCACCAACACCATTGTCACCACGGCCAAGGACAGGGTCACCGGAATGCGTTCGAGGAGAATCTGTGCCACCGACTGCGAGCTGTACAGCGACGTGCCGAAGTCGCCTGTGAACACATTTCCCAGCCAATCGACGTATCGGACCACCAAGGGCTCGTCGAGGCCGAGTTGCGCGCGCAGCGCCTCGATATCGGCAGGCGACGCACTGTCACCGGCAAGGTTGGTTGCAGCGTCTCCCGGCATCAGATCGACGAGTAGATAGACGAAGAAGCTCAGGAACAGTAGAAGTGGGATCGCAGAGAGGAGGCGTCTCGCTAGCAAGGTGGTCATCTTCCCTGCACATCCTCTCGCGGCGCGCTCGTCGTTCGCCGTCGCGATCGTGGGTCGGGAACTGCTGCGACCAGTGACTTGGTGTACGGGTGCTCGGGTCGCTCGAAGAGCTGCTCGGCCGTTCCCGATTCGACTATTTCGCCCTGGTACATGACGAGGACTCGGTGAGCGAGAAATCTGATCAGTGACAGATCGTGTGAGATGAAAATGTAGGACAGGCCACGCTCGGTCTGAAGGTCGAGCAGGAGATTGAGAACCTGAGCCTGGATCGAAACGTCCAGTGCCGCTACCGGTTCATCGCATACGATGAAGTCTGGATCGAGTGTGAGCGCGCGCGCGATGGCAATGCGCTGCAGCTGCCCACCGGAGAACTCGCGGGGGTACTTGTCGAGCTGGTCTGCCCGCATACCGACGCGCTCGAGCATCTCCACAACTCGTCGATCCCGTTCCTCGCCCTTGATTCCGAAGTGAATGGTGAGGGGTTCGCCCACAGCGTTGCGAATGGTCATGTGTGGATCCAAGGAACTGAAGGGATCCTGGAAGATCATCTGGGCTCGACGGCGGAAGGCCAGAAGCTCTTTACCCTTCAGCTCACCGACGTCGCGCCCGTCGAATCGAACTGTGCCCGAATCGGGTTCGATCAATCTCAGGACTTGACGGCCGATGGTGGATTTACCTGCTCCGGATTCCCCGACGATGCCGAGAGTTTCTCCGGCGGAGACGGTGAACGACACGTCCTTGGTCACCGCCGCGCGTTCGGTCACTCGGCCGAACATGTTGCGGGCGGTCGGAAAACTCTTGTGAAGTCCCTCGACTTCGAGGAGAGCTGTCATGAGCCGTAACCCTTCAGGGTCAGTTCTTCGTGACGGAGGCATCTCACTGCGGTTCCGCCGGAGAGGTGCTGCAAGGGCACCGAGTGTTCGTCACATCGGCCCGGTTCGGCGTAGGCGCATCGGGAATCGAATCGGCAGCTGGTCGGCCAGTCCCACGGCGCCGGCACAGCTCCGGGGATGGCCGACAACCGCGTTCGTTGTGAGCGTGCATTCGGAATCGCGGCGAGCAACCCCTCTGTATAGGGATGTCGCGGTTCGTCGAACAGGCCGTCGATATCGGTCGATTCCACAACCTGACCGGCGTACATGACGTTCACCCGGTCGCACATCTCGGACACGACGCCGAGATCGTGTGTGATGAACAGAATCGACACGTCGTACTCGTGCTGCAACTGTTTCATCAACCTGAGCATCTCTCGCTGAACCGTGACATCGAGTGCGGTCGTGGGCTCGTCGGCGATGAGTAGCTTGGGCCGACACACCATCGCGATGGCCAGCATCACTCGCTGGCACATGCCGCCGGAGAACTCGTGTGGGTAGAGCTTGGAACGTTTTCTCGCGTCCGCGATCCCGACCGAGTCGAGCATCTCGATGGCTCGAACGACGGACTCCTTCTTGGAGACGTCCTCATGACGACGGACTACTTCAGCAACCTGATCCCCGACCGTGAAAGCAGGGCTGAGGCTTCGACGTGGCTCCTGGAACACCATTGACACATCGGTGCCGCGGATGTCGGACATCTCCCTCTCGGACAGGCCGACGATCTCGCGACCGGCAATCTTTATGGAACCGGAGACTCGGGCCACCCGCTGGGGCAGCAATCCCATCGCGGCCAAGGAAGTCACTGTCTTCCCTGAACCCGACTCGCCGACGAGTCCCACGGTGGTGCCGGGAGGAACGCTGATCGACACTTCGTCGACAACACGGGTCCATCCACGATCGGTGGCGAACTCCACGCTCAGTGCATCGATCTCCAGCACGCCGTTCGTCGCTGTGGCGGGGGGTGAGAGGGCTGTGTCCGTTGCCATGACAGGTTCTCCTCGGTCGACGATCCGCCGCTGATGCCGACGACGGAGGTGGCGTCATGCGTTCATGATGACCTGCATCACAGTAGACCAAATCGCGACGACATACCTAACTTAGGTAGATAAGAGAGATATCGGTCGACCGTGCCGGTTTTCGAGGCGCAGCTGGTAGTGGGGCGAAGCTAGCGGAAGGTGACGCAAATTGGGTGTCGATTCGTCTCGATCCTTTACAGTGACCCATCACACAAGGTACTACTAGTCGGACCGATTGCGAATCGCAGGGTCGACGCCTCGGCGCTCTGTGCACCGGTCTCCTCACCCAAGGACAAGGAACACGTCAGCATGGCTAGAAGATCTTTCCGACGGTGGACAATCGTCGCAGCAGTGGCAACGCTGAGTGTGGCTCTCGTTGCGTGCGGAGGTAGCAGTTCCACTGCGCCAGGGGCATCGGACGAGAACCTGGTGGCGGATCCGAACGGCGCAATCCGTGTGGGTTTCGTGATCCCGCCGGCACCGCTGAACCCGCACAAGGTGGCATCGGATATCGGAGCGTACGCATACCTCGCTCCCGTCTACGACCGGTTGACACAGATGGTGTCGGGGGAGAGCGGTGCCGAACTCGCACCGATGGTGGCCACGGAGTGGGAGTTCGCTCCCGACGGGCTGTCGGCCACGTTCACCCTTCGTGACGACGTCACGTTCTCCGACGGAGCGAAACTTGACGCAGCCGCGGTGAAAGCCAACATCGATCATGCGCTGCAGACCCCCGATTCGACTGCCAAGACGTACCTGTCGGTGATCTCGGGGGCCGAGGTGGTCGACTCGACCCATGTCGTGATCCGCACGACGCGACCGGCTTCGGACCTGCCGTACGTGCTCTCGGGCGCGTCCGGATCCCTGATCAGTCCAGCAGCTCTGGACAACCCGGACTTGGACGTCAATCCGGTCGGGTCGGGTCCTTACACCGCGACTTCGGTCAAGGTCGGCGATTCGGTCACGTACGAGAGACGTGACGGATACTGGGATCCGACTGCACAACAGGCCAAGTCGCTCACCATCACCGGGATCGTCGATGACAACGCCCGGCTCAATGCACTGCGATCAGGACAGATCGACATCGCCTACTCGCCGGTGACCAGTTACAACCAGAGCAGCAAGCTGGGGGCGGGATTCGGCTTCTTCAGCTATCCCGAAGCGAACGTCTATTCGCTCCAACTCAACACGGGCAAGCCGAACGTCGACAACGTGAAATTCCGTCAAGCACTCAATTACGCAGTCGACCGGGAGGGGATCAGTGCTTCCCTGACCGCGGATCAGTGCGTCCCGAACGGACAGCCGCTTGCGCCCGAGCGCGTCGGACATCTCGACACACCTCCCGTCGAATACTCCCACGATCCGCAGAAGGCCCGAGATCTACTGGCGGAAGCCGGGATCGAGAACGCGAGTCTGAGTGTCGTCATTCCCACCGGATTGTCGCTGCAAGAAGGCCTGGCGTCGGCGCTTCAGGCGCAGTTCCGTGAGGTCGGCATCGATATGCAGATCCAGCAGGGTGATCCCGCCACCTCCAGCGCGGAGTATGCGCAGGGTGCCTACGACGGCTACGTTCAGTCTCGGACGCCTTTGCCTGCGTCGAACCAGTCGCTCGCTCGCTTCTACCTCAACTCCCGTGGATTCCCAGGACCGATTTCCTCCGGAGTGCAGGATGCGGTTCTTGCGTCCTACGACCCCAATATCGAGGACGCCGCACGAGACGCCGACATCGAGCAGGCAGCTGCCGTGGCCACCGGAGATGCACTCGATGTCTTCATCTGCGCTGTGCCTACCCAGTTCGCGTACAGCGACAAGGTCATCGACATCGACTCGATGGGTGTCTCGAACTTCCAAGGTATCTTCGACCTGCGTTACGTGGGTATAGCCGCGAAATGACCGATAGCACTGCAGGAGTAAGGCGATGAACGCACGTATATCTGTCAGTGGCCTGTGCTTTCCGACGCTCGATCTCGTGACGACGCTCGATGTCCTGCGCAGTGTCGAGGCCGGTCGAACCACGTTGCAGGCGAGAAAGTTCAGGAGTTTGGGCTGGGAACTGGGGATCGACGCTGTTGCGTCCTCGGGAATCGAGGTCGCCGGGCTTGTCGCGAGCTACCCCGAAACCGTGGGCGATCGTTCGACGTGGTCGGAAATCCGTGCCGATCTGATCGAGACGGTCGACGCTGCAGTGGTTCTCGGTGCGCCCATGGTCTACAACGTCACTGGTCCGATGCTCGATACAGGCAGGCAGGCTTCGTTCGAGGCATACGCAGAACTCGTCGAACCGGTCGTATCGCACGCGAACGCGGTCGGTGTGGCGCTGGCTGTGGAGCCGACGCTGCCGTCTTTTGCATGGGTGTCTTTCGTCCATTCACTGGCCGACGTCGAGGATCTGGACTCTCGAACCGGCCTCGGAGTCTGCCTCGACCTCCGGCACGTATGGAACGAGCCTACGCTGCAGGCTTATCTCGAACGCAACATCGGCCGCGTCGCCCTGGTTCAGATCGGCGACACCATCGACGGCAGCGACGGCCCTGAAGCTGCCGTACCCGGTGACGGGATCATTCCGCTCGCGGACCGCATCGAACGAATCGAGAAGGCCGGCTACCAAGGGGTGTACGACCTCGAACTAGCGGGACCGCTGATCGACGCGGAGGGCCATATCGCCTCGGTCCGCCGCGGTGTGGCTTTACTGGAGAGCATCCTCTAGGCGGCGCAGCGGACCCAGTCGAAGTGTGCCACCCCCGGACGAATCCGGGGGTGGCACACTTCGTTCGGTAGTATTTCGATCGAGTCAGACGTCCCATTCCAGAATGACATTTCCGCTGGGACCGAGCTGAGCACCGGACTCGCTCGGCACCTCGGAGCCCTCGACGAGCCTGTAGTTCGGGATCACCTTGTGCCATTCCTCGAGGGCTATCTTGAGCTCGCGACGCGCGAGGTGAGAGCCGAGACAACGGTGAGGTCCCGCACCGAAACCGATATGGTTGTTCGGGCTTCGGTCGATCTTGACCTCCTTGGCATCGGGATAGACCGAGTTGTCTCGGGTAGCGAGATTCAATGGCAGGGAAATCATTTCGCCCTTGGCGATCGGACACCCTGCGACCTCGGTGTCCTTGGTGACCTTGCGCGAAGGAATGACGATCGCGTACGCGCGGACGAACTCCTCGATAGCGGTCGGAATCAGATCGGGATCGTCGACGATGCGTTGACGATCGTCCTGGTGTCGAGCCAGATGGTAGTAGATGGTCCCCAACGTGGCCGAGACGGTATCGAGGCCTGCCATGAACATCAGCAGGCAGAATGCACCCAGATCCTCGTCGTTGACCGGCTTTCCGTCGATCTCGAACGACAACGCCTTGGTGACGAGATCGTCTTTGGGTTCGATTCGTCGCTGCTCGATCACTGTCGCGAAGTACGAGGTGACACCCTTCGTCGCTTCACCGCGGCGCTCGGCGGTCTCCTCGGCGGTGGCACCGGAGAAGTGCAGGATGTCGTGCTCCCACTTCATGAATTGGTCGAGGTCCTCGAACGGTAGGCCCATGAGTTCGAGGAAGATGAAGGACGGGTACTGAAAGGCGAAGTCTGCCATGAAATCACAGCGACCCCGTTTGGCGATATCGTGAATCAGCGACACGGCTCGGTCGCGAACCTTCTCTTCCAGGCGGGAAATGGCCTTCGGCGAGAAATGCGGTCCGAGCTGCTTGCGCCACTGCAGATGCTCGTCACCGTCGAGCATCTCGGGAATCCACCGGTAGGTAGGATTCGGATTGAACACGGTTACGGCTTCGTTCGAGAACGTTTCCGGCTCTTGATATACGGCCAGAATGTCGTCGTAGCGGGTGACGATGTAGTGCCCGTTGGCGAACTCGTTTCGGTACACCGGTGCCTCGTCGCGAAGCTTGTCGTACAGTTCGATCTTTTCGCCGAAGGGCATCGGCTGGTAGTGGTTGAAATTGACCACCGGGCAGCCCCTGGAGGTGGTCTCGGTCGATTCTGTAGTGCTCATGTTCTCCTCGAATCTTTATAGGGCGTCGTACTTCTACAGCGATGTCTTGTTCGTCAGGGGGCGGGTTCAGCTTGCGTTGACCGTCGACAGTCCGGCTGCGACGAGGTCCTGCCACTTCCGTATCTTCACTCGGTCGCGTCCGTCCGCGAGACCGAGTTCTCTCTCCTTCGCGGCAATGGAATTCCATGCGACCTTGTCGAGAAGACCTGTGCATCGCTCGGTCAGCAGGTCCAGCGGAGATCCGACGGTTTCGGTTCGACGTGCCAACAGGGTTTCGCGATCTTCGAAGACGGCTGCTGCTGTGGCCTCGGCATCGGATCTGTTCGTTCCCAGGATTCCGCTCGGGCCGCGCTTGGCCCACCCCACCGTGTACTCCCCAGGTTGTGCGTTCTCGTCGCGGACGACGCGATGGTCACGGTGCGGGATGGTGGCGGTGCTCTCTCGAAAAGGGACGCCGGCAATGGGACGCGAACGGTAGCCGACGGCACGCAGAACCAGTTGCACTGGAAGCTCGTGGGTTTCACCGTCACGCTCGATGCGTACCGCACGGACCTCGTCGACCCCGAGGACTTGGGTCGGCTGCGTCGAAAAGTGGAAATGGACTCGCTTCGGTGCACCGGTCGGTTGCCGGACAGCCCACTTTCTCAGTACGGCAAGAGTACGTTTGGCTGCCGTGGGGAGGCCACCGTCGATCTCTTGCGCAGGCAGCTGTGCCGGATCGACCATCACGTCCACTCCGGTGAGCTCACCGATCTCCCGCAGCTCTTTGGTAGTGAACTTCACGAATTCGGCTCCCCGCCTGACGAGGACGTGCACATCGGTCACGCCGCTGGCTGCCAAAGCATCGAGCGTCTCGGAGTCGATGTCGGTGTGGCGCAATTCCGCCACGTCCTTGACGAGGAGACGAGTGACGTCGAGTGCGACGTTTCCGGCTCCGACCACCGCGACGGCACCGGTCGACGACAGATCGAAGAGCTGTGCCTCGGGATGGCCGTTGTACCACTTGACAAATGCCGTGGCCGAGGAACTTCCCCGTAGTTCTTCCCCGGGAATCGACAGACTGTTATCGGCATCGGCTCCGGTGGCGTAAACGATCGAATCGTAGTGTGCCCGCAGTGCATCGACATCGACATCGCGTCCGATCTCGACATTGCAGAAGAGTCGTACGTTCGGCCTGTCCAGTACTTCTTGAAGGGTGTCGGCGGCCAGTTTGATGTTCAGGTGGTCGGGCGCGACGCCGTAGCGAAGCAACCCGAACGGGGCAGGAAGCCGCTCGAGCACGTCGACGTGCACCAGCAGATCGGAAGCGAAGGTGAGTGCGTCGGCGGTGTAGAGGCCTGCAGGTCCGCCGCCTACCACGGCTACACGTAGCGGGCGCTCGTTCGACGGCGTTGCGGTATCGCTCATGTGGGATTCAGTGAAGGCTGATGGCGCGTTCGGGGCACGATGCGACGGCGTCGATTGCCTTGTGCTCGTCGGCCGGGTCGATGTCGACCTCGGCGTTGAGCGCATAGCCACTGTCGTCGATATCGAAGAGCTCCGGATCGATCTGGTAGCAACGAGCGTGACCGGAACACAGAGTGAGATCGATTCTGGCTTTCATTCGGGCCTACTTTCAGGGGAGAAGCGAGTGGCGGACAAGGAGAGTTGCTCAGGCGTCGATGTGGTCGCGTTCGAAGAGGTCCATCGGCCCCAGTCGAGCGGCGGCCAGTAGCGGACCGATATCGGCACCCAGTTCGGACGCGACGTCCTCGACCGAGCGCAGGTCTTTGATCAAATATCGGGGCAGGCTTGCGCGGTACTTGTCTGCTCCGATACCGGAGGCCGCGATGTAGCGTGCGGCACTGCTTCCGCCACTGCTGACGGCCAACACGTTCAGCAGGGTTTCCTCCGAGATACCGAGCGACCTCGCTGCCTCTATCGCCGTCAGAGTGAGTTGAGTGCAGACGGCGAACAGCGCGTTGTTCAGCAGCTTCGCGGGTAACGCCGTTCCCAACTTACCGGTTCGAATGACGTTGGCCGCGTACGCGCTCACCACATCGGAGGCGTTCGCGACAGCTCTGTCCTCGCCGGCGAGCAGCACAGTCAGTCGACCTTCCCGAACAGCGTCGGGTGTTCCACTGAAGGGCGCCTCGACGATTGCGACACCGAGGTCTTCGGCCTGCGAGGCGAGTGCTCGAAGGGAGGTCGGGCTTCCCGTGGTGTGAGAGACGAAGACCGAGCCCGGGCCCATTCGCGCGATGATCTGCGGGCAGACCTCCATCACCTGCGCGTCCGTGAACAGGCACGAGACGACCACGTCCCGTGTGCCGAGCGATTCCGGGTCCTCCACGGTGGCGGCACCAGCAGCGCGGAGGCGGTCGATGACCTCGGGTCTGCGGGCGTACACCGCAGTGGGCAGGCCCGCGTGCAACAGACGCTCGACCATCGGCTCGCCGATATTGCCGGTGCCGATGAAACCTACTCGGAGGGAGGTCATGTCAGCGCTACTGGCAATTTGCCGTACTTCCGGGCACCACCGAGCTTGCCCAGCGTGAGAAAAACGGTGTTCTGGCGATCGGTAGTGTGCGCCTGGTCATCGGGGAGATCTGCCTCGTGGTACACAGCCTCGTGTGGGCACGCCGGTTCGCAAGCGCCACAGTCGATGCACTCGTTCGGGTTGATGAACAGCTGGTGTTCGCCCTCATAGATGCAATCGACCGGACACTCCTTCACGCAGGCGCGATCCATCAGGTCAATACAGGATTCGGTGATCACGTAAGTCATTGCAGTGCCCTCATTTTCGCTGCTTGGTGTAACAGTGCGGAACCGAGTGTCAGCCGGTCCCCACGGGCCAGGTGATGGTTTTGGTTTGCAAAAATTCGTCGAGCCCCGCATCGCCACGCTCGCGACCGAGTCCGCTCTGCTTGTAACCACCGAAGGCTCCGTGCGGGCTCATACCACCTCCGCCACCGTTGACCGTGACCGTTCCGGTACGAATTCGCTTGGCGAGCTCGTACGCGCGCACTGGGTCCTTCGACCACACTCCGCCGGCCAATCCGTAATCGCTGTCGTTGGCGATGCGGATCGCCTCGTCATCGTCGCCGAATGTGATCACCACACCCACCGGTCCGAAGAATTCCCGCTGCGCGATGGTCATCGAGTTCTCGACGTCGACGAAAAGCGTGGGCTCGACGAAGAAGCCCTTTTCGAGTCCTTCGGGGCGACCGCCACCGACTGCGAGGGTTGCCCCCTCGGCGATTCCGGCCGCAATGAGTTGTTCCACCTTGGCTCGCTGAGCAGAACTGCCCACCGGCCCCATCACCGTGTCCGGTGACGCAGGGTCGCCGACCTTGATCTTCTTCAGTGCATCGGTGACGAGTTCGATCAACTCGTCCCGGCGCGATCGATGCACCAACGTTCTGGTGAGGAAGGCGCATCCCTGGCCGGCATGCAGCACGATGTCTCGAACCACGGAGCCGACCACCTTGGTCAGGTCTGCGTCATCGCAGACGATGTTGGCCGACTTTCCACCGAGTTCGAGCACGACCTTCTTTACGGTCGAGGCTGCTTGCTCGAACACTTTGCGGCCGACCGCATCCGATCCGGTGAAACTCACGATGTCCACCATCGGGTTGGTGCTGAGCTCGAGTCCGGCGTCGACATCACCGGCGACGATATTGAGCACGCCGTTCGGTAGTCCCGCCTCCTCCGCGATCTCGCCGAGGATGAATGCCTCGAACGGCGTTGTCGGCGCAGGTTTGAGAATCGTCGTGCAGCCGGCTGCCAAGGCCGGTCCGAGCTTCATCAAGTTGAGAAAGAATGGAAAGTTGTAGGCCGATATCAACGACGCGACTCCCCACGGCTCTCGTCGAATGACACCCTGGCCGAGCGTGCCCCCTACGTGGGGAGGCATCGGTCGCTCCATCGGGAACTGAATCATCACCCGTTCCGCCAAGTCTCGGAAGTGAGCAATCGGAAAACCGATCTGAAAGGTCTCGGCACCGATTCTGGTTCCGCCGGATTCCGCGATGTTCATCCGCACCAACTCGTCGACACGCTTGTCCATGACGTCGGCCATACGGCACAGCACAACCGAGCGCTCTCGTGGCGACATCCGAGGCCACGGGCCATCGTCGAACGCGGTGCGGGCCGCAGCGATCGCCTTCGCGACGTCGGCGCGGGAGGCAACCGGTGCGAGGCCGATGGTCTCTTCGGTCGCTGGGTTGATCACCGGTGCGGTAGTGCCGAATTCGCCTGGCACCCAGGCTCCGTCGATGAAGAGGTGGGGATATTCCTTGTACATTTCTGGTCCTCGGTCCGCGGTGCCGGTCGGTGGGTGAAGCTCCGAACCTCTGATCAGGAAATTGCGAATGCCTTCGTGTGAGCGATCGCGGTCCCGGCATCGACCTTCATCTGCAGTCCGGTGACGAACTTCGCCTCGTCCGAGGCGAGGAATACGACAGCGTTACTGATGTCCTCGGGCTCGACCCACGGGACGGGCATCGGCTGGTTGTGGTGGAACGCGCCGACAGTCTCCTCGCGGGTCGGATGCTCGAGATCCGGCCGAAAGACCCTGTACATCCCTTCGCTGTGCAGCATGTCCGTGTTGCAATTGGTGGGGTGAACCGCATTGACGCGGATCGATTCCGGAGCCAGCGCGAGCGCGAGGGAGTGCACATATTCCGCGACACCCTTCTTGGCGTGGCTGTAGCCGGCACCGCCAGCTCCGAGTGCGGGGTTGTCCGTGCCGCCTTTCATCAACGCGGCGACGGATCCGGTGGCGATGATCGACGCACCGGCAGTCAGGTGCGGGTACGCGGCGCTGATGGTGTTGATGACGCCGACCAGGTCCACATCGACTGCGTCGAGGAATGCTTTGCGTGGGACGTCGCCCAGGGGGCAGATGCCAGCGTTGGCGACCACGATGTGAAGACCGCCGAGCTCGGAGATGCCCAGGGCGATGGCGTCGCGAATTTGGGCCGGCTCACGGACATCGGCGACAGCGGTGATGCAGCGACGGTTTTCTTTCTCCACCAACCGTTGTGTTTCGGCCAGGTCGTCCTCGTCGGCAAGGGCGTAGCTGTTGGTGTCGATATCTCGACAGATGTCGAGCGCAAGGACATCGGCACCCTGTGCTGCCAGCGCTATCGCGTGGCTGCGGCCTTGGCCGCGGGCAGCGCCAGTGATCAGTGCGATCTTGCCGTCGAGCTTTCCCATGTCGTTCTCCTTCTCGATTGGTGGCCGGCCTGCCTGGTGTGTCAGCGGTGCGTCCACCTTAACTATCTAACTAGTAATACCTTGTGGCCTTGATCACTGTAAAGCAACAGTGCGATTCGGGGAAGCGAACCGTTGGACCGCTGCCCGTCGAGCAATTGTGTAACGAATGGTCGAATTATGCTGCCCCCAGCTTCGCATGTAGGTGGCGTGGTTCGGCGCGACTTACGAATACTCGGCGAAGTGGCGCTAGAGTCGAATCGATGGAGACCGAGCAGCGCGAGATGTGGCGATCCGAGGGGCCTGCCGCCGCGGCCGAGGTTCGGGTACCGAAGGCCTCCGAGCGGATCGCTCACCGCTTGCGCGGGCAGATCGTGCGTGGCGAGATAGAGCCCGGTCAGATGCTCCCCCCGGAGAAGACGCTGATGGTTCAGCTCGGCGTCTCGCGACCGACGCTGCGAGAGGCCTTCCGGATACTCGAGAGTGAAGGCCTGATCACGGTGGTGACCGGCTCCCGTGGCGGGCCACGGGCGCGCTTGCCCGATCTCGACGTGGCCTCTCGGCATATCGGGCTCTACTTGCAGATTCAAGGAACAACGCTCGAGGACGTGTTGGAGGCTCGCGCGGAGTTCGAGTCGGCGTGCGTTCGTCTGTTGGCTCGCAGATGCCCGCCGGAGGGGCTCGAATCCCTCCGCCGCTGCGTCGATGCTCACCGGCAGCGGGTGGCGGCCGGCCTCGACAGTGAGGACGGCTTCGTGCGGTGGGTGGCACTCACTGCCGAGTTTCACGAGTTGATCTCGTTGAACTGCGGAAATAAGACGCTCAATGCGCAGGTCAGCGCGCTGCGAGACGTGCTCGATGCGCATCGGACCATGGGCATCCGGCAACGAGTCGACGACGCGGATGCCCCAGAACGGACGGCTTATGCTCCGTCGGTCGTCGAGGATTACCAGAAGCTGGTCGACCTCGTCGCTGCGCGCGATGCGGTTCGGGCCGAACGGCATTGGCGAACACATCTGAAACGCGCCAGCGAGATCATCTATCGAAGCCGAGATCGAACAGCGACCATCAGCCTCTTCGACTGATCCTGGCCCTTCGACACGCGGACGACCCCATCACCCCGCCGGCATTCGTCGGCGGGGTTCTTCGTGTTTCCAACCGACTTCGGTGACGTGGATTACATATTCTGCTAGCCTTCAGAAAGCTAAACAAGTAACCCCAATTCAGCGTGTCTGGGGTGTCATCCAGGAGGATTCATGCCACTGCAGAGCCACATGCAACTCATCTCGACCGACGATCATTTGATCGAGCACCCCAAGCTCTGGTCGGATCGGCTGCCGAAGAAATTCGTACAGGCCGGTCCTCGCATCATCGAGAAGGAGATGCCGAGGTCCATTCACGCCGGAGACGGCGGCCGCAAGGACGGTGGCACCAAGCTCGCCGAGGTGTGGGAGTACGAGGGACGCATATATCCATACATCGGACTCAACGCCGTTGCGGGCAAGAAGCCGGAAGAGTACGGAGCCGAGCCGACCCGATACGAGGACATGATCCCGGGTTGCTACGAGCCGAAGGCACGTATCGCGGACATGGACATCGACGGCGTACAGGCGACTCTGTCATTCCCGTCGTTCCCTCGCTTCGCGGGGACTGTGTTTCTCGAGAGCCAGAACATGGAGCTTGCATTGCTCTCGGTTCAGGCTTGGAACGACTACGTTCTCGACGAGTGGTGCCCTACCGCTCCGGATCGGTTGATCCCGTTGGTGATTCTCCCTCTGTGGTCGGTGCAGGACGCGGTACGCGAGATCCATCGCACGGCTGCCAAGGGTGCCCGCGCGATCTCGTTCCCCGAGAACCCCTCACCGCTCGGCCTACCCTCGTTCCATACAAATCACTGGGATCCTGTGTTCGCTGCGGCGGTAGAGGCAGGATTGCCGCTGTGTGTCCACTTCGGTACCTCCGGAAAGGCTCCGATCACGGCCCCCGAGGCTCCGATGGCGGTCATGACGTCGCTGTTCGGCTGTAACTCGATGTACGCCACTGCAGATCTTCTGTTCTCGCCGGTATTCCACAACCACCCCGGTCTGAAGTTCATGCTCTCCGAGGGTGGAATCGGTTGGGTTCCTTACATGCTCGAGCGCATGGATGCGGTGTGGACGAAGCATCGCTACTACCAGAACATCAATCAGTCGGCCCGGCCGTCCGAGCTGTTCGCCAAGCACATATACGGCTGCTTCATCGAAGACGAGTTCGGTCTAGCGAATCGGCACCTCGTGGGAATCGACAACATCACGTGGGAAGGCGACTACCCGCACTCGGACTCGAACTGGCCCAATAGTCGCAAGCTCGTGCACGATTCGATGCTCGATGTGCCCGATGAAGATGTACACAAGATCGTCGAGCTCAATGCGCGCAAGCTCTTGAACTTTCCGCGCAGCTGAGTGACCCATCACCCCCGCCCTTGCGTACACGAGAGAGATCGAATCGATGGATGAGCAAGTCGAACAGTTTCCCGAAGCCGACTGGGTCGATCAGGACCTACTCACTCGCGACCTGGCCGGGTCGCTGCTCGAGGAAGAGATAGCCGCCGAACGCGGTCGCCTCGACAGGTTGAGTCGAGGCGAGGGTGGGGACGACATCGTGATGAGCAAAGCGGACGCGGAACGTCGGCTGGCCGCGATGATCGCGGTGCGCGACAGCGTCGGAAAAAACACCTCGGGCCGAATCGCTTACTAGCACATAAGTTTTCTACGAATCCGATCGAACCGAATGGAGGACGCGTGACCGAGCTGCTCGATACCGGCAGGCCGGTACCGCAGATGTCGCTTGGACGGGCACAGTACTGGGCCTCCGGGGTAGATGGTGTACTCCGAATTGCTCGCTGTCACAGTTGTTCTCGGTGGATGCACACGCAAAACGTGTTGTGCCCGCAGTGCCGGGGCCGCGATATCGGTTACGAACCCGTCTCGGGTCGCGGAACGGTGGTCGGGTTCACGGTCAATCACCAGCAGTGGCTACCGCACTTTCCGCCTCCGTACGTCGTCGCGATCGTGGCCCTCGAGGAGGATTCTCGAATCAGGCTGACCACGAACATCGTTCATTGCGATGTCGATGATGTCGCGGTGGGCAGTGCAGTTCGGGTTCTGTTCGAGCACGTGTCCGAGGAGGTCTGGCTCCCGCTGTTCGAGCCCGACCCGGACTCGTCGGCAGAGTCGGGTCCGATTCCCGAGCTGCAGGACTACCGATCGAATCTTCGCCCGCCGCCGACAACGGAAAGATTCGAGAGCAAAGTCGCGATCACAGGGGTCGGACAATCGAAGATCGGTCGTCGCCTGATGATCGAGCCACTCGCACTGACCATCGACGCCTGCCTCGCTGCGGTCGAGAACGCCGGTCTGACCTTGGCCGACATCGACGGCTTGTCCACCTACCCGGGCAGCGGTGGGGGAGGCGGCATGTCCGAGGGCGGAATCATGGCTGTGGAGCAGGCTCTGGCCGTCCATCCGACCTGGGTCAACGGCGGAAACGAGTTGCCGGGCCAGAACGGCTCCATCATTGCCGCGATGCTGGCCGTGGCCTCGGGGCTGTGTCGGCACGTCCTGTGTTTCCGAACCGTTTGGGAATCGACGCACTCGGAGCTCGTGCGCTCGGGGCGGATCCAGGTGCCCCCTGCCCGCCCCACCGGAATGTTCGAGCACCGTGCGCCGTTCGGTGCCATGTCCGCCGCCAATTGGATCGCGTGTCAGGCGTCGAACTACTTCCACCGTTACGGCGGCGACCGCGAGGCCCTGGGTGCCATCGCAGTCAACGCGCGCTCGAACGCCTCGGCAAATCCTGAAGCGGTATATCGCGATCCGATCACGATGGACGACTACCTCTCGGCCCGAATGGTGTCCACGCCCTTCGGTCTGTACGACTGCGACGTTCCGATCGACGGTGCCGTTGCGGTGATCGTCTCTGCCGTGGACGCGGCGTCGGACGGACCTCACCCGCCGGTGTTCGTCGAGGCGGTCGGTACTCAGATCATGGAAAGCCTGTCCTGGGACCAAGGCACTCTCACCCATACCCCGCAGTCACTCGGGCCTGCGGCGCATCTGTGGAGCCGAACGGATCTGCGACCATCGGACGTGGACGTGGCACTGCTGTACGACGGCTTCACGTTCAATGCGTTGTCGTGGCTCGAAGGCCTTGGGTTCTGCGAGCTGGGGGGAGCGGCAGACTTCATCGACGCCGGCCGAGGGATCGCCATCGACGGTCGGCTACCGCTCAATCCTCACGGCGGTCAGCTCTCCGCGGGACGAACTCACGGATACGGATTCTTTCGCGAGGCCGTGCTACAGCTCAGAGGCCAGGCCCCCGGCCGCCAGGTACACGAACCGAAAGTCGCCGTGGTGACCGCAGGCGGCGGAGTTCCCTCAGGAGCAATTCTGCTCCGAACCGACAAGCCCTGATTCACAGAACATATTCCGTAAGAGGAGTTTTCATGCATCGTCCACTGGAGGGCTACCGAATTCTCGAGGTCGCTCAATTCACCTACGTTCCCGCTGCGGGTGCAGTGCTGGCGGATTGGGGCGCCGACATCGTCAAGGTCGAGCATGCGGAAACCGGTGACCCCCAGCGCGGACTGGTCCGAGTGCTCGGTCATACCGCAGGCAAGGAAGGCTCGTCTTTCGCGCCGATCATGGAGGGCCCGAACCGTAGCAAGCGCAGCATCGGAATCGACCTGTCCAATCCCGCAGCGCGTCCGGTGCTCGAGGAACTGATCCGGCGCAGCGATGTCTTCTTGACCAACTACCTGCCCGGTGTGCGCACCAAGCTCGGCATCACAGTCGAGGACGTACGTGCGATCAACCCGAACATCGTGTACGTCACCGGAAGCGGATTCGGCAGTCAGGGTCCGGATTCGGACAAGGGTGCCTATGACGCCACCGGGTTCTGGGCGCGCGGTGGTAGCGCCGACGGCGTCATGGCAGAGGACGCGGACTCGATGGCGTTCATGCCCGCCGGAGCGTACGGCGACAATATCGGCGGTATGACGATAGCCGGCGGAATCGCGGCGGCGCTGCTCGGCCGTGAGCGAACGGGAGAACCGTCCGAGGTGGACGTATCGCTCCTGGGTGTGGCGGCCTGGGCAACTCAATTCTCGGTGAATCTAGCCTTGAGTTCGGGTGGACCATTGCCGAAGGTCAAGCGGAAAAAGACTGCCGCAGCGGGCAATCCGCTCACCGGCTCCTATCGGACCGCCGACGGTCGGTGGCTTCAGTTCTCGATGCTGCAACCCACGCGATTCTGGAACGAGTTCGTCACTGCCATCGGTCTCGAGCACCTGGTCGACGACGCTCGCTTCTCGACGATGGACGGGATCTTTCAGCATGCCGAACAGATCGGGGACTGGTTCGCCGAGGCCTTCGCCACTCGTTCGTACGCCGAGTGGCTGGTCGACTTGACCGGTCTCGGCGGTCCATGGGCCCCGGTACAGAACAGCTGGGACGTCGGCAACGACGCCGCTCTGATAGCGAACGGCCGCATCACGGATATCGTCGATGCAGATGGAGTGGCCCAGAAGCTGGTGGCCAATCCGGTCAAATTCGACGATCAGCCGGTGCAGATGAGGCGCGCGCCCCAGTTCGCAGAACACACCGACGACATCCTGCGTGAGCTGGGACTCGACGACGAGCAACTGATCGAACTCAAGATCGCCGGAGCTGTTACCTGATGGCCACTCACCGGAACACACGGGTTCAGAGACCGTCTCACTTGTAGTACTTTGTTATACAAGTCACCAACGCTCTCGTCTGAGAGTGCCCGGGGCGGTGTGTCGGAGACACCCGGTCCCGCTCGAATGGAGGAAGTCGTGAATCTCAAGGTCGGTCAATCGTTGGGTAGTGCGCTCGACACCACTTCGGTGATCGTCGTGCGCGCCCCCGCCGTCGAGGTTTCTCTTACATGCGGCGGTGTCGAGATGGTCGTCGGAGCCAAGCCGACCGGTGACGGTTCGCAGATCGAGCTCTCGAAGGTCGGCGGTGCCGTGCTGGGAAAGCGGTACGTGGACGAGGCTGTCGGCGTGGAAGTGTTGTGCACCAAGCCAGGTCGGGGTGCTCTCGAAGTGGACGGTGTCGCACTCACGATCAAGGCGGCCAAGCCGCTTCCGTCATCGGACTGACCGAAGTGAGTGTCGGATGAACATCACGTTGTTGTTGGACATGGCAGTGGACGGCTTCGCCGATCGGATCGTCGTGGGCACCCGGGATACCGGTCTCACCGCCGCACAGATACACCGGCTCGCCGCGGTGGGTGCAGCCGAGATTGTCGACAGAGGGGCAGACGCACTGGTCTATCTGGCCGTGAATGGTCCGGCGTTTCCCGTCGCGATGTTCGCAGCCGCGCGAGCTGGAGTTCCGTTGGTGCCGGTCAACTATCGGCTCGGCCGGGAGCAGCTGGATGCGTTGTTGGCCAACCATCCCCGCGCACTCGCGCTCGCTGGAACGGAACAGACGGACGCCCCTGTGCGCGCAGGACTCTCGGTTCGCTCTCCCGAGCAGTGGCTGGCGGAACTGTCGAGTACAGCAGAATCGGTGGTCGAGGGATTCGATGAGGCCGCCGAGAGTGACGGCGACCAGGCTCCGGCCGTCATCATCTACACCTCCGGAACGACGTCGGCCCCCAAAGGCGTGCTCCTACGCCACGAGAACCTCTCGTCCTACGTACTCGGATCGGTCGAGTTCGCCTCTGCCGACGCGTCCGATTGTGCTCTGGTCAGTGTGCCGCCGTATCACATCGCGGCGGTGGCGAACGTGATCACCAATCTGTACGCCGGGCGGCGGACGGTGGTGCTCGAGCAGTTCAGCCCGGCGCAGTGGCTGCACACTGCCAGAACGGAAGGTGTGACCAACGCTCTCGTCGTGCCGACGATGCTCTCTCGGGTGGTCGAAGCGGACGTGGACAAGGCTGTCCCCACCTTGCAAGGCTTGGCCTACGGCGGTGCCCCGATGCCCACGCAGGTCATCGAGAAGGCGCTTGCGATGTGGCCCGATGTAGGTTTCGTCAACGCGTACGGACTCACCGAAACGAGTTCCACCATCGCCGTTCTCGGGCCGGACGATCACCGAGCTGCGATCGACAGCGATGACGATGCCGTTCGGGCACGACTCGGATCGGTCGGCCGAATTGTTCCCGGAATCGACCTCGAGATCAGAGATGCGTTCGACGAGGTTCTCGGTCCGAACCAGATGGGTCGAATCTGCGTTCGCGGCGACCAGGTATCCGCGGAATACGCCGGCATCGGGCGAATGGTCGACGATCGCGGATTCTTCGACACCCGGGACAAAGGTTTCATCGACGACGAGGGCTTTCTGTTCGTCGGCGGGCGGGTGGACGACACGATCATCCGGGGCGCGGAGAACATCGCTCCAGCCGAGATCGAGGAGGTAGTGCTTCGGCACCCTGCCGTGCTCGACGTCGCCGTCGTCGGCGTTCCGGACCCGGAGTGGGGCCAGCGCATCGAAGCCGCCGTCGTGCTTCGGCCGGGCATGTCGGTCGACGCCGCAGATCTGCGGGAGTTCGTTCGATCGTCTCTGCGCAGCAGTCGAACTCCCGAGAACATCGTCTACTGGGACGAGTTACCGCGTACCGAAACCGGCAAGCTGGTGCGCCGGCACGTGGTCGAACGACTGACCGAGCAGGCCACGGGTGTCTAGTTCCCGCGGTTCTTCACTCCTGATGTACCCGGACAACCCATGCGCCGGTACCGCATCGAAGGCACCGCAACGATCACGGAGGATTTCATGAGTACCGAGACGACCGACAGGACGACCGAGGCGGGCGAGAAGGAAGAAACCTTCAGCTTCCTCGAATCCGACATCCAGCGTGCCCGCGATCTGGTCGGTATCTACCACGCGGTGACACAACGTGACCAGTTCTCCCGTGCCACTCCGGATGTCATGCGCGCATTCGCGCGCAGCTACGGTGACGACAACCCCCTTTTTGTCGACGAGGAGTACGGTCTCGACACGCGGTGGGGCGGGCAGATTGCTCCGCCGATGATCAACATCGCCGTGACGAAGGATCTGTTGGCCGATCGAGTGCCGAAGGAACAGCGTCGACCACCGTTCCGTGGGATTCACGTGTTCGTCTCGGGCTCCACCACCGAGTGGTACCAGCCGGTCTACGACGGTGATGCGGTGTATTCCTTCCAGGGATTCGACAACGTCGAACTCAAGGAATCGGAGTTTGCGGGTCGCTCCCTCGTCGTGACTAGGATCCATGTTCAGTTCAACCAGCGCGCGGAGATCGTGCAAATCCAGCGAGTGATCACGATTCACACCGAACGACACGAGTCGAAGAAGCGCAAGAAATACGACACCATCGAACCCGCGTCGTACACCCCGGAGGAGATCGCGGAGATCGATGCGATCTACGAGGCCGAGGTCCGCCGCGGTGCCGAGCCCAGGTATTGGGAGGACGTGGTCGTGGGGGAGCCTCTCGGTCTGATGGCCAAAGGGCCTCTGACAACTACGGACATGGTCGTATTTCATTCCGGTGGTTACGGTTTCGCGCCCTACACCCCCTGCACAGGACGGCTTGCCTACCGGAACCGCCAGCGGATCGGTGCTTTCTACATACCCAACGAGCAAGGCATACCCGATGTCGCACAACGGATCCACTGGGATGCGGAATACGCACGGTCCATCGGACTTCCGACATCGTACGACTACGGAATGTTGCGAGACTGCTGGCTCACTCACTTCCTGACCGACTGGATCGGTGACGACGGCTGGATCGAAACGATGTCGAGCCAGATGCGCAAGTTCAACTACCTCGGCGACACGCACCGTTTCACCGGTGAGGTCGTGGGCAAACGGCAAGAGGGCGATCGATACTTGGTCGATCTCGAATTCCGTGGGACCAGCCAACGTGGTGAGGAGACCTGCCCGGCAACGGCAACGGTCTCGCTGCCCAGCCGCGAGACCGGGTTGGCCGGACTGCGAACGCCACCAGCAGATTTGAGCGCCATCGCGGCGAAAATGCTGGTGCGGCATGGGCAGTTACGGGCAGAAAAGCGTCGTACACAGTCCTGAGATGACGGCTGTGTTCGTTCCACAACAATCCGAGGAGACAGCGTGAGCCTGACCAGTATCGGCGAGTTGAAGAGTTTGACCACGGTGATCGCGGAGCTGGAAGATCAGGTACTGACGATCACCTTGGACAGGCCCGACCGGATGAACTCGTTCACCAACGCTATGCGTGCGGAGTTCCGCGATCTGTGGAGCTTCGCCGATCTGACCGACGACGTCCATGCGATCGTGCTCCGGGCGAACGGTGACCGCGCGTTCAGCACCGGGATGGACGTCAAAGAGGGTACCTATCTGGCGGACAATCCTTTCAGCAAGCGGGATCCGGGCGTTGACCTCTCGCCCAAGCACAACAAGTGCTGGAAGCCGCTGATCTGTGCGGTGCACGGTCTCGCCGCGGGCGGCGCACTCTACTGGCTCAACGAGGCGGATCTCATCATTGCCAGTGATGACGCGCAGTTCTTCGACCCGCATGTGTCGTACGGTCTCGTGGCAGCGCTCGAACCCATCGGTCTGGCTCACCGCATACCGATTGGGGAAGTGTTGCGGATGGCATTGCTCGGACTCGACGAACGCATGTCTGCCCAGCGTGCTCATCAGATCGGTTTCGTCAGCGAGGTCGTTTCCCGTGACCTGCTGTGGTCGCGTGCGGCGGTGCTCGCCAGGAAAATTGCAGCAAAGCCACCCGCTGCAATCCAGGGAACCGTGCGCGCGATCTGGGAATCGAAGGACGTCGGCCGCACCCATGCTCTGGCAACGGCGCTCCCGTACACGATGATCGGTAATCCGATCGGCAAGGCTCAGATCGATCGATCTCAGGTGCCGACCCGCTCGTACGAGGTCCGCTGACCAGTGTGCGCGACAAGAGGTATCAGACCTACGACCGAAGGGGCGTGAGATGGATTACGGAATGACCCCGGACCTCGAGAAGTTCAGGCTCGAGGTCCGTCAGTTCGTGGCTGCGAATGCACCTGACATCGCACCGAAGGCCGGCGTGCGCTGCGCCGAGACGGCCGAGGAACTGGGTCTGCTGAAGAACTGGACGGGGAAGCTCTTCGCGGCCGGATACTTCGGTGGCGACTGGCCGACCGAGTACGGCGGAGCCGGTGCAGAGCACAGCGCTGAACGCAGTGTCGTCGTGGGCGAGGAGATTGCCCGTGCCCGCGCGTCCGTCCTGCCCGGCGCGGGCAACCTGATCGCCCACGCGCTCTTCGACTTCGGTACCGACGAGCAGCGGACGAAGTATCTACCGGGAATCAGGGCGGGTTCGGAGGTCTGGTGTCAGCTGTTCAGCGAACCTGGGTCCGGTAGCGACCTGGCCTCGCTTCGCACCAAAGCCGTGCGGACCGAAGACGGGGGTTTTCGGGTCACCGGGCAGAAGGTGTGGACGACCAACGGGCATTGGTCCGACTACGGGTACATGCTTGCGCGCACCGATCCCGATGCGCCCAAACACAAGGGCATCAGTGCGTTCATCGTGGACATGTCGCTTCCTGGTGTCGACATCCGACCGCTGCGCGAAATGACAGGTACGTCCGACTTCAACGAGGTATTCCTCGACGATGTGGTTCTGACGCCCGACGCTCTGGTCGGACAATTGAATCAGGGCTGGACCGTTGCCAATTCGAGCTTGTCGCATGAACGCTCAGGTGTGGCAGCGAACGCTGTTCGACTGCGGCAGAGCGTCGAAGCGCTGAAGGATCTGGCGCGTCGCGTCGAGCGGAACGGGCGACCTGCGATCGAGGACGGGTATGTGCAGGACCGACTCGGCCAGTTGGATGCGTCGATTTCCGCTCTGTCCGCGTTGGTCTACGCCAACATCAGTCGGTGGTCGCGCAAGTCGGAGCGAGCGTACGACGCACCGATGGCCAAGCTGTTCTTCAGTGAGATCGGAGTCGAGGTGCAGAGGTTTGCGCTCGAATTGAGTGGCGAGGCAGGCATTCTCGTCGAGGGTGACAACAATGTGTTCGATTCTGGACGATGGCAGGACGAATTCCTGTACGCGCGTGCGTTCACGATTGCTGGGGGGAGCTCGGAGATCATGCGGAACATCATCGCCGAGCGTGGCCTCGGAATGCCACGCTAGTTGACCTGATCGACCATCCGAGCGAGGGCGCAAATTCATGACGAGTATCAGACAAGCGTTGAAACAGCTGTGGTCGGCCCCCGGCGACGCCCGAATGATCCAGCAGGAGAAGCGCTGGTACACGTGGGGACAGGTGCGAGAGACGGCCGAGCGCATCGACGCCGCCCTCACCGACCTCGGATGCGGAGAAGGCTCCCGAATCGGGGTGGTGGTGTCAAACCGCGTCGAGACGGTCGCTGCTCTGATCGCGATTCTGGGCGGCGGACGGACAGTGGTGACGTTGAATCCGATGCAACCCATGGTCCGGATCCTGGCAGACGTCGTGGCGTCCCGGCCACCCGTGGTGTTGGCACCGCAAAGCGACTGGGACAGCGCAGAATTCTCTGCGGGTGTCTCCGCTGCTGGTGTCGTCGGATTCGCGGTGGACGGTGCAGAAGTCGTACGCATCCCCGGGCCGTCCACCGTCCTCGACTCGCATCCGCTGCAGCCCGAAGATCCAGTCGCCGTGGAGATGTTCACCTCGGGGACGACCGGAACGCCCAAACGAATTCCGCTGACATGGCGCCAGCTCGAGTCGGCAATGTCGGCAGTTCACCGGCACACCGGGGCGGCGGGCAAGATCCGCGAACCGCTCAGCGGTAAGGCCGCGCTCGTGACGCTCGCTATCGTGCATATCGGCGGCATGTGGAGCGTTATTCAGTCGTTGACCGAGGCGCGCCCGTTCGTGCTGCTACCCCGATTCACAGTCGAGGGCTGGGTCGATGCCGTATTCGAGCATCGACTGGCGATAGCCAGTCTTCCCCCGGCGGCCATGCGCGCAGTTCTCGGTGCCGACGTCCCGAAAGAGAAGCTCACGAGCCTGCGTGCCGTAACGGCGGGAACAACGTTCGTCAGCCCTGATCTGGCCGACGAGTTCACCGAGAAGTTCGACATCCCCGTCATGATCGTCTACGGAGCCACCGAGTTCGGAGGTGCCGTCGCAGGATGGACACGGCCGCTGATCGAACAATGGTGGAAGGCGAAACGGGGGAGTGTCGGAAAGCCGTTCCCCGGAGTGGCCATGCGCACCGTGGCTACCGACGGTTCGGTCCTGGCGGTGGGGGAGACCGGCCGACTCGAAGTATCGGCACCTCAGGTCGGTGCCGGGGCCGGCAGCTGGCTTCGGACCAGCGACCTCGCTCACCTGGACACGGACGGCTTCCTGTACATCGACGGCCGTGCCGATGATGCCATCGTGCGCGGCGGCTTCAAGATTCAGCCCGAAACGGTGTGCAATGCCCTGCGCGCGCATCCGTCGGTGCACGATGCCACGGTGTTCGGCAGGGATGACGAGCGGCTGGGTCAAGTTCCGATTGCGGTGGTGGAGTTGGTGGCGGGGGCTCCCGACGTCAGCGAGAGCGAACTCCGCGAATTCGTCCGTCACCGGCTGACCGGTTACGAGGTTCCGGTCGATATTCACACTGTCGCGTCCTTGCCGCGTGGGGCCTCGCTCAAAGTCGACCGACGCCGCGTACTCGAGCTCGTCGCGGACCTCGAATCCGCTCGCGTTCAGAACGCCTGACCGAAGAACCAACTTTCGAAGGAGCAAGTATGTCCGCAGTAATTGTCGGAGCCGTCAGAAGCCCCGTCGGTAAGAGGAACGGTGGCCTCGCAGATGTCCACCCAGCCGATCTGTCTGCGGCAGTGCTCAACGCGCTCGTCGAACGCGCAGGGATCGATCCGGTGATCGTCGACGATGTAATTTGGGGATGTGTTCAGCAGCTCGGTGATCAGGCCAACGACATCGCGAGAAATGCAGTCTTGTCGGCGGGGTGGCCGGATTCGGTTCCCGGTGTCACGATCGACCGCCAATGCGGATCCTCGCAACAGGCACTGAACTTCGCCGTCGCCAGTGTAGAAGCGGGTCACTACGAGGTAGTGGTCGCAGGCGGTGTCGAATCGATGTCTCGGGTTGCGATGGGTTCCGCAGGCAAAGTCGGCGGCAGTCCGTACGGTCCCGGCTTCCTCACGCGATACGAGGTGGCACCCAATCAGGGTGTGGGCGCCGAAATGATCGCCGAGAAGTGGAACTTGAGCCGCACCGACCTCGACGCATTCTCCGCACGGTCTCACGAGCGAGCGGCCGCGGCGCAGGACGCAGGGTGGTTCGACGAGCAGATCGTTCCGATCACTACCCCGGCCGGCACCGTCGTCAGAAGAGACGAAGGTATCCGTCGCGGAACCACTGTCGAGAAGCTGGCGTCCCTGAAGACCGTCTTCAAAGAAGACGGCGTCATCCATGCAGGCAATGCCTCGCAGATCTCGGACGGGTGCGCGGCGTTGCTGATCATGAGTGAAGACGCTGCTCGCGCACATGGGTTGACGCCTATCGCCGCGATCCACACGGCGGTCGTCGCGGCCGCCGATCCCGTCATCATGCTCACCGCGCCGATCCCCGCGACGGCGAAGGCGCTCGACAAATCGGGACTGACGGTGGACGACATCGGGGTCTTCGAGGTGAACGAAGCCTTCGCATCGGTGCCGCTGGCATGGCAGAAGGAAATCGGCGTCGAGTCGAAGAAGCTGAATCCGAACGGCGGCGCTATAGCTCTGGGACATCCCCTCGGCGGTTCGGGTGCCCGGATCCTGACCGACATGATTCACCACATGCGTCGCAACAACATTCGGTACGGCCTTCAGACGATGTGCGAGGGCGGCGGCCAAGCCAATGCCACGATCCTCGAACTGATCGACCCGATCCGAGAGGTAACACCATGACCGAAGAAACCACGACCCCGGAGCGCCCAGCTGCCCTCGTGGAGCGCTCCGGAAACGTCATGATCATTTCCATCAACCGTCCGGACGCACGTAACGCCGTGAACAGTGCCGTCAGTGCCGCAGTAGGGGCAGCCCTCGAGGAGGCGGAAGCCGATCGAGACGTCCGCGTCATCGTCGTCTCCGGCGCCGGTGACAAGTCGTTCTGTGCCGGCGCGGACCTGAAAGCGATTGCGCGAGGCGAAAGCACGTACGCCCCAGGTCACGCGGAATGGGGTTTTGCCGGATTCGTCAAGCATCTCGTTCAGAAGCCGACGATAGCGGCGGTCAACGGCTCGGCCCTCGGAGGCGGCACGGAGTTGGCACTGTCCGCCGACTTGATCGTGGCATCCACCAACGCAACGTTCGGCCTACCCGAGGTCAAGCGCGGATTGCTTGCCGGTGCCGGCGGGGTGTTCAGACTTCCAGCCCAGATTCCGCAGAGACTGGCCATGGAGATGATCTTCACCGGCGACCCGATCAGCGCCGAGCGAGCACTCGAATGCGGATTGATCAACCAAGTCGTCGAGGAGGGACGCACGGTCGAGGCCGCGGTCGAGCTCGCTCAGAGGATTGCCGTGAATGCACCCCTGTCGGTGCAGGCCAGCAAACGAATCGCGTACGGCATTGTCGACGGCACCCGTTCCGATGAGGATCACAAGTGGGCGCTGTCCGCGACCGAGTGGGACCTACTGCGCACGACCGAGGACTCGAAGGAAGGTCCGCGAGCGTTCGCGGAGAAGCGGCAGCCCGTTTGGCAGGCTCGCTAGTAACTCGGACTGCGTTCAGAGTTCGGACTTCAGGAAAGGCGGGAACCGAAAGCGCTTCCCGCCTTTCGGGGTTCGGCGACTCAGACCTGAACGAGCCGGCGTCGATGGAACGATACTGTTCCATCGAGCAGCTCGTCGACCTTGATCCGGCGCATCAGCAGATGAAGGTGGTGTTCCCAGGTGAAGCCGATTCCGCCGTGTACCTGAAGAGCTGTCTGAGCGACGGTGCTCGTGCCTTCGCCTGTGTAGGCGGCAGCGGCAGACACCGCAGCTGTGCGCTCGGGTGATCTGTCGTCGAGGGCGACCGCCGCAGCCCACAGCGCCGCACGTGCTGTTTCGACGGACAACGCCATGTTCGCGCAATGGTGTTTGACGGCCTGGAACGACGCGATGGGCTTACCGAACTGCGTTCGACTCTTCGTATAGTCGACGCTGTCCTCGACCAGGCGTGCGGCGGCACCGAGGGCGTCGAATGCCCGGTAGGTAGCAAGCTGATCGTGAACGAAATCAGTTGTACCCGAGGGCAGTCCGTACCATTGGTCGACTTCGAGAGTTACGTCGATATCGACCACGGACCAGGACCTGGTCAGATCGAGTGTGTCGAGCGGAGTCACCTCGACCGCACCGACCGGCAGTACCGCGGCAACTTCGATTCCGTCGCGGCACTGCGCCAATATCAGTACGTGGCCGACGTCGATCGCTCCGCTCACCGGAGCGCTCCTGCCCTGCAGCCGCAGCGTGTCGTCGTCGATGCTCGCGGTGATCGTGGCGTTGTCGATCGCGGCCGCCACCGGCACAACGAGTTCGTCTCCCGATTCGGCGCTCTCCCTCATCGGGTGGTCGAGAAACTCGAGAAGGCCTGCTGCAATGGATAATTCGGCGAGCGGAATCGCGCTTCCCGCGCGACCGTGCTCTTCCACCAGGACGGCGAGATCGACGTGCGTGCCGCCCATGTTCTCGGTCAACAGACCTGCCAGGCCAGAGTCGCGCAAATGTCGGAGGTCCTCGGACCGCAGACGCGCCGGACCGTCGTCGATCGTGCTCCGGCGGGAAGTGATCGGGTTGTTCTTGGTCAGCCAGGCGCGTTCGGCTGCGGCGAGGGCGTCTTGTTCATCGCTCAGCGCGAAGTCCATGGAACTCTCCTAAACAGTGTTTGACGTAGTTAACCATGTAATCTATCTTTTGAGTAGCGATCGTGGCTGTCGATGCCACTCTTTCATCTCTCGCTACTTCAGCTACATCGATCGGAGCAGTCACTTGCAGGTCCGAGAAGCAGTGATCGTCGAGGCAGTACGCACGCCAATCGGGAAGCGAAACGGATCGCTGAGCGGAATTCATCCCGTAGATCTCTCGGCACTCGTCCTCCGTGAATTGGTGCAGCGCAGCGGAATAGATCCAGGAACCATCGACGACGTGATGTGGGGGTGTGTCACGCAACTGGGTGACCAGTCGAGCAATGTCGGACGTTTCGCAACCCTGGCTGCCGGGTGGCCCGAATCGGTACCCGCGGCCACTATCAACCGCGCGTGCGGGTCAGGACAACAAGCCATCGAGTCGGCCGCGCATGCCGTGATGTCGGGCGCCTACGACATCGCAGTCGCCGGTGGAGTCGAATCGATGTCCAGGGTCCCGCTCGGCGCAACCCGTGCATCGGGGTTCCCCTACGGTCAGACGGTACTCGACCGCTTCGGCGTCGACGGACTCGATCAGGGGACCGGTGCCGAGATGATCGCCGAGAAGTGGGGTCTGACTCGACTCATACTGGACGAGTACGCATCCCGCTCGCACCGACTGACTGCGGCAGCGATCGACCGCGGTGCATTCGACTCTCAATTGGTGGGTGTCGATACGCTCGACGCGAAATTGACGGTGGACGAGGGAGTGCGCCGTGGCACGTCCCCGGAGACGTTGGCCAAGCTGAAGCCGTCGTTCCGCGAAGACGGCGTCATACACGCGGGCAACGCCTCTCAGATCTCTGATGGCGCAGCGGGCGTGCTGATCACGACACCAGAGAAAGCGCGGCAGCTCGGGTTGACGCCGATCGTCCGGATTCTGGCCGGCTCCGTCGTCGGTGCCGATCCGGTGATGATGTTGACCGCGCCCATACCCGCGACGCAACGGGTGCTCGCTCGCACAGGGTTGACCATCGGCGACATCGGAGCAATCGAGATCAACGAAGCCTTTGCACCGGTACCGCTCGCCTGGCAAATCGAACTGGGCGCGGACCCGGAGCGGGTCAATCCGCTCGGCGGTGCCATCTCGGTCGGCCATCCGCTGGGGGCATCGGGTGCCATTCTGACCACTCGCCTTATCAACCACATGCGCGATCGAGGGCTCCGATATGGGCTTCAGACCATCTGTGAAGGCGGCGGTACTGCGAACGCAACCATCTACGAACTCGTCGACTGACTCGTCGACAGCGAAAAGACCGGGAGATCGACCATGCCAGAGAATTTTTACGATGCCGACCATTCGGCCTTTCGTGCGTCCGTCCGCGAATTCGTGAGCCGAGAAGTAACCCCGAATCTCGATCGCTGGGAGGAGGAGCGAAGTACGGGACGAATCGTGTGGAAGGCAGCTGGCGCTCAGGGCATTCTCGGTATCCGGATACCCGAAGAATTCGGCGGTGGAGGTGCAGCTGATTATCGCTTTCGCTGTGTCGTGCAGGAGGAACTCGCACGAGTGGGGGCCGCGGCACTTGCTTCGGCCTTTTCCATCAACGATGACATCGTCGCGTCCTACCTGACCACCTTCGGCACAACCGAGCATAAGCAGACGTGGCTACCCGGTATGGCAGACGGTTCGACCGTCGCGTCGATTGCGCTGTCCGAACCTGCCGCGGGCAGCGATCTCCGCGGGATGAAGACCACAGCGGTCCGCGATGGTGATGAGTGGGTGATCAACGGAGCGAAGACGTTCATCACCAGCGGCTTCTCCTCGGATGTGGTTCTGGCCGCGGCCCGGACGGGAGAGAAAGAGGGTAGGCCGCAACTTTCGCTCATTCTGGTTCCGACCGACACCCCAGGTTTCGCACGGGGGCAGAAGTTGCGCAAACTCGGTTTGCACGCCCAGGATACTGCCGAGATCGCTTTCTCCGATGTGCGCGTGCCGCTGTCGAATCTCGTCGGTGAGGAAGGCCGCGGATTCCATCACCTGACCGCCCAGTTGCCGCTCGAGCGGTTGTCGATCGCATGGCGCGCTCTCGTCGCAGCCGAAGCGGCATTGGAGTGGACGCTGAAGTACACAAGCGAGCGAAAAGCATTCGGCCAGAGAATAGTCGACTTCCAGAACACTCGGTTCAAGCTCGCCGAAATGACAACCGAGGTCGAGATAACCCGCAGTTTTCTTCAGCAGAGCATCCTGGCATACAACGACGGCACGTTCGACGCCACCTTGGGGGCGAAGGCCAAGTGGTGGACCACCGAATTGCAGAAGCGCGTCACGGACGGGTGTCTGCAGATGTTCGGCGGATACGGCTATATGGACGAATACCCCATATCGCGCGCTTACGCAGACGCGCGTGTCCAAACCATCGTCGGTGGCACCACCGAAATCATGAAGGAAATCATCGGCCGGGATCTGGCAAACCGCTACCCGTCCTGACTGCGAAGAAAGAATACGATTCTCGATGAAGCTCACAGACAACACTTTTCTCGTCACCGGCGGCGCATCCGGACTCGGCGCGGCAACGGCAACCGCAATAGTCGAGGCGGGCGGCCGGGTCGTCATTGCCGATCTACCCACGTCGGACGGTGAGATGACCGCAAAAGGCCTCGGCGACGCCGCGGTTTTCGTCGCCGTGGACATCACCGACGAAGATTCCTTCGGTGCCGCACTCGACGCCGTGGAATCCCACGGTCCACTTCGCGGTGCCGTGCACTGCGCCGGCCGCGGTGGGGATCGTCTGCGGATCTTGGACAAGGAGGGCAATCCTGCACCGTTGCAGAGCTTCCGCGATGTGCTCGAGGTGAACTTGATCGGGACGTACAACGTACTTCGGTTGGTGTCCGCCCGGGTTTCTCGCAACGAGCCGATCGACGGAGAGCGAGGGGCCATCGTCCTGACCGCGTCCGTCGCTGCGTTCGACGGCCAGATCGGTCAGACGTCCTACACAGCCTCGAAGGCGGCGGTGCACGGCATAACCCTGGTTGCCGCGCGCGATCTAGCCAGTGTTGGTATTCGAGTGAACACCATCGCCCCCGGAGTGTTCGACACACCGATGTTGGCGCGTTTGCGTGAGGACATTCGCGAGGGTCTCGCAGCGGGCGTCCCGTTCCCGAAGCGACTCGGCCAGCCGGCGGACTACGCAGGAATGGCTGTGACCCTGCTCGGTAATTCGTACGTGAACGGTGAAACCATTCGGCTCGATGGCGCGATCCGGATGGCACCGCGATGAGCGACGCCGTGGACAGTGAAGTCAGGGTCGAAGCGGAGGCTGGAATCCTCACCATCACCATCGATCGGCCCGCACAGCGAAACGCGATGACCAAGGCGGCCGCGCACGTCATCGCAGAGGCACTGCTGCGTTTGGACCGAGACCCGGAACTGAACGTGGCGATTCTGACCGGAAGCGGCGGAACATTCTGTGCCGGTATGGATCTCAAGCGCTTTCAGTTGGGTGAACGGCCGGTCGTCGACGGCAGGGGGTTCGGCGGTCTAGTGGAGTCCCCTCCCACAAAGCCTCTCATCGCTGCGGTGGAGGGTTGGGCACTGGGAGGCGGCTTCGAGCTGGTTCTGGCCTCGGATCTGGTGGTCGCAGGAGAGAGTGCGCAGTTCGGTCTACCCGAGGTGACGCGGGGTCTCGCCGCTCGCGCCGGCGGCATCTTCCGCGCCCCACGTGTACTTCCGCGTGCGGTCGCGTTGGAATTGTTGTTGACCGGACAACCGATGTCGGCCCGGACGGCGCTCGGACACGGAATGCTCAATCGTGTTGTCGAGGATGGTGAAGCTCTCGCGGTAGCCCGCGAACTGGCTGTGACCATTGCCGGCAATGCACCGCTGGCAGTACGGGCCAGCAAGGCATTTGCACTTGCATCGAGAACGTTGACCGATGACGAGGCCTTCGCGGTGCAAGGCGCATACACCGATCCGGTGTTCGCTTCCCAGGACGCCATCGAGGGGCCTGCCGCATTCGTCGAACGCCGCCCACCGAAGTGGAACGGAACGTGAAACCGCCAGAAAAGCAGAAGGCGACAACACGAGAACGGGCCGGTGAATGATGTCACCGGCCCGTTCGTTCTGTTCTCACCAGCTTCGGTGGCTATCCAGCAGTAGCTGAGAACTCGAGAAGTAATCGCCATAGCCGCCACGGAAGAACAGCAGAGGCGTCTTCGTCGATACCACTTTCAGGTCGTGGATACGGCCGACCACCAGGTCGTGGTCACCGAGCTCGACCACTTTCTCGATGGTGCAATCGATCCAGGCCACCGTTCCTTCCAGGATCGGGTTCGCCAGCGCAGACGGTTCCCAGGCGACGCCGTCGAATCGGTCTGCTCCACGCCGCGCCATCTTGCGGCATAGGGCTTCTTGATCTGACGCCAGCGCATTTGCGCAAAATCGTTTGGCAAGAATAATTTTGGGAAGTGTCGATGACGAACGGTCAGCGAGGAAGGATACCAAGGGCGGGTCGAGCGATACCGATGTGAACGATCCGACGACCATTCCCACCGGCTCGCTCTCGGGGTCGAGAGCGGTCACTGCAACGACGCTCGTGGGAAAGTTGCCCATCACGTCGCGCAGGTGGCGACCATCCAGCGTGCCCAACTCCGAATCCACCCTGTCCCCTTTCGAATTACTGTGTAGAACTGACGGTCAGAGCATCACGAGCATTCCGGGGGGAGTGTCGAGCTCCATCATGTGCAGAGCGTTGGAGTGGTAGGCAACTCCGTCACCGTGGATCATGTGCTGCAGACCCACGTGCGCGTCACGCCAGTACCGCTGCATCGGGCTCGATTTACGGATGGCACCGCCGCCTGATCGAGCGAAGATCGCGTCGACTGCCTGCACTGCGCGCCACGCGCAGCGAACCTGATTGCGACGCTGGTTGGACTTGTCCTCCGTTGTCGGCTCACCACCGGATTCGACGATGTCGTACAAACGGCTGATTCCGTCGATCAGTTGCGTACGTGATGCGGCAATCTCCGATGCAGCCTGTCCTGCTGCGTAGAGCGCGTACGGATCGTCGCGGACCTGAACACCGGTCACGGCAACGCGATCCTTCTGAATCTGGAGGTGGGTTGCCAGCGCGCCCTCACAAATTCCGATGACTGCTGAGGTGATGCCGAGCGGGAACATCACACCGAAGGACAACTTGTACACGGTGTCGTGGCGTCCTGCGCGGGCCGCAGCAACTCCACCCGCGATATCCGACTGCATCACAGTCCGATAGGCCGGGATGGTGGCCTTGTCGACGACGACGTCCTTGCTTCCGGTGCCGGACAGGCCAACGACCTCCCATGAGCCATCGATGATCTGGTAGTCCGAGCGCGGCAATACGACGTGCATGACCTCGGGCGGCATGATCGGCGCACCGGATCCGTTGCCCTTCATGGCACCCAGGAAGTCCCACTGACAATGATCTGCACCGGAGGAGAACGGCCAGCGGCCGCTGAGGACGAAAGAATCGTCACCGGTCGGATCGGCAACACCGTTGGGCATGTACGGGGACGCGACCCACACGTCCGGATCGTCACCCCAGATCTCCTGCTGCAACTTGCGATCCATCTGTGCGAGTTCCCATGGGTGGACCCCGACCACTCCGGAAACCCAGCCTGCTGCGGGGTCGTGCTTGGCGATTCCCATGACCGCCTCGGCAAAGTCACGCGGGTGTGCCTGGTACCCACCGAAATCGGAAGGCTGCAGCAAACGCATGACGCCGATCTGGCGCATCAGACTCGCGGTCTGGTCGCTCAGTTTGCCCAGGCTTTCGTTCTCCTCGGCCAGAGCCGCCAGTTCGGGGCCCAATTCTTCGACGCGCTTGACAACTTCGTGGACCATGTCGACTACCTCTGTTTCTCGATACCGATACATCCCCGTTCCGACGGATGCGGAGGGGCTTTACTCGATTGTGTACCCCGTAACCGACTATCGCCCTTGCGATCCCGGTGAGCGGGATGTTCGCTTTGACAGGTGGCGAAGTGTGTGTGGGGTCTGTTGGATACGAACCGTCACTGTGCTGGGGTCGGTTCTTCACGGGTCAGGAATTCCTGCACGACGCGCTCGAAGTCGGACTTGCGCTCGACCTGAATCCAATGGCCGCAGTGTGCGAACGTGTGCAGTTCCACTTCCGGGAGCCATCTGGTGGCGAAATGCGCTTGGTCGTACGGAAGCATGCGGTCGTCGCGTCCCCACAGCAGCAGTGTGTCGGTGGTGATCGACGCGGCTTTGGTCCACAGCGGGGTGTACGTCGCCTGGTTCTTGGGGTTGAACATGGAGCCGAAGATGGCCTTGGTGCGGCCGAGTACTCCATCGGCGAGCGCATTCTGCATTCTTTGGTCTACCAACTCGTCGGTGATGAGCTTCTTGTCGAACACCATGGTCTTGATCCACCCGATCATGCGGTCGCGGGTCGGATCCTCGAGAAACTCGAACAAGCGGAGAAAGCCTTCGCTCGGCTCTGCCTGAAAGATCCCGACGGACATACCGCCCGAACCCATCAGCGCCATTCTCCTCACCCGATGGGGGTACAAGGCCGCAAGTTCGGCCGACACCGCCCCACCCATGGAATTGCCGACGAAACGGGCGGACTCGATTCCGAGATGGTCCATGAAGCGGGCGATCCACTTGGCCGCGGCGACGGTGTACACCTCGTCGAGCGGGGGAAGTTCGGTACCGCCGAAGCCCGGAAGATCCGGCATGATGACGCGAAAGTCGTTGGCGAAGAACGGCAGATTGTCCCGGAAGTTGGACCAGGCGCTGACACCGGGACCGGACCCGTGAAGCATGATGAGTGGCTCACCCGTGCCCGCTTCGTGATAGGCGAACGTGAGGTCCTCGACCTGCGCGGTCTTTCGCGTGGACTCGAAGGAGATTGGACTCGTCATCTGTGGGAGCCTCTCTGGCAGCCTCATCGCTGCCGATTCGGTGTGCGTGACGCGTCTGCACGAGCGTGATCGCGCAGACGCGTCGGAGTTTCTTTCGTGCGACTACCGGCCGGGCTCCGTTACGGCTTGAGGCCTGCGGACGGCGTAGTGGTCAGGAAGGTGCCCTGGGGTCCCACGTCGAGGAGGTCGCCATACCACGTCTGACCATAAGAAATTTCGGGAAGCTTCCATTCGATGGCTTCGAAATCGGGATCGAAGATCAAGTAACCGCCCGAGTACAGCTCGACTCGATGGCCCGAACCGGGATCGTGAAGGTAGAGGTACATCGCCTGACCGACGCCGTGCTTGCCCGGCCCGGCACCGTATTCGATATCCAGATCGCGGACCTCGTCGGCAATCCTGAGAACGTCGGCGAAGTTCTCGATGTTGAACGCGACGTGGTGGAACTGGCCGTTCTCGTCGTGCGGATTGATGCCGATGGCGATGTCGTGCACCTGCGGAGTCACCGACAACCACGATGCCATCACAGTCGTGGGATGGTCGGGAATCATCACGAACTCGCGGCGCTTGAAGCCGAGCGATTCCTGCAGCCAGCCCTCTGCTTGGTTGACCGTGCCTGGGCTGCACTGAACGTTGAGGTGATCGAGTCGCCGAACTCCGAATCCGCGCCGACGTGAGCTGTTGCTCGGCAGCTTCGAGCGGATCGATTCGTCGGCAAGTGGCTTCTCGATGTCGTAGTACAGCTCGATAGGGTGCTCACCGCCGGGCAGGAGAAAACGGATCGCTTCGCCGCGACCGGTCTCGTGGCCTGCGGCCAATTCGATCGACTCGATCTCTTCGCGATCGAGCTGTTTCTGGAACAGCTCGACGTCCTGCTTGCGCTGGACGCGGAAGCTGTAGGTGTTCACCAACGATTCGGTCTGCTGGGTGAGCACGAGCGAGTGGTGGGTGAGTTCCTGATATCCGCGAAGGTATGCAACACCGTCGGCTTGCGCGGTGACCTCCATCCCCAGAAGGTCACGGAAGAACCAGAGCGAGCGTTCGAGATTTTTGGTTCCCAGATTGATGCTGCCCGCGTGGGCAATTCGGGGACCTGGGTCGTAATCGTGGGACATGGTCATCGAGCTCTCCTTCGAGTGGTTAGTACGGGTTGGAACGCTATTTCCGGCCGGGTGACGACCGTGGTGGGCGTCCCGGCCAGCGGGACAGGATCGCCGTTTCCGGTCCCTGAATTGCCGGGATCGCAGCGAGGCATCAGCTGTTCTCGGCCAAAGAGAAGCGCGCCGAGATGGAACCGAGTGGGTCGATGTCGGCCTCGAACACATCGCCGGGATGGACTGTGACCATTGGCCCCAGTGCACCCGAAAGCACGATATCGCCTGCGCGAAGCGGTGATCCGATATCGATAGCGGTGGTGGCCAGCCACGCCAATGCGGCAAGGGGATCGCCAAGGCAATCTCTGCCGGTGCCTCGAGAGACGACTTCGCCGTTTCGCCTCATGGTCATAACGACGTCCCGAGGCTCCACATCCGAGAGACCGAAGCCGGTTTCACCAATGACGAATACTCCGGAAGACGCATTGTCGGCGACGGTATCGGTGATACCGATCTGCCACTGTTTGATTCGGCTATCGACGATCTCCAGTGCCGGATAGGCGAATTCGACGGCAGCACGTACCGCGTCGGGTGAGGACGCGTCGTCGATATCGGATCCGAGTACGAACGCGACCTCGGCCTCGGCCTTGGGTTGCAGCAACCTGCCGAAAGGAATCAGGTCGGTGTCGGAGAATCGCATGTCGTCGAACAGCACTCCGAAATCTGGTCGGTCGACACCGATCTGAGCTTGAACTGCGACCGAGGTCAGTCCGATCTTGCGCCCGATGAGTCGAGCGCCCGACGCGATCCGTCTTCGGGTGAGCGTTTGCTGCACCGCATACGCGGTATCGATGTCGCTCGTACCGATCAGGTCGATGACCGGATTGCAGGCAATACCTGCTGTGGCGGCATTCTGTAGGCGGTCGGCGACCGCGTCGATTACCCCGGGGGCCACGTTCACCGTGATCCCACGTCTCTGAAAACTTTGTCGATCAGCACTTCTCGACCCTTTCGCGTCTTGTTGGTCCTTCGGAAGCTGTGGTGTGATGCCATCCGACAGGTTGTTGGAAATCGACGACCGTGGCGTTCTGCGCCGTAAAGGGCAGCTGATTGGCCGTTCGGCTCGGTGGGCAACTCGACGCCATGAGACGGCGGGAGATTTCGGCTGCGGTCCACATGATTCGATGCTTGAGTTCGTCGACCCGCAGCCTTTGCTGGGGTCCGCATGCCGAAATGGCGGCCACCACATTGCCGAACTCGAAAATGGGGGCACCGACACACGCGACACCGGGAACCGCTTCACCCCGCTCCGTGGAGTATCCGAAGTTTCGGATGCTACGGATCGAAGACTCCAGTGCTTCCTCACTCATGATGCTCGCGTTTGTCTGACGCCTCATGCCGCTCTTCTTGTATTCCTCGACTATCGGATCGGGGGAGTAGGCCAGTAGGACTTTTCCTACGCCGGTGCAATGGGCCGGCAACCTGCCGCCCACGCGCGAGGGGAGTCTGCCGCCGAAGGGGCCGCCAACCTTCTCGAGGTAGACCACATCGTGTTCGTCGAGCAACGCGAGGTGCACCACGTGTCCGGTTGCCGTGGAGAGTTCCTGCATAAGGGGTCGAGAGATCTCGCTGAAGCGGGTACGTTGTTCGACCTGACTACCGATCTCGAACATACGCAAACCGAGTGTGTACTCGTTGTCCCGCCGGTCGATCCACCGCGCCGTGACCAATTGTTGCAGGATTCGGTGTACCGACGACCGAGGCAATCTGCTGCGTGAACTGATCTGTCCGAGTGTCAGGGTGCCCGATGACCGGGCGAAGACATCCAGAATCAGAACCACGCGTTCGACCATGCTTGATGGAGCATCGGACATCGTCAACCTCCTAGCGCCGGCATGGCTCATGATCTCGATATGTATTACTTGTTACAACACCATGCCGAATCAGTATGGACGCAACCGACCGCTTTCGGACAAGAATCGAACAGTCGGTCTAAAAATGACTGTACTCGTCGGCATCGGATCTGGGTTGCGTCTCGGTGAGTGGGATTCGACCGCCTCGTCCGTAGTGCACACGGTGAGACTGTGGTCGGAGCAACAAAGAGATGTGCATCACTCGTGTGCGTGAAACGTGATTTGGATCATCAGCGCCGACGAGCCACGATCGAAGGGGACTCAACGTCATGTTCAGACACCGCCGCGGGACGATCTCCACAAGTTGGTTGGTCTCGTGACGAGCGATACGAATCTCGCGACGGCTCGAGAAACGGCACATGAGAAGGGACGACGGATTCCCGGCGAGCCCGGTCTGTGGGTCTTTCTTCTCGGTGACATGATCGTCTTCGGCTTCTTCTTCGTCGCCTTCTTGATGGAGCGCAGCAAGGAACCGGAGGAGTTCACAGCATCTCGTGAGGCGCTGGGATTGGCCATAGGGCTGACCAACACGATGATCTTGCTCGTCAGTTCACTGTTGGTCGTTGTGGCCCTGAACGCCCTCCGTCTCGGAGCTCATCGCTTGGCATCGAGGCTGTATCTGGGTGCGATTGCGTGCGGCGTGTTTTTTACGGTGCTCAAGATTTCCGAATATATCCACATGATCGGCGCCGGGCACGGGCCGGAGGTCGGTCCCTATTACATGTGGTTCTTCATTCTCACCGGCACGCACCTGTTTCACGTAGTCATAGGTCTCGTCGCACTGTGGGTGATGTTCACTCGCGCGCGACATCGAGTCGAACTCACGGGTACACAGCGTCTCGTCTTCGAGGGCGGTTCGTGTTACTGGCACCTGGTCGATCTTCTCTGGATGGTCCTGTTCCCTCTCGTCTATCTGGCGGTATGACTCATGACAACAAGTTCGATCGACCTGAAACAGCTTCTTCCCGCCCGAATCGTCGTCACGTGGGTCATCTTGGTCCTCGCGGCCGTCGTGGGCCCTTTGCTGACGCTGGACTCCCACGGCGGCACGGTCTCGGCAATCGTCGTTCTCGCCATTGCCGCGATCAAAGTTCGACTGGTCGGCTTGGACTTCATGGAACTGCGTCACGCTCCGTGGGAGCTCCGCGCTGCCTTCGAAATATATTGCGTTGCACTATGGCTCGTGCTGTCAGGATTTTTCGTGTTTCTCTGAGCCGTTCGAGCGCACACGTCATCATCCGTCGAACCAATGGTTCGACACTCATCTCAGGAGGAAATCATGGCCACTGAAGTGGAGACATTCGATGTCATAGTCGTAGGTTCAGGCGGCGGACTGATCGGTGCCTACGTCGCCGCGTCTCGCGGTCTTCGCACACTCGTCATCGAAAAGACCGACAAGGTCGGCGGTACCACCGCCTATTCCGGTGCCGGATTGTGGTATCCCGGAAGCGCTCCCGTGACGCGGGCCGGCATCGAGGACGGCACAGACAACGCTCGCGAGTATCTGCGCGCCTTGGTCGACGACCCGTCCCGCGAGCCACTGCAGGATGCATATTTCAAAGCCGGAAGAGAGCTGATCGACGAACTGGAGACGAATGAGCGGTTCGGGCAGTTCTTCCACCAGCCGGTTCCGGAGTACTTCGCTGCCGCGCCTGGCTTTTCACCTGCAGGAAACACGATCTTTCCCTCACCGCTTTCCGCCGCCGAGCTCGGCGACAACCTCGCCATCCTGCGCAAGTCGATTCCGGACGAACGTTGGGGTGACGACGAAGGCCCGGTCCTGTCGGGTGGGCGGGCACTGATCGGCCGAGCGCTGTTGGCATTCCTCGACACCGGTCACGGCGTGCTCCGCCTGAACACGGCGCTGAGCAGTCTCGTTATCGAGGATGGCCGCGTCGTGGGCCTCAAGGCCACCAGCGACGGTGCGGAGGTGACATATCGAGCGGAACGCGGAGTTCTGCTCGCCGCAGGCGGATTCGAACACAACGCACAGTTGCGCACCGAGTACGGCAGGGTCCCCCTCACCGGCGAGTGGTCCAACGGAGTCGAAAGCAATACCGGTGATGCGTTGACCGCCGGCATAGCGGTCGGTGCCGATATCGATTTGATGGACGAAGCGTGGTTCGTACCCGGCCTCGTTCAGCCGGACGGTCAACCCGTCTTCCAGACCGGCACACGCGGCGGGATCTGGGTGAACGGAGCAGGCGAACGTTTCACCAACGAGACGCAGCCGTACGACCAATCCGGCCATGCTATATACAACGCAGAGGCAACTACCGGGGTGTCGCACATGCCGGTCCGATGGATTCTCGATCAGAAGCAGATCGACAGGGACAGCTTCGGCGGTGATCCTGCCGTGCCGGTGCGCCCGGAATGGTTCGAGTCGGGCGCGCTGGTCAAGGCCGATACGCTCGAGGAACTGGCCGACATGATCGGTGTTCCTTTCGAGAACCTCAGCAATACCGTCAAGGAATTCAACGCGGCCTCGGAATCCGGTGTCGACGACAGGTTCCATCGCGGGGAGACGCCCTGGGACAACATGTTCCGGTATGTCGTCGGTTTCCCTGCTCTTCCTGCGCAGAACTACATCGTTCCGCTGCCTCAGGATGTTCCCAATCCGCTCCTCGGGGCGATCGATACTGCTCCCTACTATGCCGCCACGATTCGGCTCTCCGACATCGGAACGAAGGGCGGACTCCGGACCGACGAGTGCGCTCGGGTTCTGACCACGAACGGGTCGCCGATAAAGGGCCTCTACGCTGCGGGCAACACTATGGCCGCGATGTCCGGGAGCGTGTACCCGGGTGCCGGCACCCCCATCGGCTCGTCCCTGGCGTTCTCCTATCTGGCGGTTCTCGACATGGAGAACAGCCGCAACGCCGACCAGTGATCCAGCTGGCCGAACCAGGGCGGGCTCACCTCTCGGGTGGCCCGCTCCGAAATACGAAGTGGAGTTGTGTGTGACCGGACGTATGGACGGCAAGGTTGTTTTCATCACGGGGGCAGCTCGTGGTCAAGGGCGCTCGCACGCGGTGCGGCTGGCCGAGGAGGGTGCCGACATCATCGCGGTCGATATCTGCGATCAGATCGACACCGCGACGTACGCGATGGCGACCGAGGCGGACCTCGCCGAGACAGCACGGCTGGTGCAGGACACGGGTCGTCGAATCGTCACTCGGGTGGCCGATGTTCGAGATCGCTCGAGCATCGCGGAGGCGCTGAAATTCGGTGTGGCCGAGATGGGCCGACTCGATGTCGTGGTGGCAAATGCGGCGATCTGCCCGATCGGTGCCGATGTCCCACTTGTCGGATACTTCGACACGCTGTCGGTGGATCTCGTCGGGGTGATCAACACCGTAGAAGTCGCATTCGGGTACTTGGAATCGGGTGCATCGATCGTGTGCATCGGCTCGATGGCATCGATGCTCACCGGGCTGGTGGACAATCCTGCCGCGGGACCTGGGGCGGCGGGGTACGGGCACGCCAAGCGGGCCGTCGCCCGGTTCGTCCATGAGACGGCACTTCAGCTGGCTCCCTTGAATATTCGGGTCAACGCCGTTCATCCGGGCAACATCGACACGGCGATGTTGCAGAACGATGCCATGTACAAGCTCTTTCGACCCGATCTCGACGCGCCGACCCACGAGGATGCTCAATCCGCGTTCGGAAGCTCGCACAAACTCCCGGTGAAGACGATCTCGACGAGAGACATCAGCGAAGCAGTTCTCTACCTCGCCTCCGACGCTGCCCGATTCGTAACGGGACAGCAATTGAAGGTCGACGCAGGTGCACTTCTGACTGCGACAACATCGGGAGCCCCGCCGGTATGACGATCGACCAGCGCCCGGTTGGGCGGGAAGCCGGTGTCGGCGACGGTGAGATGGGTAGACCGGGCCTGTCGGTGATACTCGCTGAGGACGTAGAAGCGCGCCGCGACAAGTTCCACCGGATGCGACAACCTGATCTCGGCGGCGGAATTCGTGAACGAGAAAGAGTGCGCCGCTCGTGGACGGACGCAGGCGGAGATCCGGCCTCTCTGAGCGTGGCCCTCGACATAGATGTCCTGATTGCCGACGACGCTCCGTCGGCTCGGACTCGTCTGAGTCTGCGCGGTGAGGAAATGTTCGGTAGCACCGTGCGCTACGTCGGAACCGCGCGAGGTCTGGTGTCGCTGATAGTCGATGTGTATTCCGCACATGTTGCCGATGCCGTCGTTCTCCACGCAATCGATCGAGGTGCACCTGATCCCGGATGCACCTCTGCGTTGCTCGCGCGGGAGGTTCTGCCCCTGTTCCACAACCGATCTCGGTGCCCTCGTGATCGTGCTTCGTGACGTATCGGATGTGGAAGCGGCCGTTGGGCGCGACATCGGACCGACCGACTGGATCACGCTGTCGCAACATCGAATCGACTCGTTCGCGCGGGCGAGCTCGCATGCACCGGGCACCGACTCTCCCCGCCGGGAGATCGTGCCCGGTTCGGTGGGTACTACTGGGGCGCAGGAGTTTCTGACCCTCGCTCTGATTCCGTACTTCCTCGGCCGGCTGCGTCGGTTGGAAGGCGTGTCGATGGGAGTCAACTGCGGGCTCGATCGCGTGAGATTCGTTGCACCGGCACCCGTGAACAGCCGTCTCCGAGGACGAATGACGATCCGTAGCGTCGCAAGACTGCCCGGGGCGGTTCAGCTCGTCACTCGTGTGACGGTGGAGCGCGAGTACGCCCGAAAAGTCTGTTGCACTGCTGATTTGATCAGCAGAATCTATCTTCGAGAGAATCACCGCTAATTGCGTTCCGGTCACCGGAATTTCCTGCGATGTTTTTTTGTGCTGTTCACCACACTGTAAACGTTCGTCACACGACGAAGTCGACGCCGAGGGGCGATACCGATCAAGGAGATCTCTCAGATGAACAAGGGCCTTCAGTTCAAGTATCAACGGATTGCTGCATGGTCCGGATTCGTGGTCATGATTGTGGTGGGTATCTGTTTCTTCTCCTTTGCGAAAGTGCAGCCGCCGTTGTCACCGACCATGGAACCCGATGGCATCAAGGAATTTCTGATCGCCAACCGATCCGGCATCCTGTGGTCCGTCGTGCTTATTTCGTTCGTCGTGCCGCTCGAGTATCTGTTCGTCGTCACCACCAGCTGGCAGATGAACCGGATCGAGGGCGGCTGGGGATTGCTGTCCATGACACAGCTTCTGACGGGCGTCGTGGCCCCCATCGGATTCATGTACCCGCTTTTCGTTCTTGCCACAGCGGCCTACCGCGCAGAAGAACGCTCACCGGAGATCCTGTCCGTCCTCACGGACTTGTTCTACTTCATGTACGTGGGTTTCGCACTGGTCTTCGTGCTACAGGTCGTGGCCATCGGCATCGCCGTGATGTCCGACAAGCGGAGCACGCCGATCTTCCCGCGGTGGTTTGGCTACCTCAACTTCTTCCTGGGTGTTGTGTTGGCTCCCGGAGTCTTCATCTTCGTGGTCCAAGACGGCCCGTTGGCCTGGAACGGTCTTTTCGCCTTCTGGCTCCCGTCGTTCGCCTACCTGCTGTGGAAGGTATCGACACCGCTCCTCCTTCTCAAGGCAGTCAAGTCCGAGGAAGCAGAGCACAAGGCTTCGGTCACGGCCGAGACAGCGTCCCGAGTCTGAATCGGAATTTGATCTTCCTGCACAACGAACTGCGGCTCCTGGCTATTCATCCAGGGGCCGCAGTTCGTCGTCGCGTCTGATCGACGGCTAGGCACCGAGCATGAGAAGTCCTCCGTTGACCGCGATCAGTTGGCCAGTCATGAAATGTGCGCCCGTGCCGGCGAGAAAGACCAGTATCGGCCCGAGGTCTTCGTCGGGCTCACCCAATTTGCCGCCCAGGGGTATCAGAGTCTCGAGCTGTTTCTCGAATCGAGCTGCAGCTTCGGGACCGATGAAATCAGTTCGTCGGTCGGCACCCGGTGTGGCCACTGCAGGTGCGAGCGCATTGACCGTCACACCGTCCTTCGCCCACGTGCGCGCGGCGGATCGCGTCCACGCGTGAACGGCGGCCTTTGCCGATGCGTACGTCGCCGACAGGGGGCTACCCGACACGCCTTCGCTCGAACCGAAATTGATGATCTGGCCGCCGTGCTCGCGCATCACCGCGTATGCGGCCTGATTGGTGATCACGGTGGCACCGAAATTGACGTCGATCATGGTACGGAGGTTGTTCTGGTCGATTGCGCCGGGTGCGCCTGGCTCCCACAGACCCGCGGCGTGTACCAGAACGTCGAGGCCCCCGAGGAGATCGACTGTCTCGGTGAGGCAATCCGCGACGGAATTTTCGTCGACGACGTTGCACCGAATCCACGTCACATCGGACTCCGACATCGGCGGTGGAGTCCGATGGTAGGTCCCCACCACCCGCGCGCCTGCAGCGGACAACACGCGAACGGCGGAGGCGCCGATCCCTGTTGCCGCGCCGGTGACGAGAATTCGTCGGTCGTGCAGTGCCTCAAGCATATTCATCTCCATCTCGTTGCGATCGGTCGTCCGATCGTCGGTACTTGGCCGCACTGTAGACTTTTGAATCCGCGACTCCTATGCATCGGACCGTTCAGTGGGAATGCCGATCTGCGCAGTCGGGCGTGGCAACCGAGAGGGCTGTGAGCGCAATGAGGACAGTCTCCATCGCACGTCTGGCAGCCGCCGATCTCGATCCGGTGTCGCCGGACGATGTGGTGTCCTTCGTCGATCTGACGGAGAGGGCCGATACCGAGACGGTATCCGCTGCAGCACAGCGCGCTCGCAGGTCGCACCGCATTCTCATCGGAATCGGCTCCCCGTCGGAAAACCTCGAAGTGCTGGGCGAATCGCTGTCGTTCTCGATCGACGACGGTCCCGCTGAGGGATTTCGGAGCGTCCGTGTCTCCGGTGTCGAACGAGAAGTTGCCCAGATCGCCGATTCTGTGCGGGCAGCTCCGCTGGCGTCGATGACGTGCAACGGTCTCTTACGGATGGCCCAGACACTCGACGTTCACAGCGCACTCGTTGCGGAGTCGATGGCGTATTCGACCCTGCAATCCGGTCCGGAATTCCGAGGTTGGCTTGCCGGCAGGAGAAGCTGTCGAGGGTCCAGCGCGTGCTCCACAGTGCAGGTGAGCAGAGACAATGACAGACTCACCATCGAACTGGACCGGCCCGAGGTGCACAACGCGATCGATGCGGGCATGCGCGATCAACTGGTGGAGGCTCTCCAACTCGCGCTGGTCGACGACACGATCGACGAAGTGGTACTGAGCGGCCGCGGAAAGTCGTTCAGCAGCGGCGGTGACCTGACGGAATTCGGTTCCACCCCGGACCCCGCGACTGCGCACCTGATTCGCACCGAACACCGTCCGGGAGAACAGATCTATCGACTGGCCGAGAGGTTGGGGACCCGTTGCGTCGCGCACGTGCATGGTGCTGTCATCGGTGGTGGGCTCGAACTCGCTGCCTTCGCCGGACTCGTCGTCGCCGATTCGAATGCGGTCTTCGCCTTACCCGAGGTGTCGATGGGATTGGTCCCGGGTGCCGGGGGGACCGTCAGCGTCTCTCGGCGTATCGGGCGCTGGCGTTCTGCCTGGTTGATGTTGACCGGCAACAGGATCGATGCGGCGACAGCCGAACGATGGAACCTCGTGGACCGAATTCACACCGGATCGCCTGCGATATAGGTTGCTTGCACTGCGTCTGCACTGGGATTGCGAAGAACGGTGTCGAGCGATGCATGCAGAAGGACAAGGTCCGCTTGCATGCCAACGGTGACTCGCTGAGGCGGACCGCCAGGATCGTGGCTCGGCGAAAGAAACGCGTCGAGTGCGACGCGGGCGTGGATCCGCTCGTCTGCAGCGACGGACACACCGGACTCGCTCAGTCGGTCGGTTGCACTCACGATGACCGACCAGGGGTCGAGTGGACCGTACGGAGCGTCACTCGAGAAGGCAACGGGGATCGAAGCGCCGATCAGCGATGCGCAGCGGTACAGGTTGCTTGCATCGAGCGCGTCGGCTTCGCGGAGGAACAAGTCGCCTCGATCGGCGAGGAACCCTGGCTGAGTGACGACCCGCAGGCCCAACTCGTGGATCCGATCGACCAACTGGAGCGGAACCACCGATGCATGCTCGATGCGGTCTCCGTCCAGCGAACCGATTTCGTCGAATGCGTGAAGTACCAGCACAAGGGATTCGATACTCACACAGTGGACAGCGACCGCCCGTTCGAGGCAATGAGCTTTTCGGATCACCCGTGTCAGCGAATCGATATCGGGCAGTGCAGAATCGGCGACAACGATCTTGTACGGCCCGCACGTCAGCCGCCCGCCGGTGTCCGAGGATTCGAGTGGGTCGGAAACCAGCGGAAAGCCCATGAGGTGCACACGCTGCGGGAGGTGCCCTTCCGCCATGGCCTGCTCGATGGCAGTTCGAGACTCGCGTGGCATGTCGGGGGTCGCGTCGGTGACCGAGGTGACTCCGAACCGGGCCAATGTGTGCCCTACCTCGTTCAGGCTCGGTGGGGGTAGTTCGGGAAGGCGTGTGCGCAGCCATGTATCCGCGCGCCACACGCGACCGGTGGGCAAGCCGTGCACGGAGCGTTCTATTCCAGGGTGATCGGCGTCTGCCAGCCTCGAGGCCGTGACCGCCAGCGAATTGAGCATCCACAGTGCGCCGCTACGGTGTTGGATCCTTACCGGTCGGTCCGAATGCAACTCGTCCAGCCTCGTCGCGTCGAGCAGACCCGCTGTTCGCTCGTCGTATCCAACACCTCGGACCCAACCGGCTTGGTCTCCGGGCGACGAGGCCAACGCCCGAGCGAGGTCTGCAGCACCCCCGATCGCTGTGGGACCACACCGCACCGACAACGATGCCGCAGCTAGTGCGTGCAGGTGAAGATGGTGATCGGTCAGGCCAGGAATGACCGACTTGTCGTGACCGTCCACCACGTCCGCGCCCGTCGTACTCAGCCCTCGGCCGATGCTGTCGATGACTCCGTGTTCGATTCGGATGTCCATCCCCCGGATGCCGTTCACCTCGACGTCCTGAATCACCCTGATGGTCATGGCACCTCGATACCCAAGCTATGAAGTGTGGCTGCTGTCGTCTCGCCCGACAGGGGTGCACGGCCAGGACGTGTGCGGCACTGTGGGGGGTGTGCTCCGGAGTGCTGCGCTGGGGCGGTCGCGGTGGACACAGTCGAGCCGACGACAGAGGACATCGACATGTCGATCAGCTGCCCGCAGTCGGTGCGGCTAGTGAGAACGGCTGCAGCGGAGGCCAATCCAGTCAATGGATCGGCTATGGCGTCACCCACGAAGAGTGGTGTGCCGTGGACGTCCCAGGCCACCAGACCGCTCGTCGCGGCGATGTCGTCACCGAAACCTATTCGGTCGGACGAGCGGCCCGCGGCGGTGATGGAGACCCACACGCCGCCATTCTGTGCGAAGCGTTCGGGATCGAGTCCGAATCCGATGAGCGCGCGCGGGCGGGACGACTCGATGACGATGTCCGCTCTGGCCACCAGCTGTGCGAGTGCGTCGCGCTGGCTGCGTATCGAAGGATCGAGGGCGACCGACTCGTGGCCACCGTGCAGCAGGCGATAGAACTCGGCGTTACCGCGCCTGGCACCGTCCGGTCGCTGCGGGGTTTCGACCTTGACGATTCGTGCCCCCGCCAGTCCGAGGAGGTGGGCGCACAACGGTCCGGCCCAGAGGGCGCTGAAGTCGACGACGAGTGCGCCCTCGACCGACCGAAAACGGTTGTGCGAAAACGAATTAGTACACACTGCCTCGTCGGGTTCACGAACCACGCCGCCTGCGATGCCGAGCATGGAGATGCGTGCGGTCACCTCGTCGTCTGGTGTGGATTCGAGCCATCTCGCGACCTTGGGCCACACGTTGTGATCCGAAAGCTCCTCGCCGACCAAGGCTCCGAGCAGATGCACGTCATCCGGACGGGCGCAGGAGATCACGCCCCAGCTATCGCGGGTACGCAACAATCTCGCCGATCCGCCGACCGAGACGGTGCCGTTTCGACTTCGACCGGTGAAGGCCGCCCGTTCCGCGAGTAAAGCGGCACCGTCGACGGTGACGGGGTGCTCGGTAAGGACAGTTGCTGCTGCGAGAAGAATCGAGAGCGAACGCGCAACCGAGGCCGCATTGCCTGGAGGCAGCACGGGAGGACCGTCGGCGTGCCCAGTTAGCGCCATGACACCGCTTTCGGTCCAGTCGCGGACGGTATCAACGAAATTCACAGACCCGACAGTACCCACTGGCAGGGAGCAGCGGGCCCTGTACGCCTGTCTAGTGGACGGCGACCGTTGTTGTCCACGATCGGATTACGCACGATGCCGAGACGCTTGACCTCCACTCCGACGGTATCTCCGGGCTTCGGGAGCCACGGGTGGGTTTCGGGCATATCGTCCAGCGGTTTGCCGCTCTCGACCGTCCGTTACCGGGACCGTTCGCTCGAATGTGAACCGTTCGTCATGTGGTCAACGGATCGCCCCGGCACCGGGAACTCGCTCGGACATCGACGACCCTCATGTCGGAGAGCGTCGCTTCGAGCAGGCCTCCGCCTTTCACGAAGGTGTTCATTATTTGCAGTTATTATTCAATATTCGAAGCCAAGCTGTGATCGATGGGATTGCATCCGGCATGAGGGCCGATGTGATCGAGGATTCGAGGTATCGAGGAGTGGCGCGAACTGTGATGATCGAATTCGGAAGGGGCTGCGCTGACAACAATGGCAACGGCGACCGTTCTGCTGGTGTCCCAGGGTTTGAATTCAGGGCCTGCTGCGAATGTATCCGCGCCGGCGGTACGCGAGACGCCGGAGGCTCTCGACGAGTCGCCACCGGTCGTGTCTGTTTTGTCGATCGCGGACGCAACGGTCTTGCGTAATCCGGGCGAGGATTCTGCTCAGATCTTGTGGACGGCGAATGCGCCGGATGCGCAGATGACGATCTGAGGGTGGCCCTTCAATCGGGGGCTGTCTCCGAGTCGCACGTGCACGAGGTATCCGAGCAGGTGTGGTTGGTCGAAGAGGGCACAGCGACAATGTTGTTGGACGATAACGAGGTTCGGGTGATCTCAGCCGGGCAGCTGGTACGAACACGCTGCTGGTGCATCTCATGTATCGAGAACACTGGTCCGGGGGTGTTCGGGTATTGGAGCATCACCACACCTCCGGAGGACTTCACGAAGTTCTAACCCGATTCGGCGACACAGACTCACACGGGTGCCCCATGATCTGCACCCCTGCGCGGTCGAACGTTTCGGCAGCCCTGGGAGGACAGTACTGAACCGATCTCCGTCTCGGACTCGGTTGCTGCGACTATCTTTCACTGTGCGGTCGGGTGCCGGCGCGCTCACGGCGTTGGGGAGGGTGACTCGGTCCTCCGTCGTCTCCACGCACTCGGCGGACATCGCAGCCAATCGACGCGCGGCGAGTGCCGCACTTGCTGGGTTGTTCGATCTGCAAGTCAGGTGGCGGGCAGGGTCGAGCCGATTCGTGCGCCGCATTCGGCGACGAGGTTGCCGAATTTCGATCCGGGGTCGGGTGTTATGCGTGGAAGTGGTCCGGTCAGGCAAACCGCAGCGACGAGTTGATCGCCCGCCAACACGGGTGCGCTAACGGACCCAATTCCGGGTACGCGGGTGCCTTCGGTTGCTGCGTAGCCGAGTTCGGTGTCGTAGCGGCCGGTGAGTATCAGTGCAGCCGATCCCTCCTGGAGGGGGATGAGGCTGCCGACTTCGAGGACTACACGTAGCGCATCGTTGGACTCGAAACTCAGCACACACAGTCTGTATGCTCCGCGTTTGACCCAGAGCTGGGTCGATTCACCTGTCGTATCTCTGAGCTGTCGCAGCGCGGGGCCGGCTGTCTCGGTGAGCACGGCCTGACTGAAGCGGTGGCCGAGAAAGTAGCGACCGTCGTCGTCGCGTCGCATGAAGCCATGGCGGCACAAGGCAGTAGCCAGGCGGTATGCGGTGGAGATGTTGACATCGAGCGAATCGGTAATTTCCGGAAGTGTCATCGGATGTCGTTCGACGAGGTCCATCATGGCAACGCTTTTGTCGAGGACGCCGACTCCGGTTTTGGTCGGTTCGGACTTGTGCGTCGCATTCATCTTTTCACCTTACGAGAACTCAATGCCAACAAGTGGCATCGACATGTCAACAGGTGATTTCACCGCCCGTGTGGCTCTCTTGGATCGAGGACGCGGCGATCGTTGGCGCAGTGTTACGCGTTGATCGAGACCGAAGTGTCGAAGAGTTCGATCGAGGTCACAACCGTGTGCTGTATCGCCCGCCGCGCTGCGCCCCACGTCTCCACCGCGTCCGAGGCATCGTCCGAGTCTGCTGTGAAGTGGAGCGACGCGGCCAAAGCTGCGCGCCGTAGTTCTGCGTCGACGTTGACCTTCGCAACTCCGATATCGATTGAACCGCGGATCTACTCTTGCTCGGTGAGGATGTCGGTGCCGTGGATCAGTACGGGATCGTTCCGTTGCGGTCCTGTAAGGCGACGGTCGAGGCCATCTGACAGCTGATTCCTTCTCTACAGGCGAGGCTCGCGCGGTGGGACCGATGACGTCGCGCAGTGTCGTTGGACGAGATCCGGAGGTAGACGAGGTCTGGGACACGGAGTCTGTACTCATCCCTGTCCCAGACCTCGGTGTTCGGACGTTGTGCTCAGGCGACGCGACGTAGGCGTGAAGGGGTGGCCGGGATTCGTGCCAGCGAGGACGCCAACGGATGTCCAACCAGACCGGAGAGCCGGTCACGGAGTGCGGGCAGGGCGTCGACGTCGACGCCGGTGTCGATGCCTTCACGGTGAAACATGTGAATCAGATCATCGCTGGCGATATTTCCGGTAGCGCCGGGTGCGAAGGGGCACCCACCGAGTCCTCCGAGTGCGCCGTCGAAGCGTCGGATGCCGAGTGCGAAGCCCGCCCAAGCGCTCGCGGACGCCATGCCGTAGGTGTCGTGCAGGTGCAGAGCGATGCGCTCGACGGGTAGGCGAGTGGCGAGTTCTGCGACGACGCGGCGTACGTCTCCCGGGGACGCAGCACCGATAGTGTCGGAGATGATGACGGTTTCGGCACCCAGATCGATGTAGGTCTGTGCGACGCGGGCTGTGCGCTCGACCGGGGTGTCGCCGTCGAATGGGCATACGAACGCGGTTGCGATCGCACCCTCGATGCGGATGCCGGCCTCGGTGAGAATCTCAGCTGCGCGCCGAATACGTTCGAGTGCCTCGTCGGTGGGTACGCCGGCATTCGATTTACTGTGTCCATCGGTGGCCGACACGACCAGCCGAACATTGCGGGCGCCGGCCCGCACCGCGTTTTCCGCGCCTCTCTCGTTCATGAGCAAGGTATGGAACGTCGCCGGCGTGTCCGCGAGGCCCGCTACGACCTCTGCAGTGTCAGCCATCGTCGGTACGGCCTTGGGGTTGACCCAGGAGCCGACTTCGAGTTCTTCGAACCCTGCCGCGATAAGTGCTTTTCCGAATGCGATCTTGTCTGCTGTCGGGACGATTGTGGGTTCGATTTGCAGCCCGTCGCGGAGTGTGACGTCGGTGATGAATACTCTGTCGCTCATGCTCAGATGACTCCCTTGGTGTCGAAGGCTTCGATGTGGTCTGTGTCGTAACCGATCTCGGTAAGGACGTCTTTGGTATGCGATCCGAGGTCCGGTCCCATCCATCGGGTCCGGCCGGGAGCTGCGGACAGCCGTGGGACGATTCCAGGAAAAAGCACCTCCTGTTCGGTATCCGCGTCGATCCGGATCGAGTGGCGCTCGTTCATTCCACGTGCTTCAAGATGCGGATCGTCGGCGAGATCTTCGATGGTGTTGATCGGTCCACTCGGCACGAACGCGTCGGCGAGCAACTGCAATGCAGCTTTGCTGTCGAGTGACACAGCCCAGTCCGAGATGGCTGCGTCGATCTCGGTTTCGCGTTCCACGCGTCCGGCGTTGGTCTGTAGAGCAATGTCGGTACCGAGGTCCGGTCGTCCGACGACGTTCATGAATCGGCCGTAGATCGCGTCGCCGTTGCCGGCGATGACAATGTATTTTCCGTCCGAGCACAGATACGTGCCGGAGGGGCATACGCCGGGCATCTTGCTGCCCAGTGCGCCCCGAATGGTCCCGAAGGCAGAATAGTCGGGAAGGGTGGACTCGAGCATGGAGTAGATCGCTTCGTAGAGAGCGACATCGACTGTTTCTCCGCCGCGACCGCTACGCTTGCCAATTATTCCGATCAGTGCTCCGACAACGGCGTACAGCCCAGCTACGAAATCGGCAAGACTCACTCCAGTTCTAACCGGGGTTTGTCCGGGTTCGCCGGTGAGGTGGCGTAGGCCACCGTAAGCCTCGGCGACCGCGCCGAAACCCGCGAGGTGGCTGTTGGGCCCTGTCTGTCCGAAGCCCGAAACGCGCACGAACACAAGGTCGGGATTGACCTCGCGTAGCGCATCTTCACCGAGTCCCCACTTCTCAAGAGTCCCGGGACGAAAATTCTCGAGGACGATGTCAGTACGTGCGATCAATTTCAGTGCGATCTCGCGTCCTTCGTCGGTGCGGAGATCGAGGGTCAAGGACCGTTTGCTGCGAGCGACGCTGCGAAAGAGTAGGGATGTATCACCAGCTCGTAATCGCCAGTTACGGAGCTCGTCTCCAGTTCGGGGGCGTTCGACCTTGATCACGTCCGCGCCGAAGTCCGCGAGGATTCGGCCAGCTGTGGGGGCGGCGATGAAATTTCCTAGTTCGAGGACGCGGATGTCCTCGAGCGCTCCTCGGGTGTGGGCCATCTCGCCTACTCCTTCATATAATGAACATGAGGCTTCATATTATGATTCGATCGTACGGTTCTGCGGTCGCTCGGTCAAGGGATGGTTATGGCGACTCCGAATTCGATGACGCCCTCCTGGAACGGGAAATTCGAGAGACTCAGCCGTTGCTTCCTGCGATCACAGCACCAGACTCAGGGGGGTGATGATGCACAATGCGACCACCGATGCGACCGACACCCCCACGGTGCACGTTTTGAGAGTTCCGCGGGTGGTCTGTCCCATGAGGGATTTCAGGAGCCAAAACGTGTTCGAGGTGACGTGTATGGCGAACAGCGAACCAGCGCCCGCTGCGAGGGCGAGGAAGACGGGATCGAGTCCGATCATCGGTGCCACGGGGGCGAGGATGCCCGCTGAGGTGATCGCCGATATGGTCACCGATCCCACGGCGATGTGCAGCAGGGCTGCAATGACCCAGACCAGCAGCACAGGCGCGACGGTGTTGGCGGAGAAGTACTGTCCCAGGATTTCGCCGAGTCCGGCGAGCTTAATCACCGCGGCGAGTGATCCGCCGACTCCGGTCAGCAGCAGAATCTGACCACTCTCGGCAAAACCTCGTCCGACGGCTTTCTCCACCCGGTCCCGGCCGATGGTGCGGCGCGCGAGCAACGAGGTGCCGACCAGTCCGATCAGGAGTGCGATGGCAGGTTCGGAGATGAACTCCACTATGCCAATTTCAACATCAGCGATGCCGAAGATCGCGCCGAGGCCGATCAGGACCAGCGAGAGCATCAGGGGAGCGAAGAGCATTGCCAGTGGGACCGGGCGTTCGGTCGGTGGCGAGGCCACAACAGTGGATGATCGATCTACTCTGCTCGGGGCGTCGTCTTGGGGCATGGTCGGATCTTGCGCGCGGCGGGAAGTCGTTGTGGCACCGGCGTCCCCATGGTGTTCGGGGTCGCTCCGTCCAGTGTCGTGAGCGCTTTCGACATCGATGCGGACTGCCTCTTCGTCAGCCTCGCTCCACCATCCCCGCTGAAACAGGAACGACATGATCGAGACCGCAATGGCGACCGTGGGGACGATGACGACGAGTCCGAAAAGCAGCATTTTTCCCAGAGGGACCCCCAATAGGCCGGCGAGGGCGATGGTGCCGACACCAGGAACCATGAGGACAATTCCGCATTCTCCGCCTATTGCCAGGGCCGTGGCCATTCGTGCGGTTCCGGCCTTGCCGATTCGAGTACCGATGCTGCGCGCGAGTGGTGCCGAGATCACTACCAATACATCGAGGAAGATCGATTGTAGTGCAGTGGCAAGGGTGAGCGAGAACGCCATTGGAACACGCTTGGGCCCGAAGACTTTCAGCAAAGCATCGACCAGCCTGCCGATCGCGCCCATCTCATGAAGAATCGCGCCGGTCAGCACACCGAATGCCACCAGGAGGCCGACCTCGGCCATGATTTCACCGAATCCCGCTGTGATGGTGTCCACTGTCGTGCGCACCCCAGCACCGGTCACGAGGCCGAGGTAGGCGGCACCTACGACCAGAGAAATAACCGGATTGAACTTCAAACGCATGATCAGGACCACGACAGCGAGCACCGCGATCGCGGTGTTGATGACGATCCATGTATTGGACATCGTGACTCTTTCGTTGGACGACCCGGGAACGGGATGGCTACGGCGCAGGCCGTACACGTCCCGTACGGCTGCATTCACAATGTAAACAAAATTAGGTGTTCCTTGTCACTATATGATCACGTTGTGTTGTCGATCGCAAGGAAACCGGGCATCGGGGATGGCCTGATCAGCCGCATCTTCAGATCCGGCAACAGCTGAGATGTGCCCGTTGCTGTCTTCGATTCTCGAACGCGTCGACCCTACGGGGATAGTTAAGTACTGCGCCGAAAAAAGTTGTGAGACAACGTATTAGTTCCTCAAGGGCCGAGGGACTGCGGCATGGGCGGGAAACTAGTGACACGGCTGGTGAATCAAGAAGTCGGATGCCGGCCCAGCCCGGTGAACGCCCGGTTCGTGGGTCCACACCACACTCGACGTCGCCGGTCGAAGTCACGAATCGAAGTCGGGGCGGACGAATGACGACGGCTGAAGGTGACGTCCGCAATGGCGCGTAAAACAGGCGAAGCACCGCACCGCTCGCACGAGAAGGCGTGCACGAAAGGAGCAGTCTGTGCCCGAATCGGGCGTCCTGTACCGTGAATGCCCGGCGCCACCAGCTACAGGAGCGTGCGACGTAATCCTGTGGGTGAGTCGTTTGCGTTCGGCGGGGGTGGGACCTCCCCAGGTACCCGTAGCGCTCACGTGCAGCAAGGGCGTCCTGCCGACATTGAGCGACTACCGGGCACTGCCGACAAACCGCCGCTGCGGCGGCGTCGCGGTTCGTCAGAACTACCCCGTGCTCCGGTCCGGGGGGGCAAGCTCGACGGCATGGACCGGCACCGCGCGGAGAGAGGCCATTGCCAATTTTCGACGGTCGGATCTGGAAGCTCGGGGCAAGTTTGTTGTTGCTTAACGCTGCCCTGCCTGTTCGAGTGCGGGTCAGGCCGTGCGGCCCCACCCATCGACCGATTCGGGGGTACGCGGGGACGGTCCGGTGTAGATGGCGGCGGGGCGGACGAGTTTGCCGAGGCGCTTTTGCTCGAGGATGTGCGCGCACCAGCCGGCGGTGCGGCCGCAGGTGAACATGGCGGGCATCATCTGGGCGGGAACTTCAGCGAAGTCGAGGATGACGGCGGCCCAGAATTCTACGTTGGTTTCGATGGGACGGTCGGGGCGACGCTCGCGCAGTTCCGCGAGTGCTGCCTGCTCGAGAGCGGCTGCTACTTCGTAGCGCGGTGCGTTCAAGCGCTTGGCGGTTGCACGGAGCACCCGTGCGCGTGGGTCTTCCGCGCGGTAGACGCGATGGCCGAAGCCCATGAGCTTTTCTTTGCGGTCGAGGATTCCCTTGACGAGTCCGCGGGCATCGTCGGACTTCTCGACCTCTTCGATCATCGGCAGCACGCGGGCCGGTGCGCCGCCGTGCAGCGGCCCGGACATTGCGCCGATGGCCCCGGACAGGGATGCTGCGACGTCGGCTCCGGTGGAGGCGATGACGCGGGCGGTGAACGTCGACGCATTCAGGCCGTGTTCCGCGGCGGAGACCCAGTAGGCGTCGATGGCCTCGGTATGCGCGGGGTCCGGGTCACCTTTCCATCGCGTCATGAACCGCGCGGTGACGGTTTCGCACTGGTCGATCTTCTTCTGCGGCACCGCGGGCTGGTAGATGCCGCGCGCGGACTGGGCGACGTAGGACAGGGCCATCACCGACGCGCAGGCGAGGTTGTCGCGGGCGGTGGTGTCGTCGATGTCGAGCAGTGGCTGGTAGCCCCAGATGGGTGCGAGCATGGCCAGGCCCGCTTGAACGTCGACGCGGACGTCGCCGGTGTGGATCGGTAGCGGGAAAGGCTCGGCCGGCGGTAGTCCTGGTCCGAAGCGGCCGTCGACGAGAAGCGCCCAGACGTTGCCGAAGGTGACGTGCTTGGACACAAGATCTTCGATGTCCACTCCGCGGTATCGCAATGCGCCGCCGTCTTTGTCCGGTTCGGCGATGTCGGTGGTGAATGCCACGACGCCTTCTAATCCACTGATGAAATCCTGCGGTAGATCCATTACGGACATTGCTGTTCACTCTTTCGTTGAAGAAGCCTGCAAATCAGAACCGTTCCAGGTAGTCCTGTGTCGATTGCTTCGACCTGAATCGGTCGAAGAGCAATTCGAGTCCCTCGTCGGCAATCCGACGAGAATCTAGGAGGTCCGCCCGGTCGAGTGCCTCGAAAGTCTGCATGGCTTGCTTGGTAACGTTGCGGCCCAATCGATTCCATAGGTGCACATGCGCGTCGACAATAGTTTCCGCGACGGTTGTGCTTGCCGCAAGTTCGTTGACCATCCCGCGGGTGGCGGCGTCGACGGCGCTCAACGAGTGCCGTGTCAATACAAGGTCTCGGATGGCATTCATGTCGTAGCGAGTGGCCATCAACGCGATGGCATAGACCGGGACGAGGCCGTTGTCGAGTTCGGGCAAGGTGAATGTCGCGGCGGGTGATGCAATGGTCACATCGGCGGTCAGAGCCAGAGCGCATCCGAATGCCAGCGCTGGCCCATTTACTACCGCGATGACAGGGAATGTTCGCCGTCGCCATGCCTCGAATACGGATCCGATAGCGGGCTTGTAGATCGCCGACACGTGAAGAGGTTCACTGTCATCGCTGGTTTCGTCGGTGAAGATTCCGCCGTACAAAAAAGTCTCGCCGGACGCCCGAAGAATCACACCGCTCACCGAAGCATCGGCTTCTGCGTCGTTCAGTACCTTCCCCAGTGCTGCGAGCGTGTTCGGCCTCAGAGCATTTCGTTCGTGAGGTCGCGAGACAACGATCTCCAAGACACTGCCGATCCGAGTGCCCGTCACACCGGAGCTCATCAGTGGAACACTCCGCTCCTGCGGATCGCGGAGAGCGCATCGAGAGTGTTCCCCGCCGGATTGAATTCGAGTGCGATGTCCCCGACGTACCCGACGTCGTTCAGCAGTTTCAGCCAGCCCGTGAAGTCGAAGTCCCCACTACCCGGTTCGTGGCGGTCAGGCGTGTCCGCAACTTGCACATGCGCAATGTAGGGCGCGACCCGCCGAACACTGTCGAACACGTCTTCGCCGTTTCGGACCAGATGGAATTGGTCGAACAAGTAGCCCGTCGGTCCTGCGTCACGGGCACGTAGTCGGTCCAATAAGGCGATGGCGTCGTCGCTGGTCTTGATCGGATACTGCGGCATACCGCTGACAGCTTCCAGAAGCACCACGGCATCGAACTCTTTCAGCGCTTCGTGCGCGGCGCGCAGATTCTGTTCGGCGACGGTGAAGGCGTCGTCTGAATTCAGATCGGACCGGCTGTGGCCGTACGGCACATTGAACAACTTCGTACCGAGATCACGCGCGATCGTACGGACCGGTTCGAGGCTGTCCGCGAAATCATCTCGGCGTTCGGGGTGGGATAGGACCCCGCGTTCGCCAGCTGCCATGTCGCCACCGAACAGATTCATGTGCACCAGCTTGACGCCGGCATCGTCGATCGCCGAGACGAATTCGTTGACCTCGGAGGCGGTGGGGCGCGGTTTCGCCCCGAATGGCCACCAACATTCGACGCGGTCGAAACCTGCCTCTTTGGCAGCGCGCGGCCGGTGGAGAAAGTCGACCTCGGGAAAGAGCAGGGTGAGATTGGCTGTCGTCCTAACAGGTAAGGGCGTCATCGAATTCTCTTTCTTGTCAAAGATTTACGCGGTCGCGCGTACGGCGCGGATCACTGCAACCGTCAGCTGCTCGTCGCGGGATCGGAATTGGGCAACGTCTCGGCGGCGGGACGAGGTAGCGACGATCCCTCGGCGGGGTCGGCGGCTTCGGGACGGCCGGTGGCACTGTCATCCTCGACGACCATCGTCTTCTTGCCCTCGGTGCGATTCCACGTCAGGGCGGTGACAAATCCGATCACTGCGAACGTTGCCATGTAGGCGGCGATCGGGGTTGTGCTGCCGGTCGCGGAAAAGAGCGCAGTAGCGATGAACGGTGATGTTCCACCTACTATCGCAGTGGGGAGGGCCTGGCTGAACGCAACACCCGAATAGCGAACTCGGACAGGGAACTTGTCGGTGAACATGCCCGCCTGCGGAGCCTGGATAGCTGCGTGCACAGCGCTCAGTCCGAACGTCATCCCGATAAAGATCAAGAACAGATTCCCGGTGGAGATCAACGGGAAGTAGAAGAACGCGAACAATGCAGACAGTCCGCACCCGATGGCGACGACTTTGGCGGGTCCGATCTTGTCTGCGAGTCGCCCGTACGCGGGAATCGCAACGACATAGACGAATGCTGCAGCAAGCTGCGCGTACAACACTTCTTGACGGGGTATTCCGAGCTCGCTGGTCGCGTAGGACAGTGTGTAGGTAGCGACGATGAAGTAGACCGCGTTGGCCGCGCCACAGATCAAAAAGATCTGCAGCACCTGACGCCAGCCGCGGCGCAGCACGGCGCGGATGGGAACTCGAACCGGTCTTTTTACTTCGGACAGGGACTGCCGGAATTCAGGGGTTTCCTCGAGTTTGCTGCGAATGTAGTAGGCGGCGAGCACCAAGACGGCGCTGAGTAGGAACGGTACGCGCCAACCCCATGTCTCGAAATTGTCGCCGGTGAAGGAGACTGTTGCGGAAATGACGGCGGTGGAAAGGATCAGTCCGCCAGGAGTGCCCATGTTCACCACGCTGCCCATCGAGAACCGGCGCTCGGGTCTGGCGTTCTCTACGAGCATCAATGCTGCTCCTCCCCATTCCCCGCCCAGTGCGAAGCCCTGGACGAGCCGGAACAGCACCAGCAGCAGCGGTGCGAGGAAACCGATTGTGCCGTACGAGGGGAGCAGGCCGATGGCGACTGTAGATACCCCCATCAACACCATCGACAGCACCAGCGCCCTCTTTCGGCCCAAGCGGTCGCCCATCGAGCCGAGCACGATGGATCCGATAGGCCGTGCCACGAATCCGACCGCGAACGTTGCGAACGAGGCCAGCACGCCGACGACCGGCGAGAAGCTCGGGAAAAATATCTTGTTGAATACGAGCGCGGACGCCGCGGCGTAGATGAAGAACTCGTAGTACTCGAGTGTCGTGCCGATGAAACTCGATGACACAACCCTGCGCACAGTCTGCTTGTCGACCTGTTGAGACCCTGATCGGGACTGATCCATTGTGACCTCCTCGATGAATGTCACATAATGAACTTTGAAATGCACATTGTGACTCAAACAACGTAAGCCTTGTTGCTGAGATTGACAAGACTCAACTCGCGACTGCGTGTCCGGCCAGAGCGCAGACGACCGACAGCAGATCTCCTTCGCCGCCGACATTGCCGGGAAACACCACGTAAGGGATCCCCTCTGCCGGACCACCCACCGGACGGAGTAGAGACACCAAACCGGGCAGCATCGGCCCGACGATCATCGCCCGGGATATCGACAGGCCCCGTGCTGCAACATCATGGGAAGTGATACCGCCTTTGGCGACCACGAACTTCGGCGGCAGGGCTGCCAGCACACCCGCCACGATGTTCACCACGACCTGGGACACCCGTCGAGAAAGGGCAAGGCTCGCCTCGGGATCGTGAAACCGAACCAGGTTGCGACTGGTCTGCACGATGACGTGCGCGTGGGGGAGAGCCTCGACGACCCTCTGGATGCACTCACGCTCGATTCTGTCCGCTTCCGCAGCATCGGATACAGCTTCGACCGGAATCTCTACGACGACCGCCTCGGCGTAACGATCGTGCAGTTCTGCAAGCTGTGCGGTCGTCAATTTTGTGTGCGAACCCACCACAACCAAGCCGTGGGCAGCGGTCTCTGCGGTGAAGGCAAAATCGCTCGGCTGCACAGTTGCGGGTGTGTCCTGACCCAGCCGGGCGCGCACGAAGGCGGGCCCCACTCGATAGACGAAACGCTGGCCGCGCGACTCTGCCTGCTGAAATCCGAGAGCGATCACAATCAGATCGTGCTCGTCGAGAACGTCTACCACGATCGGGACAGCACCTCGCGCGCTGCCAAGGCGCTCCGCGATTGCCTCGACACCGGCCCGGACCGTACCGATGTCGATCACGAGCACGTCATCGGCGGCGGTGGCGCCCGAGGTCTTTTCGTGAACATAGTCCGGGAGATATGACGACTCGAAGCCGAATGTCGCATCCCGCGCGAACTCGGTAGCGGAAACAGGAATCAGCTCGCCGGCCCGCTCCACGTAATGAATCCCGTGCAGCGTCAATCGCCCTGCGGCGGGAAATGCCGGAACGAGCACGACCCCTGAAACGTCCGCCCTCGCAGACTCGATGATCACGTCGGTCTCAGCCGGAAAGTGTCCACGCAGCGTCGAATCGGATCGGCTCACGAACACCGGTCGGCGTCCGCTGACTTCCGCCGCCCGGGTTGCCGCGCGAACCACGTCGGCAGTGACGCGAACAGCATCGTTCTCCGTCAGGCTGCGCGAGTTGGTGAGAACATATACGCCGGGACAGCCCTGGTCGAACGCCCACCGTAGATCATCCGGCGACCAACTCGTCAAGAGCGGGACACCCCGTACGGATTGACTACCGGTGGGATCATCATCGATGACCACCACGATCTCGGCCGGGTCACGCAGTTCCGAAACGGACGTAGGGGTGTAGCGCTGGTGCGGGTCGGGCGCAGACATCACTGCGGCCGCGAAACCGATAGAGGGATGGAACATGACGCCTCTTTTCATATAATAGTGTCGATAAGTCATTATATGACTCGTACGGCATGGGTCGGACTGCTTTGTCGACACCGACGGCTATCGACCATCGGACACACTGGCCGGCAGATGTGGGTCGTTGACGGGTTTCCGGTGCGGTCTGGAGTGCCGCTCGGTGCGAAGTGGTGAATTGGGAACCGGCCTCCGTGCCGTCCGATAGAAGCGCTGCACGCTGACGCTCTGCGTCCATTCGGTGCCGTGGTTGTCCGTGGCCGACCGCGACTGTTCGGTACCGGTGGATCGGAGGCGGCTCGGTGACGCAAGGGTGTTACAAGCAGCTAGATTCGTCCCTGACAGTGTTGACTGTTAATGCACGAAAAGTCCTGCAAGGAATCAAATGTGAGTCCTTCATACTTCAGGTGAATCCACTTCTGAGGACTTTAAATACGTCAAGTGTCGGGTCGAGTCCGACTGGAGGCATTGGAGTCCATATGGATCCGAATTTCAGAAGAAGCAACGAGTTTCGACGGGTGTCGTGGCCTTCGTGAACTTCGTTCGTTTTGAATAGACAAGTGGCGCAGCGGATTCAAGATCCGCTGACCGGCAGGAGCTCGGTTGATCGCTTATCGGCAGACATGTGCAGCTCGAGGCAGGTCTCAGCGCTGCGATAAGGCCTATTGTCGCGGTCTGGCTGACACACGGCTGACGCATCTTGGTACGAGCTGAGCCCTGGTGTGGGCGTCGATTCGGAATCATCTGCGCAAACTTGTTTGCGATCCGTCTGGTCGAGCGGGCACGCGGCGGCCGAGCGGATGGCTAGCGCTGCCGTCGATCGACGCGATGTCAGCTCAGAGTGACTGCGCTTGTCGGCGAGACTGCAGTTCACCGTGTCGTCGCGGTGAACCGACAGCGCATCTTCAAGATTGGTGGGCAGCGTTGTCCCCGTGCAAGACTGCCAGCCCGCCGAACCGACCTCGTTTCGACCGTCGAGATGAGGAGAGTCTCGAGAAGACGAAAGGCGCTGTCACACAACGGTTCGGAGGCGTCATAGATCTTGGCGCGTATGCGTCGTCTGTCTCACGCCTGTTGTGCGAACAACCAGTCACGCAGTGCGGTTATTTTGTAGGCAGGTTCGAAGGAAGCCATGTGTTCCATGTTCGACACGGGGTTCGCGGTCAAAACCGTCCCGGTGGCGAAGGTGGCGAAGTTGGCCGAGTCACCGGCCGACAAGAGTGCCTGGGCAGAGGAATCGAGCTTCGCAGGCTCCCACGTCGCGTCCCACGTCGCGGTCTGGAACGGTACGCCCGCGGTGCTGAGCATGTTTTCTACCTCGGTTTGGCCGCCCGTTGCATTGGCGTCGCCGCCTGCGGCGGTGTACACGAATGTTGCCTCCGTCAGGTTCTGCAGTGTAGTGATGTCCCACTGCCCCGACACGAGCATCTCGGCGGCAAAGAGATCGGGATACTTGGCGGTGAGGTACATAGTTGTCATGCAACCCATCGACTGACCGGTGCCGTAGACACGGTTGGTGTCGACGCTGTACTCGGTGCGTAGAAAATTAACGAACCGCGCTGTCAGTTCGACGTAGTCGGTGGTGGTGAAACTGTCGTGGTCGTCGAGAATCACTTCGGGGTATTCGGGTACAACGACGATGCTCGGGTGCTTCGCCTGTTCGGTCTCGCTCGCCCAAATCAAGGCACCGTATTGGGACAACGGAGCGGTGACGTCCTGCCCGACCAAGCTCGAGTCCGCGATGTAGTGCACGAGTGGGTATTTGGTTCCGGTGTCGTACCCCTCTGGGAGAAAGATGTTGTACGGCAGTACAAGTCCAGTCTCGGTGTCGGTGTACGACGCCTGCGTGAACGATGAGGTGACGGCGGCAACGAGTTCGTCGATGCTGGGAACGGTGGCAGCGTCGGCAGCCGCCGAAGTAGAGGTATCGGCAGCAGACGTCGTAGCAGTGGCCTGTGAACTGGTACCGGTGCATGCCGTCAACCCGGCTGCAGCAAGTACTCCGATGGTGCCGCCGAGGAACGCTCGCCGGCCGATTCGTGTAGGAGTCATACCGAGGACTGTAGAACCTTCGGGGCGTCGACTAGCTGTCAGTCGGCTGGGTGGTTGCTGTGAATCGACGCGGTTCGAGCTCTGTCCACTGATGCTGGGGCCGCAGTCTCCACGCTCCCCGCGAGGGGTAGCTCTGCAGTCTGGACACGGAGGGGCCTCGGCGATCTCGAGAGTGTTGTCGCAGCAGCCCAGGTCGCGTCGTTGTTCACACCGCACAGTTGCTCGTCTCCGTCGCAGTGGTGTGTCTCGAAGCGTCTACCGAACCCGCCACATCCGTCCGGGGTCCCGAAAGGTCTTACCACTCATCAAGATTCGACTCGGTCGGCTATTCGAGCACGCAGGTAGTCGACGGCGGCGCGTACTCTGCGCGGAACCCCCGGGCCAGATGAGAAGAGTGCGTGAACGTCGGCTGCCGGGGTGTCGATGTCATCTAGCACCTGTACCAGTGCTCCAGCCTGCAGGAGTGGGGTGACGTGCCACAGCGACCGCATCAGTAGTCCCCGGCCGTCGACGCACCACTGGGTTGCGACATCGCCGTCGTTGCTGATCATGTTCCCAGATACCCGAACCGCGGTGTCGTCATCGCCGAAACCGAAGCGCCACAACGCGTAATCGCCTTCATCTTGTCGTAAAACAATGCAATTGTGGTCGTCGAGATCCCGCAGCACCCGTGGTGCTCCATGCGCGGCGAGGTAACTCGGTGACGCGCACACCACGCGCCGGTTCTGGCACAGTCGTTTGGCCGTCAATCGTGAATCCTGCAGGTTTCCCACTCGAATACCGATGTCGAACGGTGTCTCGGCGACGTTCAGCGGCTTGGCGGACAATTCCAGATCGACATGCACGCCAGGGTTGTCGGCAACGAACTCCGCCATCACGGGGGCTATGTGCGCCCGACCCAGACCGACCGACGAATGAACCCGAAGTCGTCCGCGTAATTCGGCGTAGTTGCCGGTGACGGACTCCTCGAGTTCTACCACCTCGGCCGCGATGGCCGCAGCGCCGGCCGCGTAGCGCTCGCCCTCCGGGGTCAGCGTCAATCGGCGAGTGCTTCGCGTGACCAGACGTACTCCCAGTCGCCCTTCCAGCCGCGCTAACCGCTTGCTGATAGCCGAAACGGAGACCCCCAGCTCTCGGCCTACCGCGGTGAGACTGTTCGACCTCGAGACGACATCGAAAAAACCGATGTCGTCGATCTCGTGGACTCGCATCGGATGACCTTTTGTCGATTTCGGCAAGACTGCGTTGCTCACATGGGTCTTTCGATCCATCATATTGCCTCCTACGCTTATCGAGACAGTCACGTCATGACAATCGGTCGTTCGAGGCCGAGATCGGAGCACCCCATGGGAGTCACCCATCGCATCGCCGCCATACCCGGTGACGGAATCGGCAAGGAAGTGATGGTGGAGGGGCTCAAGGTGCTCGATGCAGCTGCGTCTGCATTCGACTTCACTATCGACCTCGAACAGTTCGACTACGCCAGCGCCGATTACTATCTCGACACGGGTGAGATGCTGCCGAAAGGCTGGTTCGAGGAGTTGCGGTCGTTCGATTCGATCTTCTTCGGAGCCGTGGGTTGGCCCGAGGTCGTACCGGATCACGTGTCGTTGTGGGGTAGCTTGCTTCAGTTCCGCCGTCACTTCGATCAGTATGTGAACCTTCGTCCGGTCAAGCTCCTGCCCGGGGTGGACAGTCCGCTAGCCGGTCGGCTGCCCGGTGACATCGACTTCTATGTCGTACGGGAGAACACCGAGGGTGAATACTCCTCGGTCGGTGGAATGATGTTCGAGGGAACCGACCGCGAAACCGTCCTACAGGAAACGGTGATGACGCGCACGGGAGTCGACCGGATCCTGAAGTATGCGTTCGATCTAGCGGAAACCCGGCCGAAGAAGCACCTCACATCGGCCACCAAAAGCAACGGTATCTCCATCTCGATGCCGTACTGGGACAGTCGAGTCGAGGCGATGGCAACCCGATACAGCGACGTCCGCGTGGACAAATATCACATCGATATTCTCGCTGCGAATTTTGTTCTCCATCCGGATTGGTTCGACGTAGTAGTCGGTAGCAATCTGTTCGGCGACATCTTGTCCGACCTCGGGCCGGCTTGCACCGGAACCATCGGTATCGCTCCGAGCGGCAACATCAATCCGGAGCGCACATTCCCCAGCCTGTTCGAGCCGGTGCACGGCTCCGCGCCGGACATCGCCGGATTGGGAATCGCTAACCCCATGGGTCAGATCTGGAGTGCGGCAATGATGCTCGAGCACCTTGGAGAAGCCCAGGCTGGAGCCGCTGTCCTCCATGCGGTCGAGACTGTTCTTGCAAAAGACAAATCAGCACTCACGGCCGACCTGGGCGGAAACGGAACCACTGCCTCGCTCGGTGATGCCGTCCGGGACGAACTCGTGCGTGCGTCATCGATTTCGCGCACGTGATCGGACTTCTACTCGACGCCGCTCACAGTGAATTCACAGCTGCGGTACAGAACAGAAGGACACTATCTTTCTACTGTTCTCCCATGCGTACACACACCTACCGCTACACACGTGCCAGGAAGTTGCTCGTCGCGTCATCGATGACGGCATTCCTCGGTCTTTCCCTCGTTGCATGCGGCACGGACGGCGATTCCACCGCGGCAGCGACGAGCGTTGCCGCTACCACCACCACTGTTTCTACGTCGACCTCGGCCGAGACGGGCTCGGTAGTTGCCGCCGCCGACGCATTCGCCGCGACACTGACCGACGAGCAGAAGACGTCGCTACAGCAGGAGTACTCGCTGGAGAACGCCGAGAAGTGGTCCAACCTGCCTCAGGCACTCCTGCGTGGAGGCCAGGGTCGGATCGGGTTGCAGCTCAGCGAGCTGGACGACACCCAACTCGCAGCGCTCGACACCCTCCTTCAGGCCGTCACCGGTTCGGCGGCGGGCGACGGATACGACGAGATCCAGCAGCTGCTGAACGCCGACGACTACCTCGCAGCCAACGGCGGGGGGACAGACTACGGCTCCGGGAACTACTACATCGCCTTCCTCGGCACACCGTCCGACTCCGGCACCTGGGAGCTTCAGTTCGGCGGGCATCACCTCGCCTTCGCCAACACGTATACCGACGGCGCGTTGGCAGGGGCGACCCCGTCGTTCCGCGGGGTCGAACCGTACGGCACGTACGAGGAGAACGGCGCCACCTTCGCGCCGCTGGAGAACGAGCAGGCCTCGTTCGCGGCGATGCTCGCCGGGATGTCGACCGAGGAGTTGGCCGCCGCGAAGCTCGACTCCGTCTACTCCGACATACTGCTGACGCCGGGCAAGGACTGGGCCTTCCCGACCGCCAAGGAGGGCGTACAGGCTTCCACGCTCACTGCGGAACAGAAGCAACTAGTAATGGCTGCGATCGCCACCTACGTCGACGACATCGACGATGCGGACGCCGCGACGATCCTCGCGAAGTACGAAAGCGAACTCGACGTGACGTATGTGTCGTATTCTGGCAGCACAGCAGTGACCGAGCAAGACGACTACGTACGTATCGACGGCCCGTCGGTCTGGATCGAGTTCTCCATGCAGCACGGAATCGTATTGTCCGGCAACCACCCACACTCGGTATGGCGCGACCGCACCACCGACTACGGCGGCACGCAGGCATGATCTCGGCCCGAGAAGTCCCACGATTCCGCAGGTCGATCGCCGGGCTCGCCGTCATCGTGTCCGCGATCGGGGTATGGCTGATCGGCAGCACCGCCTCGGCGCACGTCCTTCCCACTACGACAGTCGAACTGGACGTGCACTCGGGTGAGATCGACGCCGAACTGACCATTCCGCTCAGCGATCTCGAAGCCGCAAGCGGGATCGATCTCGATTCGGCGACTCAGGATCAAGTCGACGCCCACTCCGCCGAATTCTCGAGCTATCTCGGTTCCCATTTCCGACCGACATCGGTCGACGGACAACCGTGGGCGGTCACTCTCGACGACCTCACCATCGATTCCGCAGAAAACGTCGGAACCGGTGTCTACGACACCGTGACCACGACGGCACACCTCACCCCACCCGCAGGTGCCGACGAGCGAACGTTCGATCTCGGCTACGACGCCGTGATACATCGGGTCATCACCCATGTCGTCCTGGTGACCGTTCGATCCGATTGGTCCACCGGCACCATCGATTCCGTTCACGAGATCGGTACCGTTGGCCTGGATACCGTCACCGGTGAGATCACTCCACTCACCGTGCGACTCGACGACGGCAGTATGTGGCAGGGCTTCACCAGCATGGTCTCGCTCGGTATATCGCACATCCGGGAAGGCACCGATCACCAACTGTTTCTGCTGACACTGCTGCTTCCAGCCCCGCTGCTCGTAGCCGGTCGGCGGTGGGCCGGGGCTGCACGACCGACAACGGCAGTGCGCCGGATAGCAGCGATAACCCTCGCGTTCACACTCGGCCATTCCGTCACCCTCACGTTGGGTTCGATCGGATTCCCTGTTCCGCAGCAACCCATCGAGGTGCTCATCGCCGTCAGCATTCTCATCGCAGCTCTCCATGCCATCAGACCGACCTTCCCTGGCCGAGAAGCGTTGATAGCCGGCCTGTTCGGGCTGGTCCATGGCCTCGCGTTCTCTACCACGCTGACCGAGCACGATCTGACCGGCAGCCAACTCGCTACCAGTTTGTTCGGCTTCAACATCGGTATCGAACTGATGCAGCTTGCCGTAGTGGCGGTGGTCCTGCCGCCGCTGATGGTCCTGGCCCGCACACGTGTCTACGGCCCGCTGAGAATCGTCGCGGCTGCGCTGGCAGGCACTGCGGCCGTCGGATGGGTGTTGGACCGCGTGGGCGTTCCGAATGCCGTCGCCACTGCGGCAGACAGCCTCGTCGACGTCTCCGTCTACGTGGTCGCGGCCCTGTGGCTCGCAGCCGCGATTGCCGCATTCATGCTGTATCGCTCTCGGCCGACCGGATACCCGAAACCCATTTCCATACAACATGATTCACTACTGAGGAGCACATGATGCGCATTCCCTGTCCAACGCGATCGGGCCGCACGCGAGCAGCCTCGGCTGCAGGAATATTCCTGATGACCGGAGCAGCGCTCGTCGGCTGCTCGTCCACCCAGGACGACACCCCCTCTACCGAGTCGGCCGCATCCGAGTCCGCGGCGACGTCATCCTCCGATTGCGATGCGGAGTCGGGCTACTCGAAGATCACCTGCCTTTCCAACGAGCTCATCGCAAGTGCGGACGCCGATCTCGCGTCGTCGATGGTCCTCGACTATTCGCTGGACACTGCCGAGAAGTGGAGCAACTTTCCGCCCCAGGGATACCGCGATCGCGTCGGCCCGACACTGAGTGAGTTCTCCCCAGAGCAGCTCGCGCTCGTGATGGACATTCTGAAGGAAGCGTCGGGCACGGCCGACAACGAAGGCTACGACGAGATTCAGCAGATCCTGAATGCCGACGACTACCTCGCGGCGAACGCCACCGGGCAGGACGGCGGATTCGGTTCGGGCAACTTCCACTTCGCCTTCCTCGGCACACCGTCCGACTCCGGCACCTGGGAGCTGTACTACGGCGGACACCACACGGCGTTCGCCAACACCTACACCGATGGAGTGCTCGTCGGAGCGACACCGTCGTTCCGCGGTGTCGAGCCCGGCTACAGCTTCGACGAGAACGACCGCTCGAACATGCCGATGGAGCAGGAACGAGTCGCCTTCGCGAACCTCGTGGGATCGCTGACTCCGGAGCAGCAGGCGGCAGCTAAACAGGACGAGGTCTACACCGACATTCTGGTCGGCCCACAGAAGGACGGTCAGTTCCCCGCGACCCAGACCGGGGTACCGGTCTCATCACTCTCCCCGGAGCAGAAGGCACTCGTCGTCGCAGCGATGAACACCTACGTCAGCGACATCGACGACGCCGACGCCGCTACGATTCTGGCCAAGTACACCGCGGAACTGGACAACACCTACGTGGCGTTCTCCGGCACCGCGGGCGTCGACCAGGTCAGTGACTACGTCCGAATCGACGGGCCGTCGGTGTGGATCGAATTCGTGCTTCAAGCGGGCGCATCGCTCGACGGGGCGCACCCGCACTCCGTCTGGCGTGACAAGGTCGCCGATTACGGCGGCACCGAGTGAACCCCGGCATCAGACGCAGGATGAATGCGCAGAGCTGGAATCGTGTCAGAACGTGCGACATACGAATTCGTCGCTGAAACCGCATAGCTCGAGCGAAATGCTCTTCAGGGATCCTCCGGCAGCAGAAGCGATGGCCTGGTCGGTTGTGGATCCGGTGAACGCGACATCGTCGTCTTCGGGATGTGTGGTCAGCGCTGCACCCGGTAAAACATCCATGTCGATGAGCAGCGGGTAAGTCGAGAACTCGACAGCGCCGGACAACAGACAGTCCCGGAACTCGGTAGGTCGGGTTCAGGGGCGTATCGGTTGTAAAGTTCAGCCTCTCAGTGGGGTCGCGGCCCAGGATCGGCTTGTGTTCGGACAGGGAACGGCTGGCACCGATACTCGCCCAGCCCGCGCTCGTGGCCCGCGAGCACCCGGATCTGGCGGATACGGTAAGTCCTCCTCGGACACGGGTTTCTCGATCAGCAAGAGTGCGCAGTTGCTTCATGTCCACCCCAACACAGCGTCCTATCGAACCGACAGATGGAAGAAGTTGTCCGGTCTGAACCTGCGAAGCGGTCGGGGGCTTGCAGCGTCGATCATCGCGGTCGACAGCGTTTAACGGCGTCGACGCGTGGCAACATGCTGGTTTTCGATCAGCTGGTTCGGTAGTCCGTTCGATAGCAAATAGCCCCGGAACCTGACAAGTCAGGTTCCGGGGCTATTTCGTCGTATTCGCTTGTGCGGGTCAGCTTCTGATCAAGGGGTGGCGGGCTGTGTGGTGGGTGCGCTTGCTGCGAGGCGAGCTTGTCGGGTTTTCGGCCCGAAGATGGCGAGAGTGATGGAGCCGAACAGCCACATACCCGCGATGAAGTAGAAGACGCTTTGGTAGCCCTGGCCGTTGTAGAGCGCGACGATGATCAGTGGTCCGATGGCATTCGACAGGCGGCCGAGGCCGTAGGAGACGCCTGTGCCCAAGGATCGTGCGCGGGTGTCGAAGACTTCAGGGGAGTAGGCGTAAGCAACTGCTGTGTAGCCACGTTCGAAGAAGTTCACGAGGAATCCGAAGGTGACGATCATGATCGGGTTGAAGGTGAGGCCGTAGAGAAGGCCGCAGACGGCAATCACGGCACCGAAGATCGCCAGGCACCACTTGCGTTCGAATCGATCGGTAATCTGGGCGGCTAGCAGTGATCCCAGTGGTGCACCGACCGTGGTGAGTGCTACGTAGAAGATCGAATCTTCGACGCTGAAGCCTTCGTTTGCGAGGAGGGTCGGTGCCCAACTCGAGTATCCGAAGAATCCGATTGTCTGAGTGATCCACATGACCGACAGTAGAACGGTTGGAAACAGGTATCGCTTCTGCAACAACATCTTCAGAGGTGCTTTGGTCTGCGACGCTGTCTCGATCACCTCGGCCTTCGGCTCGGGCAGCGGACCCGACTCGGCAACGATGCTGTCTTCGATCTCTTTCAGGATTTCGTTGGCTTTGTCGTACTCGCCCTTGCTCTCGTACCAGCGTGGGGACTCCTTCAGCCTGCGGGCGAAGATCAAGAAGAAGATTCCGCATGCACCCCAGAGATAGACCAGTCGCCACGACCAATCACTGGCCGGCACCACCGCGCTGGCGATGAGGTTGGTGACCGGAGTTCCGCAGATACCGATGGCAATCGCGTAGGCCTGGTACTTGCCGCGAATCGCGCTCGGAAATATCTCGTTGACGTAGATGACCGCGGCGACCGTCATGGCCGACAGTCCTGCTGACGTGAGAATTCGCAGCAGTCCGAGTGAGTAGATGTCCCAGGTGAACACCGAGAGGAAGGAGAACGTCGCGAACCAGATGGTGGTTGCGAACAGCGCCTTCTTGCGTCCGAGCCTGTCAGCGATGTAGCCGCCGATCATGGAACCGAAGAACATCCCCACGAACGACAGCGAAGTGACGTAGGCAATCTGATTGACGTTTACGCCCCAGACCGAGATGAGCTTGGGGACTGTGGTGGCGAAGGTGTTGAGGTCTGCGAATTCGAAGAAGTACGCAAACGAGATGGCGATCAAGGTGATCTTGTGGAATTTGGACACCGGCATACGATCGAGTCGGTTCGCCGCGTTGGAGTGTTGCATCGTGTTACTCAATTCTTGGGGTGGTCGGAGCGGCGATCAGGCGTTCTCGTTCGGCCAGTACAGCCGCGTGGGGTTGGCGACGAGGAGTTTGTGTTGGATCTCGGACGTGGGTGCGAAGAGTGGAATGCGGTCGACAATCAGACCGTCGTCGGGCATGTGGTCGGTTAGATTCGGGTGGGGCCAGTCGCTTCCCCAGAGAACCGAGTCCGGGAACTCGTCGACGACTTTTCGCTCGAAGGGAACTACGTCGAGGTAGGAGTTGCGTTCACCGTTGAGTGCGGCCGGTCCGGTGGCGGTGAGTCGTTCTGGGCAGCTGACTTTCACCCATGCGTCGTTGCGTTCGACGAACCGAAGGAATCGATCGAACTCCGGACCGTCGACGGGTGATGTGACGTCGGGTCGGCCCATGTGGTCGATCACGATCGGGACCGGGAGTGTGTCGAAAAATCCTTCGAGGTCCACGAGGTCCGGGCCTTCGAAGTAGATGACGATGTGCCAGCCCAGAGGCTCGATTCGTTTCGCGATCGTGAGCAAATCGGCGTCGGGGGCGGTGTCGACCAGCCGTTTGAGGAAGTTGAAGCGGACCCCTCGGACGCCCGCGTCGTGCAGTGTGCGCAGTTCGGTGTCGGTGACGTTGGGGCGGACCGTGGCGATGCCGCGGGCCGTACCGCTGGAAGCTTCGACGGCGTCGAGCATGGCGGTGTTGTCAGCTCCGTGGCACGTTGCTTGGACGATGACGTTGCGGGTGGCTCCGAGATGGTCGCGGAGGGCAAACAGTTGGTCTTTGCTTGCGTCGCACGGTGTGTACTTGCGTTCGTCGGCGAACGGGAACTGATCGGACGGACCGAAGACATGGCAGTGAGCGTCCACGGCCCCGGTTGGCATCGCGAAGCGCGGTGTGCTCGGGTCGGGATACCAGTCGAGCCATCCTGGGCTTTTGACGGCAGGTGTGGTCATGCGGTTCTCCAGTCTCGACAAGTTGGGTGTTCTTCTCGTTTATCGGGGCGAGCAATCCCACGGCGGCTGTCGGTTCGGTCGAAAGTCGGCAAAGAATCCATTACTTGAGTTACGATTTACGCAACAATTTTGGTGACAATGTTGAAGGTGGCTCGATGTCGATGACGGAACAGGGATCGAAGGAACTGATCACCGATCACACTGTGGTGACCGATGGGATTCGGCAGGCGATTCTCGGTGGTGACTTCGCGCCCAACCAACGCATGGTCGAAGCTGATCTGTGCACACAGTTCCATGCCAGTCGGAGCGCTGTGCGCGCTGCTTTGCAAGAACTCGGCGCTCAAGGCTTGATCGAACGTGTCGCCAATCGGGGTGCGCGGGTGCGGTCGGTCTCCCTCGACGAGGCGGTCGAGATCACCGAGGTCCGCATGGTCGTCGAAGGACTGTGTGCCGCCCGGGCTGCACGCAATGTCACCGACGCAGGAATTGCCGAGTTCACCGATCTTCGCCGAGCGATCACCGAATCCGCCGCAGCAGGCGACGTCTTCGGATACTCCCGTCAGAATCAGTTGCTGCACAGACGTATTCGCGAGATCAGCGCCCAGCGATCCGCGGACGAGATTTTGGAGCGGCTGCGCGGGCAACTCGTCCGACATCAGTTCAAGCTGGCGATGCATCCTGGACGTATGTCGGTGTCGCTGCCCGAGCATGTCGCCATCATCGATGCCGTCTGCGCCCGCGACTCCGATGCAGCCGAGGCTGCCATGCGCGCACATTTGCGGAGTGTGATCACTGCGCTCCGCGAGGTTGCCGCAACGCGGTAGACCCGGCTCATCTTTCACCGGGGCGACACGTAGGGAACTCGAGACCGACGGCGAACAAAGGTCTTCGTACGAGTTCATCGGGGCTCCCAGGGATGAAGGGCTGGTGGTGACTCACGTCACCTGATGGGGACTTACGTTAACCACACCGCACCGGTTTCGTCAACAGTCTGGTCAATCTTTCTGTGTCCAAAATTGTTGACAATCACGAAGGTGATGTGGATTACTGGTGGAGCAGCGGGCGCGTCCGCGTCCGGAACTTCGTCGTTAGGTGAAACCAGTGCCAACAAATGTCAAACCAGCTCTGCTGGTGATCAGTGCCCACGCCGGAGACTTCGTGTGGCGTGCGGGCGGCGCAATCGCGGCCGCCACGGCCCGCGGTGAACGAGCCAAGGTCGTGTGCCTCAGCTACGGCGAACGCGGAGAGTCGGCGCGTGCATGGCGAGATGGAAAGACTCTGGAGGAGATCAAGGCTCTTCGTCGCGGCGAGGCGGAGGCAGCGGCATCAGCTCTGGGTGCGGAAGTCGAGTTCTTCGATGCGGGCGACTATCCTCTGCTGCAATCTCCCGAGATCGTCGACAAGCTGGTGCACGTATACCGCGATGTCAAACCGACTGTCGTGCTGACACATCCACTGACGGACCCCTACAACGCGGACCACCCGGTCGCGGCAAGAATGGCTCTCGACGCTCGGATCCTCGCGCAAGCAATCGGATACCCCGCCGAAGGTGACGCACTCGGGGCACCGCCGGTCTTCTTCTTCGAGCCACATCAGCCGGAACAGAGCGACTTCAAGCCCAACGTCCTTCTCGATATCACCGAAGTGTTCCCGCAGAAGCGCAAGGCAATGGAAAGCCTTGTCGCGCAGGAGCACATGTGGACCTACTACACCGACCTCGCGCGCAGGCGCGGTGTGCAACTCAAGCGCAACGCCGGCCCAAACCTCGGTTTCACCACCGACACCCTGGGAGAAGCGTACGTGCGGTACTACCCCGAGGTCGCCGGAGTGCTGGCATGAACCCGGTCATCGTCACCGACCCCGTCCGGACACCGCTTGACGTCGTCGACGCACTGGCGGAGTTCGGGACGGCCACCGTCCACGAAGCGCAAGGTCGAACCGGTCTGCCTGGTCCGGAGTTTCGGCCGATCCAGTCGGGCGCGCGGATTGCCGGCAACGCAGTTACCGTCCACTCGTGGCCGGGCGACAATCTGATGATTCACGCGGCCGTCGAACAATGTACTGCCGGTGACATTCTGGTGGTCGCGACGAATTCGCCGTCGACCGACGGTATGTTCGGCGAGCTGTTCGCGACTGCGCTGCAGGTACGAGGGGTTCGCGGACTTGTGACCGCGGCAGGCGTTCGTGATCTCACCGAGCTCAACGAGATGGACTTCCCGGTGTGGTCACGGGCTGTATCGGCGCAGGGGACGGTCAAGGCCACCGCAGGATCGGTCAACGTCCCGATAGTGCTGGGGCAGGTGACGGTGAACCCAGGGGACGTGGTGGTGGCCGACGACGATGGTGTTGTCATTGTTCCTCGTCGCACCGCGGCGACGGCAGTCGAATCATCGCGTGCTCGCCTCGACAAGGAAGAAGCTGCACGGCAGGCATTCCGAGGAGGGCAACTCGGTCTCGATCGGTACGGTCTGCGGCCGGTTCTCGCTGATTTGGGCGTCCGATACTTGACCCAGCAGGAATTCGACCGCGAACAACGGAGTGAAGCATGACCGGTGGGATCCACTGCACATGGATGCGCGGTGGAACATCGAAAGGTGCTTTTTTTCTGGCCGAGGACTTGCCTGCCGGTGTGATCGAACGCGACCGTCTGCTACTTCGGATCATGGGCTCGCCCGATACCCGTCAAATCGACGGTATCGGCGGGGGTCATCCGCTTACCAGTAAGGTAGCGATAGTCGGAACGTCCGATGATCCACGGGCGGACGTTGACTACCTTTTCCTGCAGGTCGGCGTCGACAGCGCGACGGTCAGCTCGTCCCAGAACTGCGGCAACCTACTCGCCGGAGTCGGGCAATTCGCGCTCGAACGAGGACTCGTCGTAGCCGGGGAGCGTCAGACCACAGTACGAATCAAAATGCTCAACTCTGACAGCTATGCAGCGTCTACGTTCCCCACTCCATCGGGCAATGTCGAGTATTCGGGAACAGGTCGTATCGACGGTGTCCCCGGCACAGCAGCCGAGGTGAGCATCGCATTCTCTGACACGGCAGGATCGAGTTGCGGGAAGCTCCTTCCCACCGGGAACGTGATCGATGTCGTCGACGGTATCGAAGTGACATGCATCGACAACGGAATGCCCACAGTGGTTTTGGCCGCGACGGATGTCGGAGTGAGCGGACACGAGAGCCCGTCGGACCTCGAGAACAACGCCGAACTCAGCGAACGTGTCGCGACCATCCGAGCGCAGGCTGCGAAGCTGATGGGGCTCGGTGACGTAACCGAATCAACCATTCCAAAAATTACACTCGTGTCCGAACCTCGAGCCGACGGCAGTATCGCGACGAGGACCTTCATCCCGGTGCGGTGCCACACCGCCATCGGCGTTCTCGGCGCACTCACCGTGGGAACAGCTGCCCGCCTTGGAGGGTCGGTGGCAGAACGCGTGACCCGCACGCGTGATGGCGGCGTAGTGCGAATCGAGCACCCCACCGGTTTTTTCGATGTTGACATCGAAGTGGAATCGGCGGCATCTGGTGAGGTCGACGTCCGCCGCGCCGCGGTGATTCGCACCGCCCGGAAACTATTCGCGGGTGAGGTGTTTCCGGGGCCGGAACGCGCCGGAACATACGACAGTTTTAACGGTTGACCATATTATCAGCCGGGGTCGGCAATCACCCCCGACCCCGGGCGAGCTCAGTTCGAAAGTTGAACCATGCGTAACTCATTCCCTCCACCCAGGCTCCCCGCTCCCCAGAACTCAGAGTGGGAATGGCAGCTCGAAGCGCGGTGCCGTTCGGAATCGATATCGATCTTCTATCCGCCGCACGGAGTTCGAGGTGCGGCGTTGAGACGAATGGAGAACGCAGCGAAACGGCACTGCTCTACTTGCCCGGTAGTAGACAGGTGTCGCTCCTTTGCGCTGGAAAACTTCGAGCCCTACGGAATCTGGGGCGGGCTTACTGCAACCGAACGATTCGAACTGCTGAACTGTTCCTCTCCAGCTGGGAAACCTGAAACTGGGATCGTTGAAAGCCGAACACCGGGAGGTCTGAAGATCTCAGCGCACCTCCCACCTCCGGGACGGCGCAGCGCTTTCCCAGTTTCTGGCGCTACCGGCTCCCGCGCCTGACCGCCGAGAAGCATTCTCTCGAACTCAACAAAGAACGCGCGATACAGACTCGTTGTAGCGCTTCCCCGGTGATATGGCTGTGTGTAGTTCGCAAAGACGCCTTGCGATCTCCACCACCAAGCACCCCGCGCATTGGCAACCGTCTCGTCGGGATACTGTCGGTTACCTACGCCACCACGTGGCCTACGATGAAAACATCGTGTGGGCACATTTGCCGGAGCGGAGTCGCAGGGCCGCTGGAAAGTTACGAGACAGGATTGTCTAGCCTGTGGGGCCATCGGGTGCCATGCCGATGCGGCCGCCATACGTGTCGATTCTTCCCGAGTGGTCGCAATAGTTATCGCGAGATTAATTGCGCACGTTCGCGTCAACTCGGCACTGGTGATGTTCGCAACGTGGGCGTGTCCCCAGATCCCAACGCAGTTGACTGCGTCATCGAATGTTCCGTACTCCGATCAAAGCTTGGTGAACGCGGCAGTGGTGGAATGCAGCAGTTCCGCGTCGAGGTGCCACAAATATGTGACGTCGTTGCGCGTTGCGTGCGTTCTGCTCAGCACCGTGACCCGATTGTCGGTCTGCGAGATGTAGTGGTCGATGAAAGCGGCGGAGTTTGTTGTGGAAATACATCCAATGGCGAACTACAGCAATCAATTTGGATCTGAATACGAACGCGTGCCGAATGTAAAAGTCGTGCTTGAACGTCGACCACAAGCTCTCGGCACCGGCGTTGTCCCAGCGAATCCCGATCTTGCCCATCGAACGCCGCAACCCGTACTGTTCGCACGCTTTCTTTGTCAACGCAGCGGCATGCTGCCTTCCGCTGTCCGAGTGTGCGATTGTGCCCGCGACGTCGCCGCCACGGTCGGCGACTGCCATGTGCAAAGTATCCAGAACTAGTTCGGCGCGCACGTGATCGGCAACGGCCACCCCGAGGCTACCTTCGAGTGTTCATCCTTGATCGCGCAGAGGTATGCATCGCCCTCACCGCAGTTCAGGTAAGTGATGTCCCGGTCCACACCGCATCGACGTGCCCCTGGTCGAACCGGCACTTCACCAGATCCCAGGGGGGAACGAGGCGACCGGGGGCGTGATCGACAGGCGAGACGTGGCGGATCAAGGAGTGCAGCCTTCGTCGTCATCACTCGCCTTCGCCCAATCTATATAGCACTTTCCGTTTATGCTCTGGCCGAATCGAATTCGGGCACTTCTGAGACTGGGCGGTGGGACGCTTCCGGCACCGGCGGGCCGACCCGAAACCACTGTCCCGCTCATCGAGACGTGACCTGCATCGCGAGCTGAGACGCGCCCTACTGTGGGACAAATATGGACACAACCGTCTCTCTTCTCAGAGATAAGCGGGTCTGGACGGAGTGATAAAAATGAGCATAAGTCGTCACGGATCCCGGCCCGTCGGTTTGGAACATCTCAGTTTGTACGATGAACCGCTGCCCGTCTTCATCGCTGCAGCGGCCGGCGCAGGTGCCGACTCGGTGTGCTTGAGTATCAATCGTCACGAACTCCTCGACCCCGCCACGCTGAGAACTACTCTTACGCAGATCGATGATGCCGGAATGACTATTTCGATGGGTGATGGCTTTCTCATCAATGCCGCCGGCAGCATGGAGCAGTTGAAACGGCAACTGGACTTGTTGGTTGAGCTGGGTGCCCCCTACGCTAACGCCTGTGCGTTCGAGGCGGACGAGACTGTCGTGCGCGAGCCGGGTTCGGTCCAGGACACCTTAGGCGAGCTGGCTGTGCTCGCCGAGGACCTCGGGTTGGGGGTGCTCATCGAGTTCACCCCGTTGTCCCACGTGCCGACACTCGCCGCGGCTGCGGCCCTCGTCGCTAAGATCAATCAACCGAACCTGAAAATCATGCTCGATACACTGCACCTGGCCCGTGCCGGTGAGGGGCCCGATGACATTGCAAATGTGGATTCCGACCTGTTTGGTTACTGCCAGATCAGTGACGGTCCGCTAGGAACTATGGATCTCAGCGCCTACATGATGGAAGCGGTGCACAACCGCGGAATACCGGGTAGTGGCGACCTCCCGCTGGTCCGAATCTTGGAGCTCTTGCCCCGCGACATCACGGTCAGCGCCGAGGTGCCACTGCAGGCGCTGAGGGAGGTCGGGGTGTCGCCGCATGAGCGGGCACGCCGCGTTATCGAAGGAAGTCGGAGAGTTGTCGACGGCATTGCTCGGAGTTGACCACGGCGCAGCAAATCAAGTTGATTGCCTGAGCGCTTCGGTGGTGGTCGGTCCAGGAAGTCGACCGGCACCGGTCCGGAAGTTTGGCCTTCGTTCGTGCCGGGTGTTCTGAAGGTTTTTTCCTCGGCCCGCTTGTCGGGAAGAGTCGATAACTGAGGCCCCTGATGGTGTACACCGAGATTACGGGATCGAGGGTTCGGAACTGCCACAGGGACATCCGCTCGTCGTCGATGTACTGATACGACGGGGTTTATGAGCGCACCCGGTTCGACGGCAGAGAACTGCAGCCGAGGGATTTCAATCGGGGGAGTGGGGCCGGGCGCGCGTCTCGGTCCCAACCGGCGCGTTAGGTCAATATCAGGACCTGCATCGTCGAGCGCGCGAAGCGGAAGCGCTGATGGCATTGTCTTAACTGTTATTGGCAAAGCTCGATGTCAGGAAGCGCTGATAGCGTTACTTGCGAAGCATGAACTTCCGGTGCCACTGAATCTGCCGAGCGTCGGTACGCGCTACTGGTCACTCGGTCCGTGTAGATCCGCCTCCACTTGCCAAGGTTCATGATCGTCCACTCGGACCGGGTTGGGTGAAGTTCGGTGTCACGAGAGTGTCACAAGTCGGTACGACCCGACATGGACTGGATCGGACGGTACTGCACGGAAAGTGTTGCAATGAAACGAATATCGAGTCCAGAGACGTTCAGGTGGATTCATCTGTGGGGACTAGAAATTCGCACAGTGTCGGTTCGAGTCCGACTGGGGGCACCGGAGTCCATATGGATCCAGATTTTCGGACCAGGACAGTGGTTTTCGGGTGGTAGCGCGGAGTTCGGCGGCCTACCACGGATTCGAGTGGACAACCGAGGCAGCGGATTTCAGATCCGCGCATTCTTGACACTGGCCATCGGCAAAAGTTCGTATTCGTGCAGTTCAGGCCTAGTTTCCTGTCGGGCCGTTTTCTTCGCGCGTGGCTCGGTGTCACGAGACCGTCACAACTGGATTTTGCTGACCTGTTCAACCTGCTCTACACCCGCGGCGTTCCACGCCGATGCGCTGCACACCGATGCGATTGCGGCAGCTCGTGATTGAGCGGCAGGCCTACTGAGCCATCGAGCGGATCGGGGCCCGCTCGATGGCTCAGATGGTGCAGCGTGCACCTTCATCCGGCAGTTCGAGGTCGATCAGGTAGTCGGCGAGTGCCCCGTCGACGCAGGCGTTGGCGGAGATGATCGTTCCGTGCTGGTTGGCCTCGACCGTGAGCAACCGCGCCCCGAGGGTGTCGGCAAGGCTGATGCCTCCTTCGTGAGGTGTCACGGGGTCTCCGGTGGCAGAGACCACGAGCACCTCGGGAAGCCCGTCGATGTCGGTGGCGTAGGGGTATCCGAGTGTGGGCTCGGCCGGCCAGAACTCGCACCCGTCCTGCGTAGGGGGAGTTGATCCGGGGTCGAGGAACGGCACTGCCTCGTTGAGATCGCGGCCGAGCTGGGCCATCTCTTCTTCGGTGAACCGTTCCTCGTCGAGGCAGTTGATGGCGAAGAGCGCTTCGAACGAATTGGTGTACTCCCCACTGTCGGACCGGCCGTAGTACCCGTCGCGAATCGCGAGCAGAGCGTCGGGTCGTCCGGCTTCGAGCTCCGTCAGCCCCGCGATGATGGTGGGCCAGCTCGCTTCGGAGTAGAGGCCGGAGACAATGCCTTCACCGGCGGCGAGGAAGCCGACCTTTCGTCCGTCGGCGGACATCAGCGGTTCTTTCTCGAGAGGTTGGAGGAGCTCCTGGGCTTCAGCGGTCGCCTGCGCCGGGTCGGTTCCGAGCGGGCATGCGGCCTGCGTGACGCAGAAGTCTGCGAAACGCTGGAACGAGGCCTGCAGTCCTTCACTGAGCTGGATCCTGCGATCCGCGGTGTCCATGAGCGGATCCACCGCGCCGTCGAGAACGAGAGCGCGGACATTCTCGGGGAACATCTCGGCGTACACCGAACCGAGTCGAGTGCCGTAGCTGACTCCCGCATAGGTGAGCTTGTCATCGCCGAGCGCGGAGCGGAGCACATCCATGTCGCGAGCGACATCCCGTGTCCCGAGATGGGCGAGTACCTCTGTGCTTCCGGAGCCGTCGGCGCATTTGTCGACGATGGCGCGCGCGGATTCTTCGGTCCACTCGCCGAGAGCCGACAGGGGTGCGTCGGCGTCGCGCTCCTCATCGGAGTAGCAGTCGATTGCCGGTGTGCTGAGACCGACTCCGCGCGGATCGAAGCCGACGATGTCGAAGCGTTCGGGGATGGGACCTCCCGTCCACAGGGCATCGACGAGTGGAGCGAGCGTAGTCCCCGCCGCTCCGGGACCGCCCGGGTTCAGCAGGACGGAGCCGATCGGGTTGTCGCCGGTGGCGGAAATGCGCGCGACGGCGATTTCGATGGTCGTGCCGTCGAGGTCCTCGTAATTCATCGGCACCGTGAGCATCGCGCACTTCGCCTTCTCTGCCGCCTCGACGATCTCGGGAACGGGCGGCTGGGAGTCCACGACGCTGGCATCGCACGCCCCGAATGCGAGCTCCTGCTCCATGAACCGTTCGAGGCCGACCCTGTTCGCGCTGTCGTCATCATTCGGTGCTGCACCGGAGCATCCGGCGAGCAGGAGCGCCAAGGCAGCAGCGGCAGCCGCCGCTATCACCGGCTTCGGCCGTCGCCGTCGTTCGTCGTCCTTCGATCGTAAATCTGTGGGAGTCGTGCGGGTCATGGTGGTGTTCCTTCGGTGGGGTTCAGCTGGCCAGTTCGTCGATCCAGCTCGATCGCATCCGTAGAGCTCGTTCAGTGCTCCCGATGACGGCGGCGAATCCGATGAGCAGGTTGACGTGGAGCGGCAGTCGGATGGGTGAGGTGAATGTTCCGATCGAGTCGGCGATGGGGGGGATGAGAGAGAGGGATGCGATGATCTGCGGCACCTCCACGCAGAGGCCGCCGATGACGAGCAGGATCGAGATGAGACCGATGACGCGACTGGGACCGGGGTGCCGGTGGTGCAGCCGAGCTCGGCGTCCCTCTGCGGAAGCGGGATCGGGAGACAGCTGCTGTTCGGTGCCGTCCTCACGCACGTAATGGCAGCGCTTGAGCCCGAATCCGGTAGCCGCGACCTCGATGTGCCCACCGGGGACGGGGAAGCGGGTCGGCATTTTTGCGTACGACTGCTGTGCGCCGTCGACGTAGAGGCGAGCGCGCACCTCACCGTCCTTTGCGTCGCCCATGTGCCGAACATCGACGGCGTAGACCGACGTCGTGCCGTCGGGTGCGGTGAGCGTGATCGACCGGAGCGATCTGCCGAACATCTGCCACCAGCGGTACCGCCGGAGCGGCTCACCCGATCCGGCGCGAATGCGGCGGTAGCGCCACTGTTCGATTCCCATTCGATCGACCCTCGATCCAACTAGTACAGCGTGATAGTCGCGGGATAACGCTAGCACGCTGTGATGGAAAGTTGTCACGCAATAATCTGGGTGTTACGCGTCGTGCTGGTCGTGGCTCTACAGACTGCAACGCAAGTCGCCGTCGGGAATGGTGAGATCGACGAGATAGCGTTCGACGATCGAGTTGACGCATGGGTTCGCTGCGGTGGTGGCACCGTGCTGTTCGCCGTCCACGGTGAGGAGCCGCCCGCCGAGGTTGTCTGCCAGCGCCACACCGCCTTCGTGTGGTGTCAGTCCGTCGCCGGTGACCGATACCACGAGTGTCTGCGGGAGGCCGGTGATGTTGTCGCCGTAGGGATAGTCGAGTACGTGTTCGTCGGGCCAGCCCTCGCATCCGTAATGTGTGTCCACGTCGAAACCTGGGTCCATGTACGGTGCCGCGGAATTGATCTCGGCGACGGTGGATGTCGTGTGCTCCGGTGTCGGTCGTATTTCGTCGAGGCAGTTGATGGCGAGAGTAGCTTCGGAAGAGTTGGTGTACGTTCCGTCGGGTCCGCGCTGCGCCGAGAGATCTCGCAGCGCGAGAAGCACCTCACCGCGCCCGGCCCGTAGGTCGGCCAAGCCGCCGATGACGCTGTCCCAGGCCTGGTTCGAGTAGAGACCGAGGGTGATGGCTTCGATCGCCGAGTAGTAGGTCAGCCGACGACCGTCGGCAGTTCGGACCGGATTGTCGACAAGTGGTCGAAGCAAATTCTGGGCAGCATCGGTCGCTCGGGCCGGTTCACTTCCCAGGGGGCAGCTTCCTCGTTCGATGCAGTAGCGAGCCAGCTCGTCGAAGGAACGCTGCAACCCGGAAAACGTTTGGATCTGGCGTTCGAGAACATTCTTGCGCGGGTCGACTGCGCCGTCGAGAACCATCGCGCGGACCCGGTGCGGAAACTGTTGCGCATAGATCGTGCCCACACGTGTTCCGTAGCTGGCACCGAGGAACGTCAGCTGCTCGTCGCCGAGCGCAGCGCGCAGGACATCGAGATCTCGGGCCACGTTCTGGGTACCCATCTGTCCCAGGACATCCATACCACCGCTGCGTCGAGCGCACTGATCGAGAACCGAGCGGGTCGATTCCGCGGTCCAGGCCAACGCCCCAGCGGGAACTCCCGACACGATGGCGTCATCGTCTCGTTCCTGGTCGGTGTAGCAGTCGATGGCCGGTTGCGAGCTCCCGACTCCACGTGGATCCATCGATACGATGTCGAAGTGTTCGCGAGCGGGACCGTTGCCCCAGGAGTCTGCAACCGCGGTCACGAATCCGAGACTCGGGGCTCCCGGGCCACCGGGGTTGACCGCGACCGATCCGACGCGAACGTTCCCGGTGGCTCGAATGCGGGAAATCCCGAGCTCGATGGTGGGCCCGTCGACAGCCGCGTAATCGAGCGGTACTTCGAGCGTTGTGCATTCGACCCTATCGTCGGCAATGCCTGTGGCAGCAGGGTCGCACGAAGAGAAGTCGAGTGTTTGTTGTTCGTAACGTGTCGGTGCAGGCGAAGGCTGCGGCTGAACCGAGGGCGGTGCGCTGCACGAGGTGAGAGCCCACAATCCAGCCATTGTCACTGCGGCGGTGTCGAGCATTGCCGTCCGGCGGCCCCGATCTTTCTGGCTCCGGTGAGATCGACTGTGAAGCATCGTAATTCCTCTCTCAGAGGCTCGGCGGCGTAGGTGCGAGCGCTGTGTTGTTCTCTTCCAACGGCGCGACTAGTACAGCGTGATAGTAGGCTCAAGGTATCACGCTGTATTAGGGTCGGGAAGGTGTCGGACAATGTGGAGACTCGAAAAAGCGAACCCAGCACCAAGGACCGAATTCTGATCGCGGCCGCGACGATGGTGTCCGAGGATCCGGTTACCCGGATCAGCGTCCGAGCGGTCGCCGCGCGAGCCGGGGTCAGTACCGGATCACTGCGTCATTTCTTTCCCACGCAGCGAGTACTGATGGACGAAGTCGCCGCGGGAATCACCGGACTGGTGGCGAGCAAAAATGTCATCGAAGACGCCACGGTGCCTGCCGAGGAGCGACTGTTGGCCTGTATGCAGCAGGTGTTGTCGGCCACCGGGACCGGTGAGCAAGCCCGAGATACGTGGCGACGGACGTTCGGCACGTACCTCAGCGCGGAGCTCAACGCCGATGCCATCGACACGTACCTCGCTTTCAGCGCAGCCGGCCTCCGGCACATAGGACACTGGCTGGAGGTCCTCGACAAAGAAGGTGCCCTGCCGCCGGGTGACAACACCCAGCGCGCCGCCTATCTCAACGTGGTACTGGACGGGCTCTCCGTAGCACGAGCCCTCCCGACCGACGCTACTCGAATTCGCTCGGAAACAGACGTTCTGCAGCACGCCATTTCGATGCTTTTTCACACCGCTGCACCCATGCCGAAGGGCGACTCGGACTGACTTCGACGACGAGCTTCCGATCCACATCCACTGTGCTTCCGATCATGGCAGACTACGGCCGCCGAGGTGCTGGGCGAGAAACTCTTCCACCGCGCGGTAGTAGCGAATACTGTTCTCCGGGTTCACGAATCCGTGGCCCTCGTCGTCGAACACGAGGTAGTCGACGTCGACGCTACGTGACCTCAGGCGCTCGACGACGTTGTCCGACTCTGCCTTGACGACCCGAGGATCGTTGGCACCCTGCGCAATCAGGAGCGGCGCACGTATCGCGTCGAGCTTGGAGATGGGGGATCGTGCCAGCATGTCGGCCAGCTGATCGGGGTCGGCGGGGTCGCCGACAAAGCGGTGCCAGCTGTTGATGATTCCCGGGCCGATGAAGGCCGGTTGGGTGCGCATGAAGTTCGACAGGTCCGAGATGCCGACGCAGTCGATGGCCGCGGCAAACGTGTCGGGAGTGAACGATGCGCCCACCAGCGCCGCATAGCCGCCGTAGGAACCACCCATGATGGCCACTCGCTCGCGATCGGCGTATCCCGCTTCGACCGCCCAGTTCACTGCATCGATGAGATCGTCGTGCATCGCGCCCGCGAATTGGCCGACCCCGGCGTTCGTGTGCGCTGTGCCGTATCCGACGGACCCGCGAAAGTTGACCTGCAACACTGCATATCCGCGGTTCGCCAGCATTTGCGCGATGGGATCGAAGTTCCACGAATCCCGATACCAGGGGCCGCCGTGCACCAACAGAACCATCGGCAGACTCTCGGGTTCTACGCCCACCGGAAGCGTCAGATACGTCGGCAGAGTCAGCCCGTCACGCGCCTGAATGCTCACCGGCACCATCGGGGCCATGTCCTCGGGATCGAGATGTGGGTAGGGGCGGAACAGTCGGCGACTCGATCCGGTGTTGTGATCGTAGTAGTAGGTGACGGACGGATCGCGGTCGTGGATGAAGCTGACAATCCACTTCTGTCCGCTCTCGTCGGAGGACAGTGCTCCGATGTCACCGTCGAACAGTTGCTCCAGATTCTTCAGGATCTCTGCGAAACCCGGTTCCAATGCATGGATCACCTGGCGTTCTCCCAGATACCGAACACCGATGAGCTCTCCGGTTGCACTGTGGCAGATCAGCGGTGGCGAGGTCTGTTCGACGGCTCGTCGCGCACCGTCGAGTTCGAGTGTCGGGTGGCTGTCGACGAGGGTCTCCTCGCCGGTCTCAAGGTCGAGTCGGATCAGATGGGTCAAGTCGCGCCCTCGGTTGGAACCCAGCCACATGCCGGTACCGTCCGCAGTGATCTGCATCGGGCTGATGCCCATCGGGTAGTCGGTGCCGTCGAACGACGCCACCGTGGTTTCTGCTCCTGACTCGTCCAACCGCGTGATGTCGATGGTGCCGTCGGCGGTCATCGCGAAGACGAACACCTTGCCGTCGGCACCGAGCATCGGATACCGGCCGACGCCCGGGCTCTGCCGGATCATCGTCAATTCACCTGTGGCGATCTCGATTTCGTAGAGGTCGAACTCGGCGATGTTTCTCGCGTTGATCAGGACGGTGTACACACCGGCCTTGCCCCGCACGGGTTCGATGGCCACCGCGCGGGAGCCGGGGAACGGCGTCAGATCGACTGCCGCGCAGTCTGGATCCTCCAGGTCGACGCGGAACACGTGGTTGTTCTCGTCACCGCCGGTGTCCTGCAGATACAGCAGCCAGCGGGGGTCGTCCGTCCACCGGAAGTCGTGCACACTGCGGGTCTCGTCCGCGGTGACGCAGCGTGGCTCGCTGCCGGGAGCGAGGTTCTCGATCCATACGTTCAGACGGTCTTTCCACGGCGCGAGGAACGCCATCGTGTTGCCGTCCGGTGAGATCGTGGCACCGGACCGAACGGGTGGGCCGAAGAAGTCCTCGACCGAGATCAGTAGGGGTGCAGTCATGATTCGTCCTTTCGTTCGGGCTGTTACAGAGCGCAGCGGGTGTCGGTCGGTGGGGATTGGAGATCGACGAGGTAGTTCTCGACGATGTCGTTGACGCAGGTGCTTGTTGCACCGAACGCCACGGTGTGCTGGTCGCCATCGACGGTGAGAAGCGATCCGCCCAAGGTGTTCGCCAAGTTGACGCCGCCCTCGTACGGTGTGGACGGGTCGCCGGTGATCGAGATGGTCAGAGTGTCGGGGAGTCCGTCGATGTCGGTGGCGTACGGGATGTCGAGAGTCGGTTCTGCAGGCCAGAATTCGCAAGGGTCTCGTGCGCCGTCCGGTCCGAGGCCTGCGTCGGTGAACGGTGCTATCTCTTGAATCTGCCGCTTGAGATCGACTTCTTGTTCCGGGGTGTTGCGCTGTTCATCCATGCAGTTGATCGCGTAAAGCGCTTCGGAGAAGTTCGGGACTCTGCCGTCGGCGTCACGTCCGCCGAAGATGTCGTTGATCTTCAGAAGGGTATCGGCCTGTCCTGCTTGGAGTTCGGCAATTCCTTTGATGATGACAGGCCATGCCGAGGAGTCGTACAGGCCCGCGATGACGGCGCCGTAGGCGGCGTCGAAGTCCATGACGCGGCCATCGGGGGTGACGATCGGGTTGTCGATCAGCGGTCTGACGATCTGTTGGAAGTTGTCGACAGCCTTGCTCGGGTCGGTGCCCAGCGGGCAGTCAGGGGCGCTCGTGCATGCCGCGGCCATGTCGTCGAAAGCTTTTTGGAAGTTGGTGTATTGGTAGATCCTGCGCTCAGCGGTGTCCTGCCCCGGATCGATTCCGCCGTCGAGGACCATCGCGCGCACGTTCTCCGGGAACATCTCCGCGTAGACCGCACCGAGTCGTGTTCCGTAGCTCTGACCGAAGTAGCTCAGGGTGTCGTCGCCGAGCACGGCCCGGAGAATGTCCATGTCGCGGGCAGCGTCGCGGGTGCCGACTTGTTCGAGGACGTCGTCGCCGCCGGATCGTTCGGAGCATTGGCGCACCAGCTGTCGTGCACCGTCCTCGGTGAGGGTTCTCGAGCCGGTGAGGACTGTGGTGTAGGACTGCCCTGCCTCGTGTTCCTCATCGGTGAAGCAGTCGATGGCCGGTGTGGACGCACCGACGCCGCGGGGATCGAATCCGATGAGGTCGAACTTCTCGGTCAGCCGGCCGTCCGCCCAGTTCGCCACCGCACCCGTTGCAGCCATGCTCATTCCGGCACCGCCGGGTCCGCCGGAGTTGAGCAGGAGCGAGCCCACTTTTTCTCCGCGTGCGGGTGCCTTGAGCAGTGCGATCTGCGCCGTGCGCCCGTCCGGATCGTCGTAGTCGAGTGGCACGTCCACGCGGGCGCACTCGAACCTGGGATCGCCGGCGAACAGTTGATCGTCGGTTGTGGTGGTGCCGTACCCTTCACACGGCTCGAATGTCACGCTCTGGTCGTAGAACTGCTGCAGATCGGCCGACGGCTCGGAGTCGGCGTCCGGTTCCGACGGCGACTGGCTGCAGGCACCGAGCAGTAGCATCGACGCTGACGCTGCAGCGAAGAGTTTCGCTCTCCTGTTGTCGATAAGGGGCATGATTGGTCGACTCCTGTCGAATTGCAGTGTGCTGATGTTCTATTCGGGATCGGTGGCGTTGAGTGCCGCGACCTGTCGCAGCACGTCGCGTTGGGCGGGGTTGTACAGGTCTTCCACGGCGATAGCGAGTGCGCGAGTCGCCCGTTGTCTGTCGCCGTCGGTTTCTGTGTCGTCGAACAGGGCCGGGTAACGAGCCGCCAGCCGACGAACATGCGGAGCCATTCGTTCCGCCAGATCCCTGGTGGTGACGCTGTCGGCGTCGGCCGGCAGGTCGTCGAACTCTGGATCTGTGGGCAGCTGAGGAGTGGACCGCAGTAGATCGCAGTAGGCGTCGAGCGCCGTCGGATTCAGTACGGTGCTGGCGAAGGTGATGAACTGCCGGTCTGCTGTCGTCAGATGTGCTGCAGCAGATCCGAGTTCGGGCGGAAGATCGGTCGGAAGGGAGTCGTGGAGAAGCATCGCGATCTCCAACCGTGCTCGCTGCAGGCGCTCGATCGTCGCGCCGAGTTCTGCATCCAGGGTGCGAAGTGCCTGTTCCGGATGGTCGCGTCCGTCACCCTGAGCGGCGATGTCGGCCAACGAGAATCCCAGTTCGGACAGGCGTTTGATCTGCATCAGCCGTACGAGATGCGTGACGCTGTACTGCTTGTAGCCGTTCGAGGCACGCTCGGGCTCATCGAGTAGTCCGACATCGTGGTAGTGCCGCACCGACTTGAGGGTGATGCCGGCGAGATCGGCAATCTGCCGAGTGCTCCAGCCCATGTCGCTCTCCTCCGGTTCGATCGGGTCGGAATCAGTGTCGACTGTGACCCAACGGCATAGTCAAGGGCCAACCCGTCCAGCAGGGTCTACGCAGGGTTGGAGTGAACCAACTGCGCTGTGGAGCGGCGGAAGGCCCAGACGGTGACGAGCACTGCCAGTGCGAGCAGCGGGGTCCCCATCGCGATTCGGGCGAACGCGAGCCACCCGGTGGCGTCGGTGTCGTACAACCAGTCCTGAATGACGTAGCGGGCACCGAACAACACGGCAAATGCCGACGTCGCGATGTAGTGGGCGCGGGCGACCGAGCGATTCGATCGCCACGTGTACTCGTTGCCGTGCAGCGCATTCCATAGCAGTCCGGCCAACGGTCGTCGGGCAAGTATCGAGGCCAGCATCAGCGCTGCGCCGCCCAAGCTCAGCCAGATCCCGATGAGGAAGTAGCCACCTGCCGACCCGGTCCAGGCGGCGACACCGCCTGCAACGACGACACCCAGCAGTCCGCCACTGGCCTGCGCGATCGGCTCGCCTCGCCGGACGCGGAGGACGGTGATCACCAATGCGATGGCGATCGCGACGCCGACGGCGACCGGAAGGGCCACGAGAGCGTTGGCGGTGACGAATGCGACGACCGGAATGGCGGTGTAGATCATTCCGCTGGTTCCGCCGAGGCCGTCGAGCAGAAGCTCTGTGGCATTCACCTTTTCATTGGTCTTGCGACCGGTAAGTGTCTGCGTCTCGTTGTTGTCGTCCGATGTCGATTCCGGCCTGTTCATGGTGCCCTCCTCGTCGATGCTTCGGTTCGCTCTGTGCATCCCCTACTGTCGTCTCGGCGACCGGGGCACAACAGTGCACACAAACATTGGATGTGGTGACAACATCATCGGCGGGACATGACAGATGTCATGTCGCGGCAGTGTGACCACTAGGTCGGTGGCCCGGGAACAGCGTCGACTGCGGAACAGAGCGTTGTGGTTTCTTGCTGAACCGCCAGAGCACTCCAGGCGTACCGCGGCTCTGACGGCTCAGCAACTCCAAGGCAGATCAACCAGGCGGCCGGGTAGCGAAACCCGGCCGTACAAGGGCAGCGACGACGCCTGCCCGTTCGACGCTGAAGTGCGCTGATGCAAAGTCGTCGCTGTGGAGCCCGCAGTCGCACAGTCCTACTGACTCGAGGGCGATATGGATTCGCGACGAATGAGTCTCGTTGTCACGAGTCCGCACAGAGCGTCGATCGCCAGGACGCTCTTCGTCCATCCGATACCGTGGCTGTCCGACACCGATCAGGACTGTCCGGTGTCGGAGAGTCGGCGGAAGTTCGGTGTCACAAGAGTGTCACAAGTCGGTACGTTCGGACCTGGACTGGGCAGGACGGTGATGTACGAAAAGCGTTGCAAATAAACAAATATCGAGTCCATCGGTGTACGCATGGATCCACTTCCAGGGACTTAAAATCCGCACAGTGTCGGTTCGAGTCCGACTGGGGGCACCAGAGTCCATGTGGATCCGTTCTCGATTGCAGCACAACGTATTTCGAGAGTGTCGATGTACTGGGTGGACGCTAGCGGATGTGTACGGACCCCGAGGAGCAGCGGATTCTGCTCGTTGTCACAGAAATCGTGGATTCGGCCGAGTTTGTGCTGCCCAGAGCGCTTTCGCAGGAGTGGGTATTGCCTCGAGTGTCATGGCTCGGTGTCACAGAATGTCACAAGTCATCACGAACTGGACGCGTGCGGCATTAGTCCGATCTGGCAAAAGGCTGCGCCGGTGACTCGATCTGTCGCGGCGCGGCAACGTCATCCGGAAGTGTCATTCGAGTAGATGAAGGGGCCGCTGGCCGAAGTCGAAGGGCACCGGATTTGTCTGGATGGGTCGCTACAGTGCAGGAACTCGCAACGATCAGAACAGAGGTGTCACCGGTGGCGAAGCGTCGAGGTTTTTTCGCGGAGATGCAGCACCAGAACCGGCTACGCGAACAACGTGACCGCCAGCAAGCACGGGCCCACGCTCAGGCGACTGCTCGAGCGGTGCGGTTGTCGGAAAAGGCGAGGCGCGATTGGGAGCGCGCGTGCGCCTCCGCCGACCGCGCGGCGAATCAAGCTTCGGCAGCCGCGGTCAAAGAACGCGCCCGCTTGCACGTGGAGGCGCAACTGGCAGAGGTCGAGGCGCGCAACGCCACCTTGGCAGAGAAGTACGAGGCGATCGACGGCATCCTGGCGGCCACACTGGACGTGGACGATTACGTCGACCTGAACGCTTTACGACAGAAGATCGAGCATCCGCCGTTCGATCGACCGGATCTGACTACACCGACACTTCCGCCTCCACCCCTACCGCTCCCACCGGAGCCGGTCTACGTCGAACCAGCTGCACCCGAGGGTCTCGGCTCCCTACTGGGGGGACGAAAACGCCATGTAGCAGCTGTGGAGCAAGCGCAGGCGATGTACTGGCAGCAGCGACAGGGATGGGAACATGCTGTCGCTCAGCGCAATCACGCCCAGGAGGCCAACGAGCGCGCACACGGTGTCACCGAAGCGAACCGGCTACGGGCCCTTTCTGTCGCTCAGTCCGAGTACGAGGCGGAGTGTGCTGAACGCCGCAAACAGGTGATGCAGGCGAATGTCCAGTTGGAACGGCTGATGGTAGGGCTGCAGGAGGGTGAACCGAATGCGCTCGAAGAGTATGTTTCCATTGTGCTCGGGAATTCGGTGTACCCGGAATGTTTCGAGGTCCAACATGACTTCTTTTTTCACGGCCAGGATCGAGAACTCGAACTGACCGTTTCAGTACCCATGCCATCGGATCTACCGACCGAGAAGTCGTTCAAGTACACCAAAGCAAGTGACACGATCACCAGCACGCCACTACCGCTGAAGGCGCGCAAGGATCGATATGCCACCGCAGTGGCCGAGGTCGCAGTCCGCACCGCACACGAAATTTTCGAGGCGGACCGTGACGGTGTGGTCAGCACGTTGTCGATGACAGTCGGGGTCGACACCGTGGACCCCGCCACTGGCCACCCCACTCGAATCACACTGGTTGAACTGGCGACAGACCGAACTGTCTTCGAGCGGCTCAATCTATCGGGCGTTCAGGCGGCCGCTACGCTCGAGCACTTGAATGCCGGTGTATCGAAGAATCCACATGACCTGATACCCGTGGGCAACACACGGGGAGTTCGCGGGTGAGTACCTATCAGAAAGACCCTGTCTGTGATCACACGTCTAGGACGCGATGACAGGCCCAGACGACACTATCCGGGCTCTTCGAACCACTCTGGTAGCCAAAGAGCGCGAGCTCAACGATCTGTTGGATCGGCTCAAAGTGGTCGAGCAAGAACGCGACGAGGCGCGATTGCACGCTGCGCGATGGGGCTCCTCACCAGAGCCAGCTTCGGGGCCCGCGCCTACTGGCGTGGTGGAGACCGACGACCGGATCGTGTTGCAGGAGGTGGGCATCTACACCTACCAGCACCCCCTGGAGAACGCCGAGCAATTCCGTGAACGATTGGCCACGGTTCGTGACGAGATCAAGGCTGCGGTCGTCGGCGGAGGGGCCATAGTCGCGTCGGACATGTTCAGCTTCAACAACTCTCTCGTCAAAGGCCGCAAGATGACTTCGGATCTGTCGAAGCTCATGCTGCGCGCCTACAACGCCGAGGCCGACATTTGTGTTCGTACCATCCGGGCGGGAAACCTCGCGACGGCCGTGAACCGTCTGGAGAAGGCTGCCGCGACGATCGCCAAGCTCGGAGACATGATGCAGATGCATGTCGCCGAGACCTATCACAGGCTTCGGGTAGAAGAACTCGAGCTCACAGCCGACTACATGATGAAAGTGCAGGAAGAAAAACTCGCTCAACGTGAAGAGCGCGAGCGTCTCCGAGAGGAACGCAAGGTCGAGCAGGAACTGGCGGCGCAGCGGGAAAAGCTCGACAAGGAACGAGCGCACTATCAGAACGTGCTCGACTCCCTCGCCGGCCGCACCGATGCGGAGTCTCAGCGTATTCGAGACAAGTTGGGCGAACTCGACCAGGCCATCGCACAGAACGACTATCGTCGTGCCAACATTCGCGCTGGCTATGTTTACGTGATCAGTAACCGCGGTGCATTCGGACCGGATGTGGTCAAGATCGGTATGACGCGGCGGCTCGAACCGATGGACCGGGTCCGCGAGTTGGGGAGCGCCTCGGTACCGTTTCCATTCGATGTGCACGCGTTGTACTTCTCCGACGATGCCGTTGCCCTGGAGGGAGCGCTCCACGCTGCTTTCACGACTCGTAGACTGAACCACGCAAACCTCAGGCGAGAATTCTTCTTCGCCGAACCCGGCCAAGTGCGAGAGGTGTTGGCTCAGAAAGTGGGGAATCTGTTGGAGTACACGGAGGAACCCGAAGCGACGCAGTACTTTCAGAGTCGTGGTTCCTGGCCGACCAGCGTGCTGTCGCGGCCGGAAGTGTGATCAAGGCTTGGTTGGTGTCCGGTGAAACCGGCGCCAATAACGCTGTCCTGGTGCGCCCTTAGTACATGACGTTTCGTTCGTCGAGGCTGCACATGCATTGCTTTTCGTTGTGCTCGGAAGTCCGGGCGTGTTTACTGGTGTCTGGTGATCTCGCGCCCGTCGGCTTCGTTCGGCGGTTTCCCTAGTGCGCGGGCTTTCATATGTGGTTGCAGGAAGTCGAGGGTCGAACCCTCGAACAATTCGTGTACGACGGCGGGTCAGTGGCCGGTGCAGATTCGATGCGGCGATTACCGCCGTTCCATCGAGATCTGTTCGACGACTTTGTCTTCACCGCGTCGGCGGTAGCGGTGGGGGTGAGCGACTGGAGTAGATTCCCTATCGCGTGTATGGGCTATCTGTCGGCTGTCCACGGTGATCTTGCGTTGGTGCCGCCGCTGATCCCACCCGATACCGCGGCTGTGGTGGCGGGGGTGCTTTCCCGATTCACAAGGTTCAGATCCGGTGACAAGCGCGTCGCGGACGGGTCGCGCATCAACGAGGAACAGTATCGACTTGCCGAGGAGTTGTTCTTCGGTCTCGGTGCTGATCGTGGAGACGGCGTATGCGCGGCGGGGGCGCGTGCGCACAGCCGGATGTTGTCGGCGCGCATCGCGGACGGGTTCGTCCACCCGGCGATTGGGGCTCACCTGTGGAGTGATGTCCCCGCCGCACCGATGGCGCACCCGAACAGCGGTCCCGAGATCACCGTGCTCGAATCCGTGCAGACATTCGTCGCGACGTGGCGCGACTTCCCGGCCGAACGACCAGGCACCGAACGCGACATACTCACCGCCGCAAGGTGTGTGGGTTGGGCGGGCGTTGTGGCACCGATGGCTGCCGGTGACTCCGGCGGGTGGTTCGTACGCTCACCCGAGGGTGCTGGGACCGTCGGGGCTGAGGGCACTGTCGTTGGTGACCATGCCTCGGTCGATGCGGGCGATGACCCGGAATGAGGCCGGCGTCGTACTCAGTGATCGTGCAGTGACGGCAAACCGTCTCGGCTCCGGTACCGGCCGGGGAGGCTTCATCGCTCTTGTCGGTCAACTCGTCGATGCGATCGACCGGCAGGATCGGTGGGCAGTGGCGCGCCGCGCGACAGGTCGTTTGCTCGACGAGTTGTTGTCCGGGCAGTACGGCGAATACTTCGGGGTGCCTACCACTTCGGCGGAGTGCCTCGGTCTCGACAATGCGCCGGTTGTGCTCGTCGACGACGGTCTGGCTATCGTCACTGCGCCTGTGATGCGCCGACACGTCGGTGTGGTGGGTGCCGTGTCGGCGCTTCTGGTGCAGGCCGAGGGTCGTGATGGCCCGTGGTTGGTGGCGTCGTTGACGCAGAACACGCTGTTGGACAGTGCGTTTCGGGGGCGGGTTCAGCACGAGGCGTTCGAGATCGACGCTGACCTCGAGATCATCGCTGCCCATGGTCCTCTCGATGCTCGCGCATCATCTATCGACTGGGTCGACGGCTCGGTGATCCTGCGGCAGAGTGACACCGGTGTGACGACCGTTGCCGATGCGCGCGCCGAGGCCGCGACGTGGCCGCGGGAGAGTTGGCACTGGCTCGCCGACGACGGTCTCACGTTCGCGGGGTTGTATTTGCGTAGGTGCCACCCGGAACTGGTGCGTGAGTTCCCGCACCGCCGCGCCGGAGGTCGACGCCATGACTGAGATCGAAGATGTTCGCATGGTTGTGCAATTCGTGAGTCGCAGTCATCCCGCCGTGATCACGAGACTGCACAATCACATCCAACTTCTGGTGACCTCTCGAGGCCGTTCCGATGACCGCCTGGGCCCGCACGAGCGGCTCCAGGGACCCGCATCACGGGACGAGACGATCCGCATCGTCGTCGCGTGCAGTTTTCATCCGTACACCGACGATCTCGGCACCTTCCCGCCCGAGACCGGACCGGTCTTCGTACGGGTGCGCGTTGTCGGTCGACGACTACCGCCGACGGAACCTCCACTGCGGACGATCGGTCCTCCGGATGCAGCTATCCCTGTGACCGAAGCAGAGGGGTGGGTCCGTGCCGCGCTCGGTGAGTGGTGGGCCGACTACGCCTACGAATACAGTGACCACCGAGAACCGACTGCTCCGGCGGCTTGGTTCCGGTTCGGGGTGATCCTCGACCGCACCGCCGCGCCGATGCTCGCGCCCGATAACTTCGACTGGTCTCGGATCGACGGCCCGGCCGAGAACGGCGTGCGCAAACTCGCGTCCAGTGCGGGCAATGCGTTTCTGCAACAACATCTCTCGGAAGTCGGTCCGTATGCTGCTACCGCCCGTTATCTTGACCCGAGGACAACTCCCGACGGTAGATGGCGAGTCCGTGTCGACAGCCACAGCGCCTACCCCGGCACCCTCGATACGTTCACTGCTCTCGCGAACAGGCTCCGTATCCGCGGTGTGGTGGACACCCGCTTCGTGCCGATCTCGCTCGACCTCGAAGGCGGGACTGCAACGTTGGTGTACCAGCTCACCGGCAGCCCTGCTCTCTACGACGCCCACGTACCCATCCCGACCGAACCTGAACTGCGCGTACTGCCGACTGACCAAACGTGGGGCGCGCGGTATGAGTATCACCCGCCTGTCTTTCCACTCACGGCCGATCAATGGGCGTCCGGCCTGTGTGCATTCTGGAGTGAGATGGTGGCCTATGGACGCATCGGCGACGTACGTGCTCCTTGGGCAGGGCGGGGGTAGTGTCGACGCAAATTTCCGTCAAGGTTCCTTGACGGCGCGGTAACTGAGGCCCGACTGCCCGGATCTACCGTGTGGTTATCGATCATGCGGACCGATCGAGCACATGGAGTCGGATGACCGACTCCTGGATGAGTGGACCTTCCGAACCGCGAGGCCGGTCAGGCTGAACTATTTTCAGAACCAGCCGGTACCTCTTCACCAGCCACCGGCATCTCTTCACGAGTTCGATTCGAGGGAAGCTATGTAGGGCTCAAGCGTCCGCTCGACGAGCACGTGCCGTTCCGATCGAGGCAGCATCAGGCACTGCACGGTGAGCCCATCGATCAGCGCGAAGATCTGCGCGGCTTGAAGTTCGGAGAATTTCTGGCCGACGAACCATTGGCGAATCTCGCAGTCGAGCTTCGCCGAGGCTGCAGCCAATTGAGGGTCGACAGCCGAGATGGCTGCATAAGCAAGCCAAACAAGCGCACGGCGTTCGCGCCGATCGTCGAGGGGGAGCCACTGCTTCACGAAGTCCGTCAGCGTGCCCGGCCCCGCGGCCTCCACGTCCGCAAGGAACTGCTCTCCTGCATAGTCGAAGCCGGCGTGCACCAATTCGTTCTTCGTCCGGTAGTAGTACTGCACCTGCGCGGGCGACACTCCCGCCGCGGCGGCGACACTACGAACGCTCAAGGCTCCGATGCCCTGTTCGGCCAGCACTGTCAGCACACCGTCGAGAAGTCGAGCTTCCTTCATCTGCCGTGCTGTCGTCGTCTGGATCCGAGCCGCGACCAACCGGTCACGGCGACCTCGATTGCGCCGAGCGCCGCGATCACGACACCGGCCTGACGAAGCCCAACGATGGGTGTCTCTACGTCACGGAAAGCGAAGAACAGCACTAAACCTCCCACGATCATGACTGCTCCGACGGCTAGTGACGCAGTGTGCTTGCCCATGACTTGCTCCTTCCCTGTACGAACGTATTGTACGAATGTACAGTCAGTTTAGGGCGGCAGTCAACAGCTCGGCCGGACGGCTGAGCCCAGAGTGAGTGGCACACCTCGGCGTCGACGCCCCCCGCGTGAACGGAGGCGCTCGAGCGACCGGATCAAATCGAACTCCCCTGTCGAACAACGCTTTCTAGCGTCCACTGGTAACCCTCCACATCGGAACTCGCCCTATTCCCGCGGGCATCGTGGCCTCAACAGCAGCTGCCGAACTCCGATCGGGCAATCGGCTTCGCCGACGACACGAGAACGAATCCCCGTGGCAAGGCATCGACCTGATGGCGTGTTGCCGAGACTTGAGAAGCTTGCGTGCTCGTATCACCGTCCGTGGAGGCGATGACGATGAACAGCGAACGGGGATCGTCGGGTAGTCGAACCACGGGGTCGGCCGTCCAGGGACCTTCGGGCGCAGCCAGGGATACTTGAACGGACCCCGATTGCGGCTTCGATGCGTGCAGCTCACCAAGGGTTGTGTTCTGCTGGTCCTGGGCATCTCGCAGCAAGCAATTGTGTCACAGGAACTCCTTAGCTCTTGGCGTTGGTCATGGCGTCACGCGTACCTCAGTGCCGGGACAGTTCGACAACGGTCGCCGAACGAAGCCACTTCGGGGGAGGTGTACGCGTTGTTTTCGTTGCGCCGCAAACTGATAGGCCCGACGCAGTACCTCTGCGACGATCAGATTCGGAGGTGGCTTGACGGGTCGCCGTTGCACAGATAAAAAGACCGAAACCGGATTCTCAGCGATCGAACCGGGGGATCACTCGATCACGGGCGCGAATACGGGACGTTGTGCCGGTAACGACGATGCCAAAGCTGTTACGGACCGCGCAATCTCGCTGGAAATCGACTTTCGTCACCCCACGGAAAGATTGTCCGTTGGCCGAATTGTTCGACAGTGCTGAAGCATTCGCCTACTTGACTATGGTCCTGGCATCAACTCCGCCAGGATTTGTTCGACCGTCGATGACTCCACAAACTGGTTCATGATCTGAAATAGTGATGGCTATCATCCAGTACGAGGAAGGTCCACTTTGACCGTTGACACGGACGACAAACCGCGGCAGCACAGGGCGCATCGGCACCGCCCGCCCGTCGACCATCGATTCCTGGGCTTCGACACGCGCGTATTCCCGTACGCACTGGTCATTCTCACTGTGTGGCTGGTGTGGGCCGTCATCGTCCCGGCCGTCGACTCGGCAGTATCGAGTGAAAATCCCACGGTTGCAGGAGACAGAATCTCCGTCACCGAGACCTTGTCTTTCGTCCCGGCGGCCGACTGGAACATCGATTCGGGCTTCCGAGTCGGTGAGCGCGGTGCCGACCCGACTTCGTTCCCGTCAGTCGGATTGACCCGCAGCAGCGTGAATTTCTCGGTCGTAGCCGACTCGTTCGACGGAACGCCGGACGAACTATTGACGCAGATCGACGCGGTCAGCGCAGGCGAAACCGGCAGCTCGTTCCTTGCGATCTCGGGGGCGCGGCGCAACGTCGTCACCGACGGTGGGCTCACAGGTGTACAGGTCGATTTCAACACTCCGACCTCTGCCGGGTCGGTCACCACCTTCGTCGTCGACGGCACCGGAATACGAGTACAGATCGTGGGTCCGCCCGACCAGATCGCCAATCGGAGTCAAGAATTGCAGGACATGCTGTCCAGCATCGCAACCACCGAAGGGCAGGCGTGATGAGCACCGACCTCGTCGATGTACGTGCGGCGGCACTGGAGAAGACCGCGTGGGGCGAAAGGTTCGATCTCTTCCAGCCACGCAACATCGTGTTCTGGATGTTTGTGTGGCTGTGCGGAACGGGTGTCGTCAAGGCATGGCAGATGCTCTCGCCGCTCTCCGGATACTTCGGACGTGCGCTGCTCATCGCCAACATCATCGGTGTGATCAGCGCGGTGATCTGGGGTTGGTGGTTCCGTCACGTCGACCGGTACGAACGCCAACCCGTCAAGCTTGCGCTCACCGGATTCGTTTGGGGCGCAACAGCAGCAACGTTCGCCATCGCGGTACAGGCCAACGACGCGCTCGGCTCGTTGTATGCCAAGTGGTTCGGTCAGGTATGGGCGCAGGACTGGCATGCCGGACTGTCGGCACCGCTCGTCGAGGAAACCGCCAAGGGCGTCGGGATCGTCGTCCTGATCGCGCTCGCGCCGAGGTTGGTTCGCACACCGACCGATGGTCTGCTGCTCGGTGCATTCATCGGCCTGGGATTTCAGACCAGCGAGGATCTGTTGTACTCGATCTCGGGCGCGACACAGGGATTCGGCTCGCATCAAACCGACGGCCTCGTCGGGTCCATCGCAACTCGCACCTTCTCGGACATCGTCTCGCACCCGCTGTTCACTGCATTGTTCTGTGCAGGGGTCATCTATCTACTGGGCAGTCCAGCTCAACCGAGGCGAATCGGGCGCGGCATAGCTCTGATCGTTGCTCCGATCGTCGTTCACGCTGTGTGGGATTCGATGACGGCGCTCGCCGGCGGCACTGCTGTCGTCGTCGTTGTGCTCATGGTGGGAGATTTCCTCTTCGCTGTCACTGCGTTGTGGATCGCTTTCGTCTGGGCCCATCCGCGGGAGGCGCACTTCGTGCGCGATGTTCTCGGTCCGGAAGTCGACGCAGGAGTTCTCACCGATGACGAAGTGACAGCAGCGGGAGGCTGGCGGCAACAGCGTCAGTACGTGAAAGCAGGCACCGATCGAGCAGATAAGAAGAAGCGACGTCACCTCGTTCGCGCCGCACTCGATCTCTGTGCGGATCTCGCGGTCAGCAAAGGTCTCGACAGTGACAGAGTCGTTCATTCACGGGCCGAGATCGCGCGCCTGCGCGAGGGCACCAAGGCGGACCCGCTGACCTCGGATCGACTCGCGTCGAACTGATTGGCCCAGGCGGGGACCGCATCGCGGTCGGTACGCCGTCGACCAGGTGCTCACGCCGGCCGACAGTGCGGACAGTGATTCAGTCAACCGACATTGACGGTGTGATAACTGCCGTTTCCGCGCGATGTCGTCGGCGGCATCGCGCCTGTTGTTGGCAAGTCGGCGATTATTCGCTTCCGTCAACATCATTGCCGGATGGCTAACACCTCGCCTGAAGCAGTATTTGTCCGACAAGCCGTAGGGCCAATGCAGTGGGGTTCGCCGTTGCACGTTTCGACTGACTCGAAGGTGATATTGGTTCGCGACGAATACGTCTCGTTTTACGAGTCCTCATGTAGCGTCGGTGCGCCAGGACGCTGTCCGTCCACCCGATACCGTGGCTGTCCGACACCGATCAGGACTGTCCGGTGTCGGAGAACCGGCGGCAGTTCGGTGTCACGAGAGTGTCACAAGTCGGTACGATCGACGATGGACTCGTCCGGACGACAATGCACGAAAAGCGTTGCAAATAAACAAATATCGAGTCCAGTCTGGTTCAGGTGAATCCACTTCTAGGGACTTAAAATCCGCACAGTGTTGGTTCGAGTCCGACTGGGGGCACCAGAGTCCATATGGATCCAGATTTCTGGACCAGGACAGCGCTTTTCGGGTGGTAGCGTGGTCTTCGGCGGTCTACCACGTATTTGATTGGACAACCGAGACAGCGGATTTGAGATCCGCGGTAATCGACATTCCCGCAGGCCAATAATTTCGTTTCCGCAGTTCAGGGGCTTAGAGCTCTGTGGCGTTCGTTCTCGGTGTCACAACGTTGTCACAATTGCCGCGTGAGCATCCAGATGGTTGTGAGTCGACGTGCGTGGACTTGCCAGCCCTTCAATTCGTTCACATTCGGATCGCTACATGCCGACGATGCCCTCGAACGCCGCGACTCGGCGATTCTGATGACCTCGGCACCGACGTCGGCGACCAACCTGCTCGCGAACGGGGCGGCGATGAAGCTTTCGAGCCCGATGACGCGGACACCGTGCAGCGGGGCCTTGTTCGTCGATATCCGTGACGGTGGATCGCTCGGTGTCGAGGGTGGTGTGAGCTGGTCTGCCCCGGTCAATCACGAGCGGCGTTGCCGCTGCGCAGAATCAACGCGTTCCCCTGGCCGCCGCCGCAAAGAGCCGCTGCGCCCACACCTCCACCACGCCGCTTCATCGAATGCGCAAGCGAGAGCGCGAGCCGGGCACCGGACGTTCCGACCGGGTGGCCCAAGGCAATAGCTCCGCCGTGGATGTTGACCTTCGTGGTGTCTAGGCGGAGGATGATGATTGAGGCAAGGGCACCCCTGTGCAGTGGGAGAAGTGCTCACCCGTCCGCCAACTGAACCCACAACCGAGACGTCCAGTCGCGCACTGTTGCTAAGGGCTTTACACCGAACTTCGACGCGTCCGCGCCGACGCGCGAACGTTCGTGAACTGTGCTGTGGGTCTAGTCGTACCGTCATACGCACCGGGCGCGTAGTGGTGGGTCTAGATCGCGACGAGACCTGCTTCGGCGACAGCCTGGTCCTGCTCGCCGGATCCGCCGCTGACTCCGAGTCCTCCGATGACGACGCCGTCGTGTTCGAGCGGGACGCCGCCAGCGAAGATGGCGACTTTGCCTCCGTTGGTGGTGTAGATGCCGAAGAACTGTTGCGTCGGCTGCGAATTGTCTCCGAGCTCCTTGGTCTGGATGTCGAATGCCCTCGATGTCCAGGCTTTACTGATCGAAATATCGATGCTTCCGATCCAGGCACCGTCTTGGCGGACGTGGCAGATGAGGTTGCCGCCGGCATCGACGACCGCGATGTTCATGGGCTGGCCGATCTCGTCGGCCTTCTTCTCAGCTGCGGCGATGATCGTGCGGGCAGCTGCGAGGGTGAGGGCAGACATTTCGATCTCCTTCTTTTGGTTTGAGTTTGACGTCTCGCGGCTCGTGCGTCGCGTTGGGTGCGCCGATCTGCGTCCGGCCGATCGGTCACTCCTTCGGGGGCCGACCGATATTTCTGGATAATGTTGCACAGCAACAGGTATCGAAGGAGTTCGGCCTGCAGCACGAGTAGATCGTCGACCCCTGAGCCAACGACACCGGTGCGACATTCGGGCGAGTGTGCCTACCCCTCGTCTGCGCACCGGCCTCATGCGAATACCACGTTGCGCTCATGCCAGTACTGCAGCGTTGCGCACTCGCTTTCGTCGATACCGGCCTGGCACCGCATGCCCGGTCGGTTCCGGCCCGGCGAACACAGGCGCGTGCATGTGATCGATCGAATGAATCGTACGGCTGCGCCTGACGCGACAGTGTACAAATGTTGAGAACCCAAATCGTTGGCACAACACCATTTTTCGCGTCACAGTCTGGCGACAGCGGATACGCATTCCAGGTGTGTCCATTACCTACACCATGAAGTGTGCGCTCCCGGCTCCGAAATTACCAGGGGCAAAACGAGATTGCATGTCCGTACTCGCCGGGCGGCCATTCCTTTGCCGGTGATCGGTTAGATGCTCGATCACGTCCACCCCCTCAACGGGAGATCCGACATGGTTACCAAAGCGCCGCTGGTACAACTCGAAGCCAAGCCCGGCAAGGAAGACGCAGTCGAGGATTCCTCCGATCAGCGCTGCCCCTCGTCGAACGGGAGCCTGGCACGAGGCCGTGGTTGGCGGTACGGTTCGGTCCTTCGACGTTCGGCATCATCGACGCGTTCCCCGATCAGGGCGCCCGTGAGACGCACCTCGGTGGGCCAGTCGGCACGGCGCTCGGCGAACGCACCGACGAACTTCTCGCTGTGCCAACAGAAATCAGCTACCTCGACGTCTTGGCCGAGAAGCTCTGAGGCAGCGACCGATAACAACGCACGCGCACATTCGACAATTGCCGAGTTCGTGCATTCGCATAGCCGGACACTCGAGTACCGTGAATCTGGCGGACGTGGCGCGCAACGGTTCATCCGTCCACCGGGGCTCTACCGGTGTCGCGCTCGCGAGCGCTGGTGGGTCGGGCGGACCGTGAATCGTGTGTGCGGATCGTCGTGGTCGTCAGCTGTAGTCGCCGATTGGACTGTCCTTACGCCTTTCGAGAGCGATTCTGTGTCTGATCGATGCGCTGTCGTTGCCGGATCCCGTAGGCGGCGTCGGTGACGGCGGTGTCGTCCTCGAGTCCTGAACCGAGTGCACCGCCGATGGTGGCGATCGATGCCAGCAGCCAGGCGAGCGTGAGGTAGTCGGAGAAGCTGACCGCATGTCCGAGCGTGCTGGACAGCAGCGGAGGGGGCAACGCAATGGATGCGGTGAGCAGAAGCAACCCGAACAAGGCGACGTGCAGAACGAGGACACCGATGACCAGGGTGACGACGGTGGCGGTGTTGTACAGCACGGACCGCTCGCGCGCGTCCGGCGACGTCGGCCGCTCCCACAACTGGTGATCGAGGACCAGCCACAGAACCATGGCCGTGATCGACAGCAACGTTGCTGCGCTCATGCGCCACGGACCCATCGTGTCGGCGAACAGCCAGATCGTGTTCGTCGCCAAGGCGAACGCACCGGTGGCGAATGCGCCGACGAGAACTTTCGACAGCCCGGTGACCAGTCGCCACGGCCGGTTCGCACGCACCATCCCCGACAGCAACCGCAGCCGTCGCAGACCCCGGGGAGCGAAATATCGCGTACCGCTGTCGATCTGCTGGGAGGGAAACCGCCGCTGCGCACCGGCCGGCGCGAGTGTCGGTTCACCGAGGACGAACGCGATCGCGAGTTCGGCGACGGCACGCACCCGGTCCTCGATGCGAATCCCGCCGACGGCGGCGATGGAGACGAGCGCGAACAGATGTGCGGCGCTGACGTCGGCGACCACCGGCACGGTGTCCTCACGCCGCGGTAGATCAGTGAGGTAGACGACGACATCGTCGTTCTCCGAAGACGGTTCGACTGCGTCGATGGCGTCTGCGAAGTTGGCCTGCTCATCGGAGAGGTACGGCTCGCTGCGCACGGACACAGTCCATCGGCGCTCGTTGCGGTCTCGGTGTCGCAGGCGTTCCGGTAGGTTTTTTGCGAGCTTGTGAGCGAGAGCAGTGGGTTTGCCGGGGTCGGCGATCAGCAGGACCGAGACCGCCTCGGCAATTTCAGGTGGTCCTGCTCGTGGCCCTTGATCGTGTTCGTTACCCGACATCGTGTGAGCGTACGCGCGTCTACCGGCTGAGGGTGCGGAACTGCAGCAGGCGGCATGCAGAGCTCGCGGGACACTGCCGTGTCCATGAATTCAATTGTTGCTTAGTGGGATTGGAGACGGTATCGGCGCATCCGGTATCGACTGGATATCTACGTGCAGCGCGGCTTACTGGTCATCTTGATGCCACACCACCGCCACAGATCCGTCCGCGTCAGGTACGAGATGCGGGCGGCGTCGAGAATCGACAGGTACCGCCCATTCGTCGTGTGCATCAGCATGTCGAGGTCGCCCGGCAGAACCCGAAATGTCGCGTCGATCGAATCCAAGACGAGCGCCGGCTCGCGGGAGCGCGACACCGGGATCATCGCCCGCACCCATCGCAGCGCCATCAGCACCTCGATCTCCCGTCGTCTTCGCTCACCCAGACTTTCGATGTCGTGTTCATCGTGGAGGACATGGACCGACGGCGACAGGGTCAACAAGACGCGTGAGAGGTGCGACCGGTCTGCACGGCGCGCACGTGCACTGGCGAGTCAGGGCATGCCGCGTTGGGCTCTGCGAGCGAGACGAACGCAGACACCTTCCACTTCACTGTGTGCAACGCAGACCGCAACCTCGAACCAAGCCTTCTCGCACCTTCGATACTGGATTCAGGCAGGACTTTCTGTGCAGTGCGGAGGGACGGGATGGTGACGCGGCAAGACTTCGGTGCGTGAGAAACGGTCAGCGATTGAGGAATTCGACCACACGGGGTGCGAACTGCTCGTGGAACTGAAAGATGCCGCCGTGTCCGGAGTCTGGGTAGATGACGAGTTCGCTGCCGGCGATGCGTCGGTGCATGTCTTCGGACAGGACGCTGGGCACCATACGGTCGTTGTCTCCGTTGGCAATCAACGTCGGTTGGGTGATCTTGGACAGATCGGACGGTGCCGACCGACCGTATTTCTTGATCGCGGACAGTTGCGTGCGAAACGCCGAGATGCTGACGTCCTTGTCGCGGTTGTGGGTGCGCTCTTTCAAGCGTTCGACGAAAGCCTTGCCCGCGCGCTTGCCGGTTGCGTTGCGGTTGAAGAAGAGAAATTCTTTCGGGTCCGAACGGGACAGTGTTGCGCGCAGGATGTCCCAATAGGTGACGCCGGCGACCTTGTCGATGTGCTGTCCACCACGGGGTCCGGTTCCGGTGAGGACGAGTTTGCGGACGAGTTCGGGGTGCTTGACGGTGAGGTCCTGGGCGATCATTCCGCCGAGTGAGAAGGAGAAGATGTCGACGGTGTCGAATCCGAGTGCACGTATGAAGGTGTAGGCGTCGTCGGCGGCCTCCTCGATGGTGCTGGGGACCCTGCCGGAGGATGCACCGACGCCGGTGTTGTCGAAGGCTATGACGTGTCGATCCTGAGCGATGGGATCGACGATGCGCGGATCCCAGTTGTCGAGGTTTGCGGCGAGATGGACGAAGAACACGACGGGGATGCCGCCCGTCGGTCCGAGTTCTCGGTACGAGTAGGTGGTGCCGCCGGCGGTGACCGAACGGACAGGAGCGTGCGCGTAGGACCTGATGATCGAGGTGTTGTCGTTGCTCATTGGTCGTTGGCTTTCTGGTTGTGGGGGAGGGTGACGACGGTTTTGCCGCGGACGCCGCCCCGGCCGAGTGACTGCAGGGCCTCCTGCGTCTCCTCGAAGGGGTAGGTGGCTCCGACGACGGGGCGGATGGTGCCGTCGTCGACCAGTGCTGCGATACGGCGGAGCTGTTCGCCGTCGGAGTGCATGAACATGAATTGGTAGTCCACGCCCAGCTTCCGGGCCTGTCTGCGGATCTTCCGGCTCAACGCTGTGATGGCCAGTCGTAGAACGGGATTGAGGCCGGCGTTGCGGGCGAAATCGGGATCGGGAGGGCCGGTGATGCCGATGGCCTTGCCGCCGGGCTTCAGGACGCGTAGGGACTTCTCGAGGTTGTCACCGCTGAGACTGTCGATGACGAGGTCGTATCCGGAGATCTGGGTTTCGAAATCCTGGGTGCGGTAGTCGATCACGAGGTCTGCGCCGAGGTCGCGCAGGAAGTCGGCGTTCGACGCGCTGGCGGTCGTGGCAACGGTCGCCCCGAGGTGCTTGGCCAGCTGAATCGCGATGGTGCCGACTCCGCCGGAGCCGGCGTGGACGAGGACTTTCTGGCCTGGTTGAACGTTGCCGTTCTCGACGAGAGCCTGCCAGGCGGTGAGAGCGACGAGTGGGAGTGAGCCGGCTTCGGCGGTGGTCACCGTCGTGGGGCGCAGCGAGATGTCCGTTTCCGCGATGGCGACTCGTTCGGCCAGCGTGCCGACGTGGTCGGTGCCGACCCGCGAATAGATCTCGTCGCCCGCGGCGACACTGCGCACTTTCGCTCCGACCTTCAGGACGGTGCCGGCGACGTCGTATCCGAGTGTGCGCGGAAGCGAATACGGCAGGATCTGTTTGAACTCGCCCAGACGGATCTTCTCGTCGAGTTGGTTCAGTCCGACGGCCTCGACGCGGACGCGGACTTCCTTCTCGCCGATGGTCGGCTCTGCGACGTCGCGCAATTCGAGGGGTTGCTTGTACTTGGTGAGAACGAACGCTTTCATGATCGACTTCCTGGTCCGATTCCGCCGTTCGCGCCGGTCACGAATACGACTGAGTTGGAGAGTGTTGGCATGCTGTGTGCGTGAGTGAGTGCGCAACAATACTGACTATACTCATAACTGAGTGTAATCATAAATATTCCCGAAAGGTCGACGATGTCCAGTCCCCACCGCGAGCCCGTGAGCCGACGAGAGCGAAACAAGCAGGACAAGCTCGCCCGCATCACGGCGGCGGCGAGCGAACTGTTTCTCGAGCGCGGGGTCGACGAGGTGACCACGCAGCAGATCGCCGAGAAGGCGGACATCGGAACCGGGACGTTGTTCCTGTATGCGAAGACGAAGGGCGAACTACTGCTGCTCGTGCAGAACTCGACCTACGGTGAAGCTCTCGAGCGAGGCCGGGCGGCGGTGCCAGCCATCGAGGACACGCTCGATGCTGTGATGGCTATCGTGCGGCCCGTCGTCGAGTGCAATCGGAAGCAGGTCGACAACGGGCGAACATATTTGCGCGAGATCGTGTTCGGTGATCCGGAGGAGCCGCATCACGCTGTCGCTCTGGGGCTGATCGCGGAGACGGAGGGCGAGATAGCCTCGATCCTGACGCGCGGCGGCACCGTCGACCCACAACGGGCGGCTCTGACAGCCCACGTCGTGTCCGCCATCATGTTCGTCGCCATGGCCGCGACGATCAACGTCGACAAGTCGATCGAGGACGTGGTAGCCGAGATCGAGGCCCAGGTCGCTGTGCTCCTGACCTGAGCAACCCGTCCGCGGCGATTTCGTCTGTATCGGTGAACATTTGACCTGTGCTTACCGAGACCAGTCGCACAGCCCTGCGGACACGGCTGTGCAGGCCGCGATCCGGCGGTGACTTATCGGCGTGGACATTGTCCGTATCCACATGATCATCGTTGCCGGATACCTCACCGTGAACCCGACCGACCGCCAGCACTTTCTCGACGACTGCGCCGAGGTGGTCCGCCTCGCTCGCGCCGCCCCCGGGTGCATCGACTTCGCACTCGGGGCGGACCTCGTCGAACCAGCTCGAATCAACGTGTACGAACGCTGGACGACCGAGCAGCAGATGCACGACTTTCGCGGATCCGGTCCGGACCCCGAGCAGACCGCCGCGATCATCGCCGCCGACGTTCGCGAGTTCACGGTACTCGACGCATAGCTCGCTCCAGCCGGCTTCGAGTCACTCGGCTACCGGACGATCCATGCTTCCGACGTCGAAGAGAATGTAACTGGGCCAACGCAACCAAACAACGAAAACTGCTGCAGCACACAATATGCAGACGTCTACGTGACATTATCCGTCGTATCGGCAGTCTCCTCTAGTTGGTCGTGCGTACTCGCCTCCAGGATTTGATGACGGTGCGGAAACTGAGGCTCGAATTGCCCGGATCTACCGTGTGGTTATCGATGATGCGGACCGATCGAGCACATGGAGTCCGGATGACCGACTCCTGGATGGCTGGGCCTTCCGAACCGCGAGGCCAGTCAGGCATTGTCTGCTGAGTTGGGGCTTCTCATAGGAGGATTCGTCGGAGATCGTCGATGACGGCGTTGGCACCGGTCAGGTTGTAGCCGTCGAACCAGGGTGCCGAGTCGACTTTGTATGCCTGGTTGGCTTTTACGGCAGACAAGCTCGACCATAATGGGCTCGAGACGAGCGCCTGTTCGACTGCGGTGCCTGCATCTGCTTGGCCACCGGCGCCGACGTAGTAGATGATGACGTCACCGTCGATGAGCGGAAGATTCTCTGCACTGACTGCGGTGTTGACTTTGCTGGGGTCGGCTCCGGGCACGGTGTTGGCTGTCGGGGTGACCCCTGCCCCGGAGAGAATGTCGGCGTACAGGAATGTCGTCGACGCGGTAAGGGTGTTGTACGAGCGGACGTCGCCCGATGTGTCCGACACCCGCACTACCGATAGGCGGAGTCCGTTTGGCCAGGTCTGCTCGATGTCGGATCGGAGGGCGGCGATGCGGTCGTCGAGGCCGGTGAAGTTCTGCGTGGCCTGCAGACCGAGACCGACGGAGTCGGCGACATCGATGTATTGGTCTCGCCAATAGCCGAAAGGGATGAGCACGGTGGGGGCGATGCTGGTCAGTTCGCTGTAGTATTCCTCGCCGATCGGCTGGCGGCCGACGATCAGGTCCGGTGCAGCCAGTGCGATCGCTTCCAATTGCATGTCGCCGAGTGCGGTGACGCCGATGGAAACTAGCTCCTGCGATGCGATGCTGACGAGTGTGCGCAGGCCACCGCCCAGTGTTCCTGTCGCGACGACCGGGGCTCCGAGTTCGTCGAGTGTCTGCAATCCGACGTATGCGTCCAGGCTTACCACTCGCTTCGGGGTAGCCGGGATTTCCACTGGACCCATTGGCGTTTCGATTGTGCGAGTGAAGTTTTGTGTGTTGTCGCCGGAGTCGTCGTTCGGGGAGGAGCATCCAGCACCGAAGAGGGCGGCGATGGACAAACCAGCGGCGGCACCGAAGTGGCGGCGTGAGAGATCATCGGTGAGAACACCGTCGCCGGCGGCGGGGCGGTCGAGGATGCTCGAAGAGGTCATGCGGGTTCCTTACTTGGAGGTTGAGGTCGGGTTCACAGACCGGCTTGTTCGAGGGCGTTGTCGACGATCTGTGTGAGTTCGTGGCCGGATTTACCCTCGGCGACGGCCTGCTCGCGAATGGTGTCGATGCGATCCTGCACCTGCATGTAACGCTGCTGCCATCGTTCTTTGTCGCGTCGCCAGTACCCCTTGATCTCGAATCTAGTTGGATGCCAGCACAGTTCTCGGTGAAAGTACTTGCGGATGGATCGGGCGTCGGATGCTTCGGTGGCCGCCCAGACATATCCAGCTTCCGGGAAGAGGTCGAACGATCGCACCGCTTCGGGTAGCGACAACGCAGAGGCGTGATGTCCGCGCTCGTGCCCTGTCCGGTCCGTGTGGAGCCACTGGTAGGAGACGTCGCCTTGCGTCTCGACGGTCTGCTCGTCTGCGTGATTGGGTACCGACGCTATGACGAAGGCGCGCGACCCGGTGGGAAGTTGCTCGACGGCTCGGGTCAATGCAGGAAGGCCGGTCATGTCGGCGACGAGGAGCTGCCATTCAGTGTCGGACGGAGGTTGGTACCAGCCGCGGGCCTCGGATATTCGGAGCTGATCTCCGGGCCTGGTGTTCAGGGCCCAGTCGGCTGCGATTCCGCCGGCGTGTACTACGAAGTCGACATCGAGAAGCCTCGTGGCGGGCTGGAAAGCACGAACGGTGTAACTGCGCGCGACCTGTTCCGCACCTTCACCGAAGAGCAGTCGCAACCTCTCGTCCGGTACCCCCGTGCTCTCGAACCCTGCGAGTCCATCGCAGCCGAGACGAACCCTGATCATCGACGGAGTCACGAACCGCGTGGAGACCGTTACGGCATCGAACACTCGGGGAAATGCGGACTCGGTCATCGACATGAATTCAGCCACTTCCTCCGCTTCGACCCCCAACAACATTAGCTTAGCCTATCCTTGAACCCTCTCCCTCGGAGTTCGCGCGAGGACCCGGAACGACCCGCGGGACACCGACGGGTATCGGCGTGGTTCCGAGAAACATCACGATCGATTCCTGTTTACGACCCCCTCGAACTGCCGTTCCGATGATCAGAACATCGCAGGGCAGGTGTCTGGCGAGACTCGACCTGGTTCGCTACAGCATCGGCGCACCGCCTCACAATCGCGATGCCATCAACAGCCACTTCGAAGCGTTGGCTCTCGCGGCTCCCCAGATTCTGTAGTCGACACGGGACGTGCGGCGATCGGATGAGCAAGCATCACGATGAGTAGTCGACTGTGGCCGTTGTTGACGTCGGTTGGCGGGAGATGTCACTGCGGCAACGAGGATTCGCTGGTTTCGTCGTCGGACGGCTGCTGGTTGGGGTGCGCCGGCAGAAATATGAGGATCAGTACTGCCGCGACTGCGGTGATCACCCCTGCCACGAGGCTGCCGGTGGTGAATCCGTCTACGAATGCGGTTCGGGCCAGGTCCGAGAGTTCGAGTGCGGCGCGCGTTCCTGCATCCCCGAAGGCGGTGGCGGCTTGCTGTGACGCAGCGAGTGCCGCGCCGACCGATTCCCGGGCGGGCTCCATCAGGACCGGGGGTAGTTGCGTGCCTTCGAGGCTGTCGCGGTACACCGACAGCGCAACCGAGCCGATGACGGCGACGCCGAGGGTCCCGCCGAGCTCTCGCGTGGCGTCGTTGACGGCAGATCCCATTCCTGCCTTGTCGGTTGGCACCACTCCCATGATGGCCTCGGTTGCGGGCGCACTGATCAGGCCGAGGCCTGCACCGAGGAGGACCATCTGCCCGGCTATCTGCCCGTATCCGGTGCTTGCGTCGATGGTCGAGATCCAGACGAACGCGGCGGTCAACGACGCGAGTCCACTTGCTACGACGAGTTTGCTGCCTATGGATACGGCCAGGCGAGGGCTGACGAGTGAGAACGCAGCAAGTGCTCCCGCGACCGGGAGCATGCGCACGCCTGTTTCCAGGGCTCCGAAACTGCGGACGGATTGGAAGTACTGGGTGACCAGGAAGATGAAACCGAACATGGCGAAGAAGGCGCTGGTGACCGCTCCGCTTGCCGCGGTGAATCGCATGTTCTTGAACAGTCGTACGTCGAGCATGGGGTGGCGGGCACGTGACTCCCGGTAGACGAAGACGGTCAACAGAACTGCTGCCAAGGCGAAAGCGAGCGTGGTCGCTCGTGAACCCCACCCGCGGTCGGGCGCTTCGATGATCGCGTGGACCAGTGATCCAAGTGCGATCGTGGACAGGATCAGTCCTGATTTGTCGAGCGGAGGCGTGGACGGATCGCGTGAGTCAGGAATGGTTCGGGTGGCCATCAGTAGTGTGAACAGTGCTGCGGCACCGTTGAATACGAGGATCGATCCCCACCAGAAGTGCTCGATCAGAGCGCCGCCGACGACGGGGCCGACGGCGACGGACACTCCGGTCGCTGCGCCCCATATCCCGATGGCTGCAACCCGCTCGGATCGTTCGGTGAACACGTTCGTCAGGATCGACAACGTCACCGGGTACACGATCGCTGCCGCGACGCCGGCCAGTGCGCGCCACGTGATGAGTTGTCCCGGATCGCTGCTCCATGCCCCGCCCAGCGATGCGATCGCGAACAACGTGAGTCCGCCCAGAAGGAACAGGCGCCGTCCGAATCGGTCGCTGAGCGATCCGGCAGCGAGCACCAGTGCTGCGAACGCCAGATTGAAGGCGTCGACGATCCACAGGAGATCTCGGGTTGTTGCGCCGAGATCGCCTACGAGGGTGGGCAATGCGATGTTGACGATCGTGGTGGAGACGTTGACGACGAAGACCGCGAAACACAGCGTCACCAACGCAAGGGTCTTTCTGGAGCGAAGTGCAGGTACCGCGGATACCAGGTGCATAACGAAGTTATAGCAGCGACGGCGAGCGACTGCAATGGTCTTGCCTGTGTGAACCTCGGTCTGTGACACCATCGTTTGATGGTCGGGTCCCCAGACGAGAAGTCGGCTCTGCAGCGAGGTTCCGTGCGTGAGCGACTGGTCGAAGCAGCTGTCGAGGTGCTGCGCGTTCATGGTCCGGGTGAGATGAAGGTGCGCCGAATCAGCGAGGAGGCCGGTGCTTCGACGATCGCTGTCTACCACCACTTCGGTGATCTGCAACATTTGCTGATCGAGGTGGTCAATCGCGGATTTTCGATGCTTCGTGCGGAACTTCTCGACGCTGCCGCCTCGAATGTCGAACCCGAGGTTCAGCTGTTTTCGATGGCCCTGTGTGTCCGGGGAATGGCTCGTGGCAACCCTCATCTGTACGACATGATGTTCGGTCTCTCGACCCGAGGGACGTACCGGGCGGCGGCGCCTGCGACCGTGACGCGAAAGCCGTTCTCGGATGCATACGAGGTGCTGGCTCGTGCATGCCAGGATCTTGCGTCCTCCGATCGAATCGATGTGGAGGACGGCGAGCTGATAGCGGCCCAGTTGTGGAGCCTGGTTCACGGGTTCGTATCTCTGGAAGCGGCCGGACATTTCGATGATCACGGCGATGCTGTACTCGCTGTACTGGCTCCGATGGCTGTTACCCACATGGTCGGTTTCGGGGAAGATCGCACGTATGCCGCGCACTCCGCGAGTACTGCCTTGGAGTGGTGGAAGCATCGTGATCGAAAATTCGATCGCAATGGATCCGAAGAAATCTGACTGTCGAAATTTGGTATCGAAGTCCTGAACGTCGCTGTGCACTTGGGGGGACGCGGTGCCATACTGACTATCATCTTGATAGTTACTCAACGGCGCTTCATCACTGCTGAAGGACGGATATGACAATCGGACAGGATCAACGGTCACAGACTTTCACCTGGGTTACTCCGAAATCGGTGTTGCGAGAGGCATCGCAGATGAGTGGCCTCGAGGTGATGAGGGCTCTGGCGGCGGGCGAGTTGCCGCCACCACCGATCGCGGTGCTGATGCAGTTCGATCCCATCGAGGTCGAGGACGGCAAGGTGGTATTCGAGTGCACTCCGTCCGAGGCGCACTACAACCCGATCGGCACTGTGCACGGTGGTCTCGCGTGCACTCTGCTCGATACGGTGATCGCATGCGCGGCGCATACCACGCTGCCTGCCGGAACCGGGTACACATCGATAGATCTGAACGTCAGCTACCTTCGAGGAATCTTCGATTCGAGTGGGCCGTTGATCGCCACTGGAACTGTGGTCAAACGAGGTTCCCGGGTCATCTTCGCGGAAGGATCCATAGTCGACAAGAACGGTGACGTCGTGGCCACCGGAACGAGTTCTCTGCTCGTCATACCCCCGAGGTGATACGTGCCGAGCAGCAGTTTCGACAGCATGGGTTGCCCAATTGCCGGCGCGCTCGAACAGGTCGGTGAATGGTGGACACTGCTGATCCTGCGTGATGCACTCGATGGGTTCAGCCGCTTCGACGAATTCGAGCGCAATCTCGGTATCGCACCGAACATGTTGACACGCAGGCTCAAATCCTTGGTCGACGCCGGATTGTTGGAACGTCGGTCATACAGCAATCGTCCGCCTCGCTTCGAGTATGTACCGACCGCCAGAGCCCGAGAGCTCACCTCGGTCATCGTCGCGCTCTACGCCTGGGGTAACAAGCACGTCGACCACGACGACCGTGCGGTGGTGTTAGTGGACGAGGCAGGGGAGACCATCGACCCGGTATTCGTGGACCGTCGGACAGGGCGCACCCTGGCAGAAAGCAAGGCGCAGTTCGTATCCGGACCGAAAGCTTCCGATTTCATGCGGGAACGACTCGACCCCGCGAACCGTGCACGACGTCGGTCCCGCAGCCGCGCCACGGCCGCCGCCTTCGAACCTGCCGACCGGCACGAATCAACACCGATGACACCGCCGACCCTCGGCCCGAAAGAGGCACAGCCATGACCACGTCCGAACTCGCGTCCACGCTCAGACGGCGATTTCACCCAGTGTTGTTGGGAACGGGCAACTTCGGCGGCATCGCCGGAACTGTTGCTTCCGGTATCGGCCTGGACGCCGCAGGCGCGACCACGATCATGGACCATGCAGTTGAGGTCGGAATCTCGGTGTTCGACACAGCGGACATCAAATGAGATGGGGCCCGTCGTGCACCTTCCTAATGACTCAAGGGCGACATGGGCTCGAGACGAGTGAGTCTCGTGTCACGAGTCCGCACGAAGCGTTGATCGTCAGGACGACCTCCGTCCACCCGATACCGTGACTGTCCGACTCCGATCACAACTGTCCGGTGCCGAAGGATCGGCGGCAGTTCGGTGTCACGAGCGTGTCACGAGTCGGTACGTTCGGACATGGAGTGGACCGGACGGGTATGCACGAAAAGCGTTGCAAAGAAACAAGTATAGAGTCCAACGCAGTTCAGGTGAATCCACTTCTAGGGACTTGAAATTCGCACAGTGTCGGTTCGAGTCCGACTGGGGGCGCTGGAGTCCGCCTAGTTCTCGAACTGCCTCAGTCGCGATTTCGGTGCGTTCGTGTAGTTCAGGCGCTGTTTTCGCGTCGGGAACCCACCAATTGCGATGGCTCGTTGACGCGAAGCTGACACATCTCGCTCCCTAGGGAACCGCCTTCGCTGGAATCGTCCGAGTGGCCCCCAGAAAGTTGGGGTGCGCATTTGATCCTGGTCTGGCCTACGCCCTCGAGTTCACGCGCTGAGATTGTCTGAGGTGACGGCACGGCGGCGCAACCAGTCGGAGGCCGCCCCTGCGTCTGCCGTACGAACCTCTCGAGCGGCAGATGCTTTCGACTGCATGACCCGGCCCCTCGTAGTAGCTCCCTTTTCTTTCGGAGCATGAATTGAGTGCGTCCGCTCGCTGAGCATCGGGCACCGAAGCAGTCGAAGTACCCGATCATCGGATCGTCGAGACGCGGTCAGTCGCTCTCGCTCTCAACCGATCCTGTCGAATCGCATCGACATCCACGTCGTCCAGCCGTCGCCGTCGAATTGTTCCCATCGAGTTGTCATGTGGCGGGTCCCGGCTCGGAAGTGGAACCAACTGCGAATACCGTTGCCCTCCAATAGAAGAGGGCCGTTGTCGTGCAACGTCAGTCGCATGAGCCCGGGTTCGGAGGCTTCGTCGAATGCATACATACGCCAACCCCCGTCGGGGTGTGAACCGCCGATCAGTTCGTGCGCGAGGGTGCGGTGGACACCGATCGTGACGTCGACGTCGTGCGCAATCCACTGCCCGCCCGGCAGCGCGGTGTAGGAATCCGTACCTGCTATTTCACTTTCGAGATTCCCGTGTCTATCCACGACGGTGCCCGATGTTCGCCACCGGCCCAGAATGGGATCCAAAGTGGCCAGTGAAACGCTCATTTGCCGGTGCGGATCGCGGCGTCCAGCGATGCCAGCGAGTCGTCGAGGAAGCTCATCGGAACCGCTGGCATCCCGCCGATCTCCTCTCGCACTGCTGCGGGTGTGTCGCTCCAATCGTAGGTAAGGGTCACCCGAGTTCCGTCGTCGTGAGATGCCAGGTCGTAGCGCCACCACCATCCGCCTGCGTCGAGTTCGCCGTCGCCGCTCTGCGAACACGGCAGCCACGCGATGATGCGGTCGCGCTCGAACGCTGTGACGAGGTTGTGCATCACGTAGTGTCCACCCGCCGCCTCGAGGAACATGTTGACCGCGAACGTATGGCCCGGGCCGGTGATCGGGGACGTGTCGATAGCGTCGCGAACCCAATCGGTCGGCTCGGTATGTTGGTGATTGTCGGGATTGGTCAGGAAAGCGAAGATGTCCGACGCCGCCGCGCCGATGGTGCGGGTGCTGGTGAATCGCTCGATCGGGGGCTTTGTGTCGGTCAGTGATTGGGACAGGATCACGTTGTTGCCGGCAGGGTCGGTGATCACGGCGAGCTTGAACTGCCCCGAGGGCACTGTGAATGCCTCGGCGTCGATGCCGCGAGAGCCGATGTCGAGCAGTGCGGCGTCCAGATCGGGTACTCCCAGGACGACATCGTGCCCGCCGGCCCGTTCGGGGTCGTGGTAGATCTGTACTCCGCGCCCGTCGCCGAGGTCCCATTCGGCGTCGGGGTCCATCGGCCGTCGGTCGAAGGTGCGGCCGAACAGCTTTGTGTACCAGTCGATAGCGGTGTTGTGATCGTCGACGAACAAGACTGGCAGAGTATGAATTGTCTGCATACCAAATCCTTCGCATCGGTGGATATAGAACCTTGCTACGAGTTCTGACCGAACGAAGTTCGAAAACTCACCGCGCCGGTGGAGCGAGGGGTGTCTGGAACGGGCGAGAAGTGGGTGGACGCAGTGGTACTTTCCGATGATGCGCACACTGGTTGTCACGCAGAACATCACTGTCGACGGCGTGATCGAGGCGACCGACGACTGGTTCAACCGAGCAGGGCACGACCCCGAACTCGACGCGGCGCTGGCCGCGCAACGCGATGCGTCGGACGGCTTCTTGGTGGGGCGGTTGACATTCGAGGGTATGCGTGACTTCTGGGGGCCGAAAACCGACGACGCGACGGGAGTGACTCAACATCTCAATCGCGTCGCGAAGTACGTCGTGTCCTCGACCATGAAGGACCCCGGGTGGACGAATTCGACTGTGCTGTCGGGAGATCTGATCGAGGAGGTCACGCGGGTCAAGGCGCTGGACGGTGCCGACATCGTCTGCACGGGGAGTATCGGATTGTGTCGGGATCTGATCGCAGCTGACCTCGTCGACGAGTACAGGTTGTTCCAGTACCCGTACGCGCGCGGACATGGCGAACGACTCTTCGACGGCACCCCGTCGCAGAAACTGCGCTTGCTGGAGTGCCGAGCGTTTCGGTCCGGATCGTCCTTGATGCGTTATGCAGTCGACCGATGACGGGTTGTCGAACGCGACTCCGTTGACGGGTCCGTTGCTCGGGCGCGGGCTATGTCTGCGGGACAGGGCTGTGCATCGTCTCCTGAATAACACCATCGAAGGTTTGACGATCGACCAAGCCTTCTGCCATCAGTGCTCGATTCAACGAAATGCTGCCATGTGATCGCAGCGGCATCGCCGATTCGGTCTTCAACCGGAAGGCCCTACCGAAATCGAGCGCCTCGAGCGCCGATGGCGGTGATCTGCTGATGTTCGGCAGCGCTACGACGGCGAACCCCCTGCTCGAATTGGGCTTCGTCGACGAGCTGATCGTATTCCGGGATCTAGATCTGACATCTGACATAGGTGTCAGAGTTTGAGCAGTCATGCTAAATTGGCCTCATGGACCACACGTTCCTTCAATCGGCACGACGCGCTCAACTCGTCGATGCTGCGATTGATGTTCTGGCCGACCTGGGTGCCGAACAGGCCTCTCTGGTGCGGATAGCCGAATGCGCGGGTGTCAGCCGCGGGGTGGTGAACTACCACTTTCCCGGGGGACGTCGCGAGTTGTTCGAAGCAGCTGTGGACGCCATCTACGACCTGGGTCGCCGGGAAGTGCACCCGGATACCGTGTCGGCGCAGTCGCCCCGCGACAGCGTGGCGTCGTTCGTTCGGGGGAGCATCGCGTTTTACGCCCGCTACCCGCGTCACCTTCGGGCCCTCACCTCGATCTACACCAGCCGCACCGGGGACAGCCTGCGGCGGGAGGAGCGACCCGAGCATGCGGCCGAAATGATGGCGACCGCCGGCCTGCTCCGGGACGGTCAGGTGGCCGGTCAGATGCGTGAGTTCGACGTGACTCTCATGGCGCTGACCATCCGCGCGATCCTGGATACCGCGGTCGGCTTGACCGCGGCGGGAGCCGACCCGGTTGTGCTTGCTGGCGAACTGGTCAGCACCATCGACGCGGCCACGAGGGCGATTTCGTGAGGCGCGCACTGGCGGTCGTCGCCGCGATGGTGCTGGTCGCCACTGGCTGTTCGTCGGTGGGCAATGATGCGGCGACCGGGTCGGATCTGGTGGTGGATACCACGACGGGAACCCTGCAGGGGGTCGCCGTGGGCGAGACGCACCAGTTCCTCGGTGTTCGGTATGCGCAGCCGCCGACCGGTGACCGCCGGTGGACCCTGCCCCAACCGGTTCCCGACACCGATGAAGTCCTCGATGCCACCCGACCGGGGTCGCCGTGTCCACAAACGGGAGAGACTGCGCAGGCCGTCTCGTCGACCGACGAGGATTGCCTGTTCCTGAATGTCACCGTCCCCGCCCGAGCGAGTGCGACACCGCGCCCAGTGATGGTGTGGTGGCACGGCGGCGGCTTCACCAGCGGAGCCGGCGCGCCGTACGACGCTCAGCGGCTTGCCGATCAGGGTGACGTCGTCGTGGTGACTGCGAACTATCGGCTCGGGATGCTCGGCTATCTCGGATTGCCCGGACTCGACGGGGCCGGAAACTTCGGTCTCGCAGACCAATTGGCTGCTCTGCGTTGGGCCAACGACAACGCCGAGGTATTCGGCGGCGACCCCGACTCGATCACTGTGTTCGGTGAATCGGCCGGCGGAACGTCCGTCTGCGCCGCGCTGACATCACCGGCTTCGGTAGGTCTCGTCGACAGGGCCATTTTCTCTTCCGGCTCGTGCAGCCTCGCGTGGCCCGCTGGAACGCTGTTCCCCGGTTTGCCTGCGTCGTCATCTTTGATTTCGTTGGCCGACAGCGAAGCTCACGGTTCTGCGGCTGCCACTGCGCTCGGGTGTACCGACCCCGACCTGCTGGGGTGTCTACGCGCACAACCCGTCGATGCCTTACTGGGGCAAGCCGTGTTGTTCGGTAACCCGATCGCGTACGGGACCGAACTGCTTCCGCGGCAACCGTCGGCAGCAGTCCAGCAGGGGAATTGGCTGAAGGTTCCTGTCCTGTCCGGCGGCAATCGCGACGAACACCGCTCGTTCATCGGCGGACTCTTGCTTACCGACCCGACCGCAGTGACCGCGGAGAATTACGAGTCCTTGATTCAGAGCTCGTTCCAGGCCGATGTGGGGGCGGTGAGCGCGACGTATCCGCTCGGTGACTACGAGTCGGCTCCCGTTGCGTGGGCCACCGTGGTCACCGATGTGGCGTGGGCCTGCACGACATCGCGCGGTGCCCGCGAATTGGCCGCGGATGGAACACCGGTGTACAGCTATGAATTCGCTGACCGGAGTGCACCCGATGTGAGCGGGGTGGCGTCATCGGGTGTGCCCCAGGGTGCGGCGCACGCCACCGACCTGCCGTACCTGTTCGATCTCGGCAGCGAAGATCTGCTCACTGAACCCGGACAACGCGAGCTCGGTGACGACATGGTGGCCGCCTGGGCCTTGTTCGCCCACACCGGTACTCCCGGTGGGGCCGACGACGCCTACTGGCCCGTCACCACCGGTACCGAAACCCCGGTCATGCAGTTCGACAATCCGGTCACCGGGTCAGGCATGCACCTCGTCGATCATCGCGCCGAGCATCACTGCGAGCTCTGGGACGCGATCACCCCAGAGTGAGGGTCGAGCCGTGCATCGTTCAACGTCCGCGAATCGAGGGTCAACTCGCTCCGAACACGAACCTGGTCGGCTCGACCTGGTCTCGGGTCGGAAATGCGTAAGCGCGGGTGGGACGCAGCTCCCAGGCCTGGAAGGGCGGCCCACCGGACGTCGGTGCCGCGTACGGTGCGTCGAGCTCATCGCCTCGAACCTCTGTGGGCCAGCCGAAGACGTCGAGCATGGCTGCGGAGGCACGGTGCATGTCGTCCGCCGTTGTGAGGCGCTCGGCAACACCGTCGACGACGAGATGAACATCGCCGAGGTCGATGGCCAGGGAGACCCCGTTGTCGTTCTGCAGGTGCGCAGTTTTCGACGCCGACGCTTTGGTGGCGAAGAAGAATGTCGTCTCGCCCCACGCCGCGAACACCGGCCGGGTGTGGACACCGCCTCGACGACCACGGACGTTGAGCCAACTCGTCATCTCTCCGGATCGCAGTGTCGCTGCAATGTCCGACCAGTGTGCGGCTCCGCCGCTTTCCTTCTCGCTGGCGGTGCCGCGACCGGTGCGGGCAATGATCTTCGTTTCGATGTTGTCCATACTCGGTGAGACCTCGGGTGGGCACCGAACTCATCGCGGCTGCCCACCTCGAGCATGAAAGGCGGCGGCCCGATTCGTCGACTGCAGTTCTCAATCGCGACCGAACGGACCTATCACGCCGAACTCGGCGGGCGGCGAGCTAACCCGAACCGTTGGCCGCGAATTGCTCTGCGGTCCAACGCAACACGAACGGCAGTCCGGTCATGGCACCGATGAAGTGGTCGCCTGCCACGGGCTCGTAGTGCACGTCGGCACCCTTGCTGCGCCACTGCTCGATCAGGGCAGTCACGCCGGCCTCGGGGATGAAGCGATCGCCGATCCACTTGCTCGCGGAACCGTGGAAGAACGCGACCGGCACCGACGGCGCGTCGGCACCCGGACGGTTCGCTGCGATCACCCGCCGCGCGATGTCGGAGTCGAACGGGTCGCGCTCGGACGCCAAGTCCTCGATTCGCATGCGTGCCAACCCGCCCAAGGCCAGGGGAAGGACGGACATGTCCTTCACCCAGGACGCCAACAGCAGCGCCTTCGGGCCGAACAACTCCACCATCTCGGGGTGCTCACGCGCGAGACCCATGCTCGCCGCGCCAAGCAGGCCGGCCGCGACGGTGCCGTTCATGGTGTCCAGCAGCATCGAGAAGTCGGTGGGCGTTCCACCGGCGACGGCACCCGCCAACCTCACGTCCGGCGCGTACCTCGGCTGCAGCTGCGCCGTCCACGTGGTGGCGATAGCGCCGCCGCTGTAGCCGTAGGCCACCACTGGGCTGTCGGCGAGCTCCGGGGCGACGACCGTCATCCCGCGCAGCGAGTCGAGGACGGCATGCCCGGCCATCGTGCCTTCGGAGTACGACATCCGCGGGCCTTGGTGATCGGCGACGAGGACGGCGTATCCGCGGGCGAGCCAGAGCGGCATCACCGGCGGGAGGTCCGCACCGACACCGTGCACGAGCCGGTACGACGGCGTGCTCTTGGCTCCGAGGGAATCGATGGCCACGTTGTGGGCGACGACGGGCCGCGGTCCGCGCCCGGTCCACGGCCGTTTCGGGATCAGCAGCGAGGCGGTGACGCCAGCGGGGAGACCCCGCGCGTCGGTCGACCGAACCATGAACTGATGCAGGGCGGTTCGCGGCCGGGGCACCAGACCGCGGGTCGTGCGCTGCCGGATCACTGCACCGGGTGCGAGGTCCTCGAAGCCGGGTGGGGTGAGGAAGAAGGCGTCGTTGTCGATCGGGGTCGGAAGGATCGCGGCATGGGGATCGTCCGGAGGCTCCAGAGGCAGTCGTCGAGTCAATACGCGATCGAGCACACCGAACAGAGTCATGATCCCCCGACATTCGTCTCCAGCCGTATGAATCCCCGCGGTCACCCTACAGTGCGAGGCGGTCGAGCTCGAGCACATCGGTCCGGCTCAGGACCGCCTCGCTGTGTTTGCCGCACGTGGCAAGCAGTCTTCCGTCATGCCTTTGCTCGGCTTTCGCTCCTGCAGTGCTCGACAATGGACGATGCGGCCAGCTTGGCGGTCGAGATGAGTGCATGTCGCGGCACTGCATTTCGAGATTGGACAGAAAGGCCGTGCCAGATCGCCTGGACGACTCCGACGATGGCGTCGGCCGATGTGTCGACTGGGAGCTCACCCTCGGCGATGGCACGTTCGATTCGCGCGTGTAGCGTGCGTTCGTTCGCGCGGTGCAGTTCGGAAATGTATTGCGCGGCGTCCAGCGTGTCAGCGCTGTCGTTCGTCACTGCACTGCTGACGAAACACCCGGGATGAGTGTCGGAAGGCGCGGTGAACTCGAGCACCGAGTTCGTCAGGATCGACTCGATCACCGCAGCGATCGAGTCGAGACCGACTGCGCGGGTGTAGATGTCGCGATACTCGACGGTGTATGTGCGGACAGCTTCCTCGAACAGTCCTGCCTTGCTGCCGAAGGTTGCGTACAGGCTGGACGTCGACAGTCCGGTCGCAGTGGTGAGTGCACGTGTGGATGTGCCGGAGAATCCGTGCCGCCAGAAAAGCCGCGCAGCAGCGAGCAATACGAGATCGCGGTCGAACGCCGAGGGCCTGCCGCGTGACGGTGTTGCCATGGTTGCATTTTAGATCGATTGCTCCATAATTGTCATATGGAGCGAACGATTCAGAAATCGGTGCCCGTGTCCGGCGGCAGCTGGGTCAACGTCGATGTCTACGGCAACCCGGACCTGCCAGGCCTTCTCATCCTTCCTGGAGTCATGAGTGATGCTCGATCCTGGGCTGCGGTGGCGCGATCGGTGAATGCGTGGCCGTCGGTCACAGTCGTCAATCGACGCGGACGCAGACCTTCGGGGCCACTGACCGCCGAGTACTCGATCGGTGTCGAGGTAGACGATCTTGTCCAGGTGCTGAGTGCGATTCCCGAGCCGGTCAGCATCTTCGGGTGGAGCTACGGCGGACTGATCACGTTGCTCGCCGCAGACGAACATCCAGTCGAACATCTCATCGCGTACGAACCTGTTATCCCGCCTTTCGCTCGACACGCTCTGAGCGACCTGAAAGAGGCAGCAGCACAGAGTGATCGGGGGAGGAGCGTCGAAATCGTCAATCTGGACATCTCCGGCTTCTCCGTCGAACACGTCGACATCTTGCGCGCCGATGCAAAGCAGTGGGAAGCGCTGTGCGAGCTCGCTGAGCCGCTGTACGACGAGTTGAGTGCGCTCGACGCAGCGCATCTTCCCGATGTTCTGGCCGGAAATGTCGAGCGAGTCGACCTGATCATCGGCCAACACAACCGTTCGGTCGAACCGTACGGCACATCCTTCGACCGGATCAGCCGTCGAATCCCGAACGCGCGCGTTCATCAACTCGATGGCAACGGTCATCTCGCTCACATCGAATCACCCGGCCAGCTCGGACGGGTCATCGACGCAACCGTTGTGTCGATATGACTCGGTTTCTCCCTGTGACCGCAGTTCGTGAGCCGGAAGAGTCTGCGCTGCCGAGTATTTCGTCAAATACACAACTGCGAGCAGGCGCGCCACTCGCCACCGATCAGCAGTCCAGCAACGAAGTCGGGCTCCCCTCGCTTGCTGCTGCCTGTTAGAGTCGGATTACCGGAAGTAAAAGCGAGGGCTGTCAGCCCCGTTCATACGCCGCCCACCGAGCTGCCACTTCTCCTTTGGATGGAGACGTGTATGAGCCTGAAAAATGAGCGACCAGCCAAAACAGATGAGGCGCAGGCCTCTTCGACGCGGCACCGTCCGCAGACTTTGAAAGCCGCCGCAGTAGCACTGGCCGGCCTTTCTGCAGTGTTTCTTTTCGAGATGCTCGACAACTCGATCCTCAACGTTGCCCTTCCCACCATCGGGCGTGAACTCGGTGCGTCGACCACCGCGCTGCAGTGGGTCTCCGGCGTGTACGCGGTCGTGTTCGGGGGACTGATGTTGCTGTTCAGTGCCATTGCAGACCGATTCGGGCGACGTCGAATGATGTTGAGCGGCCTCGTATTACTGGCGGTTGCCAGCGCGGCTACGTCCGTCGTCGAGACTCCCGAGCAGCTCATCGCAGTGCGTGCCGCGATGGGTGTCGCGGCGGCCATGACCACCCCCGGCTCCATGGCGCTCGCGTTCCGGCTCTTCGGTGAGGAGTCCTTACGCGTTCGAGCCCTCACCCTGATATCGACAGTCGGTCTGGTCGGGTTGGCGATCGGACCGACCGCAGGAGGCTTCGTTCTCGCTTTCGCGCCCTGGCAGGTCCTGCTTGTGATCAACGTACCCATTGCGATTCTCGCGTTCATCGGAATCCGCGTGGGCGTCATGAAAGACCTTCCCGAGGAGTTGCACCGCGACCCCCTCGATGTCGTTGGGGCGTTTTTCGGGACGGCCACCATCGTCCTGGCACTCGTCGCGCCGACCCTGTTCGTCGAGGTGGGTCCCGAATCATGGACGCCGTGGGCAGCAACTACCGGAACCCTTGCTGCGGCCACGCTGTTCGTCGTCCGCGCTCGCACGGCAAGGTACCCGCTCTTGGACCTGAAGCTCGTCGCGCTTCCCCTCGTGTCCAGCGGTCTCGCCTACAAAGCCGCGTCCGGTCTCGCCATCGCCGGCCTCGGCTACATGGTCACACTGCAGCTGCAGTTCGCATGGGGATGGTCGCCGGCCCTCGCATCGATAGGGATGCTCCCTCAGGTCGTTGTGCTGCTCGTGGGCGGCCGACTCGTCGCACCGTTCCTGCGACGAGCGGGGATGAACCACGCCGCCTGGATGAGCGCGGCGGCGGTGGTGCTGGGGCTGGCCGTCTTCGCCGTTGGTAGCCGATTCGGGTATGTCTGGGTCGCTTTTGCTCTCGTCCTCGTCGGGGTAGGTATGCGCATAGTCGGTGTCGTCGCAGGTACCAACGTCATGGCAGGTCTCCCGGAGAGCCGCACCACCATCGGGGCCGCCATGGTCGACACATCGAGTCAGGTCGCTACCGGCGTCGGGATCACCGTCACCGGCACCATCCTCGCCGCTCTCTTCACGGGCAACATCTCGAGTACCACGTGGAGCGCCGAGCAAGCGGCCTCGTTCCAAACCGGAGTGACCGTAGCGGGGTTCGTAATCACGGCGGCGGCTGCAGCGCTGGTGCTGCTCGGCATGACCCGGGCGCGGTCAGGCCGTGGCGGACTCTGATCGCTCAGGGAGATACCAATCGAGGCGCGCTGACTTGGTTGCTTTGCTTGCCGAGTCGTCTGTGAGCACCGTGGCCGTTGTGACGTCACTATCGACGTTGCCGGTGTGACGTGGTTGTGGAGTGGTCAGCGGCGCATCCGGGCGCAGATCGTCGAAAAGTCCTCTCGGGGAACGGTGAAGAGTCCGCGACGAAAGGGAAGCCCCCAGTGGGCAGTGTCCGGAATGAACGACAGTCGATCGACGAGCGGTCGTGCGTCCACGGGTGTGCAGGGGTGGAACGTGGCGGCCAGTCTCCACGGCCGGAAGTTCTCGGTGATGTCGACTTGATAGGGCTCGTCCCCGGTGATGGTCGCCCATGCTGTGAATTGTTGAACCGGAGTTCCTTTGTGCAGGCTCGTGCGGGGGGAGTAGAAGATCATCTCGTCGCCCGGCCGAGGTCGACCTAAACGCGTTCTCGCGCCGTGGTCGGCCTGCGTGAAGCCACCCTTGCTGGCTGCCTCGACGTGGTCCAGGCTGACGGTGTTGATCCAGAACCGCTGCTCCGGCTTGTCCGTGGCGGGCTTCGGGCGGGTCTTCGGGGGCGTGTGGCTCGTCATGATCTTCGTGCGCGGTTCAGGCACGGTCGTGGAGGGTGATGTGATAGCCGTCGGGGTCGGCAAATGTGAACGTGCGGCCGAAGGGGCCGTCGATCGGCGCGGAGACGATCGTCTTGCCATCGGCGACGAGGGCGTCATGGATGGCCTGAACATCTGTGGCGTGCAACCAGATTGCCGCACCGATGCCGGGCTGCGGGGTGGACGCGATGTCGGTGCCGGGGATGACGTCGCGGAGCGCGAATGCGATCGGGGACGTCTCGAAAACGACGGCGTGAGGCGGGCCGGCCTGCGAACGCACGAGACCGAGGTAGTGCTCGTAGAACGACTGCGATGCAGCGAGGTCGGTTGCTTGGAGGTTGATGAAGTCGGGTCCGGTGACAGCCATGGTGATGCTCCTTATCGTTTGTCAGTTTGTTGACACGCATCAAGCTATGTCAAACTACTGACATGAGTCAAGCGGATGAGGGTGTCGACCTGAAGACGTCGCTGGGATACCAGCTGAAGGAGGCTTCCAGTGCGCTTCGTGCGGCCATGGAAGCTGCCCTTCGGCCCCTCGGGATGACGGTGACTCACTATTCGTGCCTCGAGCTTCTGTCGCAGCGTCCGGGCTTGTCGAACTCGGATCTGGCACGGGGCACCTTTGTCACGCGGCAGGCGATGAATGTTCTCCTGCAATCGCTCGAACGCGACGGATATGTAAGTCGGCCCGCGCGAGCACCAGTCGGCAAGGCCCTGCCCACCAGTCTCACTGCCGCCGGGCGACGGAGATTGGCCCGGGCGACGGTGGCCGTCAGGGCAATCGAGAAGCAGATGCTCGCAGGGTTGTCCGATCAGGACCAAGTCGCGACCCGGCGCATTCTGTCGACCATCATCGAGTCGCTGAACCATCCGAACGGTTGACCGGGGCGGCTCTTCGCCGGCCACGCGCGTTGTCCGATGAACTTTCAGATGTCCGCCAGGAACGGATCGATAGCCGTCCAGGTCGCGTCCGGCGCTTCCAGGTGCGGCAGATGTCCGGCGTGAGCGATTTCGACGAACTGCGCGCCGGAGATCGCGTCGGCGATGGCCCGTCCGTACGCCGGCGTGACGATTCGGTCGCTCTCTCCCCACGCCACGAGCGTCGGCACCCTGATTGCGGCGAGCCGCGCGATCAGGGTCGGATCGCTCATGTTCCTGCCCGCCAGGGTTTCCATGGTGTTCCTATTTGCCAACTGCATCGCTCGCTGTTCATCGGTGAAAGTGCCGGGGTCGATGTATCCACGGTGCGGGTCGTGCCATGCGGCGTCGGCGAGTTCGCGAGCGTCGAGGGCGAAGAAATCCGCGACAGGTTCTCCGTCCACGACCGCTCCGACGCCGTCGATGACGACCACTGCTCCGATCGATGTTCGGTACTGCTCGGCACGGGCGGCCTGTACTGCCATTTCCAAGGCGATCCACCCGCCGATGGAGGACCCGATCAGCACGACGTCGGTGTACCCGCGCTCGCGCAAGAGGGCGAGGTAACCGGCGGCGAGTTGCGCGATCGAGGTGATGTTGTCCGGGCGGTCGGTGCCGTCCCAGCCGGGATGGGTGGGTGCCAGCACGTGCCGGTGAAGCGCGACGTGTCCGGCTAGGGAAGCAACGGTTCCAGGTCCGCCGCCGCCGTGTAGTACGAGCGCGGTCCGTGACCGAAGGCCAGGGGTCGAGGCGACGGGGAAGTCGATCGGCAACGATGCGTTCATGATTCTCCTGTATCAACATGTTTATATAACGACATTGATACGGTAGCACCATGGCTACCGATCTCGAAGTCCTCGGACAGACAATCAAACGTGCGCAGTATCGAAATCACCGCGCGATGGACGCTGCTCTACGCGAGATAGGTGTGAGCCTCGTGCAGTGGGATGCGCTGCGCGCGATCGATCGCATGCCGGGTGCCTCCGGGCACGAGCTCGCTGTGACGACCTTTCAGAGCGATCAGGCATTCGGGACTTTGGCGGGCAGGCTCGAAGAGCGAGGGCTCATCAGACGCTCCTCGGGCCGAGGACGCCGGGTGGAACACGTCCTGACCGACGCGGGAGTGCACGCACTCACGGAAGGTCGAAAGCTGACGCGCGGAACGCTGGAAGACCTTTTCGCGCCACTCGGTGAAGCGCAACGTCGCGACCTACTTCGGACCCTTCGCAATCTCACAGAAAAGCCTTGAGCCGGACGGTCCCGAGTGCCGCCGCGACGGTCAGCGAGTCGTACTCCGCTCCGTGTGCTCCCAGTGACCGTGCGGCCCGCGACCTGATGCGGCTGCGGGACGAGACCGAGCATCCGCACTGGATGCCGCAGCGCGAGTACGACAGCCTCTTCGGAGTGAACGTGCCTGTGATCGTCGCCTATCACGGTTACCCATGTCTCATCCATTTTCCGACCTAAGCCGAGCCAACAACACGCATCCTCACGTGTGTGGCCACCACGCCCTTCGGCATGGTGACGATGAATGACATGGACCGTCTCCATCGACGTCATCGACCGCACACCGATTCTGTTCGGTTGTCGGTCAGCCGGCCTTGACGCGCAGACGCTCGACCTCCGAGCGAGAGTGACGGACGGCCTCGGTGTCGGCTCCTTTCCCGCTGGCAAGGTCGTGGGCGAGGTCGAGAATCGCGCGCCGAAGATGCTTGCGTGCTCGACGGCACTTGTGATGGGGCGCGGACTTGATGAACGCCTTACGCGCCTTCTTCTCCAGGATGCCGTCCACCTCTGCGTCGGTCACGGTCCCCGCTTCGACCTCGGGGGCGAGGATGTCGCGGACGAACTGGTACTCGCGCGGCGCTGCTCGTCGAAACGCGATGGTCAGCACTGTGAACCCGAGCGCGATGGAGCCGATCATGACGGGGAAGGTCAAGATGCCACCCATACCGAGACCGGTGGCGTCGTCCCAGGTGAAGTGCAGGAACATGCCGAACAAGACGAATGCCAGGCCGCGCCCGATCCGGCGTGGCTGGGCCGCGGTGCCGATGATGTAGATGACACCCGTACAGACGAGGGCACTGAAGAGCGGATGGGAAACGAAGCTGACCGCGATGCGGGTGAACGACATCTGCACTGCCTGACCGACCGGATCGGTACCGAACGCCCGGGCAGTGGAGTTGGCCGCGTACAGAAAATCCTCGAAGACCGCGAATCCGAGTCCGAGGAACGCGCCGACTATCAGACCGTCGTTCGCGGTCCGAATCAATCGCGGGGCGAGGCCCATGAGGAGGACGAATCCGCAGAGTTTGGCGGCCTCTTCGGTGATCGGTGCAGTAGCACCGGCTGCCCAGTCGGCGCTCCACACCTGACCGAACAGCTTGGAGTAGATGCCGAGCATCGCGGTGTTCACGGTGTAGGCGAACGCGAAGGTTGCCGGGATAGCGCCCCACAGAAGCGCAGCGAGAACGAGGCGGCCTGGCTGGCGCTCCCAACGGTCGATATGACGGAACCAGGCGAACCACGCCAGCCCACACAAACCACACAGTATTGCCGAGATCGCGAAAGCGTCGGCGTAGAAACCGGCCGACGGCGCGAAGAACGCCCACGCCTGGAACACGCCGATCGCAGTCAAAGCGAGGTAGACCCAGAACGAAAGATTGTGGGGTTGCACGAAGCGGAAACGCTCACCCCAGCCGGAGACCTCGATCGCACGGGCCTGGCGTTGGCGGGCTTCGGAAGACTCGGAGCTGCGCGTGGTGTCGGTACCGGTCTCGCTCATGAGTTGTTCCCGTCTACGGTCCGGATGCTGGCGATCATGGTCTGGATGTCGTCGACGGCCGCGGTCATCTGAGCGGGAGGACCGTAGGCGGTGATTTTCACGCCGGTACCGGAGATGACAAATGCTGCGACCACACCGTCGCCGGTCACACTGCTGTAGGGCTGAGCGACACCCGTCTCGCCCGCCGTCGTGGTGAGAGTGGTCCGGTCGCCGTCGACCCGGAAGGTCGGGTCTTCGGTGCGGGAGGTGACCTTCTCTACCTGGTCCAACAATTCACCGGGAGTGCCGTCGAACGTGTCCGGCGAGACCTGGAAGGTGACGCCCTTCCCGGCGATGGTGGCGTCGCCGGACCTGCGCCCCTGATCGTTTGCTCGAAAGCCCGCTTCGACATCCCAGCCGGTGGCCGGGGTGAAGACGATGGTGTCGGTGATCGCGAGTTGCTCGCCGGCTACCACTGGATCGTCCCAGCCGATGGCTGCATTGACACGTGGCACGAAGATGGTCAGCACTACGAAGACCGCGACGACGAAGAGCGCCGGTGGAAACGTGCGTCGGTCGAGTCCGAGCAGACGATGCTCCGCCGGCGCCCGATGTTTTTGGTGCGCAACATGTATCTGTGTCACGGGTACTCCTCGGTGCCGAGTGTTGTTCGTGCACATGGACCTCGTGATCGGTGCAGTTCAACAGGGGTGGAATGAGCAGAGTGGTGCTTGCGGTGCAACAGTGCGCGGTCGTTCATCACCGAGTTCATTGATATCAAAGGCGCGTGGGTATCCGCTGTCGCTCTGCTCGAAAAAAACTGGAAGTACATTTACTACGAAGAAATCAGAAGTTTGCCCTCGTCGCCAGACGGCATTCGCGATAGCCGCGACATCACGTAATGCAAAAAGTGGTCGGGCGAGGGGAGAGGGCGAAACCAATGTGCCTACATTGCTGTTCCGAGGGATGGTTCCCGGATTTCGAGAAAAGCGCCGGGCAGCAACGTCGTTCTTCGTACGGTGAACGGTACGGCCTGGCCAATGGATATTGGGCCGGACCCGACGTGCGATCGACAAGTCAGGTTCCGTGAGAGCAAAGCCCGGTCGGGTGCGCAGGAGTCCGTCGGTGGTGACCGGATTCTCGATGTGGCCCTTGCGGTTTCACGCGGCTCGACGTCAGAAGATGACTCCATCGGTGGTACTCGCGATGTCCGAGACGACGGTGTATGCACTGGCGCACAAGCGATCCAAGCTGTTCGGATCATGGCAGAAATTGGGACTACTCGCCGAGATTCCACGTTCGCACCTGAGCGTGGCGCACAGACGGCGCGGAAACGTTCTTCTTTCGACGTTGACGGATCATGCCGACCCGCCGATGCAGCGCATCCCGCCGCTTCTGTGCCCTCGGGCCGAGGACGCCAGCTAGGCTCGTTCGGTGACGGACTCAACGTGGGACGGGTATGTCCGTGTGCGCGGCGCCACCGAGCACAATCTGGCCGCTGTCGATGTCGACATACCTCGCAATGCCTTCGTCGCGTTCACAGGGGTGTCGGGGTCCGGAAAGTCGTCACTGGCTTTCAGCACCTTGTATGCCGAAGCGCAGCGACGCTACTTCGAGTCGGTTGCGCCCTACGCGCGTCGGCTGCTTCAGCAAGTGGGCGCACCCCACGTCGCCTCCATCACCGGCCTTCCACCGGCCGTCGCGCTGCAGCAGCGCCGGGGTTCGCCCAGCTCACGCTCCAGCGTCGGCACCATCACCACCATGTCCAACTTGCTCCGCATGCTGTACTCGCGGGCCGGTAGCTATCCCGATGGTGCGCCGCTGCTCGCGGCGGAGGCGTTTTCACCCAACACGGTCGCCGGCGCGTGCCCGCGATGCGGCGGATTGGGCGACTTCCACGATGTGACAACGGAATTGCTCGTTCCCGACCCCTCGCTCAGTATTCGCGAGGGGGCGATCGCGGCGTGGCCGGGTGCGTGGCAGGGTGCCAACCTGCGCAGCATCGTTGCCGGACTGGGTATCGACATCGATGTGCCGTGGCGCACGCTGAAGAAGAAGGACCGGGAGTGGCTTCTCTTCACCGACGAGCACCCCAAGGTGTGGATCGAACCCGAAGAGGGCCGCGTCGACCACAGCTACGAAGGCAAATTCTGGAGCGCTCGGAGTCACGTCATGCATGTTCTGGCGGACTCGAACAGCGAGCGGATGCGGGACCGCGCGCTGCAGTTCACCGAGACCGTTCGCTGCCCGATGTGCTCCGGCAGTGGACTGCGCGCCGACGCGCTGGCCGTCACCATCGCGGGCCGCTCGATCGCCGAGATCAATGCACTTTCCTTGACCGAACTTGCGCAGGTGTTGCGCCCGATCGGCGAACAGGAAGGAGAGGGAACCGAGGTGGCGGTACGCATCACCGCCGACCTGCTGGTCAGAATCGATGTGTTGCTCGACTTGGGCTTGGGATATTTGGCGCTGGGGCGTAGCTCGACGACGCTGTCGCCTGGCGAGACGCAGCGGTTGCGGATCGCCACGCAACTCCGTTCCGGTCTCTTCGGGGTGGTCTACGTGCTGGACGAACCTTCCGCAGGACTGCATCCCGCGGATGCCGAGCCACTGCTCGACGTCCTGGACCAACTGAAGGCGTCGGGCAACTCCCTTTTCGTCGTCGAACACGACATGGACGTGGTTCGCCGCGCCGACTGGGTGGTCGATATCGGTCCCGCGGCCGGCGAGGGCGGTGGACGGGTTCTGTACAGCGGCCCCGTCCCTGGGTTGGAGGAGATCGAGGAATCGGTCACCGGCAGGCACCTCTTCGGTCGGGCGGAATCCGAGCAGCGCGAGTCGCGCCCCACCCAGGACTGGCTGACTCTGACCGGAGTCACCCGGCACAATCTGCAGGAGTTGACGGCGAAGTTCCCACACGCGGTGTTGACGGCAGTGACGGGTGTGTCGGGCTCGGGGAAGTCGACGCTCGTCAGCCAGGTCCTGTTCGAGGTGGCGCGCCACCGACTCGAGACCGCGGCGGACGAGGACGATGACGCGCAGATCGAGGTCGACGTGGCCGAGGTGTCCGGAATCGAGATGTTCACCCGCCTGGTCCGGGTGGATCAACGCCCCATCGGCCGAACCCCCCGATCGACACTGGCCACCTACGTCGGAATGTTCGACATCGTCCGCAAACTGTTTGCCGCCACCGATGAGGCCAAGGCCCGCGGATGGTCACCAGGCCGGTTCTCCTTCAACGTCGCCGACGGACGATGCCCCACGTGCCAGGGTGACGGTTTCGTCGAGGTGGAGCTGCTGTTCCTTCCCGGCACCTACGGCCCTTGCCCCACCTGCCATGGTGACCGGTACACCCCGGAAACTCTCGAAATCACCTGGCGCGACAAGACGATTGCCCAGGTATTGCACATGTCGGTGGACGAGGCTGCGATGTTCTTCGCCGATATCGCGGGAGCATCCCGCAGTCTGGAGACCTTGCGCGACATCGGGCTCGGCTACCTTCGGCTCGGTCAACCTGCCACCGAGCTGAGCGGCGGAGAAGCGCAGCGCATCAAGATAGCCACCGAACTGCAGCGCACCCGCCGCGGCACTGCCCTTTATCTGCTGGACGAACCGACGGCAGGGCTGCATCCCTCCGACGTCGCACTGCTCATGCGCCAACTACACCTGCTTGTCGACGCGGGCAACACTGTGGTGATGGTGGAACACGACTTGGATGCCATCGCCTCCGCAGACTGGGTCATCGACCTCGGTCCCGGCGGCGGCGACAACGGGGGCACCGTGGTTGCCACCGGGACGCCCGCCGAACTGGCGGCGTCTCCGGACAGCATCACGGGACCATATCTGGCCCGACGGCTCCAATCCTCAACTGCCGCTTCGTCTCATTGAGCTTCAGCCTTACCGACGCGACCGACAACTATGCGAGCTACATCGTGGGCTTGCCGGCAATTCAGGACCACCGCTGTCCGCGATACCTTGCACGATGACGTCATGACAATCACTGAGCCTCCCACCCCGTTCGTTGTCGACGTTCCGCAATCCGAGCTCGACGACCTGGCCCGTCGTGTTCGGGACGCACGTCTGCCCGAACCCCTCGGTGCCGACGACTGGACTACTGGAGTGCCTGTGTCCGTGCTCCGTTCGATGGCGACCACCTGGGTCGATGACTTCAGCTGGCGAGAGGTGGAGAAGCAGCTCGCGTCGTTCCCTCAGTACATGGTGGAGATCGACGGGCAGCGCATCCACTACTTTCACGTGCGGTCGTCGCGAGCCGACTCCACTCCCGTGCTGCTGTGCCACGGATGGCCGGGGTCGTACCTCGAATTCCTCGACCTCGTCCCACTGCTGACCGAGCCGGACGACGCCGACCTTCGAGCCTTCGACGTGATCGTGCCATCCGTCCCCGGATTCGCATTCTCGACGCCGCTGTCCGACGGCGGGTGGAGTACCGATCGCGTGGCCCAAGCGTTCGTGGAGTTGATGAGTTTCCTCGGATACGGGTCCTATGTAGTGCAGGGCGGTGATTACGGTGCCGGAGTCGCACCGGCGATGGGTCGTCTCGATCCGGACCACTGCGCCGCCATTCATGTCAACGGGTCCATCGGCGCACCCTTCCAGGAACCCGACGAGGCAGAGCAGAAACGTTGCACCGAAACCGAATTGGACCGCTATCGACGTGTGGGCGAGTTCATGGAGTCGGAGTTCGGGTACATCTCCATCCAGTCGACGCGTCCGCAACTTCTCGGTGCTGCTCTGACCGACAGTCCCATCGGTCAGTTGTCATGGATGCTGGACAAATTCCGCGCGTGGACTTATCCGTTCGACGCGGAACCGGATGGTGCCCTCGGCCGCAATCGGATACTCGCCCACGTCACCCTGTACTGGTTGACTCGGAGCGCCGGTAGCGCCGCCTACACGGTCTACGCGGCCGAGGGTGGAGCCTGGGATGGTCCGAAGGCAAAACCGTCGCAACCGGTGGGTGCCATCATGTTCGCCCACGACATCGGCATCAGGCACCTTGCGGAACACGAGTTCGACATCGCGCACTGGACCGAGGTTCCGGATCATGGTGGTCACTTCGCGGCGATGGAGGAGCCGGTGCGTCTTGCCGCGGATCTGCGCTCGTTCTTGTCTGCGTTATCGTCTGCCGGTTGACCGATCACTGGGGGTGGGGACAGTCTCCGCGGCGGCCGACGAACGCCGTCCGGCTGGAATCAGAATCGTCACACCGGCACCGATGACTGCCGGCAAGGCGAAGGCCAACAGCTGAGTGCTGGTTCCCGCACCGGCGGCGACGAACAGTCCGCCGTATGTCGGACCGACGATCGCGCCGAGACGCCCCACCGCGAGTGCGACGCCCAGTCCTGTGGTTCGGCACGACACGGGGTAGTAGCCACCGATGAAAGTGTTGAGCAGGATCTGCGTCCCGGTTGTTCCCATTCCTGCGATCAGCACGAGAACGTAGACGATCCCGATCGGGGGAGTGGTCGCGATCAACGCCAACGACACTGCTGCACAGAGGAATCCGAGAGTCGTCACCGGCTTGATGCCGAACCAATCGGCCAGGTAAGCGCCGCCGAGTGCACCTACTGCACCGCCCACGTTGAGCACCAGCAAGAAGGACAGCGCTGCACCGAGCGGGTATCCGGCCGATCGCATCACCGCGGGCAACCAGGTGGCGACGCCGAACAACACCAGGAGGCACAACAGGGTCATCACCCAAAAGGACAGTGTCACTCGCGCACGGTTCGCAGTGAACAGCGCACCGATTCCGCGATCTGTCGACTTCGGGTCACCACCGAAATTCTTCACAGCTTCTTCGAGGCCGTAACGAGTCGAGATCGTCTGTGCCGCAGCGCTCCTGCCCTGCGAGTTCAGGAAAGCGGGGGATTCAGGGAGATAGCGGAGCATCATCGGCAGGATCAACAACGCCGGGATCATCCCAGCTGCGAACATCGCTCGGAAGCCGAATGCCGGGACGAGCCAGAGGGACAGGATCCCCGCCGCGATACCGCCGACGCTGGTCCCCACGAATCCCAGTGCGACCGTTCTCGCTCTGGTGTCGAGGCGGGAAAATTCGATCAGCATCGACGCCGCGGTCGGCATCAGAACTCCTGCCCCGACGCCGACGACAAATCGCGCTGCTCCGAACATCTCGGGCGAGGGTGCAAGTGCACAGCATCCCATTGCGGCCGAGAACAAAGCGACCGCGGCGATCAAGGCGCGTCGCCTACCCCAGCGATCTGCGATGCTGCCCGCGGCCAGCGCCCCGACCAACATGCCGACTCCCACCACCGATCCGAGTACACCGACGGTCGCCGGATCCAGATCCCACGGCTCGTACGCCAGGAGCGACGGCACCACCGTTCCGTACATGAGAAGGTCGTACCCCTCCAGCGTCAACGCCGCCAGGCAGAGTGCGACCACGGGTGAAAAAGTGTTACGTGACATGAGTTTCCGCTCGCGAGAGGGTCAGATGAAGTGGTGGGACAACCAGGCACCGATGTCGGCGGCGGCCAGAGAAGCACCGGTGGGCGCGCCATCGCGAATGGGGCCACCGAAGTGGGTGCCCTCGATCGCCACGCGGGACTTGTCCACTGAGCCCAGAGCCTCGACCATCCTCGACGCATCTTCCGGGAAACACGCCTGATCGCCGGTCAATTCGACGAACAACGACGGGACCGTCACCGACGGTGCGCACCGAACGAAATCGGCGTTGGAGCTCAGACCGGACCACGTCGACAGCCAGGCATCCGGTGTGGACAGGCGCGCGAACCCGACGAGCCCATAATTCGTCAGATCCGGCCGTCGGCCGAACAACGAACCATAGGGGCGGGCGTTGGGGCTCAGCGACAGGTCGGTGAATCTCAGGTCCGCGTCGGTGCGATAGACGGTCGATATGCGAGGTGCCAACGCATCTCGACGGTCGACAGGATCACGGCTTGTCTTGAAACGCCGTCGGGCGCCGGATGCTTCGGCGACTCGTGACCGCGCGATCGCGTCGAGCCGAGCGACGCGCTCGAGCTGAGCGGCGCGGTACCTCTGAACGAAGTCAGAGGAATAGGTAGAGCTATCAGGTGCGTCGACAAATCCGTTCGCCTTATCGAAGGGATCGAGTGCCGGGTCGACGGACATGGGGTCCGATTCGTCGACGACGGACGGATCGATCAGACGCAGCAGCAGCGCACCCTGTCCGGGGTGTGGAGCCATGAAAATCGCACCGTCCGGCACGGGCATCTCCGCAGATGCGAGGTCGATCGGTCGACCTGCGGGCGTTGCCGCCAGCCGATCCTCGGGCGCGAGACCGGCCTGCTCGTGGTAGAACGCGAACAGGGTGCCACCACCCGAGTGTCCCAGCGTCACAACGTGATCGAAGGAGCGCGAGCGTAGGAACACCTGCCCGGCGGCGGCGTCGAGCAACGCCTGCTCGTGCACCAGGGAGATGTCGTTGTTCACCGATCGCGTGCCCTGAGTCCACACGGCGTATCCGCGGGCGAGCAACTCGGGCACGAGAACGTGATGCGTCAGGTCCTGTCTCGGGTGCATCAACGCCACGACCGTCTCGGCACCGGGAACGGTCCGCAGCACTCCGCTGACCTTGGCACCGTCTGCGGTGCTCAGCTCGTGCACCGAGGTCACCGTATTCGACGGAGCCTCGGCGGCATCGATGTACCGGCCTGCGCCGAGTCGGGTCCGAGTCATGACTGCTCGACGCGCAGAGCGTCTTTGTCCCACTGTGTGATTCGAGACTCCGACAGGCCAGAGACGCTGCTGTACCAGACGGCGTGCCTGCATCCGGTGGCCCGACGATCGATGACGATGTCCCCATCCGAGACTATGCGGAAGTACGGGCCGACGTGGTCGACGCGTACGGCTGGGTCGACGTCGGCCACCGATGCGATAGTGGTGTTCTCGGGAATGTCGAGTACGTACAACGTGGTCACGAAACTCCCACCTCGTGCTCGGCCGACCAGTCGGCCGCACGTTCGACGATCAGTTCGGCCTTGCGGGTCAACAGATTCGCCATATTCGGGTCGGGTCCGCGCACGACGTCGATCAGGGCGTCGATCGTCAGGTTCGCGTCGAGATCTTCCTGCGGCGTGACCGGCCGCATCGCGCGGGTGAGCTCGATCATGTAGCCGTTGGGATCGTGTGTGTAGATCGACTCGATCGTCTCGTGTTGGATCTGCATCTCCACGGGCCAGTCGCTGCCGTCCAGCCGCCGCCGGTATTCCATCAGGTCTTCTTCGTTGTCGACGTGGACTGCCAGGTGACGCGAGCGGATGAAGAAGATCGGAACGTCCTCGGCGAAGCGCGAGTACGAATCGCCCTGTGGTCCACCGTCGAACGGTTCGAGGCCGAAGTAGTAGAAGAACGCGAGGCGGTCGTCGTTGCCGATGTCGAAGAAGAAATGGATGAAGTCCGGATGCTTCTCCGGGCCCCACCCTGCGGCGCAGATGGAGTGGACGACGGGGAACCCGAGAACGTCGCGGTAGAACTCGACCGTTGCTGCCGGATCGAACGTGGGGTAGGCGACGTGGTCGACGCCCCGAACCTTGTGTGGCAAGTCGGACATGAAGATTTCCTCTCTACGAAAGTGACGATCTAGGAGGTGACGACGGCGTCTGCCCGGAGCAGTGAGCCGGCGTCCGGAAGATCGACGGGTAGGTCCAGCGCACGGAGCAGGCTGTAGGCGCCTGCCGTCGCGGCCGACAGAACGGGGATGCCGAATTCGTCCTCGGCAGCCTGGACGAGCGGAAGGGACGGCATCTGTACGCACGCGGAAATCACCAGGGCGTCGGCACCTGTGAGATCCAAGGACCGTGCCGCGTCCATGACTCGTTCGCCAGGGATGCAGCCGACTTCGGCGTTGTCGGACACTTCGAGTGCACGCCAATCGAGGACGCGAATGCCTTCGGCCTCGATGTACTCGACCACCTTCTCGGCGAGCGGTCGCATGTACGGCGTCACGAGAACGATGTTCTTCGCGTCCAGAGCCCGCAGGCCTTCCACGAGTGCTCCCGCACTCGACCTGACGGCTGCATCGGATCCGCCCGTGGCGAGTTGTTCCGCGATGAGCCCCTCGACCCGTTGGTGTTCCCCGGGCCCGGCGACCATGAGAGCGACGAGGCATGCATAGAGAATTGCGTCGATTCCGGCATCGCCCAACTCGAGGATGCACCGTTCGCGCTGGGCGTTCATGGCCCGCAGTTGCTCCGGCGACACGGCCTGCATGCGCATGCGCGAGGAGTGGAACGAGAACCGGGCATCTCGATGTCGCGCCAACAGGGCGGGCATCTCCGTTTCCACGGTGACGTTGGAGCTCGGTACGACCAAGCCCACACGATGAATACTCATGAACTGCCTTTCAGTAATTGACGTTGATGACGAGTATTCGACGTATACGACGATTCGTCAAGCGGCCTGGAGCTGGGGAATCGGATCCGGGAGTCCGGTCGGGCAGTATCGAGGAAGGTGGCAGCACTCACATTCACGCTTGACATGTCGTCGGTCACGTCGAATACTCGACGCAGACGTAAGCAGTGTTCGAGAGTGTTTCGCTCTCACACGCCAGAACGTCTTCGACTCGGACCTAAGGAGCACACCGGCATGACCTATGTGATCGGAGTGGACGTCGGCGGAACGTTCACGGACGCAGTACTCGACGACAGTTCCGGCACCGTGGTCGCTGCAAAAGCGCCCTCGACACCACCCGACTATTCCCAGGGGGTCATCGACGTTCTCGAAGCGTTGGCCGAACAACTCGGATGCCCGGTGCAGGAAATGCTCGCGAACACCCACCACATCGCGCACGGCACCACGTCCTCGCTCAATGCTCTGGTGATGGGCAACGTCCCGCCGGTCGGGTTCCTGACCACCAAGGGGCATCGGGATTCGATCTACATCATGAACGTCGAGGGCCGGTACCTCGGTGGCTCTCCCGAGCAACTGCAGAACGTGTTGGGACAGAGCAAGTCCCACGGTCTCGTCCCCAAGCGACATGCACTCGAGGTCACCGAACGCCTCGACCGTGACGGAACGGTCGTCGTCGCGCTGGACGAGGATTCCGCGCGCGTCGCCATCCGAAGCCTCGTCGACGACGGCGTCTCCGGAATTGCGGTCTCGCTGCTCTGGTCGTTCCGTAACCCTGTGCACGAGCAACGCATTCGCGAGCTGGTCCACGAGATCGACCCCGACATGTTCGTCTCGCTGTCCTCCGAAGTGAGCCCGCGCATTCGTGAGTTCGCGCGGAACGCTACGACGATCATGAGTACGCAGATCGGTCCGGGGTTGCGCGATTACCTCGGCTCGTTGGAGAAGAAGCTGCGTGCCCTCGACCTCGCCGGCCCATTGCTGGTGATGCAGAGCAACGGTGGTGCCGTTGCGGCAGCCGAGGCCCCGAAGAACGCCATCAGCACCGTCGGATCCGTGTTGACCGGCGGCGTGGTCGGAGCCGTATCCCTCGGAAAGCAGCTCGGACACAAGAACATCATCGCCACCGACGTCGGCGGAACCACCTTCCTCGTCGGCCTCGTCGTGGACGGTGAGCCGGTGCGTGCGTCGAGCACCATCATCAATCATCACCCGATCAACGTGCCCACCCTGCAGGTGCACGCCATCGGCTCCGGCGGCGGTGCCATCGCGTGGGTGGATGCCGGCGGCAACCTCCAGATCGGGCCGCACAGCGCTCAGGCGGTACCCGGACCTGCGTGTTACGGGCAGGGTGGCACCGAACCCACCAATGCCGACGCCAATCTCGTCCTCGGTATTCTCCCCGAACGCGGACTGCTCGGTGGTCGCAAACCACTCGACAAAGAGCTTGCGCGCGAGGCTATTCGACGCCGCATCGCCGAACCGCTCGGTCTGTCGATCGAGGCCGCGGCGGCCGCGATCTACGCCGTGCAGAACGCACAGACAGGCGATCTCCTGCGCAAGACCGTCGTCGAAGCCGGGCACGATCCGCGCAACTTCGTTCTCTATGCATTCGGCGGAGCCGGCCCATCGCATTGCGCCGCCTATGCAGCAGAGGTCGGCGTCAAGGAAGTCATCGTTCCGCTCGGGCAGGTGGCATCGGCGTTCTCGGCCTACGGTCTTGCGTCGTCGAACATCGTGCTCGCGGCCGAGTTGTCCGACCCGGCTGCGATGCCGCTCGACCCGGCCCGCGCCGAAGCGAACTTCGACGGCCTCGAGAAGCGCGTCCGCGAAGCCCTCGGTCGACAGGGACTCAATTTCACGTCTGTCCAGGTCGAACGTGAAATCGACATGCGGTACACGATGCAGTTGGCAGAGGTTGCCACAACCATTCCCGAAGGCTCGCTGGACTCGTCCAGCGTCGCGCACGCCTCCGATCTCTTCGAACAGCGCTACGCCGACCTTTACGGGAAGGACAGCGGCTTCCGTGAAGCAGGTATTCAGGCGATCACCTATCGCGTGCGCGCAACCGGCGTCCTGCCGTTCTCGCCGACCCTCCCCGAGCTGAAGTCGGCCGATTCCGCCGATGCCTCGGTCGCTCGCATCGGTACCCGAAAGGTCAACCTGGACGGGCGAATCGGATACGTCGACACCGACATCTACGACTACAGCAAGCTCGCCGCCGGGCATGTGCTCGCCGGCCCCGCCATCGTCGAAGTCCCGACGACCACTGTCGTCGTCCCGCACGGCACCACCGGAACCGTCGACCGCCTCGGCAACCTCAACATCGTCGCCGGCTGAGACCACAGGAGAACCGAACCATGACATCCGCAATTCCAGGGTCCGAGATCTTCTCGTCTCGCCCCGTCGACCCCGACGCCCTCGCCCGTAGCCTCCCGCCGACTCTGCCGGTGCACACCGTCACCCAGCAGCAGATCGACGATCTCGACCCGCTGACCTACGAGGTCATCCGGCACCGACTCTGGTCGGTCACCGACGAGATGGGCGAGGCACTCAAACGAATGTCGGGCTCACCCATCGTCACCGACGCGAACGATTTCGACTTCGCGATCAGTGACGAACTGGGACAAGAGGTTCAGGTGGGCCTCTACAACACCATGCTCGTCGGAGCCGTCGACCTGGCGATCTACTGGACCCTGCAGCACCGCGCCACCAACCCGGGAATCGTGGAGGGTGACATGTTCCTCTGCAACGACCCATGGGTCGGCGGGGGACTGCATCAGAGTGACGTCATCGTCTACCAGCCCATCTTTCACGAGGGCAAGCTGTTCGCCTGGACCAGCGCGATCTGCCACGAACCCGACCTCGGCGGTTCCGGACTCGGATCGTTCGACCCGTCGGCGAAAGACGTGTTCTCCGAGTCGCTTCCGACTCCACCGGTCAAGGTCGTCCGCGACTACGAGCTACAGCGCGACGTCGCCGATCTCTGGGTTCGACGCTCCCGTGTTCCCATGCTGGTCGGGCTCGATCTGCGCGCCAAGATCGGCGCGAACACCGTAGGCCGCAACCGCATGCTGGCCGTCATCGAGCAGTACGGTGCCGACACCGTCAAAGCCGTCATGAAGCGCATGATGACCGACGCCGAAGTGCGCCTTCGCAGCAAGCTCTCCTCGCTGCCCGACGGGACATGGAAGGCCACCGGCTACCAGGACCAGTCGCACATCGGTGACCGCGAGGTTCACAAGATCACCGTCGCGATGAGCAAGACCGACGACCATCTCACGTTCGACTTCACCGGCACCGACAAGCAGACGGGCGTCATCAACTGCACGTACGCAGGTATGCGCGGCGGCGTCATGCTCGCGTTGCTTCCGATCCTCGCGGGCGACATTCCCTGGTCTGCAGGCGGATTGATGCGGTGCTTCGACCTGGTGTCCGAAGAGGGCACCATCAACAACGCGAGCTTCCCGGCGGCGGTCAGCCGTGGTCCCATCGGGCCCGCTTGGCTGACGGGAACACTCATCGCCGAATGCCTGTCGCAGATGCTCGATCGATCGGTCGACCTCGGCAAGAGCGTGCAGGCCGCGTGCTGCGGTACCTGGGACACCGCCGTGATCGCAGGCCTCGACGAACGTGGAGAGCAACCCGTTCCGTTCCTCAACATCATGATGGAACCGATGGCAGGCGGTTACGGCGCGCGCCCGACCGCCGACGGCATGGACACCGGCGGACTCTTCTGTATTCCGATGGGGCGCATTCCCGATACGGAAATGACCGAGTTCCTCTACCCGCTGCTCACACTGTGGCGTCGTGAAGAACCCGACTCCGGTGGACCCGGTCGTCAACGCGGTGGCGTGAGTGCATCGCTCGCGGTCACGCCGTACGGCACTTCGCTTCCGATGGGCCTCGTCCTCGCCTCGGCGGGTAAAGCAGTGGCGCAGAACAACGGACTCGCCGGCGGATACCCCGGCAACACCGGACTCGAAATTCTGGCGCGCAGTACCGACGTCATCGAGCAGTTCGCGGCGGGAAAAATCCCCGGAGCCCTCGACGAGCTCGGCGGCGGAAAGGAATTCGGCGCGTGCTACGCCGAAAGCTATGTCGCTCCCGGTGAGGTGCTGTACATGCATTGGCAGGGCGGCGGCGGTTACGGAGATCCGCTGCATCGTGATCCGGCCGCGGTCAGCGTCGATCTGCGTGAAGGCAAGGTCACTGCCGACGGTGCCAGTGAGGTCTACGGCGTGGTGATCGACGCGGGAAAGGTGGACGAGGTAGCAACTGCGCAACGACGTCGAGAGATGATCGACGAGCGACGGACGCGGTCCACCCAGCACGCCGATGCTCCCATCATGGATCTCTCGCTTGCCCGCAGGCTCGACGACAACCTGTCCGAGGTGACCGTCGGGGACGTTCGGGTCATCGCCTGTGCACAGTGCGGTCGACTGCTCGGTGACGAGAAGACCAGCGGCGTATTGGATCTGGCTCGGTACGAGGGGCCGTCCTCGGCGGCGGGGCCGCAGGTGACGTCGGATCCGTCCATCTACGTCGACACGCCCATCGTGTTCCGTCAGCTGTGCTGCCCGGGATGCTGGACGGCCGTGTACTCGGGAATCGTCCCGGCCGATCACCCCGATCATTCGTTGGAGATCTCACGATTGCTCCCGGCGGTGGCCGAACGATGACGGTGACCACCGACGCGACCCACTCGGACTGGGACGGCCGGCTCGTGGGATACCCGGAGGATCGCGCGCAGCAGTACCGCCGGAGTGGTTCGTGGAGTTCACTTCCCACAAGTCGCCGGTTCCGCGACATCGCTCTTCGGTATCCCGACAGGCTCGCGATCATCAGCGCCGAGGGGGCGATGACGTTCGCCGAACTCGACCGTCGGACCGATGCCATCGCTGCAGGCTTGGTGCGACTGGGGCTGGCGCGCCTGGACCCTGTGTTGTTCCAACTGACGAACCGGCTGGAGACGGTGCTGGCCTGGTACGGCTGCGTCAAGGCCGGACTGGTTCCGGTCGCCACACTGGCCGCGCACCGAATGCACGAGATCGCGCACATCGGTGCTGCGGTGGGCGCGGTCGCGCATATCGTCGAGGCCGGCCTGCCGTCGTTCGATCTGGTCTCGTTCGCCCACGAACATGCCGCGGGCAGCGAGACCGTTCGCCACGTGGTCACAGTCGGGGCGGTGGACACCGACGAACTGCGCGTGGAGGACCTCGGTCTCGACATCGATCCCACCGAGGCCCGAGCTCTCGTCGACGCCATCGAGGCCGAGACGGATCCCGAGGATGTGGTTGCATTCCAATTGTCCGGCGGGACAACGGGAGTGCCCAAGGTCATTCCACGGATCCATGCCGAGTACTGGAACAACGCACTCATGTACGCCCAACGGCTCGAATGGACCGCGGACAGCCGCGTTGCCCATCTGATCCCCATCGTGCACAACGCAGGGATTGCCTGCGGTCTGCACGCCTCGCATTCGGTCGGTGCGTGCCTCGTACTCGCGACCGCCGACGTCGGATCGGCGTTCGACCTGATGGAGCGCGCGGAAGCCACCGAGGTGTTGATCGGCCACGGTCATTACCAGGCCGTGTCGAGTCCCGAGTTCGATCGCGTGCGTGAGCGTTTGCGGCACGTGATCCTGTCCGGTGCCAAAGTGTCACCGGCACTAATGGACCGAGTCGACGACGGCGGAGATCATTGGGCGGGTCAGCTGTTCGGGATGTCCGAGGGGCTGCTCACCGTCACCCCGGTCGCCGCCCCTCGCGACGCTCGAATCACCACCGTCGGCACGCCTGTCTGCGCGGAGGACGAGGTGCGCATTCTCGATCCCGGCACGGAGATCGAGGTTCCCGACGGGGAAGTCGGTGAATTGTGTTGCCGCGGGCCGTACACGATCACCGGGTATTTCGGTGCCCCCGAGCACAATCGAACTGCCTTCACCACCGACGGCTTCTACCGCACCGGTGATCTGGCGTCGATCTCCGTCGTCGACGGCGAGCGGTACGTCACGATCGAGGGGCGCATCAAAGACCTCATCAACCGCGGCGGCGAGAAGATCAACGCCGAGGAAGTGGAGCTTCTGCTGCTCGACCATCCGGCCATCGTGGGCGCGGCCGTCGTCGCGATGCCCGACCCTCGACTCGGCGAGAAGACGTGCGCGTATCTCGTCACCGACGGGGCCCCGTTGACGATGGCCGACGTGCAGGACCATCTCACGGGACTCGGTGTGGCCAAGTTCAAATGGCCGGAGCGCCTCGAATGGCTCGACGCGCTTCCCCGAACCAACGTCAACAAGATCGACAAGAAGCGTTTGCGGCTGGACATCGCCGCGAAGCTCGAGAGGCAACGATGAAACTCGACCGCGTCGCAGTCATCGGCGGGGGCCCCGGTGGCCTCTACGCCGCACGATTGCTGAAACTGTCCAACCCCTCCGCGGAGATCACCGTCTACGAACAGAGTTCACCGGACACCACGTTCGGGTTCGGAGTCGGCCTCGCCTCACGGACGCAGCGGAATCTACGTCGGGCCGACGCTGCGTCACTCGATGCAATTGTTGCTCAGGCGTATTCACACGAGATGTCGATGCAGGTGGGGGAGTCGATCGCCCGGTTGGCTCATGGTGATCTGCTCGCTGTGGCCCGTACCTCGCTGCTGTCCGTCCTGCAGGAGCAAGCGCGTGACGCAGGGGTTCGGCTCGAATTCGGCGAACGCCGTGAACCGGGCGATCTCGATGTCGACCTCGTCATCGCCTCGGACGGAATCAACAGCGCAACGCGAACTGCAGACCCGGGGTTCGGCACCGAGATCAGCACCGGAACCGGCCTCTACCTCTGGTGTGGAACGGATTTCGCACTGGCAAGCGCCATTTTCGTACCCGTCACCACCGAGCACGGCACTTTCGTCGCACACGCGTATCCCTATGCGCCGGATCGCAGTACGTTCCTGATCGAGACGGATCTCGACACGTGGCACCGCGCGGGCTTCGACGTCACGACGGCTGCCACCGACCCGACCGACAGTGACGAGGCGTCGTTGCGCTACCTCGAGACGGCCTTTGCCGACACCCTCCAGGATCACAGGCTCATCGGAAACCGGACCAGGTGGATGCAGTTTCGAACCGTCAAGTGCCGAAAGTGGTCGGTGGACAACGTCGTTCTCCTCGGGGACGCCGCTCACACCGCCCATTACTCGATCGGATCGGGAACGAAGTTGGCCATGGAAGATGCCATCGCCCTCGATGCTGCACTGGCGTCGGCTGCGACCGTCGGCGATGCCCTCACCGAGTACGAACGGGTGCGTCGCCCCGCAGTCGAACACCTCCAGCAGATTGCCGTGCGCAGTGAACAGTGGTGGGAATCCTTCCCGCAACGGATGGATCTGCCCGTGGAGCAACTGATGGTGGCGTACATGACGCGCGCCGGAAAGGTCGGCCTGGAGCGATTCCTCGAGTCTGCTCCCGAGGTGGCGTGGAAGGGAATCGCGAGCTACGCGCAGGTTGCCGCAGACTCGGAGGTTCCTGTCGACGTGTCGCGCTGGATCCTCTCGCGGCCCGTCGAACATGGCGGGCGGCTATTTCCCGACCGATTCGCCCCGTCCGATCTTCGCGAAGAGCCGACGACAACGGTGGTCTCGGTGGACGTCGAATCTGCGTGGAACGAGAAGGCCACGGCCATTGTCGACGAGTGCAGGGCAAGCACCACGGTGTGGCTGACCGGGTCCGGCGAGCGTGATGACGTCCTGACCCGACTCGATGTCGCGGAGCGAATGATGCGCAGCACCAGTGCACTCGTTGTCGTCGACGTACCGGAAGAGTGGATGCCCGACGCGGTGGCAGGTCTGGTCGGTGCGCGCACCCACCTCGTGTCTGTCGGTCGTTGACGTCAGCGACGGTTATTCTTCGGTCATGACACGCGAGGACTCACAGCGAGGAGCGGCGCGTAATCCGCGTCGGGAGCTGGTCGAGAAGCAGATTCTCGACCAGGCCACGCGGTTGTTCGCAGAGAAGGGCTTTGCCAGCACGACCCTCCAGGACATCGCCGACGCAACGGGCCTCACCCGGCCGGCGCTCTATCATTACGTCGCGAACAAGGACGAGTTGCTGTCGCGCCTGATCAGTGAGAGCACCGAGACGCCTGCCGCAGTTCTGCACCAGATCAACGAGCGATCCGATCTCGGTCCCACCGAGAAGCTTCGCAAGATGGCCACCGCGATCGCCCTGAACCAAGCTGAAACCGCCGATCGCTTCAAGCTCATCATCAGGTCGGAAGCCGACCTCCCCGAAGAGATTTCTCGGACCTACCAGCAGAGTCGACGTCACGTCCTCAAGGAGTTCGTGACGGTCGTCGAAAGCGGCGTCAAGGCAGGGGAATTCAGACCCGTCGATCCGCGTACTGCGGCACTCGGCATCATCGGCATGCTGAACTGGGTCGCCTGGTGGCATCAGAGCGGTGATCCGGACGCCGATCGGAGCGTGGCCGTCCAACTCGCCGACATGGCACTGCGCACCGTTGCCCAGGACAGCGGCAAGCCCGTCGTACCCGAGGGGCCCGAACGGGCCATCTCCATGCTCCGCGAGGACCTCGACTACCTCGAACGCATTCTGGCTCGGGATCGAACCTAGGGGAGCGTGAAAAGAGCGGTTCCGTAGTGCGACACCTCGCCGCTCACATCCCTTCCGCCTGACCGAACGGTTCGGTGCACCCCACAGTTCTCGGATCGAATCCATATGGCCCCGCCCAGTGCCTTTCGGTTGGGGGTCGGGAGTTGGGATGGAAAGTCAGTTCGCTCCGAGTAGTTCGGCCATCTGTGCATAGAAAGCTGCGGGATCGCCGGCGAGAGAGGACTTCACCATAGCGGTCCATTCGTCGACGATGATTTCGATGGAGCCGGCCGCCAGACCGTCCAGGGCGGCACGCGGCACTGTGCGGGGATCGATCTTCGGTCCGTCGTAGCCGGCGGCGATGTCGGTATCTGCAGCGCCGAGAAGTACGCCCTGTACGAATGTTCCTTGCGGTGCAAGTTCCAGGCGTACACCGTTCGTCATGTTCCATTCGGCGGCCTTCGCGGCAGAGTAGGCCCCGGATCCCGTTGTGGCGAACCAAGATAGAGCCGACAAGATGTTGACGATCGAGCCGCCACCCTGTGCTGCGAGTACCGGGGCGAATGCCCGAATGACGTGCAGTGTGCCCCAGAAGTGTGTGTCCATCTCGCGTCGAACCTCGGTGAGGTCACCGGTGACGAGCGCGGCGCCGGTGGAGATGCCCGCATTGTTGACGAGCAGAGTGACATCGGACGCCGTCGACGCCGCCGCTCTCACCGATTCGCTGTCGAGCAAGTCGAGCGTCAACGGCACCACCCGGTTGTCGTCGAAGTCGAGCATTTCGGGTCTGCGAGCTGACGCGTAGATTTTCTCCGCACCTCGATCGAGCAGTTCGAGGACGAAGTGACGGCCGATGCCACGGTTGGCTCCGGTGACGAGGGCGATCTGGTCGGAGAAGTCCATGGGGACCTTGCTTTCTTCGCGAATTTTCGTTTCTTCGGTCCTGATCGGTCCGACATCGACAAGGCTAAAACTTCACGTTAACGTCAAGGGCAAGTCCAAGAACCGAAATATTGCTCCGAGGGAGATACTGGATGCGTATAGGCGAGGTGGCACACCTGGCAGGAGTGAGCACGCGAGCTCTTCGCTACTACGAAGAGCAGGGCTTGCTGGCGTCCGAACGTACCTTCAGCGAACAACGCGTCTACCCTGAGTCTGCCGTCGAGCGCGTGAAGTTACTCCAGCAACTTTTCTCCGCTGGTCTTTCGAGTCGGAAGATTCTGCAACTCCTGCCGTGTATAGACAGCGGCCAGAGCTCGCCCGAGGCCTTCGAGATCATGAGAGTCGAACGAGACCGAATCACCGCGGCCATGGCCGATCTGGCCGCCACGCGTGACGTCCTCGATCGGATGATCGACATTGCACACAACCCGACACCCGAACACTGTCCTGCGCTTCGAGACACCCCATGGGCACCGTTCGAGGCCGACGCATCTGCTACGCATCGGTGAACTGCCCGACTCCTTCTGGCTCCGCGTCGATTGCTTCGTCGATCGTTTCTCCCACTGCAGCCGCACCGACCGCAGTCATGGTCGTCCCTGCGTGATCGAGCCCCGGCATCGGGGTGATGGACGTCAGGTCGAGTGCTTCGATGTCCTGCGGTGAGTACATCGGGGCGGAATCTGCCCCAACACTCCACTGCGCGTGCAGGAATCGAATCGGCATGGTCAGTTCCCGGAATCGTGAAGCGCCGAAGAACACGTCCGTGGCGTCGGCGACGACCGCAGCCGACGACAGTCGAATCGATCCGTCGGCCAGATCGTGTTCGGCATACGTCCGTAGCAGCGGGTCGGCGGGGTCGAGCAGCGGCAACGACGTCGACACCAAGAACTCGATGTAATCCTCGATGTTGTTCCACCGCTGCTGAGTTCGCGCAATCTTGTCCCCGAAAGCAGCCGCTACGTTGTCCTGGGTGAGACCGGCGGGCGGTGCGACTGGAACGCCCCCGTCGACGAGAACGAGACTCTTCACTCTGGACGGATACCGGGCCGCGAATTCGACTGCCACGAAACCGCCCATGGACATTCCGCACACGTGCACGGCGTCGAGTCCCAACGCATCCAGGACGGCGTCCAGATCGTCTGCGTGCTGGGCCAGCGATGACAGTCCCGTGACGTCCACGCTGTCACCTCTGCCGCGCAGATCCGGTGCAACGAGGGTCAGGTGCGGCGACTCCGCGTGCAGCCAGCTCCAGAGCATGCGCTGGCTGGAAACCCCATGCACCACGAGGACTGGCTCACTGGTCCCGGTGTGTGTTTCCACGACGACGTCTCCGCCGGATACCGGTACTCGATCGATGGTCATGACTGCAGACAGTATGGGAAGCCGGATCCAGAAGGGACGGATCCCAACCCCACTGTGACCGTCGAAATGTGGATAGTTCATCTACCGCGTGCGCGGTGCCGAGCGGAGGGCCTCCCTCAGCTCGGTCCGAAACGCTCGGTACGGATGTTCGCTGCCGAGTGGCCTCGCGCCACCAGCATGTCGGCCACCGTGTCGACGAAGCTCGTGGGGCCGCAGATGTAGCACCGCGGCTCGAACTCTGCCGGCCATCCGTGGGCGTCGAGGTCCTCGATCGTGATGCGGCCGAGGGGCCGTGCGTTGCCGGCAGGGGCACGCCGCGTGTGGATCATGGTGACGTCGACGCCGGCCGGAGGGTGAGCCCACTCGTCGGCGAAGTAGACCTCCGCGGGTTCGCGCACCGAGTACAGCACCCGGAAAGGCACTCGTCCACCCGTCGCCGAAGCCTGCGCGTGAACCATCGCGCGGAGCGGGACGATGCCGGAACCGCCGCCCACCAACAGGATCGGCGGGGACGGTGTCTCGGAGGGCTCGGACGGCCGCCAGACGAACCATCGACCCACCGGCCCGCGGATCTCGATGCGATCGCCGACCTCGACGGCCTCGACCAGGTAGGGCGACACCTCGCCGTCCGCGACGTTCTGGACCGCGATCTCGATGCGCGACGTGCCGTCGGGAGCCGACGCCACGGAGTAGCTTCGCTGCGCGCTGTAGCCGTCTTCGGCGGTGAGCTTGACGTCCACGTGCTGACCGGCAAGATGGCCTGGCCATCCGTCGACGTCGAGAACCAGGGTGGACGCGGTTGGTGTCTCACGCCGCACGGTCTGCACCGTGGCAACGAGCCAGGGTTTCGCCCCAGCCGCCGATGTCACGTCAGTCGCCCTGGTACCGCTGCTCACGCCACGGATCTCCGTAGTCGTGGTACCCACCGCGCTCCCAGAAGCCTTGCTCGTTCTCCAGGGTGAGTTCGATGCGTGAGATCCACTTGGCCGATTTCCAGAAGTACAGATGCGGAACGAGAAGCCTTGCGGGACCACCGTGTTCGCGAGCCAGGGGAGCCCCGTCGAACTCGGTGACCAGCCAGGCCTTCCCGTCCCTGAGGTCCTCGAGGGGGAGGTTGGTGGTGTAGCCGTCGAAGCCGTGCACCACGACGTATCCGGCATCGGTGTCGAGACCGTCCAGCAGAACGTCCAGGCTCACGCCCTTCCAGGTGGTATCGAGCTTCGACCACTTGGTGACGCAATGGATGTCGACGGTTGGAGTGTCGTGCGGGAGTGCCGCGAATTCGTCCCAGGTCCAGCTGCGAGTCTCGCCCCGTTCGGTGGTGATCGAGAACGACCATGTGTCGGTCGCGACCACGGGCGCGGGCCCGATCGCGAGGACGGGAAAATCCTTGGTCAGATACTGACCGGGGGGAGTGCGCCCGTCGTCGCCGCGTCGGCGGCCGACGAAGCCCTTCGAGATCAGTGCCATGGTGACGAATTGTGCGCTCGTGGTCGGGAGTCTGACAAGTCAGGACGCATTCGACGTGGAGCTGCCCAAGATCCGAGAAGGGGGTCAGACGATCCCGCCGTTGGCGTACACGACCTGACCATCGATCCATCGAGCAGGACCGGCCAGGTGGGCGACGGTCTCGGCTGTGAGTTCGCACCCGGATGTTCGTGATCGACGCTGAAGCAGTCCTGGTGTGATCCGCACGGCGGTGAGTTTTCGTACCGATGGCAGTCGATACCGGCGACACCTTGTATATCGAGCATCGGAGACGACCATGACCACGACGACCACCCCTGCGACCAACTCACGCCGCGCAACCCGCGCGGGCTGGGGCCTCACTGGACTTCTTGCGCTATTCCTGATCTTCGACGTCGTCGGCAAACTACTGAATGTGCAGCAGGTGAAAGATTCGACTGCGGAGTTGGGGCTCCGCGACGAGATGACGCCCGTCATCGGCATCGTCCTGCTTGTGTGCCTGGTGCTCTATCTGGTGCCTCGTACCGCGTTTCTCGGTGCGGTTCTGCTGACCGGATATCTCGGTGGTGCCGTCCTCACCAATTGGCGAGTGGACAAGCCGTTGTTCAGTACGGTCTTGTTCGCGGTGTACGTCGGAGTTCTTGCTTGGGGTGCGCTGTATCTGCGGGATCCGAAGGTGCGTCAGGTCATGCCGATAGTGCGGTAGTGGGTGCTGCGCATCCGTCGGGTCAGGTGGGGTTGCCGGCCTCGTCGCACGGGGCCGGGTGGCCGTCGTCGATGAACTGGAGCGTCACGTTCATTTCGGTGGGTTGGATGCTGCCCGACCAATCGGAGTACGGGTGGTCGAGAAACGCGACGACGACCAGAGCCGAGGCCACGAGCGCGGATACGAACGCGATCGGAACGGCTTGTACTACAGCGGATTCGCGGCGATCCGCCTGTACGCACATGTACGAAAGAATTGCCGACGCTCCGATGCCCAGCACGATCCACAGCGGAAACGGAACCGACGGTGTTGCCTCGGCCAGCCGATCGCGGCGACCGTCGCGGCGTTCGGCTTGTTGATCGAACCACTGTCCATACGCCGCCTCCTGCGAGGCACCTTCCGATGTGGTGGCCGCAAATCCTCGACCATGGTGTCGACCCAGTGATTGACCGCCGGCGACGTTTCACGCGGTTCCGCGGTGAGCGGCGCGGCGGCGACGTTCGGTACAGATGTGTCAGGGCTTCGGCTGTGCCTCGGTGCGTTCTGCGGCCCATGATCCGAGCAGCCGTATGCGTTCCGCGCTCGGCGAGCCCGGCTCAGCGGTGTACACCATGAGGACGGCTCCGGGATCGGCGGTGATAGCGAGCGCCTCGTAAGCGAGGTGAACCTCGCCGACGACCGGGTGGTTGAAGCGCTTCATGCCGGCCCCATGGGTTCGAACGTTGTGGGCACCCCACAGTTTTCGGAATGTATCGTCGCGCGTGGAGAGTTCCCCGACGAGGTCTTGGAGTCCCTTGTCGTGCGGGTCGCGACCTGCTTCGGCGCGCATGATGGCTACACACATTTCGGCGAAGGTGTCCCAGTCGGGGTAGAACTCTCGGGACGAAGGATCCAAGAACTGGAATCGAGCGAGGTTGGGCGTTCGTCCACCGTCCCCGATCACAGGGGCGTAGAACGCTTTCGCGAGTTCGTTCGTCGCCAGCAGATCCTGACGTTGGTTGCGTACGAAGGCAATCCCGTCCGTTATCGAATCGAGGGCCCATTGCAGGCTGATTCTCGGGGCAGCGGGGCGGGCAGCCTTACGTCGAGGACGTCCGGAGGTCGGTACTCCGTCCACAGCTCGCGCAAGGTCGAGAAGGTGTGCATGTTCGGTGTCGTCGAGTTGTAGTGCGCGCGAGAGGGCATCGAGCACGGACGCCGATGCACCGCCGATGGCACCGCGCTCGATACGCGCGTAGTACTCGACAGAGAGGCCGGCAAGTGCTGCCACTTCGCTTCGTCGTAATCCGGCGACTCGGCGACGGCTGCTTCCACCCGTGATACCGGCCGCATCCGGGGTAAGCCTGGCTCGGCGGGTCATGAGGAACTCGCGTACCTCTGCCTTGTTGTCCATGCGGTCCAGCCTAAGTCTGCCGGTCGAATCGAGCGACGCCCTGCTGATACATCCTTCGTGATGACGCATCGGTAAATTTCGAGGTCGCCGGTGCAAGCAGATCGCCGCCTGCACCGGCTACCCCTACTCGATCAGACCAGGGTCGAGGTATCGATGACGAATCGGTAGCGAACGTCGGAGGAGAGTACCCGTTCCCACGCGTCGTTGATCTTGTCGGCGGAGATGACTTCGATGTCGGCTCCGAGGTGGTGTTCGGCGCAGAAGTCGAGCATTTCCTGCGTTTCGGCGATCGATCCGATGGCCGATCCTGCGAACGTTCTGCGGTGGGGGATGAGCGAGAAGACCTGCAACGGAAGGGGTTCTGCGGGAGCGCCCACGTTGACCATTGCGCCGTCGACGGCGAGCAGAGACAGGTGTGCGTTCAGATCGATCGAGGCGCTGACGGTGTTGATGATCAGATCGAATGTGGACGCGAGCTTCTCGAATGTGTCGGGGTCACTGGTTGCGTAGTAGTGGTTTGCTCCCAGTCGAAGTCCGTCCTCCTGCTTCTTCAGCGACTGCGACAGAACCGTCACCTCGGCACCCATGGCGTGGGCGATCTTGACGGCCATGTGGCCCAACCCGCCCATGCCGACCACCGCGACCTTCTTGCCGGGACCGGCTACCCAGTGCCGGAGCGGTGAATAGGTGGTGATCCCGGCGCACAGCAGCGGCGCGGCGGCGTCGAGCGCGATGCCCTCGGGGATCTTCACCACGAAGTGTTCGGTGACGACGACCTGTTGGGAGTAGCCGCCCTGGGTGGTCGTGCCGTCGCGGTCGGTGCCGCCGTAGGTCTGGATGTTGCCGACGAGGCAGTACTGTTCGAGACCCTTGACGCACTGGGCGCATTCGCCGCACGAGTCGACCATGCAGCCGACTCCGACACGATCGCCGACGGCGTGCGTGGTGACCTCGGATCCGACCTCGGCCACTGTTCCTGCGATCTCGTGGCCGACGACCAGCGGGTACGGTACCGGGCCCCATTCGCCGCGCGCGGTGTGAATATCGGAGTGGCAGATGCCGGCGAACTCGATGTCGATACGGACGTCGTGTGGTCCGAGGTCGCGGCGCTCGATCGTGATGGGGGACAGCGGCTGGTCGGCTGCGGTGGCGGCGTAGGCCTTCACGGAAGTTGTCATGTTTCGATGAAACATGAGTCGGCGAGATCGAGACAGTCTCTGACGAGAGGTGTACCAGGAGAGCACCCCTTGTCGGTTCTGCTGGAGATCGTCCACCTGCTGCTGATCTGCGCCTGCTTCTCTCCGCGTCGACGCGAGCCGGGTGAACCAGTGTGGTTGTCCAATTCCGATGTGGCGCAACGGTAGAACCGCACCACCTCAGTGGCGCAGGTCTTTTCGCATGATCACCCGAGGGAAGCCACCCGACACCGACATTGTTTCGACGGCGAACTCGAAGCCCGCCGACTCGAACAGCCGGCGGGTTCCCACGTATGCCATGGTGAGATCGACTTTTCGGCCCTTGTTGTCCACCGGATACCCCTCGACCGCCGGGGCACCATGGTCGTCCGCGAACCGAACGGCACCGTTCAACAACGCATGTGCGATTCCGCGTTTTCGGTGGCCGGCCTTGACCCGGAAGCACCAGACCGTCCAGACCGGCAGATCGTCGACGTGCGGAATCTTGTTGGACCGCGCGAACGGTAACTCCGAGCGCGGTGCAACCCCCGCCCAGCCGACCACCTCGTCGCCGTCGTAGGCCAGTACCCCCGGCGCGACTGTTCGACGGGTCAGCTTCTTCACGTACTCGGCGCGTTCGGGGCCGACGAGTGCCCTGTTGGTCGCGGAATCGATTCGGTGGCTCAGGCACCAGCAGACCGAGGACGTCGGGTTCTTCGGGCCCAGGATTTCACGCAGATCCGCGAACGACGTGGCCGGCCGTATCGAGAAGCTCACCCGCCGACCATACCGAGCATCGATGGCTGGTGCCCCGGAACAGGCACCCGGTTGTCGGGACGAACCGGCCCGGAGTTTCCGCGTCTCGACCCGGTACGGTCGTGGCGTGGACACTTCGATCGTCGACGCACCCGGCGGTGCGCTGTGAGTATCTCCTCGAGCGACCGCACATTCCTGGCCCGTGCTGTGGACTTGGCGGCGGACGCGGTGCGGACAGGCAACGATCCGTTCGGCTCGGTGCTCGTCTCGGAGGGCGGGGAAGTGTTGGCCGAGGACAGGAATCGGGTGGGCGACCGGAACGATCCAACCCAGCACCCCGAGATTGCTCTGTCACGTTGGGCTGCTACCAATCTGAGCCCTGTTCAGCGTCGAGCGGCGACGGTCTACACCTCTGGTGAGCATTGTGTGATGTGCGCCGCGAGTCACGGAATAGTCGGGCTCGGGCGCATCGTGTACGCGACGTCCACCGCTCAATTGCTCACGTGGCTCCAAGAATTCGGCGCTGCACCACTCGCCATCACACCGTCGCCCATCGAACAGATCGTGCCGGGGATCGTGGTGGACGGGCCGGTCGCCGAGTTCGGCGATGCTGTTCGTGAACTACACCGGCAACGTCACGCGTCTGCGCAGTAGAGAGCAACAAAGAGGGGAAGGCCGTGCCGGACGGCATCGAGATCGAAAACAGGCAGCGTACGAGTGCGATGACAACGGCGCTCGCAGCGACCGGTGGCGGCAGCGTCCTACTGGCGTGGTTCGAGTTCGTTCTCATCCGTCAGCAGCTCGCGGTGGGATTGTGGGTCATCGCCATGGCAGTGGTGGCGATATGGCTCGTCTCGTCCGATGCCGGGAAGCTTGCAGCCGTAGGCACTTCGCTCGGTGCTGCCGCCGTCGTCACTCAGGTCGCATGGCTGGTGACGGGCTTTCACGCACTGTGGGTCTTGTGCTTGACCGCGGCGATTGCACTCGGGTTCTTTCTGCTCGCGTCGGCTTGGGCGGGCCGTTCGGCGAGCTCCTCGGGTCGGGGCGGTACCCGTAGGGCGGTTGCCGTGGTTTCGGCCGGTTTCGCTGCGGCGAGTGCGGTGGTGGTCTCCGCGCTGGTGATAACTACCGCAGCCAGTCCGGCACCGCTGATTCGATCGCTGCACGCGTTGGGGCAGAGCAACTCCTTCGAGTCCGACGCGCCGACAGCGACGACTGTGGTCGACGGGGCCCGTCTCACCAGCGACGTCGAATACGGCTCGGCGCTACCGAATTCGTTTCTCGACATCTACATCGCGGACAACGATGCATCGATCCGTCGGCCCACGTACGTATCGGTTCACGGTGGTGGCTGGATAGTCGGAGACAAAGCGGACGGTGCTCCCACCACAGATTCGGACGGCGCGTCGTGGGTCGGCCCCATGCTCGACGCCGGTTACAACGTGGTGTCGCTGAACTACGCGTTCGCGCCGCAGTACCGCTTTCCCACGCAGACAATCCAGCTGGGCCAGGCCATGCGCTTTCTCGAAACGAACGCCGACCGGTACGGACTCGACATGAGTCGCGTCGTGCTCGCCGGAAACAGTGCGGGCGGCCACATCGTGGGCAACTACGCCATTGTGCAGACCGATCCCGACTACGCGCGCGCACTGGGCATCGAACCCACCATGGACCGAAATGCTCTGAAGGCGCTCGTGTTCGACAGTGCTGCGCTCGATGTCGGTAGAGCGGGCGCACCGCAATCACCGAGCCCGTCCAACGGTTTCTTTTTCGACATCGCGGCCCGAAGCTACCTCGACACCACCGACCCAGCGCTGTTGGCGCAGGCGAACGTCATCGACAACGTCACAGCCGACTTTCCACCCAGTTTCATCTCCGACGGCAACACCGGCACTTTCCCAGATCAGGCAGCCGAACTGAGCGCCAAGCTGGACAGAGTGGGCGTCGCCAATCGCCTGAACCTGTACAGCAAGAACGAGGCGAGACTCGATCACGGATTCATGGCTGTGAGTTCTCAGTGGACCGACGACTACAACCGTCTCAGGATCGAGTTCCTCCGCGACTTCGTCTGATCTTCACCGCCATCTACGTCGGTATCGCAGCGTGGGCGGCGTTGTACCTGCGCGATGAGCGCGTCCGAAGCATCGTCCCGTTGCGCCGAACACTGCCATCGGACTCGACCACTCGGTAGCCCTCGGGCGACCGCTCAGTTCTGAGGAACCTCGTCGGTCGGAGGATGCGGCACGTTCTCTTCGTCCACGTGCGCGCCTTCGACTGCATCGGTCTCGGCGGCGTGGTCACGCGGACCGTCATTGCTGCCGTGCGACGGTACTGCTTCGCTTGCATCGCTGGGCATCGTCATGGAATCTCCTAGTGGTCGAGGCGACCGGTCGCCGGTATCAGGACCTCCTGGGAGTGCCCCGCTGGACACAGAACTACACCCGGTCAGGCTTCAACGCGTCGGCGAGCATGTGCATCGCTGCTGTGGTGGACAGTGCACGCACACTTGCCCGGTCGCCGGGGAGATGAAGCGTGCGGGTCGAGGTCGGTCGGCCGACAGCGGCAATGGCGAAGCAGACTGTGCCGACCGGTTTGAGTTCCGTGCCGCCGCCCGGTCCTGCGATTCCGCTGGTGGACACGGCGATGTCGACGCCCAGTCGGTGCCGAGCGCCCTCTGCCATCAGAGCCGCGACCTGTTCGCTGACGGCTCCGTGCTGTTCGATGGTCTCGGCGGGAACGTCGAGTAGGCCGATCTTCGCCTCGTTCGCGTAGGACACCACAGCGCCGATCACGTACGCAGACGATCCTGCGCGGTCGGTGAGCCGGGCCGCGATCATGCCTCCGGTGCAGGATTCCGCAGTGGCGATTGTTCGGCCGGTCAGTCGGTCGGCCACGATGTCGTCGATGGTGGATCCGTCGGTCGAGAAGACTTGTGCACCATGGTGTTCGTCGATGAGGCCGACGAGATCGGAGTATGCGGTTGCTGCCGACTCCGCATAGCGGGTCACCATCTCGAGCTCACCGAGACGCAGGCACGTGGTGATCTCGAGAGCGTCGAATCCTTCGATCTCGACCTCTGCCGTCCGCAACGTTGCGGCGAGGTCGGCCTCGGACAACCGGTAAGCGCGAATCGTGTCCTGACGGATCCGAGCGCGTCGCGTCAAGACCTGGGCGACGGGCGCACTGTCGAGTGCCTCCGGCCACATCGCCTGCAGTTCGCGAGGCGGTCCGGGCAGTATCAGCACCACGGGAAGTGTCCCGGAATCGTTGGCGGGTATCGCCACGCCGGGGGCAGTTCCGGTCGGTGAAATCGATTGTGCACCTTGCGGAACCATTGCCTGCTTGCGAATCCCCGCCTTCAGTGGCTCGGAGTCGATCGCGGAGCTGAGTCGGCTGCGCCAGCGCTCGACGATCTCGGAAATTCGCTTCTCGAGCTGAACGTCGAGGTGCATTTCTCGGCCGTACAACGCAGCGACTGTCGCCACCGTGAGATCGTCGGCGGTCGGACCGAGGCCTCCGGTGGTGACGATCAGATCGACGCGCTGATCCGCGAGAAATCGCACTTGTGCCGTCAGGTCATCGGGTCGGTCGCCGCAGATCGTGATGTGTGCGACGTCGACACCCAGCTCGAGGAGTTGCTGCGCCACCCACGGGCCGTTTCTGTCGGCGACCCGACCGGCCAGCACCTCGGTGCCCGTGACCACTACACCCGCTCGCACACTCATTCTTCGACCTTACTGTCCCGATGCTCGCACGGATCTGTGGTTGCCGGTCATCCTCGCGTCACGTCAGTGGGTGCGGGAGGCGGCGGACACCAGCAGTGCGCGCGTGGGTTCGTCACCGAGTGCTCGGACGGAGTGAGCGTTGAGCGACGGGAAGTGCAGCGCATCTCCGGTTTCGAGTCGAACACTGTCGTTTCCGATGGTGACCTCCACCGAGCCATCCAGTATGTAGAGCCATTCCTCGCCAGCGTGGTGGGCAATCGGGGCATCCGAGGCGGGCGGGATGGTCAACAGAACGGCATCGATACCGGGGTAGTTGCCGGACAGGGGAGTAATCGCTCCGTTGGCAGAACCGTGGCGACGCTGGTCCCCGGCTCTCACCAGGTGAAACGCGAGGGTCGGCTCCTCGGCAACGAGTTCACTCAACGTCACCTGGAACACACGTGCAAGCTCGATCAACGTGCCCACCGACGACTGCCGACTCCCTGACTCGATGCGCGAGAGTTGCGTGGTCGACAGGCCGACCCGCTCCCCGAGGGCGGCCAGTGTCCAACCCCGTTCGCGCCGAAGACTCGCGATCCTGCGTCCGATCCAGTTCTCGTCACTCGGATGGCCCGGCATGGAAGGAATGGTACGCACACCGACAACGAATATTGCCCTGTAGGTCATTCATATTGCCCATGGGGTTGATTTGTCGGTACCCGCCTGCGATGGTCGATCACGGGCGATGGCAATTCGAGGAGGGGAGCAGCGGTGACCGATACCGGCTCGGAACATCCGTCCGGCAGCCTGGAGGGTTCCGATCGAACTGCTCTCTCCGTGGTGGGAACGGGTGCCGCTGTGGCAGCGATCGTTCTGCTCGGCCTCGATCTACGCGTGGTGTTCGGGAGCGCGTCGGCGGTGCTGGCCGAAATTCGACAGTCCTACGCCCTGGGGTCCGGTTCGGCCGCACTACTGACCACCGGACCGGTCGTGTGCCTGGGTGTGTTTGCCGTCGCGGCTACTCGGGCGGCTCGGCGATGGACCGTGCCCGTCGTGCTGACCGGATGTCTGATGCTGATTTTCGTCGGGACAGTACTGCGGGGAGCGCCGTGGTGGCCGGCGCTCGTGTTCGGAACTCTGCTCGCAGGGATAGGTATCGCTGTCGCAAATGTTCTCGGGCCCATCTTGATTCGCCTGCTCTTTCCGCACCGGATCGGATTGACGACGGGCCTGTTCACCGCATTGGTCAGCGCCAGCGCCGGCATCGCCTCGGGTGCGACCGTCCCGTTCGACACATTCGTGTTCCACAACTGGCGAACGACGCTGATGGCCTGGGCAATACCGTCCGCCCTCGCGGTGGTGGCCATGGCACTTCTCGCACGACGGTATCGCCACGTCGACTGCACGACGACCTCAACGGACCGATCTGCGCCGAAGTGGCAGACCGCTGTTCTGCGGTCACCTGTTGCCTGGGCCGTCACTGGATTCATGGGACTGCAATCGCTGCTGGCCTATTCGATGATTGCGTGGCTCCCCACGATCTACCGGGATCGCGGGCTCAGTGCCGAGAATGCAGGACTGTTGCTGACTGCACTGTCGGTGTCGAGCATCGCCACAGCACTGACCGTCCCCATCCTCGCCGCCCGCTTCCGTCGACAGAGTGCGCTCGCAATCGCTGTCGTCGCGCTGTCCGTCGCGGGACTGATCGGCGTCCTCGCAGGCGGCGTCGAGCTGGCGGTGGTGTGGGCAATCCTGCTCGGACTCGGTCAGGGAGGCCAACTTTCGCTTGCCCTGACGATGATCAATCTTAGAGCCCCGAACACAGCGACAGCAACGAGCCTGTCGACGATGGCCCAGTCCATCGGCTACCTCGTGGCCGCAGCGGGACCCGTCGCGGCAGGCGCGTTGCACAGCTCGACCGGTTCGTGGACGGCACCCGTACTCGCACTGCTCGTGGTCATGATTCCGCTGACGATATGCGGATTCACGGCCGGGCGAGATACGCCGGTGACGTTCGTCCAACCCTGATGGTGGCCTATCTTGATCTCGATGCGTATTGCAGTGGTGGAAGACGACGACGGGGTCGGTGACGCGTTGGTCGACGCGCTGACCGAGGTGGGGCACGCACCTGTTCGAATGCGTCGTGGTGCCGACCTGTTGCTCGGCTATCACGAGATGGATGTCGTTCTGCTCGATCTCGGGCTGCCCGACATGGACGGCCTCGACGTTCTGCGCAAACTACGGACTCTGAGTTCGGTCCCGGTGGTGGTGTTGACTGCACGGGACGACGAACGCTCGGTGGTTCGTGCTCTGCGAGGCGGTGCGGACGACTACGTCGTGAAACCCGCTCGGTTGGGTGAACTGCACGCCAGATTGGAAGTAGCCGCGCGTCGTCGGAGCGCGACGAACGACACCGCCGAAAACCGGTTGGTTCTCGGCGACATCGCCGTCGATCTCGTCGGTCGAGGTGTCGAAATCGACGGGCGTGAAATTTCGCTGACGACCAAGGAGTTCGACCTCCTGGCTCATCTCGTGACGCGACGGGGCGAAGCAGTCAGCAGGGAGCAGTTGATGGATGCCATCTGGGGCGATGCGTACGTTGCGATTTCGCGGACGCTGGATGTGCACATGACTGCATTGCGATCCAAGCTCGATCGGCCGGGAACCATCGTCACCATTCGCGGCTTCGGCTACCGCTGGGACACCTGACGTGCGCGGCCGCATTCTTGTGGTGTTGATGATCTACTCCACCGTCGTCGTGCTCGCCCTGTCGGTGCCTCTGGCCCTGCTGGTCGGGCGGGAGCGGGCACAACGATTCGGTGAGAACAGGGCCTCCGCGGCAACGTTCTTTGCCGATCTCAGTTTGCGCGAAGACGAATCCGGTGAGCCTCGCTTGCTGGAGTCGGTGCAGCGGTACAACGATCTGTACGGCGAGGGGATTGCTGTCGTGGATCGGACCGGCGCGGCCCGGGCTCTGTCGGGCCTGGACCTGACGCGTGCGGACGTGCAGCAGACGGTCGCAGGAGCGTTGCGAAATCAGCGCGGCGACCTCCCGTCGAGTCTGACACCGTGGTCGCATTCGTCGGTGTTGATCGCTGCACCGGTCGGTGGGGGAACGCAGGTCGACGGCGCGGTGGTCCTCGAGGCATCCACCGACTCGGCGCGTCGGGACGTCGCAATCGCCTGGGTGGTCATCGCCGCTGGTGCCCTTTTGATTCTCGCTACGGTCGCGGTGATCGCGGTTGCGTTGTCTCGCTGGGTGGTTCGGCCACTGACCGCACTGTCCTCGCGAGTCCACTCGTTCGGCGGAAAGTTCCACGATCAGCTACCGATCGACGAGGTTCCGACGACCGAGCCGGCTGCCTACGACGGGCCGCCGGAAGTTCGAGAACTGTCTCGCGCGTTCGATGCCATGGCAGGCGATGTCGAGGCAGCCACGACGGCGCAGCGCCGACTGGTGGCCGACACTGCTCATGCGCTTCGCAACCCGCTGGCAGCGTTGAGGATTCGACTGGACGTGCTGGGAATGCGGATACCCGATTCGGCAACCGAGGTGCACCTGCGGACCACCGTCGAAGTCGACCGCCTGAGTTCGGTGGTCGAGGATCTGCTCGTCTTGGCCGCCGCCGAAACGCCGGTGAGCAGCCGAACCACCGGATGCGAGCTGGGTGCGGTGGTCACCGATCGAGTCGAATTCTGGTCGAGCACAATGGCTGCGGCCGGTACTACTGTCCGCATCGACGAGCCGGATCTCGAGGTGGGGCTCCGTGTTGCGATACCGGAGGACGACCTGATCCGCATTCTCGACGCGTTGCTCAGCAACGCCACCAAGTACGCAGGTGCGGGTTCGGACGTCGAGATCGGCTACCGCGCACACGGCACCGACGTATGCGTCTGGGTTGCCGACACCGGACCAGGTGTGCCGACGGACGAGCTGCCGATGATCGTCGACCGCTTCTTCCGTGCGTCGAGTGCGCGCGGCGCGGGCACGGGTCTCGGCCTCTCCATCGTGCGGGCACTGACCGAGCGGACGGGTGGGAGTCTCGAGGTGAGTGCGCGCCGTCCGTCGGGTCTGCGGGTCGAGCTGCGTTTACCGACCACCGATTCCTAAGGGAGTGTTAGGAAATCCGAATCGGCTTGGTTCCGGGCTGTGCTTACCGTCACAGTAGGGGGACTTCGGTTGTCGAGTCCCTTCGGCAACGCGACCCGCTCATCGTGGAAGGACCAACCATGGCCAACGAGGCCACCTCGACTACCGGTTCGGCTCGCCCGACACCGCCTGTCTCGTCTCCCGCGGCCACTCGTCGTGCCGTGTACAACACGTTGCGCGGGTCGTCGGGCAACCTCGTCGAGTGGTACGACGTCTACGTCTACACCGTCTTCGCGACCTATTTCGAGAATCAGTTCTTCGACTCGGCAGACAAGAACTCGACGATCTACGTCTACGGCATCTTTGCGGTCACCTTCCTGATGCGTCCGGTCGGTTCGTGGTTCTTCGGACGCTACGCAGACCGACGAGGCCGTCGTGCCGCGTTGACGTTCAGTGTCTCGATGATGGCGGCCTGCTCGATGGTCATCGCGTTCACCCCCGGGCGGGAGAGCATCGGCGTCTGGGCCGCCGTCATCCTCATCCTGTGCCGTCTGGTGCAGGGCTTCGCCACCGGTGGTGAGTACGGGGCGTCGGCCACCTACATGTCCGAGGCCGCCACCCGTGAGCGTCGTGGATTCTTCTCCTCGTTCCAGTACGTCACGCTGATCGGCGGACACGTACTGGCGCAGGTGACGCTGTTGCTGATGCAGGTCTTCTTCGAGCGGGAGCAGATCGAGGACTTCGGTTGGCGGATCGCGTTCTTCATCGGTGGCGTCGCCGCAGTGGTCGTCTTCTGGCTGCGCCGCAGTATGGACGAGTCGCTGACCAAGGATCAGCTCGAGGCCGTGCGCAGCGGAGCCGATCAATCTTCGGGATCCATGAAAGAACTGGTCACCAAGCATTGGCGCGCCCTGCTGATCTGCTTCATGGTGACCGCTGGTGGCACCATCGCGTTCTACACCTACAGCGTCAACGCACCCTCGATGATCAAGGCGGCGTACGAGGACCGCGGAATGACCGGAACGTGGATCAACCTGTTCGGGCTGGTTTTCCTCATGCTGTTGCAGCCCATCGGCGGGTTGATCAGCGACAAGGTCGGTCGTAAGCCGCTGCTCGTCTTCTTCGGTGTCGGTGGGGTGCTGTACACCTACGTACTCATCACGTATCTGCCGTCGGCCACGTCGGTGGTGCAGTCCTTGGCGCTGGTCTGCGTGGGCTACGTCATTCTCACCGGTTACACCTCGATCAATGCGATCGTCAAAGCCGAACTGTTCCCCTCGCACATCCGTGCCCTCGGCGTCGGTTTGGGCTACGCGCTCGCGAACTCTGCCTTCGGCGGAACTGCTCCGTTGATCTACCAGGCCGCGAAGAACGGCGGGCACGTCGGCTGGTTCATCCTCTACGTGACGATCGTCATCGCCATCTCGCTGCTGGTGTACATCTTCGTTCTGCGGAACAAGACGGAGACCGTCCTGGACCGCGAGCAGGGTCGAGCGTTCGAGCAGTCCACCACGCCATAGGGTGACTGATATGACTCCGCCTGCAGCGTCGTTCTCGCGTAGAACGGCGCTGCAGGCCGGTGTGCTGGCTGTGCTCGGCACTGCCGCCGTGGGGTGTTCGCCGGATTCACCGACGCAGTTGCGTCTCGCGGCGGGTGAGGTCGGCGGCTTCTTCTGGGAGTTCGCCGGATTGTTGTCCGACGCTTCCTCGAAAACCGATGTCGCGGACATCGTTCCGCTCACGACGGCCGGCTCGGTCGACAACCTCGAGGCGCTGCGATCTGGCCGGGCCGAGCTGGCTCTGACGCTCATAGACGCCGCCTACAGTCATCCGAGTCAAGACTTGGCGGCGGTCGGGTGCGTATACGAGAACTACTTCCAAGTTGCCGTGCGCGCGGACTCGACCATCGAGACCATGAACGATCTGCGCGGGCGGAACGTGAGCATCGGTGCCCCGGGGTCCGGCGCGACCGAAGTATCTCAACGAGTTCTTCGGGCAGCGGGTGTGGTGGAAGCCGATGCCGTCCAACAGGTTCAGCTGTCCATGAGCTCGGCGGCGGCGGCCCTGTCGAGCAGCGAGGTCGACGCCGTGATGTGGGCCGGCGGGTTGCCGACTCCCGCATTCGCCCAGCCGCGTTCCGCCATCCGTCTACTCGATCTGGGTGCCGTCGTCGCCGGTCTGAGGCGCGAATTCGGTACCGCGTACGAGGCTGTGCTGGTTCCGGCGAACGTGTACGGCGAGCACGCGGAAGTCACCACAGTCGGTATCCCGAACATTCTCCTGGCGCATCCCGAAGTGCCGGACCGCGTTGTCGCTGCACTGGTGAGTGTGCTTCTCGATCAGTCGTCCGGGCTGGTCCCCGGTCAGGCGATCGGCAGCCAGTTCCTCGACGCCCGCTCACTCGTCATGACCGGCAGCATCCCCCTCCACCCCGGGGCCGAACAGGAATACCGCCGACGACACGGGTGAGTGACAGCGACGGCGACTAACGCGCGATCGACTCCACTCGCGCCTCGAAATCGAACCTGTTGATCGCGCCCAACCCCGTTGCCTCCTCGGTTCCCATCAGCGAGGCCATTTTCGAACCCGCGTCGGCCGATACTCGACCGACTCCGGCCTGTGCCGTCGGATCGTGCACCGACAGCCGCAGAACCTTTGTGCCGCTGTCGGTTTCGTTCCAGATGCTGACCTCGTCCAGCGGCGACGGCAACTGTGGCAGTGGTGCCTGATCGACGACACGGACAGATCCCCCCTCGGAGATCCCGCCGGTAGCATCGGCGGTAGCGCCGACTCCCGGCAGATACGCGATGTCGAAACCGGCTTCGTGCATCAGGTCGTAGATCTTTCGGTTGTCGGTCACCTGTTCGACGGCATAGAAGTGGTATCCCGAGGTGGCGTCGTGGCGGTCGACCGACAGAACTCGCTCGCCGAAAGCGAACGGTCCATCGAAGGGGACTCCGTCGATCGTGCCGCTCTGGCATGTCTCGACACCCATGAGCAACGATGAATTGCCGGGTAGTCCGGGGCCTCCGGGTAGTCCGATGAAGCTCGAGGAGGTGTACCCGTCGGGCAGTGCGGCGTCGGCATTGGCCGGCGGCACCGAGACGATGGCCGACACTTCGACACAGTCTCGGGCGTAGAACCCGCCGATGTCGGTCGGCTCTGCCGCGCCTGCGGTGGGGGCCACCCCCACACCCAGTAGGAGGGCAAGCCCGGTGGCCAGCGACAGACGGCGAGGGTACATCGAACTATGGTGCACAGCAGTGCCTTTCCGGGAAGTTGGGTGGGATCAGTTCAGGGCGACGAGCTCGTGCAAGGTTCTGCCCGTGCGAACATCGGTGACACCGTCTCGGACCACTGTGAGCTCGAATGTGGAATCGAATCGGAAGTAGCCCGGATGGCCGACGAGTCGGTACAACAACGGCCTGAAAACCTTGTGACCGGCAACCGGTACGTCGTCCAGTAGGTCGTGGGCGTGCACCACGGTCTCTACGGTGAGTACCAGTTTCACCACGCCGGGGATCTCGATCTTCAACCATTCCGGGTACTTGCGATTGGCAATCGCGTTGTACACCATCGGCCCTTCGGAGACCTCGGCCTCACCGGAGCTGAGAATGACTTCGCCCTTGTACGCCAGCATCATCGGCCGGCTTTCGTGCGCATCGAGGCGTTCCTGCGTCTTCACCAGTGCGTAGAGCAACGAGTAGTCGTCGTCGTACAGGCGGCCCCAGTGCCAGCGATCGATCACCCGCTTCATATCGCCGGCACCCCAGTTGTGATCGGCGTACCCCCTACCGGTGACGGTTTTCGTCGTTGCTCCGATCGTGATCGACCCCTCGACACGTGCACGGGGAGCAGCGACGACCCAGCCGAACACATCGGATTCGCCGAACAAGGTTTCGCCTTCGCCCGGCATCCAGCTGGGTAGCTCGTTGTGGAAACGCAGATCGAACGTGACGTCCTCTTCCGAGAGCGAGAGGTGATGGATGGGCAGACTGTCCGGGGGGAACTCGGCCCAGGCGTGATTGGGACCTACCCGGACATCGCACTGGGAGATAGACGCCGAGGCTTGCTTCTTCGAGTATCGCTTGAAGATCTGGCGGCGGGTTCCATCCGGTGCGTAGATCAGGATCTCCACGCTCGGCTTGGCCACCATCGCCGGCTCCTCCGGCCGGCGCAGGTTGAGGAAGCCGATGATGGTATGCCCGTCGTCGAGATGGGCATCGAAGTACCAGTGCTCGAAGCCTGTTCGGCTACCCGGCACGGGGTGCGCACCGTTGTGCCTCGGTAGCACTGTGGTCAGGGCGGCGTCGGTCCTGCCGGGTCCGTTCCATGTCTCCACGATTTCGGGCAATGTCATCTGTAGTTCTCCGCTTCGTTTGCTGGTTCCGGGCATCACAGGCCGTCGAAGCCGATGTGTACCGTCTTTTCCTCGGTGTCGCCCTCGAGTCCGGATCGACCGAGTTCGCGGCCGATGCCGCTCCCTGCTCGACCGCCCCAGGGCAGTGCCGGATCCGGCACACCCCATCCGTTGACCCACACCGTTCCCACTCGGAGCTTCTCGACGACGGAATGGACACGGGAGATGTTCTGCGAGTAAACCATTGCGTTGAGTCCGTACCGAGTGTCGTTGGCGATACGAATTGCCTCCTCGGTGGTGCGGAAGCTGATCACCGTGGCGACCGGGCCGAAGATCTCGTCGCGTGCAATGGTGAGTTCGTTGGTCCCGCGGAACACCGTGGGCTGCGCGTAGATTCCCGTACTACGTTCGCGCTTACCGCCGTAGATCAATTGTGCGCCTTCGGATATTCCGGAATCGATGTATCCCTCGATGCGGGCGAGCTGCTTCGCGTTGACGACGGTCCCCATGGTGGACCGGTCGTCGAAGGGATCCCCGACCACGGCGCTCTCTGCGGCCGCAACGAGCCCGTCGACCACCTGATCGATGACGGACTCGTGCGCCAGCACCCGCGTCCCGGCAGCACACACCTGACCCTGATGATAAAAGTTGCCCATCGCGATCCAGGGCATCGCTGCGTCGAGATCCGCGTCCTCGAAGATCAGCTGGGGTGCCTTGCCTCCGAGTTCGAGAACGAGCTTGCGGAAGCTCTCCCCCGCGAAGCTCTGAATCGATTGCCCCACAGCGGGGCTGCCGGTGAACGAGACCTTGTCGACCCCGGGGTGCGCGGCCAGGGCCGCACCGGCGACGGGACCGAGACCGGTGACCACGTTGATCACACCGTCCGGAATGCCTGCCTCGGCGGCGAGTTCGACCAGTCGCAGCGTGGACAGTGAGGCATCCTCTGCCGGCTTGACGACGACGGTGTTCCCCGCGGCGAGAGCCGGTGCCAGCTTCCAGGCCGCGATGAGGGCCGGGTTGTTCCAGGGAGTGATGGCAGCGACGACACCGAGCGGCTGGCGGACGGTGTAGCCGAATCTGTTCTGTGGGCCGAAGTTGGGTAGGGACATGGTCGAGCCGGAGATCTTGTCGGCCCACCCGGCGAAGTGACGGAACGACTCGGCGGTACAGGGAATGTCACCGCCGACGGAGTCGCGAAAGAGCTTGCCCATCTCGACAGCTTCGAGGGCAGCAAGAGTCTCGGCGTCCGCATCGATGAGCGACGCCAACCGAGTCAGTGCCTTTCCTCTCTCGGGGCCGCTGGTACGCGACCACTCACCGTGCTCGAACTGCTCACGTGCAGACCGAACTGCCGCATCCACGTCCTCCTGGCCGGCCGCGGCGATCTGGGCCACCACCTCGCCGGTGGCAGGATTAGTCGAGGTGTACGTGGCACCGTCGGCCGCTGCGATACGTGCACCACCGATGCGAAGCAGTGGCTCGGGTAGATCGAATTCAGGTCGAGTGATGTCGGCTGTGGTCATCGTGGGTCTCCTGTGGATGCGGAATCTCGGGGAACGAAATGTCGTTGCAAGCCGCTCCACGAAGAGTCGTAGTCCGGCTGGCGGTGCCCAGCACTGTGCGCGAAGTCCGTCGTGATCAACGGAAGTCGGGTCTCGAACATGAAAGCCAAGGACCCGTCGAACTTCTGGGGCACCAGCTCAGCATTCGAAGCGGTGGTGAACGTTTCGAGGTCGGGTCCGTGGGCTCCCCACATGTTGTGCAGGCTCGCCCCACCGGGGACGAAACCTTCGGCCTTGGAATCATGTTGCCCTCGAACGAGTCCCATGAACTCGGTCATGATGTTGCGGTGGAAGTGAGGAGGCCGGAACGAATGTTCGGCGACGTTCCATCGCGGTGGAAAGATGGCGAGGTCGACATTCGCCTGGCCGGGTCGCTCCGACGGGGAGGTCAGAACGGTGAAGATGGACGGATCGGGATGATCCCACCCGACGGTGCCCATGGTGTTGAAGCGGTCGGTATCGTATTTGTACGCACTGTGTGTGCCGTGCCAGGCCACCACGTCCAAGGGGGAGTGGTCGTACTCCGCTGCCCAGAGCTGGCCGCCGAACTTCTGGACCACCTGCACGGTGTCCGTACGATCCTCGTACGCGGCAACCGGATACGAGAAGTCACGGGCATGGGCGAGGCCATTGGATCCGATGGGGCCCAGTTCGGGCAGGGTGAAGTAGGACCCGTAGTTCTCGCAGACGTAACCGGAGGCCGAATTCGTGTGCAGTGACACCCGAAACTTCACTGCACGACCGATCACGGCGATCTCGCCGGGCAGGACGTCGAGGAGTCCGAACTCGGTATGCAGTCGTATTCCACCCGATTGCGGAACGACGAGTATTTCTCCGTCGAGATCGGCGAAATACCGGTCGGTCATCGACCTGGTCGCGTGGTACATGTGCACGGCGATTCCGTTGCGCTCGAGCACATTGCCGTTGGCTGCCATCGTGTACATGCTGTCCAGGAAATCCTCGTCCGGCCACGGGGTGTCCAGAGGATTCCAGCGCAGACGATTGACGTCGAGTACGCCGTCGACCAAGGGCGCTGATCGGAAGTGGCGGTTGTCGATGCGCTCGAACCTCGGGTGCCGTGCCGATGGGTCGATGCGGTAGACCCAGCTGCGTCGATTGATCTCGCGTGGCTCGGTGAACGCGGTCCCGGAGAGCTGCTCGGCATAGAGGCCGTAGGGCGCTCGCTGCGGGGAGTTCTGACCCCAGGGCAGCGCACCCGCGATCGCCTCGGAATGATGTTCGTTCCCGAATCCGGTCTGATATTCGAGGTTCTCGGTCATCGCCGCAACGCTCCCTGGGCATCGAATTCGGCCTCTCGGCCGTCCATTTGGGCACGAAGCCAGCTGCGACGGTGCGCGTCGGCGATTCGCTCCATCCGCGGTGCGACACCGGGCACGAATCGGCGAACGAGCTCGAGCGCAGTGATGAGAGGGAATCGCGCGATCACGATCAGAATCCACGGGAACGCCGAAGGCATATCGTATTTCGCACGCGTCGCCGGGCCCATGAACAGCGTGGTGTACGCGCCGTAGATGCCGTAGTTGTACCGAGCACGTAGGCGCGCGAATCCCTTCTGGTGCGGCCTGGGTGCAAAGCTGGCGGGAAACGATTCGATCAGTTCCTTGCCGTGCACCCCGGCGTCGTAACTGCGTGCTGCCGAGACCATGGCCGTCATGCGCAGTGAGTCGGCAATGGTGGTCGGGAAGTTGTCCACGTTCACCCCGAGCAGATGACCCATGAACTTCTGAAAATGCAGCAGCGCGCGGATCTCGGTGGGTGTGGTCTGCAGTCCGACGAGTCGCAGCGCCAACGCGGGTACGGTGCTGCCCCCGAGCAGCGTCAGCATCTGATAGCCCTGGCTGATGGGGTAGCCCCACTTCTCGGTGTGCCATTCGGGATGCCCATCGATGCGGCGTCTGACTGCAACGTGCATCACCCGCACCTTCATCGCGGTTGCTCGGCCGGTCGATCCGATGCGCAACAGCGCCCCCGGCTCCGATGTGTCGACCCAGAACTGGCAGGTTTCCAGAAATCGGCGTAGTGCGTTGTCGCCTGCGTAGCCGCCGGCGAGGGACAGCGGTGTCGCAACGGCTGCCTCGGTGTACATCTCGAGGGTGATGCCGCCCGCAACAGCGAACAACATCGTTCCCCAGCGCCGCCAGATGGCCGCGCCCTGTTCGACCAGCTCCGGCCGCACCCACTCCGGAAGCGTCTCGAACTCGTCGAAGAGAATGCGCATGCTGACCGGTACGTCGTCGAGTGCGTCGATGCCCTCCACCAACGCTCGGTCGAGAAGTGCACGCCCGGCCTTCGGATCCGCGGCGAAGACCTCGTCGACGAAGTTCTCGGCGACGGGGTCTCCGTGGAACAGGCTGTCGCAGAAGTCGGCGGCGAGTTCGTCGGACGGAAAGAGCGACGTGCCGAACAGCTTTCGCACCGTCGATTCGACTCGGGCGAGACGCGGGTTCTCTCGATGCTCCCAATACGTGAAAGCAGTGGGGACGCGTCCGGTGTCCGCGGTGAGGGTCATACGTTCTTCTCCATCCAGGTGCCGCATTCGTCGGTGACGGCGCCGACACCGTGGGGTTGGTCGACGAGATAGTGATTGAGTTCGGGCAACTCGACGAGCGTCGAGTCAGGACTGGCGTCGTGCATCGCGCGGGCATCGTCCGCGAATGCGGCTTGGTCGCCGAGCAGCGAGACGATCAGCGTCGGTGCGTCGATCCTCGGTAGATTCTTCAGAGCGTCGGCTCCGGTGTGATCGGAGCTCCAGGTGCTCAGCCAGCTGCGTACCGACACGAATCGTGCGAGCCCGCCGGCTGCGGTGTTGGCGCGCTGGGGATCTCCGTACATGCTGCCCAGCTTTCGGTCGCTGGGATCGAGCGTGAGGTCGACGAATCGAGGGTCTGCGACCGTGCGGTGGACCACGAATGCGTGATCCGACGCGCCCCGGACAGCCATGGTGTCGAGTTTTCGGATTGCCCAGTCGTCGATTCTCCTGATGCGTTCGAGCTGCGCCGCGCGGTATTGCTCGACCCAGTTCCGATCGAGGGGATCGGTGCGATCGGGGCTGTACAGATCGAGCTCCGGGTCGGTGGAGAACGGATCGTTCTCGTCGGTGACGGCAGGGTCGATCCAGTGCCGCAGTACACGTGCCCGACCGGAGTGAGCTCCGACGAGCATCAGTGCATCGGCCGGGACGAGCGCGTGGCCGTCGACCTCGACGGTGGGCGACTCCGCCTGCTCCTGGTAGTAGGTCGACAGCGAGCCGCCGCCACTGAACCCGAGCAGAACGACCTTCTCGAACCCGAGTTCGTTCTTCATCCAGCGCACACCGGATCCGACATCGGCGATCGCGCGTTCCATCAACAGCGCCGGTTCGTTGGAGCTGTATCGCGTGTTCAGTCCCATGATCGGCAGACCGGCTTCGGCGAATCCGCGAAGTAGGAAGTGCGACAGGAAGTCCGAGGTGGGATGTGCGAGAAGGATTCCGACACTGCGGTCGTAGTGCTGCCGGGCAACGAGATTGGCGTGCAGCGTGGGGTAGTGCCGGGACAGGCCGGAGTGCATTTCCACCCGGCCGTCTCGGGCTGGTTCGTACTGAATTCTCTGGAAATTGTCGACGATCACTTGAGGGTCCGCCTCCTAGGACGAATGCGATCCGAGTCACAGAAACCTACCATACTTCGAGGTATGGACAAGTCTTGTCTTTCTTGTTCGTTCGGCTGCGAAATGTCCATACCGTGTAGTACGGTCGGTTGGTTCTGGACTGAGAGAGTGATATCGATGAGTGAGCGAGAAGCAGTGCTGGAGAGCGCATCCGAATCGACCGAGGATACGCCGGACGTCGATGAAGCCGCTGTCGACAACGACGAATCGAACGATGCACCCAGGCGTCCGCTGTGGCTGCGTCGCAGCCTGTTCGGCGTCGCTGTGGTGGGGGTCGTGGCGCTCGGCGCGAGCAGTGCGCTGCTGCTGCATCAGCATCAGAAATTGGATGCTGCACAGGACCTTCAGCAGCGATATCTACAGGCTGCACGCCAGAGCGTGCTCGATCTGACCACGATTTCCGCGTCGACCGTCGACGACGATGTCGCGCGAGTTCTGGAGCGTTCGACCGGCACGTTTCGCGACCAGTTCGGCGATCGAGCAGATGATTTCGTCTCGGTGGTGCAGCAAGCCGATGTGCAGGCGACGGGGTCCATCACCGAAGCAGGAATCGAGAACGCCGACGACCGTACCGCGAGTGTTCTCGTGGCAGCGACGTCGAGCGTCACCAATTCATCCGGCGCGCAGGAAGAACCGAGAATATGGAGGCTTCGAGTGACCCTCGACAACGCCGGCGAGTCGATCTTGGTATCCGACGTGGAGTTCGTCCCGTGATCGGCCGTCGGGTGCTGGTAGCGGGCCTGTCGGTGTTGCTCGTCGGTGGCGGCGCATCCACGGCCTCGCTCTACGTGGTGAACCGAGCGGACGAAGAACAGCAGCAGGCTCGCTCGGCAATCGGTGACGCGGCCGACGACGGTGCCGTCGCGGTCCTGTCCTACCGCGCGGAGACGGTCGATGCCGACATCGAGCATGCAGCATCCTTCCTCACGGGTGATTTCCTGAACTACTACAGCGCATTCGGTGCCGAGTCCATCGCTCCGGCCGCGAAAGATCGCGGAATCACCTCGAGTGCAACGGTATCGGCCAGTTCAGTGGTGTCCTCGTCGGAGAACTCGGCGGTGGCACTGGTGTTCGTGAACCAGAACATCACCTCCACCGACGCCCCGGATCCGAAGGCCGCATCGAGCAGCCTTCGGATCGAACTCACCCAGGTCGACGGCCGGTGGTTGATTTCCACACTCGATCCGATCTGACTCCGAGGACGTCATGGGCGCTCAGCCCCCGTCAGGGACCAGCAAGCCGTCCAGAGTCTGCGTCGTGGTGTCGAGGTTCTCGTCGACGTATCGTCGACCGTCGCCGGCGATGTAGGAACTGTCGGTCGGGTCGTACTCGCCGGTGGATGCCACTGGGTCGCGGCACAGTTCCACGGTAGCGGCACGACGTCCCGGAAACTCCATGCACGGAAGGTTTCTCGCGCCACGAATGGCGGTCGGATCGGCTGGATCGACCTTGCAGTAGAGCCCTTCAGGAGTCGGGATGGTGTCGATCTCGGTGGGTGATCGGCGTTCCGATGCCGGTAGGAACCCTGTGGTACAGGGCGGTGGGTCGTTCACCTGTGCCGCGAAGTACGTGTTCTGGCCCGGCTCTCCGGCCTGGGAATTGAGCATCCCGGTTCCCTGTGTCGCTGCGATGAGGGGCGGGTACAACACCAGAATTTGTTCGATCGACGGGTTGTAGACCACTGCGACTTGTTCCACTGTCGCCAGATTCGCCAGTAGCAGAGGCAGTGTCGGCTGCAGCTGCTGGAACAAGGCAGTCACCTCGGTGGCCATCGGCGTGCCCTTGTCGATGAGGGCACGTACCGACGCATCGTGGTCACGAAGCGTGCCGGTGACACCGGTCAGTGACGCAGCCCAGGCCCTGATCGAGTCGCTGCTTGCCGCGGTTGCCGCCAGGACGGGATCGGCATCGTCGATCAGTGCGGTGATCGATTCGGTGTCGGCGTTCGCGTCGGCGCTCAGAGTACGGAACGAGTCGAGGAGTTCGGCGACGTTCGTTCCGTTGTTTCCCAGCGCTGCAGCGCTTTCGTCGAGCACGCTACGAAGGTTGTCGGAGCCGATGGATGCCAACGCCGTCTGCAGCAGGTCGATCGTGGGGCCGACCTGTTCGGGGACGGATGTCCTGTCCCGGGGAATCACCGAACCGTCGGACAGATACGGGCCGTCGGGCGAGTTCGGAACGATGTCGATGTACTGCTCGCCGATTGCGGACATGGAGTGGACCTCGGCTTCGGTGTCGGCGGGAACCGCAACATCCGAGACGAGTGAGACGACTGCTCGGGCTCCGTCACCATGGGTGGTCAGCTCGACGACTCGGCCGATTTCGGAACCTCGATACGTCACGTTGGCACCGGTGTACAGACCGGCACCGTCCGCGAGTTCGACGGCGACTCGATAGCGACCGACGCCGAGCTGTTCAGGAAGTCGCGCGAAGTAGATCCCGGTGGTCGAGACCGAGACCACCGCGATGGCCAGAATGGTCCACAGCTTGCGATGGAGCGACTGCTTCGGTGTCATGGAGTGCCTGCCGGTGGGATGAGTAGATCTGTGGTCGACGGGATCGTCGCCGCCGGGCTGGGCGCAAACGATCCGAGTGCGCCTTCGAGCGGCGTGCCGAGAAACAGGGCGTTGTCGAGGGTGTCGAGCCGAAGGTCCAGTGTCACATCACCGTTGGCGTAGTCGCCCCGCACCGCATTCTGGTAGGTGTCTATCGGAAACGGGTAGGTGAGTAGATAGCGGAACGAGTCGGTCAGTGACGTACCGGAGTCTGCCAGCGAGGCCAGTACCGGACGCAACTCCTCGAGTTCGGCGACCAGGTCACCGCCGGTGTCGTCGACGATCTCTTTCGCGGTGCTGCCCAGCGTGCCGAGCGAGACCAGCGCGGTGGTCAGATCCTGTCGGCGATCGGACAAGACCGCCAGTGCAGGGCCGAGTGTCGTGACGGCGTCGGCAAGCACCTGGTTCTGAGCGGCGACGTCGGCGGCGAAGCGATCGAGGTTGTCGATGGAGCGTTCGATGTCGGCTTGCTGTTCGACGAGACCGCCGAGGAGGGTGTTCAGACGATCGATGAGAGCGCGAACCGATTCCGGCCGTCCACCGAGTGCGGCGTCCAGCTCGTCGACGATGTCACCGAGTTGGGGGAGTCCGCCGCCGTTCAGCACGAGCGAGAGCGAGGACAGTGTCTGTTCGGTGGTGGGGTACGCGCCTGCTCGATCCAGCGGGATGACATCTCCATCGGCGAGACGGCCGGTGGGTGATTCGGCGGTGGGCGGCGACAGTTCGATGTGGGTAGATCCGAGAAGGCTGGTCTGGCCGACTGCTGCCACAGCGTTCTCCGGCAACTCCACGCCCTGGTCGATGTGGACGGTGACGACCGCGTGGCCGTCCTCCAGGGCGATGTCTGCGACGCGTCCCACCGTGACGTCGGAAGCGAGCACTCGCGAATTGCGGTCGATGGTGGATACGTCCGGCATCTCGATGGTCACCGAATATGCGCCCGGCCCTTCGCCTTCGGTGCCGGGCAGCGGGAGGGAATTGAGACCCTGCCAGCCACACCCGGAGGTCAGCAGGACGAGTGCCACACCGGTGAGTGGCAGTAGTGAACGACGGTTCGGCGTGCGCGTCGTCATTGCCCGCCTCCCGGAAGTAGAAGGTCCGTCAGCGACGACGGCGAGGGTGCCGGGGTCGGTGCCGGGGCGGCCGGTACGAGGTCGGGTTCGCTGTAGACCAGCTGATCGGGGAGTGCGCCAACTCCGTGAATCGGGTTGGTGGACAGGGGAAGATAATCGAAGGCCAGTGTTTTCAGCAGCGGACCGAGGTACTGCACGCACAGATTTGCCCCTTCCTGAGCTCCGACTTCCTCCGCTGCGGCAATGGCCGAACAGATGAAGTCCATCGGATTGGCGAAGTTGTTCGGTGCCAGTGCGGAGACGATCGCATTGTGAGCAGGCTGATAGATGTTGTTCAGATTCGACAATGCGGTCGGGGCGACATGGAGTATCTGCGCGATTCCGTCACGTTGCACGGCGAGTTCACCGACCACGCTCTGCAGGCTGCGGAGAGTGTCGTCGAGACCGTCTCGATTGGCGGCGACGAAGCGCTGCACATCGCCCACCGCGACATCCAGTGACGTCAACGCGGTACCGATCTGTTCGGAGTTCGCATCCAGGACCTCGGTGATCGACGCCATCGAGTTGTTGAAGTTCACGATCTGCTGTCCGCTCGCCGACAGTGCAGAAACGAATACCTGCAGGTTGCGGACGACAGCGAACAGGTCGGTTCGGCCGTCGGACAACGTCTTCAGCGCATCGGAGAGCTGAGTGACCGTTGTAGCGATGTTCTGTCCTTGACCTCGCAGGTTGGCATCGGCAGCGTCCACCAGGGCTCCGAGAGGTGCCTGTCGATCAGGTGTCGCGGTTCCCAATGCGTCGGCCACCCGGGCGAGCTGGGCCTTGATCTGATCCCACTCGACCGGAACCGCCGTGCGCGAGATCGGGATTCGTTGCCCACTGTCCATTGCCGGGCCACCGGTGTAGGGCGGGGTGAGTTGTACGAAGCGGCTGGCGACGAGGCTCTGCGAGACGATCACGGCCATGGCATCGGCGGGTACCGGATAGGACGAGTCGACTTCGAGCTCCACGTCGGCGTGGTCGCCGCGGGGTTCGATCGACCGGACGGAGCCGACATCGACTCCCATGATCCTCACGTCGTCACCGACGTACAGGCCGGTGGTGCTGGAGAATTCGGCGACGATGGACGTGGTGATCATGCGAGGGACCACGGTGTACGAGACCGCGGCCAGCACCGCCAAGCCGGTTCCGATGGCGGCAAGCTGCCACCGCCGGGCCGTCACCGTGGCGCTCCGTCGATGGCGGACAACGGGTTGACCGCGGCAGATTCACCGGGAGCAGGACCGAGTCCGAGGGCGGCTCGAACGAACGGCGAAATGACCTGCCCGGGAATCAAGTTCTGAATGTACGAGTTGAAGAACGGTCCACTCGACACTGCTTCACCGAGCTGGGTGATGTACGGACCCAGATTCTCGATGGCCTGGCCGATGTTGTCTCGGTTCTGTTCCAGAACCTCGAGTACCGAATTCAGCGATGCAAGTGTCGATCCCAGTTCTGCCTCGTTGTCTGCGACGAGACCGCTCAGCTGCTGTGCCAGGGCCGTGACGCTGTCGAACAGGCGATCGACGACCGCGCGACGGCGGTTGAGTTCAGACAGAATGGTGTCGGCATCGACGACGAGGGTGTCGATCTGTTCGCTGCGAGCGGCGAGTACCCCGGTCACTTGTTCCGCTGTCGCCAGCAGCTTCCGCAATGATTCGTCCCGTGATGCGATGGTCTGCGACAGTCGACCCACACCGTCGACAGCGGCTGCGAGGTCGGCGGGTGTCTGCTCGAGAACGTCGGTGGTCACGCGCATGGCGTCGGTGAGTCCATCGGTGTCGAGTTCGGTGACATCGTCGGTCAGATCTCCCAGCGCGTCGGTCAATTGGTACGGGCTCGAGGTGTTGTCCAGCTCGATCCGAGCCCCCGAGCTCAATCGTCCCCTGGTGCCGGGATCGATGCGCAGGTTCTTCGTACCCAGCACCGTCTGTGTCGGTATGGACAGACGGGTATCTTCTCGCAGTTCGACGTCGCCGCTCACGGTGAACGTGATGATGACTGTGTCCGAGTCGATTTCGATGTCGGTAACTGTGCCCACAGTGATCCCGGCGACCTCGACGTCGGCACCGACGGCGAGCCCCCCGGTGTCCCGAAACGTGCCACTGTATTGCGAACCGGCCGACAATATCGGCAGCGATGACACATTCGTCGCCACCAGCGTCAGCAGTATCGCCAGGACGGTACCCACGACACCGAGTCGGAGCGTATCGCGACCTCGAACTCGCTGATTCATCGCGGCGCGCACCTTCCCGTTTCCTGGCCGATGAGCGGCGTGGTCAGTCCTCGGCCGTCGGGTGTGTCGATCTTCAATTTGATGCCGCACAGGTAATAGTTGAAGAAGTTTCCGTACGCGCCGAGCCGACTGAGCGCAGCGTACGTATCGGGCAACCGAGAGACGACGCTGCCGATCGTCTCCTTCTCCGAATCGAGTTGAGCAGCAGTGCGACCGAGCTCATCGAGCGTGGACTTCAGCGGTGGTCTGGCCACGGTGAGCAGGTCTGCCACCGTGGCCGACGAGGAATCGATATCGTTCAATGCAGTGCCCCAGGCGGCGCTGTCGGCGGCCAGGCCGGACGCCAGATTCTGGGCACGATCGAGTGCTGTGGACACGACGTCCTTCTGGTCTGCCAATGTCGCCAAGGTCGTGTCCAGGTTGGTGATCACCCGTCCGATCACCTCGTCTCGATCGGCGAGGGATGTGGTCAGTGTGGCGGTATGGGCGAGCAGGGATGCGATCGATCCGCCCTGTCCCTGCAGTGTCGCGACGAGTTCGGCGCTCAGATCGTTGACCTTCGAGGGATCGACGGCCTGGAAAAGTGGCTCGAAGCTGCCGATGAGTTGGTCCAGATCCAGTGCGGGTGAGGTTTGTTCGAGTTCGATGGTGGCACCCTCGTCCATCGGAACCGCATCCCCGGGTCCGTCCGCCAGTTCGAGGTAGCGGTCGCCGACGAGATTCTGGTAGCGCACGGTTGCAGTTGTGGACGACGTCACGACGTAACCTGCACCCACGTCGAGGCCGACCGCCGCGCGATCGTTGTCGACGATGGTGACGTCCGCGACCTTGCCGACTTCCACGCCTGCAACTCGTACGAAATCTCCACTGCGAAGACCGGATACGCTGGTGAAGACTGCCCGGAACGAGGTGGTCGATTCGAATCTGACCTGTCCGAACACGACGACCAGGCACCCGAGCACGACGGCCATCACCACCACGAACACGATCAGCTTGATCGTCGTGGAGGTGCGGCTCATCGGGTGCCGCCCGGTGCGGCGAGTCCGCCGGGCAGAAAGTCCAGTAACGAACCAGGTGACAAGACCGGACCGGTATTGCCGGCACGGAACGGATTCGATCCGGTATCGGCAACCACGTACGGGGTCGGTACGGCATCGTTCGGCACGAAAGGCAGAGCCCCGCATCGCGGACCGCCGGACGCTGCAACGCGGGGTAGGTCCGACTCGTACTCGTACGGCGGGATGCCGAACAGCACGGTGCTGTTGAGCAACATGGTGCGTCCGTTTCCGCCGGATACTTCCTCGGCACCGACCCGGGCGCGGTCCGCTCCCTGCAGGAAACAGGTGAACTCGGGCGAATACTCTTCGAGCAGTTCGGTTGTCGGCTTCAACTCGTGCACCGTGCTCGAGATGCCTGCAGCATTGTCCGTCAGCACCGAACTTCCCACCTCGGCCATACCGATCACGCCGAGCAGCACGGCGTCGAGACCACCGGTGGTGTCGACGAGTGTCCGCCCGGTCGTCGTCAGGTTGTTCAGGTCGGTCAGCAGATCCGGTGCCGCGTCGGCGGACGTCTCGGTGACGGTCGCTCCCGACGCGATGTCGCTCTGTAGCGTTGGAATCCGAGGTTCGACGGCGGCGAGCAGTGCGTTCGTCTCGTCGAGGCTCAGCCCCAAATCGCTGCCGCGCCCTCTCGTTGCCGTGGCCAACGCGGTCAGCGTCGCGTTCAGCTTGTCCGGTTCCACGGAAGACAGGACCTCGGTCAGGGTCTCGAACACGGTGTTGACCTCCACTGTCACCGAGGACGATTCGATGATCGCGCCGGACACGATGGGGGTGGTCGATGGACTCGCCGGTTCGGTGAGCGTGACGAACTTCGACCCGAAGATCGTGGTGGCGGCAATCCGGGCCTCGACGTTCTCCGGAATAGACTGTGCTGCAGCGCCATCGAGGCGAAGCTCGACGACCGCGCCACCTGGAACCTGGCGGACGGCATCCACCGTTCCCACTTCCACGCCGTGCATCTTCACCAATGCTCCCGGTTGCATCACGAGGCCGCTGCGATCCGACTGCAGGGTCACTCTGGTCGGTGGATGGACGGAATCGCCCACCGCGCCGGTGAAGGCGAAGTAGGTGGCCGCCACTGCGAGAACGAGCAGTGCGGCCATGATCACGGCAGCCACACGGGGTGCAGCCGATCCGATCCGGTGTGTGTGGTTCATCGTCACCCCGCCAGGTGTACTGATCGGGAATTACCATAGAGAGCAAGCGAAATCATCAGCGTCACCATCACGACGGTGATGAGCGAGAGTCGGACGGCGCGACCGGTGGCAGTTCCCACTCCTGCCGGCCCACCGGTGGCGGTGTAGCCGTAGTAGGTGTGGATGAGCATGACGGCAGCCGCCATGACGAAGACCTGCAGGAAGGACCACAGGACGTCCGAGGGGACGAGAAACGTCGAGAAGTAGTGGTCGTAGACGCCGCCGGATTGTCCGAGAACGACGACTGTGGCGATTCGGCTTGCCAGAAACGAGGTGATCAGTGACAAGGAGTACAGAGGGAGAACAGCGAGCATGCCTGCAAGCACCCGCGTTCCGACGAGATACGGCACGGATTTGATGGCCATGACCTCGAGCGCATCGATCTCCTCGCTGATGCGCATCGCACCCAATTGCGCTGTGGTGCCTGCGCCGATAGTTGCCGCCAAGCCGACGCCGGCAGTGATCGGAGCTACCACACGAACGTTGACATACGCGGCGAGAAAACCGGTGAGGGCATCGACACCGATATTCCCCAGGGAGTCGAATCCCTGGACTGCAACGGTAGCGCCGGCGAACAGCGTGAGGAATCCCAGCACGACGATGCTTCCACCTACGGCCGCGAGAGCGCCTGTGCCGAGACTGATCTCGGCAAGTACGCGCAGGGTTTCGGCTCTGTAGTCACGTGCGGCTTTTCCAGTCGACGCGACGGCGCGTCCGAAGAACAGAGCGAGATCGCCCACGGTGTCGATTCCGCGGAGAACGCTGCGGTACCGACGATTCACTCGGACGGCGACATCGAAGCCCATCACGTTCCTCACCGGTCGCTCAGTGCAAGGCCGACAGACGTCAGCGTGAGATTGACGAGAAACAAAGCAACGAAGGAGAATACGACGGTCTCGTTGACTGCCTCGCCTACGCTTCGTGGCCCTCCGACGACGGACAGACCGCGGTAGCAAGCGATCAGTGCGGCCAGTAAACCGAACAATGCCGCCTTGATCTCGGACAGGATCAGCTCCGGTAGGCCGACGAGCAGGGTGATTCCGGATACGTACGCACCTGGCGTGACGTCCTGGAGATACACAGAGAAGAAGAAGCCGCCCACGAGGCCGATGCTGCATACAGCTCCGTTCAACAGCGCCGCGATCATGGTGCAGGCAACGACACGAGGAACGACGAGCCGATGAATGGGGTCGATGCCGAGCACCTCCATCGCCGCCACTTCTTCACGGATGGTGCGCGATCCGAGGTCCGCGGCAATCGCTGTGGCCGCAGCACCGGCAACGACCAACACGGTCACCAGGGGACCGATCTGGGTCACCGCACCCAGTCCGGCCCCCGCGCCACTGAGATCGCTGGCTCCCAATTCCGACAGCAGTGAGTTGAGTGTGAACACGACCAGAACCGTGAAGGGGATCGACATCAAGATCGTGGGTAGCAGAGACACTCGGGCGATGAACCAGCTCTGGTCCACGAACTCGCGCCACTGGAAGTCTCTGCGTCCCAGTGCCACCGCGGTGTCGATCGAGAGGCCGTAGAACTCACCGACCGCCGACGTCGCCTTGGCGGTCGCGCGCGCTGCACTCCGAAGAGGCTGTGTCACTGGGTTATCCGATACTTCAGCATCATGTCGTGGTCCTCGTGGTCGAGGAGATGGCAGTGCCAGACGTAGCCCTGAAGGTCGCCCGCGGGTTCTGCGGAATGGTCCATTCCGTTGTGCACCTGATGCATCGGGCCGTGATCGACGCTGTGTTCGGGACTCGGTTCCTGCGCCGACGTACCGCCGGGCCGGGCGAAGGTGGCGTCGGGGTCGAAGCCCAATTCGTCGGCCGTCGGAAAACGAACGATGATGCGAGTGACCGTACCGCCGTCCACCCGGACCGTGTCCTTCCATCCGGCTTCCCACGGGGCAGGCGGGGTTGCGGGTCCGGCGAGAAACCGCTCCGGATCGGGAGTCCACTTGATTCCGACGGCGGGTTGTGGATTTGCCACCTGGTAATCGACGGTGCGCAGGGGAGTGCGGCTCAGGATCCTGAACGTGACGAGGTGGATGTGGATCGGGTGTGGATCGGGAGTGATGTTGACGATGTTCCACTGCTCGACCGTTCCGGGCCGAGGCATCTCGATACCCGGGTCGCTGTAGCGAAGATTGTTGAGCGACATGATGGCCGGTGGATTGCGCAGCGCATAGGGCTGGCTGACGGTGACGGTACGGATCTTCGTCGGCTGCTGGATCGGTGCGATCGGTGCCGGTCCTCGACCACCGCGCAGCGATGTCGGTACCCCTCCGATGAATCCGCGCGCGGCACCCACCCTGAACCGACAGAACAGCGGCATGGTGACCGCACCGATGACGGCCGCTTGAAACGGTGGGGCCTCGTCGTTTCGTAACTCGACCGTCTGGCCCGCGTCGTAGTCGGAGAAGTCCACGAGTACGTCGTATCGCTCACCCGGAGCAACTCTGATCGACGTCACGGGCACCGGGGCGTCGAGCAATCCTCCGTCGTTACCGATGACCCAGAACCTCATGTGGTTCTCGAAGTGCAGATTCCACACGCTGTACGACGCGGCGTTGATCATCCGAAAGCGATAGAGGCCTCGGGCAACGGTGAGTTCGGGCCAGATCATGCCGTTGACGAGCCCCACATCTCCGACGGCTCCACCTTCCCAGGAACCCTCGGGCACGATGCGAGTCGATCGGATGCTCAGGTGACCGTCCTCGCGAAAGATTTTCTCCTGCATGACCAGTGGCATCTCGAATTCACCGGCAGGCAGGCCGAGGGAATTGTCGGTGAGGCCGGTGTCGAATCGATCTCGCAGTAGGTACATACCGGCCAGGCCCGCGTAGACGTTGACCCGGGTGATGGCCATCGCGTGATCGTGATACCAGAGCGTTGCCGCTTCCTGACCGTTGGGGAAGTGGTGGACGATGCTTCCTCCGGGGAGTGTGAGCTGTTCCGGATTGCCGTCGCTCTCGGGAGGAGTCACGCCGCCGTGCAGATGCAGGGACATCGGGGTCGAGGTACGGAAACTTTCGGTCACACCGTGCAGCGAGGTGTCCATGTCCTGGGCCATGGGGTGCAGGGCCATGTTGTTGGAGAATCGGAGGGTCAGCGGGTCCTCGGCGTGCCCTTCGATGATGGGCCCGAGGTAGCCGGGTTGTGCGTTCGGTCCGCAGTGATAGGCCAGGGTAGGTACCTCGGGCATGTCCGCATGGAATCTGTGCATCGCAGACACCGCATCGACCGAGAGATTCGATCCCGACACGGTCGGGAGTGTCGGTAGCGCATCTCGGAACGCAGTCACGTTGGGCGAGTGGAACAGCAGCGGACTCTCGAATGCGTTGTCGATGGGCGAGGTGAATGCGCGGGAGGCGCTGACGCCGCCGAGGGCCACTGCTGCGGTGCCGACACCCAGCGCTCGGAGAAGATTGCGGCGGGTCATGTCGTGCGCCATGTGTGAGGGGGCCTTTCGCGCCGGTCGAACGATGTGACACGCACCATACCGCACTGTATGGTGTGGTCAATCACTTTCACCGAAACCGCAGATGGAGGGCCCGATGAAACTGCGTGAGAACGCAGGTCGAGTGGCGCGGGTTGTCGTCGCGACCTCGTCGATCGTTGCCGCCGTCATGAGCTTCGGCGTTTCGGCCGCCGCTGCGTCCCCCTCGACGTGCGCCACGCCCACCGTCCTGGTGCACGATCTCGCATCTTCGGAGCGCGAGTGGGACGGGTGGCTCGACGAGCTGGGTGGCCGGGGTGTGTGCGCGTTCGCGTTCACCTACGGTGCCTCGGAGGCTTCGGTTCTGTTGCAGCAGAACGGACTGGCGGTGGCAGGTCTGGCGAGAATCGAGGACTCGGCAATCGAGTTCGGAGCATTCGTCGGCTCCGTCCGCGAACGCACCGGGGCCGACCGAGTGCAGGTTCTCGCGCACGGTGCAGGCGGGTTGGTGGCGCAGCAGTGGATTGCGCACGCCGGTGCGGAGGACGTTCGCACTCTGGTGACCGTGGGGCCGCTGTGGAACGGGACCGATATCGCCGGTCTCGGTACGATCGCTGCCGTCAATCGGGGCCTCGGAATCTACGACGCTCTCGCCGTGGTGGAAAAGCCTCTGCTCGAACCGATCTGCGCCGCGTGCGGCCAGATCGTCGCCAACTCCGGGTACATGCACGATGCTGCTCGCACTGGGTGGATGGTGCCGGGGGTGCGATATGTCAACGTGATGTCGCGGTACGACGGCCTGATGACCGACCCTCTGTCGGCAGCAGTACCCGGTGCGGAGAACTGGATCGTCCAGGACTTGGACGCCGACGATCGAACCGATCACCTGCGATTGATGGACAATCCACTCGTTCGGCGGCTGGCTCTGTCCGCTCTTGCCGTCGGATGACGACTTCGGATCGTACGATCGAAGGGCGGTACGCCGCTCCGACAGCGAGGAGTTCACTCTGATGGCAGGCACACCCAGGTCGGCGTCGTCGCGACGTGCACCTGCAAAGAAGGCTGTGGGGGCAAAGGCCGGGACCAAACCGGCGCGTCGCGCAACACGCTTGTCGGTCGACGACTGGATCGACGCCTCGTTCGAGCTGATGGCCACCGACGGCGTCTCCGGTGTGAAGATCACCAAGTTGTGTGAACGCCTCGAGGTCACCAAGGGGAGCTTCTACTGGCATTTTGCCGATATCGACAAGCTGATGGAAGCGATAGCGGACAAGTGGTGCGACACTCAGAACGACACTGTTCGTGGACTGAAAGGCCTCGAGACCGTCGAGGTCGAGCAGCGTCTGCAGATCATGGCCGAACTGTTGATCGACCAACGAACCTGGGCTGTGGAGTCGGCTGTTCGGGACTGGGCTCGCAACTACGGCAAGATCGCCGACGCGGTGCGCGAACTCGACAATCGAATCTTCGAGGTCGTCCAGCGCTCGCTGCTCGATCTCGACTTCGACCCCGACGAGGCCCGGCTTCGGGCAGGCATTCTCGTGTACTCGGGCATCGGGTTCGTTCATGCGCGGGGCAGTCTGCCAACTCCATCGGCTGCGGAAGTTCATGCGATGTTCGAGCTGCTCACGCGCCATTGAAGCCGTGAATCCGTACCATACTCAATGGTACTGTGAGCGGGTTGATCCCCACCACTCGACGGAGGCTGCTGTGCTCGGAGAAGACCCATCTGCTGACTCGAATGCACTGCCGCTGAGCGGGTTTCGCGTACTTGAACTGGGGAACTACATCGCCGGGCCCACCGCTGCACGCCTGCTCGCGGATTTCGGTGCCGAAGTGATCAAGGTGGAGCGCCCGGACACGGGCGACGAGACCCGTTCGTGGCGCCTGTATTCAGGGACCACCTCCATGTTGTTCAGAACACTCAACCGCAACAAGAAGTCGATCGTGCTCGATCTCAAAACCGAAGAGGGTCGACGGTCCGTCCTCGACTTGGCGGCGACGTGCGACGTGGTGGTCGAGAACTTCCGCCCTGGAACACTGGAGAAGTGGGGCATCGGGCCGGACGCCCTCGATGCTGCCAATCCGAACGTCGTCCTCGTGCGCATTTCGGCGTTCGGGCAAACCGGGCCGCTGTCGAAACGGCCGGGATTTGCTGCAGTTGCCGAAGCGTACAGCGGATTTCGGGAGTTGGTCGGCGATCCCGACCGGCCGCCCATTCGGGTCGGAGTGTCCATAGGCGACACGGTAGCCGCATTGTATGCAGGATTCGGAGCAGTGATGGCGTTGCTGCACAATCGTTCTCGGACCATCGAAGAAGGTTCGCTGCCGCTGTCGTCTCGGGTGATCGATGTTGCGCTGAGCGAATCCATGTTCTCGGTGCTCGAGTCACTGATTCCCGACTACCTGGCGTACGGTGTCGAGCGGCAACGTCTCGGCGGGCGGATGGAAGGGATAGCGCCGTCCAACGCTTACACGTGCTCGGATGGGTTGTCGATCGTTGTGGCAGGCAACGGAGACGCCATCTTCGTTCGCTACATGCTGGCGATCGGGCGTCCCGACTTGGCTACCGATCCCGAACTGTCCGGTGGTGCGGGCAGGTGGAAACGTCGAGACGAACTCGACGAGGCGATCGGTGCGTGGGCTGCCACGGCGACTCGTGCCGAGGCGCTCGCAGTGCTCGACGCAGCGGAGGTGCCGAGCGGTCCGATCAATACAGCGGCCGATATCTGTACGGACGAGCAGATGCTCTCTCGCAACATGATTCAGCAGTTCCTTGTCGATACAGGTGGTCCTGACCCGGTCTCGGTGGGGTTTCCCGGCATCGTACCGGTGATCGGCGAGCGATCGGTGTCGATCCGCAACCTAGGCCCTGAACTCGGTCAACACACCGACGATATTCTCGGTGAGTTGGCGAGCGCTCGAACAGATCTCGGCGGGGACCAGGTCAATGGTGGTGTCCGCCGGCACCGTGCGTGACTGAGGAGGGGGCAGCGCCCTCGGCCGACACGACCCTCAGTCGTTGCATCATCTCGTTGTCCTCGTGATCGGTCAGATGGCAGTGCCACACGTATCCCTGCGCGGCGGTGCCGTCGGGGCCGGTGAACTCCGCGTCGGGATCGAATCCGAGTTCATCGACTGTCGGCCATCGGACCAGAATTCGAGTGATCTGGTTCGGTGGGCATCGGACAGTGTCTTTCCATCCGGATTCGTACGGCGCGGGCGGTTCCGGGCTGTTCGTGGTGTACTCGTCGGCCGACGGTGTCCAGCGAGTACCCAGTAGCGGCGGTGGGTTCTCGGCCAGGTAGCGCACTTTGTCGAAGTCCTGGCGGCCGAGGACCTTGAACTGCACCAGGTGAACGTGCATCGAATGAACCTGAAAGGTGGCGTCCGCGTTCACGAAATCCCACTGCTCGGTGGTTCCCTGCACCGGCATGTCGAAATCGGACTGATCGAATCGCATGTTGTTCAGACTCATACCGAGGACACCGAGAAATGTGGGGTTCTCGGTGTTGGCGTTGACAGACAGCGTCGCTGTACGGACAGATTGTGGTGTCCCCGGAACAGCAGTGGCTGAGCGCCTCAGTGTGTGGGGGACGGTCCGCACCGGTGCCTGGCTCTCGCCGACGACGAAGCGCATCACGTCGCGGATCGCCATGGCGCCATTGGCCTGTCCCGCTATCGATATCTGCATCGTGTTGACAAGATCGATGGCGGTTCCTGGCTCGGCACGGGAGAAGTCGATCAGAAGGTCGTAGCGTTCGGCGGGCGCGATGTCCAATTCGCCAACCATGACCGGGGCGTCGAGAAGTCCACCATCGCTACCGATCACCCAGAACGGCTCGCCGTTCGACAGTGCCAATCGGTAGTCGTTGAGTTGGCTCGAACTGATCAACCGAAAGCGATACACGCCTCGATCGACGTCGAGATAGGGCCACGCCTTACCGTTGACCACCATCACGTCCCCGCACAGTCCGCCCGCCCAGTGACCCTGCTGCACGGTCGGGGTGTTGTCGTAGCGCAACCGCCCGTCGTCGTAGAACAGTTTGTCGCACACCATCAACGGAATCTCACGAGTCCCCGACGGGAGCCCGAGCGGATTGTCTGCCTCACCGGTATCCCAGTCGTCACGAACGAAATAGGGTGCGGCCAGCCCGGAATAGATCGACAGACGACTCGTTCCCATCGAGTGGTCGTGGTACCACAGCGTAGTTGCGTCGAGATCGTTCCCGAAGGTCATCTCGACGCTCTGGCCGGGTCGAACGACAGACGTCGGATAGCCGTCGAACTCGGGGCGGTTGGGCGCTCCGTGAAGATGGACAGCCAATGGTGGCTCCGTGCGGTCGATTTCGAGGGCACCGTGCAAAGTGGTGTCGACGTCGGCCGCGAGCACGTGCGAGCGCAGGTCGTTGACGAACCGCGTGGAGATGATCTCACCGCGCCGAACTTCCAGAATCGGACCCAGATGAGTGACGCCGTCGAATCCCCAGCTCGCAACTTCCGGTAGGTCACGGTGAAACCGGTGCTGGTGCAGTCCGGCGACGATGTCCCCGCCCAGGCGGCGGCGCGGCAGAATCGTCAGTGGGTCGACGAACTTGGTCAAGTTCGGAGACTTGTACGAGAACACCGAGATTCCAGGGATCGTCGGTTGGTCGTGCGCCCGCGACGGGAAGAACGGTGCTGCCGGATCGGCCGCCGCACGCGAGAGCCATGTACCGCCCACCGTTGCGGCCACCACAGCCACGGCGCTACCGAGCAGCCGTCGCCTGTTCGGCCGCCATTGTCGATTCACCATCGGTCCCGTCCTCCCTGATGCAGACGGGAGTGACAATACAGTCCGGTACGGTATGGAATAGCATTTCGGACGAAAGGCTCGGTTGAAGCCCAATTCCGACTGTTGTTCGTGTGATCGGAACCGAGCCGACCGCCGTGATGTTCGACGAGTCGGCCCGGCTCCGAGATCCTGCCGTGCCCCAGGAGAACGTGCTCTCTCTGGTCAGAGGGACCGCGAGTCGATCGAATCGCCTCGACGAACATCGGATTCGGTGCCGGAAATCCCCGATTCGGCCTCGGCCGGGGCCGTAGTCGTGCGGTCCGCGTCACCGTGCGAGATGGAGGCTGCAATGACGGCCGACACGGCGCAACCGATTCCGAGGTACGCCGCGACCAGATACCAGCCTCCGTCGTTGATGCCGACGAGCAGGGCGGCGATGAACGGCGTGAGGCCGCCCGCAATGGCGCTGGCAACCTGGTAGCCGACTCCGGCTCCGCTGTAACGGTATTCGGCACCGAACATTTCGGTGAACAGTGGCTGCTGAGCGCTGACGACCGAGTCGTGACCGATATTGAACAGGATGACAGCGAGTATTGCCGTACCGATCAGTGAATCGTTGTCCATTGCCATGAAGAACGGAGCCGCACAGACTGCGCCGACAACGGAGCCGAAGACATAGATCCGCTTGCGGCCGAAGCGATCCGACAGGTAGGCGAAGGTCGGAATCGTGACGATTCCAAGCGCACCGACCACGAGGATGATGTCCAGCATGAAGCCGCGGCTGATCTCGGTGTGGTTGGTTGCGTAGCTCAGTGCGAAGGCGGTGACGATGTAACCGATGAACAGTTCGGCGAAGCGCAGTCCGATGATCTTCAGGAATGCGGTCGGGTGGGCCTTCAACGCCTCGAAAAGCGGAATCTTCCTCTGCTTCTTGACATCCGAATTCACCACCTTCTCGGTGAACTCCGCTGTCTCGTTGACGCTCGAGCGGATCCACAGGCCTATTGCTACGAGGACGATGCTGGCGATGAATGGGATTCGCCAGCCCCATTGGTTGAAGTCCTCGTCGCTCAGCGTCGCACTGAGAATGGCCACCGAACCGGTCGCGATCAACAGTCCGACCGAGTACCCGACCTGTACACCGCTGCTGTAGAACGCTTTCTTTTTCGGGGGCGCGCTCTCCACCGCCATCAAAGCCGCCCCGCCCCACTCACCGCCGACGGCGAATCCTTGGATTGCGCGGAGCAGAACGAGCAGCGCAGGGGCCCACCATCCAATGGAGTCGAATGTCGGTAGCAGGCCTATTCCGGTCGATGCCAGTCCCATGACGAGCATGGTGATCACCAGCATCCGTTTGCGTCCCAGTCGATCCCCGAAGTGGCCGAACACGATGCCGCCCAGGGGACGGAAGAAGAAGCCGACCCCGAACGTGGCGAATGCGGCAAGGGTGCCGATTGCCGGGCTCACGTCGGGGAAGAATGCGGTGTTGAACACGAGCGCGGCGATCAAGCCGTAAAGGATGAAGTCGTACCAATCGATGACGGCACCCGCAAAACTGCCGAACGCGGCTTTGCGTGCCTGCCGTTCTTGTTCGGGAGTGAACGATGTTTCGGTCATGTGGGTCTGGGGTCCTATTCGTGAACGAACGCCGTGCGTTCAGGCTGCATGGGGCGTGGAGGCTCTCCACTCCACAACATGGATCCCTCAACTGGGATACTAGATGAGTGTGACACGGAGCACCTTGGCTCGCAAGGGTCTCTCTTACAGCGCCTGAAGTTTGTGTCTCATGCGGTCTGCGCGAGAACCCGAGTGTGCGCGGGTGCGCTGCGCGAGAGCGACCAAGTACATCTCACGGGTTCGCATGATGTGCACTTCGAGTAGTGGTTCGAGATCGCCGGCGTTACCCGAGTCGAAGATTTTGGCCATGTGTTCGTGCTCGGAGAACGACCGCTCGGGTTCGGTGGGGGAGAGAAACGTGAGATGGGTGCGGAGTGCAGCCACACGCGTGAGGTTCATGCGATATGCGTTCTGCAGGTATCGATTTCCGCAATTATCGAAGAATGCCTCGTGAAAGCATGTATCGGCTTTCCCATATCGCTGCGAGTCCCGCGAGGGGCGGGCTCCGTCCATGTCCTCGATGGCGGCGCGGAGGTCGACGAGGGTAGCGGCGCGGTTGCGCTCGAAGGACAGCGACGCGGCGCGAACTTCGAGTGTCGCGCGAAACTCGCACAGCTCGGCGATTTCGTCCTCGGTCGGTTGGAATACGTACGTTCCCGACTTCGGCACCACCGTGACCAGGCCCTGGAGCTGCAGCAGCCTCATCGCTTCGCGGACCGGAGTTCGGCTGACGCCCAACGCTTCGGCCACAGCGTCCTCGGACAGCGCCTCACCCAACTCGAATTTGCCGTCGATGATCGACGCTCTGAGGGTGTCGGCCACCGACGACGCCAAAGATGGAGCCTGTGATCGCACTGCCCGTGCCATGAACTCTCCGTTTCCGCTGCTTACCGCCTCGACTGTACCGGCATGTACGTCAGATCGACCGTTTTCGAGATGCATGTCTTGCATTCCAGATGGGAGATATCTAGTGTCCTAGTTGTAGTGATTCAGGTCATCAGCCGACCTACGCCACTCTCACGGTTTTCGATCGACCACCACCGACAACACCAGGAGCGCATTCGTGCATGCAGCCGACACGCTAAGAACTCTGATCTCACCCGGCGCACCGATAGTTCGAGCCCCGGGCGCATTCGACTCGTTTTCGGCTCGATTGGTCGAGAGTGCGGGCTTTCCGGCGGTCTATATGACCGGCTTCGGCGCGACAGCGTCCCGGCTCGGAATGCCGGACATCGGTCTGCTCACGCAGACGGAGATGACCGAGCATGCACGAAACATGGTACGTAGCACGTCTATTCCGGTCATTGCCGACGCCGATACCGGCTACGGGGGCCCATCCAACATCGACCGAACTGTGCAGGAGTACATCCAAGCCGGTGTAGCCTCAATTCACCTCGAAGACCAGATCGCGCCGAAGCGGTGTGGACAGATGGCCGGAATTCGTCTGATGCCGATGGAAGAAAGCACCCGGCGCGTCCAAGCGGCCGTGGCGGCCCGCAAGGAGGGATCTCTCCTGGTGATTGCACGGACAGACGCGCTGGCCGCGACCGGCCACGAAGATGCGATCGCCAGAGCCGAGAGATACCGAGATGCCGGTGCTGACTTGGTCTTCGTGGATGGGGTGAAGACTCGGTACGACGTCGATTACGTTGCCGAAAATCTCGCCGGACCCAAGGTGGTCTCTCTGGTGGACGGCACCGAGGCGGCGACTCTGTCGGCGTCCGATCTCGAGGAGCGGGGGTTCTCGATTGTCTTCTATGCCCTGACTGCCCTCTTCTCGGCAGCGACAGCGATGCGAAAGTCGTTGTTCGACTTGCACGAAACCGGGGTGATCGCCGCCGGAAACGACGCAATCACCTACTCGGAGTATTCCGACATCGTAGGGCTGCCCTATCACCAGAAGCTCGACAACGAATTCGGCGCTCTCTGAACCGTTTCGACCACACCGAGGAGTCAGACCATGCCGAAGATTGTCATCACCGACTACGAATTCCCCGACCTGAAACCAGAGTTGGATGTGCTCGACGGTCACGATATCGAACTCGTCACCGGTCCGTTCGCGTCCCGAGAGGACTTGATAGCTGCGTGTGAGGAAGCCGACGCCGTCATCAACCAGTACGTGACAATCGATCAGGACTTCATCGCCCGCCTGAGCAAGTGTCGAGTGATCTGCCGGTACGGAATCGGACTGAACACCATCGACGTCCCCGCGGCGACGGCGGCAGGAATCATGGTCGCGAACGTACCCGACGGATCGCTGGACGACGTGTCCGATCACGCCGCGGCCATGATTCTGGCACTGTCGCGGGGCCTGGTTAAGTACGACCGGGCTCTTCGATCGGGGGAGTGGAACTACCAGGCCGCGGCACCACTGCACAGGTTGCGCGGTGGACTCCTGGGTTTGGTCGGGTTCGGAAACATCCCCCAGCGGCTCGCCTCGAAGATGCGGGCCTTCGGCATGGAACCTATTGTCTACGATCCTTACCTGTCGGCAGCGCGGGCCGCGGAGCTCGGTGTTCGATCGGTGGATCTGGCCGAGTTGGTGCGGTTGTCGGATGTGGTGTCGGTGCACGCCCCTCTGACCGACTCCACACGTGGCCTCATCGGAGCCACCGAGTTGGCCGCGGTGAAGTCCACTGCCTTCCTGGTGAACACCTCTCGCGGGGGCATCGTGGACGAGGACGCGTTGGCCGATGCCCTGCGGACGGGATCGATCGCCGGTGCTGGACTCGACGTGTTCGCGCAGGAGCCGCTCCCCACGAACCACGAATTTGGGTCGTTGGACAATACGATCCTCTCCCCGCACTGCGCCTGGTATTCCGAGGAATCCGAGGTCGAGATTCGCACCAAGACTGCGCGCAATGCCCTCGAGACCGTCACGAACGGACGTCCGAAGTACCTGGTCAACACCGAGGTCGACCCGAGACGATCGGTCCGGGTAACGGGCTGAGCCAGACGAGCGTTGGGCACCGGCGAGCCGCGTCGACGGCTCACCGGTACCCACCCGGCGCAGTGTTCCTACAGTCTCGCTGCGAGTCGGTGGTACGCCGCGTTCCATCGCAATGTCTGCTGGAACCCACGCGTCGTGGTGGTGGAGTCGATCGCGAGCAGCTCGACCCCGATCATGTCCGAGAATGCCTCCAGCACAGGTAGACCGATGGCCGTGCTCAGGACAGTGTGGTGGGGCGCGCCGGCTGTCAACCACGATTCTGCCGACACCGACAGTGACGGCTGCGGTTCCCACACTGCACACGCCACCGGCAGCTTCGGCAGTGCCTCGTCGGGTTCGACCACGTCGATCACGTTGGCCGTCAACCGGAATCGCTCACCGACGTCGGACAGCCCGACGACGACGCCGTGCCCTGGATCGGCGGTGAATCGCAACCGCACCGGATCCTCACGTCCGCCGATCGACAGCGGATGGATTTCCAGTGTGGGTCGCGACGTCGTGATCGATGGGCACACCTCCAGCATGTGTGCGCCGAGGATCTTCTCTTCTCCGGGCACCAGGTGGTAGGTGTAGTCCTCCATGAAGGACGTGCCACCGTCCAGTCCCTCGGCCATCACCTTCATGCCGCGCAACAACATCGACGTCTTCCAGTCGCCCTCGCCGCCGAAGCCGTAACCGTCGGCCATCAGCCGTTGCACTGCGAGTCCCGGCAACTGACGAAGCCCACCGAGATCCTCGAAGTTGGTGGTGAAGGCCTTGAATCCGCCGTCGTTCAGGAACTGCCGCATTCCGGCTTCGACGCGTGCACCGTATCGAAGGGAGTCGTGACGGTCCCCGTCCTTGTCCAGCCTGGGGGCGATGTCGTACAGCGACCGATACTCGTCGACGAGTTCCGAGACTGCCGCCTCGCTGACACCGTCGACCACGTCCACGAGATCGTTGACGCCGTAGGTGTTCACGGAAACGCCGAAGCGTAGCTGTGCCTCGACCTTGTCGCCCTCGGTGACCGCGACGTCGCGCATGTTGTCGCCGAAACGAGCCAGCCTCAGCGACCGCAGCTCGGCCCGCCCGAGTGCCGCACGTGCCCACTGTTCCGCCCGCGTCCGAACCGTCGGATTGTCGACATGGCCTGCGACGGTGGTCCGCAGTACACCGACCCTGGATTCGATGTGCCCGAACTCGCGATCGCCGTGCGCAGCCTGGTTCAGGTTCATGAACTCCATGTCGATCGTGGACCACGGCAACGACATTCCGGCTTGGGTGTGCAGGTGCAGCAGCGGAACGTCCAGTGCATCGAGGCCGGCGATCCACATCTTGGCGGGGGAGAATGTGTGCATCCAGGTGACGACGCCGATGCAGTCGTCGGAGGCGTTCGCCTCGCGCATGCAGCGCAGGATGGACGAGGCGTCGACCAGTACCGGCTTCCAGACGACCGACACGGGTAGCGCGTCGTTGAGTTTGTCTGCGATCTCACGTGATTGGACCGCTACCTGCTCGAGCGTCTCGGGACCGTACAGAGCCTGGCTGCCGGTGAGAAACCATACTTCGGACATGGAGAATGTACCTTCCGTGGAAAGAGTGTGTGGCGCCGGTCAGCGCTGGCCGTAGACGTTCTGGTATCGGTCGTACAGTGCGTCGACCGAGGAGCTCGGAATGCGAAGTGGTTGTCCCAGTTGATAAGACAGATGTACGGACCGTGCGACGTCCTCGCACATGACCGCCGCCTTCACCGCGGATCGAGCGCTGGGTCCCACTGCGAACACTCCGTGGTTCTGCATCAGGACGGCGGGAGACCGACTGCCGGCCAGGGTGTCGACGATGCCGCGGCCGATCGAGTCGTCGCCGATGACGGCGAAAGGACCCACTGGAATGTCACCGCCGAATTCGTCCGCGCACATCGTGGTGACCACCGGAATGGGTTCTGCCCGAGCAGCCCACGCGACCGCATAGGGCGAATGAGTGTGCACCACACCGTTGATGTGGTCGAGGTGCCGATAGACGTACGCCTGTGCCTCGGTGTCCGAGGACGGCGCATGCTCACCTTCGACCACTCGACCGTGCAGATCGCAGACCACCATGTTGTCCGGAGTCAGGTCGTCGTAGGAGACGCCGCTGGGTTTGATGACCATGAGATCTCGCCCGGGTACGCGCGCGGACACGTTGCCGGCCGTCCACACGACCAATCCGTAGCGCATCAGTTCGGCGTGCAATGCGCACACGTCCCTGCGGATCTCCTCGACGACTCCGCGAACATCGTCGACAACCGTCATTTCGATTCCAACTTCCTGGTCAGGGCAGCGCGTCGGAGTGATCGCAGCCGGCGCATCGTCGGTACGTCCCGACCGAAGCGATCGTGTAGTTCCAGATAGATCTCGTACAGCGAGTCGTAGGCCTTCGATCGGGACTCGTCCGGTACGAAGGCGCCGCGGCGGACCATGCCCATCGATTTGGACGCCACCGGCACGTCGGGATAGCAACCGGCGGCCACGGCGGCATGGATGGCGGAGCCGAGTGCGGGCCCTTGCGCGGAAGTGATGACGGACAACGGCATTCGCAGTACATCCGCGTAGATCTGCATCAGCAGTGGGTTGCGAGCCAGACCCCCGGCCACGACGAATTCCTCGACAGGAACGCCGCTGTCGCGAAACGTCTCGACGATGACGCGGGTTCCGAATGCGGTGGCCTCCAGTAGTGCGCGATAGGTGTCCTCGGGACGCGTGGCCAGTGTGGTTCCGATGACGAGTCCGGAAAGTTCGTGGTCCACCAGCACCGACCGGTTGCCGCTGTGCCAGTCGAGCGCGACCAGGCCGTGCTCGCCCACTTCTTGGGCAGACGCGAGCCGCGTCAGGTATTCGTGCACCGACTCCCCGGCGGCCGCCGCTGCTTCGGAGTACGACGCGGGAACCGAAGTGCGCGTGAACCATCCGAAGATGTCGCCGACGCCACTCTGGCCCGCCTCGTACCCGTAGGAGCCGGCCACGATGCCGCCGTCGACGACGCCGCACATCCCGGGGACGTCGTTCAACACTGTCGAGCTCATCACGTGGCAGGTGGACGTTCCCATGATGGCGACCATGCGACCCGACTCGACTGCGCCCGCGGCCGGTGCCGTGACGTGAGCATCCACGTTGCCGACCGCGACGGCGATTCCCTCGGGCAGTCCTGTCCATGCCGCAGCCTCGGCAGTCAACGTTCCTGCCCGCGAGCCCAATTCGCCCAGAGGCTGATCGAGTTTGTCGGCGACGAATCCGGCGAAGCCGGGCGCGAGTTCGGTCAGGAAATCGACCGAAGGATATTTCCCGTCCTGGTAGATCCCCTTGTAACCCGCGGTGCATGCGTTGCGTACGTAGTTTCCGCACAGCTGCCAGACGATCCAGTCGGCCGCCTCGACCCACCGGTCCATGGCCTCGTAGATCTCGGCGTCTTCCTCGTGGATCTGGAGTGCTTTGGCGAATTCCCATTCCGAGGAGATCAAGCCGCCGTAGCGGGGGAGCCAGCTCTCGCCGTTTCGGGCGGCCAGTTCGTTGATGCGGTCGGCTTGTCCCTGCGCTGCATGGTGTTTCCACAGTTTGACGTATGCGTGTGGTCGATCGGCGAATCGAGGGTCTTCGCTCAGCGGGGTGCCGTCCGCATAGGTGGGCACCATGGTGCATGCGGTGAAGTCGGTACCTATGCCCACCACCTGCTCCGGCGCGATTCCGGCGGCCGCGATCGCTGCGGGTACCGCGTGGCGTAGGACGTCGCGATAGTCGTCGGGAACCTGCAGGGCCCAGGCGTCGGGCAGTCGGACTGTGCTGCCGGGCAGAGTCTCCTCGAGCACGGCATGTCGGTATTCGTGTACGGCAGATGCTATTTCGGCACCGTCCGAGACGCGGACGACGACGGCACGGCCGGAGAGGGTGCCGTAATCGACGCCCACCGTGTACTGGTCCACCGGCATGCAAATCTCCTTCATTGTGCCACCGACTGTGACGTGTGCAACACAGTGTGAGCGCTAACATCGCGCTGAGTCAAGTGCTCGGGATGTGACGGTCGATCGATTGTGGGACGGGGTGCCGATCTGGGTCGCTCACCTCCACTCCGAGTTCGGTGTCCGCGAACACATGAGGAACTGTGCATACTGGTGTGACGCGGGCCACAGGCGCGGATCGAGTCGATGATCTCGGCCTGCCGGTCACCCAGCTCACTCATCGAAGAGGAGAACTCATGGCAGACAACCGCGCAGTGACATACGCCGGCCCAGGGAAGGTGGAGGTCCAGGACATTGCCTTTCCCGGGTTGGAGTTGACCGACGGACCCGGAGTGAACCCCGCCAATGTCGGCCGAAAATGCGAACACGGTGTGATCCTCAAGGTCGTCTCGACCAACATCTGTGGCAGCGACCAGCACATGGTGCGCGGGCGCACGACCGCACCCGAGGGGCTCGTGCTCGGTCACGAGATCACCGGCGAAATCGTCGAGGTGGGACGTGACGTCGAATTCCTGAAGGTCGGAGACATCTGCTCGGTACCGTTCAACATCGCGTGTGGACGGTGTCGAAACTGCAAGGAACGCAAGACCGGCATCTGCCTCAACGTGAACCCCGATCGACCCGGGTCGGCGTTCGGGTACGTGGACATGGGCGGTTGGGTCGGGGGCCAGGCCGAGTACGTCATGGCACCGTATGCGGACTTCAACCTGTTGAAGTTTCCCGACCGGGACCAGGCGCTGGAGAAGATCCTGGACCTGACGATGCTGTCCGATATCTTTCCCACCGGGTTCCACGGGGCGGTGACTGCTGGAGTGAAACCCGGTGCGACGGTCTACATCGCGGGTGCGGGTCCGGTCGGCCTCGCTGCTGCGGTCGGTGCGCAACTACTGGGAGCGTCGGTGGTGATAGTCGGCGACATGAACGCCGACAGGTTGGCCCAGGCGCGAACCTTCGGCTGTGAGACCGTCGACGTCGGCAAGGGTGCACCGCAGGATCAGATCGAACAGATTCTCGGCATCCCCGAGGTCGACGCCGCGGTGGATGCAGTGGGCTTCGAGGCTCGCGGTCACGGTGGAGATTCGTCCCACGAGGCACCGGCGACGGTGCTCAACTCGCTCATGGAGATCACCACGGCGGGTGGCGGCATCGGGATCCCCGGGCTGTACGTCACCGGCGATCCGGGCGGTGTGGACGAGGCTGCGCAGCGTGGTGCTCTCTCGCTCAGCCTCGGTACCGGTTGGGCCAAGTCGCTGTCGTTCGCCACCGGGCAGTGCCCGGTGATGAGCTACCACCGAGAGTTGATGAATGCGATTCTCAAGGAACGGGTTTCGATTGCCAAGGCCGTGAATGCCACGGTCATCACGCTCGACGATGCACCACGCGGCTACCGCGAATTCGACAGTGGTGTGGCACAGAAATTCGTCATCGACCCGCACGGCATGATCGCCGGCTGACAGCGTCCGACCCCGGCAGTCGTTCGAGCCACCATCGCGAGAATGCGAGGGTGGCTCGAACGTTCGCTGCATCGAGTTCGGCAGTCGTCGGCCACCTATGCTGGGGTGATGTTCCTACTCTTCGGTTTCGGCAGCAAGCGCAAACACGTCGGCCCTGGCGCAACGCGAAACTGCCCGCGATGCCACAACACAACCCAGTGGTCGAGAATGAAGCAGTACCAGCAATTCACGCTGTTCTTCGTTCCTGTTGCACGCTGGAAGCGCGTCGAATTCGAGGAGTGCGGAATCTGCGGTGCTGCCACCGAGGTGTGAGGAAGGTACGTCACGCCGGAGCAAACACCACCACCGAGTTGTGTCCGCCCATTCCCAATGACGACTTCACCGTCAATCCTGGCTCCGCGGTGGTGAATCCGTCGAGCAACAGGGGATGGGCATCGGAGACCTGAGGTGCTGCGGGCACGATTCCACGTTCGAATCCCATGACCGCAGAGACGGTTTCGATTGCCGACGCCGCACCCTGGCAATGTCCGGTCAATGGTTTCACCGAATACACCTGCGCGTGTGACTCGAGCACCGTCTCCAACATCTGCGTCTCCGCTGCGTCGCATTGCGCCGTGCCGGGGCCGTGGGCATTGAGGTAACGGACCTGGCGTGGTGTGACGCCGGCATCGGCCAAGGCCTGCTCGAAGCATTCTCGTACCTGGGTGAGGGCCGGGTCGATCGAGGTGGCGTGGAACGCGTCGTGCGTCATGGAGCCGCCCAACACCCGAGCGTACGAGGCAGAGCTTCGATTGGACAGTACGAAAGCCGTTGCCGCTTCCCCCATTCCGAATCCGCGGCTGCCTTCCTGGAACGGCCGGCAACCCTCCTGGGGCTCCACGTCGACGACACCGACGCCGAGCTTGACGAAATGATCGATGTTCTCCGGCGTCAGCGACAGATCGGTGGCGACGAACACGACGTCGTCGACGAAGCCGGTATCGAGCCACATCTTGGCAGTCAGCAGGCCGGCGTTGCCCGATGCGCACATGGCCGAGACATTCATGGCCGGGCCGTGAAAACCGTATTCCTGCATCAAGAGCGACACCGGCGTCGACGGCATCAGGGTCAGATAGTCACGAACTCGGCGCTCACCACCGTCCTCCAGGTAGAAGTTTCGCCACTCGTCCACTTCGCCGAGGACGACGGCATGGATCAGGCCGACACGTCGCCCCGGATGCCAACCACGCGTCAACGCGTCGTCGATGGCCTCCCGTGCGGCCCCGCGAAGCGCCCGACCGAATCGGCTGGTGCCGTCGCCGTGGTCTCCGCCGTCGGGGACTTTGGCCAGCCACACCGGATTTCTGCCGGGTCTGGTGCGATCGTGATGCAGGGTGGCTGCCGCTTTGCCCGTGGACAGGCCGTGCCACAGGGCGTCTGTGCCCCAGCCGTAGCCGGACACTGCGCCGATCCCGCTGATGTCGATCCCCGTGATGCCGATGCCCTGAGTGCTCATCGTCGATATCCGTTTCTTTCCGAGGTATGCAAGCCGGATTCGGCTCACGCCTCGATTTAGCCCGTGAAACCGGCACCGGGTCCAGTCGAGAAAGGGATGTTCGTTGTAAATCGGGCATCGAACTCCACCGATCTTCGTTCTGGTGGTTCAATCGGGTGTTGACCGTCTGTCTACGAACGCGAGGACCGAGCATGGCCCCAGGGGAGCGCGAGAGCGTCGGCGACCCTGAACCAAGTCCCGCGTCGCCTGGATTGGCAGACCGCTACCGGGTTCTCGTCGAGCATTCACCGGACGCGATCGGTGTTCACCGACGTGGGACGCTGGTCTATCTGAACCCTGCCGGAATGCGATACCTACGCGCCGAAAGCGCCGAAGACGTCGTAGGTCGGCCGATCGAAGACTTCATTGCTGCCGAGTCGATCGGGCCCATGTTCGAGCGAATCGCCGCTCTCGGCACTCACGGCACGGCCAGCGCTGCGTCCGAAGCGACGGTGCTTGCACTCGACGGGACGACACTGACCATGGAAGCAGTGTCCGTGCGCACGGTGTGGAACGGCGAGCCGGCGTTCCAGGTCATTCTGCGAGATCTCACCGAGCACAAGGCGGCACAGAAGGCGTTGCGGTATCAAGCCGCCTTGGTCGAGCACGTCAGCGATGCCATCGTCGGAGTGTCGTCCGATGGTCTGGTGTCGAGTTGGAACCCCGCAGCCGAGTCGGTGTACGGACGGTGTTCGGCCGACGTTCTCGGTCGCAGCGTCTCGTACGCGGTCGGCGTTCCGTGCGATCCGGCCTCGATTCTGCGGGCCGGTGGACAACTGTGCGAGTCGCATCGTCGTGCGGACGGCACCGCGCTGGCGGTGGTGGTGTCCGCGGCTCAGATGCCCGATGGCTGGGTGTTGGTGTGCGCCGACCGAAGTGCGGTGCGACGGGCCGAGGACCACTTCACCGCCGTGGTGGAATCGCTCGAGGCAGGAGTCGTCGTGCTCGATCACACCGGCCGCATCGAGTCGGCGAATCTCGCGGCGAAGACGATCCTCGACATTCAGGTGGGGACCGAGACAGGGCAGGGGGCGTCCCTCCCCTTCCGCGTGTACGGAACCGACGAGGGACCGATTCAGCCGTTCGAGCACCCGGTCGCCGCTACGAGAAAGACCGGCGCGCCCAGCCAGGCGGTGATCGGCGTCGAGCGTCGCCGAGACGGCCGCAACTTCTGGCTGTCGTTGACGGCGACGATGCTGACGTCGGGCAGCCCGTCCCCCTCCGTAGTCGCCACGTTCGTCGACATCACCGACGCCTACCGGATGAACATCAAGCTCGAACATGCCGCGACTCACGACGATCTGACCGGCCTGCCGAACAGGCCGCTGATCCTGTCGCGCCTCGACGAGGAACTGGCGCGGCCGGCCCGAGACGACGCCATGGCGGTGCTGTTCATCGACCTCGACAACTTCAAGACGATCAACGACCTGCACGGACATACTGTCGGCGACGCTGTACTCGGAGTGGTTGCCGCGCGTCTGACCAGGGCGCTCCCGGCCGACGCCTTCGTCGGACGAATCGGTGGCGACGAGTTCGTGGCAGTGGTTCCACATCGAGCGGGCACCGAGGCCGACGATGTGCGCGCCGAGCTCGCCTCTCCCATCACGACGGCGGGACGAGTGTTGACGGTGACGGCGAGCATCGGTGGTGTCACCGTCGACAGCGACGACACCCGAAGTGCACTCGACATCCTCGATGACGCCGACCACGAGATGTACCAATCCAAGCCCGCAACGCAGTATCTTTCGCATCCGTAACAGAATTGGTAACGATTTCTCGTGTGTGCTGACAATGTTACGCACGAGGCGGGTGGGTCGTAAATACTGCTTCGGTGATACCGACCGTTCGAAAGTGCATGCTCGCGGTGCCGATGGTGGTCCTCGCTGTCGCCGGCCTGTTGTTCGCCTCTGCGGGCACCGGTGCCGCCGCGCCGTCCGAGTGGCGCTACACGATGGTGGCGTTCAGCAACGACAGTGATCGCAACATGGACGTCTACCAATCCAGCGACGGCACCGACTTCACCGCGTTGCAGACCTCGGCGTACCAGCCGCCGTCCGGCGTGGTGCGAGACTCGAGCATCTTTCGGCACACCGACGGTATGTACTACGCGACCTACACGACGGGCGGCGGAGCGAACATCGGCTTCGCTCGCAGCAGCGACCGCGTCGACTGGACGTTCCTGCAGAACTTCCCGATTCCGTTCTGCTGCGCCTTCCTGCCCGGTACCGGCGCCGGTACCGGATCGGCCAGCCCGCCCGGCTTCACCGGCTCGGCCGGCTTCTCGGACGGGCCGTCTCTGTCGCCGTTCACCACGAAGGCTTGGGCACCCGAATGGTTCGTCGACGGTGACCGCGTCAACATCATCGTGTCGCTCTCGACCGGTGGTGGATTCGTGCCGTATCTGATGACCGCGATGGATCCGGGCCTGAGAATGTGGAGCTTCCCGGTTCCGTTCGTCGGGATCGACGCCGACCACATCGATACCACGGTCGTGAAATCCGGATCGACCTATCACGCGTTCACGAAGAACGAGACCCGCAAGGTGATCGAGCATTGGACCGCGCCGTCGTTGATCGGGCCCTACACGCCCGCTCCGTTCCGCGACTTCGGTCCTCTGAAAGAAGGCCCCGCCGTCATCGAGTTGCCGGACGGCACCTGGCGGCTCTACTACGACGACTACACCAACCGGAAGTACTTCTACTCCGACAGTTCGGACGGTATGAACACCTGGTCCGAACCGACGGAACTCCCGGGCCTATCGGGAACCGTGCGCCATGTCGGCGTGATGAGAGAGCCTGCCTGACGAGGGCGTCCGTGTCAGTCGGTGGAACCCGATAGAGCTCTGAGCCCGGCTGCGATGAACTCCCCGGTAGCGTCTGCAGCGTTACGGGCACCGGCTCCGGTATCGGAACCCGACAGCGCGCGGTGAGTGATGCCCTCGCCGATCACCCCGAGCTTGAAATTGGCCAGGGCGAGATAGAAGCCCCAATTGTGCAGTTCACGACCGGATTCCACTGCGTACTGGTGGGCAAGGTCGTCGGCCGAGGGATATCGGTCGCTCGTCCATGCCGCGTCCGCGCCCAGGACCGCATCGAACACGGGTTGACGGTAGATGCACATCAGTGCGACGTCGGTGAGGGGATCGCCGAGGGTGGACATCTCCCAGTCGACCACGGCGGCAACAGAACTCACGTTGTCGGCATCGAGAATTGTGTTGTCGACGCGATAGTCTCCGTGGACGATGGACGACGCCGAGTGCGTCGGTATCGCAGCCTCTAGTGCACGGTGAAGTCGGTCGACATCGGGTAGATCTCGGGTCTTGACACTGTGCCACTGCCGAGCCCACGTCGCGACCTGACGGGAGACGAAGCCGTCGGGTCGTCCGAAGCTGTCGAGGCCCACAGCAGCGGGGTCGACGGCATGCAGCCTGGCGAGCACCCGGACGAGCTCGGCGGCGTTCTCGGTGACCTGCATGTCGGTGAGGTCGGAAAGATCCTCGCGCGTGCGGACGACTCGGCCGGGTACGAAGTCCACGACGGTCATCGGAGCACCGAGAATCGAACCGTCCCGATCGAAGGCCACTGTCCGGGCGACGGGGACATCGGTGGATGCAAGAGCCTCGGTGACGGCCCACTCGCGGGCCATGTCGTGTGCCGAGGGGGTGAGCCCACTGGTGGGCGGTCGACGAACGACCCATGTCGAGGTGTCGTCGTATGCCTTGTAGGTGAGGTTGGAGCGACCACCGCTGATCATCTCGACCGACAACGCGCCATCGAGCTCGATACCGTTGTTCTGCAGGAACCGTTCCAGCGCATAGCGATTCATTCCCTGCAGATCGCTCACGCCTGTGCCTCCCGCGCGGCGCGCTTGGCGGCACCGATCGTCCGTTTGGCGATGGCCCAGCGGTGTACCTCGGACGGACCGTCGTACACGCGGAACGGCCGCACTTCGCGGGAGAGCCGCGCCAGCGGAAGATCGTCCGAAACGCCGAGTCCTCCGCACATCTGGATGCTTCGGTCGACGATGCGGAAGATCGCTTCGGCGGCGAACGTCTTGGCGATGGATGTCTCGTTGCTCGCGTGTCCACCCCGGTCCAGCTCGAAGCACGCCTTGATCAGCAGTGCGCGGGTGGCCGCGATGTCGATTTCGTTGTCCGCGACCATCTTCTGCACCATGCCGAGATCGCCGAGCTTCCCGCCGAACCCTTCGCGGTGGGCCACCTGTGCGACGGCGATGTCGTGAGCTCGCCTCGAGGCTCCGAGCCAGCGCATCACATGGGTCATGCGGGCCGGTCCCAAACGCACCTGGGCATAGGCGAATCCCTCGTCGACGGCCCCGAGCACGTTCTCGTCGGGCACGAATACGTTCTCGAAGAACACCTCGCAGTGTCCGCCGATCATGGCCTTGTCCAAAGTGCCGATATGTCGGCCGACCGTGATGCCCGCAGTGTCGGCGGGGGCCAGGAACATCGTGGCTCCGCCTCGATCGCCCGGCTCACCCGATGTTCGGGCCATGATGATGAAGAACCCCGCACCGTCGGCACCGGTGATGAACCACTTGTGCCCGTTGATCTTCCATCCACCCTCGACCCGTGCGGCCGCGGTGGTCAACGCCGAGGGATCGGAACCGGCACCCGGTGCGGGTTCGGTCATTGCGAAAGCCGAGCGCACGTCTCCGTGCGCGAGGGGAGCGAGAAATTGCTCCTTCTGTGCCGCCGACGCGATGTGCGCAAGCATGTGGACATTGCCCTCGTCGGGCGCACCGAGGTTCAGTGCGATGGGGCCGAACAGTGAATATCCGGCTTCCTCGAACACCGGGGCGCGGTCACTCATCGAGAGCCCGTGGCCGCCGTATTCGACGGGCGCATGTGGCGCGAACACACCCGCGTCCTTCGCCGCCGCCTGCATCTCGACGCGAAGTCGGTCGCCGCCCGCATCGGTGACGTTGCCCAGAAACCGGTCCTCGATGGGAAGCACGTGGTCTCGAGTGAAGGCGCGAGTCCGGTCGATCAGCTTCTCGATGTCCGGGTCGTACGTCAGATCGATGGCCACCATGTGCTCCTTGTCCAGTACCGACCGAACACTCGCTCGGTTCCTCGAAGGTTTGCACAACTGCCCGTCCGGGTCAAGGGACCCGGCCCGGGCCGCTACTCGGGTATCGCGGTCGCGGCACCGACTGTCCGTCGGGCGATGTCGAGATACACGGCGACCAATTCGCCTGGCGTCATCGGTCCGTCGGGGCGATACCAGGTGGCGAGGCCGACGCACATGGTGGTGACGGCTCGGCTGGCATCTGCCGGGTGCGGGGTGTCGAAGACCCCGGATTCGACTCCGTCGGCAACGATCGCGTCGAGCAGCCGTTGCTCTTCGTCCCGCTTGGCGATGTACGCGGTGCGATTCGCCGAGTCGAGACTGCGGATTTCCGTCGAGCAGACGAAGGCAGCGTCACGCCGGTGGATGTGGAACAGCAGCAGGGACTCCACGACTGCGTCGAATCGGTCGCTGGGCGAGGTACCCGCCCCGTCCTCGGCCGATCGAGTTCGATCCAGCAGTTCGTCCATCGACGCGTCCATGATGCCGACCAGCAAGGCCTGCTTCGATGGAAAGTGGTGGTAGAGGCCGGGAACCGACAGGCCGGCACCTGCGGCGATCTGCCGCACCGACGTACCGTGGTACCCCTGCTCGACGAACATGTTCAGCGCCGACGCCAAAGCTGGGGAGAGGTTCGAGCCCTCGTAGGTTCGCCAGGTGTGGGTCGCGGTCATGCGCTTACCGTAGAGGTCGACTCGGCTGCGGCCGACCCCTATACACCGGGTTGACACAAATCTTGTGATCCGCAACACTGTTGAAACGCAGACCGAGCGAGTGTTCGGTCGGTCCCTTCGGGCCGAAATTCTGCTCGAGCGAAAGGGCCGTCCATGACCCTCGACGGAGCGACCGGGCCTGCAACTGTTCTCGACGCCTGGCGTAGCCGAGTCTCCGACACCCCGGACCGGCCGGCACTGGCGTACTTCGACGCCGTGCTCACTGTCGCCGAGGTGGACGAGGCATCCGATGCGCTTGCCGCGGCCATGATCGATCGAGGCGTGTCGCAGGGTGATCGCGTCGGCATCTATCTGCAGAACATTCCGCAGTACGCCTTGACGTTTCTCGCGCTGTGGAAGATCGGGGCGGTCGCGTTGATCCTCAACCCGATGTACCGCAACCGTGAATTGCGTGCCTTGATCGACGATGCGGAACCGATCGCACTCGTGTGCGACGAACGCGACCTCGATGCTGTGGGGGCGACGTTGCGCGGCAGTTCGATTCGGCTGATCGTGAGCACCAGCGGGCTCGATGTGCAGACACGCAACGACCCACGAGTCTTTTCGTCGACGTCACGCGTGACACCTCGGCCCGACGAGGATCTGATGGGTCTGATCGACGTCTACCGCGGCCGACCCATCCCCGAGTTCGATCCGAAGCCAGACGATCTCGCACTTCTGGCGTACACCTCGGGAACCACGGGTCCGCCGAAGGGTGCACAGATTTCGCACGCGAACGCATTCGCCACGGCTCTCGATTTCGGGGAACGGGCCGGTCTCGTCGACGGTGACGTCGTGTTCGCAGTCGCGCCGCTGTTTCACATCACCGGCGCAATGCTCGACGCCGCGGTGGCCCTGATTCGCGACTGCGTGCTCGTGTTCGCGCATCGTTTCGACGCAGCAGTCACTCTCGACGCCTTCGTCGAGCATCGTGTCACCTATACCATCGGGTCCATCACGGTGTTCAACGCGATCTCCGCAACCGAGGGTGCGACGCGAGCTCACTTCGAGTCGGTGAAGGCGTTGTACTCCGGCGGTGCGCCGATTCCGCCCGCGACGGTTACCGCATTCGAGTCCGTGTTCGGTTGCTACATACACAACGCATACGGCATGACCGAAACCACGGCAGGCGTCATCGCCGTTCCGCCCGGCGTGCGTGCGCCGGTCGATCCCGCGAGCGGGTCGTTGTCCGTCGGGCTGGCGCTACCCCGTGTGACCTTACGAACGGTGGACCCCGCAGGGCAGCCGACGGCTCCGGGAGTTGCTGGGGAGCTGGTGATCTCGGGTCCACAGGTGGTCTCCGGATACTGGAGAAATCGCGCTGCGACCGCGTCCACGATGCCCGGAGGTCGTCTTCGCACGGGAGACGTGGCGATCATCGACGAAGACGGATGGGTGTATCTCGTCGACCGACTCAAGGACCAGATCAACGTGTCGGGATACAAGGTCTGGCCCCGGGAAGTCGAGGACACCCTCTACGAACATCCTGCAGTGTTCGAGGCCGCCGTGGTGGGCAGACCCGATGCCTACCAAGGCGAATCGGTGGTGGCCTACGTGTCCCTGCGGCACGGAACCTCGGTGACACCGGATGCGCTGGTCGATTTCGCGCGCGATCGGTTGGCCGCGTACAAGCGTCCGAAGGCCATTCACATCATCGACGACCTTCCCAAGACTCAGACCGGGAAAATTCGACGTGCAGTACTCAAACCTGTTCCTGTGGAAAATCATTCGATCGAAAGAGACACTCCATGACCGTCGGATCATCGCGCGACACCCGCTCGGCACCCGATATCTCCTCACGGAAGAAATCGCTGTTCGCCAGCACGATAGGCAACGTACTCGAATGGTACGAATGGAGCGCCTACGCAGTGTTCGCACCGTTCATCGCGGCAGCGATGTTCAGCCAGACCGATCCGGTCTCCGCACTGCTGTCCACGCTGGCGGTGTTCGCCGTCGGATTCCTGATGCGGCCTCTCGGCGGCATGGTGTTCGGACGGATCGCGGACAAGAAGGGCCGCAAGTTCGTCCTCGTCACCACGATGCTCATGATGGCGACCGGCAGCCTGCTGATCGGCATCATGCCCACCTACGGTGCGATCGGGGCTTGGGCATCGGTACTGCTGTTGCTCGCACGCGTCATGCAGGGTTTTGCGCATGGTGGCGAGTCGGCGACGGCGTATTCCTACGTCGGCGAGATCGCGCCGCCGAACCGACGTGGCATGTGGGGCAGTGTCGCGTTCGTCGCCATCTTCGGTGGATCGGCTCTGGCATACACCGTGGGTGGCGTCATCACCTCCACGCTGTCGGATTCTGCTGTGGGGCAATGGGGTTGGCGCATCCCCTTCCTGCTGGGCGCACTCCTGGCGCTGTTCGCTCTCTACCTGCGCAAGAACATGGACGAGAGCGAGGTGTTCGACTCGGAGCAGAACAAGGTCGAACAAACACCGATCGCACGCAAGACCGTCGTGAAGGCGATCGTGCTGATGATCGGAATGACGTCGGGAATCACGGCGGCGCACTACACCTGGACCTCGTACGTCTCGACATTCGCGATCACGCAGCGTGGGATGAATCCAGACACCGCGTACTGGATGCTCGTCATTGCGCAGTTGATAGCGCTGGTGTCCCTACCGTTCTTCGGTCGTCTCTCGGATTCGATCGGTCGACGGCCGATGTTGGCCACCTTCGCCGTGCTGATGTTCCTGCTGCAGATCCCGCTGACGATGCTGATCTCGACGCAGTGGTGGACACTGCTGCTCCCGTCGACGGTGGCCCTGCTCGTCATCGCCGTCCCGGCCTCGATTCTGTCTTCGACACTGTCGGAGAGCTTTCCCACCCGACTCCGCACGCAGGCAATCGGATTCGCCTACTCGTTCTCGGTGGCGGTGTTCGGCGGAACCGCGCCGTATCTCAACCAGCTGTTCCTCGGGTTCGATCTGGGCTGGGTGTTCGGCGTGTACATCATGTTCCTGGCCGCTCTGACCGGCGTCGCCTGCTTCTTCATGAAGGAAACCAAGGGAATTCGACTCGAGGATGTCTGATCCGTCCCCGACCGGAGTTTGCTCCTGACGTGGCGTGAGGTTCTACCGTTGCTTGCATGAACAGCAGTGATTCGACCACCTGGGGTATCGGTGACGTCGCCCGTCGGACCGGCGTCACCGAGCGGACCCTGCGCTACTACGAAGAGCTGGGCCTGCTTGCTCCGGATCGGGACGGAGGGGGCAGGCGCCGGTACGACGGCGGAGATCTCGATCGGCTGTACCGGATTCGACTGCTCCGAGAACTGGGCACTCCGCTTGCGGAGGTCGATCCGGAGGCAGTGGACCTCCAGCACCTGACGCGGCAGCATCTGGCCGACCTGGATCAACGGATGGCCGAGCTCGCTCGTGTGCGAGAGCGTGTTCGGGCCGTGGAGGACCGACTTCTTCATGGTGATCGCCCGAGCGACGACGCCCTACTGGACCTTCTCTCCGGCCTGTCGACCGACGAGCCTGCGGTCACACGCCGCACCACGTTGCTCGTCTACCGCGACATCGCAGCAGCCCATTCCTACCTCGTCGACGTGCTGGGACTGGCTCCCGGACAGATCGAATACGACGGCGACCGAGCCGTCCACGGCGAGGTTCACGCCGGTGACGGTGTTGTCTGGTTGCACCGCGAGGCCCCCGAACATCGCATGGTGTCGCCGCTGACCACCGGCGCGGTCACCGCGTCGCTCGCGATCCTCGTCGACGACGTCGATGCCCATCACGCTCGGGTGGCGGCAACCGGAGCAGCGATCGACTACCCGCCGACCGACATGCCCTACGGCGTTCGTGAATACAGCGTTCGCGATCCCGAGGGACATCTGTGGTCGTTCCAGACGCCACTCGCAGAATCGGCGGCGTCCTGAACTCACCGACGACCGTTCCGAATCAGCCGATCGGGGATCGACTTCAGGCAGTCAGCGCCTCGGTCACCTCGGCCGCGATGGCGGCCTCGCCCAGCGAGTTCGGGTGCAGCGGCACGAACTGATCCGCGAACAGCAGTGGTTCCACCCACCGCACTCCGACGGGCTGGCAGGCGTCGTGCCCCTCCGACGCCACGGACATGTCCACGAAGGTCGTGTCGGTGTCGGCCGCTGCCTCGCGGATGGCATCGTTCAGCGTGGCCTGGAGGTTGCGCAGATACGGAACGTCGCCGAGCGCGACGGGGACCGACGGTTCGCACGTGCTTGCGGCCGGGATGAGCCATGGATAGCCGATGATGATCACCTTTGCCTCGGGCGCACGAGTATGTATGTCTCGCAACGCCTGTCGAACGGCCGGCAGCGTGCTGTCGAGAATCTTGTCGTCGAAGCTACTTCCGTTCTGCTGCGTGCACGGATCGAATGCACCGGCGTGGGTTGCCAGCGCACTCACGCACGCTGCGATCGCTCCCGAGAACACGCTGTTGTCGTTGCCACCGATCATCAGAGTCACTACATCTGCCGATGGCGACAACGCATCGAATTGCGGTCGTGTGCCCTCGAATTGAGAGGCATAGAAGTCGTCGGTGGCCGCACCGCCGCAGCTGACATCGGCGAGGCTGTAGCCCTGCTCGCGCGCTACGAGATGAGCAAAGTTCCGTTCCGACTGGAGGCACCTCAGTGGCGTGTTCGGTGCCAGCGGCAGCACGCCGTTGCCTGCACCGAAGCTGTCGCCGAGGTTGACGTATTCGATGGGCGACGCTGTTGCATGGGAGGGGATCGCCAGCGCGACAATGACGGACACGACATTCCGAGCCCGAGCCGTTTTGTCCTGGTGCGCATTACAGACCCCCATGATGGCCGGATATTGCTCGAAATCGTACCGCTGTCCCAGCCATGTGAGGATCGACCGAGGACGACGATCTCGAACGACACGCCGAGGAGATCGCGAAGTGGCCTAGGTTGAGATCCATGAGAACAGCAGATGCCACTCGTCGACGCCTCCTGCTCCTGCTGACCGTGATCGGGTTCGTCGTCCCCAACTCGTTCGTCGTCGCCTACTTCAAGGAGCACGGCGTCAGTCGCGACAGCGCAACCGCATTCTTCGCGGACTGGGTCGCCTCGACTCCCACTCGTGCATTGACCGCCGATCTGGGTATCACGAGCATTGCCTTCGGGGTCTGGTCCCTCTGGGACTCGAGGGACAACGGAGTCAAGCACTGGTGGTTGGTGCCCGTCGGTACCGGGTCAGTGGGTATCTGCTTCGCGGCACCGCTCTACCTCCTGCTGCGCGAGTATTCGCGGTAGTCCAGGTCCATCAGGGCTTACTTCTCCACCGTTTCATGCTCGTGTCCGGTACCGCAGCCGCTGTGTGCCCCTCTCAGAAGGACGTGTTTCCATGACCGCCGACGCGTTGGCCGATTTCGAACGAACCGAGTTCACCGCGGACGGGCGCACGGCACCGGTCTATCGCATCGGCACCGGACCGGCTGTGATCGTGATGTCCGAAATGCCGGGCATCACGCCGAGAGTGGCGGACTTCGCGCGCACCGTCGCCGGAATCGGATGCACCGCGATCGTGCCGCATCTGTTCGGCGTCGACGGAAAGGACCCGCTGACCGCACCCCTCGGACTTCTCGGTACCGCTGCCACCATGTCCCGTGCCATGGTGCCGGCGTGCATCAGCCGAGAATTCACCATATTGGCCACCGGCAAGTCGTCGCGGATCGTGGTGTGGCTGCGTGCTCTCGCGGCCGAGGAACACGAGCGGTGCGGCGGACCAGGTGTCGGTGCCATCGGAATGTGCTTCACGGGCGGGTTCGCCCTGGCAATGGCCGCCGACGATCGATTGATCGCACCGGTGCTCTCGCAACCGTCACTTCCGTTCGCGGCATCGAAGTCACGCAGTCGTTCCATCGACATCAGTGCCGGCGACCTCTCGAAGGTGAAGAGCCGTTGTGCTGCGGGAGATCTCACTGTTCTCGGTATGCGGTTTCAGGGCGACAAGATGTGTCCCCCTGCACGGTTCGAGTTTCTGAGGGAGCAACTCGGCGACGCATTCGTGTCGGTGGAATTGCCCGATTCTGCGTTCAACCCGGAAGCATTCGGGCCGCCACACTCCGTCGTGACGGAAGGACTGATCGACGAGCCGGGCCAGCCGACCCGGCAGGCTTTGGACCAGGTACTCGACCTGTTCCGCAGTAAGTTGCTCGCAACGCCGTGATGTCCCGCGGCGCGAACACGATGCGAAGCCGAAGGTCGAATTCACGACCGCGGAACGGAGGCCTGCAGAACCGCCTCTTTCCGTCGATCCTGTGGAGTGTGAAGCGCTGTCGTCGGGTCGAGTCGGTCCACGGTTGGACCCCACGAGACGGTGGCTCCGCGCTCAGCGGTAGAACTTGGAGAGCGGGAAACCAGTGACTCCATAGAGGGAAGTGTGTCGTCCATGACTGATATTGGGAACGTGACCGTATTCGGAACCGGAGTGCTCGGTTCGCAGATCATGATGCAGGCTGCCTACCACGGAAAAACCGTTGTGGGATACGACATTTCCGACGAACTACTTGCCAAGCTGCCGGATCGTTGGGAATGGATGCGCGGATACTACAAGCGTGACCTGAAGACTTTCGACGAGGCGCGATTCGACGAGGCCATCGAATCCATCACGACCACCACCAGCGTCGCCGAGGCCGTTGCGGACGCCGAACTGGTGATCGAAGCAGTTCCGGAGGATCTCGACCTGAAGAAGAAGGTCTGGTCGGATATCGGCGCGTCCGCTCCGCCGAAAACTATCTTCGTGACCAACTCGTCGTCGCTACTGCCCAGCAGTTTCGCCGAGGCCACCGGGCGGCCGGAAAAGTTTCTTGCATTGCACTTCGCCAATCTCGTGTGGCGGTACAACACCGGTGAGGTGATGGCAACTGCTGCAACAGATCCTGTCTACTTCGATGTCGTACTGAGCTTCGCTTCGGAGATCGGACTCGTTCCCGTTCCGGTCCGAAAGGAAATTCCGGGATATGTGCTGAACAGTCTTCTGATCCCGCTGCTGCAAGCGGGAGCCAACCTTTACGTCGGTGGGGTTGCCAATCCGGCAGACATCGACAACGTGTGGCGCATAGCCACCGGGGCACCCGCCGGTCCGTTCCAGATATACGACACCGTCGGCTTCAACGTTGCAGCACACATCGCGCGCGCACACGGCGGCGAGGATCAGGTCAAATTTGCCGACATACTGCAAAAGGGTATCGACGCGGGAAAGACCGGTCTCGGGGACGGTGAAGGCTTCTACACGTACGACGCCGACGGCCGGCGACTCGACGCTGTCGAGTCGTGGAACATCAACTGAATCGCTCGACCCCGCCTGTCAGAGGTACGGATCCGCCCAGGCGCTGATGATCCGACCGGCACGAGCTGCTTGATTCTTGCCGGTGAGAAGGTGATTGGCCCCCTCGAGCGAAACGAAGCTCCGGGGGTGGCGCGCGGCCTGGAAGATCTCGCTGGCGTTGTCGATCCCTACCGTGTTGTCGGTGGGGGAGTGCATGACGAGTAGCGGTCTCCGCAGGGTGGTGATGCGCTCGCGCAGGTCTGCTTTGCGGACGTCGTCGACGAATTGGCGTTTGAGAGTGAGCGCTTTGCCGCCGGCGTGGAACGGTGCTTCGCCCTCCTCCTGGATCCGGTGGATGAGCGCGTCGTAGTTGTGCTCGACGTGCGCGGGCTGAAACGGGGCGGCGACGATGGCGACCGCTTCGACCGTCGGACAGTCGTGCGCCGCAGCAATGGCCGCCGAGCCGCCGAAGGAATGGCCGACGAGCAACTTCACCTCACGACCGGTCGCGTTCATGAACTCGACGGCCTTGACGGTGTCGTGCACCTTGTTCGAGAACGAACCGTCGCCCCAGTCGCCCTCGGAGTGGCCCAGGCCGAGATTGTCGAAGCGAAGCATTCCGATGCCGTCGGCCGCCAGCTGCTTGCACATTCGATTCGCCGCCGGGCAGTCCTTGCCCAGCGTGAAACCGTGAGCGAAGACGCCCCACCCTCGCGCCTCACCATCAGGAACATCGACCACGCCTGCCAAGGTGGGTCCGGTAGCGCTGGGAAAGGTGACCTGTTCCGACATACCGGTCATCCTAGGATCGACGGCCCCAGCTCGAGCAATCAGGCACGGTCGCGTGTGCGCATGACCACCGACGACGCTGGGTTCAGCCGAGCCGGGTCAACCGAGTTGGCGTAGCTGTATCGCGGTGTCCAGTGCCAGTCGATGCCACGCCGAACGCGGATCCCGACCGGTCAATTGCTGAGCCCTCCGCAACCGATAGCGCAACGTCTGCGGGTGCACCTGCAGACGGGTGGCAGCAGCCGTCGCTGTCCCGGTGGAGATGAAGGCCGAAAGACCTTGCAGAATATGCTCGTTCGCAGCCTCGGTCAGCGGACCGAGCACGGTACGCACCACCTCGTTCGTGTTCGCGGTGGGACGCGCTGTCAACAGTGCCAGTAGTTGCCCGTCGCCGTGATCGAGCAGTACACGGTCGTCGAACGCGTGATCCGGTGCGGTGTCGAGCGCTTCCGAGGCGAGTCGCCACGAACTACTGATACCGGCAATGGTCGATTTCTCCACCAAGCATCCACGCAGCCGCAGATCTCGACACGCGAGGTCGGCCTCGGTGCGGGGGATCGATGGTGGCAGCAGCACGATCGCGCGATGCTCGTGCCGAGTAACCAGGTGGCTCCGCTGACCGGGCGTCGCGGTGCGGTCCGGGGGAACGAGTCCCACTGCGAGAACCAGCGATTCGACGGTGTCGTCGGACATGGGTCGGCCCGGATCTGTCGATTGCACCACGAGCAGATTCGGGTGCTGGGGTAGCTTCAGGTCGAGTTCGCGGCAACGATCCGACACGGTCCCGGGTGAATTGTGTCTGGCAGCCAGCAAGTCGTCGAGCAACGCGGCGTGCGCCTGCGCACGGTTGGATGTGAGCTGTTCGCGCGCAACGACGTACGCGCCGATGATTTCCTCGGAGATTGCGTCGATGGCGTCGAGCACGCCGAGGCCGAGTTCGGCAATGTCCGGTGGTTCGAGTACATCGAGATACTCGGTTGTCACGTGCCGAACGAACACGCTCGACGCGACTCGATACGCACGCAGCACGTCGGCCAGCGGGCGCCCGTCCGCGGCGCGCGCGGCACCTATCGCACGGAATCTGCTGTCGTCGATCGTCCGATCGCCGTGCGCCCACAGGGCCATCAACCGCCTCAGTGACCAATACGCAATGGCCTCGACATCGGCCAACTGTGCACCCTGCAGTGATCGGTAGACCGGGATCGCGTCGCGAATCGCGTGTACTGCGGACGCGACGACGGGGCCCAGCTCCGATTCGATCTTCGCGACGACGGCGACCCGCGCTCGGTACATCGATCCACCTCCCCGCACTTTGTCAGTATCTGATAAATCCTATAGTCATTCGAGTCGGTTTCCTTGAGTTCCGGTGCCGACGACAGCACAGTCGAGGGAGACAGCCGGGTCGAGCAGAAGAGTGGGGCAATGGACGCAGACGTGATCGTGGTGGGCGCAGGCTTGGCAGGACTGGTGGCAACCGCCGAATTGGCCGACGCGGGAAAGCGTGTGCTCCTCCTCGACCAGGAGCCCGAGCAGAACCTGGGCGGACAGGCGTTCTGGTCACTCGGCGGGCTGTTCATGGTCGACACTCCGGAACAGCGACGCATGGGTATCAAAGATTCGGCCGAACTGGCGTGGCAGGACTGGCTCGGCACCGCGACATTCGACCGCGGTATCGACGATCCCGCCGGAGAGGACTACTGGGGTCACCGGTGGGCACGGGCGTACCTCGACTTCGCGGCAGGGGAGAAGCGGTCCTGGCTGCACGCACAGGGGGTTCGGTGGGTTCCCATCGTCGGCTGGGCCGAACGCGGCGGCTATCTCGCCGACGGCCACGGCAACTCGGTTCCGCGCTTCCACCTGACCTGGGGTACCGGGCCGGGCGTCGTCGCACCGTTCGAGCGCCGCGTCCGCGAGGCCGCCGACAAAGGACTGGTGCGCTTCGGTTTTCGCCATCGAGTCGACGAGTTCGTCGTCAGCTCGGGTGCGGTCGAGGGAGTGCGCGGCGCGATTCTCGAACCCAGCCGTGCGGAACGCGGTGCGGGCAGTAGTCGCGTCGAGGTGGGGGAGTTCGAGTTGCACGCCGGTGCCGTGCTCGTCACCGCGGGTGGCATCGGAGCGAATCACGATCTGGTGCGGGAGAATTGGCCGGCTCGTCTGGGAACACCTCCGACATCGTTGATCTCCGGAGTCCCCGAACACGTGGACGGCCGCATGCTTGGTATCACCGAGAAGGTCGGTGGACGTCTGGTCAACAAGGACAGGATGTGGCACTACACCGAGGGCATCAAGAACTGGAACCCGATCTGGAAGAACCACGGAATCAGGATCATTCCAGGGCCGTCGTCCATGTGGTTCGACGCGCGTGGTCGGCGATTCCCGGCTCCCAACTTCCCGGGCTACGACACCCTCGGAACGTTGAAAGCCATCCAGGACAGCGGTTTCGAGTACTCGTGGTTCGTCCTCACCCAGAAGATCATCGAGAAGGAATTTGCGCTGTCGGGATCGGAACAGAACCCGGACATCACCGGCAAGAACCTCAAGCTCGTACTCGGCCGAGTCTTGCCCGGTGCCAGTGAACCGGTCGAGGCGTTCAAGAAGAACGGCGAGGATTTTGTCGTCGCCGACACCCTCGGTGAACTCGTGCAGGGAATGAACAAGGTCGCCGGCGAGGACCTGATCGACCTGGTGGACTTGCAACGGCAGATCGAGGCTCGCGACCGTGAAGTCGACAATCAGTTCACCAAGGACCTGCAGGTCTCCGCGATTCACAATTCCCGTCGCTCGCGCGGGGAGCGCATCGCGCGTACTGCGTCTCTGCACAAGATTCTCGATCCCAAATCGGGGCCGTTGATTGCGGTGCGGTTGAACATCATCACCCGAAAGACGTTGGGCGGAATCCAAACCGACCTTCAGGGCCGCGTGCTCGACAGCGAGGGGCGGGCGATCGAGGGGCTGTGGGCGGCAGGCGAGATCGCCGGATTCGGCGGTGGTGGAGTGCACGGCTATCGCTCGCTGGAGGGAACGTTCCTGGGCGGGTGCATCTTCGGGGGCCGCCAAGCCGGGCGTGCGCTCGCAGCGCAGGCATGACGGTGTTCCGACGCGTCGGTCGGCCCCCGTTGCCGGGTCCGTCGGAGATCGCCACCACCGCGTCGGCCACTCCTCGCTCGCCGGTGACGGTGTCTTTCCTCGGTGTCAGCACGGTGTTGTTCGACGACGGCGAATCCGCAATCCTCACCGATGGGTTCTTCTCGCGCCCGTCCCTGGCGAGAATCCTTGCGCTGCCACTTCGTTCCGACATGCAGCGCATCGACGCCGCCCTGCGCAGAGCGGGAATCATCTCGCTCGACGCTGTTCTGTGTGCCCACTCGCACTACGATCACGCACTCGATTCAGCGGCGGTGGCTCGGATAACCGGGGCGGTTCTGGTCGGTGGTTCCTCGACCGGTTTCATCGGGCAGGGTTCTGACTTACCCGACGACCGCATCGTCGCGGTCGAGAACGGTGACACGACCGAGCATGGAAACTTCGCCGTCACCTTCTTCGAATCCGTTCACTCGCATCCGGATCGAGCGCACGGGGAGATCGAACGACCACTGAGCCAGCCCGCTCGGGTGAGCGAATATCGATGCGGTGAGGCGTGGTCGATGCTGATCGAACACATTCCCAGCGGCCGAACCGCACTCGTTCACAGCAGCGCCGGTTTCCGGGTCGGTATGCTCGACGGAAGCCACGCAGATGTTGTCTATCTGTCGATAGGCCAACTCGGCCGGCAATCGCAAGCGTTCATCGAGCAGTACTGGCGCGAGACGGTCTCGGTCGTCGGTGCCCGGCGCGTCGTCCTGACGCACTGGGACAACTTCTTTCGGCCTTTGCACAAGCCCCTGCATGCACTCCCGTACGCCTTCGACGATATGACTGCCTCGATCGGCGTGCTGGCCGACTGCGCACGGAGAGACGGGGTCGTTCTCGAGCTACCGACGCTGTGGCGACGTGTGGACCCGTGGGCCTGACGGACGCGTCAGCCCGCCTGGTTCTCGATCGAATAGACGATCGTTCGTGCGCACAGAACCGGGTCGTCGATCATCGGAACGTGGCCGACGCCCGGCAGGGTGACGAACCGGGCCCGAGGGAGGCGCTGCCGGGCAATGGGGACGAACTCTGCAGGCGGAAAGATGCGATCGTGAGCGGCCCATGCGACGGTGATCGGGCATGGCAGGTCGAGGAGTGGATCCATGCTTTCGCGGGTGTTCAGTAGTTCGTACGCTGCCTCGCACCCGACAAGATCCTGAAACGACCGAACGGCTTGCTGCGGCGTCATACTGTCCCCGTGGACTGCGATGTCGCGCATGGCAATTCGGCGAGCGAGACCGAACCTCATCAGCGCTGGGGCGAGACGACGAGTCGCGTCGGCCAGTCTCTTGGTACGGATCAAGGTGGCTCTGCTGGCACCTGGTTTCTCGTCCTTCTCCCACAGTCCTGCTGGTGAGAAGGCGCAGACCGAGCGTGCGCGTCCCCGTCTCGCCAGTTCGACGGCCATCCATCCGCCCATCGAATTTCCTGCGATGTGTACTGCATCCAGGCCCCGCTCGTCGAGTTCGCGTTCTGCGGTATCGGTGACGGCGGCTATTGTCGCCACGCCTGCGAGCGCCGGGCCTCCACGATGACCGGCCGCGGTGGGAGCAATGACATCGAACCGTTCGGCCAGCAACGGCACGACGTCGTTCCACGCTGCTCCCGACATGGTGACACCGTGCAGCAACATCAACACAGGCTTGTCGTTCATCGACCGAAGTGTGCCACGTGCGTCGTCACCTGGGCGGGCAGGGCATCGTTGCACTGTCCGCCTCGTGCCGACCTTCCCTCACAGATCGTCCAGGGCGACCAGGCCGTCCTGCAGTGCTCTCGCCACCAGCGACGCTTTGGTCGGCGCGGCTCGACCGACACTGGCATACTTCGCGCGAATACGGGACAGATGGGTGTTCACCGTGCCCAGCGCAATATGCAGCACAGCGCACACTTCTTGCTTGGAGTCGCAGCGCAACCAGGCTCCGAGAACCGCAATTTCGCGCGTGGTCAATCCGGGATCGACGAACTCGGCCGGTACCTGCGGCACCCGAGGCCTATCGGTGCCGGGGGTTGCCGTGGTTCGGGAGCGCACCGCCGACGCGCTTCGCCGAGGCGCAAATCGCTGTGACGGGTGAAGCGACCCGCCGGACGCAATCTCGAGCGTCGTGGTCGTCACACCTGTGTTCGTGTCCCGCATGGCATTCGACCCCCGTTGTCCGTCTTGGGTGTTTCGATCATCCGACCACGCCGCGAAATATGAAACAACACCATCATGTTCGAGGATCACTGCATAATTCGATATCCGAATCCAATGGACTTTATACACCTATAAAAATTCAGCTCGTGGTGTGTATTGATATAGTCGACGATCCATCAGATCGAACATCCGTAGGCGGTTGTCGTTGAGCTCGAAATCCACACCACGCGAACAATTGCTCCGGGCCGGTTCCCGCCTGCTGACCGATCTCGATATGACGGTGTTGGCGCGCTCGCTGTCCATTGCAGCGGTCGTGGAAGAAGCAGGACTGTCGCATCAGACTTTCCACAATGCCTATCCAGGTTCCTCCCGCACCGGCGAGCGCGGCGGCAAGGAAGCGTTCATGGAGGATCTGCTCGCACACGTGACGTTGGAGTACTCACCGCCCGATGACGTCGCCGAGCAGCCGTCCTCGGATCTCGCGGCCTATTTCGAGCAGCTGACCTCGGGGCTGCTGCGTCAAAGGATGATCGGTGCCATGATCGCCTCCGATCACGCCGGAGCGCGGTCCTCGTTGGCACCGGAATTCGATGCCATGGATCACGCCGTCGAGAGCGCAGTGCGGCACAAACTCCGCGCTGTCGGCGGCTCGGTGAGAACACCGTTGACGGTGGCCGACCTCTCCACAGTGTTCGTAGCTCTGCTCGACGGGCTTGCCTTCCGTGAAAGTCTCAGCCCGGGAACGATCTCCGCGGAACGCGTGGCCACGGCCATCGATTCGTTGCTCGATTGGGCGGTGGACCCGGTCCACTCGGATCGACGGCAGCGTACCGACGAGCAGGTCGATGCGCTGCCATCGCTCGAATCCCTCGATCCGGCAAGGGGCGACATCGAATCCGATGTCATCGTGGCCACCGAGACGCTGTTCTCGGAACACGGATACTTCTCGGTCACCCTCGCGGACATCGCGTCGGCGTCCTCGCTCACCGTCACCGATCTCAAGCGATTGTTTCCGAGCAAAGTCGACATCATTGTCGCCGCACTCACCCCCGAGTTCGAGCGTGTACTCCGGCTGGGTCGCGCGGATGCTCGGCTCGACGTGGAACCGGTTGTCGCTCTAGTGCGTTCGGTGAATCGTCTGGCGGAGTTCGTGTCGCGCAACCGGGCCATGAGCTCGGGAATGTTGCTTGCGCTGAGCTTCGAGCAGTTTCACGAGCCCGGTACCGTCACCACCATCAGGGAACACCTTCCCGTGCCGTCGGCACTGACCCCGATTCTCGAGAGCGGTCAGCTCCGAGGCGACTTCGCTACCGAGGTGTCCGCAGTCGAACTGGCCACCGTGCTCGCCAACAATGTGGTGATCAGATCGCTGACGCGATCGGGAGAATCCCCGGAAGAAGTCGCCGACAATGTGCTGAAAGTGTTCCTGTCCGGAATACTGTCTCGTTGATCGACGCCCTCCGCGACAACTACGCCTCGACAGAGTCTGTGTCGGGAAGTGGGACGTCGAAGGCGAGCAGAGCCACGTCGTCCTGAAGTCCGTCTCCGAACGACGCCAGCAGGGTGGTGAGGTCGTCGACGATCTTCGGAGCAGTGGTGGGCCCCATCTCGGCGACGAAGGTCTCGAGGTTGCCGTTGTCGTCGAAGCGAGTTCGGCCGGGCCCCACGATCGCTTCGGTCAGGCCATCGGTGTAGAACGCCATGACGTCACCGGCCCGCAGTGTCACCGATGCCGACTCGAAGTGGGGTTCGGACAGGGCACCGACGAGCTGCCCGCCGGTGGTATCGACGAAATCGACTGCAGCGTCGTGGGTTACGCGTATCGCAGGTGGATGCCCGCCGCTTGCGAGGTGCACCACCGCGCCGTTCGGTTGCGGAGTGATGGTGCCGAACACCACCGTGCAGAACCTCGGGTCGTCGCCGTGAAACTCGTGATGCAGAACGGTGTTGAGGTTCTCCAATACCGAGATCGGGTTGCGGTCGAACACTGCCGCGGCCCGCAAGGTGTACCGGGTCAGTGACGTGACGGCGGCGGCACCGGCACCCTTACCGCTCACGTCACCGAGAAAGAAGCCCCACGTGTCTTTGTCGAGTGGAAACACATCGTAGAAATCACCACCGACTTCATCGAGGGACGCGGGGTGATAGTGGGCTGCGACGTTCATGCCGGTCGGAGCGGAGAGGATCGGTGGTAGCAGAGTCCGCTGAAGCGTCGACGCCAAGATCTGAACCTGAGTCCGTTCGGCCTCGGCCAACTTTCGGGCTTGCTCCGATGCTCCCAGCGCATCCTGGGATCGATCGAGGGCTGCTTCGGCATCGTCCTGAGCCGCCTCGGCATAAATACGGGCGTCGACGAGATCCTGCTCGCGCACTCGGCGTTCCGTCTCGTTGTGCAGCGTCATCGTGACGGTCATCGCGCCCGACTCCGAACGAAGTCTGTTCGCCAGCACGGACACCGCAGTGGACGACGCTCGCCCCGGCGCGCCGGTCAGCTGGGCTGCAGTCCCGATCGGCACGTCCGAATCGGATGTGGATGCAGCGTCGAGCAGGCCGGCCAGCACCGGCGCGAATTCGGTACCGAAGAGGTCTGCGACGGGGGTTCCCTCCAGCGAGTCACGGCTGCGGGCGGTGATTCGAGAGGCGGCCACGTTCGCGTACAGAATTCTGCCGCTGGCGACGTCGACCGAGAACACTCCGCAGGGCGCAGAGGCGAGTAGTTCGGCAGCCGAAGCGGTCATGGGTACTCCTCCTGATCAGGTCGCGCGGTGGGATGACCCGCTGGGGCGGGCCGCGGCGAGCGGCTTGCTCCACGCGACGGTCACGACCGTGCCGAGACCGGGTCGATGATCGACCGACAGCTCGTCCGATACTGCGGCGGCCAACTGCAGGCCGTGGCTACGAGTGGTCGTCGGTGTCGGTGGGTGCCACGTTCCGGTGTCGGAGACGGTCACGGTGAGCGTCTCGTGGTCGTACGCCGCGGTGATCGTCATCGTTCCGATTTCGGGGGACGCGCGATAGGCATGTTCGACGACGTTGGCGAGCGCCTCGTAGACCCCGAGCACGATGTCGTCCACCAGAGCGCTGTTCACTCCGAGTTCGAGCACCCAGCCGCGCAGCCGCCGACGAAGCGTGCTCGCCGTCGTCGGCTCGGCCTGTGCCGTGTGACTCCAACGCAGAGGGGCCGACCCCGAATTGCTCGCGGTCACGATCTGCGCTCCGACCGGGGATGTGGTGTCATCGGTCGGCCTCGCCGCTGCGAGTCGAAGACTGCACGTGCGCAACGGCGTCGGGAACGGTGGTGAACGTGGCCATGACGCGATCGATTCCGCTGAGCTGCACGGGCCGAACGACCACGCCGTTCACCGCAACCAACGCCATGCGCGAGGCGTCCGGCAGTCGATCGCACACGCGCACCAACACTGTGATCGCGCTCGACGACAGGAAACTCACGTCGGTCAAGTCCACGACCAAGCCCCCTTCGGCGGTGTCGGCCGCAGGAAACGCTGTGGCAGACAGCGTAGGGATGGTGTCGAGGTCCAATTCCCCTCGAACAGTGAGTACGGTCGTCGAGTCGTGCGCAGCCGACACGATCTCGAACGGCCCTCCGGTCGGCTCCTCTGACATGTCTGCGACGTTACCTGTTATCGAGTGCGATTCACGACCGGAAAGTGTCGATCAACAACCCGCCGGCACCGAGCACGTCCAGAACCATACGAACCGATCGTGCAGGTGCGAATACGGCGATCTTGCCCGGATGCGCGTACGTCGCATCGATGATCGCGTTGGCCACACCCGAATACATGAACGACACCTGCGACAGATCGACCACCACCCGATCCGACGTGGACGCGAGGCAGTCGAGGCTGTGGACGAATTCGGCCCGAGTGGACATGTCCAGCTCGCCGAATGCGCGCAGTGTGTCGAGGCCGTCGGAAGTGCGAACTGTCTCGAGTCGGAAGACGCTTTCGTCGTCGCGGAGGGAGCGTTCCATGGTTGCAGTGCTCGTCAGCATGTCCTTACCTCTTCCCCGAAGCGCTCGCACCGATCGGTGTGCCCGTGCGGTGCGAGACGCTGAGTTGTTGTGCTTTCAACAATGTCAGTGCGTAGTTGCGGAAGGCTCTGCCGCAGATCTCGAATCGGTAACGACAAGTCTCGGTTCGGTAACGCCGTCACCTGGCCAGCAGCTCTATGAGAGAACTCGTGACCTTCTTCTTCATCCAGCCTCGTACGCCGCGCTGCCCGAGCGCTGCCCGAGCAGCGTTGAGGCCTGCTGCTCCGTGCACCCCGCCACCGGGGTGCGCCGATGCAGAACCGAGGAACAGACCCTCGACGGGAGTTTCCGACCGTCCCAGCCCCGGCGTCGGCCGAAATATCAACTGTTGCTGAAGCTGTGCGGTTCCACCGTTCACCGCGCCGCCGTACAGGTTGGCATCGGCCCCGTGCAGATCGCTCGGTCGCTGCACGATCCGGCCGACGATCGAATCCAGAAATCCCGGTGCATGAGCATCGAGAACTCTGTCCACACGGTCGGCGACGGTGTCGGCCGCAGCATCGTCGACGACGCCTCTCGGTAGATGGGTGTAGGCCCAAGCGCTTTCGGTACCTTCCGGCGACCTGCTTCGATCGGCCGTGGTCATCTGGCCGAACAGCATGAACGGGCTCTGTGGAAGAACTCCGGTGGTGAGGTCGGCGGCCCAGTGCACGAGGCCGTTGTCGTCGGCACCGAGGTGAACTGTGCCTGCATCCGCCAAAGACGGTGAGTTCCAGGGTATTCGACGATCGAGGGCGTAGTTGACCTTGACTACCGGGGTGTCCCACTCGAAGGCGCGCAGGTCGTCGTGCACTCGACTCGGAACTGCGTCGAACGGAAGCAGCGAGCCGTACAGTGCCGGTGCCGATACATCGGCGACGATTGCCCTGCGTGCACGGAACGTGTCTCCGGCCGCCGTGTGCACCGCACGCGCACGGCCGCCGCGAACGTCGATCGATTCGACCAGCTGTCCACATTCGAGCGCGGCCCCCGATGCGGCCCCTCGGCGAATCAGAGCGCCGGTCAGTGCCGATGATCCACCGACCGGGGCGGGGTAGCCGACGTCCTGGGCCAGCATCGTGAGCAGGTAGCCCATCATTCCGCTGACGGGGGCATCGGTCGGCACGTCGCCGTGCATCGCATTGCCCAGCAGCAAGCAACGCGCAGCTTCGCTGTGGAACAACTCGTGAGCCATCACCCGGGCCGGAAGGGCCGCGAATCGGACGAAACGCAGTGTCTCGGGCACCCCTAGGGTGCGGACCAACCGTGCTGCGGGTGCCACGGGCGGAAACGGTCCGAACAGTGAATCGAGGAGCGGCTCGCGAATGCGCTCCCACTGCTCGAAGAGCCGCAGCCAGGTATCGCCGTCTCGCGCGTCGTGTTCGGACAGTAGCGCCGCCGTGGTCTCGACGTCGTGGTGGACGACGGGAGCGTCGACGTCCTGCGCCGACCGTGCATGGCCGTACACCGCGGGCGAGTGCGACCACTGCAGCCCGTGTCGTTCGAGTTCGAGGGCGGTCATTGCCGGCGATGCAAGCGCCATCGGATAGAAGGCGCTGAAAAGGTCGCTGGTGAAACCCGGAACGAGCTCGGCACTACGCACGGCACCGCCGGGGTGCTCGGCAGCTTCGAGGACCACCACGTCCCAGCCCGCGTCGGCCATCGCCGCAGCAGCCACCAATCCGTTGTGACCGCTGCCGATGACTATCGCGTCGACCTCGGTGGTGGTCATCGGGAAGTGCTCCTCTGCTCGGTCGTGGTCTTCCTGGTGAGGACTGTACCGACGACGTACAGTGCGACCCCCACCGCGAGGAGCAGTCCGGCGCGCAGCCACGTTGCTCCCGACTGTTGGGTGAGCAGTACAGCGCAGGTGATGAGCGCGAGGACGGGAAGTGCTGTGGGCGTTCGGAAATGGTCGGTATCTGTGCGATCGCGGCGTAGCACGAGCACTGCGACGTTGGTGCTCACGAAGACGAACAGCAGTAGCAACACCACGGTTTCGGCCAGTGCCGCAACAGATCCGGTGGTGCAGAGAACCATTGCGACGACGGTGGTGGCCACGATGGCAAGCCACGGTGTCTTTCTCCCGGGCAGAACCTTGGCCAGCGCTCCGGGGAGCAAACCGTCGCGCGCCATCCCGAATGTCAAGCGGGACGCCATGATCATCGTCAGCAATGCGCCGTTGGCCACCGCGACGAGCGCGACGAGGCTGAACACCCACGGCGGAATACCGGCGTCTGCGGCGGCGACGACCTCGAGCAGCGGGCCGGTCGATTGCGCCAACGTGTCGGCAGGCACGACGGTCGAGACTGCCAGTCCTACCAGCACGTACACCACACCGGCCGCCGTGACGGCACCCAGTAGGGCTCGTGGGTAGACCCGGCGCACGTCCTCGACTTCCTCGGCGATGTTCGCCGAGGTCTCGAAGCCCACGAACGAGTAGAAGGCGAGCAGGGCCGCCCCGAGCACGGCCAGCGTCGGGGTTGTCTCGTCGGTGAATTCGAGGACGCGAGACGGCACTCCGTCTCCACGGCTCAGTACGAGTCCGGCAAGGGCGATGACGACCACCAGCCCGGATACCTCGACCACCGTCATGACGAGGTTGGCCCGGAGAGATTCGGTGATTCCGCGCGCGTTGAGCAACCCGACCAGCAGCAAGAAGACCACTGCAGCGGGTACGGCCGGCACGTCGAGGAACACGCCCAGGTAATCGCCCGAGAAGGCAAGCGCAAGCCCGGCGGCACTGGTGACGCCTGCGGCGAGCATCGAAAATCCGACCAGGAACGACACGAGCGGTTTTCCGTACGCCTGTTGCGCGAACACGGCTGCGCCGCCTGCTCGTGGGTACTTGGTGACCAACTCCGCATACGAGGCCGCGGTGAGCAGCGCCATCAGCAGGGCGACGAGCATGGGAAGCCAGATGGCTCCGCCGACCTCGCCCGCGATCTCGCCGACGAGAGCGTAGATTCCGGCACCGAGCACGTCGCCGAGAATGAACACGAACAGCATCTTCCCCGAGACTGCTTGTCGCAGTGGAGTGTTGCTCACGGGGCGGTGGATCGCTCGGCCAGGAGTGCAAGTCTGCGCAACGCTTCGGCGTTGCGTGGATGCGCGAGAACATGTTGGATGCGGTCCGGCACCAGGTCGAACGGTGCGGTGATCGCATGTTCGATGATCTCGATGCGGCACCCGGTGGCTGTCGGGTGCACACGAACTGTGATCGACGCCTTTCCGAACGGCAGTGCACGCGCCTCCAGCCGGAGTTCACGACCGGCGTGCATTCCCACCGAGCGGGTGACATCACTGAGTACTGCGGGCCAGGCACCGACAGAATGATGGATCGAGCTTCCGGCGGCGGGCCAGTTGCCGTCGACGGCGCGAATTCGGGAAGCACCGACAACCCATGTCGCGTAGCTCCATCCGTTGGCGAGAACGTCCCACACGTCGTCGCAACTGGCTGTCGTGTTCCTGCTGGTGGGCACTGTTCGGCCTCCGGGACTCTGGTCGTTGGGCGTGATTGCACGATCAGCTATCGTGCTCCGCTACTCCTGGGCTCGAAGTCGATGTGCTGCGCGGTGTCGTCGGTCGCTCGGTGAGCCGAACCGAATTCGACGTATGCCCCGAAACTGCCGGACCCAATCGGATGTCGACCACCTGATTCACGGGCGATCCCGGATTGTCATACTGAGTGCATGTCGACAATCGCGTATGTCATTGCAGGTTCGGAAGCTACCGGCGGTGCCGGTCTGCAGGCAGACCTCAAGACATTCGAGCGGCTCGGGGTGTACGGCGTCGGAACGATCACCTGCATCGTGTCGTTCGATCCGAAGTCCGGCTGGGGGCACCGGTTCGTTCCCATCGACAGTTCCGTCATCGCCGATCAGATCGAAGTCGCCACTGCCGCACACGATCTCGATGTCGTCAAGATCGGCATGCTCGGTACCCCGGACACCGTCGACACGGTGGCCGGCTCGTTGCGTCGGCAGTCGTGGCGGCACGTTGTGGTCGATCCGGTGTTGATCTGCAAAGGCCAGGAACCCGGTGCCGCGCTCGACACCGACAATGCGCTCCGGCGCGAGATTCTTCCACTGGCCACCGTGATCACCCCGAACCTGTTCGAGGCGCAGACGCTGTCCGGGATGGACGAGATCACCACCGTCGACGAGCTCGGCGAGGCCGCCAAGAGAATCGCCGACCTCGGACCTCGCTACGTGGTGGTCAAGGGTGGTGCCGGGCTGCCCGGCGGCGAGGCCGTCGATGTCGTCTACGACGGGTCCGACCTCACCGTGCTCCGTGCTTCCAAAGTGGGCGAAGAACGTGTGTCGGGTGCGGGCTGCGTATTCGCCGCAGCCATCACCGCGGAGTTGGCCAAGGGCGCGGACGTACTGGACGCCGTTGCGACGGCCAAGGACTTCGCGCACGCCGGCATCGTCGGCCGGCTCGCGAGCCGTGCTCCGTTCGCTGCTGTGAGTTGGCACGACTGACCGTCCGATCCGACGTCAGGTTTACCGCCGAGGTTCAGCGGGCAGCCGACGTGGACGGTTCGTCTCGAGTGGGACGAACGGTCCGTATCCGGAGAGGATCCACATGGCAGACGAGAACACGAGCGAATCCGACGCCGGGGCAACCGACGACGATCGGACGACCCGCGGCCACGCGGGTGAGGCGATCGTCGACACCCGCAACTGGCCGGGCTACATCTGCATCGGAGTCGCGTTGGTGAGCCTCGGCCTCACTCTCACTGCGGCAGGGTACGGATTCACCGGGTGGGTGTGGATCGGGGCAATTGCCGCGCCGGTTCTGCTCGTGGCCGGTATTGCCCTGGTTCTGCTGGAGCGCAAGCGGGTCAAGGCTCGGGAAGGCAAGTCGCTGACCGACCCGGCCGGACATTGATCGACCCGACCTCGATCGTCGCCTTCACGGCCGGTAGAACCGGTCGACGTACTCGCCGGCGGGCCTAGCGCAGGGCGTGCTGGGTCTTGCGTTCCTTCTTGCCCTGCGACTTATCGGCTCGTTTCTGCGCGAATCTGCCGGCCGACTTCAGTCCCTTCGACACGAAGTTGTCTTTCCCCGTCCGCTTTTCGAGGCTTTGCCCGGCGAAGGCCAACGTGCGAGCGAGGATGGGAAGCCCGATCGCGACGATGAGGTAGCGGTACAGGTACTTGCGTGCCAGCAAGGGAAGCATCGGAAGGATCCTTTCGTGTGGGAGTCGTCAGCGGACTGCGCGTCGAACCTTCAGTGCGGCGGTAGCGGTCAGCGTGATGACGGCACCGACAACGGCTGCGCCGAGCAGCGAGACTCCTTGGCCGAGATCGAAGTTCCAGCCCAGGAAGTCGATCGTGGTGTGGACGGTGTTCTGCAGTACGAAGATCACCAGTGCGGCGACCAGCACGAGCGTGATCAGCAGGGCGAGCTTCGAGGCGAATCCGCCGCGGCGCTTGGTGGTCGTGGTGTCGGTCGATGTGGTCATGAGGGGTTTTCCGTTCTCGGTGTGAAAAGTGGGATGAAGTGCAAGTGCCGCCGATCATCGAGATCGGCGGCACTCGATGAGCTTGGGGTGGTTACTTGAAGGTGTCCTTGATGTTCTCGCCGACCTTCTTCACGCCTGCCGAACCCTGATCCTTCTTGCCCTCGGCCTCGAGGTCCTTGTTGTTCGTGGCGTCGCCCACAACTTCCTTCGCCTTGCCGATGGCGTCTTCTGCTGCGTTCTTGGCCTTGTCGATGAAGCTCATGGTGTTCGCCTTTCAGGTGGCTGTGAATGTTGGTAACGGATAGATAGTCGGTTTTCACGCGCGAAAACAAACGCCGCTGTGATGTAGCTCATATCGCGGTGGCGTTCGTTCGAACGATCAGGTGAGGGAGACCAGCTCGGTGATGTCGTCCTGGGGGAGCTCACCGTCGACCACGGCGGTGACCACGGAACTGTTCAACGTGATGGCACCCTTGTGGTTGTCCAGGAATGCGGTGTCGGCAGCATCGCGACCGACGGAGATTCGCACCAGCGTGGAGCGGGGGGCGAGGCAAGTGGCATCGACAACACGCCATTGGCCGCCCACGAACGCCTCGGCGACAGCATGGAAGTCCATCGGATCGCAGCCGGGCGCGTACACCGCCACCAGGCGGGCCGGAACGTTGACCGCACGCAGCATGGCGACCACGAGGTGCGAGTAGTCCCGGCAGACGCCCTGTCCCGCGAGCAACGTGTCGACAGCACCGTCGATCGGATCACTGCTTCCCGGAACGTAACTCAGCCGAGCGCCGACCCACGCGGAAATCTTCGCCAGCAGTTCCTCGGAGTCCGCGTAGTCGCCGAATTCGGTGGCGGCGAAACCGTAGAACTTGTCGGCCTCGGCGTACCGACTCGGTCGCAGATAGAGCGACATGTCGTAATCGGTGACCGGTGCCGGGGTGGTGTTACCCAGAATCGTGGCGTCGTACGAGACCTGAAGGTTGCCGACATCGGCGGGCATGACGTGAATCCGGTTGCCGTGCGGCCCGCTCACTTCCTTCGCCTCGATGGGTTTGCCGTCGAGGACGAAGGACAGCGATTCGGTGACCGTCGTGCCCGGGTGCGGAGCAATCGCGATCTGGAATTCGAGTGTGGTGGCTGCGGTGATGTCTACATCGAGGCGCGCGGATACGTCGCGTTTGAGCACTGGAACTCCTGGCAGGTGGTGGTGGGTGAACCTGCTGCCAGTACCCGTATCCACCGAAACCAATCGCGCCTCGTCAGTCCAGTGATCAGCGCCACCCCAGTGCGGGGGCCACGTCGCTGAGCAGTGTCTCCACCACGTGGGCGCAGTAGTCGACGCCCAACTGATTCGGGACGGTGAGCAGGAGGGTATCCGCGGCGGCGATCGCCTCGTCTGCGGCGAGTTCTTCGATCAGTCGATCGGGCTCACCCGCGTAGGTCTTGCCGAACCGGGCCTTGCCGCCGTCGAGGTAGCCGACTTGGTCGTCGCCGCTTCCCTCCCGTCCGAAGTAGGCGCGATCCAGGTCGCTCACGATCGGAAAGATGCTGCGACTCACGGACGTTCGAGGAGCGAAGTCGTGGCCGGCGTCGCTCCACGTCTTGTGAAAACGTTCGATCTGCTCGGCTTGCAACTGATGGAAGGGCACTCCGGTGTCTTCGCTCAGCAGGGTCGAGCTCATCAAGTTCATGCCCTGGCGTGCTGTCCACTCGGCCGTCTCGCGGGTGCCTGCACCCCACCAGATGCGTTGGCGCAGGCCCGGTGCGTGAGGTTCCAGGCGCAGCAGGCCGGGCGGGTTGGGGAACATCGGCCGCGGGTTCGGCTGAGCGAAGCCCTTGCCTTCCAGGAGATCGAGGTAGATGCGGGTGTGCTCACGAGCCATGTCTGCATGATCGGAGCCCTCCGCGGGGGAGTATCCGAAGTACCGGTAACCCTCGATGACCTGTTCGGGCGATCCTCGGCTCACACCGAGTTGCAACCGCCCGCCCGAGATGAGGTCGGCGGAGCCGGAATCCTCGGCCATGTAGAAAGGGTTCTCGTAGCGCATGTCGATGACGCCGGTACCGATTTCGATGGTGCTCGTTCTGGCCCCCACGGCGGCGAGCAGCGGAAACGGAGAGGCAAGCTGGTTGGCGAAGTGGTGCACGCGGTAGTAAGCGCCGTCGGCCCCGAGTTCTTCGGCCGCCACCGCGAGGTCGATCGACTGCAGCAGCACATCCGACGCCGATCGCGTCTGTGACTGCGGGGACGGGGACCAATGACCGAAGGACAGGAATCCGATCTTCTTCATCACGTGCTCTTTCGTTGAAGGATCAACCATATTCACTGTACTTCAGCACGTGTCGGGGTGGATTCATTCCCGACTCCGCTGCTACGCGCCGATTCCAGCGGTCAGCAATTTCGCCAGTTCGAGATACGCATCTCCGTCACTCAGGCCGGTCAATCGGAACACTTCTCGCGTCTGAATTCGGACCATGACCGAGGACGCGACGTCGCCGACGAAAGCCGCGTGCACGTCACGTACCTCGCCACTGGCGACTCCTTCGCTGATCAGCTCCTGGACGCGTCGTGCGGCGATTGCGGTATTGCGCTCGTACACCGAACGCGCCGACTCGAGCGATGCCAGATCGGTCATGAACTGTTCGGATGCCGATTCCAGAGCTGCGCCGACGGCGGTGAGGTAGGTGGTGATGCGATTGCGGGTGCCGTCCACCTCGGCGACCGCATTTTCGACCTGGGTGGTCATGGACTTGAAGTAGTGCACTGTAGCTGCGCCGACCAGCTGATCCTTGCTGGACGCCAGGGTGTAGAGGGTGGACTTGGAGCAGCGAAGCCGTGCCGCGATGGTGTCGAGTGTCAGGTGTGCGAATCCCTCGGCCAAGAACAGACTCACGAGTTGGTCGAAGAGCTCGGAACGGCGCGCCGTGGCGTGCGAGGTCACGGGTGCGTTCACACCAAGGATGGTACTGCATCGACTTGTGCAGTACTGTGCATCAGTACTGCGGATCACCCTGCAGTACTGATGCTGAAAAGTCCCGGAGGTTGTCCGTGCCCGTCGATCGCCTGTTGCCCACCGCTGAAGCACGTGACCTCATAGCGCTCACCCGAGATGTGGCGGACAAGGTACTCGACCCGATCGTCGACGAACACGAACGCCACGAGACCTACCCGGACGGGGTGTTCGCGACACTGGGCGAGGCGGGCCTGCTGAGCCTGCCGTACGCCGAAGAGTGGGGCGGTGGCGGCCAGCCGTACGAGGTCTACCTGCAGGTTCTCGAAGAGTTGGCATCACGTTGGGCCGCAGTTGCAGTGGCGGTGAGTGTGCACGGTCTGGCCTGCTATCCCATGATGGCGTTCGGTACCGATCAGCAGAAGGAAGACAAGCTCCCAGGCATGCTCGGCGGCGGACAGATCGGTGCGTACTCGCTGTCCGAAGCCCAGGCCGGTTCCGACGCAGCGGCGCTGAGTTGCAAGGCCACCGCAACCGACGGTGGTTACACGGTGAACGGATCGAAGGCCTGGATCACGCACGGCGGTGTGGCCGATTTCTACAACCTCTTCGCCCGCACCGGAGAAGGCTCGAAGGGGGTCTCGTGCTTCCTCGTTCCGAACGGAACCGAGGGCCTGAGCTTCGGCAAGCCCGAGGAAAAAATGGGGTTGCATGCGATCCCGACGACCTCCGCGCACTACGACGACGTGCACGTACCCACCGAATGGCGGATCGGAGCGGAGGGCCAAGGGCTGCAGATCGCGTTCAGTGCGCTGGACGCCGGAAGGCTCGGAATTGCCGCTGTCGCAGTAGGAATCGCCCAGGCAGCACTCGACGATGCAGTGAAGTACGCCCAGGAACGCACTGCGTTCGGCAAGAAGATCATCGACCATCAGGGTCTGGGCTTCGTACTGGCGGACATGGCGGCTGCGGTCGATTCCGCCCGCGCCACCTACCTCGATGCGGCTCGCCGCCGGGACGCAGGACTTCCGTACTCCCGCAATGCTTCCGTGGCAAAACTGATCGCCACTGACGCAGCCATGAAGGTGACCACCGATGCAGTTCAGGTGTTCGGCGGTTACGGCTACACCAGGGACTTCCGCGTCGAGCGATACATGCGCGACGCCAAGATCACCCAGATCTTCGAGGGCACCAACCAGATTCAACGTCTGGTCATCGCGCGATCGCTCGCAACCAACTGACGATCCGTACCCGGCTTTTCACACAACGTAGGGGACATCTGCATGACGACAACCGAACCCGATATCCATACCACTGCGGGTAAATTGGCCGATCTTCGTAAACGTCTCGCGGGTGCGGAGCATCCCTCGGGTGAGGCGGCGGTGGAGCGGGTCCACGCGAAGGGCAAGTTGACCGCACGCGAGCGGATCACGGCGTTGCTCGACGAGGGCTCGTTCGTCGAGCTCGATGCGTTGGCGCGGCACCGGTCCCAGAATTTCGGGTTGGGTGACAACCGGCCCCTCGGTGACGGTGTCGTCACCGGCTACGGCACCGTCGACGGCCGTGATGTGTGTGTGTTCTCCCAGGACGCGACCGTTTTCGGCGGCTCGTTGGGGGAAATCTACGGCGAGAAGATCGTCAAGGTCATGGACCTGGCGGTCAAGACCGGACGGCCGTTGGTGGGGATCAACGAAGGTGCCGGTGCCCGCATCCAGGAAGGGGTCGTCTCTCTCGGGTTGTACGGGGAGATCTTTCACCGCAACGTCCGCGCGTCGGGGGTGATCCCGCAGATCTCGTTGATCATGGGTGCCGCCGCCGGTGGGCACGTCTACTCCCCGGCGTTGACCGATTTCGTGGTCATGGTCGACGGCACCAGTCAGATGTTCGTCACCGGCCCCGATGTCATCAAAACCGTCACCGGTGAGAACGTGACGATGGAAGAGCTCGGTGGCGCGAAGACACACATGGAGAAGTCCGGGGTCGCGCATTACGTCGCCTCCGGTGAGCACGACGCATTGGATTACGTGCGGGATCTGCTGTCGTATCTCCCGTCGAACAATCGCGCCGATGCCCCGCGGACGGTGCCGTCGGATCCGATCACCGGGGCGATCGAGGACTCGCTGACGGCGGAGGATCTCGAGCTCGACACTCTGATCCCGGATTCACCGAACACCCCCTACGACATGCACGAGGTGATCACCCGGATCCTCGACGACGACGAGTTCCTCGAAGTGCAGGAGGGGCGGGCCCGCAACATCATCGTCGGGTTCGGGCGGATCGACGGCCGCAGTGTGGGGATCGTGGCCAATCAGCCGACGCAGTTCGCGGGAACCCTCGATATCGATGCCTCGGAGAAGGCGGCGCGGTTCGTGCGCACGTGTGATTGTTTCAACGTTCCGATCATCACGTTGGTCGATGTGCCGGGGTTCTTGCCCGGGACGGGTCAGGAGTACAACGGCATCATTCGGCGGGGCGCGAAATTGTTGTATGCCTATGGGGAGGCGACGGTCGGGAAGATCACCGTCATCACCCGCAAGGCGTACGGCGGGGCGTACGACGTGATGGGGTCCAAGCACATGGGTGCCGACGTCAATTTGGCGTGGCCGACGGCGCAGATCGCGGTGATGGGGGCCTCGGGTGCGGTCGGGTTCGTGTATCGCAAGCAGTTGTTGGAGGCGGCGAAGAACGGTGAGGACGTCGACGCGTTGCGGCTGACGTTGCAGCAGGAATACGAGGACACTCTGGTCAACCCGTACGTCGCTGCCGAACGCGGGTACCTCGATGCCGTCATCCCGCCGAGTCATACCCGCGGTCAGATCGTGACCGCACTGCGTCTGCTCGAACGCAAACAAGTCACCCTCCCACCGAAGAAGCACGGAAACATCCCACTATGAACGGCGAAGCGAATCTTGTTGCGGCGTCGGGTAGTTGGTCGTTCAGTGGACGCCCGACCGACACCGACATCGCCGCTGTTGTTGCTGTGTTGTCCGCGGCGCAGCCGTCCGTGGTCCAAGAACCTTCGCCGGTGCTGGATCTGTGGGGTCGCCCGGAAGACATGCACCGTTATGGACTCGCCAGTGCCCCAGCTCTTTTCGTCAATGCCCGATACGGCCAGTGAAGGAACTCGACAATATGACCACGTCCAATTCTCATCGGAAGATCACCAAGGTTCTTGTTGCCAATCGTGGTGAGATCGCGGTGCGGGTGATCCGGGCGGCTGCTGATGCCGGGTTGGCCAGTGTCGCTGTCTACGCCGAACCCGACGCCGATGCCCCCTTCGTCCGCCTCGCCGACGAAGCATTCGCCCTCGGTGGGCAGTCCTCGGCCGAATCCTATTTGGTGATCGACAAAATTTTGGATGCCGCCGCCAAGTCCGGCGCCGACGCCATCCACCCCGGCTACGGATTCCTCTCCGAGAACGCCGACTTCGCGGGGGCCGTGATCGACGCCGGCCTGATCTGGATCGGACCCTCCCCACAGTCCATCCGCGACCTCGGCGACAAGGTCACCGCCCGCCACATCGCCGCCCGCGCCAAAGCACCGTCGGTCCCGGGCACGTCCGAGCCGGTGAAAGACGCCGACGAAATTTTGGCGTTCGTCGACGAACACGGCCTGCCGATCGCGATCAAAGCCGCGTTCGGTGGCGGCGGCCGCGGCATGAAAGTCGCCCGCACCCGCGAGGAAATCCCCGAACTGTTCGACTCCGCCACCCGCGAAGCCGTCGCCGCATTCGGGCGCGGGGAATGCTTCGTCGAACGCTACCTCGACAAACCACGCCACGTCGAAGCGCAGGTCATCGCCGACCAGCACGGCAACGTCATCGTCGCCGGCACCCGCGACTGCTCCCTGCAACGCCGCTTCCAGAAACTCGTCGAAGAAGCCCCCGCCCCGTTCCTCACCGACGCCCAACGCAAAGAAATCCACTCCAGCGCCAAAGCCATCTGCCTCGAAGCCGGCTACTACGGCGCCGGAACCGTCGAATACCTCGTCGGCCAAGACGGACTCGTCTCGTTCCTGGAAGTCAACACCCGCCTGCAGGTCGAGCATCCCGTCACCGAGGAAACCTCCGGCATCGACCTGGTGCTGCAACAGTTCCGCATCGCCAACGGTGAAGAACTGACCATCACCGACGATCCCGAACCGCGGGGGCATTCGTTCGAGTTCCGGATCAACGGCGAAGACGCCGGCCGCGGGTTCCTGCCCGCCCCCGGACCGGTCACCACGTTCACCGCCCCCTCCGGCCCCGGTGTCCGCGTCGACTCCGGTGTCGAATCCGGCTCGGTGATCGGTGGCCAGTTCGATTCGATGCTCGCCAAACTCATCGTCACCGGAGCCACCCGCGAGGAAGCATTGGCCCGTTCGCGTCGGGCACTGGCCGAATTCACCGTCGAAGGCCTGGCGACAGTGATCCCGTTCCACGCCGCGGTGGTCTCCGACCCGGCGTTCATCGGCGACGGCGACTCCTTCTCGGTGCACACCCGCTGGATCGAAACCGAATGGGACAACCAGGTTCCCCCGTTCACCGCCGGGCAACCGATCGACGACGACGAGGTCCTGCCGCGGCAGTCCGTCGTCGTCGAGGTCGGTGGCCGCCGCGTCGAGGTCTCACTGCCCGGGGAACTGTCCCTCGGCAGCAACGGAGGTGGGCCTGCCGGAGCGGTGCGGCGTAAACCCAAGCCGCGTACCCGAGGCGGAGCCGGCGCGGGAGCAGCGTCCGGTGATGCGGTGACCGCACCGATGCAGGGCACCGTGGTCAAGGTCGCCGTCACCGAAGGCCAAACCGTCGACGCCGGGGACCTCATCGCCGTCCTGGAAGCGATGAAAATGGAAAACCCCGTCACCGCCCACAAAGGCGGCACCATCACCGGCCTGAGCGTCACCGCAGGCGACGCCATCACCCAAGGCACCGTCCTCACAGAAATCAAGTAGGGAGTATCCGATGACTGCCCTCGCCGAATCGTTCGACGGTGATACCTCTCCGGTGCATTCGACCGAGCTCGAAATCGTGTCGACGGTGCTGCGCATGGCGTCGGCCGCGCGGGTTCGTCTGGCGGAGGCACTGGACACACAGGGGCTGAGCTGGGCGAGGTACGAGGTGCTGGAACTTGTGTGCAGGCGAGGGCCGACGTCGTACAGCACATTGTCACGAGAGTTGGTGCGGCACAGAACAAGTATCACCGCGACCACCGCGAGCCTGGTGGACGCGGGGCTGCTGGTCCGAAGCGTCAATCCGCGGAATCGGCAGCAGTACTTGGTCGAGGCCACCGACTCGGGTCACCGTGCGGTGACGCGCGCCGAGCGTGCGCTCGAGCGCGCCCGGTCGCGGATGGCGGTCGATGCGGACTCTGCCCAGACGCTGGAGGTTCTGCGGGGGATAGAGAAGCAGTGGAACGGTCGGCTCTGATCGGCGGCTGACTGCAACGGCGCGCCTGCTGTGATTCGAGTACCCCTGGGGTGATACCCCCAGGGGTACTTGCATACCCCCTTGGGTATATGCGAAGGTGGGCACGTTCGGTCGCTCGGGGTTCCCTCTGCCCCGATCGATACCCCCACCCGTATAGGAGAACCATGTCGCTGCGCGATGCCGAAACTCTTCGTTCACCTGATGACCTGCCCGCGAGTGGGCCAGGCCTACTCGGCCGTGCGGGTGCTTCGATGGTGGCTCATCGCCGTTGGGTATTCGGCGTGTGGCTCATCGCGTTGATCGGCCTCGGTTCGTTTGCGCCCTCGGTCTTCACTTCCCTGGCGGGAGCGGGGTGGCAGGCGAACGGATCCGAATCCGTTCAGGTTCGAGAATTGGCCCAGCAGCATTTCGGCGGTAATTCCTCTGCGGCGGTGCAGGTGGTCGTCCACTCCGACGCGGCGTCCATCACCGATCCCGCCGTTCAGGCAGTGATCACCGACGTATCCGCCGTGTTCGCCGGTGACGCCAGGTTCGGGGATGTCGTTGCGCCGCAACCGGGTATGACGATCAGTCCGGACGGCCGAACCGGCATCGTCATCGCCGGGGCGAACGGCACGACCGACGAGATGGTGAAGGCCGTCGATGATGTGAAGGAGCGGTTGACCGGGCTCTCGGGCGACGGAATCGAGGTGTATCCCACCGGCTCGTCGGCACTGTGGTCGGACTTCAACAAGGCGAACCACGACGCGATGATCCAAGCCGAATTGTTCTCCTGGCCGGTCACATTGGCGATCATGGTGCTCGCGTTCGGCTCACTCGTCGCCGCAGGCTTGCCGTTGCTGCTCACCGTCGCCGGACTCGTTGCGTCCGCGGGTGGTCTCGTTCTGCTCAACGGCGTCACGCCCATCTCGGTGTGGGCCATGAATTTCGCGATGATGTTCGCCCTCGCGCTGGGGATCGACTACGCCCTCTTCATCGTCGCTCGATTCCGCGACGCGCTGCGTCACGCCGACCCCAGGGCTGCTGTGGCCGAAACAATGGACACCGCAGGCAAAGCCGTCGTACTGTCCGGTCTGACGGTGTTGGTGAGTCTGTCCGCTGTGCTGCTCGTCCCCGCGCCCGCGGTGCGCACCATGGCTGTCGGGATCATGCTGGCCGTCGCCTTCGTGTTGCTGGCGACGATGACACTGCTGCCTGCGGCATTGGGGGCGCTCGGACCCAAGGTCAACGCCGCATCGTTGCCGTACGCCAAGCGTCAGGAGCATCGATCCCCGAAGTTCGCAGCATGGGGTGAGTTGTTGCACAAGCACCCGTGGCCGTTCGCCGTTGTCTCCGTGGGAATTCTGATCGCCCTGGCACTCCCGGTGCTCGGTTTGAAGGTCGCGATGCCGTCCATCGCCGTGGTGCCGGAGGATGCACCGGTGCGGCAGGGCTACGAGCTGGTGCAGGCCCAGTTCGGCCCGGGTGCACCGGGTTCGCTGCAGATCGTCGTGCCCGAGGCGGATGCTGTCGGCACCGCTGAGGCGGCAGCTCGAGTCGAGGGGATCTCGATGGTGACTCCGCCGCAGGGTGCGACCGATGGATCGGGATATGCACTGCTGCAGGCAATTCCGTCGGTCGATCCGTCCGACGAGGCGATGGGCTCGATTCTCGACGATCTGCGCGCCGCTCTGCCCGACTCCGCGCTCGTCGGAGGAGCGCCCGCGGAGAACCTCGACCTGCAGCAGGCATTGAACGATTACCTGCCGATCGTCGTCGGGATCATCCTGGTCCTCGGTTTCGTGCTGCTTCTGGTGGCACTGCAGGCCCCGCTGATCGCACTGCTCGGCACGCTGGTGAGCCTGCTGTCCACTGCCGCAGCCTTCGGCGTCGCCAAGTTGATCTTCCAGGACGGCCACGGCGCGTCACTGCTCGGTTTCACCCCGCAAGGATTCCTGGACGGCTGGGGTCCGGTGTTCTTCTTCGCGATGATCTTCGCCATCGCCATGGACTACACCGTTTTTCTGCTGGCCACCGCCAAGGAGCACTACGAGCGCACCGGTGATTCCAAGGTGGCCCAGGTCGACGGCTTGGCTCACTCGGGACGAGTCATCTTTGCCGCCGCAGCGGTGATGGTGGCAGTGTTCTTCACATTCGCACTGTCGGATCCGCTGCCCCCGAAGGAGATGGGCATCATCCTCGGCGTTGCGGTACTGCTCGACGCGTTCCTGGTTCGACTCGTGCTGCTTCCGGTCCTGCTACGGCTGACCGGACACGGCGCGTGGTGGTCGCCGGCATGGCTGCGTGCCGCGTTGCCGTCCATCCGCTTTTCTCACTGAATCAACAACTCCCACCGAACAACAGCTTTCGAGGAGACACCATGAACATCGCACTGTCCACCACGCTGACCGACACCGATTTCGACACCGCGATCGACAGCACGAAAAAGGCGCTGTCGGAACAGGGTTTCGGAGTTCTCACCGAGATCGATATGCAGGCGACTCTCAAAGCGAAGCTCGGCGAGGACATGGAGCGCTACATGATTCTCGGTGCGTGCAACCCCGGGCTGGCGCACCGTGCGGTCGGTGTCATGAAGCAGATCGGGTTGCTGCTGCCGTGCAACGTGATCGTGCGTGACGACACGGCGGCACCGGGATCGGTGATCGTCGAGGCGATGAACCCGGCCATCATGGTCGAGGTCACCGGCGAGCCGGAATTGGCCTCGGTCGCCGCGGAAGCGACGACCAGGCTGAAGGCGGCCATCGCTGCTCTGGGCGGGCGTGGATCCAACCCTGCCTGATGCCCCCGGGGGTACCATCGAGTTCGACACCACCACCATCGAGGGGATCGACATGATCGGCGACGAAGACAGCATCGCACTGGTACTCAACCGACTCAAGCGCGCACACGGTCAGCTTGCCGGCGTCATCGGGATGATCGAGAACGGTCGCGATTGCAAGGACGTCGTCACCCAGCTCGCTGCTGTCTCGCGTGCACTGGACAAAGCTGGATTCAAGATCGTGGCGACAGGTCTGCGTGAGTGCATGACGGGTGAGAGTGCGGACGGTAAGGAGCCGATGTCCGAGGCTGAACTCGAAAAGCTGTTTCTGGCGTTGGCCTGACGAGGGTCCGGCGGTGTGCGGTCCACGCCGGCAGGTTCGGCCGAATACTTGACTTGGTCCAGAAAGCCGGAGGATACTGGCAGCGTGATGCCGATCTCGCCGCATGCGGAGCAGTTGCGCACTGCCGATATGCGCGTGACCCGTCCCCGGGTCGCGGTACTCGAGGTCGTCGAAACCAACCCGCACGCAGACACCGACACCATTCTCGGGCTCGTGCGATCCATGCTGCCCGAGGTGTCGCGGCAGACGGTCTACGACGTCCTCAATGCATTGACGGTTGCGCGCCTGGTTCGGCGGATCGAGCCGGCGGGTTCGCCCGCGCGGTACGAATCGCGCGTCGGCGACAATCACCATCACGCCGTATGCCGCTCGTGCGGCGTCATCGCCGATGTGGATTGCGCAGTAGGCGAGACGCCGTGTCTCACGGCATCGGACTCCGTCGGTTTCACCATCGACGAGGCAGAGGTCATCTACTGGGGCCTCTGCGCACAGTGTTCGGCAGCTCGAGAGCAGCCGTCGGTTCCCGCTCAGTTCCCTCCCCGGTCTCGAACACAGCAGAGTTCGTGACCACCGATCACAGCCCGATCGTCATACCTTGGAAGGAAGCACGTGTCCGAAGATCACGTAACACGCGAAAAAGAGATGAACGAGGATCAGCCGCAGGAAGGTGGCGGCGGCAAGTGTCCGGTCATGCACGACTCGATGCCGAGGCCCGTCGAAGGCGGAAGCAATCGTGAGTGGTGGCCGAAGTCGCTGAATCTGAAGATCCTCAAGAAGAACCCGGCAGTCGGCGACCCCATGGGGCCCGACTACGACTACGCAGCCGAGTTCAACTCTCTCGATCTCGCCGAGGTCAAGCGTGACATCGAGGCCCTGATGACGAACTCGCAGCCCTGGTGGCCTGCCGACTTCGGTCATTACGGCCCCTTCTTCATTCGCATGGCATGGCATGCAGCGGGCACGTACCGCAAGCAGGACGGACGCGGCGGTGCCGGAGCCGGCATGCAGCGCTTCGCGCCGCTGAACAGCTGGCCCGACAACGCAAGCCTGGACAAGGCCCGGCGCCTCATCTGGCCGGTCAAGCAGAAGTACGGCCGCAAGCTGTCCTGGGCCGACCTGATCGTGCTCACCGGCAACGTTGCCATCGAGTCCATGGGTCTGCCGACCTACGGCTTCGCCGGCGGACGCGTCGACGCCTGGGAGCCGGACGAGGACGTCTACTGGGGCCCCGAGCAGACCTGGTTGGGCGACGAGCGCTACGACGGTGATCGCACGAGCCTCGAAAACCCGCTTGCCGCAGTGCAGATGGGCCTGATCTACGTGAACCCGGAAGGCCCCAACGGCAACCCGGATCCGGTGCAGTCCGCACTGGACATTCGCGAGACCTTCGGCCGGATGGCCATGAACGACATCGAGACCGCGGCACTCGCCGTCGGCGGACACACGTTCGGTAAGACACACGGCGCAGCGGACCCCGACGAGCACATCGGTGCCGAGCCCGAGGGTGCCCCCCTCGAGCAGATGGGCCTCGGCTGGAAGAACAGCTACCAGAGTGGTGTCGGCGCAGACGCGATCACCAGTGGCCTCGAGGTCATCTGGACCCCTACGCCCACCCAGTGGGACAACTCGTTCCTCGAGACCCTGTACGGGTTCGAGTGGGAGCTCTACAAGAGCCCGGCCGGTGCACACCAGTGGCGCCCGAAGAACGGCGAGGGCGCGGATCTCGTTCCCGACCCCGCCGATCCCTCCAAGCGTCGCCACCCGTCGATGCTCACCTCCGACATCGCGATGCGCGTCGACCCGATCTACGAGCAGATCACCCGGCGGTGGCTCGACCATCCCGAGGAGCTCGCAGAGGAATTCCAGAAGGCATGGTTCAAGCTCACCCACCGCGACATGGGACCGGTCTCGCGTTACCTCGGCCCCGAGGTCCCCGCGGAGCCCCTGCTCTGGCAGGACCCGATCCCGGCCGTCGACCACGAGCTGATCGGTGACGCACAGATCGCCGAACTGAAGCAGGCCATCCTCGGATCCGAACTGACTCAGGAGCAGCTGATCTCGGCTGCATGGGCGGCGGCGTCGTCGTTCCGCGTCAGTGACAAGCGCGGCGGTGCCAACGGTGGCCGTCTGCGTCTGCAGCCGCAGGCCGGCTGGGAGGTCAACGAGCCCGACGAGCTCGCACAGGTCATCCGCGTCCTCGAAGGAATTCAGCAGTCGTTCTCCGGAACGGTGTCCTTCGCAGACCTCGTGGTACTCGGTGGCGTCGCAGCCGTCGAGCAGGCCGCCAAGAACGCAGGCGTCGACATCACGGTCCCCTTCACTCCGGGCCGCATGGATGCCACGCAGGAGAAGACGGACGTCGACTCGTTCTCCGATCTGGAGCCCAAGGTCGACGGTTTCCGTAACTTCCTGGGCAAGGGCCAGAAGCTGCCGGCCGAGTTCAACCTGGTCGATCGCGCAAACCTCCTGTCGCTCAGTGCACCCGAGATGACCGTGCTCGTCGGTGGTCTGCGCGTGCTCGGCGCGAACTACAAGCAGTCGACACACGGCGTCCTGACCGACAAGGTCGGCACGCTCACCAACGACTTCTTCGTCAACCTCCTCGACATGGGTACCGAATGGGTTCCCACCGCCGAGGACGGCATCTACGAGGCCAAGGATGCCGCCACCGGTGAGAAGAAGTGGACCGGAACTCGCAACGATCTGGTGTTCGGCTCGAACTCCGAATTGCGCGCTCTCGCAGAGGTGTACGCCTGCGACGACGCCAAGGACAAGTTCGTTCGGGACTTCGTCGCGGCCTGGGACAAGGTCATGATGCTCGATCGCTTCGAACTGGGCTGAATCGGGTAGTTCACACAGCACCCCGCGAACCTGTGGTTCGCGGGGTGTTGTGCTGTGGCAGAAACCTTTTCGATCAGCGCTGCGACATCGCTTTCGCGGCCGCCTTGATGGCCCGTCGAATTCGGGGATAGGTACCGCACCGGCAGACGTTCTCGATGGTGTCGATGTCCTCGTCCGTCGGGTCGGGGATGCGCTTCAGCAGTGCGACGGCAGCCATGATCTGACCGGGTTGGCAGTAACCGCACTGGGAGACGTCCTCGTCGATCCATGCCTGCTGCACGGGATGGAGAACGTCGCCGTCCGCGAGCCCCTCGATGGTCGTGACCTCTTTGTCGACGGCATCGGAGACCGGTGTGACACAGGGGAGTACCTCCTCCCCGTCGAGGTGGCTCGTGCAGGCATGGCACACGCCGATGCCACACCCGTACTTGGGGCCGCGGACACCGAGTTCGTCCCGCAGGGCCCAGAGCAACGGCATGTCGTCGGGTAGGTCGACCGACACCGCGACCCCGTTGACGACGAACTTCTGTTCAGCCATGGGTCCTCATTTCGGGAACGGGTCGAAGTCGACGTCGAACAGGATCGGGAAGCGGGTGGGGGTGGTATCGGTGGCGCGTGCGTACGCGTTGGCCACTGCGGCGGCCGCAGCGGGAACTCCCAATTCTCCTGCCCCACCGGGGTTCTCGGTGGTGGGCGGCATGATCACCACTGACACATCCGGTGGTGAATCGCGTTGGCGGGCGTAGTGGAACTGCGAGTAACTACCCTCGAGCGGCAGCCCCTGCTCGTAGTGCAGTGCGGCCCTGAGGGTGGTCGAGATGCCGTCCATCAGGCAGCCGATCATCTGGGCCTCGAGACTGCGAGGGTTGACCACGCGGCCTACGTCCACGACGATGACGGCTTTTCTCACGCGGGGCGCTCGCGGGTCCTGCGCATCGATCTCTACGAGATATCCTGCACTGGAACCGAACTCGGCATGGAACCCGATACCCTGCGCCCGGCCGGGGCCGAGATCTGCACCCCAGTTGCCCTCTGCGGCGAGCGTATCGAGCACATCACGGTGGCGGTCGCTCGCGACGGCCCCGATGCGTAGCTCCAGCGGATCGGTATCGAGGGCGTCGGCGATGCGATCAACCATGATCTCGGCCGCTGTACGTACCGTTCCGGAGAACACCGATCGCCAACTGCCGGTAGGCATCTCCACCGGTACCTCGACGAGGGTCCTGATGCTGCTGTCGGTGAACGAGTACGGGTCGAGGGTGCTGTGGAACAGCGTCTGGGAAATCAGCGGGGACGGTGCCAATGCGTCGGTGGCGAGGTCACCGAAACCGCCGTCGAAATCGGTGCACACTGCGGCCACGCGCTGCTCCCAGGAGATCACCGTGCCGCGGGCGAGGACCGCGTCGAACTTGGTGTGTACCGCGGGCCGGGCTCGGCCGTGCCGCATGTCGTCCACCCGCGACCACATCAGGCGCACCGGTTTGCCCATTGCTCGGGAGATGACGGCGGCCTCGAGTGGGCCGTCCAAGTAGAGCCTACGGCCGAACGAGCCGCCGCCGTTCATCACGTGGGTGGTGACCCTGTTCAACGGAATGCCCAGTGTCAGAGCAATTTTCTGCCCGGCGTAGTTGGGTAGCTGCATCGATGCCCATACATCCGCGCGATCGGATCGCACGTCGGCGACTGCCGAATTGGTTTCCATCGCGGCATGCGAGACGGGAGCGAAGTCGAAATCGACGTTCAGTTTCGTTTCGCCCGGCAGCTCGGGCCTACCCACTCCGCCGAAACCCGTGAACGCCGGGGTGCTCCGCCGAAGCCTGTCCTGGATGGAATCGGTGGATTCGTCGTCGATGGTTCCGGCGTTCCACGTGACCACCGCGGCGTCTTTCGCCGCGAGCGCGTATCCGAAGGTGCGCGCCATGATGGCGACCCCGGTGGACACGACGGCAACATCGATGACCCCTGGCATCGCTCGCAAGGCCGCCTCGTCCACCGAGGCAACGGTTCCGTTGATCGTCGGTGGGCGTCGGACGACGACAGGCATGGCGTCGGGCACGTCGAGATCGAGCGTGTAGGTGAGCCGACCGGTGACGATCGCGCGAGCATCCTGGCGCGTGGTCGGAGTGCCGACGACCGTCAGATCTTCCTCCGACTTCGGGTCCACCGCCTCGAAGCGCAGTTCCGGGGCCGCGGCAGCGACTGCCAGCTCGCCGAAGTGCGCCGCCCGTCCGTCCGGTGCCATGACGACACCGTCGACGATCCTCAGCGTGCCGACGTCGGCACCCCACCGATCGGCGGCAGCGCGCAGCAGCCGCGCTCGTGCCGTTGCAGCGATGGATCGAACGGGCTCCCAGAGAGACTGGATGGAGTTGGAGCCGCCCGTGTAGTGGTTTCCGATCAGTTCCTGCCGGCCACGTGAGAGTGACACGACGGTCTTGTCGAGAGAGATGTCCAGCTCTTCCGCTATCAGCATCGCCACCGAGGTGGTCAGTCCCTGTCCGATCTCGGCACGGGGCAACGCGCAGTGCACGGATCCGTCCCCGCGCACCTCGAGGATCACCAGATTCGAGTCGGCGGGAATCGCGGTGAGGACCTGATCGGGCTCACCGTCGGTGCCGGCCGGTTCCGCAGACGCGGTGGTGCGTGTGACGAGCATCAACGTGGAGCCGGCCACTACAGCAGTGAAGAAGGAACGACGCGATACGGTGCGCCGTCCGGGTGTCGCGTGCGTCACATCGTCCTTTCGGTCGGGCCCGACTTTACAGTCGCCGATCCGACAAACGGCGCACGTCGAGGTTCGGCCGTTCGCGAGCCCGAGAATTCCCTCGGCCATTTGTCACTCGTCACGACGGCGCTACCTCGGTCGCCGTTATCGCTTCGTTATATTTTGTTGCCCTATCGTGATATTGCCCCCAGATCCGCTGACATGTCCGAACGGCAGCATCTGTGACATGGAATCAGACAACGCGGCGGTCGGACCCGCACAGGACACACGTGACAACACTGCGACGAGTGGCCAGGGCTTCGGATCCTTCCTGGAAATGTTTCAGAGCGCGTCGACGACGAACTCCGAGCGCGAGCGCTGAATCGCGCAATGCGGAAGTGACCTCTGCGCCGAGTTAGCGTGACGGTATGCAGTCACCGATCAACCGCTACCTCGAATCCGTCCTCGACGATTGCCGACACCTCGACGGCGGGGCAATCGCGGAGGGTAACGCCGAACTCGAGCGAGCAGACCCCGAGACCTTCGCGGTGGCCCTTGCGACCGTCGGTGGATCGGTCTATGCCGCAGGTGATTGCGATACCGAATTCTCCATCCAGTCCATCTCCAAGGCCCTCGCGTATGCGTTGGCCGTCGAGGACAACGGACTCGAACGAATGCTGGAGGCCACCGATGTCGAACCGTCCGGCGATTCGTTCAACGAGATCTCGCTCGAACGCGCCACGGGTCGACCGCGCAATCCGCTGATCAATGCAGGAGCACTCGCTGTGCACTCGATGATTCGGGGCAGCTCGGCGCAGGAGCGTGCCGATCGCATCAGGGACTTGCACAGCCGTTGCGCCGGAAGGCAATTGAGCACCAACACGTCGGTCTACGAAGCCGAGATCGAATCGGACGACCGCAACACCGCGATCGCCTACCTTCTGAAATCCGTCGGAATTCTCGCAGCCGATCCGGCCGAGGTGGTCGACGGCTACGCCCGTCAATGTTCGGTGGACGTCAACTGCGTGGACCTGGCCACCATTGCGTCGGTGATGGCCAACGGGGGAGTCGATCCCAGCACCGGGGAACGGTTGATCGACGGTGCGGTCAATCGGCACGTGCTGTCGGTGATGTCCACCTGCGGGATGTACGACGGATCGGGGAGTTGGGTTGCGGCAGTGGGTATTCCGGCCAAGAGTGGGGTGGCCGGTGCGATCGTCGGTGTGCTGCCCGGGCAGGTCGGGTTGGCTGTGCTGTCGCCCAAGTTGAACGAACACGGAAACAGCGTGCGGGGAGTCGCCGTGTTCGAGCGCCTCTCACGGGATCTCGAATTGCACATGATGCATGTGGCACCGAGTGGTACGTCGGCCATTCGTGAGGTGACGGGTGAGGACGCCACGATCGTGCACCTGCAAGGTGACCTACGTTTCGCCGGAGCCGAGTCGGTACTGGCCACCTTGGCCGAGGGCATCGACGCCCATCACCGAATCACCCTCGATCTGAACCATGTTCGCGCGATGGACGACGTGGCGCGTCGGCTTCTCGAGGACGCAGCCGCCGGTCTGCGCGAAGACGGCCACGACGTCGACATCGATGATCCGCACGGACTGATGGCAGTACTCGAACTCGACTGATCGATGGGCGGTGCCGTCAGAGCCGTCCGCGGAGAATCATGTTCCAGTAGCTCAGTGGCAGGCCGTAGCGGTCGAACAGCCAGGCCGATCGTCGCGCTTTCAGCGGATCCAGAAACGACGGTAGCGATGGCGTGAGTGCCCCGGTTCGGTCGAATTCGGCCGCAACGAGACGGTGGGCGTCGATCGTCACCGGTGCCACGGTGTATCCGTCGTACGAGGACATTTCTCGTCCGGCTCTGGCGGCGAGCAGGTTGTCGATCAGAACGGTTATCTGCTTTCTCAGCCCACCACCGGACGAATCGGTGTCGATTCCGGCACCGTCACCGGCGGCCCAGATCTCGCTGTGTTCGCGGTGTCGCAGTGTGCGGGGGTCGATGTCGACGAGACCGTGCTGTCCGTCTCCGGTCAGTTTCGACGACTCGACCCATGGCTGTCCGCGAAACGGGGGCACCAGGTGCAGCATCCGGTAGTCGATGATCTGCTGTGCGCCATGGTGATCGGTGACGGTGATCTGCCGAGTTGCAGGGGAAAGGGCGGTCACTGCTGTGCGGTGCAATATCCGGACGCCGAGATCGCGGAGATGATCGAGCAACACCGAATCGAGCCGAGGCACATCGAGTAGACCCTCGCGGTCGATCACCAGGGTGATGTCGATGTCGGCGAGCTGCCCGGTCGCCCGCCAGTGGGCGGCGGCCAGGAACAGTGGTTTGAGCGTGGTGCCGGTGCAGCCCACGGGTGGCCGCGGCACCGTGAACACTGCCGTGCCGCGCTCGGAGGAGCCGCCGATCTCGGGTGACGGGAAGTGGGAGATCAGCTGCCAGGTCTTCTCCGCTCGACCCAGATAATTGCTCGTCACCGCGTCCGAGTCGGCGGCCGCGGTGATTCCGGGCAGAGCCTCGTGGTCGGGTACCAGGCCGGTCCCGATGATCAGGTCTCGATAGCCGTATCGCCGACCCGACGCGGTCGTGACCACCTTCTCGTAGGGGTCGACGAATGCTACCGTGTCCTGGATCCAGGTGCTGCCCTTCGGCATCACCGAGCGTTGGGTTCGCTCGGCATCGCGGAGTCGGGCTTGGCCGCCCCCGACATACGACAGCAACGGCTGATAGGTGTGCACGGACTGGGGTTCGATGACCGCCACATCGCTGATACCGAGACGAAGTGCGCGTGCGGCCGCACTGACGCCTGCGTTGCCGCCGCCGAGAACGAGAACGTCGTGGCGGCCGTCGACGCCGGTCGAGGTCAAGCCGAAATCTCTCTGTATGCGAGTGCAGCGTCGAGAGTGGTGTGAAATGCGGTGCGGCCGCCTGCGTTTGCGGCCAGCGCTCGGGTCGACTCGATCGAACCGACCACAGCCAGTCGAGTGCCCCACCTGCTCAGGTGCATCGACGTGGCATCGAGAATTGCCGCCGTGCCTGCCGGCACCGCGTCGACCGCGGTCAGATCGAGCACCAACCGAGAACCTTCGACCGATGCATCACCGAGTGTCTCGGCCAGCACGCCGAGATCCTGACGACCGAATTCTCCGGCGACGCGAACGACGGTGGCACCGCCGAGTTCGGTGACGGTGATGCCGGCTCCAGCAGTCGGTGCCGGAAACACCTGCCGAAGCGACGGTACGACGACGGCGGGAACAGGGTCGATGGACGGTAGAACCGACAAGAGAATCTCCTCGATGAACGACGGCGGTCAGTGCTGCCGAAGCGGACGGTGTGGGCCCGAGACGGGCGAACGGCGGCGTTTGCTTCACCGCGTGTTGTCGGTGGACTACCCGATTCGCGCGGTTTCAAGCGGCTTGTTTGCGGCCGGTGCGATCGGGCATACAGTAGCCACCTCGAGTGGAGTCCACGCTCGGCACACAGCCCGAGAGGGCACGTCTTGCGATGACGATCTCCGAGAGGACACCTCGATGACGACGGCGGAATTCGATACGTTCAGATCCACCCGTGCGGTTCATGCAGATCCCGGAGTGTATGAGCCGCAGGACGATTCATGGTTGCTGTGCGAGATGGCGTCGAGGGCCGGGGTAGTGCGCGGTGCCCGTGTGCTCGATATGTGCACCGGGAGCGGTGCCGTGGCGCTCGCTGCGGCGTCGTTGGGCGCACGTGAAGTGCTGGCGTTCGACATCTCGCCGCTCGCGGTGGCGTGCGCTCGTCGCAACGCAGCCGCCCTCGATGTCGATGTCGACGTCCGCCTCGGGTCGTTCGCGGACGCGTCGGTGCTCGAGCCGTTCGACGTGGTTCTGTGCAATCCGCCGTACGTGCCCTCGGAGGCGGTGCCCGAGGGTGTCGGTCCGCACCGAGCGTGGGACGGCGGCCACGACGGCCGAGTGGTGCTGGATCCGCTGTGCGATGCCGCTCACGACCTGCTCGTCCCCGGCGGGACCCTGATGGTGGTGCAGTCGGAGTACTCCGACCCTGCACGAACCGAAGCGATGCTGCGCCGTAGGGGCATGACGGTGTCCGTGGCCGCACGGCGATCGATCTCGTTCGGCCCGGTCATGACGGAGAGGGCTGCCTGGCTCGAGCAGGTAGGACTACTCGAAGCATCCCGTGACATCGAGGATCTGGTGGTCATTCGTGCCGACCGACGATGAGGGCGGTGCCGACGGCGACAACCATGGTCCCGCGGCGTCCACCACGAAACGCACCACCGTCCGCATCGTCAAGGGTGGGCCGATCGTCATCGACGGACCGGTCGACATCGAGTTGGACGACGGCACGCGAGTGTGTTCCGACCGATTCGCGGTGGCGGTGTGCACGTGTCGACGGAGTAAGAACTACCCGTTGTGCGACACCAGCCATCGCGCCAAGAAGAGGCCGGCTCAGTCGAGCGAGGACCGACCGGCGGACCAGCGCGACATCACGTGATCGGCGAGCTCGTTCTCCACGAAATCCAGTGCGCGCATTCCGAACACCACATCCGCCTCCAGTTCGGGCTCGTCGCGGAGTAGATTGCCGACGACATCGCGCCGAAGTACCTGCTCGTGCACCGCATCCGCCTCGACGTGCTCTGCGTAGAACGCAATGCATGCCTGGGGTGCCTTCAACCTCTCGAGGCCGTGTACGTACCGCTGTGAGCCCGGCGACGACGTGATCTCGGTGGCGGCAAGGTGTCCGACCGTGGCACCGCGGAGTCCTCGGTGCAGACCGAAGAGCGACATCAGGTTCACCCACGCCAGAGTCTGAGCGGGAACACGGTCGATGTATCCGAGGTACGACGCGTCGAGCTCGGCGGCTACCATGGAGTCGGCCCATAGTTTCTGGTGTACGCGATCACCCTTCCCGCCGCCGTACTCGTCGAATTCGACTGCCACGTAAGACGCTTTGGCCTGACCGGTCAACCGGGGGATGGCCCAGGCGTGCGGATCGGCTTCCTTCAAGTGGTAAACGGACCGATGCACGAAATACTCGCGCATCTGCTCCCACGAGCCCTCGTCGCGCAGGAACCACGACGGGCCGGTTCCCGAGGTCGCCTCGACGGACAGGGCGTCCATCTCTGCGGCCGCGTCGTGCCCTGGTTCCACGTGAGCCCGAACGTACTCGAGGAAAGCGGATTCGAGTGTTGCTCGCAGGCGAAGGAGATCGGGGTCCCACTCCCATGCGTCGGCGACACCGTCGAACCCGCGATAGTGCAATTCGTAGCAGATCAGCAGGGCGAGTTGTACGTCTCGCGACGTGGAATCGACGTCTGTCGGTGTCGGCACGATCCCGGTCGTTCCCGGTTCACCTGTGGTCAAGCACCGTACGACGGCTTCCGAAATCGGCCCGCACGGAACCGGCAGGACGGGGGAGCGTACGGCGGTCGGGCGGGCGGACAGAAGCTCGGTCATACCTGAGGCTACCCACCGCGGGCCGGTACCAATCGCAGTCCGCGCAGGTGTTTGTGAGCCGTCACAACCGGCAATCCGTTGTGCACGACATCGAACTTCGGTGTCGAATCCACCGGAAGGACCTCATGCGCGCAGTCACCTGGCAGGGCAAGAGAAAAGTCAGCGTGGACACGGTTCCCGATCCGCAGATAGAGCAGCCGACGGACGCGATCGTCAAAATCACGACCACCAACATCTGCGGCTCGGATCTGCATTTGTACGAAACTCTCGGTGCCTTCATGGACGAGGGCGACATTCTGGGCCACGAGCCCATGGGCATCGTCGAGGAAGTCGGTTCGCAAACCGGTGATCTGGCAGTCGGTGACCGCGTCGTCATCCCGTTCCAGATCTCCTGCGGACACTGCTACATGTGCAATTCGAGTCTGTACACCCAGTGCGAGACCACCCAGGTTCGCGAGCAGGGAATGGGCGCAGCACTGTTCGGCTTCTCCAAGCTCTACGGGCAGGTGCCCGGCGGACAGGCCGAGTACCTTCGTGTCCCGCAGGCGCAGTTCACGCACATCAAAGTTCCCGAAGGACCGCCGGATTCACGATTCGTCTACTTGTCGGACGTGTTGCCCACCGCGTGGCAGTCCGTGGAATACGCTGCGATTCCCGAGGGCGGATCGGTGACGGTGCTCGGTCTCGGGCCCATCGGAGACATGGCCGCTCGCATCGCCCAGCACAAGGGTTTCCGAGTGATCGCGGTCGACCTCGTTCCCGAACGGCTCGCCCGCGCAGCAGCGCGAGGAATCGAAACGGTGAACCTCGCCGAACACAGCGGCGGCGTCGGCGACGTGATCCGGGAGATGACCCACGGCAGAGGAACCGACTCCGTCATCGATGCCGTGGGCATGGAAGCGCACGGATCACCGGTCGGCAAGATGGCGCAGCAGATCGTCGGGATGCTCCCGGACGCCGTTGCTGCTCCGATGATGCAGAAAGCCGGTGTCGATCGCCTCGGTGCGTTGTACTCGGCCATCGACATCGTTCGCCGCGGCGGAACCATTTCGATCATCGGCGTATACGGCGGCATGGCCGATCCGCTACCGCTGATGACCATGTTCGACAAGCAGATTCAGCTGCGAATGGGGCAAGCGAACATCAAGAGGTGGGTCGACGACATCATGCCGTTGCTCGGTGACGACGACCCTCTCGGCGTCGATTCGTTCGCAACGCACGAGTTGTCGCTCGACGATGCCCCGCACGCGTACGAGTTCTTTCAGAAGAAGCAGGACGGTGCCATCAAGGTTCTGCTGAAGCCGTAGGGCTTCGAATACAGCGATGCGGCCCGGAAAATCACGGGCCGCATCGGTATTCGCAGAAGGATCAGTCGACTGAGATGACGTCCTTGGCGATTGCTGCCACGCGCGTCTGTCCTGCGGACACGACTCCGTGGCGGTTCTTGTGTGCCTCTTCGTACGTCACGACGGTGCGAACGTCGGTCGGGTTGCTGAGGTCTTTGATGGCGGCGACGGCGTCCGAGACGTTGAGATCGTCGTAGTCCGCGATCGGCAGCTCGTCGGCATCGAGAGTTCCGCTGGCAGAGCGAGCAGTGTGGATCGCGTCGGCGACAACATCGACGCCTTCGCTGCGGGTCACGTCCTCGGCAGCCTCGAGTGCTGCATCGCGGCTCGCGGTGAGTGTCTTGACTGCGACGTCACCGGCATGTGCACCGCGGCCCAGCAGTGCGCTGAGGCGGTCCGGGGTGGCGCGAGCTGCATCCAGTGCGCGGTCGAGGCCTCGTGCCGACCACGTTGCCGGTGCGTTGACGATCTTGACCGCGGTACCTGCGGCGGCCTGGAACGGGGTGCGGCGCAGTGCTGCGGGTCCGCCCAGAGCGTCCTCGGCAAGTACCGTCTCGAGCCACTCGACCGTGGCGGTGTGAGCGGTGGCCAGCCTGGTGGCCAGTGCAACCACGGACGGCTCGTTCGCTGCCGTTGCCAGTGCCTTGATGTACTTCGCTCGGCCCAGCAGTTGCTGCTCGAGTGCGAGGTCACCCAGCAGGGCTTCGTCGAACGGCTGAGCCTGTTCGGCGACCGCTTTGACAGCAGCGAGTGTGCGTCCCAGGAACGGTGACACGAGATCGGGCAAGCCGCCGAGACCACGAAGGGCTTCCTCGATGGCTGCGGCGCGATCCCGGCCGTTCGCGGCATTCTGGGCCAGTTCTCGACGAACCGCCTCGGTGCGCGCCTGAACGACGCGAGTTTCCGCGATCTGGATTTCCGTGTTCGTCAGCTGCAGCGCGACGCGCAACTGAGCGATCAGTGTGGATGTGCTCATGGTGCTCCCCTTTCGGTTGGTGATCGATTCCCTGTGGCCGATGCCTGCGGGTCGCAGCGTGATGCTCGGCCCTGTACCGGTCATTACCCGTGGGTAGGTTCGGTCAAACAGGAGTCGCGGATGTGTGAACAGGGACACGTGCGGACGGATGCGCGGAATGATCGCGACGTACGCCGGTTTCGATCGCGCACCGAGTGGACATCCGTGATCGATGAACACCGAGCTCTACACAGCAACCGTTTCCGCCACCGCGACCGGCGTCACGTCCGACGACGGCGTCCTGTCGCTCGGTGTGCGCGAACCCCAACAACTCGGTGGCCCCGGCGAACGCACCAACCCCGAGCAACTCATGGCCGCGGCCCTGTCGAGTTGCCTGGTCGAGTCGTTGCGCATCGCCCTCGGAACAGTGGGCGGCAGTGTCGACGACCTGGCTGTCAAAGGCAAGGTCGTTCTGACCGACTCCGACGCATCCGGGTACGACGCGAAGTTCTCTCTGGCGGTGTCGCTGCCGGGCACGGACAATCCCGAGGCGATCCTGGCGCAGGCGACGTCGATCTGCCCGTTTCTCAAGGTGATCGACGGAGTGGACGTAGTCCTCGAATGACGCCGCGTCGGCATTCTGTGGCACATTTCCAGCCGTGACGACAATTCGTACGCGGGCGATTCGTAGCCTCGGCGCCATCAGGGCAGGGTTCGCCCGTGAGGACACCACTCTGATCGCAGGCGGACTCACGTTCTACGCCGTCATTGCCGTTGTGCCGCTGCTACTGCTCACGATTCGCGCCACAGCTCTGCTGGTATCGGCGGAGTGGGTACGGTCCGGGTTCGATGCGGTGTCGGCATTGCTGCCCGATGCGCTCGGTGCCCGGGCTGCGGTCGACGGATTGGCCACCGCCGGAATCGAACTCGGTCCGCTCGGGGTCCTGATCTCGATCTTTCCCGCGACGTTCTACGGGGAAGGCCTACGCCGGGCGATCGTCCGGTTCGCTCCGACCCGAGAATCGTTCACCGGCTGGCGTGGACGACTGGCGATGGTGCCGTTCTTCGTCGCAGCCCCGGTGCTGCTGGCCGGCGTGCTCAGCGTTGCGCGGCTGCTCGAAGCAACGACCGGCAACGGCGGGATCGGTGCAATGACGCTGCGCGTGTTCCTCGGTTTCAACTGTCTGTGGCTGATTCTGTCGGTTCCCCTTGCGTGGACCTACCGAGTGATTGCTCCACGGGCGGTGGGTTGGCGGGCGTTGGCCGTGGGATCGTTGGTCACCTCGTCCATCGTCACCGGGTTCGTGCACGGATTCATTCTGTTCCTGGCGATTCCGGTGGACCTCGGCGCGCCGTTCGGTGGCCTCACCGCGATCGGCGGGGGCGTGGCAATCATGCTGTGGATGTTCGTGTTCCACATCTTGGCGCTCGCAGGCTGGCTGGTCACCGCGGAGTTCGATCTGCCCGGCGATGCAGCCCGAACATCAACTGAGTGAAGCCGAGGACGGCCAGTGTGCACGTCACGGAGATACCGATCGTCGCCGATGTACCGGCACTCGCCGGAGCGGCACCGGCAACGGTGGCAGTGACCGCGGCAGCGATGACTCGGGACGGGCGCTCCCATACCGTCAGAAATCCGACGTCGGGTATGCCGGCCCCGACTGCCCGGGCTCGGGCCATCTCGTGCAGGAGGGTCGTCACCCCGACCGCGACGACAAGAGGCATCGGGGCTCCCAGCGCAAAGCCGCTCGCAAGCAACAGCAGATCGCTGCAGCGATCTGCGACCGTGTCGAGCAGATAACCCCACTGTGATTGGGATCGACCGATCATCGCGACGCCGCCGTCGATACTGTCGAGCAGGCCCGAGAGAGCAATGAGCACAGCGGCGACCAGGGGGGCCGAGGTGCCGGGCCGAGACAGAGCGACCGCCGCCCCGGCCACGACGACGGCGGTGCAGGTGACGGCATGGGCGGACACGGAGGCACGAACCAGCGGGGCGCTCAGCGTGTAGACCACTCGGAGCCACCATCTGACCAACACCGACGAAGACGGATCGATGCCGTTGTGCAGCGTCGACCACGTCGACAGGTATTCGTCGCGAGTCGCCGGACGAACCGGGGAATCCCGCTGACTGGACACACTGCGCTGACTGACCATCGACGATCCTTGCTCGGCACCCGATACGAGGGACCCGACGAGCATCCGAACTGGAGGGTGTACGTCGAGACTTCAATCCCGAGTACCCGTCGCCGGCGTTCTCAATCGGTGTCGGAGTTGCTCTCTCGTCTGCGGGCCTTCAACCGAGAAACCTTGACGCCCGCGGCGACGAGCACGATCAGCCATCCCGAGATCAGCACCCCGCCACCGACAAACGCCGCGCGGCGCAACGGGTGGGTGTCGGCATAGACGTACCCGACTGTGCCCCATAGCAATGCAACGAAGGCGATGATCGCCATCATGCAGATCATCGAATACAGCGTTCTGTTCATCTTCATCCGACCTTGCTCTTCACTTCGTCCCGACGAGCCTAGACTCGTACTTTCCATCGATCTTCATTGAATCGTTCGCTCCGACACGGCATTACCCGTCACCAGGCCAGGTTCGGCTGCTGCTCGCCGATCGACAACCCGAATTCGACACCTGTGCGGTGGTTGTGGCCGAACAATGCGTCGGCCACGTCCTCCGGTGTGCGCTCCAGGGCCGCTGCCCACCGCGCCGCACGTGCATTCGAGCGCGAAGTGCTGAATTCGACCACTCCCGAACCCCCGACGTCCACTGTCATCCGATCGGCCCCGGTGGCGAGCAGTCGACGCAGAGCGTGCTCGCCGAACAGCACCGGGCCGCGTACGTGCACAACGGCGTGGCTGCGGCCGGTGTCGCTCGGTTGCCCCTGCTTCACTCGCGGATCGACGTCGCCCCACGGCCGTCGCAACTCGGCTGCGTCGGTGCCGTGAATCCATACGACGCAATCTCGTTCGCGCAGAACGGATCCGACGGTGTGCAGTAGAGACGCCGAGGTGTGTCCTGCGGAATCCACGACCACAACGATCTCGGGCACGGCGTAGAGCAGACCGTGGGTGCGCGCCGCCGGGTCGGTGATCCGCGAGGCCAACATCATGGCCTCCATGTTCTTGCGTTCGCGGTCTCCGCCCGTCCGCTCGGCCCATTCCGGCCCGTCGTGCCAGGCGACTGCGCGCGGCAGGTGTGCCAGGACGGCTCCGGCGTCGTAGGCGCGGTGCGCGAAATCCCAGTCCTCGCCGCCGTATCCGACGATGCTCTCGTCGAACCCGCCGATCTCCGTGAAGAGCTGCCGGGTACACGACATGACCGCGCTGATGATGTACCGGTACGAGCGCCGATCGGCGTCGAGCAAGTCACGCGAGTGCGCATATCCGTCTCGGAGCCAGAGCGGTTCCGTCAACTCGTGCGGTCCGGCCGATCGCCCGCCGAGCCACTCCGCCACATCCCTCGAGGTCCAGCCCTCCAGATCGGCGTGCCGTCGACGTCCCACGGCGAGGCCGTCGGGCAGGGCCGCGAGCAGCTGGGCCGATTCCACGATGTACCCGGGCTCGGGAACGGTATCCGCGTCGAGAAAACACAGAATCTCGCCCTGGGCGACCGACGCGCCGAGATTGCGGGCCGCTGCCGCACGAAAGCCGAGGTCGGATTGGCGTATCACGGTGATGTCCAGCGCGGTGCGAAAGGCATCGACGTCGGGCGCTACGGGGGACCCGTCGTCGGCCACGATCACTTGGATGCGAGAAGCCGGATACGTCTGTTCGGTCAGCGCGGTCAGAACGAACTCCAACCGGCGTTGTTGCTCGAAGTACGGAATCACCACCGACACCGACGGGTTCCGGTCGACGGGTGGCACCAGGTCCCACCGATTGTCCGGTACCACCCAGCGCCCATCGGAGAGCTGCTGCGCCGTCGGCACGCTCTGTTCGCGAAACAGTGCGGAATACAGCGCCGCTGCCTGGTGGAGTGTCGGATAGGAAGTTACGCCGGGTTGCTGCCAGGTCTTTTCGGGATGATCCAGCGCCTCGATCATGGCGGCAGCGAGGCCGTCGACGGAGTTCTCGTGGATCCAGAGTGTCCCCGGAGAATTGGCCTCGATCTCCTCCACGTACCGACCGCGGGGGACCAGCGGCCTACGGCCTGCCGCGATCCAGGAGTTGATGGAACCGGATGCCGACAGGTGCCGGTGGAACGCGACGGGTATCGCGATCGACCGAAGGAGTCCGTCGAGGTCGGCGTCGGGAACGAACCCGGTGGAGCCGAACGAACGGCCGAGTCGAGCCGCGGCACAGGCGAGTTCGTCGATCATGGTCTCGTGGCCCGGCGACGCGGATCCGATCGACAGCAGGTCGACAGCAGTGTCGAGAGATCTCATGGCCTGCAGTACTTCCTCGTGCCCCTTGCCCGGGTACACGAACCCCAGTACGCCGACGACGTTGCGCACGGCGTCGCGCGGTCCGGGTTCTGCTGTAGCACTGTGGATCGGCAGCGGAATGACGCGAGTGTCGATTCGGTCGTGCGCTACGTCGTCGAGCAGCAGCCGCTCGTGCATGCTGGAGACGACGACTGCAGACACGCAGTCCATTACCCGCCGATAGCATGTCGTTCGCGCTTCGAACGCGGTTCCATCCGAGGCCTGCGGGATGTCGTGCAGTGTGACGGTGATCGGAGCTCGGTGCCGTCCCACCGCGGAGACGAACACGTCTGCGGCCTCACCCGCGGTTCGGCCGAACAGCCGGTCGGTGAAATGCACGTGTATCGGAATGTCGACGGGCAGATCTTCGAAGCTCGAGATCACCGGACTGGCTGTCGCAGAGGCCAGTTCGCGCGCGCAACGAGTCACTCCGTGCTCAGGAGGGCCGATGACCAGATGGTGCACAGGCTGGGTCACGGCACCAGCTCCAGGATGCGAATCAGTTCCGAGTGCCGCTGCAGCGCCGCACCGACGAATTCTGGATGGGCTGCATACCAACGCAGATGGGCACGGTGCACCGAGCTCGGAGAATGCGGTGTGCCGTCCACCGTCCACTCGGGCCGTGGATCGCCGTCGAGACCGAGTGCTTCGAGTACTCGTCGCTCGACCGGTGCCCGGACGCCACCGAGCAATTCGCGGCCCGGATCCGCGGCGGTGCAGCCGGTGCCGAGCTGGTCCAGAATCCGCTGCGCCAGCGCAGTCAACACCACATTGGTCGCATGATTGATCGTGTGGGTGGCAGCGCGCCCGGCATCGGCGAACAGGTCGGACGCTGCGATGTCGGTATCTCGGCTCTCGCGCCGACGCAACTCGTCGAGGCTCGACTCGGCTGCGTGTCGGAGACCGTCGTCCGAGACGGAGCGGTCCCAGTCGTCGTCTTCGCCGAGTCCGCACTCAGCGGCAAGTATCGTGCGCAGGTCGTGGTACGGCACCAGGCTCGGAACGGCGGCAGGATCGCTCGGATGTCGAACGATCACCTGAAAGGGATGCAGCCCTGCATATCTGAGCACCGGCCATCGCACGACGGTGGCGTCGGGCGGCAGGGTCTCGGCAAGATCGGGTACCCCGAGCGGTAGCGAACGATAGCCGGCCCGAACCGGTTGCGTGAGAAGGACCGACGCCTGGCGCACGAGCCGGTCGACATAGGGCAAGTCCGAGGACTCGAGCTCGTGGACGGGTGGTACGCGCACCGTCCGCAGCGGCATGGCCGGATCGGAATCGAGGAGAATACGCAGTGCCTCGGCCTGACAATTTCCCCAGACCAGAAGGAGCGGCCGGTCGTCGTGTTCAGGGGCGTCACGGCCCTGTTGTCGTTCGGCTACTTCGTAGAATTCGCCGTAGTGGCGGGTGCGCCCGTCCATGATTGCCCCGACGTCGTGTGCTCGTTCGTAGTGGACCATTTCCTCGTCAACGTAGCCCCGGAAGACCTGCTGCGCCAACCCCGATTGAACCCTGACGAAAGTGGGTACTGGACACGTATCGCGTGTCGGGACCAGGCACGATTGCCCTGCCTGTACCCGAAGGATGTCATGATTCGTGTTGCCTCGGTTCCGTCCTCGCACGTCTACGTTCAGCACCTGCTGCCGGTGCTCGGCGACGGTGCGGTATCCACCCTCGAATCCGTCACGTTGCTACCCGACCCTCCACCCGTCCGCGTGGATGTACCCGGGCAGTGGTGGCCGCCGCGGCTTCTCGATGCACAGTGGCTCGCCGAGCAGACCGACGTCCAGTTCGACGTTCTGCACGTGCATTTCGGGTTCGAGTCCTTCGGTCCCGAAGAGCTCGCTCGCACCGTCGAACACCTACGTGTCCACCGTCAGGCGTTGGTTCTGACCGTCCACGATCTGCACAATCCCCATGTCGCCGACAACACCGATCATCTGCGGCAGCTGGATGTCCTGGTTCGCGGAGCCAGTGCGGTGATCACCCTGACCGAGGGCGCGGCCGCCTGGATCCACGACCGGTGGGGGGTGCGCGCGAGCGTGGTGGAGCATCCTCACGTGGTGCCGCTCGAGCGAATGAACTGCGCCCGCCCCCGGTCGGAGTCGTTCGTCATCGGTGTCCACGCCAAGAACCTACGATCCAACATGGACCCGCTGGCGGTGATGGACGCGGTGATCGAGGCCGCGAGATCGCTGCCCGACGCGACGGTTCGGTTGGATATCGACCAGGATGTCTTCGAGTCCACCAGTCACTGGTACAGCCCCACGGTCGGCGCAAAGCTGTTGGATTACAACACTTTTCCCGACGTCGATGTGCGGGTGCACCAGCGGTTCGACGACGATGCGCTCTGGAACTATCTCACCGAGATCGACGTGTCGTTGCTGCCGTATCGATTCGGCACCCACTCGGGCTGGCTGGAGGCGTGCCGCGATCTCGGGACGGCCGTGGTCGCGTCGGACTGCGGCTTCTATGCGGACCAAGCCCCGGTGCACAGCTTCCGAATGGGAATCGACTCTTTCGATGCGGCCGGCCTCGTTGCGGCCGTGCAGGCAGCGCACGACGATCGAACGCCCGCACTCGATCCCGGCGTCCGAGCGAAGCAGAGACGAACGATCGCAGAAACCCACGCAGCAATCTATTCAGCAGTGACAAAGGAGATGCGTTGAACGAGAACCCACTTCGCATCGCGGTGCTGGCGTCATCGAGTTTTCCGGTGGCCCAGCCTTTCGCGGGCGGTCTGGAGGCACATGTCTACAACCTGGTGCGTGCGCTCACCGAGCGCGGGCACCAGGTGAGTTTGTTCGCAGCGGACGGCTCGAGCGTCGATCTGGACGCGACGTTGCTACCGGTCCGAACACTGGATCTGACGCCGATATCCATTGCCGACGTCGCGATCACTCCGACCGCGATTCGCGAACACCACGCCTATCTTGCGGTCATGATGGAACTGGCAGGGACGTTGTCGGAGTCTTTCGACATCGTGCACAACCACAGCCTGCACTACCTGCCGCTGGCTATGTCCTCGACATTGTCGGTGCCGATGGTGACGACTCTGCACACACCGCCGTTCGCATGGTTGGAGTCGGCCGTGGCGCTGGCCCCTGCCGGAGCCAACACCTTTGCCGCGGTCAGTGAGTTCGCAGCCTCGCAATGGGCCGATGTCACTACCGGCACCGTCGTCATTCGCAACGGAATTTCGTTGGAGGAGTGGCCCTTCGGCAGTGGTGGCGATTACGTGGTGTGGTCCGGCCGGGTCGTTCCGGAGAAAGGACTGCACCTGGCCATAGCCGCTGCGAAGCAAGCAGGACGCTCGCTGCGCATCGCGGGTCCGCTGAGTAACCTCGACTACTTCCATGACGTCGTCGAACCGTTGCTCGACGAGGACATTCGCTACGTCGGTCACCTCGACCAGCCTGCGTTGGCGGCGTTGGTGGCCGGCGCCGAGGTCGCGTTGGTGTCGCCGGTGTGGTCCGAGCCGTACGGCCTGGTGGTGGCGGAAGCGCTGGCCTGCGGCACTCCCGTCGCAGCGTTCGCACGAGGCGGCATTCCGGAGATCGTCGACGCGTCGTCGGGCGTACTCGTACCGGCCGACGATGTTCAGGGCCTCGCCGCGGCGATCCCTCGGGCAGCCGCTCTGAAGAGAAGCGACGTCAGGGCACGCGCCGAAGCGGTGTGCTCGATGGATCGGATGGTCGACGAGTACGAGGCCCTGTACCGCTCGACGCTCCAGGCGGTCGCAGGCCCGGTCGACGATCGGCTCGCGATCGCATGATCGGCTATTACGCGCACCATCACGGGGTCGGTCATGTCACCCGTGCCGACGCCATCGCACGCTCGATGTCGGAACCGATGACCGTTCTGTCCTCGAGGCCTCGACCTCCGGGGCATGCGGCGGCCGAGTGGCTCTCGCTACCCTTCGATGTGGAGGAGTCCACAGACGTTGTGGCACAGGATGGTTCTGCGGGCGGAGTGCTTCACTGGGCACCGCACGACGTGGACGGTCTGACCGAGCGGATGGCGATCGTCGCGCAGTGGGTGGCGCGTGAGAAACCGTCGGCGGTCGTGGTGGACGTATCGGTGGAAGTGGCGATGTTCCTGCGCCTCATGGGAGTTCGGGTGATCGTCATGGCAATCCCGGGGGAGCGCACCGATCCGATCCACGGTCTGGCCTACCGGGCAGCGACACACATCCTCGCGCCGTGGTCACGCGAGGTCTACGACCCCGGTTGGCTGCTGCCGTACGCGGACAAGACGACGTTCTCGGGATCGATCAGTAGGTTCGCCGGACGCGAGCGAACCTCGCGTTCGGGCGATCCGACGGTTGTGGTGTTGGGTGCGGCAGGCGGTACGTCGCTCACCCGCGATCTGGTGAACTCGTGGTCCGCGGTGGACGACCGCTTCGAGTTTCGCGCCCTCGGCGTCGCAGGCGGAGATTGGATCGACGACGTGTGGCCGGTGCTGTGTTCGGCCGCTCTCGTCGTCACACACGCCGGGCAGAACGCCGTCGCCGACGTCGCTGCGTCGGGTGCGCCCGCCGTCGTCGTGCCGCAGGTCCGGCCCTTCGGGGAGCAATCGGCCACCGGACGGGCCCTGGCCGACGGGTCGATCGCCGAGGTGCTCGATACATGGCCGTCCGTAGCTCGGTGGCACACCGCAGCGGATCGCGCCCTCGATCTCGGGGGTGCCCGGTGGTCGGCACTGCACACCGATGGTGCCCCCGAGAGAGCCGCCCGGGCCATCGAACAGTCAGTACCTCGACGGAGTCGGCAGTGAAGATCGCGGTCGTCACCGTGGTGGCCGGCCGACACGAGCACCTGGGCGCTCAGGTGCGCGGTCTGCGACGGACCACCGCGGAACAGGTCGACCACATCGTCGTGTCCATGGGAGACGACGCAATTGCCGACGTACTCACCCGGACCGGTTCGGCCGCCACATGTCTCGAGATCCCCGTGGAGGGCGCGCTACCGCTGGCCCGTGCGCGCAACCTCGGCGCTGCTGCTGCAGTCGACCGCGGCGCAGAGTTGTTGGTGTTCCTCGACGTCGACTGCATCCCGGGGCCAGGATTGTTGGAGCAATACCGTTGTGCGGCAGCCGCTCCGGGTAACGAACGATCCCTGCTGTGCGGTCCGGTCACCTACCTGAAACAACGCGACGTCGGTACCGAGGGTCCGGCTCTGGCGGCACTGACCGCGCCACATCCGGCGCGCCCGAATCCGCCGGCCGGAACCGTCGCACACGGGGACAACTTCGACCTCTTCTGGTCGCTGTCCTTCGCCGTCACCACGCAGACCTGGACCGAACTGGGTGGTTTCTGCGAGGACTACACCGGCTACGGCGGCGAGGACACCGATTTCGCTGCCACCGCGGTGGCGTCGGGCATGGGGTTGCGGTGGGTGGGCGGGGCGCATGCGTATCACCAGTGGCATCCGGTCTCCGATCCTCCGGTGGAGCATCTCGACGACATCGTTGCCAACGCGCGCAGGTTCTTCGATCGATGGGGTCGGTGGCCGATGGTCGGTTGGCTCGACGCGTTCGCGGCCCGCGGTCTCATCGAGTTCGGCGACTCCGGGATTCGGCAAACATCCGGTCACGTCGCCTAGGCTGGTCGAACATTCGGACCGAGGAGTAACCCAGTGCCCCAGCCTTCTCAGCCGCTGCGCTCGCTCGGCTTCCTCACGATCGGGTTGTTCGACGAAGACGATCCCGCGCGAGGGCACGAATCGACGTTGAGCATCATCGAACTCGGCGAGCGGCTTGGCTTCGACAGTGCTTGGCTTCGCCACCGACATCTTCAGTACGGAATTTCTTCACCGATTGCGGTGATGGCCGCGGCCTCGCAGCGCACCCACCGGATAGCGCTCGGTACGGCGGTGACCCCGTTGGGCTGGGAGAACCCGCTGCGCTTGGCCGAGGATCTAGCGACGGTCGACGTGCTCTCGGGTGGACGGATCAATCCCGGTGTCAGCGTCGGTCCACCGATGCAGTTCGAGCGCGTCAAGCACTCGCTGTATCCCGACACCGCGAACGACGAAGATTTCGGGTACGGACGGGTATCGAGGTTGCTCGGTTTCGTGGCCGGTGAGCCCGCGTCGAGCTGGTCGGGAACAGAAGGAATCGAATCGTATTCCAATCGTGTGCAACCGCATTCGCCCGGTTTGCGGAATCGGATGTGGTACGGCGGAGCAAGCCTTCGCTCGGCGCAGTGGGCCGGTGAGAACGAGATGAATCTTCTGGTGAGCAGCGTGGTGCGTGCCGAGGAGTCGACCCAGTTCGACGAGATTCAGCTCTCGCACATCCGCACGTTCCGGCAGTTCCACCCGGCAGGGCTCGATGCGAGGGTGTCGCAGGGACTGGTCGTGATTCCGACCGACAATGCCAGTGCCACTCAGGTCGCCAAGTACGAGGAGTATGCGCGGAGCCGATCGGCGCGCACGCACGAGCCGCAGGGCCCGGCGCGGATGATGTTCGCACCCGACCTCGTCGGTACCTCGGATGACATTGCCGAGCAGCTGTATGCCAACAAGTCGTTTCGTGAGGTGGACGAGGTGGCGTTCGCTCTGCCGTTCAGCTTCGAATACGAGGACTACGTACAGATCCTCACCGACATGGCACTCGAGCTGGGTCCGGCCCTGGGGTGGAGGCCGGCACAGCGATGAGGACGATCGACCGTACGGCCGATCGTCCTCATCGGTGAGTGCTGAGCGGGGTGACTATCCGCCGGTGATGGGGGAGTTGTACGCACACGGGATCGACTTCGTGGGGAAGCCCTTCGGATCCAGTGCGTTCTTCACGATTCCGATCGCGCGCTCCGAGACGGAGATCGACAGGTGGTCGGACAGGTCGATTCCGCAGCCGTCCTGCAGGGTGACGTTGTTGACCGTGGCACCGGGGCCTGCGGTGAGGAACGTCGTCTTGTAGGGGGTGACGACCTCGTCGTACTTGGTGCCGATCACGGTGTACTTGATACCGGGGTCGGTGTCACCGCCGACAGCCAGTGCCTTGACCAGCGGAGAGTCGATGACCTGGTCGGAGGCAGCGGGGCCGGCGATCGCACCGACGACGCCGAGCACGTTCAGACCCAGATTGTTGATGGTGCGACCGAGCGTGCCGATTCCAACCAGCGTGGTGCCGTGGTTCGAGCCGGCGACGCTGACGACGGTGTTCACCTTGTTCTTGGTGGGATCGGCCAGGTTGGCTCCGCCCTCGAAGCGAAGGTACTGACGGGTGACGAGGCCACCCTGAGAGTGACCGACGACGTCGACCTGAGCGGAGCCGGTGGCGGCCCGAACTGCGTCGATGTAGGTCGCGATTTCCTTGGCGCTCGAAGCGACGGAGTCCGTGCCGCGCAGCGACTTGATGTGACCGATGGCGCTGGAATCCGTGTCACCGTAGTTCAGGGCGAAGACGCAGTAGCCTTCCTTCTTCAGCGCAGGCGACATCCGAGCGAAGTTGTTGAACGCGTTCTCCCAGGTGCCGTGCAACAGGACAACCGGTCGCGGATGCGCTGCCGAAGGCTTGCAGTTCCAGTCGTTGGCCCCCTGCGGTGCCACGTCGGGATTGACGACGCTGTACAGGAAGCCCGCGAGGAAGTTGGTGAATACCGGTCCGTAGCCCTTCGTCTCGGTCTTCGGATCGTAGGTGCTGGTCGCAGGAAGAGCGGAGTCGAGACTCGGAGGAACGATGCCCTGGTCGGAGGCCTTGGGTGACGCCTCGGTCGGTGCGGGCGGGATGACGTCCTCGCCCTGCACGGTGGCGGGCGGAGCGGGAGCGGCGGGAGCGGCAAGTGCTGTCGCACCGGTACCGAGGGCAAGCGAGCACGCCATTGCCGCGATCATTGCAGCGCGCACAGTGGTGGCTTTCCGTGTTGCGCGGAAAGTGGACCGAGAAGTGGTCATGGAGCCTGACTTTCGACGAGGGTTGTTGGACAAGCCGGAACAGTAGGCGCGGATTTCGGTCGATTACGGCCTCCGGCCTGGCGTTTGGAATCTGCCCGTAACCGCTGCGTCATTTGTGAGAAGACGTCACAAGTGACTTGGGCCACCTCGATTCAGGATGCGATGCCGGATATATTGGCGAAAACAATCCGTAGGTTTGATTATTGTTCTACGGTTCGTCTGTTCGCTTCTCCGTTCGGTGGTTCAGCGGGCGCAGTGGAGAGCGACGCACGAGGTCGATGCCGCAGCAGGTGGGTGCCGAGCCGATACGACAGACAAACCTGTTACAGGTTCGAGTGCGAGGGGTGGAGTCGGGTGACCACAACAGAGAGCGTGCGCGTGCCACAGGAGGATTACGTGGGCGGGCGACGTGCATCCGATCGGTTGCGGACGCCGCGGGAGACGGCCGCCCGGATGTTGGATCAGGACATCGGGGAACCGGAGGACACTCCACCGCCTCGGGACTGTGCTCGCGGTGAGCTCGACGACATGACGACCACCTGTTGCGAACTGGCAACGGGGGTCCTGGAATCCGGCCGTCTACCGATAGCGGGTGCGATGGACATCTTTCGTGATGCCGCAACCAGGTGGGCCCGCGACGGTGTCCCGCTCGGCCGGATCCAGCACGCGATAAACGAGGGCTGCGCACTGGGTTTGCGCACTGCCCCACGCTCGGTCGACGAGAACGCCGATGCTCCGATGGTCGACGGCACCGTACTGATCATGGAGCTCCTCGATGCAGTCACCGAATCCGTCTCCGATGCCTACCTCGCGGAATTTCGCACACTGACGCAGAACGGTCCCCGCCACGACGCGGAACTGCTCGACGCGCTGCTGACCGGCGACGGGACGGCCCGCAAGATCGCCGATCGAATGGGCGCACTGCTCGCCGAGGACTATCACGTGGTGGCTCTGCACTTCCCGGCCCACGCCGACGAAGGTGCCCGCAGGGGTGACGCCGGCATGATGGCAGCCCGTAAACTGCGCAGAATCCATGGTGCTCTGGCAACGCTGGACGCGGACTGTGCGCCGATCGCATCCGTCAGCGCTACCGGTGGAACCGTTCTGCTGCCCGACATACCCGGTGTCGACGTCGACGAACTGGTCGGTCGTTTCACAGACGGCGGGCAGATAGCCGTTACCGCGACCACTGCATCGGCAGCGATCGACGACATCGCCGCTACTGCACCGCATCTGTACGAGCTGCTCAGTCTCGTTCGTCGGCTGCGATACTCGCCGGGAACGTATCGGATTGCAGATCTGGTGTTCGAGTATCAGGTGAGCAGGCCTGGTCTGGGCCGCAAGCACCTCGTGACGTTGATCGATCCGCTACGCGATTCGGTCGATCTGTTGCCGACGCTGCAGGCCTTCGTCGAATCGGACTCCAACCGGAAGAAGACGGCCACCTGGCTCACGGTGCACCCCAACACGGTCGACTACCGACTCAAGCGCGTGGAGCAGCTCACCGGACTGGATCCGATGAAGCCGTCGGGATTGCGTCGACTACACGCGGCTCTGATCGCCGACCGCCTCGAGGCACGCCGCGCGCCGGTGGACGAGCGAATATCGTGACCGTGTCGGACGGCGCGGTGCTGGCAGCATCGGCGGCGCTCGATTCGGTCGAGTCGGTGGCTGCGATGTTTCAGCCCGTCGTCGAACTGTCGACCGGGGCTGTCGTCGGCTACGAGGCGCTCGCCAGGTGGCCCTCTCCCAGCCTGGCCGTTCCCGAGGCCGTGTTCGCCCTCGCCCGCGAGCGCGGCATGGTGGGCCGTGTGGACGTCGCATGCCGGGCGGCCGCGTTGCGGGCGGCTCGTGAGCGCGCGTACTCACGCAGAGTGCGATTCTTCCTCAACATCGAGCCGGGCTGCTTCGTCGACGAACGGGATGTCGACATCCACCTCGATGCGATCGGCAACGATCTCGACGTGGTCCTCGAGATCACCGAGCGAGACCTCGATCGAAACGTACCGATGCTGATGGCGCTGGTTCGAGGTGCTCGCGCACGCGGGATGTCGGTGGCGATGGACGACGTGGGTGCGACGCCGGCGACACTCGGTCTGCTGGCGTCGGTCGCGCCGGACATCGTCAAACTCGACGCGTCGATCGTCCGGTCGCCGTACCGATCGCGTACTGCGATGCGGCAGGTGCGAGATTACCTGCGCACGAGCGACGCAACTCTGTTGGCGGAAGGAATCGAGACTCGTCGGCATCTGCGTCGTGCAATGGCATTGGGCGCGACCCTGGGGCAGGGCTGGCTGTTCGGCCGACCGATGCCGCTCCCGAATCCGCCGATCTGACGCCGTCGATCGCGCACAGACCAAGGACCCCGCGTCTCGAACCGCTCGAGATGCGGGGTCCTTGGGGTCGTCCGAACAAGAAGTCAGTTCGTGAACTTGTCCTTGATGTTGCCTGCAGCGTCGGAGACGTCGTCGCCGACCTGCTTGGTCTTGCCCGAAGCCTGATCCTTTGCGCCTTCGGCAGCAAGATCGTCGTTGTCGGTCTTATGGCCGATCTTTTCCTTGGCTTCGCCCACCAGCTCTTCGGCCTTGTGCTTTGCCTTGTCGATGAAATCAGCCATGTGAACTCCTCGAAATAGATTGTCCTACCTGTTCGCAGAGAGCTATACCCACGATCGGACGCGGTAATCCCCGTTGTGGGTGCGGTTGTACGGATGCGATCCGGGTAACCGTCGACCATGAACTCAGACAGCGACGCCAAGCCCGCCCACGAGACACCGTCTCCGGAGCATCGGCGTCCGAGCGGTGTTAACGACGCGACCGTGGCGGCGGTGGGCAAGATGTCCGAGGCGCTCGAATGCGTCGAGCGGGCCCGCGGGCACCTCTATTCGTTCCATCAACTGATGGGTCACTCCGACCTGCTCCTCGGAGAAGCCGTCGAGGCACTCGCCGAAGCCGATCACGATGCAATCGCACAGCGAATCGGCGACGACATGATCGGCAGGAACATCGCACCCGGACGCTGGACGTTCCAGCTCGTCGAGGAATTCGACGACGGCTACTGGAGTCCGCTGCGCGAACACGAGCGGGCGGTGCGAGACGAACTGCTCGACGGTCGCCGCCACATCTTCGAGGCAGAGATGAAGGAGCAGCGTCGTACCCATGGCCGCCGCGGGCACGAGGCCAGGCCGACCGACTGACTGCACTCGGACGAAAGCACCGACCCCGCCGGTAACGGCGAGGTCGGTGCTGGTGTCGAGAAGGTCTAGCCTGCTTGAATTGCTGCGTCGACCTCGCTGGTTGCACTGGCGGTGGACAACTGCCCGCCGGAGTTCTCCAGGTGCGCGCGAACGAACCAGTGGAACAGTTCGAGCTGGGCGCTCTGGCCGATGAGCATGTCCTCGGTGATGGGGTCGATGTCACCGACCTCTTCGATGTTCTTGCGAGTGGTCTCGATGACGCCGGTGTAGACCAGATCGAGAGCTCCGAGGTGCTCGATGGCCGTTGCGCGTCCGATCGAGTAGTCGTCCCAGCTACGTTCGGAGACGATGGTGCCGGGCGTGCCCTTGGCCGAGGAGCCGAGGGTTGCGATGCGCTCGGCGACGTCGTCCGCGAAACCGCGAACTGCCTCGACCTGCGGGTCGAGCATCTCGTGTACCGAGATGAAGTTGGGTCCGACGACATTCCAGTGAATGTGCTTGAGCGTCAGGTGTAGGTCGTTGTACGCGTTCAGTCGATCTTGCAAGATTTCGGCGACGCGCGCGCCCTTTTCCGAGGTGAGTCCGGGAACGGTGTACGAGTTCTTTTCAGCCATGATCAGTGATTGCCCCAACGCCCCGGAACACAAACATGCCCCGCCGAACTGATCGGCGGGGCATGTTTCGTGCGGTGCTAGGACTTGTCGAGTCTCGGTGAATCCGTACCCGACGTTCCCGTCGACGAGGAGCCGGCGGTGGATGTTCCGTCCGTCGGGTCGACGATCGGGCTGTCGGCCGCGGCCCTGTCGATCGCGTCGGCGCTGTCTTCCTCCGGGGGATTCTTCAGGCTCAGGATGATCGAGCCTGCCAGGACCACGATGATGACCACCAGGCTGACCAGAGACGGGATCTCGGGGATCGACGTGCTGATCACCTTGTGTCCGGCCTGGAGAATCAGCTTGACGCCGATGAAGGCGAGGATGATTGCCAGACCCTTGGACAGGTAGTGGAACTTCTCGAGCAACCCTGCGAGCAAGAAGTACAGGGCACGCAGTCCGAGGATGGCGAACGCGTTCGAGGAGTACACGATGAACGGGTCGTCGGTCACGGCCAGAACAGCGGGAACGCTGTCGACTGCGAACACCAGGTCGGCGGCCTCGATCGCTACTACGACGGCGAGCAGCGGCGTGGCCACCCGCTTGCCTGCTTCCTTGACGAAGAACTTGGTACCGGAGTACTCGTCCTGAACGGGGACGATCTTCTTGAGCAAGCGCACTGCGATGGAGGTGCCGGGGTCGTACGAGTCGTCCTCGTCCTTCATCAACTTGTAAGCGCTGTAGAGCAGGATGGCTGCGAAGACGAACAGAACGGCGGCGAACTTGCTGACGATGGCCACACCGGCGGCCAGGAAGATGGCACGGAAGACCAGGGCGCCGATGACACCGAAGAACAGCACGCGGTGCTGGTACTCACGGGGAACCTTGAAGTAGCCGAAGATCAGCGCGAAGACGAACAGGTTGTCGACGGACAGACTCTTCTCCAGCAACCACGCCGTGGTGTATTCCACGCCGGCAGTCGTGCCGAGCGTGAAGAACACGACGATGCCGAAGATTATCGCCACGCCGACCCACAGAGCGCTCCACCACGCGGCCTCCTTGAAGCCGATGATGTGAGCACCGCGGTGCGCAAGCAGGTCTATTGCCAGCAGGATGAGGACGACGGCACCGAATGCCGCCCACGCCCACCACGGAACGACGTTCATGAACGACCACCCTTACCGCTGAATTTGCTACCGAGTTGCTTCAACTTCGCCTGATTCTCCGGCTTGGTTGCGTATCTACGTGCCTGATCGACCATCTTCTTGCCCTGTGGGCTGCGAGCGAATGTGGTCAACTTCTGTACCAATGACGACATCTGTCACATGCTCCTTGCGTTCTCGTTCGTATGATCCCGGTGGCGTTCTGGCCGAGCGTTCTGCTCGACGGGAATCGTGGGTCTTTCCGCGGGGCCCCACGCCTGGTGGGTCCGACCGCGACTACTCCAGTGTGACTGTTCAGTTTCATGCAGGCAGGGTCGTTTTACGGACATGTTTCGCCGGAATTCTTTGCCGGAAACCGGCAAGTTGGTCGTCTGTACCTGTCATGAGGGCAAGCGACCGCCAGGCCAGTCGAGCAACATGGCACCGAGTACGGCTGTATGCAGCGCAAATGCCTCGACGGGGTTGCCCACATCTTGACCGGTCAAATCATGTATTCGCGACAATCTGTACGTGACCGCCCTCACCGACAGGTGCATGCGCCGCGCGGTGGACGCAGAGTTCGCGCCGGTGTCGAAGTACACCTGCAACGTTTCCAGCAACGGACCTGCACCACCGCGGGCGACCAGTAGCGGCGTCAGCAACGTGTCGACCAGATCTGCGATGGCGGCCCGGTCACTGATGAGGACTCGGTAGACGAGCAGATCTCGGGCATCGACCACCGGGGTATCGAGTCCGAGCGCGGAGGCCAGTTCGAGAGCATCGAGCGCCTCCCGGTAGGACGCGGCGACGCCTCCTGCTCCTCCGCGTGGGCGACCGACCCCGATCTGCGTCCTGCCGTACTCGCCGTCGCGACGGAGGTCGACGGAGTCGGTCGGGGTGTGCCCGGACGTACCGAGGACACGTCCCGCCCTGTCGAGAACATGCTCGACGGCCTCGCGGTCGGGTGCGGGAAAGACCAGAATCAACCGACCCTGCTTGGTTGCGACGAGCAGCTCGGCGTCACCTTTGCTGCCCTGCACGCTGCGCTCGACGAGTCCGATCGCCGAGCTCGCGTCGGTGAACGGCTTGCTCGACGTGACCACCGCAACCGCGTGCGGACTCGACAGGTCGAGTCCGAACGTCTGGGCGCGTCCGAGTACCCCGGCGACGTCGGACGTTCCGGAGAGCAGATCGTCGACGAACTCGCGGCGGGCGAGTATCTCGGCACGAACGAGCGTGCGGCGGGCGAGTTGAAACCCTTCGGCGAGTTCGGCCACTGCGTCGTCGACGGCCCGCAGCATCACCTCGCCTGCCGTCACGACGCCGGCCGGATTGTCGGCGGCTGCCGTCACTGCGGGCAGTTCTCGCCACAGCCGCCATGCCGAGGACAGATACATGTCGAGGAGCGCGCGCAATGCGACTCCGGCGCGCGCGGCAGCATCACCCTGCGCCCGGAACGGTCTGAGCTGTTGTCGTCTGAGCGGGACGCCGGCGTTCACCGCGTCGGTGAGGACGTCGAGAAAGTTTCCGAGGAACACGACGTCGAGGCCGCCTGCGTCCGACGCAGCCAGCGTTGCGACCGTGTCGAGCCGTGCCCCGCCCTCCTGTGTGGCCATGTGTTCGCTCGTCTCCCATTCGATCGAAGGTCAATGGTAGGCATCGCGGTGGCAGTCCCGAAACGAGTCGCTGCGTGAATCGAAGATTTCGCGGCGTGTTCGATGTGCGGGGGGCACTATCTGGGAGCACAATCAGCCGATCCGCACGTTCGCCTCCACATTGGGAGAGCCGACCATGACTTCGTCGAACAGACCTGCATCGGGTCTTCGATCACAGCTGCTACGCAAGAAGCCGATCGTGGACCCCGAACAGCACAGCAGCGGGGGGCTCGAACGCACTATCGGCACGTTCCAGCTGACGATGTTCGGCGTCGGTGCCACCATCGGCACCGGTATCTTCTTCGTGCTGTCGCTCGCCGTTCCCGAGGCCGGTCCCGCGGTGATCCTCTCGTTCCTGGCGGCAGGTATCGCGGCCGGTCTCGCCGCAATCTGTTACGCCGAAATGGCATCGGCAGTGCCGGTTTCCGGCTCGACCTACTCGTACGCCTACGTGACGATGGGTGAGGTGGTCGCGATGGGGGTCGCGGCCTGTCTGCTGCTCGAGTACGGGGTGTCGAGTGCCGCCGTCGCCGTGGGGTGGAGCGGGTATCTCAACGAACTGCTCAACAACCTCTTCGGTTTCACCATCCCGCATGCGTTGTCCGCTGCACCGGGCGACGCCGACCCCGGGGTCATGAACCTGCCCGCGGTGGTGCTGATCGTGTTGTGCGCCGTGCTGCTCATTCGCGGTGCCAGTGAATCCGCTGCAGTCAATGCGGTCATGGTCGTCATCAAACTCGGTGTGCTCGCACTGTTCGCGGTCGTCGGATTCTCCGCCTTCGATTCAGGGAATTTCTCCGATTTCATGCCGTTGGGTACTGCCGGTGTCACGGCTGCCGCAGGCACCATCTTCTTCTCGTTCATCGGACTCGACGCGGTGTCCACCGCGGGCGACGAGGTGAAGAATCCGCAGAAGACCATGCCGCGGGCCATCATTGCTGCGCTCATCGTCGTCATCGTCTTCTACCTCGTGGTCGCGGTGGCAGCGCTGGGGACTCAGCCGTGGACCGCTTTCGCCGGTCAGGAGGAAGCCGGCTTGGCCGAGATTCTTCGCAACGTCACCGGGCAGGCCTGGCCGGCAACGATTCTGGCTGCCGGCGCGGTCATCTCGATCTTCTCGGTGACCCTGGTGACGATGTACGGGCAGACTCGCATTCTGTTCGCGATGGGCCGAGACGGCATGTTGCCGAAGACGTTTGCCAAAGTCAGTCCGCGCACGCACACCCCGGTCAACAACACGATCGTGGTCGCGGTGATCATCTCGATACTCGCTGCGTTCATTCCGCTCGACAAGCTGGCCGATCTGGTGTCGATCGGAACGCTCGTCGCGTTCATCGTCGTTGCGATCGGGGTGGTCGTGCTTCGTCGGACGATGCCGGACCTGGAGCGTCCGTTCAAGGTGCCGGGCTACCCGGTGACGCCGGTGTTGTCGGTCGCCGCATGCGTGTACATCCTGTCGGGTCTGCGGTGGACCACGTGGTTCTGGTTCGGGCTCTGGCTCGCTGTGGTTCTCGCGTTCTACTTCCTGTGGGGTCGGCATCATTCGGCGCTTCGATCGGTTGGAAAGGACGCGGAATGAGCGTTCTGATCGCCTTTGCGCCGGGAAAAGGCAGTGTCGGTGCCCTCGATCTCGGTGCTCAACTCGCGCGGTCGTCGGGTACCGACATCGACGTTGCGACGGTGGTGCCCAAGCCGTGGTCCACGCCGTCGATGGCACGCGTCGATGCCGAGTTCGCGGATTGGGCGGCGGTGACGGCAGCCGAGTCGGAATCGAAGGCGCGCCACTACCTGGAGGACCGGGCCCCCGACATCTCAGCATCGTTCCATCGTCTGGCACACCGCTCGGTATCGACGGCGTTGACCGAAGCGGCACAGAACCTTTCGGCGTCGGTTCTGGTACTCGGTTCCTCGGGGGACGGGGCGCTCGGGCAAGTTGTCGTCGGGTCGACCGCGGACAAGCTCCTGCACTCCTCGCCGGTGACGGTAGCGCTCGCTCCGCGTGGCTATCGCATGCGTGAACGTGCGACGCTGACGCGGATCACCTGCGCGTTCTCCGGTGACAGCGAGGCCTCGCGTGTGGTGGGACCCACCGCGGAACTGGCCAGGGATGCCGGCATTCCACTGCGATTGGCGTCGTTCGTCGTCCGCGGGGCAACGATGTACCCACCCGAGGTCGGACTGCGAGCCGAGGACGATGTTGCCGCCGAGCTCGCCCGAGGGCTGAGCGAGGCACTCACTGCGGCGGTGGACGACGCTGTTGCGGTGGGACTTCCGGCCGAACAGGTGACGACCGAGTTGGCCACGGCCGGGAGTTGGCGCGAAGCCCTCGACGAACTGCACTGGCAGGACGGCGAAGTACTGACCATCGGATCGTCCGGACCGTTGGGGCCCATCGCTCGGGTGTTCCTCGGTTCGCGGGCAACGAAGATCATTCGTCACTCACCGGTACCGATCCTGGTGCTGCCGCGTCGGTGACGTTCTATCGGTTGAGGGCCAGCACCGAGAGCAGTTCGTAGGCCACGTGAGCCGCGGCGATTCCGGTGATCTCGGCGTGGTCGTACGCGGGCGCGACCTCGACGATGTCGGCACCGACGACGTTCAGTCCGACAAGTCCACGCAGCGTGTTCAACAGTTCGCGAGAGGTCATTCCCCCGGCTTCGGGAGTGCCGGTGCCCGGAGCGTGTGCTGGGTCGAGTACGTCGATGTCGACCGAGACGTAGACCGGGCCACCGTCGAGGCGACGACGCATCCGCTCGACGATGCTGGCCACGCCGTCGACCTCGTAGTCGTCGGAACGGATCACCTGGAAGCCCAGCACCCGGTCGTCCTCGAGGTCCTGCTCACTGTAGAGCGGGCCGCGGATGCCGATGTGCTGCGAGCGTTCGAGGTCGATGAGCCCTTCCTCGCTGGCTCGTCGGAACGGTGTCCCGTGTGTGTAGGGCGCACCGAAGTACGTGTCCCACGTGTCGAGGTGAGCATCGAAGTGCAGCACTGCTATCGGCCCGTGGTCGCGCGCGAGCGAACGCAGGATCGGCAGTGCGATGGTGTGGTCACCGCCGAGGGTGAGAACCGACGAGCCGTCGGCGCGCAGGTCCGTCACCGCGTCGTGCACCGTGGTCAGTGCCTCGGTGATGTCGAACGGATTTACCCCGATGTCGCCGAAGTCCGCCACTTGTTGACGGGCGAAGGGTGACACCTTCAGCGCAGGGTTGTACGGCCGCAACAGTTTCGAGGCTGCGCGGATGTGACCCGGGCCGAAACGTGCCCCTGGGCGGTAACTCACGCCGGAATCGAACGGCACACCGAGGATGGTGACGTCGGCGCGAGACACCTCGTCGAGACGGGGCAGCCGCGCGAAGGTGGTCGGCTCGGCGAAGCGGGGGACCTTGGTGGCGTCGACCGGACCGATCGGGGGGTGCTCGGGATTGCTCGGGTTCATCGACAAATCCTTCCGAATTCTCAGGAGTCCGGTCACGTTGGGTCGACCAGTTCGCCCGGCAAGCGTTACTCTGATGCTCGATCTTGTCAACACAAGTTTCCTGAAAGGCGAGAGCAGTGTCCCTTGCTACGTCGGTCGTCGGCGATGCGCCGCGTATCGGTGCGCGGCTCAGGGAGGCTCGGCAGAAGAAGCGGTTGACTCTGGACGCGCTCGCCGAGACGTGCGGGGTGACCAAGGGGTACCTGTCCAAGCTCGAGCGCGATCAGGTGAACGCCTCGGTTGCGTCGTTGGTGCGGGTCTGCGCTGCGCTCGACGTCCCGGTCGGCTCCCTGTTCGACGATGCCCCGGCGGGTGACGTCGTACGGGCACAGTCGTTGCCGCGCATCGTGTTCGGGGGCGAGGCGATGACGGAATATTTGTTGACCCCGGTGGGGGAACGGCGCGTCCAGGTGTTGCTGGGGGACATCGAGGAGGGCGGCGGCAGCGGAGCGGAGGCGTACACCCTGCCGTTGGACGTCACGTTCGTGCACGTGTTGTCCGGCGAGGTGCGGGTGACCTTCGAGGCCGACCCCGGCGGCAGCTTCGGCGGCGACGACGTCCTGCTCGGGGCGGGCGATGCGTTCACCTTCTCGCCCAGGCGACCGCACAGTTTTCGCAGCGAGGGCAGCGGCGGTGCGCAGGTTCTGTGGGTACTGGCCCCGGCGTTGCCGGAGGAGTTGCCTGCAACGAAACAGGAGTTTTCCTCATGACTGTCACCGTGTCGCTGTTCCAAGGGCCGGAGTTGTCCGGTGATGTCGACGCGAACCTCGCGGCGATCGACGCCGCCGCGGCGAGCGCGTCCGCGGCAGGGGCGTCCATCCTCGTCACCCCGGAGATGTCGGTCAGTGGCTACGACATCGGAGATCTCGTGCGGGAGCGCGCCGAACCGTTCGACGGTCCGATCTTCGAGCGCATCGCCGCGATCGCGCGATCTCGAGCTGTCGCAATCGTGTACGGCTATCCCGAGAGCAGCGGTGAATCCGTGTTCAATTCGGTCCAGGTGGTCGACGCATCCGGGCTGTCGATCGCGCGCTACCGCAAGACCCACCTGTTCGGTGAACTCGATCGCACGCACTTCGCTCCTGGGCCGGAACTGTTGGTGCAGTTCGACTTCGGAGGTCTGCGCTGCGGCCTGCTCACCTGTTACGACGTCGAATTCCCGGAAACGGTGCGTGCGCAGGCCGATGCCGGAGCGCAATGGTTGATCGTCCCCACCGGTTTGATGACGCCGTTCGAGATCATCGCAACTCACGTGGTCCCGACGAGGGCGTACGAGAGTCAACTGTTCATCACCTACGTGAATCGCTGCGGGGCCGAGGCCAGCCTGACGTACTGCGGACTCACCTGCGCCGTCGCGCCGGACGGTACCGACATCGCCCGGGCAGATGCACACGAGGAGTTGCTGACGGTGGACTTGGATCCGGCCGAACTCGCTCGATCCCGCTCCGTCAACACCCATCTGGCCGATCGCCGCCATGATCTGTACCGGACAGTTCTCGACCCGACAGGGTCCTCGCGGCCCGAGCAGGAGACCGACCGATGACCACACCCGTCACCCCGGACAGCTCGATCGAATCCGAGGACGAACAGCCGCTCACCATGTTCGGCCCGGACTTCCCGTTCGCCTACGACGACTACCTCGCGCATCCGGCCGGTCTCGGCAGCATTCCCGACGCGGCCCTCGGTACCCAGGTCGCCGTGATCGGCGGCGGACTCGCGGGCATGGTCGTCGCCCACGAGCTGCTCAAGCTCGGGCTGGAACCGGTTGTGTACGAGTCGGATCGGATCGGCGGACGAATGCGCTCGGTGCCGTTCGACGGACACCCCGGGGTGGTGGCCGAGATGGGTGCAATGCGGTTTCCGCCGTCGTCGACCACGCTGTTCCACTACCTCGACGCAGTCGGGCTCGAGACGACGCCCTTTCCGAATCCGTTGGCAGAGGTGACACCGAGCACGGTGATCGACCTCAAGGGCGAGAGCCATTATGCGCGCAAGCTCGACGATCTTCCGCCGATCTTCGCCGAGGTTGCCGACGCGTGGAACCGCACGCTCGAGGAACACGCCGAGCTGGTTCCGCTGCAGCGCGCCATTCGCAGGCGAGACGTGGCCGAGATCAAGAGGATCTGGAACGAGCTGATCGTGAAGTTCGACGACCAGACCTTCTACGGCTTCCTCGCTGCGTCCGAGCACTTCTCGTCGTTTCGGATGCGAGAGTTGTTCGGCCAGGTGGGTTTCGGAACGGGTGGCTGGGACACCGACTATCCCAACTCGATTCTCGAGATCCTCCGCGTCGTCAGCACGGCAGCGGACGACCACCATCGCGGAATCGTCGGAGGCTCACAGCAACTGCCGATGCGGCTGTGGACCGACTCGCCCGCGAACATGGTGCACTGGCCGGCCGGCACGTCGGTGGCGTCACTGAACGGTGGCACCACGATGTCGCGCGTCACCGAGATCAGGCGCACCGACGGCGGCACCACGATCCACGACGACCGCGGCAACATCCGCACCTATGCGGCCGCCGTCGTGACGGCTCAGAGCTGGATGTTGCTCAGCAACATCAGATGTGACGACGGCCTGTTTCCCATCGATCACTGGACCGCCATCGAACGCACCCACTACATGGGGTCGACCAAGGTGTTCGCACTCGTCGATCGGCCGTTCTGGAAGGACAAGGATCCGGTCACCGGGCGAGACCTGGTCAGCATGACACTGACCGATCGAATGAGCCGCGGCACTTACCTACTCGATCAAGGCGAGGGCAAGCCGGGGCTGATCTGCCTGTCCTACACCTGGTCCGACGATTCGCTCAAGCTGCTGGCCCTCGACCCGACCGAGCGGATGAACATCATGTTGCGCTCGCTCGAAGAGATCTATCCCGGCGTCGACTTCCGTAGCCACATCATCTCGACCCCGGTGACACTGTCCTGGGAGACCGAACGCGATTTCATGGGTGCATTCAAAGCGAACCTGCCGGGTCACTACAGGTATCAGGAACGACTGTTCACCCACTTCGTGCAGGACGAGCTGGACCCCAGGCACCGAGGGATCTTCTTGGCCGGCGACGACATCTCGTGGACCGCGGGCTGGGCGGAAGGTGCGATTCATACGGCACTGAACGCAGTGTGGGGCGTCGTGCATCATCTGGGCGGTTCGTCCGCCGAGGGCAATCCGGGACCGGGCGACGTCTTCGAGACCATCGCGCCACTTCGATTGGGGGATTAGCCCTTCGGCGGCAGCGAACGCGGCGCGCGCTCGTCGAACACGAACAGCGCCAACGCGATCGTCAACATCAGCGCCACGACCCAGATCGCTCGCAGTCCGAACAGCTCGACCGCAGCTGCACCCAGCAGCGCGCCGCCGAGGAACCCGGAAATCACCGCGGCGAACCGTCGCGCCCGCGTCCCTTCCTCGCGATCGTGGTCGACGACACGGTGAAATGCGGCCATCGCCATGCTGCGCAGATTTCCGGTCGTCATCGTGGTGTTGAACGGCGAATCCACCAGCACGCGAAAGGTGGTCACCTGCACGCCGGCCACATGCGCGAGGATGACCGAGACGACGGCGTCGGGCACGGTTGCCGGGAGAAATCCGACGCCCAGAACCACGAGGATCTCGAAGACGAGTACCGCACGGACCGGCCGTCGCACGATCTTTGCCACCGCGGGCAACGCGATGAACTCCGCGGTCGCGACGCCCAGCACGAACGCCGCCAGCGGCGGTAGAAAGGCCAGCGCGTCGATCCAGCGCCCGCCGGCGATGTCGACGCCGAGCAGCACCACGTTGCCGGTCTGGGCACCTGCGAACACTCCGCCGCGAGTGACGTACGTGTAGGCGTCGAGAAAACCGCCGACTGCGGCCAGAAGTACCCCGAGTCGAACCGACTTCGCGGTAGCGACAGCGATGTGGGGCTCAGGACGTGGCGTGGTCATCGAGAAATCCTGACACAGGGCCCTTCCATCACGGCTCGACAGTTCGTTCCATTCACGTCGATGCCAGGAGTGAGAGCAACAATTCCGCGCGCACTCGCGCGGACGTCAGATCCACCGCGAGTAGTTCCTCGCATCGCGTGATCCGGTTTCGCAGCGTGTGCCGATGAACGGACAGTTGTGCGGCAGCGGTTTCCCAGTGCCCGTTGGCCTCGAGGAAAGCCCGAAGTGACGCCACCAGATCGGCGGTATGGATGCGGTCGTACTCGGCCAGCACGGCGATGGTCACCGCGGCCATGGCTCGTAACGACTCCTGCACCGGTTCGGAGGCCAGCAACATCGATCCGGTGAATTCGACGATGTGATCGTGGGATCCGGCAGCCGCGCAGGCGAGCGAGGCTTGTCGAAGCGCCGCGGGGGACTCGGTGATGTGAAGGCGGGCACTGAGGCCGACGCACGTCGATCGGGGTAACGAATCCATCATGCGTGCGACGAAGGTGGCGTCGTCGGAGCCACGGAGCAGAAGCTCGCAGCCGATGTCGGTAGTCCGGGCGAAGGTGGGCCGCCCCCGGAGCCGAGACTCGGCATCGATCGCGTCGACGATGCGCTCGGATGGTCCGCGAACCACCGCAACCCTGATGTGCGAGTCGTCGTCGGCAGCATCGGCGAGATAGCTGGGCACGTGCACATCGTCGTCCGTGGTCAGATGCCCGTCGAGGAGCAGCCCGAGCGCCAAGGTGTTGAGCCTGGACTGTTCGGCGCGCAAGCGCGCCGGCTTCTCGAGTTCGAGGGTCACCAGTGAAACGGCATGCCCGAGCAGGATCTGCTCGACCCCGGTCATCGGTCCAGCGGTGCGAATGGCCAAGAACGTCGGTGCGCTGCCGGTGATCGGGACGGAATGCAGACTCACGGTGCGACCCGGTTCGCTCACCGAGACCGTGGCAGGTGACGCCGACGGGCGGATGCTGCGAGCGATCTCGCGGGCCTGCTCGACGAGATTCGATGCGTCGGTCGGATGGAACGATTCGGCGCGCCTACCGATCAGTGCCACCGATGTCGACGTGGCGACTGCGAGTTCCCGGACGATCGCGTCGACGCCGCCGTGCAGCGCTGCCCGCGTGATGCGGTTCTGCACCGACGCAGCGCGAACGACCTGCTCGTACTCCTGCTCGGAGATTCGCTTCATGACCGCCCGGATGACAGCAGCGAACGGAGTGTCGTAGGGAACTTCGACGACCGAAAGGCCCACCTCGTCTGCGGCGTCGAGAAGATGCTGGGGAATCGTGCTGTGGGACAAACCGATTCCGAATCCGAGGCACGCAACACCCGCGGCCGCCAGAGTTCGAACGTAGGTCCCGAGCGCGGGACCGTCGGAGTCGAAGCCCAGCCCGGTCGTCAGAATCAACTCGCCGCCCGACAGCCAGGGGCTGGGGTCGGTGAGCTCGGTTGCCTGCGCGAAGGTGATGGACGCAGAACTGCGCTCGGGTCCGCCGCGGTGACTCAGTCGAAGGTGTCGCTGCCTCAGCAGCCAGGACATCTGCACGCTCACATGTCGCACTGTAATCCTGGGTTCGACGAAAAGGAGTGTGATCGGCTCGCGGGATGGACGAAATGGCAACTGACCCGGCGATCGAGCAGTCGCATACTTGCTGAAACAGCCCAGACGAAAGGTGCGACCATGGCCTCGATCGAGTACCGACTTCCACAGGAGCGCAAGATCGTCACCGCGTTCCCCGGACCGAAGTCGTCGGCATTGGCGGAGCGCCGCAAGGCTGTCGTCGGTGCAGGCGTGGCGTCCACTCTGCCGGTCTACGTGGCCGACGCAGACGGCGGCGTCGTCGTCGATGTGGATGGCAACTCGCTGATCGATCTCGGTGCCGGAATTGCCGTGACGACCGTCGGCGCCTCGAATCCGGCCGTTGTCGCCGCCGTGCAGGATCAGGTCGCTCACTTCACCCATACCTGCTTCATGATCGCGCCCTACGAGGGTTACATCGCAGTTGCCGAGAAGTTGGCCGAACTCACCCCCGGAGATCACGACAAGCGCACCGTCCTGTTCAACAGCGGTGCCGAGGCAGTCGAGAACGCAGTGAAGATCGCCCGGCACGCCACCGGACGCTCGGCCGTCGTCGTGTTCGACCACGCCTACCACGGCCGCACCAACCTGACGATGGCACTGACCTCGAAGTCGATGCCGTACAAGAGCGGCTTCGGGCCGTTCGCGCCCGAGGTCTATCGGGCCCCGATGTCCTACCCGTTCCGGGAGGGCCTGAACTCCGACGGTTCCGCGGTCACCGGCGCGCAGGCTGCGGCACGGGCGATCTCCGTCATCGAAAAGCAGGTCGGTGCAGCCAATCTCGCGGCCATCCTCATCGAGCCCATTCAGGGTGAGGGCGGTTTCGTCGTGCCGGCCGACGGCTTCCTGCCTGCACTGGCGAACTGGGCGCGCGAGAACGACGTCGTCTTCATCGCCGACGAGGTGCAATCCGGATTCACCCGGACCGGCGCCTGGTTCGCCAGTGAGCACGAGGGAGTGGTGCCGGACCTGATCACCATGGCGAAGGGCATCGCGGGCGGGATGCCGCTGGCCGCGGTCACCGGCCGCGCCGACCTGATCGACGCCGTGCATCCGGGTGGACTCGGTGGGACGTACGGCGGCAACCCCGTCGCCTGCGCTGCCGCACTGGCATCCATCGAACAGATGGAGACGCTCGACCTCAATGGCCGCGCCCGCGATATCGAACGCATCGTGCTCGACCGGCTGCACGCGTTGACTCCGGACGTCTCCATCATCGGTGACATTCGCGGACGCGGAGCCATGCTGGCCGTCGAATTGGTCGTACCCGGTGGACACGAACCCAATCCCGAGGCCACCAAAGCCGTTGCGGCTGCGGCACTCGAGGCCGGGGTCATCGTGCTGACGTGCGGTACCTACGGCAACGTCATCCGCCTGCTGCCGCCCCTCGTGATCTCCGACGAGCTGTTGGACGACGCGCTCACCGTCCTCGAAGGTGCGCTTCGCTCAGTGGCACAGGGGAACTGACATGTCGGCCCAGGATCTGATCTCCTCGCTGCCCACCGATCTCTGGCTCGGCGGTACGCAGACACCGTCGGCGTCGGGCGCACGATTCGCCGTGCTGAACCCGGCGACCGGCGAGGAGTTGACCACCGTCGCCGACGCCACGGCGGGCGATGGCATCACCGCGCTCGATCTCGCTGTTGCGGCGCAGGGCGCGTGGGCGGCGACGCCTGCCCGCGAACGGGCAGAGATTCTGCGGCGCGCCTTCGACCTGCTGCAGGCGCGCGCGGCCGATTTCGCCCTGCTGATGACCCTCGAAATGGGGAAGTCGTTGGCGGAGAGCCGCGGTGAAGTGAACTACGGCGGAGAATTCCTGCGCTGGTTCAGCGAGGAAGCCGTTCGGATCGGCGGCCGGTTCGCTCCCGCGCCGGCAGGCAACGGCCGAATCCTGGTGACCAAGATGCCCGTCGGTCCGGTGCTGGCCATCACCCCGTGGAACTTTCCGCTGGCCATGGGAACGCGCAAGATCGGGCCCGCTCTGGCTGCCGGATGCACCGTCATCGTCAAGCCGGCCGAGGACACTCCGCTCACGATGCTCCTTCTGGGGCAGGTGTTCGCCGACGCGGGGTTGCCCGATGGGGTGCTCTCGATCCTTCCGGCCTCCGACGCCGCGGCGGTCACCGGACCGCTGATGGACGACCCCAGACTGAGGAAGGTCACGTTCACCGGATCGACCGGAGTGGGAAAGCTGTTGGTGCGCAATGCAGCCAACCGCCTGCTACGGACGTCGATGGAGCTCGGTGGCAATGCCCCCTTCATCGTGTTCGACGACGCGGATATCGACGCGGCCGTGGACGGGGCGATGCTCGCCAAGATGCGCAACGGCGGCGAGGCGTGCACGGCGGCCAACCGTTTGTATGTCGCGAACTCGGTGCGCGAGGAATTCACCGCGAAGTTGACGGCGCGAATCGAGGCCTTGACGGTCGGTGCGGGTGATCGAGAGGGCACCGATATCGGGCCGCTCATCAACGACAAACAGCGTGGAACGGTCACCGCACTGGTCGACGATGCCGTCGCGAAGGGTGCTCGGGTACGCACCGGCGGTACGGCACCCGATGGACCCGGATTCTTCTATACGCCGACGGTTCTCGACAGTATCCCCGCGGACGCAAATCTGTTGCAGGACGAGATCTTCGGACCTGTCGCGGCGATCATCGGATTCGACAGCGAGGCCGAGGCCGTCGCTGCAGCGAACAACACCCGATACGGGTTGGTGGCGTACTTCTTCACCGAGAATCTCGACCGTGCTCTGCGGGTGTCGGAGGCTCTGGACACCGGCATGGTCGGGGTCAATCGAGGTGCCATCTCGGACGCGGCCGCTCCGTTCGGTGGTGTCAAGGAATCGGGCTTCGGCCGCGAGGGTGGGTCGGAGGGCATCGAAGAATACCTCGAGACCAAGTACATCGCGCTGCAGTAGCCGGCGCACATAGCGCTCCACTCCAGGCCGAGGGTGCGGGAATTCCCCGATGCACGGCCAGGAGTGGAGCCTCGTGCGCCGAGATCATCGTCCCATTCGTCGGTCCAATTCGTATCTGACCGCGTCCAGGAACTGCTCGGTGGTCAGGTAGTCCTGGTTTTCGCCGATCAGTGTTGCGAGGTCCTTCGTCATTCGACCGTCTTCGACGGTCCTCACGACGACGTGTTCGAGTGTCCGGGCGAACCGGCCCACTTCGGGGGTTCCGTCCAACTTGCTGCGGTGTTCGAGGCCGCGAGTCCAGGCGAAGATCGACGCGATCGGGTTGGTCGATGTCGGTTCACCGGCCTCGTGCTCACGGAAGTGGCGTCGCACGGTTCCATGGGCAGCTTCGGTCAGGCATGTCCTGCCGTCCGGTGTCAGCAGGATGGACGTCATCAAGCCTGGTGAACCGAATCCCTGTGCAACCGAGTCCGACTGCACGTCACCGTCGTAGTTCTTGCATGCCCACACATACCCTCCTTTCCACTTCATGGCCGATGCGACCATGTCGTCGATGAGGCGGTGTTCGTACGTCAGTCCGGCTGCCTCGAACTCGGCCTTGAACTCGGTCCGATAGATGTGCTCGAAGACGTCCTTGAATCGACCGTCGTACGCCTTCAGGATGGTGTTCTTCGTCGACAGATAGACCGGATAATTCTGCTGCAAGCCATAGTTCAACGAGGCCCGCGCGAAATCGATGATGGACTGGGTGAAGTTGTACTGACCCTGCACCACTCCGCCGAGGCTCTCGTCGGTGAACCTCACCAACTCGTGCCGTATCGGTTCGCTTCCGTCGTCGGGGGTGTAGGTGATGGTGACGGTACCCGGCCCGGGCACAGTGAAATCGGTTGCGCGGTACTGGTCGCCGAAGGCGTGACGTCCGATGACGATGGGTTCGGTCCACCCGGGAACGAGTCGGGGAACATTCGAGATGATGATCGGGGCTCGAAAAATAGTTCCCCCGAGTACATTCCGAATGGTGCCGTTGGGTGAGCGCCACATCTGTCTCAGGCCGAACTCCTCCACCCTGTCGGCGTCGGGCGTGATGGTGGCGCACTTGACGCCGACGCCGTACTTCTCGATAGCTCGTGCAGCATCGACGGTCACCCGATCGTCGGTGGAGTCACGATTTCGTATTCCCAGGTCGTAGTACTCGAGGTCCACGTCGAGATACGGAAGGATCAGATGATCCCTGGTGTATTGCCAGATGACTCGGGTCATCTCGTCGCCGTCCAGTTCGACGACGGTGCCCTCGACTCGGGTCTTGGACTTCGGCATGAGAGTTGGGTCCCTTCAGTGGACTCTGCACTGCGGCAAAGTCATTCGTTGTATCCGAAAATCGAATTCCACGCGGCCTGATCCTCGGCGGAATGGGTGGTCGATTCCTCCGGGGTGATCCGGTGCACCTTGGGATCGGTGAAGTCGGGGAGCTGAACACCGAGAATGTTCGGCGGATCGACATCGGTCCGTACCGAGTACTCACCGAGGTCGGTGAACACCCGCTGGCCGCGGGTGGAGAGGTTCCAGTTCATGAATACCTGTGCGGCAGCAAGATTGCGTGCAGTGTCGGCCACTCCGGTGTAGTAGTCGTACGAGGTGACTCCCTCGTCCGGTACGACGAAATCGACGGGAGCGTTCTCGTTGTTCGCAATGTTCACGCTGCTCACGACGACGGTGCCCGCGTTGATCTCGCCGCGGGCCAAGGCGTCGAGCTGGGCCCCGATGGAGTCGAACACTCGTGCCTCCGAGGAGTATCGGCGGAGGTAGTCGTCGCCGAGAACATCACGCTGAAATCGAGTCAGCGCGAGCGCGCTTCCGCCCGAACCGGCCTGCGCGATACCGAGTTTGTCGTTCCAACGATCCTCGAGAAGAGAATTCCACGACGTCGGCGCGTCGGTGGGATCGACGACTGCGCGGTTGTACCCGAAGGTGTAGATCGGGTTGAACGTGCGGAAATATCGGTTGTCGTCGAACGAGACGTCATCCTGGAGATTGTCCGCAGTATCGGGCCGGTAGGGCTGGAACAGTCCGCGCTCGGCCAAACCCCGAACGAACCCCGGGTCGGAGATCCGGATGACGTCTGCATCGAGGCGACCGGTGCTGTATTCGGCCGTGAGGCGTTCGTAGAGCCGATTGGACGTCAAGCGAACGAGTTTCACATCGATACCGGTGTCGGCCTCGAACTGTTCGAGCACCTCGGATTCGGTGTCCTGCGTGTATCCGCTGTACAGCGTGATGGTGCCCTCGGATTCTGCGCGCGACCACAGATCCGGGTCTGCGATCTGCTCGCCGTCGATCACCAGAGCACCACCTGGTTCGGTGATGGACGCGGCCGACCGTGCCAGCGATGGGGCCTGCGGTGGTGGACTGCATGCGGTCACCGCGGCGACTGCGATGGCGCACACTGCGGCACCGAACCGCCGGATCGTCGATGTGGTCATCTACTTGGACTCCTTTGCGCCGAATCGGCGGGACAGTGCAGCAAGAACGCCGATCACGACGCAGTAGAGCAACCCCAGTTCGGCGGCCGATCGGATGGATCCGTTGTCGTAGGCGTCGAAGATCGCTATGGACAGCAACCTCGTGTCCGAAGTGAACAGGAAGAGAGCTGCCGTCAATTCGCGCATCGACAACATGAGTAGCAGCAGAAAGGTCGAGGACAGCCCGATTCGGAGCAGGGGCACTGTCACGAATCGGATGGCCTTCGATCGGCTCGCGCCGAGCATCACTGCGCTGTCCTCGAGGTCCTGGTCGAGCTGAACGATGGAAGAGGACACTCCGCGGTATCCCTGCGGCAGGAAGACTGCGATGAATGCGACGACGAGGACGGCGAGAGTTCCGTAGATCGGCACGGGCAACGCCAGCCAGGTCCAGAGCAAACCCAGCCCGAGCACGATCGCGGGAACTGCCAACGGCAGCATTGCCACGTACTCCAGCACCGATCGTCCGGGCGACCTGGTCCGGTACCGGGTGTACGCCAGCGCGAAGCAGAAAGTAGTGCCGATGGCCGCGGTCGACACACCGACGATGACACTGTTGAGTACCACGTTGTGGAAGTCCGGGTCCTGAACTGTTTGCCCCAGGCTCCACAAGGACAACGCGCCGGCATCGAACAATTCCCCGAATCGGGCCAGGTACGGGCTCGTCTGGAGCGACGCCACCACGAGGGCTCCCATCGGGAGTGCCACGGCGAGAACGAAGTACAGCCATGCGAGAGCAGCGGCAGGCCAACGCCAGCCCCGAAGCGGCACCTGCCGTGCACGCACTCCCTTGCCGCTCACAGTGGTGTATTCCTTGCTGCCGGTCACTCTGTTCTGCAAGGCCACGACGATCACGAGCAGAACGGTGAGGACGACGGCGATGGCTGCCGCGTCGTTGCTGCGAGCAGGCGCAGCGTTCATGAGTCGGTAGATGAGGGTGGGCAAGGTGTCCACGCCGCCGGGTACACCGATGACCTGTGCGACGGCGAAGTTCTCGACGGTCAGAGCGAACACGAGTATGCCGGATCCGATCGTGGCAGGAAGCACGAGCGGAAAGGTGATCTTACGGAGCATCTGGGTGAGCCCTGCCCCGTGCAGGCTGGCCGCATCTTCCAGATCCGGATTCATCAAAGACAACGCCGAGTGAATCATCAGGAACGGATAAGGAGCGTAATACAGGCCGAGAACGAAGATCATTCCGGCGAAACTGTAGATGTCGACGAATCCGGGGAGTCCGAGTGCAGTCAGGGCGAGATTGAGGTAGCCGGTTGCGGGGCCGGCGAGCAGAGCCCACGCCAGCGCACCGACGAGCGACGGCAGAAACAGTGGGGCGATCCCGATGCCGTAGATCAACTTTCGACCAGGGATGTTGGTTCTGGCGGCCAAGAACGCCAGTGTCGCACCGATGAGGAGGGCGAGAATCGACGATCCGATTCCGACGATCGCGGAGCTCCACATCGCCTCCTGAGCCGACGGGCGTCCCAGTAGAGCGAAATTGTCGAAGGTGAAGTTACCGAAGTCGAAGACATTGCTGCGGTCGGGATTGTCGGTGAAGGCACCCATGACGATGAAGAACATCGGGCACAGGACGATGAGCGCGAGAAGCGCGAGTTGGACGAGTGTCGGAATGCTCCGCCGCAGCCGTGGGTTGCGTGTGCGCGACACCGAGACACCCGGCGTCGGTGCCGGAGCTTGCCGCGGACGGTCGGTGGTCGGGGCGCTCACGAGAGAGCCCCGACGAGCTGCGCACGGTCGTCGACGAGAAGCTGTGCGGCTCCTGGTGTTACGTCGACGGTGACTCGTTCTCCGACGTGCAGCGCCCGTTTCGAGGCTCCGGTGGCGAGTGCCTCGATATTCGGCCCGCCGTCGAGAGTGATGCGGTAGCGAATGGTCGCGCCCTGGTAGCTCGCGACGTCGACACGCCCCGCCCAACCCACTCCCGCAGACGTCTCGTCGTGCACAGGCGTGACGGCCAGGTCCTCGGGACGCAGACACACGAGCAGTCGGTCCGCATTGTCGGGCACGGTGGCATCGACTCTGATCGTGAAATCGTGGTCGGTGAGCGTCACTGCTCCGGAGATGCCAGGAGTAGGTGAGCACGCGAACAGGTTGCCCACGCCCAGGAACTCTGCGATCGACCCACTCGCGGGCGCGGTGTAGATCTGATCGGGTGCGCCGCTCTGGACGATGCGACCGTTCTGCATCAGCGCAATGCGGTCGGCCAGGGCGAATGCTTCCACCTGATCGTGAGTGACGTAGATCGTGGTGAGGCCGAGTCGCAGTTGCAGTTCACGCAGTTCCATTCGCAGGCGTTCGCGCAGGCGCGCATCGAGATTGGACAGCGGCTCGTCGAGCAACAGGACGTTGGGGCGCATGACCAGACTCCGTGCGAGGGCTACCCGCTGCATCTGCCCACCGCTCAACAGGCTGGCTCCGCGCCCGGCCAACTCACGCAGCCCGACCAGATCGAGTGTCTCGTGTACGCGAGAGACGAGTTCGTCCTTACCGACTTTCTGCATCTGCAGCGAGAACGCGACATTCTCGAACACGGTGCGATGAGGCCATACCGCGTACGACTGGAACACCATTCCGACGTTGCGCTTGTTCGGCGGTACGGTTCGACCGCTGGAAGAATCATGCATCACGTTGTCGCCGATTATGATTCGGCCTTCGTTCGGACTTTCGAGACCTGCGACGCAACGCATGGTGCTGGTTTTGCCGCAGCCCGATTGACCGAGCAACACGAGGGATTCTCCGTCGGCAATCTCGAGATCGAGGTCCCGGACGACGGTGTTCTTGCCGTAGGCAAGGGTCAAATTCTCTATCGATACTTTCATTGGGAATTCCTTCGACTTGTCGGTTCTTCTCAGACCCGAGACTCGACGAGCTGATGCAACGCTCGAATATCACTGTCGTCGAGCGTGATCCCGTCTCGGATCTGCTCGTGGTACCGCGCCATCTCGTATTCGCCCGGTAGTCGAACGGGATCGGCGGGATCCGACGCTGGAACCGAATGCAACCGATCACCGAAGTCCTGGACGCGCTCGTGCAACTCGGGCCCGGAGAGCAGCAGTTCGGTGTTGACAAGGATGAAGAAATGGCCCAGGTTCTGGGCCCGCTCGGGTGAGACACTCCATGAGCTGACCTTGTCCAGATATGCTGCACCGGAGAGTAGTCCGGCAAACAGGTCGACCATCACCGCCAGCCCGTATCCCTTGTGGCCCGCGATGGGTTGCAGGAACCCCGAGAGCGCGGCGCTCGGATCGGTCGTAGGTCGGCCTTCGCTGTCGGTGGCCCAGGTGGCGGGAATGGTGCGGCCATCGTTTTGGGCGGCTCGAATCTTAGCTCTCGCTGCGACGCTCAACGCGATGTCCAGAAAAATGGGGTCGCCACCCGGATTGGGGATGCCCCATCCCATCGGGTTGTTGCCCACTCGCGTGGCCTTCCCTCCGGACGGTGCGATCGTGGTCGTGGCATTGCTGGCGATGATCGCCGCGAATCCCTCCGAGGCAGCCTTGAAGAGATAGGGCATGACCGGGCCGAAATGATTGCTGTGCTTTGCGAACGCCGCTCCCACGCCGCATGTTCGGGCACCGTCCATGGCTGCGGCGAGTGCAGCACTACCGACCAGAGGTCCCACCGCGTTGGCGCCGTCGATCAAAGCCAGAGCCGATGCCGGCCGGGTGGTGGTCACCACGGCGCGCGGATCGATGCCCCCGATGGTGGCGCGATCGAGGTACTGCGGGACCCGTTGTATTCCATGTGTATGAATGCCGAACAGGTCGGCCAAGACGAGGACTTCTGCGATGGTCCGAGCTGACGCCTCGGACATACCGCAGGTGATCAGTGCTCGCGATGCCAGATCTTCGAGGTGGGCGGCGGAAACCGTAACTGTCGACATGGTGCCATGGCTTTCTGTGCAGTCGAGGGAGTGCCGAGGACGTTCGCGGAACAGGTCAAGCGAACGGTGGCCTATGGCCTGGATCACTCTCGAAAGCCACTATGGCAGCGCAGGGTGATAAGCACTAGTCAAGGTTTCTTGACCCCGACGTAAGAGATGCTAAAGTGCGGTCGATGAAAGCGGACTTGACCCGGTTGCAGATCTTGTCGGCTGTCGGACGACACGGATCCATGGCCGCGGCAGCCGACGAGCTGAGCTACACCTCTTCGGCCGTCTCGCAGCAGATCAGCAAGTTGGAGTCGGAACTCGCCGTCGAGCTCGTCGAGCGACACGCCCGCGGTGTGCACTTGACCGAGGCCGGGCGAGCGGTTGTCGCGAGGGCGCGCGCCATCGACGAGCAACTCGACGGCATGAGAGACGATCTCCGTGAGCTCGCCGGAGGCTTCACCGGGACTGTCCGCTTCGGAGTCTTTCCCACGTTTGCCGCGTCGTTGTTGCCCGACGTCGTCATCGGTCTGCGTGAGACGCACCCGGGAATTCGCTTGTCGGTACATTCGAGCCGAATCGCGCCCCTGCGGGAATTGCTCGAGACGCGGCAGCTCGATCTGGCGCTGACGTGGGACTATCCATGGAATCGAACCGTCGACGAAGGCCTGACCGTCCGCGAAATTCTCAGCGACTCAACGGTATTGATCGTTCGACGCGATCACGAACTCGCGCACGCGGATACGGTCGAGCTCTCGGATCTGAGCAACGACGACTGGATCGTGCGAGCGGGAGGTCACCCCACCGCAGAGCATCTCTGGCGCTGCGCCCGTACCGCCGGCTTCAGGCCGACGGTGGTGGTGGAAGCAAGCGACTACCAGGAAACGCAGGCCATGGTCGCTGCAGGTCTCGGAGTCACGTTGTGCCCCCAACTGGCCACCAGCTACGTCCGCGACGAGGTCGTCGTCAAGCGACTCGCCGCGTCCGTGCCGGCACGGCGTATCTGTACGGCCCGGCCATCGGACGTCGAACCGTCCGTTGCCAGTCTCCGCCTGGAGGCGTTGCTTCATCAGGTCGTGAAGGGATACAACGCTTCTCGGGGGTAGGCGTCCGACGGTTCGGCGTCGGTGCAGGATGTCGGAGTGATGCCTCCGCTCAGCCCTGGGCGGCCGCGATCCGGTCCTCGGCCAGACGATCGGCTGCGGCTCCCAGCAGAATGCCCTCGGCGTGAGCGATGGCGAAGATGCCGGAGACGGTGTCGCGGATCTTCCCGATCGTGGCCATCACCTGGGCCGAATCCTTACCGCGCAGTTCGCCTTCCACCTGGATCAGTCCGCCGGCGTTGGCGACGTAATCGGGCACCCAGACGATTCCGCGCGCCGCCAACATCTCTTCGACGTCGGGTGTGAGCAGTTGATTGTTGGCCGCGCCGCAGACGATGGACGCCGACAACCGGGCCACCGACGACGCGTCGAGGGTGGCACCCATGGCGCACGGTGCATAGACGTCGACGTCGGCACCGATGATGTCGGATCCGATGGTGACCCCGGGGAAGTCCAGGGCGATGCGATCGAGTGCGGGTGCATAGGAGTCGCTGACGATCACGTCGGCACCGGCATCCCGAAGCAGGGCGACGAGGTTGTATCCGACCTTTCCTGCACCTTCGACGGCGACACGCTTTCCGGTCAGATCGTCGGAGCCCCACACCGATTCGGCTGCCGCACGGAGCGAAAGAAAGACCCCGAGCGCGGTCTGCGGACCGCTGTCGCCGGTGCCGCCTGCAGTGGTGTTCTTGCCGACGACGTGCGCAGTCTCTTCGGCAATGATGTCGAGATCGTTGCTGTTGGTGCCCACATCGCCTGCGGTGACGTAGGTTCCACCGAGCGACTCGACGAAACGACCGTATGCGTTCAGCAGCGTCGGGGTCTTGATGGCGGTGGGATCGCCGATGATCACGGCTTTTCCGCCGCCGAGGTCGACGCCAGCGACGGCGGCCTTGTAGGTCATTCCGCGGGAGAGCCGCAGTACATCGGTCAACGCATCCTGCTCGGATGCGTAGGGGTAGAAGCGAGTTCCGCCGAGGGCCGGCCCGAGAACGGTGGAGTGGACGGCGATGATCGCACGCAGCCCGGTATCGCGATCCTGGCAGAACACGACGCGTTCGTGTGCGGAGTTGCGCGGCATGTCGGGACGGTCGAAGACGCCTGCTGTCGAGGAGAGGGAGCGGGGCGGGGTGCTGGTGACGGCGGCGGGGTGGTCGGCAACGACGGACACAGGCGGTCTCTTTCGGTGATGAGGCGGCGGTACCCGGAAATGGGTGGTATCCGGGACATGTCCGTCGAAGAGTGCCGTGAACGTGCACGCTGGTCAACCGCCGTCGCCGAGATCATGCATCTTGCACGGTGGACGCTGAATCGGTCTGGCAGAGCTGGTCTGCCTGCTCAGCGTCGGCCGTCTTCGGCGAGCTGTTCGAGCAATGGCTTGGTGCGGTACTGGATCAGTTCCGACATGGCGATGGACATGTTGGTGCGCTCGACTCCTGGTATCTCGAGAATCAGACCGGCGATGCGATACAGGTCGTCGGCGTCGACGGCGGCGATGCGGATGTGCATGTCTGCAGCTCCGGACAGCCCGAACACCTCGAGTACCTCAGGGATGGTGCGGAGATTCTCGGTGACTGCCGCCAGCATGTGCTGATTTACCCGTGCGGTGACGAACGCCTGCAGCGGTCGCCCCAGCGACTTCGGCGGTATGCGGTGATCGATCGGAGTGAGTGAGCCCTTGTCGTCCCATCGACCGAGGCGCGCCTGGACGGTGTTTCGCGACAAGCCCAGTGTCGTGGCGAGTTCGACCCCGGTGGCGCGAGGCTTCGAGCAGAGGGCAAGGAGAAGCTTGGCGTCGGTCTTGTCCAAATCGGTCATTGCGCACTTCCTGTAGCTCGGTCGTTACCCAATTTTGTGCACGTTGCGCAGTTTCGAAGTCATCACTTGTGCAGTCTGGATGTCGGTGGTGTCCTTGTGAAGGAGATCACATCAGGACGGAGAGTGCCAGGACCATGAACACCAACTCGCTGGTTCAGCTGATCAAAGAATCGGGAACCGTGGTGCGCAACGAGACCTACTCGCCTCTCGTCGCCGATATCGACACGGCCGCGATGATGGAGATGTATCGCGATCTCGTTGTCGTCCGGCGCATCGATTCCGAGGCCACCGCATTGCAGCGGCAGGGCGAACTGGGTCTGTGGGCACCGCTGCTCGGTCAGGAAGCAGCGCAGGTCGGATCCGCTCGTGCGCTCGACTCCGAGGACTTCGTGTTCGCCAGCTATCGCGAGCACGGTGTCGCTTACTGTCGCGGCGTGGACCCCACCCAGATGCTGCGGTTCTGGCGCGGATCGACGCTGTCCGGCTGGGACCCGTACGAGTACCGGATGACCACACCGGCGATCATCGTCGGGTCGCAGGGTCTGCACGCGACCGGGTACGCCATCGGCATGCAGCTCGAGGGCGCCGAAGGTGCGGCCATCACCTACTTCGGTGACGGCGCGACAAGTCAGGGCGACATCTCCGAGGCGCTCGGTTTCGCCGCCAGTTTCCATGCGCCGGTGGTGTTCTTCTGCCAGAACAATCAGTGGGCGATCTCCGAACCGGTGACGGTACAGACCAAGACGACGATCGCGGCCCGCGGCGAGGGCTTCGGTATTCCGTCGGTGCGCGTCGACGGCAACGACGTTCTCGCCGTCCTGGCTGTGACCAGATCAGCGCTGGCGCGCGCCCGAGAGGGTAGTGGCCCGACGCTCATCGAAGCCGTCACCTACCGGATGGGTCCGCACACCACGTCCGACGATCCGACGCGATACCGCTCGGGTGCCACCGACGACGAATGGCGTGCGAAGGATCCGATCGATCGAATCGAGAAGCTGCTCCGTCGAATCGGCGTGTACGACGACGCGTTCGCTGCCTCGGTCAAGCGCACCGCCGACGACGTAGCCGCCGAGCTTCGTCGCGGTTGTCTCGAGACCGTCGAACCGGAAGCGATGTCGGTGTTCGACAACGTCTACGCCGATCCACACCCCCTCCTGGACGACGAGCGAGCCCAATTTGCCTCGTACCAGGCCGGATTCGAAGGAGCCACGTCATGACCACCATGGAAAGTATTGCGCCGCAGCGGCCCACGAGTCTTCCGTTGGGCAAGGCCATCAATGCAGGTCTGCGGCGAGCGATGGAGAACGACCCGAAGGTCCTGCTGATGGGCGAGGACATCGGCAAGCTCGGCGGCGTCTTCCGCATCACCGACGGCCTGCAGAAGGACTTCGGACCCGGTCGTGTTCTCGATATGCCGCTGGCCGAGTCCGGCATCATCGGCACCGCAGTCGGTCTCGCGATGCGGGGATTCCGGCCGGTGTGCGAGATTCAGTTCGACGGTTTCATCTATCCGGCGTTCGACCAGATCGTCTCTCAGGTGGCCAAGCTGCACTACCGCACCAGTGGCAACGTGAAGATTCCGATGACGATTCGCGTGCCCTACGGCGGCGGAATCGGTGCCGTCGAGCATCACTCGGAGTCGCCCGAGGGCTACTTCGCGCAGACCGCGGGCCTACGCGTGGTCACCTGTAGCAATTCTGCAGACGGCTACTCGATGATCCAACAGGCTATTGCCAGCGACGACCCCGTGTTGTTCTTCGAGCCGAAGCGTCGGTACTGGGAGAAGAGCCCGATCGACCTGGACTCCACCGATCCGGGCGCGTCGTACCCGCTGCACCGGGCGCGGGTGGTCACCGAGGGCACCGATGTCACCCTCATCGCCTACGGCCCGCTCGTCGCCACCGCCCGCAAGGCCGCCGAAGTTGCTGCCCACGAGGGAATCTCGATCGAGGTCATCGATCTGCGCTCGCTGTCCCCGATCGACTTCGAGACCATCGAGGCCTCTGTGCGCAAGACCGGACGTCTGGTCGTCACACACGAGGCGCCGGTGTTCATGGGTATCGGCTCCGAGATCGCCGCTCGTATATCCGAACGGTGTTTCTACAACCTGGAGGCACCGGTGCTACGCGTCGGCGGCTTCGGGACCCCGTACCCCGCGTCCAAGCTCGAGAAGTTCTATCTCCCCGACGTGGACCGGATCCTCGACGCCGTCGACCGCTGCCGCTCCCACTGACTTTTCGCTCACTGCCTCCGACAGACACCGAACAGGATTCGACGATGCCCACCATCCAGAGTTTTCCGTTGCCCGACCTCGGGGAGGGTCTCACCGAGGCCGACCTGCTGACCTGGCTCGTCGCCGTCGGTGACACGATCGAGTTGAATCAGAACATTGCCGAGGTCGAAACGGCCAAGGCTGCCGTCGAACTTCCGTCACCGTTTGCGGGTGTGGTTGTTGCGCTGCATGTCTCGGAGGGCGACACCGTCGAGGTCGGGGTGCCGATCATCGACATCCGAGTCGGCGGCGACAGCCACGACCCCGAAGTCGTCGTGGCTGCGGCCGATGTGGACGAAGAAAGCCCCGCCGAGGACAGTGACGAACGGGTCCCGGTTCTCGTCGGCTACGGCGTGGCGAAGGAAGGATCCAGTCGGCGCGGCGGCCGGGGACCCGCTCCGGTCACCGCGACATCGAGTGGTCGGAACGGCAAGCCGTTGGCCACACCGCCGGTGCGAAGGATCGCCAAGGACAACGCCGTCGACCTGGCCGAGGTGCCCGCAACCGGAAGCCACGGTGACGTCACGCGTGAGGACGTCGAGACTTACCTGAAGGGTGAGGAGCCGGCGGAGGCGCGGGCCCCGCACCGGACCGGCCGCGAAGAGCGCACGCCGATCAAGGGAGTGCGCAAACACACGGCGGATGCGATGGTGCGCAGTGCATTCACCGCTCCGCACGTCACCGAATTCGTGACCGTGGACGTCACCGAGACCCTGACACTGCTGGAATCCCTCCGGTCCTCGACCCACTTCGCGGACGTGCGACTGACTCCGTTGGCGTTGGTGTCCAAGGCAGTTCTGGTAGCACTGAGATCGAATCCGTCCCTCAACTCGTCCTGGGACGAGGCGGCTCAGGAAATAGTCACCAAGCACTACGTCAACCTCGGCATCGCCGCAGCGACTCCGCGCGGACTGATGGTGCCGAACATCAAGGACGCGCAGGAACTCTCGTTGGTGGACATCGCGCGTGCACTGGCAGATCTGACGCGTACCGCCAAGGAAGGCAAGAGCAGTCCAGCCGACCTCGCCGACGGCACGATCACGATCACCAACGTCGGAGTGTTCGGAGTCGACGCCGGGACACCCATTCTCAATCCCGGTGAAGCGGCCATCCTGTGCTTCGGTTCGATCCGCCGTATGCCCTGGGAACACGAGGGTGCCATCGCACTGCGTTCGGTGACGACGCTGTCACTGTCGTTCGATCACCGACTCGTCGACGGCCAGCAGGGATCACAATTCCTCGCCCTCGTCGGTCGGTTGCTCAGCACTCCGATGGATATGATCGCCCTGAGCTGATTCCACGGCTCGATGGAGACAAGTCGATAGAGACAAGGGTGCGCGCGTGGCCGAGGCAATCGACGAGTACTTCCTGAAGCAGGTTCGCTCGGCCCGGCCGGGTGGGTCGGTCGTCGCGAATCCGGATCGACTGCTTCGGTACTTCGACGCGCAGCTTGCCAGCAGGCATCTCGACTTCGCGGCCCGTCGGTTGCAGTCCGAGGGCTTCGGTTACTATACCATCGGATCGTCCGGGCACGAAGCCAACGCAGCCGTCGGGGCAGCGACCGAGGTCACCGACCCGGCGCTGCTGCACTACCGCTCCGGTGGCTTCTATGCCGCACGCGCACAGCAGTATTCGGACTCGAACCCGATCCGGGACGTGCTGGCGAGTCTGGTCGCCTCGACTCGAGATCCCATGTCCGGCGGCCGCCACAAGGTGTTCGGGCATCCGGCTCTGGGCATCGTCCCGCAGACGTCGACCATCGGATCCCAGGTTCCGCGCGCGGTCGGTCTGGCGTTCGCGCTCGGTCGAGCAAAGGCGCTGCGACATCGAACCCCGTGGCCCGAGAACGCCGTTGTGGTGTGCAGCTTCGGCGACGCCTCGGCCAACCATTCGACGACGGTGGGTGCGCTCAACTCGGCTGCCTACTGCGCACACCAATCCGTTCCGATGCCGATCCTGTTCGTCTGCGAGGACAACGGAATCGGCATCAGTACCCGATCGCCGCGGGGGTGGATCTCGCAGTCGCTCAGCCGATTACCGTCGATCGAGTACTTGCGTGCCGACGGCGATGATCCGATCGCACTGATGCGCACCGTCGACGATGCGGTTGCAACGGTACGGGCGAGGCGGCGTCCGGTAGTCCTCCATCTCGAGACGGTGCGGCTGATGGGTCACGCCGGATCGGATGCCGAACTCGCCTACCGCTCGAGCGCAGACATCGTCGGTGACTACGAGCGAGATCCGTTGCTGGCGAGCGCACGTGCACTCATCGGGGGCGGTGTTCTTTCGGCAGCCGATGTCGAGGCCCGCTACGAAGCGATGCGCGAGACCGTCATGGGCGAGGCCGAGGCGACGGTCGACTCGCTGCGCTCCGGGGAATCGTCGCGTCTCGCTACCGCAGATGCGGTGATGGCTCCGCTCACCGAACGACGACCGAGCGCTGTGGCCGCCACCGAGTCCGGTCTGCGCGGTGCACCCAGCGAGCAGCGTCTCACGCTCGCCGCGATGATCAACCGAACTCTCACCGACATCATGACCGCGCGACCCGACGTGCTCGTGTTCGGCGAGGACGTGGCCGTCAAAGGCGGCGTCTACGGCGTCACGAAGGGTTTGCGCAAGAAGTTCGGGGCAGCAAGAGTTTTCGAGACTCTGCTCGACGAACAGACGGTGCTCGGCACCGCCCTCGGTGCTGCGCTCGCTGGATTCGTCCCGATACCCGAGATTCAGTATCTGGCGTACCTGCACAATGCCGAGGATCAGCTGCGCGGTGAGGCTGCGTCGCTGAAGTTCTTCTCCGACGCCCAGTACACCAACGGGATGGTGGTGCGCATCGCTGGTTTGGCGTATCAACGCGGTTTCGGCGGACACTTTCACAACGACAATGCGGTCGCTGTTCTGCGCGATATTCCGGGCATCGTGGTTGCGGTTCCGAGTTCGGCGGCCGAGGCCGCCGGTCTCTTGAGAACCTGTGTGGCACTGGCCGCGGAGGAGGGGCGAGTGTGCGTGTTTCTGGAGCCCATTGCGCTCTATCACCGCACCGATCTGCGCGACGGCGACGGTGCACTGCGCTGTGCCGACAGTTCATCGGGCGATTTCGGCACCGTCGCAAGCCATCTCGACGGAGAAGATCTGGTGATCGTCACGTTCGGAAACGGAGTGGTGATGAGTCGACGGGCCGCGTCGCGGTTGAGCGAACGCGGGATCGCGGTGACGGTCGTGGACCTACGTTGGATAGTGCCCCTGCCGGCCGAGGATCTGTTGCACCGGCTGGCACGCTTCGATCGAGTGCTGATCGCCGACGAAACCAGGCACGACGGGGGAGTGGGTGAGGGCGTCGTGACCGCCCTCGTCGAGGGCGGCTACGACGGTGCCATCGCACGAGTCTCGAGCGCGAATTCGTTCGTCCCCCTCGGCGGCGCGGCCGATCTCGTCCTGCTGTCGGAAGACGAGATCGTCGACGCGGCCGTGCGGATGATGGACGCCGGTTGACCTGGTGAAATGGTTGTGCGGGGGAGCGCCTCGCTATCGGTTCGTGCCGGTGCCCGGATGAAGAACGACGCCGCCACTGCGACCGACGACGACGGGCAGGACGCCGATCCGGTGGACATCTACCGAACCACGCTCAGCGATCTGCGACGCGTCGTCGCCGACTGACCTTCTCGTCGTGCGCGGAATTTCGTAGCAGGGGGCGAGTTTTCGTGTACGTGGCGCGAAGCGCCTCTCACCCGAAGCGGCTGGGCGACAGGTCCGCTTCGTCGAGCCCGCGCTCGGTCACATCGACCGGAAGTGGTTGCCGCCGTACCAGAGACGCGCCGACCCGGGCCAGCGCTGCGCACGTCTGGATTCCGTACCCACCCTGACCGGCGCACCAGAAGAAACCCTCGATATTCGGATCGAACCCGACGACCGGAGTTCGGTCGGGCACGAAACTCCGCAAACCGGCCCAGGACGACCGCACGTGCCGCGCCGTCAACGTGGTCGCCTCGGCAATGTCGTCGAACGCTCGGGCGATCTCCAACTCGTCCGGGCGGGCATCACTCGGCTCGGTTGGCGTCTCGTCCGCAGGCGAGCACAGTAGTTGTGTGCCTTCGGGTTTGATGTAGAACTTCTCGTCGATGTCGCTCAATGTCGCCAGGTGTGCGGTATCGAGGTCGTCGGGTGCTGCCACCATGAACACCGAGCGACGCATGGGTACGAGTCCGATGGGCTCGGCTCCCGCCATTGCCCCGAGGGCATCCGCCCATGCGCCCGCGGCGTCGACGACGAGTGGAGCAGTGTGTGTCGACCCATCGGTGGTGTGCGCGTGCCACAGGCCGTCGATGCGCCTCAGTGACCTCACCCCGGTCCCGGTGTGGACACGCCCGCCCCGCGCACGGAGCCCGCGCACGTAGCCCTGATGCAGGGCGTGTACGTCGACTTCCATCGAATGCGGCTCGTACAGAGCGCAATCGATCAATTCGGGGCGCAGCGGCGGAAAGAATGTGCGCGCGTCGGCAGGCGAAACCAGTTGTACGTCGGGCGTCAAGCGGCTGACGTCGGCGTACATCGCTTCGAGCGCGTCGCCGCGTCCGATGGACGCGAACTGGAGCAGGGGGCGCGGGGCGAGCAGTTCGGATCGAAAGTGCTCCGGCGGGCTCTCCAGGAAGTCTCGGCTGGCCGTCGTCAGAGCACGAATCGTGTTGTTGCCGTAGGTCTCCAGAAACAGCGCGGCCGATCGTCCGGTGGTATGAAAGGCCAGGGTCTTCTCGCGCTCGAGCAGGGTGACCCGGTGATCACTCGCGAGTTCGTATCCGAGCGAGACACCGCCGATTCCGCCGCCGACAACTATTACATCGGTGGTAGGCGTGTCGCGAACAGACGTGCTCATCGAGTTCTCCCGTTCCTCGGCTGGGTGATTTTCGGCTGGGCGGTCCACTGAGCGCCGGGGCCGACCGCTTCGTCGAAGATCAGCCAGGTTCGGGTCGACAGTATCCCGTCCAGCCCCTGCAGCTTGTCCAGCACCAGATGTCGCAGCGCCGATGTGTCAGGAGCACGGACCAGAACGAGCGCATCGAAATCACCGCCCATCAAGCTGACGTGCTCGACGAACGGATAGGTACTCAGGTCGTCGGCGACGGCACGCCACGAATCCTGCCGAATGGACAGAGCCACATAGGCGGATGCGCCGACCCCGGCCTTCTCGTAGGCGATGCGTGCGGTGAACCCCTCGATGACGCCCTCGTCGAGGAGGCGGTCGACGCGTACGTAGGCGTGTGCCCGGGAGATGTGGGTTGCCTCGGCCAATGCGCGCATGGACATTCGGCCGTCACGGCTCAGCTCGGTGACGATGCGTCGATCCACGTCGTCGAGCTCGTACTCGGTTTGTGCCATCCGTCCACTCCAGGTCGTTCACGAGAGGTCTGTATGGACAGACTGCCACACCAGGCGCAATCGAGGGCCATACATCTACATCTGGGCCCCTGATTTGAAAGCTGGTCCACTGGGCCGCACTCTGTGTAGAACGGGAAAGCCGAGACGAACACGTGCAGAAGGGGTACCGCATGACCACGACGGACACGCTCGATCACGTCACGACCTCGGTCGCACGGCGCGTTCGCGAGGGGTACGAAGCAGATTTCGTCGAATGGACCGATCGCGGTATCGATCTCGTTCGAACTTTCCCCGGCTTTCTCGGTGGCGGCTGGCTGCGCAGTTCCGGCGGATCCAACGACTACCACGTGGTGTATCGGTTCGAGACCCACGACAACCTCGACGCGTGGCTGCACTCGGACTCTCGACGCCGCTGGCTCAGCAGCGGCAGGCCCATCGCCGACGACGTTGCAACACATCGTCTTTCCGGCGTGGAGGGATGGTTCGAGCCGCAGTCCAACCTGACCGACGCAGTTCGAGTGATCGGCGGCCCGCCACCCCGGTGGAAGCAGGCGATTTCGATCGGCGTGGCGTTCTATGCCGTCAGCTTGCTGGTCAACATCGTTCTCACACCACATTTGATGGGGTTGAACGTGGCCCTGCGAACGGCGGTCGTGGTGATGATGTGCACGCCGCTGATGGTCTATGTGGTGATGCCGTTCGTCACCTCCCGGCTGCGGAAGTGGCTCGTACCCCGCGTCTGAGCCCGGCCTCGCTTGTCCACAACCTCACTTCTATACAGTCGAGATCATGCCCGACGCCCGTGTGCACAACCAGTTCGCTCTCGACGGGGCCTGGAACTTTCGAGACCTCGGCGGTGTTCGCACTGCCGACGGCTCGAGGATTCGGCCCGGAAAGTTCTATCGCGCATCGGAATTGAGTGCTCTCACCGAGAGCGGACAACGCGCCGTGGTCGATCTCGGGATACGCACGGTGTTCGATTTTCGCAGTGACTCCGAAATCGCACGAAGTGGTGTCGACAGAGTTCCGGACGGCGTGCAGTCGATCTCGGTGCCGTTCCACAACGACATCGGTGAGCGCGCTCCGCACGAGGTACCGACCCACGAAGAACAGAGTCAGGTCGACTACCTGCTCCGCGCGTACGCGTCGTTCCCGGTGCTGGACGGGGCGGCGCACGCGATCAAGCAGGTGGCGGAGGCTATTGCCGCCGGACGAGGCGGAGTTCTGGTGCACTGCGCCGCGGGTAAGGATCGGGCCGGGTGGACCGTCGCGACTGTGCTGCGGGCCGCCGGAGTGAGCGAGGACGAGATCCTCGCCGACTACCTCGCCAGCAACGCTGCAGTGGAGCCGCTGCTCGCCCATGTGCGCCGGACATGGGCAGGTGCCGATGACGCCCGAGAGCCCGGGGAGGCGTTGTTGGGAGTCCGCGCGTCCTATCTGGAGCGTGGAATGCAGGCTGTGACGTCGAATCACGGGTCGTTCGAGGCATATCTGAGTCACCTGGGTATCGATGACCATCTGCGCGGACGGCTCGTCGCCGAATTGGTTCAGGACTGAGCGGTAGCCTCTGCGTCATGCGAATCGGACAGACGGCCCCGGATTTCGAGCTCCCCGATCATGCGGGTGAATCCCGTGCGCTCTCCGAGCTGACGGCATCGGGACCGGTGGTGCTGTTCTTCTATCCTGCGGCCAACAGTCCCATTTGCACCGCCGAGGCCTGCCATTTCCGCGACCTCGGAACAGAGTTCAGCAGATTCGGTGCGCAGCGAGTAGGAATCAGCACCGACACCCGCGACAAGAATCAACATTTCGCGCTGCAGAGGTCCTTCGACTTTCCACTGCTGTCCGATTCCGACGGCGCGGTGGCCGAACAATTCGGAGTGCGGCGAGGTGGGTGGTTCACCCGGCGGCGTCGGCTTCGTGAGCTCGAACGCGGGCGGGCGCATGCGGCCAATCGTGGGTATTTGCGGCAGCTACTGTCCGTGAAGCGGACGACATTCGTGATCGATCGGCACCGAGTGGTGCGGATGGTGGTGCAGAGCGAACGCGGTCACGTGCACGCGACCAAGGCCTTGGAATACCTGCGTTATCTGTCTTGACGACGAAGTGCGCCTTTATTCGTTCGCGCCGCTGAACAGGGCGGTGTAAACAGCAGGCTTCGAAGCTTCTGCGTGCGCATCGGTCGACGCGTCGTCGGGATGGCTGAAGAGTGCCTCGTTCTTGTCTTTGTGTTCCATTCCCCGAGCATGCCCCTAGTCGACCGCAATAGCCACTCGCCGCGCTGGCTTTGCTGCGACCCGTACCCCCTCGTGCGCGTTTTGCGTAGGTCCACCTACGCAAAACGCGCACGACGGTGGCGCCTGGGGAACGAACGCGAAAGGTCACACGCAGCCGGGTGGGATACTGCTCGGGTGCCTGATGAAACTCTGTTCGACGCCTTGCGCCGCGAACCCGACGCCGAGGCACCCAACCTCCATGCCGTCGACGCCGCGGACCGTCTGGTACTCGATACCGTCGACGAGCGCCCGGGAGTCGACAGAACGGCACCGATCGCGGTGATCGGCGACCGGTACGGCGCCCTCACCCTCGGTGCCGTGGCGTTGGGCTTCACCGATGTGCGGGTCCATCAGGACGCCGTCACCGGCGTAAGGGCGCTCGAACTGAACGCTGCACGGGTTGCCATGAGCGGTTCGTACACCCAGCACAGACTCGGTGCCGAGCTTTTCGACGGCGTCGGCACGGTACTGATGCAGCTGCCGCGAGGTCTGGCCGAGCTCACCGAGATCGCCGAGCACATCGCGGCGCACGCAACCGCGGACGTGGTGGTGTTGGCAGGCGGGCGAGACAAACACATGACCCCTGCCATGAACGACGTGCTACGACGGTCCTTCGCGACGGTCACGGCCGGCCGCGGCCGGCAGAAAGCCCGAGTGCTCACCGCGACCGGGGCGGTGGCGTCGGCGATGACGTATCCGGTGAGCAAACGTCTCGCGGATATCGACATGACGGTCGTGGCCCATGGCGCTGTGTTCGCCGGCGCAGGCCTGGACATCGGGACACGGTTCCTGCTCGAGTTCGTTCCGAAGATGTTGCCGCGTGCTCGCACGGCCGTCGACTTGGGCTGTGGCACAGGCATTCTCGCAGCAGAGCTGGCGCGAACCAGGCCGGATCTGGAGGTGATCGCCACCGATCGTTCGGCTGCAGCGATCGCGTCGGCAGCGGCGACGGCGGAGGCGAACGGGACTCGGATCGCGGTGATCGCCGACGATGCGATGTCGACCTTCGAACCGGAGTCGGTCGATCTGGTGGTCTGCAATCCGCCGTTTCACGAGGGTGCTGCCGTGCATACGGGCGGGGCGAGCAAACTGTTCGCTGCCGCCGGTCGGGTGCTGCGGCCCGGCGGTCAACTGTGGACCGTGTTCAACACTCACCTGAACTATCGACGCGAACTGGCCGACGCCGTGGGTCCCACCGACCTCATGGGACGCAACGGCAAGTTCACCGTTGCTCGCTCGGTGCGGCCGAGCGAGCAACGGTGATTGTCAGGTGACCGGGCCGCCGTCTTCGGGGGAGCCGTCGATCTGGCCGCGGTTGCGCCCGCGGTCCTCGACGAGGGTTCCCTCGACGATCTCCGCCTGACGCTGGCCTTCGGCGTAGTCGATATCGGGATCCTCGTCGGATTCCTCGACAACGTGGTCGACCAGTTCCTCGGTCAACTCGTCGTCGGGGGTCTCGGTGATCGGGCGGTCGAGCTCCTCCTCGACCGCGATGTCGGGTTCTTCCTCGCTGAGCTTGAGGTCCAGGCTCTCGCCCTCGGCGGCCTCACGGGCTGTGGTGCCGAAGCTGTTGGCCTCGCTCCAGTGGTCCGGGGGATCGACCACGGTGTCGCCGTCGTCGTTGCGCACCTCGTCGGAGTCGACGCTTTCGCTGGGGTCCAAAGTCTGGTCGGGTCCGTCTTCGATTGCCATTTCCTCATAGTGCCCGTTTCGATTCGGTGTCACACACGCGGTCGTGTCCGCGTATGGAGGGCGTACCCGGTAGAGTCCGTTTTGTCCGTCGTAGAAGTTCTCCGTTCGGGAACTTTTGTCCGGATATCAGACGTTCTACTGATGACCGGCGGGGAGATCCCCGGTGGGGATCAGAACTTACGAAGGGAAGAGACACGGTGCGCACCTCCAGCAACCCGGTGTTCCGCAACCTGCCCAAGCAGCAGGGCGGCGGCTACGCCACATTCGGATCTGCGACGGCTGGAGCCTCGCAGGCCGCAACCTTCGGCCAGCATCCCGGAACGCAGGCCGATCCGTACACCACACAGCCCGCGCAGCGGGCCATGACGATCGACGACGTCGTCACCAAGACCGGCATCACCCTCGGTGTGCTGAGCGTGACGGCGATCATCTCGTACCTGCTCGTCTCCAACAACACCGACTTGGCCATCCCGTTCGTGATCGGCGGTGGCTTGATCGGCTTCGGCCTGGTTATGTTCGCGACCTTCGGTCGCAAGATGGACAACAAGGCCATCGTCCTCGCCTACGCCGCCGCAGAAGGCGTGTTCCTCGGCGCACTGTCGCTGATGTTCACCGGTGTCGAGTTCGGTGGGGTCGGCGGATCCGCCCTCATCGGTCAGGCAGTGCTCGGCACGTTCGGCGTGTTCTTCGGCATGCTGATCGTCTACAAGACCGGCGCGATCCGCGTCACCCCGCGTCTGACCCGCATGGTCGTCGGTGCCCTCATCGGTGTCGTTGTGCTGATGCTCGGCAACCTCGTCGCCAGCTTCTTCATGGAAGACGGCTTCGGACTCCGCTCGGGCGGACCGCTGGCCATCATCTTCAGCCTCGTGTGCATCGGCATCGCTGCCTTCAGCTTCTTGCTGGACTTCGACCAGGCCGATCAGCTGATCCGTGCACAGGCACCGGAGAAGGCAGCCTGGGGCGTCGCTCTCGGCCTGACCATCACGTTGGTCTGGCTGTACGTCGAGATCCTGCGTCTGCTGAGCTACTTCCAGAACGACTAGTAATCTCGCGAAAAGCCCCGCCACTCCATTGAAGAGGGCGGGGCTTTTTCGTTGTGATGTCTCGGATCAGCTGAGGCGTTCCAGCACCATGGCCATACCCATGCCGCCGCCGACGCACATGGTCTCGACGCCGAACGTCTTGTCCTGTGTCGTCAGGTTGTTCAGCAACGTGGTGGTGATGCGGGCACCGGTCATGCCGAACGGGTGGCCGATCGCGATGGCACCGCCGGAGACGTTGAGCTTGTCCTCCTCGATGCCGAGGTCGCGAGCCGAACCGAGTACCTGCACGGCGAACGCCTCGTTGATCTCGAACAGGTCGATGTCGGAGATGGACATCCCCGCGATCTTCAGCGCCTTACGGGTGGCCTCGATGGGGCCCAGGCCCATGATCTCGGGGGACGTGCCGGTGACGCCGGTGGAGACGATGCGAGCCAACGGCGTCAGGCCCAGTTCCTTGGCCTTGGTGTCGCTCATGATGACGAGCGCTGCTGCGCCGTCGTTGAGCGGGCACGCGTTGCCCGCGGTGATGGTGCCGTTCGGTCGGAACACCGGCTTGAGCTGGCTGATCTTCTCGTAGGTGGTGCCGGCGCGAGGGCCGTCGTCGGTGTTGACGACGGTGCCGTCGGGCAGGGTCACCGGGGTGATCTCCCGCTCGAAGAAGCCGGCGTTGATAGCCTCTTCTGCGCGGTTCTGGCTGCGGACGCCCCAGTGGTCCTGGTCCTCGCGGGTGATGCCGGTGAGCAGCGCGACGTTCTCGGCCGTCTGGCCCATCGCGATGTACGCGTCGGGGAGCTCGCCGTTCTCGCGGGGATCGGTCCAGCTGTCCGCGCCCTCTTCCTGTGCCTTCTTGGTACGGGCTTCGGCGTCGGCGAAGATCGGGTTGTGGCTCGCGGGCAGCGAGTCGGAGCTGCCGTGAACGAAGCTGGACACGCTCTCGACACCGGCGGAGATGAACACGTCGCCCTCGCCTGCCTTGATCGCGTGCAGCGCCATCCGGGTGGTCTGCAGCGAGGACGAACAGTAGCGCGTGATCGTCGTTCCGGGGAGCGAGTCGTAACCGAGCTGAACCGCGACGATGCGGGCCAGGTTGTTGCCCTGCATGCCGCCGGGCAGACCGCAGCCCAGGAGCAGATCGTCGATGTCCTTGGGGTCGAGCGAGGGCACCTTGGCCAGCGCGGCGGCGACCATCTGAGCGGTGAGGTCGTCGGGACGAATGTCCTTGAGCGACCCCTTCATCGCCCTGCCGATCGGTGAGCGCGCGGTGGCGACGATGACTGCCTCTGGCATGAGATCTCCTTCGAATCGATACTGCTTACCTGCTCTGTTACCGCCGAGTAGGCGATGTCTCCTGACCGAACTTACAACCCCGCTCGACCGCCGCCGCCACGACGTACGAGATCCTCCGACGCAGTGCTGATCTCGGCGTCGAGCTCGGCGGTTCTCCTGCGCAGGAAGCGGTCGAGTGCGGCAGTGGCGCGGGGGATGGCCTTGCGTGATTCGGCGGCCGCAGAGACCGTCGGTAGCTCGGGCAGCGGACCGCCGTGCCATACGCCCAACGCCGACGCGAGTACCGGCAGAATCTGTTGGGCGGCGAGTTCGTAGCCCGCGGCCGACGGGTGAAAGCGGTCCGCCGAGAACATGGTGTCGGGGGCCGCGAGAAACTCGGGGGAGAGCAGGTCCGCCAGAGCCACCGGATGTCCGCCCGCGCTGAGCGTCCTGGCCGTCTGAGCATGCGCCAGGCGTCGACCCCAATTGCGGACGACGGTGCGCAGCGGCTGCGGAATGGCAGTCACGACACCGAGATCCGGGCACGTCCCCACGGCGACCACACAGCCCTTGGCCGTCAACCGCTCGACCGCGTCGCCCAGTCTGGCCGCCGATGCGGGAATGGAGAACTTCTTGGTGACGTCGTTCGCGCCGACGAAGATGACCGCCGCATCGGGCGGCGGACCCGCGACGAACATCGCATCGACCTGGCCTTCGAGGCCCTTCGAGGTGGCACCGGCAATTGCTTTGGTACTCAAGCGGATTCGCTGACCTGTCTCCTCGGCCAGGCCGCGGGCGAGCAGAACGCCCGGGACTTCGTCGGCAACGACACAGCCGACGCCCGCGGCCGTGGAGTCGCCGAAGATCATCAGATGAATATCTGCTGAACTTCCCAATCGCCACCGTTCGGGGGCTGCGCAGCCCGCCGTGTAGACGCCGTCGGCCTCCGGTGGCTTGGCGGTGGTACGCCCGATGACGCCGCGCGCCGCAGCGGCCTGTCCCATGAGATGTCGGTAGGCGGCCCAGGACGCAGTCCCTGCTCCAGAGCCCGCAAGTACCGTCGCGGCGCTCGCTTTCGCAGCGGTGCGCCATCCGCTCGCCGTCACAGATCGATCCCTCTCGTCGCGCCGTCGACACCATCGTAGGCGGGCGTCGACGGCAGTGGCCGAGAGTCGAATACCTGCATCTGGGAAGATGGTGCAATGCGCATCGCTCAGCACATCACCGAACTCATCGGCAACACCCCGTTGGTGAAGTTGTCCACCGTCATCGGCGACGGTGCAGGCACGGTCGCGGCCAAGATCGAGTACCTCAACCCGGGTGGTTCGTCCAAGGACCGCATCGCCGTGAAGATGATCGACGCGGCCGAGGCGTCCGGCGAACTGAAGCCCGGCGGCACCATCGTCGAACCCACGTCCGGCAACACCGGCGTCGGTCTAGCGCTCGTCGCACAGCAGCGCGGTTACAAGTGTGTGTTCGTGTGCCCCGACAAGGTCGGCGAGGACAAGCGCAACGTGCTGCGCGCCTACGGAGCCGAGGTCGTCGTCTGCCCGACGGCCGTCGCACCCGAGGACCCCAACAGCTACTACAGCGTCTCCGATCGACTCGTTCGCGAGATCGAGGGAGCCTGGAAGCCCAACCAGTACTCCAACCCGGCCGGACCGGCCAGCCACTACGAGACCACCGGCCCCGAGATCTGGGCCGACACCGACGGAAAGATCACTCACTTCGTCGCAGGCGTCGGCACCGGCGGCACCATCTCCGGCACCGGCAAGTACCTCAAGGAGGTCTCCGGCGGCAAGGTCAAGGTCATCGGCGTCGACCCCGAGGGGTCGGTCTACTCCGGCGGCACGGGACGCCCGTACCTGGTCGAAGGTGTCGGTGAGGACTTCTGGCCGACCGCCTACGACCCGTCCATTCCCGACGAGATCATCGCCGTCTCCGACGCCGACTCCTTCGACATGACCCGTCGCCTCGCCCGCGAGGAAGGCCTGTTGGTCGGCGGCTCGTGCGGCATGGCTGCCGTGGCTGCGATCCAGGTTGCCGAGCGCGAAGGTCCCGACGCGTTGGTCGTCGTGCTGCTGCCCGACGGCGGACGCGGCTACCTGGCAAAGATCTTCAACGACTCGTGGATGTCGTCGTACGGATTCCTGCGTTCGCGTCTGGACGGCACAACCGAGGAGACCTCCGTCGGCGCAGTGCTGCGCGGCAAGTCCGGTGCCCTGCCGGATCTGGTGCACACTCACCCGTCCGAGACCGTGCGTGACGCCATCGAGATCCTGCGCGAGTACGGCGTCTCCCAGATGCCGGTCGTCGGAGCCGAGCCACCCGTCATGGCAGGCGAGGTTGCCGGCAGCGTCACCGAGCGGGATCTGCTCAGCGCCGTGTTCGAGGGTCGCGCAGCGTTGGCCGACCCGGTCGCCAAGCACATGAGCGAGCCGTTCCCACTGATCGGTGCGGGCGAAACCGTCTCCGACGCCACCAAGGCACTCGGCGAATCCGATGCGCTGATGGTCGTCGAAGAAGGCAAGCCAGTCGGCGTCATCACTCGCCACGACCTGCTCGGATTCCTCAGCAAGGGAGCCTAGTCCTCGTGCGCGTTTTGCGTGCCCTGAAGTACGCAAAAACGCGCACAAGGACGAAGCCGAATGCACTACGTCGAATCCGGAGACGGTCCGGCGATGGTGTTTTTGCACGGTAACCCGACATCGTCGTATCTCTGGCGTCATGTGACCGATGTCGTTGCACGTTCCGGTTATCGCTGCATCGCCGTCGACCTCGTCGGAATGGGTCGTTCCGGTGCATCGTCGTCCGGCTACCGTCTGGTCGACCACATTGCCCATGTCGGCGAATTCATCGCCGAGCTTGGTCTGTCCGACGTCATTCTCGTCGGCCACGACTGGGGCGCGGTCATCGCCCTCGCTCTCGCCCGCGCGGACCCGGACCGTGTGTACGGGGTAGCGGTGATGGAGGGTCATATTCATCCCATCGATAGGTGGGACGACATGGACGACGGCGCAAGAGAGCTGTTCTCGGCGTTGCGCACCACCGGTGTGGGTGAGCGAATGGTGTTCGAGGACAACGTTTTCATCGAGGCGGTGCTCCCATCAGGAATTCTGAGGACGCTGAGTCCCGACGAAATGGATGCCTACCGTCGTCCGTTCGTGAATCCTGCCTCGCGCGCACCGATGCTGGAGTGGGCACGTGAAATTCCGATCGCTGGGGAGCCGTCGGATGTCGTATCGATCGTGACGAGCAATCAACAGGTGTTCGCGGACGCGACGATGCCGACCTTGCTCATGCACGGGAGTCCGGGTGCGGTTATCGGGAACACCGAAGTCGAGTGGTGCCGTACCCACGGACGTGCGATGACGATCGGCGACGTCGGTAGCGGCACGCATTTCCTCCCGGAGGATCAACCCGCCGCAATAGCCGACGCTCTACTGGGCTGGCTGGGCACCTAGTCCTCGTGCGCGTTTTGCGTACCCTGAGGTACGCAAAACGCGCACGACCCAGAGCCTCTACCGCACCGCGCTCGAGCCGGTCAGCGCCTGCCCGATCACCAGTTGATGTACCTCGGACGTGCCCTCGTAGGTGAGGACGGACTCGAGATTGTTGGCGTGACGGAGCACCGGGTATTCGAGCGTGATTCCGTTGGCCCCCAGGATTGTTCGGCATTCGCGAGCAATCTTGATGGCCTCACGCACGTTGTTGAGCTTGCCGAGAGACACCCGCTCGCCCGGCAGTTCGCCCTTGTCCTTGAGCCGGCCCAGGTGCAGCGCGAGTAGCTGTCCCTTACCGAGTTCGAGGGCCATGTTCGCGAGCTTGGCCTGAGTGATCTGATATCCGGCGAGGGGCTTGTCGAACACTGCGCGGGTCTTCGAGTACTCGATGGCCGATTCGATGCAGTCCCGAGCCGCGCCCATCGCGCCGAAGACGATGCCGAAGCGGGCCTCGTTGAGGCAGCTCAACGGTCCGCTCAGGCCGCGGGCCTCGGGCAGCATCGCGTCGGCGGGCAGTCGTACGTCGTCGAAAACCAACTCGCCGGTGATCGAGGCACGCAGCGAGAGCTTCTTCTTGACCGTGTTCGCGGTGAATCCCGGTGTGTCGGTCGGTACGACGAAACCACGGATCTTGTCGTCGGTCTGCGCCCATACGACGGCGACGTCGGCGACCGGTCCGTTGGTGATCCACATCTTGCTGCCGTTGAGGATCCAGTCGTCACCGTCGCGCTTGGCGCGGGTGAGCATGCCGCCGGGGTTCGATCCGAAATCGGCTTCGGTGAGACCGAAACAGCCGATCAGCGAACCCTCGGCCATTCCCGGGAGCCACTGCTGCTTCTGCTCCTCGGAGCCGTACTTCCAGATCGCGAACATCGCCAGCGAGCCCTGCACCGAAACCAGCGAACGGATGCCGGAGTCGATGGCTTCGAGTTCGAGGCAGGCCAGGCCGTATGCCGTCGCGGACGTTCCGGCGCAGCCGTAGCCCTCGAGGTGCATGCCGAGCAGGCCGAGCGAGCCCAGTTCCTTGGCGAGTTCTCGCGCCGGCACCGTGCCCTCGTCGAACCAGTCGGCGATGTGCGGACGGATGCGCTCGTTGCCGAACTTGCGGACGGTGTCCCGGATCTGGCGTTCCTCGTCGTCGAGGAGTGAATCGATCGCGAACAGTTCGTCGACGCTCTGGGAGTTGGCCACGGTGCCTCTTTCCGCTGGGGGTTGTCTTCGCAGGTTACCCACGCCCCCGCCGGGCGACGCAGGCCGATTAGGGTGGAGGCCATGAGTGAGCAGCGCAGCAAGGCAGACAACACCTCCTGGCAGGGCTTTTCCACCAAGGCGGTCCACGCAGGCTACGAGCCGGATCCGCTGACCGGCGCAGTGAACGTGCCGATCTACGCCAGCTCCACCTTCGCCCAGGACGGCGTCGGCGGCATGCGCAGCGGATTCGAGTACGCGCGCACCGGCAACCCGACGCGTCGTCCGCTCGAAGCCAATCTCGCGGCCATCGAGTCCGGCACCTACGGTCGGGCGTTCTCCTCGGGCATGGCGGCCACGGACTGCCTGCTTCGCTCGGCGCTGCGTCCCGGCGACCATCTCGTCATCCCCAACGACGCCTACGGCGGCACGTACCGATTGATCGACAAGGTGTTCACCCAGTGGGGCATCGAGTACTCGGTGGCCGCGGTGTCGGACGTCGACGAGGTGCGCGCAGCGATGCGTCCGAACACCAAGCTCGTCTGGGTGGAGACGCCCACCAACCCGTTGCTCAACGTCGGCGATATCGAGGCGCTGTCGGGCGTCGCGCACGAGGGTGGGGCCAAGCTCGTCGTCGACAACACCTTCGCGTCGCCGTACCTGCAGCAGCCTCTGAGTCTCGGTGCCGACGTGGTGCTGCACTCGACCACCAAGTACATCGGCGGACACTCCGATGTCGTCGGTGGCGCATTGGTGACCGACAGCGAAGAACTCGATACGGCGTTCGCGTTCCTGCAGAACGGAGCGGGCGGAGTTCCGGGGCCGTTCGACGCGTTCCTGACCTTGCGCGGCATCAAGACCCTCGCGCTGCGGATGGAACGGCACAGCGACAACGCCGAGAAGATCGTCGAATTCCTCGACGGGCACCCGGCCATCTCGCAGGTGATCTACCCCGGACTCGAATCGCACCCGTCTCACGCGGTCGCCGCGAAGCAGATGCGACGCTTCGGCGGCATGGTCTCGGTTCGCCTGGCGGGCGGCAAGCAGGCGGCACTCGACTTCTGCGCCAAGACCGAAATCTTCACTCTCGCAGAGTCTCTCGGCGGCGTCGAATCGTTGATCGAACATCCCGGCGCCATGACCCACGCGTCGACTGCCGGTTCGTTGCTCGAAGTTCCCGACGACCTGGTGCGGCTGTCGGTCGGTATCGAGGACGGCGCCGATCTGGTCGGTGACGTCGAGCAAGCGCTGGCATGATCGTCGCACTGATCGACTCGGGCCTGGGAATGGTCCCGACGGCTGCGCGGCTGCGCAGTCTGCGTCCCGAGCTCGATCTGGTGCTGATGATGGACCCCGACAACGCTCCGTGGGGCCCCAAGCCGGACCGGTGGGTCATCGACCGGGTGGTCGGTACCGCGCAGCATGCCGTCGACCTCGGTGCCGAGGTGGTGGTGCTCCCGTGCAACACCGCCAGTGTGACGGCGCTGAGCCACGTGCGGGCCGCGCTGGGCGATTCCGTGCCGGTGGTGGGGACCGTGCCGGCGATCAAACCCGCTGCGGCGGTGAGTGATCGGATCGCGATCTGGGCGACGGCAGCGACGACGGCAAGTGCGTATCAAGCGCGCTTGATCGAGGAATTCGCGTCGCATCGGACGGTGACGAGTGTGGCCTGCCATGGTCTTGCCGATGCGATCGACCGCGGAGACGCGACTGGCATCAGCGCAGCGATCACCGCTGCAATGGCGTCCACTCCCGACGACGTCGAGTCCATCGTGATGGGGTGCACGCACTATCCGCTGGTACTCGGCGAGATCGTGGCGAAGCTCCCCACTCAGGTGACGATGTTCGACAGCGCCGAGGCCGTTGCCAACCAGACGGTTCGACGCGTCGACGAGGTCGGTTCGGCTGTTTCCGGAACCGGTCGCGTATCGGTGTGGCTCAGTGGAGTCGAGGGCGAACTGCCTGCGAGCGCGCAGCGTTATCGCGAGGGACAGCTGCTGCTCGACAGCGCAGGAGTGCACCGATTCTGAGTCGTCGGGAATGTAAGACCTTCCAACGCGTTGTCCTTCACTGAGGTAACGGTCGCTGCAGTGGAGGGACAACACATGGTCGACGTGGACGTGCGGAGTAGTACCGGAAGGACTGCGGTGAGGATGCCGCACCGGTACGCCTTCTGGGTGGTCGGTGTCGCCTTCATCGTGCTGATGGCGTCCTCCGCAGCACCGTCCCCGTTGTATCCGGTCTACCAGCAGGCCTGGGGATTCAGCGCGATCACGCTCACGGTCATCTTCGCCGTGTATGCACTTGCTCTGCTGCTCACGTTGCTCACCGTCGGTAGTCTGTCGGACCACATCGGGCGCAAGCCGATTCTGATCGCGTCGCTGCTGTTGCTGATCGTCAGCCTGGTGCTGTTCATCGTCGCCGACAGTGTGCCGCTCCTCATCGCGGCTCGCGTCGTACAGGGAATTGCTGCAGGCGCGGCCACGGGTGCGATGAGCGCAGCGGTCATCGATCTGCAGCCGAACGTATCCACCGGGCCGTTGCTCAACAGCATCGCGCCCTCTCTCGGGTTGGCGGGCGGGGCACTCGGTGCCGGGTTGCTGGTGCAGTTGGCACCGGCACCGGAGATCCTCGTGTTCGCTCTGTTGGTCGGCGCGGCGCTCGTCCTCGCGGTGGCGCTGCTGTTCGTGCCGGAGACGTCGGCGATGCGCGGCTTCGATTCTCGACGCCACCTCGCGTCGACGCTGCTGCCGCGAGCGTCGATTCCGAAGTCCGTGCGGGCACCGTTTCTTCTGATAGCGCCGGCTCTGTTCGCCACCTGGTCACTGGGCGGGTTTCACCTATCGCTCGGTCCTTCGATCATCGGAACTGTCTTCGGTGTCGACAACCACATCGTGGGCGGGTTGGAGATCTTCGCGCTGTTCGGTTCGGGTTCGATAGCAGCTGCCGTGGTGCGCAACGGATTTCCTCGCAGGGTGATGATGATCGGCGCCACTGTGCTCGCAATCGGTGTGGCGCTGACCTTGGTCTCGGTCGAGATCGGCTCGATCGGGCTGTACTTCGTCGGTGCTGTGATCGCCGGGTCGGGTTGGGGAGCAACTTTTCTCGGCGCGATGCGCACGCTCGGTGCGCTCGTCCCCGCTGCGGAGCGAGGCGGAGTGTTCGCCACGACGTTCGTCATCAGCTACCTCGCGTTCAGCGTGCCCGCAGTGGTCGCCGGGCTGGCGGTGCACCGCCTCGGTCTGAGCACGACGGTGGAACTGTACGGAGGATTCGTCATCACGCTCGCGCTGATCTCGGTTCTCGGCTTTTCCATGGCTCAGCGTCGAGATCGCTAGTGCAGCAATCTCGGTCGAGTGGCCCCTACCGAGGATGAGCGAGGAGCCCTGCCCGATCGGGTAGTTCGGTGCGTCGTTGGCAGAGTTCGCCCGGCTGGGTGTTCCCATCGCGGTGCCGGGCAGTCAGTGTGATCACCAGTGAGACGCCGATCACAGAGGAAGGCGTCTTCGACTCACACTCACCGAGGAGACACCGATGGTTATCGAGCTCAATCAGATCTGGGAATTTCCCATCAAGGAGTTTCACCCGCTGCCGCGCGCCAAGCTGGGAGTCGGTGCCCACGACATGATCGGTGTCGAGGCCAAGGAACTCGGGTTCAAGCGCTCGCTGCTCGTCACGACCGGTCTGCGCGGATCGGGCATCATCGAGGAACTGATCGGCAAGATCGAGTACCAGGGCGTCGAGGTGGTTCTCTACGACAAGGTCGAGTCGAACCCCAAGGACTACAACGTCATGGACGGCGCCGCGCTCTATCAGAAGGAGAAGTGCGACAGCGTCATCTCCGTCGGTGGTGGCTCGAGCCACGACGCAGCCAAGGGCATCCGCGTCGTGGTCGCCCACGACGGCCGCAACATCAACGAGTTCGAGGGATTCTCCAAGTCCACGAACAAGCAGAACCCGCCGCACATCGCCGTATCGACCACTGCCGGAACGGGTTCGGAGACATCTTGGGCCTACGTGATCACCGACACCTCGGACATGGAGAAGCCGCACAAGTGGCTCGCCTTCGACGAGGCGTCGACACCGACTCTGGCACTGGACGATCCGCTGCTCTACTACACCTGCCCCCAGCAGTGGACCGCGTTCTGTGGCTTCGACGTCCTCGCCCACGGTGCCGAGCCGTACGTCTCGCGTCTCGATTTCGCGCCGTCGCTGGGTAACGCGATCTACTCGATCGGATTGGTGTCCAAGCACCTCCGCGAGGCCGTGTACGACCCGGGCAATCTGAAGGCTCGCGAGGGCATGATGAATGCCCAGTACATCGCCACGCAGGCATTCAACTCCGGCGGACTCGGTGTCATTCACTCGATCTCGCACGCGATCAGTGCGTTCTACGACAGCGCTCACGGCCTGAACAATGCCATCGCTCTGCCGCGTGTGTGGGAGTACAACCTGCCCTCACGCTACGAGCGCTATGCGGAGATCGCCGTGGCCATGGGCGTCGACACCAAGAACATGACCACCGTTCAGGCTGCCGACGCTGCCGTCGAAGCCGCCATCCGCCTCGCCAAGGACGTCGGCATTCCCGACAACTTCGGATCGATTCGCTCGGCGACCTACGACAAGAACCGGATGAACACCGGCAAGTACGCCGGCAAGGGCGACGTGATCAAGGGCGACGAGAAGTCGGTTCTGAAGATCTCCGAGCACATCCAGGAAGACTGGTGCACCCCGGGCAACCCCCGTGAGGTCACCGTCGAATCGATGATCCCCGTCGTCTCGCACGCGATCAACGAGTCGTACTAACCGCCACCCATGTGAGCGGGACTTCGTAGCAGGGTACGAAGTTCCGCTCACATGCGGCGCAGCCGCCTTCCGAAGGGACACACATGACCTCACTGTCGACAGTGCGTAGCGACGACACCGGCACCGTTCGATTCACCGACGCCGCCGATCTGCAGCGCGCGCTCGGGGAGCAGGACTACATCGCCGACGACGACCTCGCCACCGTGGTGCATCTTGCGACAGCGCTCGATCGCCCGCTGCTGCTCGAAGGCCCTGCGGGCGTCGGCAAGACGGAGCTTGCCAAATCCCTTGCTGCGGCCAGTGGCCGCAAGCTCGTGCGCCTGCAGTGTTACGAGGGTCTCGACGACAACCGAGCCCTGTACGAGTGGGACTACGCCAAGCAACTGCTGCACGTGCAGATGCTGCGCGAGCACATCGGCGCGCTCACCCAACACGTCACCGACATCGACGACGCCTCGAAGATGCTTGCGGCCAGAGACTTCGGTTTGTACTCCGAACCGTTCCTGTCGGTGCGTCCCCTGCTGGAATCGGTGCTGTCCGAGGAGCCGGTGGTTCTGCTCGTCGACGAGGTCGATCGCACCGAGGAGTCCATGGAGGCACTGCTGCTCGAAGTGCTCGCCGAGAAGCAGGTGACCATTCCCGAGGTCGGCACCTTCACCGCACGCAGCGATCCGTGGGTGATATTGACCTCCAACGACACTCGTGAGCTGTCCTCGGCGCTCAAGCGACGCTGCCTGCACTTCCATCTCGATTACCCGACGGCTGCGCGTGAACGAGAGATCGTCACCGCTCGCGCGCCCGAGGTGCCCGCCGACATCGTGGCCGAGATCGTCGATTTGGCAACCGAACTGCGCGAACTACCGCTGCGCAAGAGTCCGTCGATCTCGGAAGTGATCGACGCGGCTCGTATCGCGTCGGTTCTCGGTCATACCGACGAGACCCGCAAGTACCTGCTCGCGGCCCTGGTCAAATATTCGTCGGACATGAAGATCGCGATGGCGGGACCGATCGCGGAGACAACCCACGCACCGACATCGCTTGGGGCGATAGTCAACACGACCGCGACCGCATTTCGTGGGCACGGCGGACGCGACAAGGGTGGCATCGGAATACGACGATGACTGTGCACCGGACATTCTCGGCATCTGTGGTACTCGATGTCCTCGCCGCAGTGTTCGGGCGGACGCTGCGCCGCTACGGTGTCGCTGCGTCGCCGGCCGAGGTCATCGAAGTGCGACGCGTCCTCGGCCTTCTCGGTGCACGTGACCTGACGGTTCTGCGCGCGGCGTTGCGCGCGACGTGTGCGAAGTACGACCATGAACAGCATGGTTTCGATCTCGCGTTCGAGACGTTGTTTCAGGACGCGGCAGAAGTCGTTGTGGACGAGCATCGTTCGTCGGTCGGCGCGCAAGTGGCAGGCGGACTTCCCACGGACCTGGACGTTGGAGCGGACCAGGAGGCTGCGAAGTACGCCGAGTACAACGAGCGAGCCGTCGAAATCGGCGATCTGCTCGACGCTCCCGAGGCAGACAAGGGCTTCAACCCCCACAAGGACGACGACGACATCAGTCTGTCGTCCGAGGATCACGATCTGTCCATCGACACCGACGGCGACATGGGCCGACGGGGCGTCACCTACACAGTGGACCTCGAGCGTTCCGGGTCGACGGCGGCCGGGGAGTTGGCGTCGAGCACGAGTGGAGCCGTTGCAGGACAGCTGAACTGGGAGGATCCGGCCGGAATCCTGGCGTGGTTCGACGCCTACGATCCGAGCAGCGTCTACGGTGACGGCGGCGATTCCGGCGAGCTGAGTGCGGCAATGTTGGATCGGATCACCGATGCCGTCGAGGCGTTCGTTGCGGCGCTGGGGGATGTGACCGGGACGATGTCGTCACCGGTGCCGGTCGACGGCGCGGTGCAGGCGATCGGCCGGCATGCCGAGATCGAGCGTGCGAGTCACGAAGTTCTGAAACACATGCGGGGAACTCCGCGCCCCCGACCACGCGAACATTCACGCGGCCCACTCGACATGCGACGCACCGTCCGTTCCAGTCTGCGTACCGACGGAATTCCCTTCCGTCTGGTGACGAAAACACCTGTACCCGACAAGGTGAGACTGCTCGTACTGGCTGATGTTTCGCTCTCGGTGCGGCCGATCACCGCGTTCACGCTCAGACTCGCGCAGGCCATGCATTCGCGCGCGCACCGGTGCACGGTGATGGGCTTCGTGGACGCACCGGTGGACGTGACGACCACGTTGCTCGGTAGCACGGGCGACGGTGCGCTGGCTGCGGTGCTCGCAGACGCCCGACTGGACCTCGAAGCCAGCAGCGATTACGGCAAGACTTTCGCCGACCTCCTGGATGCGCATGGGGACGTGCTGAACAAGCGCACTGCCGTGATCATCGTGGGGGACGGTCGATGCAACGGACGGCCGTCCGGACTCGACGCGTTGGAGAAAATTCGGTCCAAGGTGCACCGCATCGCCTGGATCACTCCCGAGGCCCGCCGTTACTGGGCGCAGGCCGCGTGCTCGATGGAGGACTACGAGCAGATCTGCGACCGGGTGGTGGTCGCGCGGGACGGGGAGCAGTTGACGGCCCAGGCGGCCGAATTGGGGCATGCGCTGTCCTGACCTGATCGCACCGGTACCTACCCGATCGGGTAGGTACGAACCTGGCCCGGTGCTGGTGGGATCGCACCCGTCTCGCTCGTAAGGTTGTAACCTGAATCACAGATCCGGATAGTGTGGACCGAAGACAGCGAGGGTGTGAACGGTGGACCAGGCAGCTACGGCGAACGTCGGCAAGGCGCTGCACGACCTCGATGCGCAGCGCAGCAGGGCAGAGACACCGCGAGTGCTCAAGTTCCATGCGCCCGAGATCGTGTTCGGTCCGGATTCGCTGGGCGAGGTCGCGCACGCGACGCGCCGCCTCGGCGGGGTCAGGCCGATGCTCGTCACGGACTCGGGGCTGATCGACAGCGGCTGGGCAGGGCAGCTGGTCGACCTACTGGTTGCGCAGGGACTCGAGCCACAGGTCTGGAGTGCGCTGACACCCAATCCCAAAGATGTCGAGATCGAGGCCGGGCACGGTTACTACGCAGACTTCGGCTGCGACGTGTTGGTGGCCATCGGCGGCGGGTCGGTCATGGATGCGGCCAAGGGGATTGCCATCCTTGCGGGCAACGGCGGCAGAATCCTGGACTACGAGGGGGTCGATCAGGCCACTCGGCCGATCCCGCCGCTGGTGATGGTGCCGACGACATCCGGCACCGGGGCCGACGTCTCGCAGTTCTGCATCGTCACCGATACCGCACGCTCGACCAAGATCACCATTCTCGGCCGTGCCCTCGTTCCTGACATCACCGTGATCGATCCGATGTTGCTGACCACGATGCCCGAATGGCTCAACGCCGCAACCGGTTTGGATGCCCTGACGCACGGAATCGAGGCATTCGTCTCGCTGGGTCACAACCAGCTCACCGACCACCATGCTCTCCGAGCCATCACCATGGTGATGTCGCAGTTGGCTCGCACCATCGACGAGCCGACCGACATGGCGGCGCGCGGGTCCATGGCGCAGGCAAGCCTTGAAGCCGGCCTGGCATTCACGAACGCCATCCTCGGTGCCACGCATGCCATGAGCCATCAGGTGGGAGGACTGCTCGACCTCCCGCACGGAGTGATCAACGGGGTGCTGCTACCGCACGTCATCCGCTTCAACGCCGCGGAGGATCCGTTGCCGTACGTGGCCATCGCCACGAGCCTCGGATTGCCCGAGGGCAGGGCCAGGCCGGAGGAAGCCGCCATGGCCGTGGCAGACCGAGTCGACCGCCTCGCGCGTCAGGTCGGTGTTCCTACCGGTCTTGCGGAGATCGGTGTGAGCGAATCCGATCTGGATGTGCTGGCCACCAATGCTCTACGTGATGCCTGCATGTCCACCAATCCGCGCTCGGCCACCCACCGCGAAATGGTCGACCTGTTCAGGAGCGCGCTGTGACGTCCGGACCCGACCTGTCGCTGCTGACGGGACTGCGTTCGGGAAAGAACACGTTCTACCCCCAATATCGCGGCGCGGCAGAACGTTTGGAGCGTGTTGTCTATGCACTGGAGCTCATCTCACGAGCGCTGGTGCGCACGGTCGACGGCCCGGAAACACTGGTGTGCGCGGTGGCAGAGGCCGCCCGCGCGCACCTGAGTGCGCGCTGGGTAGTCTTCGCCCTCGCCGACGGCGCGTTCCCCGATGCCGGACCGCGCCGACTGGTGCTCGGTCCCGACGCCACACCGTTTCTGGTGGACAACGTCGAGGGGCCACCGCTGCCGGACGACGTCGTCGATTGTCTCGAGTCGATCCGGCAGTCGACGTGCGGCGACGGGCTGACCCCTGTGATCTCTGCTCATCATGCTTTCGTGCCGATCGCGTTCGACGGCGGCGTCGTGGGCGCCTTTGCTGCCTGGACCGGTGAGCAGCGGGTGCTGGACGCCACCGATGCCGCGGTATTGAGCATTCTTGCCAGCCAAACTGCTGTGGCCCTGCAGAATTCGGCTCTGTTTCAGAGTCGGCGGCAATTGCTCGAGCGCACCGAGAGTGCCTATGCCGAGGCGAATCGAACAGCGGCAGATCTCGCAGCCCGCAATGCCGAACTGTTGCTGACACAACGGCAACTGGGTGCCGCGCATCGCCATCAGGTGCTCGACGACGAACGCCACCGCATCGCTCGCGAACTGCACGACAGCGTTACCCAGGCCGTGTTGTCCGCGGGTATGCAGATCGAAGTGTGTCGAAGCGACATCTCGGCCGAAGAGCGAAGTGACAGGCTGGATCTGGCCAAGGATCTGACTCGTAGAGCTGTGGATCAGCTGCGGTCGGCGATCTACGCGCTCAATCACCCGCAGGACGCCGATCGGACGTCGCTTCCCGAAATGCTCGAACAGCTTTCCGTGGTTCACATGCCCGACGAACTGCAGGTCTCGCTGCGTGTGGAGGGAACTCCCGTCGAGTTGAGCAGCGAGTGCGAGCACGCTTTGCTCCGCATTGCAGGCGAAGCATTGTTCAACACCGCGGTGCACGCGCATGCCTCGAGAGCAATTCTGCGTTTGACCTATTCGCCCGATCAGGTGCAGCTGTCGATTGCCGACGACGGCGACGGCGATCCGGCCCACTTGCGCATGATGCTGCACATGGCCGAATCCACCGATGTCGACGGCCGTCACCGCGGACTGGCGAACATGGCGGCCCGCACCCGCGAACACGGCGGGGTCCTCGAGATCCGCCGAGCCCGAACCGGCGGTGTGCGCGTTGCAGTGCGCATTCCGTTCCAGAACCAATCCGAGAAGGGCGAAACACAGTGAGCGTTCCGACGGTTCGCACGGGCATGGGGCAGGTGGCGGCACCTACGGTGCGCATCGTGCTGGTCGACGACCACGCAATTCTGCGGGACGGGCTGCGCTCGGTACTCGAACGCGAGTCGGATCTGACGATCGTGGGGGAGGCGTCCACCCGGGAGGAGGGGTTGGCCGTCGTCGCGCGGGTCGAGCCCGACATCGTGTTGATGGACCTCAAGCTCTCCGCCAGCTCGGACTACGAGGGGCTTGCTCTGTGCGCGCAACTGGCGAAGGCGCACAACGGAATCGGTCTGCTGGTGCTCACGACATTTCTCGACGACCGACTCGTGGTGGAGGCCGTGCACGCCGGGGCGCGTGGATACGTGGTCAAGGATGTCGACACCACCGAGTTGGTTCGTGCGATCCGTGCCGTCTCGCGCGGGGAGAGCGCCTTCGATTCACGCAGTGCCTCCGCCGTCGTTCGATCACTCAACGGCACACCGAGCAGCATCGAGCGCCTGACCGAGCGTGAGCTCGAAGTGCTCAGGCTGCTCGCGACGGGCTTGTCCAACAACATGATCGGAACCCGACTGTTCATCTCGGCAACGACGGTGAAATTTCACGTCAGCAACATCATGCGCAAGCTCGCCGTCTCCCGGCGAGCCGAGGCGGTGTACGCAGCGAGTAAGCAAGGCTTGATCTGACCGCAGAGCCTTCGGGCGCAGAAAGCAAAGTAGACGGCGCTCGGTGTCCTGTCGAGAGCGTCCGGGCGGTGCAGGCTACGGATAACACACATCAGTGATATCCATGCCGAGGAGTACCCATGACGACTGTTCAGGACGACACGCGCCCACACGACGCTGCTGCTGACCACCCCAAGGAGCTCACCGTCCTCGGGGCGTGCGGGCAGGACTGTCCGGATTCGTGCTCGATGGTGGTCACCGTCGAGGACGGTGTGGCGACGAGTGTCAGCGGGAGCAAGACCAACCCGTACACCAACGGTGGCCTGTGTGTGAAGGTGGACAACTACCTGGACAAGGTTTACAGCCCCGAGCGAGTTCTATACCCGCTCAAGCGATCCGGACCCAAGGGCTCGGGAATGTTCGAGCGGATCTCGTGGGACGAGGCCGTGGCCACCATCGCCGAGAAATTCACCTCCATCGCCGAAGAATTCGGCCCCGAGGCGATCATGCCGTGCAACTACCTCGGCACCCAGGGGATCACGCAAGGCCTGAACGTGGGGGATGCGTTCTTCAACCGGCTGGGGGCGACCGTTGCCGAGCGTACTTATTGCGACGCGGGGTCCTGTACTGCCTACGCAATGACGGTCGGCGACACGGCGGGTGTCGATCCCGAAAGCTTCGTCCACTCCAAGTTCATTCTGATCTGGGCGTCGAACATCATGAGCACCAATCTGCACCTCTGGCCGTACGTGGCCGAGGCCAAGAAGCGCGGTGCCAAGGTGGTCGTGATCGATCCGGTCAAGACCAGAACCGCGAAAGCCGCCAGCTGGTACATACCCATTCGTCCCGGCACCGACGGCGCGCTCGCCCTGGCCATGATGCACGTCATCATCGACGAGGGTCTGACCGACGCCGACTACATCGAGCGTCATACCATCGGCTTCGACGAGTTGGCGGAGCGCGTGCAGCAGTACACCCCGCAATGGGCGTCCGAGGAGACGGGCATTCCGGTCGAGGACATCTACACCCTGGCGCGGGAATACGCGCAGAGTCAGCCGGCCGTGATCCGCATCGGCGTCGCGATCGAGCGAAGCGCCGGTGGTGGACAGAGCGTTCGGGCAATCTCGTGCCTGCCGTCGCTGGTGGGTGCCTGGCGTAAGCCCGGTGGCGGAATCCTCCAGCTACCCCTGTGGGCGTTCCCGGTGAACTGGCCCGAATTCCTGCAGACGGACCTGCAGACACCCGGCACTCGCGTGATCAACCTGTACCAGCTCGGCGAAGCACTGACCGGCGGGTTGAACCTGGACACTCCGCTCAAAGGTCTGATGGTCTACAACTCGAACCCGGTGGTGGTGTGTCCCGATCAGAAGCGAATGATCGACGGGCTCGGTCGCGAGGATCTGTTCACCGTCGTCAGTGACCATTTCATCACCGACACAGCCGATTACGCGGACATCATCCTGCCTGCCACGACCCAACTGGAACAGGACGACATCAACTTCTCCTGGGGTCATCTGTTCGTCACGTACAACAATCGATCGATCGAGCCGCTCGGTGAAACAGTCCCCAACACCGAGCTGTTCCGCCGGCTGGCGGCCGCGATGGGCTTCACCGAGCCGGTGTTCTCGCGTACGGACGAGGAACTGATCGCACTGTCCTACGACTGGAATGCCCCTGCAATGGAGGGTATCTCGATCGAGTCGCTCAAACGGCTCGGGTGGCAGCGGCTCAATCTTCCCGGACCTGACGAGTACGCACCGCACGCAGAAGGAAACTTCCGGACACCGTCCGGCAAAACGGAGTTCCTGTCCTCGGCAGCGGCGGGCGGCAACTTCGTGCTTCCTCTGTTCCGTCAGGGGTCGAACGATCACCAGCCGGGGCAGCCGGTGGATCCGCTCCCGCACTACATCGCGCCACGAGAGTCGTCACGGACCAATCCGGTTCTGGCAGAGAAGTATCCGCTGAACCTTCTTACGCCCAAGTCGCATGCGTACTTGAATTCGAGTTTCGGAAACCTCGACATGCACCGAAAGGTGCAGAAGGAGCCGACGCTGTTGATCAATCCTGTCGACGGTGAACACCGGGGAATTGCCTCGGGTGATGTGGTGCGGGTCTTCAACGATCGCGGCGAGTTCACCGTCGTTGCCAAGCTCGACAAATCCGTCATGGTGGGTGTCACGGTGTGTGCGATGGGTGCGTGGCGCAAGAACATGCTGTCGCTGTCGACCCCGGCATCGCTCAACCCGACAGTGTTCGCGGATCTCGGAAACGCTCCGACGTTCTCCGACACCCTCGTTCAGGTCGCAGCGCTCGTCGTCTGACAACCCTTACTCCTACGAACACGAGGATTTCGCCATGGCTTACGTCGTTACCGAAGCGTGCATCGACCTGCTCGACAAGGCATGTACCGAGGAATGCCCCGTCGACTGCATCTACGAGGGCGCTCGGATGATGTACATCAATCCCGACGAGTGCGTCGACTGCGGAAAGTGCATGCCCGCCTGCCCGAACGATGCCATCTTCTGGGAACACAAGATCCCGGACGAGCAGAAGCGATTCGTCGATATCGCAGTCGAATTCTGCGAGGACGCCGACGCGTCGGGAGGGGCGGAGGACCTCGGCCCGCTCGGCCGCGATCATCGGGCCATCGACGAAGTGACGAAGAAGTGAGTGGTGCAACGGTTTCCGAGTGTGACCTGATCATCGTCGGCGCTGGTCCTGCCGGTCTGTACGGTGCCTACTACGCGGGTTTCCGAGGACTGACGGTCACCGTCATCGACGCCCTACCGCACCCAGGTGGTCAGCTGGCCGCGTTGTATCCGGAGAAGAAGATCTTCGACGTCGCAGGCTTCCCGGCGATCAAGGCACAGCATTTGGTCGACGCGTTGGTGGAGCAAGCAGAGCAGGCGAAGCCGACGTATCTGATGGGACACGTCGCGACAGAGCTCGAAGAATCCGACGACTGCGTTCGGATCACGACGGACAAGGGTGTCACCGTGGTCGGGAAGGCCGTGCTGGTGGCGGCGGGGATCGGGAAATTCACGCCGAGACCGTTACCGACGGGATCGGAGTTCCACGATCGTGGGCTCCGCTACTTCGTGCCGAGACTGAACGAGCTGGCCGGCGAACACGTGATGATCGTCGGGGGCGGTGATTCGGCAGTGGATTGGGCTCTGAGTTTGGAGCCGATCGCGAAGTCGGTGGTATTGGTACATCGCCGCAAAGAGTTTCGAGCTCATGCTCACAGCTTGGGACTGTTGGAGCGGTCGAGTGTCGATGTCCTGACTCCGTACGAAGTCGAGGAGATCGCGGGATCGGGCACCGTCGAATCGGTGACGATCGTCGACGGTGCCGGAACCGAACGCCGTCGACTGGCAGTATCGAGTGTTGTTGCTGCATTGGGGTTCAAAGCAGCGCTCGGTCCGATCGGGACATGGGGGCTGGACAAACACCAGCGCGATATCGCCGTCGACCGGACGATGCGAACCAACCGGCGACGGGTGTTCGCCGTCGGTGATGTTGCGGGGCATCAGGACAAGGTCAAGCTGATCGCGGTCGGGTTCGCCGAGGCAGCGACCGCGATCAATCACATAGCACCGCTGGTGGACGGTTCGGCACCGATCGTGCCGGGCCATTCGAGCGACTCGATCCACTGAGTCGAGTCGCTCGTCGGGTCAGTACCTCTGTTCTCGGTCGGTCGGTCGTGTCGAACGCGTCACCGCACGTGGGTCGTCCGACCGGGCGCAGACACTGGCTCGGTACTGCCGCGGACTCATCCCGTACTGCTCCCGAAAAGCGCGGCTGAACACGGCGAGGTCCGCGAAACCCCATCGCCGACTGATCTGCCCGAGAGATCTGTCGAGGGTGATGCTGCCGATGATCTCGCGGCGACAGCGCTCGAGTCGTTTGGTTCGGATGGTGCGGGCCACCGTCGTGCCGCTCGAGGCGAACACTCGATGCAACTGACGGGTCGATACCAGCATCGCCGACGCGACCGACGTGGGTGAGAGCTCGGTGTCTGCGAGGTGGTCGTCGATGTACCGTTGCGCTGCTCGCACCAGCGCTACGCCTGGTGAGTCGATGGTCGAGTTCGAGGTGGTGTTGCGGGCGATCACACTGACGAGGTCGCCGACTTCGTCGGCTATGGCCTGCGCGCCGCTGATGTCCAGTGACGAGCGCGTCGAACCCAGGTCGTGGAGGAATCGCGCCAGGAGTCCGCTGAATCCGGCCGATCCGTCGAACGCCATCGCCGTCATGTCACTGGATTCGCGTGCATCGAGCCGAAGCATGTGACGGGGCCAGGTGAAGACTTCCAGCTCCCACTGATCGTCGTCGGGATGGCCGTCGATGATCCAATCGAACGGGCGCGAGGTGTCGTAGATGGCGAAGTCGCCGCGCGTCAACGTGCATTCGCGGCCGTCCTGCACGACGACTGCCGACCCACGCCTGATCATCCCGATCTGGACGTACTCGATGCGATCCTGCTCGATCAGCGAGTCGGTACGCGCGATGTGCTGCGTGGTGGATCGGACACTCGAAACCTGAAGGTGCGCAAGGGACATGGACCGAACAGCTCCGGTGAATCGGCGGTCGGCCACGTCCGCGACGTCGAGTGCGACGAAGTGTTCGTTCAACATGTCGCACCAGTCGCCTCGGCTGGTCGTCCGAGTCGGGATCGAGAATCCGGATCGAGACAGCATGGGAACCCCTTGTCGTAGACGCTCACGGCGATGCAGGAGCTGTGTTCGAGGTTAGCGCGCAATGTTTCCGGTTGATGCGCTGTTCGTAACAATGCCGGAAAGTCCGATCACATCTCCATGCAGCAGTCCCTGCAGGTCAACTAACGGTCGCTGGCGGTCAAGTGACATGCACATGTCTCGACCATTCTGAGGTCGGAACAACGAAAGGGGTGTGCCGTGGGCGAAGTCGACACTGTCCTACACCGGGACGAGAAAACGAACGACAGCGAATCCCGCGCGGGTGACGTGTATGTCGCCGTGACCTCCGAGGTGCTGTCGGTCGAGGCCGCGATCGAGTGGGCAACACTGCCGCGGTGCGGAGCCGTGGTCACCTTCACCGGGGTGGTTCGCGAGTACTCGAAGGACATCACGGGTCTGCGTGCAGACGGGGTCGTGGCGATCGACTACCAGTCCTACGAGTCGGTTGCGCGTGCGCGGCTGCTGGAGATTGCGGAGGTAGCCCAACAGCGTTGGCCCGGAATCGGACGTATCGTCCTGCTGCACCGGATCGCATCCGTCGCAGTCGGTGAGGCCAGCGTCCTGGTCTGCGTGTCCTCGGGCCATCGCGTGGACGCATTCCTGGCAGCTCAGTTCTGCATCGACATTCTCAAGGCGTGCGTTCCGGTGTGGAAGCTCGAACAGCGCGCCGCTGCCCGAACTTGGGTGGAGACAGGCGTGCAGATCGAGACTGTCGAACAGGCAGCCTCGCAGGTCGCCGCTCACGTGCGAGGTCGCTTCGTGAGTGACTCCGTGAGTGACGTCGAGGCCGGCACGAGAGACGTTCGGGGGCGACCACTTCGGGATCTACGTATTTCCGTCACCGACCGGTGCAACTTCCGCTGCGTCTACTGCATGCCCCGGGCCGCATTCGGTCCGGACCACGAATTCTTGAACACCGGGAAACTGCTGTCGTTCGACGAGATCGAGAGAGTCGCCCGCGCCGCCGCCACCATCGGTATTCGTAAGGTGCGCCTGACCGGTGGCGAACCTCTGCTGCGCGCCGGAATCGTCACGCTCGTCGAACGATTGAGTGCCATCGACGGTATCGATCTGGCGATGACCACCAACGGTTCTCTGCTCGGTGCCCACGCGGCAGCCTTGGTCGACGCGGGTTTGGGGCGCGTGACCGTCAGCCTCGATTCGACGGATCCGGCAACGTTCGCTCGGATGAGTGACACCCGGGTACCCGTGCAGACCGTGCTCGACGGAATCGACACGGCGGTGCGGGCCGGAATGTCGCCGGTGAAGGTCAACGTCGTGGTGCGTCGCGGTGTCAACGAAGGTTCGATTCTCGCTCTGGCCGAGCGGTTCAGGGGCACCGGCGTCGTGGTGCGCTTCATCGAGTACATGGACGTAGGGGCAACGAATCGGTGGGAGTTGTCCGAGGTTGTCGACGTCGACTCGATAGTGCAGACGATCGGACAGGTCTATCCGCTGGCACCGGTCGACGCGGAGTACGACGGCGAAGTGGCGACTCGGTACCGGTATCTCGACGGTGGCGGCGAGATCGGTGTGATCGGGTCCGTCTCGGAACCGTTCTGCGGATCCTGCACTCGTGCACGGTTGTCCGCGGATGGAAAGGTGTACACCTGTCTGTTCTCCTCCACCGGCACCGACCTACGTGCGTTGCTGCGCTCGGAGGCATCGCAGGACGACCTCGTCGAACGCCTGTCCACGCTGTGGCTGCAACGCGATGATCGCTATTCGGAACTCCGAGCGGGAACGAACGACGGGCCGGTGCGCGATCGCATCGAAATGTCCTACATCGGTGGATGATCGGAGAGTGGTGATCGTATGGCCGAATTGGTGATGTTCGCTGCGGCACGTCAGATCGCAGGTGAGGCGTCTCGAGATATTCCCGGATCGACGGTTCGGGAAGTGCTCGACTCCGCCGTCGGAAGATACGGCGCATCCTTTGCGGATGTGCTTGCCGTGTCCAGGATCTGGATCAACGGGCAGTCTCTCGCGCGGGCAGAGGATTCTCCGTGCAGCGATACCGATGAAATCGCGGTCCTACCCCCGATCTCCGGCGGATGATGTCGACGACGGTCGACATCGTTCCGGCCCCTCTCCGAACTGTGGACCAACATCGTTGTGCGATAGGGAAGCTGGGAATAACGGCGAAGGCACGTTCCGTGTCGATCGGCGACGCGGTGGGTGCGGTGCTGGCCGAGGATGTCGTTGCCGACCGCGCGCTGCCGGCATTCGACAATTCGGCGGTCGACGGATTCGCCGTTCGCGCTGCCGATGTCGTCGGTCCGGAACGTCTACCCGTGCGGTTGCTCGTCTCCGCGTGCAGTGTCGCAGGGAGACAAACGGCACCGCTGCACGTTCGTTCGGGCGAGTCGGTACAGGTCATGACCGGTGCCGTAGTCCCGCTGGGGGCAGACATGGTCGTTCCGGTCGAAGTGACCAGCGGGTTCGTCGAGGCGTTCGGAGTAGAGGAGGTGACGATTCACTCGGTCGACTCCAAGAGCAACGTCCGCAGTCGTGCGTCGGACTTCGAGGTCGGCGACGTTGCCGTCAGGGCCGGCACGGTGGTGACGCCGGCGCAGGTCGGTGTATTGGCTGCCGTCGGCCGCACTCGTGTGCTGGTCGAGTCGGCCCCGGTCGTGGCGGTGCTCTCGACAGGATCCGAGATTCGAGCTGTCGGGACAGACCTCGAGCGGGGCGAATGCCACGACGTCAACTCGGCGATGCTCGTCGCCGATCTGCTTCGGTGCGGTGCCGACGTTCACCTCGAACCGGCCGTTGCCGACGACGTGAACGCGTGTCGGGCGGCACTGGCCCGATGCGCCGAGGTTGCCGACGTCATCGTCACCACCGGCGGGATCAGTGCGGGTACCGAAGAGGTGATTCGGCTCGCACTGCGGGGCCAGGAGGTCGAATTCGTCTCGGTAGCAGTGAAACCGGGAAAACCTCAGGCGTGCGGGAAGGTCGAGGGAACGCCGATCGTGTGTCTGCCCGGAAACCCGGTCAGTGCGTTGGTCTCGTACGAATTGTTCGTCCGGCCGGTGATCGTGGCGGCATTGCGAAACCCACAGGCGGACAGGACGATGAGAACGGTCAGGGTGGATGGGGAGACGGTTCCCGCCTCGCCGATACCTCGGGTGATGTTGGGCGTCGTCGACGGTGAAAGCGCCGCGATCATCCGATCGCACTCGGTCGGTGCGCTCGCCCATGCCAACTGTGTGATCGTGGTCCCGCCCTCCGACGGCGGCCTCGGCCCTCCGGGCGAGTATCCCGCATGGATGCTGGACTCGGTCGCGTCGACGCGGCGAGGTACCTGCATCTGAAACTCGAAGAATCTCTCCGTGACTCTTGCGTCGGTGTGAGGAGAGTGCACGCATTTCGTAACGCAAACGCCTCGGATGGCTTACGCCCAAGGCCTACCGTGGGTGCACTCGAACCTAGCGCGGAGTGCATCATGACGTCATATTGGACAACCAGGGGACTCGGTCCGGCCGATCAGATGAGCTATTGGGCCGACGTCCTCTGCCAGGCATTCACCCCGCTTGCGCCGTGGCGATCCCGGGACCACGTCGAACGCAGCTCCTCGAGTTCCGGACTTCCCGGGTGGGTGCGATCGGCGGCGATCGGGGGTGGCAATGCAGCGGAGATTGCCTCCTGCACACAGCGAATCGACCATGGAAAACGTGAAGTCGCCCGAGCCGACGAGGACGTCGTTTTTGTCAACCTGCAATTGGACGGGCACTGTACGACTATTCAGGACGAGCGGCAGTGCACCGTCTCCCGAGGCGAATTCGCCATCGTCGATTCGACTCGCCCGTACCGGCTCGAGTTCGTCGAACCCGGTAACGACGAACTGTGGCGAGTGCTGTCTTTCCGGCTGCCGCGCCCTCTGCTGGCGGACGTGGTCGGCCCGTCGGCAGCGACCACTGCGCGGCGTTTTTCGAGCTCCTCGGGCTCGGCTCGCTTGCTCCGCTCGTTGATGGTGGAGACCTGGCAAACCGATTCCTCGCTGCATCCCGCCGAGCGACAGATGATCGGTGCCGCCCATGTCGATCTGCTCCGTGCGGTGCTGGCAGGGACGGCCGAACGGGGTGCCGGATGCTCTGTACAGACCGACGAAGCACTCCGAGTGTCCGCAGTTCGATACATCGATTCCCGGCTTCCCTTCGGTCGAGTTCCCGCCACCGAGGCAGCCCGCCACGTAGGGGTATCGGTTCGTACGCTTCATGCCCTTTTCGAGAGGGCTGGAACGACTTTCGGTGCTGTCGTCCGTGAGCATCGGGTCGAAGCGTGTCGTCGTGAGCTAGCCGATTCACGTGACGATCGATCGATCGGTGCGATCGCTGCAGCGTGGGGATTCTCGGATTCGGCGCATCTGGCCAAGACCTTTCGATCGCGCTTCGGATGCAGCCCGGTCGAATACCGCGCGTCGGTGAATACGAGGGGAATGCCGCAGTTGGCGTAGGGGGACTCTCTGTTCGGGAGTGCAGAACGGTACCGATGACGGCGCAGTCCGGTACAAGACCGGGATGCATCGGGCCATGAAACATGGTGTGCAGGGCAGCGTCGCCCGATTCCGTTCTTCACCCCCACCAGGACAGACATCGAGGAGTCTCACATGACCCTGAGTTTCGAGCTCAGCCCCGAGCAGATGGCCGTGCGCATGCAAGCGCGGCAAGTGGCAGACGACATCCTGAGCGAAGTAGCGGCAGCTATCTCATCCTTGCCGCGGCCGGAGGATCGCTTCTACGCACTGCAGCCGGTCTACAAGCAGTTGGCCGGTCTCGGATTCGTCAAGGGATTGGTTCCCGATCAATACGGCGGCGCGTACTTCGACAACCTGACCTTCGCGCTCGCGGCCGAGGAACTGGCTCGGGTCGACATCAACACTCCCACTGCATTGCTCGGCACCGGATTGGGACTCAACCCGATCATCAATTTCGGCACCGAAGAACAGAAGAATCGCTGGCTCCCGCTGTTCTGCGACGGCGAGCCCCGGCTGGCTGCGATCGCATACACCGAGGTGACCGGAGGGGCCAACTACGACTCGGAGGACCCGACCGTCGGAATTCGGACCTTCGCGCGACTCGAGGGCGACGAGTGGGTCATCAACGGTGCCAAGCACTACACCACCAATGCCTCGGGCTGGGACGGTCAGGGTGCCGACCTGATCAGCGTGGTGTGCCGCACCGATCCTGCGCTGCCACCGTCGGAGTCGCTGGCAGTCATCGTCGTGGAGAAGGGAACGCCGGGGGTCGAGATCACCGACATGATCGACACCATCGGACATCGCGCCACCAATTCGCCGCGGGTGGAATTCCGCGACGTGCGGGTGCCGGTCGGCAACCTCATCGGCAAGCCGGGCGACGGGTTGGACATCGTCGCCACTGCCTTCTCCTGGACCTGCTCGTCCATCGCTGCCGCGTGCGTGGGCAGGATGCGAGCGGCATTCGACTACTCACTGCACTTCGCCAAGACCGACCATCGGTCAGGTCCGGTACCCGTCATCGAGTATCAGAACGCCGGATACATGTTGGTGGACATCAAGACTCGCATCGAAGCGGTCCGCTACTTTGCATGGAAGGCCGCCGATCATTTCGATCGTACCGGCGGACGTGACCGCGAATTGGCCAACGAGGCAAAGATCTTTGCATCCGAGACGGCCGTGCAGGTGGTGTACGACGCCATGCGTCTCGTCGGCGTCGATGCGTACACGAACCTGACACCGATCGCTGCGATCATGGAAGACGTCCTGTGTTTCCCGGTGTACGACGGAGGCAACATGGGCGTCCGACGGCGCAACGTCCACAATCTGCTCAAGGCAGACGGATTCGACTCACTCGCCGCTGCAGAGAATCGACTGTCGGTGCCCGAGCACGCCTAGACCACAGAGGCAGTGGTGTCAGGATCCATTGCGATCCTGACACCACATCGGTCGCTCTCGTCGATCCGAGTCTTGGTAGCCTTTCGAGATGATCGACACTCGACAGGCTTGGTGGTGGCTGCACTAGCAGCCCGGTCGATCATGTCCCGCGGGCTGTACTCAGCCCGCCGATGTCCTGAATTCGGATCGAAGCGCGGTCGATACAGCCCTTCGTTCTTTCAGGAGGAATTCGATGGACACTTACTTGTCCAGCATCGGCCGCAGCGAGGCGCTCGCCTCCGACATCGCTACCGATCCAGGTAGTTATACCGTGTTGACAGGCGAACGGCCAACCGGTCCACTGCATCTCGGTCATCTCTTCGGAACAATTCGAGAGCGAGTTCGGCTGCAGGACATCGGGGTCCGAACAATGGTGGTCTTGGCCGACTACCAGGTGATCACCGATCGCGACGCAATGGGGCAAGTGCGGCAACATGTGTACGACGCTGCGTTGGACAACATGGCCGCGGGTATCGACCCCGAGAAGTCCATGATCTTCACGCATTCGGCAGTACCCGCCCTCAACCAGTTGATCCTGCCATTTCTGAGCCTGGTGACCGAGGCGGAGCTTCACCGAAACCCTACTGTCAAAGCAGAACTCGCCGCTAGTGGCCGCGCACTGAGTGGACTGTTGCTGACGTACCCGGTACACCAGGCAGCCGACATCCTGTTCTGCAAAGCAAACGTGGTGCCCGTCGGAAAAGACCAACTTCCGCACATCGAGATGGCGAGGACCATCGCGCGGCGATTCAACTCCCGCTACGGCGCGGTATTCGAGGAGCCGCAGGGTCTGCTCACCTCGAGCCCCGCCGTTCCTGGACTCGATGGCCGCAAGATGTCCAAGAGCTTCGGCAATGCGATCACGCTGTCCATGACACCGGACGAGACAGTGGCCGTGGTGCGACGAACTCCTACCGATTCGGATCGAGACATTTCCTACGACCCAGCTGCAAGGCCGGGAGTATCCGCACTGCTCGCCATCGCCGGCTTGTGTACGGGGCGGGACCCAGGGGCGATTGCCGCCGACATAGGTGGTGGGGGAGCAGGATCATTGAAAGACTGTGTGGCCGAGTCGGTCAACTCATTTCTCGCAGAACATCGACGTCGGCGTGCCGACATGGCTGCGGACCCCGACTACGTTCGGTCGGTGGTGCGTCACGGAAACGCGCGAGCCAACGAGATCGCCGAGCAGACGTTGAGCGAGGTGCGCGCGGCGATGGGTACCGCGTATTAGGCCCGCCTGCTCGAGACGGTCGTCGATGCGATCGACAGAGTTTGAGGTGACGAGGCCCGGAGTTCGACCTTGGCGGATTGGTCCTGCTCGGAGAGGTGCACACGACCTGCCGAGCCTGCGCTTCCGTCTCTTGTCGGTGGGTCGAGATAGTCTTCTTTCAGTTCGAACGCATGTTCTGAATCGTTGCTCACCGGGGGGTGAAAAATGGGCGCAGTACCGACCGTGTCGCTGGAGGCGTTGACCGCTGCCGCGCGTGCGGAGAATCGTCTTGCGGCTCGCAAGATCAACGCCTGCTACCGCGTGCACTGCGACTGGATCACCCTCGATTCCAAGTACAAGCATTACAGCCGGTACGGACGCACCGAGATGGCAGTGGCGTTGGGATGCTCCGCCACCGTCGCCGAATCGTACGTCTCCGTGGGCGTCGCCTTGCATACCCGGCTTCCGCTGGTGAAGTCCGCATTCGAGTCCGGGGAAATCGACCTCCCGCGGGTACGGACGGTGTGCCGGATCCTCGACAACCTCTCCGACGACATCGTGTCTCTGGTCGAGGACGAGATCGTCGAGGCCGCACGCAGGTCGTCACCGGGTCCGCTGGAGAAGGAGATCTGGGACATCCTGCTGCGGGTCGCGCCCGAGGAAGCGGCAGCGCTGCGGGAGTTCGCGAAACGGTTCCGTCATGTTTCGTACAGCCCGGCCGGTGAGTTGGCGCGGATTCGAGCGGAATTGACTGCCCCCGAGGCCGTGGCGGCGTGGCAGTTGCTCAGGGAGATGGCCGACACCCTCTGCACGAAAGATCCTCGCGGCAAACAAGATCGCTTGTGTGATGCGTTCATGGCCCGTATGCACGGCGAACCCCGCTTGGCATGCCTGTGCCAACGCGAGGATTGCCCGAAAAAAGATGCAGCATTGCCGGATCGACGAGTGCCGTTGACGATGATCACCGTCGACATCGCCACCCTCATCGGGTTGCTCGCGAACCCGGCGTATCTGGCCGGTCATGGATCGATCGACCCGGACCTCGCGCGGGAGTTGGCGCGGAACAGTCAGTGGCAGATCCTGCTCACCGACGCTGTCACTCTCGCCGAGAAACTGGGACTGGCGGTGCAGAACCCGGAAACCGGGGAATGGGAACGACGCTCGGACAGCGAGAAGGCAGGAGCGGCACCAGGACCCGAGACGGAAACAGCGACGGAACCAGACGTAGACGCTGATGCTGGTGGGGGAATGGCGTCGGCTACGGATTTGGGGGCGGACGCTGACTCCTCGACCGAACCGACTCCGGCCACTGCACCGGCACCGGAAGAACCGGCAGAAAAGATCGACGAGACCGACGAGACCGACGAGACCGACGATGCCGAGGAGAACGACGAGTCCACAGCCGTACCTGCGACCGACCCGTTGGCAACCCCCACCCCGGACGCCGCCGATCCTGTCCGGAAGCACGCAGCAACGCGCTCAGGGGCACCAGTGAGCGACCCGCTAGCGGAGGCGACGTCGGACACCGAGCCTGATGCATCGTCCGAACCCGCGTCAGCTCCACGATCACCTGCGCGACAGGCATCGCCGGCACCTGATACCGGACCGGACTGTTCGGAATCAGGCTCTTCCACAACGCCATCCGGCTCCACAACGCCATCCGGCTCTACAACAGCCGGTGCGACGCCTGTACCTGAACCAGCGGCGGCCACCGTGTCATCGCCTACTCCGAAGCCTCCGGCCGAGCAGGGTTCGTTACCGGATCCAGTCCCAGCAGAGACTGGCCCGACCGACCCGGCACCGGGCGACGATCGATCTCAGCGTCGTCTGCAGTCGCTGACCTCCGCTGCAGCCCTGTTCTGCACCCACACGCCAGTCGGCAGGGGCACACGGCACAGCTCTGCCCTCGATCTGTCCTCCGCAATCCGGCGCAACAACCGCACGATCCCTACAGCAGGCCACACACCCTCGGGCCTCTACCTCGGCAACGCATCGCTGGCCGCGGCTCTCGAAGCTGCGATCGCCGCCGACCCCACCCTCGGACAATCCGTCGGACGGGACCCACTGACCGACCGAGCCCTGATCTACCGACCCGACACCCTCACCACCGCCGCGGTACGTCTACGTGATCGCCACTGCCGCTTCCCCGACTGCCACCGCCCCGCCGACCGCTGCCAACTCGACCACATCATCGCCTTCGATCACGCCAACCCTCTCGGTGGCGGCTGGACCACCGTCAACAACCTCCAATGCCTGTGCGAGTACCACCACACCGTCAAAACCGCCGGCTACTGGAAAGCCGTCATGCTCCCCGGCGGGGCGATCCTGTGGACCTCCACCTCCAAGACCACCCGAATCACCTTGCCCGCCAACGGCACAGCCGTACCCATCATCGGCAACGACCTGAGGCCACACATCCCCACCAAACCGAGACGGTCCGGCATCATCGCCTACCCCGACCCGCCCGAGGACCCGGAGCCAGAAACAGGACCAACCGCCGAAGAAACCGACGAGCCGCCGTTCTAGGTTCGTTCGGGTGCGACACCCCTGTTCAGGCGAACTGGCGTGTCGAGGCCTTGTCGATCACAAGCCATCCGCCGTGGTGCTCCGATGTCTCGAACTGCGCACCGGACGAGCGACCGAGCTCGACCAACGATGCCTCGTCGAATGTGCGGACGTGCCCGTGGCAGGCGGTGGTCTCGGTCTCGAAGGGCACGGCGACGACGACACGCCTGCGTGCGATACGGAGCGCTTCGGCCACGATCCGAGAGCCTGTCTCGGCGTCGACATGTTCGAGGAGGTGCAGCGCTGTCACGGTGTCGACACTGCTGTCTGCGACTGGAACATCGGCAGCATCACACACCACGGTGTCGAGCGTGATCCCGAGATGCGGGGCAACGGTGGCGAGCAGGCGCATGGTTCCGGCGGACAGGTCTGTCGCAGTTACCGAGTGGCCCTTCATCGCCAGTCGTAGCGGAAAGAAACCGAAGCACGATCCCAGGTCGAGCACCGAACCGACGACCAAATCCTCGGCGCGTGCATGGACGGGAGCGAAATCGGCGGTGCCGCCGAGTAGCTCGTCCAGAGAGTTGCGGTAGTAGGTGGACCACGCGTCGATCGGATCTGTGACGGTGGTGCGAACGAGTCCGACCAACACCAACTCGAACTCACGCTGGGAGAGACCGACGTGCCGGGCCTGTGCGGTGACCATCGGAACGAGGCGCTCTCCGATCTCGGCCGACGTCAGGCCATGACAGACCTGCACCGTCGAGCCCACACGCACAGCGTCGAATTCGAGTCCACGCATGTGCCGAACCACCACGTTCTCGTGAGCCCAGACTCCGTCGGAGCCCGGTGCAAGTGCATCCAATTCAGTCATCGGAGTCGTTTCTGCTCGTCGTATGCCGATCGTTGGTCAGGGCTGTCCCTTCGGTGAGGTCGAGCGTTGCATACACAGCGGGTGATTCGGCGGTTGTGCACCAGGTCGGCCCGCTCGGGCACCGTCGACCCCGCGCGCCGGACGGGTCGGTACCTACCCGAACGGACGGTTGATCGCGACGGCCGACCAGTTCCGATCGTCATGCCGGTTCAGGGACGGTGTGGGCCGTTAGCGTGGTGACCCGAGACACAACCAATTGGATTGTGACCGAGCAAATTTCGTAGGAGGTTTCAGATGTCGAAGAAGAACGAGAATGCTGTGGTCGGTGCGGCTGTTGTCGAATCCGATCTGGTCGAAGAGTCGTTGGTCGAGGAAGTGTCGATCGACGGCATGTGCGGCGTGTACTGATCATGACCGCTGCAGTGCGCGAGGACCTCGACGAGTTCGATCTGGATGTGCCGTGGGCTCTGCATCCGCAGGTAGCGCTGCGTCCGGAGTCGTTCGGAGCGTTGTTGTATCACTTCGGAACTCGCAAGCTCTCCTTTCTGAAGAACCGCACGATCGTGGCGATCATCGAATCGCTGCCCGATCACTCGGACATGCGTTCGGCGATCGCAGCCGCGGGAATCACCGAGTCGCAGTCGGCCCCGTACGTCTCGGCGCTCGCGACGCTGGCCCACTCGAAGATGATCACCCGCCCGTAAGACACTGACCTACTGCAGAAGAGGACTTCCGCCCATGACTTCCACCCTCGAAAGACCCGCTCCGGTAGGCAGATTGGTCGATCAGTTCGAGCTCGGGCTCGACGCTCCGATCTGTTTGACGTGGGAGTTGACCTACGCGTGCAATCTGTCGTGCGTGCACTGCCTGTCCTCGTCGGGTCGCCGTGACCCGCGCGAGCTCAGTACCGAGCAGTGCAAGTCGATCATCGACGAGTTGCAGAAGATGCAGGTGCTCTACGTCAACATCGGCGGCGGCGAGCCGACGGTGCGCTCGGACTTCTGGGAGCTCGTCGATTACGCGACGGCGCATCAGGTGGGGGTGAAGTTCTCCACCAACGGGGTCAAGATCGACAGACAAGTCGCCGCGCGGTTGGCGGCGTCGGATTACGTCGATGTGCAGATTTCCATCGACGGCGCGACCGCAGAGGTCAACGACGCGGTCCGCGGACCCGGTTCGTTCGACATGGCCTGCCGGGCGTTGGAAAATTTGAAGGAGGCGGGCTTCCGGGACGCGAAGATCTCGGTCGTCGTCACCCGACACAACGTGAGTCAGCTCGACGACTTCAAAGCGTTGGCCGACAAATACGCTGCGACACTGCGTATCACCCGTCTGCGGCCGTCGGGACGCGGCGCGGATGTCTGGGACGATCTGCACCCGACGGCCGGTCAGCAGCGCGAGCTCTACAACTGGCTCGTCGCCAACGGTGAAGGTGTGTTGACGGGAGATTCGTTCTTCCACCTGTCGGCGTTCGGCGACGCGTTGCCCGGGCTGAACTTGTGCGGTGCGGGACGGGTGGTGTGCCTGATCGACCCGATCGGTGACGTGTACGCCTGTCCCTTCGCGATCCACGAGAATTTCCTCGCCGGCAACATTCTCCGCGACGCGAAAGCCGGAATGGGTGGGTTCCAATCGGTCTGGCAGACATCGGAGTTGTTCCAGGAGTTGCGGTCTCCGCAGACCTCGGGTGCCTGCACCAAGTGCGCCCATTTCGATTCGTGCCGCGGCGGCTGCATGGCGGCGAAATTCTTCACGGGTCTGCCGATGGACGGCCCGGATCCCGAATGCGTGATCGGTAACGGTGAGATGGCCTTGGCGGCGGCGGGGGAGATCCCGAAGTCCAGTGTCGATCATTCCCGGACCGGGCAGCGCAAGACACCCCGTAAGTCGGTGCCGCTCACGTTGATGATGCGACCGCCGGCGAAAATCTGCGACGAGAACCCGCTCGCAGGAATGGAACAGGAACAGTCATGAAACAGAAGGCACAGTAATGGCCAAGAGTGAGTGGTTCGAGACCGTTGCCGAAGCGCAGCGGCGTGCGAAGAAACGTCTACCGAAGTCCGTGTACGCCGCGTTGGTGGCAGGCTCGGAACGCGGGTTGACGATCGACGACAACATGGCGGCGTTCGGCGAGCTCGGCTTCGCCCCGCATGTGGCAGGGTTGTCGGACAAACGTGACTTGTCGACGACGGTGATGGGACAGACGCTGTCGTTCCCGGTGATGATCTCCCCGACGGGTGTGCAGGCCGTGCACCCGGACGGTGAGGTCGCCGTCGCGAGAGCTGCTGCAGCGCGCGGGATTCCGATCGGCCTGTCCTCGTTCGCCAGCAAGTCGGTGGAGGAGGTCGCGGCAGCGAATCCGCAGACCTTCTTCCAGATGTACTGGGTGGGGTCGCGTGAGATCCTGCTGCAGCGGATGGAGCGGGCCCGCGCTGCAGGTGCGGTGGGGTTGATCATGACGTTGGATTGGTCGTTCTCGAACGGCCGCGATTGGGGCTCTCCGTCGATCCCGGAGAAGATGGACCTCAAGGCCATGGTTCAGTTCGCCCCGGAAGGCATCATGCGACCGAAGTGGTTGTGGGAGTTCGCCAAGACCGGAAAAATCCCTGATTTGACGACCCCGAACCTGACACCGCCGACGGGTGGTCCGGCTCCGACGTTCTTCGGGGCGTACGGGGAGTGGATGGGTACTGCGTTGCCGACGTGGGAGGACGTGGCGTGGCTGCGGGAGCAGTGGGGCGGGCCGTTCATGCTCAAGGGCGTGATGCGCGTCGACGACGCCAAGAAGGCTGTCGACGCGGGGTGCACGGCGATCTCGGTGTCCAATCATGGCGGTAACAATCTCGATGGCACGCCTGCACCGATCCGGGCGCTGCCTGCGATCGCCGAGGCCGTCGGCGATCAGATCGAGATCACCCTCGATGGCGGAATCCGACGTGGCAGCGACGTCGTGAAGGCCCTCGCGCTCGGTGCGCGGGCCGTGTTGATCGGCCGCGCGTACCTGTGGGGTCTGTCTGCCGGTGGTCAGGCGGGTGTGGAGAACGTGCTCGACATCCTGCGCGGCGGAGTCGACTCGGCGGTCCTCGGGCTCGGGCACACCTCGGTGCATGATCTGAACCCCTCGGATGTGGTGATGCCGGCCGGATTCGACCGCAGGCTCGGCGTCTGAGCGGAGGATGTCCAGCAAGAAAGAGTGGTTCGAGACTGTCGCCGAGGCGGAGCGGCGTGCGAAGAGGCGTCTGCCGAAGTCCGTCTATGCGGCTCTGGTGGCGGGCTCGGAGCGGGGTCTGACTGTGTCGGACAATACAGCCGCGTTCGGTGAACTCGGGTTCGCTCCGCATGTGGCGGGTTTGTCGAATTCGCGTGAGTTGTCGACGACGTTGATGGGGAAACCGCTGGCGTTCCCCGTGATGATCTCCCCGACGGGTGTGCAGGCGGTGCACCCGGGCGGCGAGGTCGCGGTGGCGAGAGCGGCAGCGGCGTGGGGCATGTCGATGGGTTTGTCGTTGTTCGCGAGCAAGCCCATCGAGGAGGTCGTCGCGGCGAATCCGCAGACGTTCTTTCAACTCCATTGGGTGGATTCACGAGAGTTGTTGGGGCACATGCTCGATCGTGCGCGCGCTGCGGGTGCGGTCGGGCTGATCGTGACGATGGACTGGTCGTTCTCGGAGGGCCGTGACTGGGGTAGTCCGGTGATTCCCGAACGCCTCGATACCAGGGCGATGGTCCGGCTGGCACCCGAAGTGTTGGCGCGGCCGCGATGGTTCGCTCGGTGGGCGCGATCGGGCACGTTCCCCGATCTGACGGCACCGAATCTCGCCCCGCCCGGTGGGCCCGCGCCGACGTTCTTCGCGGCGTACCGGGAGTGGAAGTCGACACCGTTGCCGTCGTGGGAGGACATCGCCTGGCTGCGTGAGCAGTGGGACGGGCCGTTCATGCTCAAGGGCATCTCGCGGATCGACGACGCGCTCCGGGCAGTGGACGCCGGCGTCACCGCGATCTCGGTGTCCAATCACGGTGGGAACAATCTCGACGGTTCCCCGGCGTCGATAAGGGTATTGCCGTCCATCGCCGAGGCAGTGGGGGATCAGGTGGAGATCACCCTCGACGGCGGCATCAGGCGGGGAAGTGACGTGGCGAAAGCACTGGCGCTCGGTGCGCGAGCCGTCCTGATCGGACGGGCGTACCTGTGGGGTTTGGCAGCGAACGGTCAGGCCGGCGTGGAGAACGTGCTCGACATTCTGCGCGGCGGCCTGGATTCCGCGGTGCTCGGCCTCGGGCATGCATCGGTGCACTCGCTCGGCCCAAGCGACGTCGTGGTGCCGCCAGGCTTCGCTCGCTCGACTCAGCCCGCCCGCCGCAGTTGATACGAACCGACAGTCACCATTCGGACAGGTGAGTATGACCGTCCTGGAGCGCCCGAGCGAACAGAGCGGCCTTCGTCGGAGCGCTGCGTCCGACCGCCGCGTACTTCTGCCGAATACGGGTGATGTGCGTGTTGATCGTGCCGACCGAGATATAAACGGACCGAGCTGCAACCGTCTTCGAGTCCGAGGCGAACCAGGCAAGCATGACCTCGATCTCGCGTGCGCTCAGCGCAGGCTTGCGGTGAAGAGGGTCGAGCCGCGTCGGGCGTGCAACGAGTGCCGGCTGTACCGGCGTCCGGAACGAGTGATGCGCCGCCGACGTCAGCATCTGTTCGAGCATGAATTTCCCCCTCGACTTTCGACCGATCTCTTGTACTGCAGCGTCCATCGTCGAAGAAAATCTGGGGCGGATCCAGCGGTGCACCGAACTCCATACAGGGTCAATACGGACGACCTCGGATTCGATGCGACCGTCATTCGAACGGAGTAACTTGCTGTTTCTGCTGCTCAGCGAAGCGTTCGCGCGCATCTTTAGGTGATTTACCGGCTCTATAGTGCGCTCATGACCACTGAGCGCCCGGATCCCTCGTCGATCTCGGACCGCAGCGAATTCGCGGCGGCGCTGCGTTCGATCAGGATCGATTCGGGTGCAACAGTTCGTGAAATCGTCGAGCGTTCCGGTGGTCTGCACGGCACCATCAGCGGCTGGTTTTCCGGTCACCACCTTCCGACCAAAGCCAGCGCCGAGATGTTCTCGGCCGTCCTCGTCGCATGCGGAGTCGACGACGAAGGCGAGCGCGCACGGTGGTGGAATGCGGTGTCGAGGGTGCGGTCCATCCCGGGTAGGCGGACTGTCGATCCGGTGAAGGGCGACCCTCCGTACAAGGGCCTGGAAGCGTTCGAGTCCGCCGATGCAGAGTGGTTTTTCGGACGAGACGATGTGATCGAGCGACTCGGCGCGCGCGTCCGTGACGCCCTCGACTCCGGCGGCGGCATTGTCTTCGTGGTCGGCGCTTCGGGCTCGGGTAAGTCCTCGCTCCTGCGCGCTGGATTGGCATCGAGGTTCCCTGGCTCGCAAGTTCATTCCGGCGTCGGCGATATTCGGGCATTCCCCGAGCGAATGGAATCGTTCGCGCCGGGTTCTGTACTCGTCCTGGATCAAGCCGAGGAGCTGTGGACGCTGGCGTCAGCGGATGAGCGCGAGAGCTTTCTCCGTGCGGCATCGTCGCTGCCGAACTCTGATTCGGTCCTCGTGGTCGGCCTGCGGGCCGACTTCTATCAGAACGCCGTGTCGGAGGATGCGTTGCTTGCCGGACTTTCGGACAACCCGGTTGTCGTCGGGCGTCTCACCGAAACGCAACTGCGTGAAGTCATCGTGTCGCCTGCCGCGAAGGCGGGCTTCACCGTCGACGACGCCCTGGTGCAGGTGTTGGTCGGCGAATTGGGTCCGCGTGGATCGCAATTCGCCCACGACTCCGGTGCCCTGCCGTTGCTCTCGCACGCGCTGCTGACGACGTGGCAGGTGTCGAGAGGCAGGACGCTGACCGTCGCGGACTACCTCGCGACCGGCGGGATCGGAGGTGCGGTGGGGCAGAGCGCCGAGGAAGTGTTCTTGGCCCTGACCGCCGAACAGCAACGCGAAGCACGACGCATCTTCATGCGTCTGGTCAATCTCGACGACGACGTGGTGACGCGTCGCCGCGTCGATCGTGTCGGGCTGTTCTACGGAAACGAGAACGCAGACGCCGTCACCGACGTCGATGTGGTGGTCGAGCGGTTTGCCGCGCGCAGACTGCTGACCGTCGAAGAAGAGACGGTCCAGGTGACCCACGAGGCGCTGCTCACGGCGTGGCCACGGCTCGGTGAATGGCTCGACGACGATCGTCAGTGGCTCGTCGAACACCGTCGACTCACCCAGGCGGCAGAACTGTGGAACAACAACGACCGAGACGAAGGTTCGCTGCTGTCTGCGTCGAGGCTGCTACTGGTGCAGGAATCCATCGGCCCGGTGCGTCGGCGAGACCTCAATTCCGTCGAGAGGCTCTACCTGGAAGCGAGCGCGGAACGAGTCGAGCAACAGAACCGAAGCGATCGTCGCCGTCGGCGCACCCTCGAGACGCTTGTCGCAGCACTCGCGTTTCTGACCGTGCTGGCCGTGACACTGGCGGTGACCGCGTTCGTTGCCCGATCGGATGCGAACAGCCGGCGGGTCGACGCCGAACACGCGGAGGGCGAGGCCGTCTCTCGTCAGATTGCCGGTGTCGCACAGCAATTGAGGAACCAAGATCCTGGTCTGGCGGCGTACTTCGCGTTGGCGTCGTACGAGGTGGACCGAACGTCGGAGGCGCGATCGGCGCTGCTCGATTCCTCGGCGATCCACACACCGGTGCGGTTACTCGGTGTGGAGGGCGGGGCGGTGACTGCGGTCGACCCTCGCGGAAGCATCGTGGCAACAGCGGGTTCCGACGGGCGCGTGCGGATGTGGTCCCTTGCGGACGGACACGCGCAGCTCGGCGAGATCGTCTCCAGGGACGTGTCCGCGCTGACGTTCGATCCGCGGGGTGGCGTTCTCGCCGTGGGTGGGTTCTACGGCGTCGAACTGTGGGACGTGTCGGATCCGACGGCACCGATACTGTTGTCGCGCAACGATGTCGACGAGGTACGAAGCATGTCCTACTCTGCTGATGGGCGCTTGCTCGTCGTCGGTACCGGGGCCGAGTCGTTGCCTCTGCTCGACGTCGCCGACCCCGCCCGGCCGACCGCAGCGGGCGAAGTGGCTCAACCCGGTTCGCCGACAGCGACCGAATTCAGTCCCGATGGTCGGTACCTGGTGACGGTCGGCCCCGGGCGCGCGATGCGGTTGTGGGACGCGAGCAGGCTGACCGCGTCTCCAGCAGCCGCCACCGTTCCGCTGGTGGACATCCCCTCGGACGGATCGACCTACACCGCGCAACAGCTTGCTTTCTCTCCCGACGGCACCACGCTGATCGCGGGTACTACCGGTCGCGAGGTTCTGCGGTGGGCTGTCGACGGCGGCCGGTTGTCTCGTCTGCCGGCGTTGACGGGATTCACCAGCTATGTCAACGATGTGGCGTTCAGTGGGGATGGGACTCTGATCGCTGCGGCGAGTTCGGACAATTCATCGAAAGTGTGGGATGCGGCCTCGGGAACGCCAGAACTGACGCTTCCCGGTCCTTCCGAGGTGAGTTCGCTCGTATTCACGCCGGATCGCTCGTCGATCGTCACTGCCAGTGGCGATGGCATCACCCGAATCTGGCCGCTTCCTGGGCCGGCCCTCGCCGACGCCGGCGACACGATCTTTCAGAATCCCATCGGTGCATCGGGCACCCGTTTGCTCGCCGGAGCAGGCACCCGAGCCTCCGCGACGACGCTCTGGGACGTCTCGGACGTCGAGCATCCGGTGGCATCGGCACCGTTGGTGGTCGGTGACGGTATGGACCAGACGGGTGCGGTGGCGCTCACCGTCGACGGCAATCGGGCTGCGGTCGGCACGACGACCGGCGGTTTCCAGCTGTGGGACACAACCGATCTCGCCGATCCGGTGGAGCTCGGTACCGTTCGGGCGGCAACTACCAGCTTGACTGCTGTGTTGGTCTTCGACCGCACCGGGACCCTGCTGGTCGCGTCCGGCCAGAACTCGAACGACGTGTCGTTGTGGTCGCTGGCCGAGCCCACAACCCCACGGGCGTTGTCGACCCTGGAGGCGGGGAACTACCCCGCGGGAATGGCGCTGTCGCCCGACGGTTCGGTACTCGCCATCGCCAGTGTGGGGGGCGTGGTCGAACTGTGGGATGTCGGCGACCCGACCGATCCGCGCCGGACTGCCGTGCTCGGCGGTTTCGGAAGTAGCGTCCAGGCCGTGGCCATCTCACCGGACGGGCACACTCTTGCCGCGGGCAGTGCGGATCGCTCGATTCGATTGTGGGACATGGCGAACTCGGCCGAGCCGCAGCACCTGGCTCGCATCGTCGGGCCGTCCAGCCCGATCTACTCGCTCTCGTTCGATAGGTCCGGTGGACGGATGGCCGCCGGTGACGGGGGATCGACGCTCTGGTTGTGGAACGTAGGCGACCGCACCGCACCCGAGCAGTACGCCGCCCTCTCCGCGTACGGTCAGCGCGTCAACGATGCGGGTTTCGCCGCAGACGGACGCGTCGTGTTCGGCGGTGGTACGGCCCGTGATGTTCGCATCTGGCGCACCGAGCCGGAAGAGGTGCGCAGTCGCCTGTGCGGATCAGGAGGATCGGTGGTCACAGAGGCCGAATGGGCCCAGTACCTCCCTGGCGTTCCTTACCGAGAGTTGTGTAGCAGCTGATCGACTGGGGATGGTGTACTTGCGCAATGACCGCCAGGTTTCCGAGAAGCGCCACGACGTCCGCTCTGGTCGCGCTCGTGGCGTCCTGCGTCGTGATCTACGTCGGGTTGTTCGAAAACTCGATGTCCACGACCCTGCAGGCTGTGCTGCTGCTCGTCGGCGTACTGGTTGCCGGTGCAGCAATCGGGTACACCGTTACCAAGCTCGGTCGGTCCAGGTAAGGCTCAGGGCCTACTGAAGCCTTCGAGCATTCCCGTGTAGAGCTTGGGCGGCGGCGCGGCGAATTCGCCGCGCTTTCCGGTGCGCAGGCCGAGGGTTACAAGTGACTGCACGAACAGTGTTCCCGCGGCCACACCGTCGACGACGGGTACACCGATCTCGGCCGAAATGTGTTGGCAGAGATCGGCCATGCCCGCGCAGCCGAGAACGACAGCATCGCTACCGTCCGTCTCGACGGCGACGCGGCACGCTTCGGTGACGATCTTGCGGGCGTCGGGGTCGGTCTCGAGATCGAGGACCGGCAAGTCGCACGCATGAATACCGAGACAGTGGCGGCCGAAGCCGTAGTGATGCGCCAGATCCTGTGCCCGGCCGACGGTGCGGCCGAGGGTGGTGACGACACTGAATCCGCGGCCCAGGAAACTCGCGGCATGCATTGCCGCTTCCGCGATACCGATGACCGGTCCAGACGCAGTTTCGCGGGCCGCGTCGATGCCGGGATCGCCGAAGCAGGCAATGACGTAGCCGTCGACCCCCGCAGCTTCGCCACTGGCGATCTCGGCGAGAATGCCGGGGACGCTGAGGGCTTCGTCCACGTGGCTTTCGATGGATACCGGCCCCATCGAGGGGCTGACCGCATCGATGACTGTGCCCGGGCCTACTACGGCCCGGGCACAGTCACCGATCGTTGCGGTCATCGAACCGGTGGTGTTCGGATTGATGACCTTGATGAGCACGCGCGAAATCCTATGCCTTGGCTGGAACGTCGAAGTTGGTGACAGCGAGCTTGGTCTTCGTCGCCAGATAGAAGTACATGACGAAGCCGATGCCGCAGCCGATGAACCAACTGTACTTCGAGGCCGTCGACATACCGGCGATCTCCATGCCGTCGATCGCTCCGTTGAAGAGCACGGTGAACATGGCTACGAGCGCACCGACGACGGTGGAGTACACCGCTGCCGGGTTGTACCCCTTCGAGTACCAGTACAACCCGGTCGGCGACATCGAGAACAGTTCGTCGACAACGACTTTCTGCTTGCGGACCAGGTAGTAGTCGGCGATCAGGATGCCGAACAGCGGTCCGATGAATGCGCCGAGAGTTTCCAGCGTCAGGTGAATGACCTCGGGATTGTTGTACAGGTTCCACGGGGTGATGAGCACCGAGCCGATCGCGGCGATCATGCCGCCTGCACGCCAGCTGATCTTCTGGGGGCTGACGTTGGAGAAGTCGAATGCCGGCGAGATGAAGTTGGCGACGATGTTGATGCCGATCGTGGCGATCGTGAAGGTCAGGGCACCGAGGACGATGGCGAACGTGCTGTCGATTCGGGCGACGGTCTCGACCGGATCGGTGATCAGCTCACCGAACACCGGCAGCGTCAGGGAGGCGGTGACGACGACCAGAATCGAGAACACCAGGAAGTTCACCGGCAGGCCGAGGAAGTTGCCCTTCTTCACTGCGGCATAGGATTTGCCGTAGCGCGAGAAGTCGCCGAAGTTGAGCATCGGACCGGAGAAGTACGAGACCACCAGCGCGATCGCACCGAGCATCACCGGGATGGAGCTCAGACCTGTGTGCTCGACCTCGCCGAGGTTGAGATCGATAGCGCCCCAGCCGGCTTTCCAGATCAAGTAGCCGCACAGCATGAACATCACGACGTACACGGCAGGGCCGCAGAAGTCGATGAACTTACGGATGGACTCCATGCCGCGCCAGAACACCGCGGCTTGCACGACCCAGAGGAACAGGAAGCTCGCCCAGCCGAGCAGCGAGAGTCCGACGAAACCGTAATCCGCAGTCACCGCGTACGGAGCCAGTGACGGGAACAACTTGATCAGCACGATATCGAGTGCGGCCGAGGCCAGGAACGTCTGAATGCCGTACCAGGCCACCGCGATCAGACCGCGGATGATGGCGGGAATATTGGCACCGAGGACGCCGAAGACGCTGCGGCAGATGACCGGATAGGGGACCCCCGACACCTGGCTCGGTTTGGCGACGAGGTTGCAGAAGAAGTAGACGATCGCGATGCCGACGAGAAGTGCGATCAGCACCTGCCAACTGGCCAACCCGAGTGCGAACAGGCTGCCCGCGGTCACGTACCCACCGACCGAGTGCACGTCCGACATCCAGAACGCGAACAGGTTGTACGAGGTCCAGGTCTGCTTCTTCAGCGGAGCAAGATCCTCGTTGGTCAGCCGCGGGTCGTAACTGTCCTTGATCAGTCCACCACCGACGGGGTGGCCCGCGGCTTCCACAAGATCTCCCGTTTGGGCGGGACCGTGCGCTGTATCTGTCATCGATGCTCCTGACGGCATGGCGTATGAGGTGAACGAAGGTGGTGAATGAGGAAAAGCTAGCGGCGAAGTGTTGCGCGCTCGTGACGAAAGCGATATATCTTTCGAGGAATTTTTATCGAGTCTGGTCGGGCGGTGGATCGGCGAACAATCCGTGGTCGTTCGACAATGTCGAAATGACCGAATTGAGACGAGTGTGATGATGCTGCGCGGCTCGCAGCAGGCCCGCGGAATCGCCGGCCAGAAAGGCCGTGAGCATATCCGCGTGATCGCTGTGCAGTGATGCTCTGTCCGATCCGGCCACATGGACCATCGGTTGAATGGGTTCGGTTATGTTCCAAGCAGATTCGAGCATGTGAAGCAACCGATGCATGCGGCAGGGGCGAGTCAGGGACAGGTGGAATTCACGCGAGAGACGGTGGTATTCACGCGAGTCGTCCTGGGTGAGCGAGGCCTCGAGCAGGCGATTGACCTCGATGAGGTGGGCGCGGTCGTCCTCGGTGGCGAGATCCACCGCCACCGGAAGGGCCGCGGTCTCCAGAACCTCTCGTACGATGTACATTTCGCGGAGCTCTGCCGCGGTCAACTGAGCCACCGTGTAACCGAGGTTCGGTCGATGATCGACCAATCCCTCACCGATGAGGGTTTTGAGGGATTCGCGCACCGGGATTCTGCTCACCCCGAAAAGCTCCGCTACTTCGTTGAGTGGAATCGGAGTATTCGGTGGTGCATCGCCGGCGAGAATTACTCGGCGTAGCTCTCGCAGAATTGTCGGCTGTGGACCACCCGGCGTCGTTATCGACAATTGCGAGAGAAATATCGACCGGCGACGGGGTGGCACGAACCGAAGGTTAGCGGCGCAGTGTTTCGACGGCGTGACGTTCTCGTTCCATACCGATAGCATCGGCACCCATGGCCACGGACCCCCTCGGTACGCAGTACTGGCCGGACGTCGATGGGTCCAGGACCCTCGTGGTGCCGGTCGGCTCGATCGAGCAACACGGACCGCACCTGCCGCTCGATACCGACACCCGGATCGCCACCGCCGTTGCGTACACCATCGACAACGCAATCGTTGCTCCCGCGATCGCGTACGGGTCCAGTGGCGAGCACGAGGGATTTCCCGGCACCGTGTCGATCGGCGCTGCAGCACTCGAGACGGTGCTGGTGGAATACGGGCGCTCCGCGTGCCGGTGGGCCGAGCGGGTGGTGTTCGTCAACGGGCACGGCGGCAACGGGCCCACCCTGCGATCTGCAGTATTGCTGCTGCGCTACGAGGGGCGTGACGTCGTCTGGTTCCCGTGCGCGGTGCCCGGAGCAGATGCTCACGCTGGGCGCACCGAAACGTCGATGCTGCTGCACCTTTCGCCCGAGGTAGTGGACATGAGCAAGGCGGAGGTGGGCAATGTGACCGACATCGCCGCCCTACTTCCTGCGCTGCGCGCCGACGGCGTCGCATCGATCGCTGCAAACGGTGTGCTCGGCGATCCCTCCGGGGCCGATCCGGAGGAGGGGCGTCGAGCGTTCGACCTACTTCGAGCCCGCGCCGGCGATGCGGTGCGGAGATGGAGTCCCTCCGAGCATGGAGTGATCGCGTGACCGACCTGGGTGAAACGCCTGTTCAGCGTCCCGCTGTCGATTCCGAAGAAACGGGCAGCAGGTATGTTCCGTCCGATTTTGCGGGTGGCCGACACACCAGAGGCTTGTCCGCTTACGATCTCCTGATGGGTGAAGGTCGGTTGCCTGATGGCTTCGGGGTGAGAGTCGATCCACGCGTACGCACATTCTCCGAAGGACGCGTCCTGATCGGTGGTTCGCCGACACGGATGCTCACACTCGCACCGACGGCGGCCGCGATGATCGGCGACGGTTTCATCGAAGTGACCGACTCGCAGTCCGCGCTCGTCGCACGCAAACTTCTCGACTCGGGAGTCGGCAACCCGCGCCCGATGTCGATCCCGTCGCCGTCCGACGTCACCGTCGTCGTTCCCCTCAAGAACAACGAGGCCGGGCTCGAGCGTCTGATCACGGCGTTGCACGGGCTGCATGTGATCATCGTCGACGACGGGTCCGACATCCCGGTCGCAGTGCCGCGGATGGCGTGCAGTGTGGGCAGTGTGACGGTGCTCCGGCACGAGCGCTCACGCGGACCGGCTGCGGCGCGAAATACTGGATTACGCTGCGCTACAACTGATTTTGTCGCCTTTCTGGATTCGGACGTCGTGCCGCGCAAGGGCTGGCTCGAGGTGATGCTCGGTCATTTCTCGGATCCTGCTGTGGCATTGGTGGCACCCCGCATCGTCGCGCTCGAGCCCGAAGGCAGTGCGCTGGCCCGATACGAGCACGCACGCTCGTCGCTCGATCTCGGTCGCAGAGAAGCCGCAGTGCGGGCCGGGAGCTCGGTGTCCTACGTACCCAGCGCCGCGATGTTGCTGCGCCGGTCCGTGGCGATGGACTGCGAGGGATTCGACGAGTCGATGCACGTGGCCGAGGATGTGGACTTGTGCTGGCGGCTGCAGGAGGCAGGATGGCGGTTGCGCTACGAGCCCGTCGCCCACGTTGCTCACGAGCACCGCGTCACGTTCGTCGAATGGTTCGCTCGCAAGTTGTTCTACGGGACCGGTGCCACTCCGTTGTCCGCTCGTCATCCGGGAATGGTGCCGCCGATTGCGATGTCTCCGTGGACGCTCATCGCGTGCCTGCTCGCTGCGAGCCTGACGCGAATCGGACTCGTCGGCGCAGCTGCGACACTCGGCGTGACGGTTGTTCGACTTCGCAAGATGTTCGTCGGCTTGGACCAGCCCACTCGCATCGCGGCGATTCTTGCCGCGGAAGGTTTTGTGGCGGGGTTGTGGCAACTGGCGTCGGCCTTGTGCCGACATTATTGGCCGATTACCCTTCTCGCCGTATTGCTGTCCAGTCGAATTCGAAAGATCGCGCTCGGATTGGCTGTGGCAGAAGCATTCTCGGATTGGAGTAAGCACCGCGAGCTCGGCGGTCTCGATCCGGTGCGCTATGCCTTCTTCAAACGAGCCGACGATATTGCCTACGGTGCGGGGTTGTGGAAAGGCGCTCTGTCGGCCCGAAGCATCGATGCGCTCAAGCCACGCTTGGACGGCTGACGCGGTGCGAGCCCGGCCCGATCCGTCGATGGTGTGAACCGGACCGAGTACGCGGACGTCATCGTCGTCGGCGGTGGCTCCTGCGGCTGTGTCGTCGCCTCTCGATCGAGCGAGAATCCCGATCGATCGGTGTTGTTGCTCGAAGCCGGACCCACGTTCTCGGCTGTCGCCGAAGTCCCGGCCGACCTGACCGACGCATCGATGCTTCCCATCGGACCCGGCAGCGAATGGGTGGGAACGTATTCGGCCGAACTCACCTCCGGCGTCGGCCGAACAATTGCTCGAGGTCGGGTTCTGGGCGGCTCGGGCGCAGTGAACGGTGGCTACTTCGTTCGTGCCACGCCCACGGACTTCGACGGCTGGCCGCAGCCGCTGTGGTCTTTCGAGCAGGTGCTGCCGTTCTACCTCGGCTCCGAAACAGATCTCGATGCCGGTATGCAGAGGCAATGGCACGGATCTCGCGGACCCATGCCGGTCGCGCGCACCCCGGTACACGCTCGACATCCGATCACGACGGCATTCGTCGATTCTGCAGTGAATGCGGGATTTTCGATGCAACAGGACCTGAACTCTCCCGGAGCGTCCGCCGGGGGAGTCGGTGCAGTGCCGTTGAACATCCGCAACGGCACCCGCGTAAGTGCGGCTCTCGCATACCTTTTGCCGATCCTGGATCGTCAGAACCTACGCGTGCAGGGAAATTCGACGGTAACGTCGTTGATGTTCGACGGCAGCAAGGTGATCGGCGTCGAGATCGTCGTCGACGGCGTGCGCAGTATCGTGAGGTCCGACACGGTGATTCTGTCTGCGGGTGCTGTGCACACCCCGGCACTGTTGCTTCGATCGGGTATCGGTCCCGCTGATGATCTTGTCGCGCTGGGCATGTCGGTCGTTGTCGACAGTCCTGGTGTGGGTCGAGGTTTCAGTGACCATCCCGAGGTTGCTGTTCCTGTCGTCGTAAAGAACGAAGTTCCGTCGAAATCGTCTGCGCTGGAAGCAGTTCTACATGCCGGCGCTGTGGAGATCAGGCCGTACACCAGAAAGTTCGACCGGCTGATCTCCGGTCTCGAGCCCGGGCCCCACGTAGTCGGCGTCGGCCTCATGCGATCGACGAGTCGCGGGAGCATTGCGCTGCGCAGTACGGACCCGTTCGAGGCTCCGGACGTGCGGTACCACTATCTCGAATCGGAGGTCGACCGGCGCGCTATGCGCGAGGGCGTCGAACTTGCGCGCGATCTGCTGGCGTCGCCGATCATGTCGGAGACCGTGGATGTGCTAACGATCGAGAATCCCCTCGCGGCGCCCGGCACATCACTGCACCTGTCCGGTAGCGCCAGGATGGGGCCCGAGTCGGATCCGAGTTCGGTACTCGACGATCACTGCCGGGTGCGCGGTGTCGACGGACTCTTTGTCGTCGATACCTCGGCATTCCCGGTGGTGCCCAGCCGTGGGCCACACGCGACGGCCATCATGTTCGCCGAGCGCGCCGCCGATTTGATTGCAGACCACGATCGGCGCGGGGGAGCGTAGCGTTCGTGGTCTGGGGACCGTTCAGGTTCCCCAATAGATGGGTTACTGCCATGTCGGACAAATCGCCTCGCAACACGATGACCAAGAAAACCGGCAAATCTCTCAAGGACAAGCGCGCAGACAAGCGGGCGAAGTCCAGTGGTGACACCAGCAACGACATCATCACCTCGGCCGTCAAGAAGAAGTAGCCTCTCGCGGTCGACGTGACCGGGCCCACCGCTCGCGTCGACCACGGCTGTATCCTTGTTTGTGAGCTGGGTTACAGCAATGTGGACAGGTCACGGAGGAAGCGTCGAATGGCAAGCCGATCGGACAGTGGCGGCAACCCCTGGGTCGCAGTGCGCCCGGGTGAGGACGTCGCCGTTCTGGCGCGCCAAATGTCCAGTGCCCATCAGTCTTTCGTCGACGACATCCGTACGCACGGTTCGACGGTTCGGTCCGTCGTGCTCGATTCGTGGATGCGCAGTCGCACCAAGGGCGTCGATCCCGACGGTGGAAACGACACTCCGATTCTGACCGGGCCGGATCTCGAGCGCTACCGAAACGGTCATCCGATGGCCATCATCCGCCCGGTCATTCGCAAGCTACTGGTCGAGGACGCCTCCGATACGGGATTGCTCGTGGCGATTTCGGATGCGGAGGGACGCCTGCTGTGGGTGGAGGGTGATTCTGCGGCGAAGGATCGGGCGCTCACGATGGACTTCGCCGAAGGCGTCGACTGGAGCGAGGAGAGCAAGGGCACCAATGCTCCCGGTACCGCGCTCGCGGTCGACCACAGTGTGCAGATCTTCGCGTCGGAGCATTTTTCTCGGTCGGTGCACGAGTGGAGCTGCTCGGCGGCACCGGTGCACCACCCCACCAGCGGTCACATTCTGGGAGCCATCGACATCACCGGTGGTCCGCGGGTGGCGGTGCCCGAGGTGCTCTCGCTGGTGCGTGCCACCGTCGCCGCGGCCGAATCCGAGTTGCGTCTGCACCTGATGAACTCGCCGAAATCGTTGGGCGACACGGCTCCTCGTCTCGAAGTTCTCGGATCCGGTCGGCCGGGGGTGGTTCGCGGATCCGGCCGGGTGCCGCTCTCCCAGCGACATGCCGAGATCTTGCTGCTGTTGGGTGAGCATCCTGAAGGGCTCAGCTCGGACCACCTCGCGGTGCTCCTCGACGAGCAGGAACTCGACTCCGTGACCATCCGCGCCGAGATGTCGAGACTGCGCAAGACCTTCGGCACCGCAGGTCTGGCATCGCGGCCCTACCGTCTGGTCGGCGAATTGACCTCCGATGTCGGCGACATTCGGCGCGCCCTCGACCGCGGCGACGTCGACGCTGCTCTACGGATCTACTCCGGCCCGGTGCTCCCGGGGTCGTCCGCGCCCGGAATCGAGAGCATCCGGGAGGAACTGCGGTCTCGTATGCAGGCCGCGCTGCTGCGGCTCGGAGACCCGGTGCTGCTCGCGCAGTGGACCTCGTCGATTCACGGCCGCACGGACGTCATTGCCTGGGAGGCCTACCGGGCCACTCTGAGCAGGGATTCTGCGCTCTACGGTCAGGTGAGCGCGCGCATCGAACTACTCGATCGCGAACTCGGAATCTGACGCACCCGTCGCGCCGAGCCTGTCCGAAATATCGGCAACGTACTTGCAACGTTGCACGGCCTAGTGTCCTGAATCACACACCGCATCAACTGTGAAGCACGTGTCGATCAGGAGGATTATCAATGTCCGTCTACGCCCGTCCAGGTACCGCAGATTCCGTCATGTCGTTCCAGTCGCGCTACGACAACTGGATCGGCGGCGAGTGGGTCCCGCCTGTCAAGGGTCAGTACTTCGAGAACCCGACTCCCGTCACCGGTGAGAACTTCTGCGAGGTCGCCCGCTCCACGTCCGAGGACATCGAACTCGCACTCGACGCAGCACACGCCGCAGCTCCCGCATGGGGCAAGACGTCCGCCGCCGAGCGCGCGGTCATCCTCAACAAGATCGCCGACCGCATCGCCGAGAACCTCGAGTCCATCGCGCTGGCAGAATCCTGGGACAACGGCAAGCCGATCCGCGAAACCCTCAACGCCGATATTCCGTTGGCCATCGATCACTTCCGGTACTTCGCCGGCTGCATTCGCGCGCAGGAGGGCTCGCTCTCCGAAATCGACAGCGACACAGTGGCTTACCACTTCCACGAGCCGCTCGGCGTAGTCGGACAGATCATCCCGTGGAACTTCCCGATCCTCATGGCCGTGTGGAAGCTCGCGCCGGCACTCGCGGCGGGTAATGCCGTGGTGCTCAAGCCCGCCGAGCAGACCCCCGCGTCGATCCTGCACCTGATCTCGATCATCGGTGACCTGCTGCCCCCGGGCGTGATCAACATCGTCAACGGTTTCGGTGTCGAGGCAGGAAAGCCGCTGGCATCGAGCCCGCGTATCTCCAAGATCGCGTTCACCGGCGAGACCACCACCGGCCGCCTGATCATGCAGTACGCCTCGCAGAATCTGATTCCGGTGACACTGGAGCTCGGTGGCAAGAGCCCCAACGTCTTCTTCTCCGACGTGCTGCAGGCCAACGACGACTACCAGGACAAGGCCCTCGAGGGCTTCACGATGTTCGCCCTCAACCAGGGTGAGGTATGCACGTGCCCGTCGCGCTCGCTGATTCAGGCGGACATCTTCGACGAGTTCCTCGCCCTCGCTGCCATCCGGACCAAGGCTGTGCGACAGGGAGATCCGCTCGACACCGAGACCATGATCGGTGCCCAGGCATCGAACGATCAGCTCGAGAAGATTCTCTCGTACATCGAGATCGGCAAGGGCGAAGGCGCACAGGTGGTCACCGGCGGCGAGCGCGCACAGCTCGGCGGCGACCTCAACGGCGGCTACTACATGCAGCCCACCATCTTCACCGGCAAGAACAACATGCGCATCTTCCAGGAGGAGATCTTCGGACCGGTCGTCTCGGTCACGTCGTTCACCGACTACGACAACGCCATCGAGATCGCCAACGACACCCTCTACGGTCTCGGCGCAGGTGTCTGGTCTCGCGACGGCGGCATCGCCTACCGCGCCGGCCGCGACATTCAGGCCGGTCGCGTGTGGACCAACACGTACCACCAGTACCCGGCGCACGCCGCGTTCGGTGGCTACAAGCAGTCCGGTATCGGTCGCGAGAACCACAAGATGATGCTCGATCACTACCAGCAGACCAAGAACCTGTTGGTGAGCTACGCCCAGAAGGCACAGGGCTTCTTCTGATGCTGGACGCTCGGCCGCCTGCGCGGCTGAAGACCACCGTCGAGGCGATGGACTTGCTCCGTCGCCTCGGCGGTATCCACGGGGAACTGATGATGCATCAGTCCGGTGGATGCTGTGACGGATCGTCACCGATGTGTTATCCCGCAGGCGAATTCATCGTCGGTGACCGCGACGTCCTGCTCGGGTTCATCGACCTGAGGCTCGGAGTGGGTGAGGTTGCGACGACTCTGCCCGAGGGTGCCGACGGGGTCGCAGTCTGGATTTCGGGGTCGCAGTTCCAGGCATGGAAACACACCCAGCTGGTTCTCGACGTCGTACCCGGCCGCGGTGGTGGGTTCTCGCTCGAATCCCCGGAAGGGGTTCGGTTCCTGAGCCGAGGCCGCGCGTACACGGCCGAGGAGAACGAGATCCTGGCCGAGCACCCGCCGCTCGTCGGCGTCGACTGGGAAGAAGGTCGACGGCCCGAGGTTCCCGACGAACCTCTGGTGGTCGCCGAGGCTGTCGACGCATGTCCCGTCCCGGGGATGCTCCAAGGCTGAGTGCGCCTGCGCCGCAGTGGCGCGGTTGAATGCCCCAGGCGGCACTCAACCGCACCACTGCGCGGAGCGCATACAGTGCGAACGATGAAGAGCTCATCGAAATCCGACGCGGCCGAGGGCGGCGAAAGCCTGCGCACGGTGGTGATCGCGTTCGTCGCCAATCTCGGCGTCGCGATCGCCAAGACGTTCGCCGCGGTGTTCACCGGATCGGCGTCGATGGTCGCCGAAGCCGCGCACTCGTGGGCCGACACCGGTAACGAGATCTTTCTGCTCGTCGCCAATCGTCGGGGTTCACGCGGGCCGGACGATCGTCGGCCGCTCGGCTACGGACGCGAGACCTACTTCTGGTCGACACTCGCAGCCATCGGGCTCTTCGTCGCCGGTGCCGCGGTATCGGTGTGGCACGGCATCACCTCGTTGCTCGCCGGCGAATCGAGCAGTGAGAACTACCTCGTCGCGTACGTGGTGCTCGCCATCGCATTTCTGCTCGAGGGAGTCTCGTTCCTGCAATCGGTTCGGCAGATTCGCGGTGAAGCAGCCGAATACGACAAGGACTTTCTCGATTACGCACTCGAGACCTCGGACCCGACGCTGCGCGCAGTGTTCGCAGAGGACAGTGCCGCGTTGATCGGCATCGTGATCGCCGGTGCCGGAATCGGATTGCACCAACTGACCGGTAACGCCGCCTTCGACGCCATCGGGTCCATTCTGGTGGGAGTACTGCTCGGAATCGTCGCGTTCGTACTGATCGATCGAAACCGCCGATTCCTCACCGGTGAACCGGGATCGAGAGCATTATGGAATGCGGTGGTGCAGCGAATCGAGCAACTCCCCGAGGTGGCGTCGGTCCGGTTCGTTCGCATCGAGTTCGTCGGTCCCAAACAGATCTACGTGGTGGCGAGTGTCGATCTCGTCGGTGATTTCGCCGAATCACGCATCGCGCACACGCTCCGGCGGCTGGAGCGTGAGTTGGAAACCAACAGAGCTGTGGTGGACGCGGTACTGACAGTCGCCGAACCGGACGAGGGCGACATCGGTGACATCAACGCGGTGGGGCACCAGGCGTAATTCGCCCGTCATTCATCGATGACGCGGCGCTTACATCACGGGCCTATCGTGAACCGATTCGCGCGCCACACGTGTTGTGAATCGTCCCCTCGGGCGTGAACCCGCCCCGAGCGCAACGGCTACGAGAGGCTTGCAATGTCCGTAGTAGACCCCCAGTCGTCTCATCCGAAAACCGGCTCGCACGAGAGCACGCAGTCGCACGTCGAGGGCGGTGACTACCTGGCCAAACGCACCCTGAAGAAGGGGACCGCGGGCTGGGTACTGCTGGCCGGCCTCGGAGTCAGCTACGTGATCTCCGGCGACTACTCGGGGTGGAACCTCGGTCTCGCCGAGGGCGGTTTCGGTGGCCTTCTGATCGCGGCGATCATCATCGCGGGTATGTACCTCGCCATGGTCCTCGGCATGGCAGAGATGTCGTCTGCCCTGCCCGCGGCAGGCGGCGGTTACACCTTCGCCCGCCGGGCCATGGGACCGTGGGGCGGATTCGCCACCGGTACAGCGATTCTCATCGAGTATGCGATCGCGCCTGCCGCGATCGCGACGTTCATCGGTGCCTACGTCGAATCGCTCGGACTGTTCGGGATCACCGACGGGTGGTGGGTCTACCTGGTGGTCTATGCGGTGTTCATCGGAATCCACCTCTCCGGCGCGGGCGAAGCACTCAAGATCATGTTCGTCATCACCGGCATCGCCTTGGTCGGACTCGTCGTGTTCGCCATCGCAGCCATCGGTCAGTTCGACGCGAGCAACCTGACCGACATCGCGCCCACCGACGCTGCCGGGGCCTCGGGATTCCTGCCGTTCGGCTACCTCGGCATCTGGGCGGCCGTGCCGTTCGCCATCTGGTTCTTCCTCGCCATCGAGGGCGTGCCGCTGGCCGCGGAGGAGGCCAAGGATCCGACCAAGAACGTCCCGCGCGGCATCATCGCCGCCATGGGTGTTCTGCTCGTCACCGGTGCTGTCGTCCTGTTCCTGGTGACCGGAGCAGGCGGGGCCGACGCCGTCAAGGAATCGGGAAACCCGTTGGTGGAAGCCCTCGGTGACGGAACGGCGAGCAAGATCGTGAACTACATCGGCCTGGCCGGATTGGTCGCGTCCTTCTTCTCGATCATGTACGCGTACTCGCGCCAGCTCTTTGCGCTCTCTCGCGCGGGATATCTGCCGAAGACACTGTCCATCACCAACTCTCGCAAGGCCCCGACGCTCGCTCTGATCGTGCCCGGCGTCATCGGCTTCCTGCTCTCCCTGACCGGTCAGGGCGGAATGTTGCTCAACATGGCCGTGTTCGGCGCGGCCCTGAGCTACGTTCTGATGATGGTCAGCCACATCGTGCTTCGTCGCAACGAGCCGAACATGGAACGGCCGTACCGAACTCCCGGGGGTGTCGTGACCACCGGATTCGCGTTGATCATCGCGGCACTCGCCGTTGTCGCCACCTTCGTCGTCGATTCCACTGCGGCACTGTGGTGTCTGGCCGTGTTCGTGGCGTTCATGGCGTACTTCGGCATCTACAGCAGGCATCACCTCGTCGCGAATTCGCCGGACGAGGAGTTCGCCGCACTGGCCGAGGCCGAGGCCGAACTGGAATGACGATCTACACCCAACAGGTCTCGGGTACCACCTACACGTTCGACGGTCTGGTGGACCTGATGGCCAAGGCGACCCCGCTGCGGTCGGGTGACGAGTTGGCCGGTTGCGCAGCCGAATCGGATGCCGAACGGGCTGCTGCGCAGTGGGCATTGTCGGAGGTTTCACTCGATGTCTTCCTGCACGATCTGCTCGTTCCGTACGAGAGCGACGAGGTCACTCGGCTCATCATCGATTCCCACGACCGCATCGCATTCGGGGCCGTCTCGCACCTGACCGTAGGAGGTCTACGGGATTGGCTGCTGCAGGTGACCGCAGGGCCCGACGCGGCCGCGACACTGCGATCGGTCGCGGCAGGATTGACGCCCGAGATGGTCGCTGCCGTCAGCAAGATCATGCGAAATCAGGATCTGATCGCAGTGTCTCGGGCGGTGCAGGTGACGTCGGCGTTCCGGACGACGATCGGGCTACCCGGAACCCTCACCACGCGTTTGCAACCCAATCACCCGACCGACGATCCGCGCGGAATTGCGGCGGCCACGCTCGACGGATTGCTGCTCGGATCGGGCGACGCGGTCATCGGGATCAATCCCGCGACCGACTCACCTCAGGCCACAGCCGACCTGCTGCATCTGCTCGACGAGATTCGACAGCGCTTCGAGATTCCCACGCAATCCTGCGTGCTCTCGCACGTGACGACGACGATGGAACTGATCGACAAGGGAGTTCCCGTCGACCTGGTGTTCCAGTCCATCGCAGGCACCGAAGGAGCCAATTCGAGCTTCGGCGTGAACATTCCGCTGCTTCGGCAGGCCAACGAGGCCGGCCGATCGTTGCACCGCGGAACCGTCGGGAACAACGTCATGTATCTCGAAACCGGTCAGGGCTCGGCGCTGTCGGCGGGTGCGCACATCGGCACCGGCGATCGACCGGTCGATCAGCAGACCCTCGAGACACGCGCGTACGCGGTCGCCCGCGATCTCGAGCCGTTGCTGATCAATACCGTCGTCGGGTTCATCGGGCCGGAGTACCTGTACGACGGCAAGCAGATCATCAGGGCCGGACTCGAAGATCACTTCTGCGGCAAGCTGTTGGGGCTGCCGATGGGCGTCGACGTCTGCTACACCAACCATGCCGAGGCCGATCAGGACGACATGGACACGTTGCTCACGCTGCTGGGTGCGGCCGGAGTTGCATTCGTCATCGCGGTGCCGGGAGCCGACGACGTCATGCTCGGATACCAGTCTCTGAGCTTTCACGACGTGCTCTACGTTCGGCAGGTTCTCGGCCTGCGGCCCGCACCGGAGTTCGAGTCGTGGCTCTCGCGTCTGGGCATGGTGGACGCCGACGGTCGAGTTCTGGACGTCGATGCTGCGGGATCACCGTTGCGGGCCCTGATGAGTGCGCGATGACCGACACATCAGGAGCAGTGCCTGCGGAACGACCGGAAACAGCAGGAGTGGAGCCTGCGGAACGACCGGAAACAGAGTTCTGGGGCGAGTTGCGGGCGATGACTCAGGCCCGAATCGGGCTGGGGCGTATCGGTGATTCCTTGCCGACCACCCGGGTGCTGGAGTTTCGCTCGGCGCACGCTGCCGCGAGGGATGCGGTACACATGCCGCTCGATGTCGAGGAATTCGTGAGCCGGGTAGAGCAGGTGGGACTCGGTGCGCCGGCAGTGGTGACGTCGTTGGCGACCAGTCGTGCGGAGTATCTACGACGGCCCGATCTCGGCCGGCAACCCGAGGATCTGTCGGCGGTGCCGCATTCCGAGGACGAGATCGGAATCGTGTTGAGTGACGGGTTGTCCCCCCGCGCACTCGCCGATCACGGTGTGCCGATGCTGGAGGCATTGAAATCCGAACTGGCCGATCGGTATTCGATAGCGGCTCCGGTGATCGCGACCGAGGCGCGGGTGGCGTTGGGCGATCACATCGCCGCGGCGATGGGAGTGCGGACGGTACTGGTTCTGATCGGGGAGCGCCCGGGGTTGTCGGTTGCGGACAGTCTCGGCATCTACCTGACGCATCTGCCGAAGCCGGGCTGCACCGATGCCGACCGCAACTGCATCTCCAATATCCATCCGCCCGAGGGACAGGGATACGCACAGTCGGCGCGAATAGTAGCGGGCCTCCTGGCCGGGGCAAGGAAGCTCGGACGGTCCGGAGTGGCGCTCAAGGACACCTCCCGGGCCGATGTGCTCGAGGCGACCGAGGCCCTCACGCTGGAGTGACATCCCCCTATTCGGGGGTGGCTGCGCGTGACGGCGGTCACTACCGTGGGGGTATGGACAGTTATTCTTCCGGTACGTCGGACACCGCAGTTCTGGACGACACGATCGGCGCGAATCTGGATCGCACTGCGGCGCGGTACTCGGATCGTGATGCATTGATCGATGTTGCCTCCGGGCGACGGTGGACCTATTCGGAGTTCGTCGCCGACGTCGATCTGTTGGCGGCCGGACTACTGGTGGCCGGTGTCGCGGTGGGTGACCGAGTGGGGATGTGGGCACCCAACTGTCCCGAATGGGTCCTGGCGCAGTACGCGACAGCGAAGATCGGGGCGGTGCTGGTCAACATCAACCCTGCGTATCGGTCACACGAGCTGCAATTCGTCCTGAAGCAGGCCGGGGTCTCGGTGTTGTTGTCGGCCAAGGACTTCAAGGGTTCGGACTATGCCGCGATGATCGAGAACGCGCGACCCGAGGTGCCGTCGCTGCGTGAGGTTCTGTTCATCGGCAGCATTCAATGGGAAGCGATGACCGATCGTGGGCACCGTGCTTTGGCGAAGACTCCGAACATGATCACCGACGTGTCCGAACAGCTCCGTGCCGATGACGCGATCAACATTCAATACACCTCGGGGACGACGGGTTTCCCGAAGGGCGCGACGCTGAGTCACCGGAACATCCTCAACAACGGCTTCTTCGTCGGCGAGCTCTGCCACTACACCGCCGAGGACCGAGTGTGTATTCCGGTGCCGTTCTATCACTGCTTCGGCATGGTGATGGGCAATCTCGCGTGTACCTCGCACGGCTCGGCGATGGTGATTCCCGGACTCTCCTTCGATCCGGTCGCGCCACTGACCGCCGTGGAATCGGAGAAATGCACGTCGCTCTACGGCGTCCCGACGATGTTCATCGCCGAACTGGCTCTCGAGAACTTCGAAGACTTCGATCTGAGCAGTCTGCGTACCGGAATCATGGCCGGATCACCGTGCCCCACCGAAGTGATGAAGCAGGTGATCGAGCGCATGGGGATGACGGAGGTGTCGATCTGCTACGGCATGACCGAGACGTCCCCGGTGTCGCTGCAGACTCGAAGCGACGACTCCATCGAACAGCGAGTGTCCACCGTCGGTCGTGTGGGTCCGCATCTCGAAGTGAAGATCGTCGACCCGATGGAGGGCAGCACCTTGCCGCGCGGGGAGGCGGGCGAGCTGTGCACGCGCGGCTACTCGGTGATGCTGGGCTACTGGGAGCAGCCGGAGAAGACCGCCGAAGCCATCGACGCCGAGGGGTGGATGCACACCGGCGACATCGGGGTGATGGACGAAGACGGCTACGTAGCCATCACCGGACGGATCAAGGACATGGTGATTCGCGGCGGTGAGAACATCTATCCCCGCGAAGTCGAAGAGTTTCTGTACACCCATCCCGACATACTCGACGCACAGGTGATCGGTGTTCCCGATCAGAAGTACGGCGAGGAGCTCATGGTGTGGATCAGGATGAGAGACGATGCCGCGCCGCTGGATTCGGACACGTTGCGCGCGTTCTGCGATGGCCGGCTCGCGCACTACAAGATCCCGCGGTACGTGCACGTCGTCGACGAGTTTCCGATGACGGTCACCGGCAAGGTGCGCAAGGTGGAAATGCGGGAACGGTCGCTCGGATTGATCTGACGACGATCACTCGGCTGACATACTCGCATGCATGGACAGTGCGCTGTGGACGCCGACGGATTCCGATCTCGCCGAGGCTCGGGTGACCGAGTTCGCGCGGTTCGTCGAGCAACGTCACGCTCTGACGTTGCCTGACTATCAGGCGCTGTGGCGTTGGTCGACGACCGAGCTGGAACTGTTCTGGCGAGCAGTGTGGGATTTCTTCGAGATCCGCTCGGCCGCCGAGCCGACCGTCGTGCTCGGTGAACGCGGAATGCCAGGTGCGCAGTGGTTTCCGGGAACCGAGCTGAACTACGTGGACCAGGTGATCAGGCATGCTCGCCCCGATCGCGCGGCCATCGTCCATGCTCGCGAGGACGGTTCCGTCCGGACCGTGACATGGGCGGAGATGATCGAGCAGGCGGGCGCGCTCGCGGGGACGCTCACTGACAAGGGGGTTCGGCGCGGCGATCGAGTCGTCGGATATCTGCCGAACATCCCGGAGGCGGTGATCGCTTTTCTGGCGACCGCGAGCCTGGGTGCGGTGTGGTCCGCCTGTGGGCAGGACTATTCGGTCTCGGCAGCTCTCGATCGTCTGGGACAACTCGAACCCACGGCACTGATCACCGCCGCCGGGTACACCTACGGAGGGAAGTTCCGAGACAAGGCCGCCGATGTCGATGCCCTCGTCGGAGGCCTTCCGACTCTGCGGGCAGTGGTGACGATCGGCGAACCGTCGGGAACGGCGCAGAGTTGGTCCGACGCCACCGCCGAGAGCCGGAAACTGGTACCGGTGGCCGTCCCGTTCGATCACCCACTGTGGGTCGTGTTCTCGTCGGGCACCACAGGTCTACCCAAGGGAATCGTGCACGGTCACGGTGGTGTGGTGCTCGAGCACCTCAAATCTGTTGCCCTGCACTCCGATCTGGGTCCCGAGGATGTCTTCTTCTGGTACACCAGCCCGAGCTGGATGATGTGGAACTTCCAGACAGCCGGCCTGCTGACCGGTGCCACCATCGTGTGTGCGGACGGTAATCCGTCGTTCCCCACGCCGGATGCGCTGTGGGACATCGCAGCCAGGCTGGGTGTGACGTACCTCGGTACCAGCCCCGGCTATGTGCTCTCGTGCATCAAGGCCGACACGCATCCCGGTACCGATCACGACCTGTCGGCTCTGCGCGCGGTCGGTATCACCGGGTCTGCGATGCCTGCATCGTCATCGATCTGGTTGTCGGAGAACATCGGTGCGCAGATTCCGGTCTTCTCCATCTCGGGCGGTACCGACGTCGTGTCGGCGTTCGCCGGGGGAGTGCGAACCGCCCCGGTATGGGCCGGAGAGCTCTCCGTGCCGTTCCTCGGCGTTGCGCTCGACGCCTTCGACGAGGACGGCAACTCGGTGCGGGGGTCGGTCGGTGAATTGGTCGTCACCGAGCCCATGCCGTCGATGCCGCTGTACTTCTGGAACGACGCCGACGGAACTCGCTACCGCGACGCTTATTTCGACACCTACCCGAGAATCTGGCGTCACGGCGATTGGATCACCATCACCGATCGCGGCAGCGTTCTCGTGCACGGTCGATCGGATTCGACCCTGAACCGCAATGGTATTCGAATGGGGAGCGCCGACATCTATCAGGCCGTGGAGTCACTGGACCAGATCACCGAGGCACTCGTTCTGGGTATCGAGCTGGCAGACGGTGGTTACTGGATGCCCTTGTTCGTGGTCGTTCCGGACGGTCTCACCGACGAACTGCGCGGACACATCGAATCGATCATCAGAACGCAGGCGTCGCCGCGGCACGTTCCCGACGACGTCATCGAGGTGCCGGCAATCCCGCATACGCGAACCGGGAAGAAGCTGGAGGTGCCGCTCAAGCGACTCTTCCAAGGTGCCACGGCGACAAGCACTCTCGAATCCAGCGCCGTCGACGATCCGGCTGCCTTGGCGTGGTTCGTCGACCGGGCGGCAGAATATCAGCGAGTCCAGCGGGCGAGATAGGCCTTCTCTTCCGGCGCGATGCGGCGCAAGGTCTCGGCACCGACGTCGACCATCGCCATCCGGGTGGTCGCCACCACCGCCGGTGGCGAATCCGGTGCCGCGCCTGCTGCCCGCACCTCGTACCCGATGGTGAAGTCGACGGCTCGCACCTTCTCGAACCACAGTGTGACGTCGAGCGGACCGTCCGAGTGCCGGAGCGGTTTCTTGTATGCGATGGTCACATTCGCGATCAACGCACTCTTGATCAAGCTCTCGTTCGCCTCGCCCTCACTGAGCAGCCACTCGATACGCGCCTCTTCGAGCAAGGTGACCATCCGGGCGTGATTGATGTGCGCAAATGCGTCCATGTCCGACCAGCGCACTGTGACGGTCGCGTGATACCCGACGGGTCCGGTCGGCTCTGTCTGCATCGCGCCAGGCTCTGTTTTCATTGCTAGAGGATGGCATGCGCGACTGCGAAGACGACGCTCTAGAGTCCCAGGGGTGATTATCGCCAACGTCGCACTGGATGGTTCCGGCGTGCTCTTCGACATCGAACTCGTCGGCTCGGTCATCGCGTCGATCGTCGCCGCCGGCAGTCCGCGCGGTACCGGCGTCGAGGTGCTCGACGGGGGAGGTGGGGTTGCCCTGCCCGGATTCGTGGACAGTCACGTACACCTGACTCAATGGGCGGCGGCGCGTCGGCGTATCGATGTCGGGCCTGCCACGTCGGCGGCCGATGCCGTCGCGCTGGTGTACCCATATGCGCGGACTGCAGGCGATTCGGTGGTGCGCGCCAACGGCTTCCGGGACGCGCAGTGGCCCGAGGAGCCGCACAAGGATCTGCTCGAGAGTGCACTGCCCGGTGCCCGCGTGGCCATGACGAGCATGGACCTGCACACGCTGTGGTTGAGCCCGGCGTTACTCGCAGATCTGGGAATCGATCACCCCACCGGGGTGCTGCGCGATGTCGACGGCCTCGAAGCGGTCATGGCACTCGAGGAACAGGAAGACCCGGCGGAACTCGATCGGGCCGTACTCGACGCCACCGCAGCGCTGGCGGTCCGCGGAGTCACCGGCGTCGTCGATTTCGAGTTCGCGGACAACAGGACGGTCTGGGATCGACGCCTGTCGGCCGGTTCTCCCGCGGTACGCGTCGACACGACGGTATGGCCGCAGTGGCTCGACGAAGCAATCGAACGCGGCGAGCGTACCGGCGACGTCTCGGCGCTCTCGGAACTGATCAGGCGCGGACCGCTCAAGGTGATGCTCGACGGTTCGCTCAACACCAGAACGGCGTGCTGCCACGACCGGTACCCGGGCATCGACGGGGACGACGCCTACGGTCTGTTGCTCGAGACCCGGGAGAGTCTGTTCGAGCTCGTCTCGCGGGCGTCACGCAGTGGCATCGTGCCCGCGATCCATGCGATCGGCGACCGCGCCAACAGCATCGCACTCGATGCTTTCGAGCGGGCCGGCTGCGGTGGTCGAATCGAACATGCGCAGCAGATCCTGCCGGAGGACATCGAACGTTTCGCCGCACTGGGTGTCGCGGCATCGGTGCAGCCGCAGCACGCCATGTCCGATCGCGACATCGCGGAGGATCTGTGGTCCGGGCGTCGCTCGGTCGCCTACGGCTACGGAACGCTTCACCGCAGCGGGGCGAGACTGCTCTTCGGCTCCGATGCCCCGGTCAGTCCACCCGAACCGCTGGCCGGAGTCGCCGCCGCGGTGTTCCGAACCGACGACGACCGACCGCCGTGGCACGTCGAGGAAGCAGTGCCCCTCGACGCCGCGCTGCAGGCCGCGTGTGGCGGTCGCCGGGCCCTCCGAGTGGGGGACGCGGCGGACATCGTCGTGCTCGTCGAGCATCCCGAGCACCGCACGGTGCACGATCTCGCGGAAACGGAGATCAGAGCCACGATCTGTGCAGGCGCGCTCACCCACGCGGCTGCGGTGTAGGCGCACTCGACCCTCGTGCGCGCTTTGCGTAGGCAGAGGTACGCAAAACGCGCACGAGGTGATCGATGTTGTCGGTGTGGCCGCGTAGCGTAACTGCGATGACGTCGATCACCGATCCGCGTGTGCGCGAGTTTCTGTCTTCGGGAACCCGCACCGGCAAGCTCGGGTACCTCGCCTCCGACGGGAGGCCCCTGGTGGCACCCATCTGGTTCCTCGTCGAGGGCGACCAGATCGTGTTCAACACGGGAGCAGACACGGCCAAGGGCAAGTCGATTCGCCGTGACCCCCGCGTGGTCCTGACCGTCGATCTCGAGCAGCCACCGTACGGTTTCGTCCAGGTGCAGGGCATCGCATCCGTCGACGAGGACCCGGCGGAGCTGGTTCGCACCGCAACCGAGATCGGAGCCCGGTACATGGGCCGCGAGCGCGCCGAGGAGTTCGGCACCAGGAACGGTGTTCCGGGCGAATTGATCGTTCGGGTGACGCCGAACAAGGTGATCGCAGCTTTCGACATGACGGCATGACGACCGACGATCTCTCCTCGGTAGGCACTGTAGATTGACCGGGTGCCGAATCGAGTCGGAGTGTGTCGGGTGAGCCCGAAACGGGTACCGACTTGTAACGGTCCTGTACATACGTACGGATATGTACTGAAAGGTAACTTCGAGTTGTCGCCGGTGAGAAAATAGAGAACGAAGTAAGCAACTTGCTCGACGTGTTCGGTGCCCACCGATCGCTGCTGGTTCAGCAGCCGGTGGGGGCGCGTGTGATTGTGGGAAAGAGAGGCATCGATTGGACCCGCTAGGTGTGGAAGGTGCTGGACACGACGACGGAGTCGGCAGTCCTGAGCATTCGTCGTTCCCCCTGTCACCGGCCCAATTGGGAATGTGGTTCGCGCAGCACGTGGACCCTGCGGTACCCGCGAACATCGCCCAGTACATCGAACTGCACGGTGATCTCGATGTGGAGCTACTCCGCCGGGCTTCGTCCCAGGCTGCGCTCGAGCTGCAGTCCGGATTCGTGCGTCTACTCGAGATCGATGCCGAGCCTCGGCAGACCGTCGACCCCACCCTCGACGACTCCCTGAACTGCTTGGACCTGCGCGGTGAAGCCGACCCGCGCGCCGCCGCTCTGAAGTGGATGCACGACGACTACAGCGCGCCCATCGACATCCTCCGAGACCGGTTGATCGCCGCCACCGTTCTGCGCCTGGACGACGATGTGTGGTTCTGGTACGAGCGCGTTCACCACGTGGTGCTCGACGGTTTCGGTGCCGTCACCTTCATGAACCGCGCGGCGGAGCTGTACACGGCAGAAGTGGACGGCATCGAGCCGACCAAGAATCTGGCGTCGGATCTGACCAAGGTCTACGACATCGACGTGGCCTACCGAGACTCGAGCCGCTTCGAGGCCGACCGCGAGTACTGGGCGTCGCGCATCGAGGGCATCGACGGGGTCACCACCCTGGCCGGTCACACGGCCCCGCCCGCGGCGAAGAGTCAGATCGACAGCACAGCTCTGTCCGCCGAGACCATGGAACGGCTCGAGGCCCTGCGCGCCCGGACCGACACGACGATGGCCACCATCGTCATCGGTGCTTTCGCCGCCTACCTCGCTCAGATGACCGGCCGCGAGGACGTCGTGCTCTCGCTCCCGGTGACCGCGCGTACCACCGCGGTCCTTCGCCGCTCCGGCGGAATGGTCTCCAACGTCGTGCCGCTGCGGCTCGATGTCGCAGGCGACACCACCGTCGAAACCCTTCTCGCACGCGTCAACGCCGAGGTCTCCGGAGCCCTGCGGCACCAGCGATACCGGCACGAGGACATCCGCCGTGACGCAGGCGGTGCCAGCGGTCAGGCATCGTTCTTCGGCCCGTGGGTCAACATCATGCTGTTCTTCGGCGAGGTCCGCCTGGGTTCGATGGTCGGCGGCATCAACATTCTCTCCACCGGCCTGATCGAGGATTTCGGGCTCAATCTGTACACGAGCGTCGCCGGTTCCTCGACCCACATCGACTTCGAGTCCAACCCCAACTTGTACGGGTCGGAGCAGTCCGGGCGAAACCACGAACGGTTCGTGGATTTCATCGGCCGGTTCGTGGCGTCTGCTCCGACGGATCGAGTGTGGGATCTCGCGCTGACGGACGGTGACGAGCGTGAGTTGGTCGTGGCGCAATGGAACGCCACCGATCACGAAACCGACCCGCGCACGCTGCTGTCGGCCTTCGAAGCGGCAGCTGCAGCGAACCCCGGCGCAACAGCGCTGGTGTACGAGGGCGAGGCGCTCACCTACGGCGATCTCTCGGCGCGAGTGAATGTGCTCGCTCGACACCTGATCGAGATGGGCGTAGGCCCCGAGACGCTCGTCGGACTCTCGATCCGTCGTTCGTTCGACCTCGTCGTCGGCATGTATGCCGTCGTAGCGGCCGGTGGTGCCTGGGTGCCGATCGATCCCGACCACCCCGCCGAGCGCACGGCGTACATCCTGGACTCCGCGCAGCCGCGCTGTGTGTTGATCTCCTCGTCCGACGACGTTGCCCTGCCCGACGGAACCGAGACGGTGGCAGTCGATCTCCTCGACTACGCCTCGCGGTCCACCACGCCGATCCGCGACGCCGAACGTACCGCGCCACTGCGTCTTTCGAACACCGCATACGTGATCTACACCTCCGGCTCGACCGGAAGACCGAAGGGCGTGGCGGTCGAGCATCGGGCGATCCACAACCAGATGGAGTGGATGCTCGCGGAGTACCCGATGGACGCCTCCGACGTCTATCTGCAGAAGACGGCCACCACCTTCGACGTATCGCTCTGGGGGTTCTTCCTTCCGTTGCGGGTCGGCGCGACGATGGTGCTCGCGACACCCGACGGGCATCGCGATTCGGTGTACGTGGCCAACAAGATTGCCGAACACCGGGTCACCGTCACCGATTTCGTGCCGTCCATGTTGACGGTCTTCGTCGCCAATGCGCCGGTGCACACGTGCAGTTCGCTGCGACACGTGTTCGTGATCGGTGAGGCGCTGCCGGTCGAGACCGCCGCGTCGTTCCGGGCGATATCCCCTGCGGGACTGCACAATCTCTACGGCCCCACCGAGGCTGCCGTCTCCGTGACGTACTACCCCAGCGGCCCGCAGGACAGTCGGACAGTTCCGATCGGTGTGCCCGAATGGAACACGAAGGCGTTCGTTCTCGACAGTCGCTTGCGCCCCACACCGATCGGCGAGTCGGGTGAGCTCTACCTCGCCGGAGTGCAGCTCGCGCGCGGGTACGTGGGCCGGCCGGATCTGAGTTCGGATCGCTTCGTGGCCAATCCGTTCGGCGTCGGCGGCGACCGGATGTACCGCACCGGCGACCTCGTGCGCTGGCGTAGTGACGGAGTTCTGGATTACATAGGACGCACCGATTTCCAGGTCAAGTTCCGCGGCCAGCGCATCGAGCTCGGCGAGATCGAGACGGTTCTGCTGTCCCACGAATCCATCTCGCAGGCAGTGACTCTGGTGGCTCAGACGGTCACCGGTGACCAGTTGGTGGCCTATGTCGTCGCGGCTCCGGGGCGATCCATCGAATCCGCAGCGGCGATCGAATTCGCAGGACACGCGTTGCCGTCGTACATGGTGCCGGCGGCGGTGGTGGTCCTCGATGCTCTCCCGCTGAACACCAGCGGAAAGCTGGATCGAAAAGCGTTGCCGGAACCCGTGTTCAGCAGCGCGAAGAAGTATCGGGCGCCGAAGAGCCGTGCGGACTACGTGGTGGCGGGCATCTACGAGGATCTTCTCGGGGCCTCCAAGGTCGGTCTGGACGAAGACTTCTTCGAGCTCGGTGGCAACTCGCTGATCGCTACTCAGTTGGTGACCCGAGTGGGCAGTGCACTGGGAGTGCGGCTCGGCGTCCGGGAACTGTTCGAGGCGCCCACCGTCGGCGCGCTCGCGGCCAGGGCGGAATCGGCGGCTCGGCTCGGCGCGGACGTACCGGTGCTGGAGGCCAAGGAACGGCCCGAGCGCATCCCGCTTTCGCCTGCGCAGCAGCGCATGTGGTTCCTCAACCGTTTCGACCCCACCACTGCGGTGTACAACCTGCCGTTCTCCGTCCGTCTGACCGGCCCTCTCGACGTGGTCGCCCTGTCGGCTGCATTCGCCGACGTCGTCGATCGACACGAGACGCTGCGGACCGTCTACCCCGAGGTGGACGGCTCACCCGAGCAGGTCGTGCTCGAGGCAGCTCGCACCCCGGCAACGATCCTGCCGGTGCGCATCGACCGCCGCGACCTGGGCGGCCGCCTGCACGAACTGGTCGGAAAGGGCTTCGACGTCACGGTCGACACACCCTTCCGAATCGCGCTCTTCGAGATCTCACCGACCGAGCACGAACTCGCCATGGTGCTGCACCACATCGCCGCCGACGGCGCGTCGTTCGGTCCGCTCGCACGGGACGTGCTCGTGGCATACGCGAGCCGGATCAACGGGCGCGCACCGGAATGGACGCCGCTCGAGGTCCAGTACGCGGACTATGCGTTGTGGCAGCGGGCTGTGCTGGGCCCCGAGACCGATCCGCTGTCGATGGCCTCCCGTGAAATCGCCTACTGGAGTGCGACTCTCGAGGATCTGCCCGATCAGCTGGCCCTGCCGTCGAGCAGGCCGCGCCCTGCGGTGTCCTCGAACGCCGGCAGCAAGCTGCGCGTCGACGTTCCGGCGGGGCTGCACGCCTCGTTGGCACACCTGGCGCGCGCGAACAACGCCTCGCTGTTCATGGTGATGCAGGCCGCGTACGCGCTGCTGCTCGCCCGACTGAGCGGCACCACCGACATCGCCATCGGAGCGCCGGTTGCGGGCCGCGGCGAGCCCGCACTCGACGACCTGGTCGGCATGTTCGTCAACACCCTGGTGTTGCGCACCGACGTCGATCCCGCATTGACGTTCGAGGAACTGCTCGAACGAGTCCGCGACACCGACCTGTCTGCATACGCCCATGCCGATGTGCCGTTCGAGCGACTCGTCGAGGTGCTCAATCCGGTGCGCTCGACGTCGAGGCATCCGTTGTTCCAGGTTGCGATCTCGTTGGAATCCGCGATGTCGCGCGAGCTCACAGTCGGTGGACTCCGCGCGGAAGCCGCCGAATTCGATGTTCCCATCGCCAAATTCGACGTCCAGCTGTGGCTGACCGAGCACCTCGACGACGGAGTGCCCGCGGGCATCGACGCGGTGTTCGAATACGCCACAGATCTCTTCGACGCAGAACTCGTCGACAGTTTCGCGCGCCGATTCCTCGACATTCTGGACGCTGTCACCATCGACCCGACGGTTCCTGTCGGTGACGTCGACATCGTCGATGCCGCGGAGTACGAATGCGTGGCATCGCAATGGAACGCGTCGGGAGTCGACGTCTCTCGCGAGGTCACACTGGTCGACCTCCTGGACGCAGCGGCGTCCGAGAAGCCGAACGCCGTCGCGGTGCGCTTCGGCGGCACGTCTATGACGTACGCCGAGTTCGATGCCCGCACCAATCGTCTTGCCCGAGTTCTGATCTCCCATGGCGTCGGCCCCGAGAGCCTGGTCGCCGTCGCCCTGCCGAGGTCGGCAGAGCTCATCGTCGCCCTCGTGGCGGTCGTCAAGGCCGGCGGCGGTTATCTTCCGGTGGATCCGAGCTACCCGCTCGACCGCGTCGAGTACATGCTCGACGATGCTCGACCCACCACCGTGCTGTACTCCGGTGCCGAAGGCGTCGAGTTGCCGGTGGATGTCGAATCACACACCGGCGCAACGTTGCTCGACATGGACACCGTCGATCTCGTGTCGATGGCGGACGGCGTCGTCACCGACGACGAACGGACGCGTCCCCTGCGTCCCGACAACGTCGCCTACGTCATCTACACCTCGGGCTCGACCGGTCGCCCCAAGGGCGTGATGGTGCCGCATCGCAACGTGGTTCGGCTGCTCGCCAACACCGATTCGGTCTACGGCTTCGGTGCCGACGACGTGTGGACCATGTTCCACTCCTACGCATTCGACTTCTCGGTCTGGGAGCTGTGGGGTCCGTTGCTCTACGGCGGCACGTTGGTGGTCGTGGACTACTTCACCTCGCGATCGCCCGAGGCGTTCCACCGACTGCTCGTC